>NZ_SNUX01000002.1:3106-76453 GCF_004375095.1 Shouchella oshimensis | reverse complement strand
ATCATCATACTCAAACTCAAGAAATTTAGGATAAGCCCTCGACCGATTAGTATCAGTCCGCTCCATGTGTCGCCACACTTCCACTTCTGACCTATCAACCTCATCATCTCTAAGGGGTCTTACTGGCTTACGCCATGGGAAATCTCATCTTGAGGGGGGCTTCATGCTTAGATGCTTTCAGCACTTATCCCGTCCATACGTAGCTACCCAGCGATGCTCCTGGCGGAACAACTGGTACACCAGCGGTATGTCCATCCCGGTCCTCTCGTACTAAGGACAGCTCCTCTCAAATTTCCTACGCCCGCGACGGATAGGGACCGAACTGTCTCACGACGTTCTGAACCCAGCTCGCGTGCCGCTTTAATGGGCGAACAGCCCAACCCTTGGGACCTACTTCAGCCCCAGGATGCGACGAGCCGACATCGAGGTGCCAAACCTCCCCGTCGATGTGGACTCTTGGGGGAGATAAGCCTGTTATCCCCAGGGTAGCTTTTATCCGTTGAGCGACGGCCCTTCCATACGGCACCGCCGGATCACTAAGCCCGACTTTCGTCCCTGCTCGACTTGTAGGTCTCGCAGTCAAGCTCCCTTATGCCTTTGCACTCTACGAATGATTTCCAACCATTCTGAGGGAACCTTTGGGCGCCTCCGTTACTGTTTAGGAGGCGACCGCCCCAGTCAAACTGCCCACCTGACAATGTCCCTGACCCGGATCACGGGTCGAGGTTAGAATGTCAGCACCATCAGGGTAGTATCCCACCGACGCCTCCACCGAAGCTAGCGCTCCGGCTTCCAAGGCTCCTACCTATCCTGTACAAATGGTACCAACACTCACTATCAAGCTACAGTAAAGCTCCATGGGGTCTTTCCGTCCTGTCGCGGGTAACCTGCATCTTCACAGGTACTATAATTTCACCGGGTCTCTCGTTGAGACAGTATCCAAGTCGTTGCACCATTCGTGCGGGTCGGAACTTACCCGACAAGGAATTTCGCTACCTTAGGACCGTTATAGTTACGGCCGCCGTTTACTGGGGCTTCAATTCAGAGCTTCTCCCTTACGGGATAACCCCTCCTCTTAACCTTCCAGCACCGGGCAGGTGTCAGCCCCTATACTTCGCCTTACGGCTTCGCAGAGACCTGTGTTTTTGCTAAACAGTCGCTTGGATCTATTCACTGCGGCTCTCTCGGGCTTTAACACCCTAATAGAGCACCCCTTCTCCCGAAGTTACGGGGTCATTTTGCCGAGTTCCTTAACGAGAGTTCTCCCGAGCGTCTTAGAATTCTCTTCTCGCCTACCTGTGTCGGTTTGCGGTACGGGCACCTGTATTCTAACTAGAGGCTTTTCTCGGCAGCGGAGGATCAGGGATTTCGGACCCTTGGGTCCTTCACGGTCACAGCTCAGCCTTCACGGAACACGGATTTGCCTATGTTCCAGCCTTGCATGCTTCGACGCGCACAGCCAGCGGCGCGCTCACCCTACCTTTCTGCGTCCCCCCATCGTTCAAACAAATACGAGGTGGTACAGGAATATCAACCTGTTGTCCATCGCCTACGCCTTTCGGCCTCGGCTTAGGTCCCGACTAACCCTGAGCGGACGAGCCTTCCTCAGGAAACCTTGGGCTTTCGACGGAGGGGATTCTCACCCCTCTTTTCGCTACTCATACCGGCATTCTCACTTCCAAGCACTCCACTAGTCCTCACGATCTAGCTTCACAGTCCTTGGAACGCTCCCCTACCCAATCCCTACTGGGATTGCCATAGCTTCGGTGATACGTTTAGCCCCGGTACATTTTCGGCGCAGAGTCACTCGACCAGTGAGCTATTACGCACTCTTTCAATGATGGCTGCTTCTAAGCCAACATCCTGGTTGTCTAAGCAACTCCACATCCTTTTCCACTTAACGTATACTTGGGGACCTTAGCTGATGGTCTGGGCTGTTTCCCTCTTGACTACGGATCTTAGCACTCGCAGTCTGACTCCCGAGTTAAAGTTTTTGGCATTCGGAGTTTGACTGAATTCGGTAATCCTGTGGGGACCCCTCGTCCAATCAGTGCTCTACCTCCAAAACTCATCACTCGAGGCTAGCCCTAAAGCTATTTCGGGGAGAACCAGCTATTTCCGAGTTCGATTGGCATTTCACCCCTACCCACACCTCATCCCCGCATTTTTCAACATGCGTGGGTTCGGGCCTCCAGTCGGTGTTACCCGACCTTCACCCTGGACATGGGTAGATCACCCGGTTTCGGGTCTACGACAACGTACTCACTCGCCCTATTCAGACTCGCTTTCGCTACGGCTCCGCCTCATCAGCTTAACCTTGCACGTTATCGTAACTCGCCGGTTCATTCTACAAAAGGCACGCCATCACCCGTTAACGGGCTCTGACTAGTTGTAGGCACACGGTTTCAGGATCTCTTTCACTCCCCTTCCGGGGTGCTTTTCACCTTTCCCTCACGGTACTGGTTCACTATCGGTCACTAGGGAGTATTTAGCCTTGGGAGATGGTCCTCCCGGATTCCGACGGGGTTTCACGTGTCCCGCCGTACTCAGGATCCACTCTGGAGGAAACGAAGTTTCAGCTACAGGGCTGTTACCTTCTTCGGCTTGTCTTTCCAGACAATTCACCTACTCCGTTTCTTTGTAACTCCGTATAGAGTGTCCTACAACCCCAAGAGGCAAGCCTCTTGGTTTGGGCTGATTCCGTTTCGCTCGCCGCTACTCAGGAAATCGCATTTGCTTTCTCTTCCTCCGGGTACTTAGATGTTTCAGTTCCCCGGGTCTGCCTCACCCTGCCCTATGTGTTCAGGCAGGAGTACCATCCCATTACGGATGGTGGGTTCCCCCATTCGGAAATCTCCGGATCAAAGCTTACTTACAGCTCCCCGAAGCATATCGCTGTTCGTCGCGTCCTTCATCGGCTCCTAGTGCCAAGGCATTCACCGTGCGCCCTTTCTAACTTATCCATTGTTGCTTCAACGAAGCAATTGGTTAACCTAAAAGGTTTATGAATTCTTGACGTCTCGTTCAAACAGTTGTAACACCGATGAACAAAACTAATTTGAGTTGATTGATTATGATTTAGTTTTCAAAGAACCAAGTTTGACGTCAGATAAACGGCGAATCTCTTCGTCTGGCACGTGCTTCTCATTCAATCACGTAGACAACTACGCTCTCTCAATCGAACACTACCATCCTCGATTTTCTTGTTTCTCTTTGTCAAAACACTATAAGAATGAAACAGAGTTCATTCAAAACTGAACAAAAGATCCAAAGCGCTATATGACCCGAGGTCATACATCGACTAGAGTAAATACTCCATAGAAAGGAGGTGATCCAGCCGCACCTTCCGATACGGCTACCTTGTTACGACTTCACCCCAATCATTTGTCCCACCTTAGGCGGCTGGCTCCAAAAGGTTACCTCACCGACTTCGGGTGTTACAAACTCTCGTGGTGTGACGGGCGGTGTGTACAAGACCCGGGAACGTATTCACCGCGGCATGCTGATCCGCGATTACTAGCAATTCCGGCTTCATGTAGGCGAGTTGCAGCCTACAATCCGAACTGAGAATGGCTTTATGGGATTGGCTCCACCTCGCGGTTTCGCTGCCCTTTGTACCATCCATTGTAGCACGTGTGTAGCCCAGGTCATAAGGGGCATGATGATTTGACGTCGTCCCCACCTTCCTCCGGTTTGTCACCGGCAGTCACCTTAGAGTGCCCAACTAAATGCTGGCAACTAAGATCAAGGGTTGCGCTCGTTGCGGGACTTAACCCAACATCTCACGACACGAGCTGACGACAACCATGCACCACCTGTCACTTTGCCCCCGAAGGGGAAGCTCTGTCTCCAGAGTGGTCAAAGGATGTCAAGACCTGGTAAGGTTCTTCGCGTTGCTTCGAATTAAACCACATGCTCCACTGCTTGTGCGGGTCCCCGTCAATTCCTTTGAGTTTCAGCCTTGCGGCCGTACTCCCCAGGCGGAGTGCTTAATGTGTTTACTTCGGCACTACGGGCATCGAAACCCCTAACACCTAGCACTCATCGTTTACGGCGTGGACTACCAGGGTATCTAATCCTGTTTGCTCCCCACGCTTTCGCGCCTCAGCGTCAGTTACAGACCAGAGAGTCGCCTTCGCCACTGGTGTTCCTCCACATATCTACGCATTTCACCGCTACACGTGGAATTCCACTCTCCTCTTCTGCACTCAAGCTTCCCAGTTTCCAATGGCCGCTCGGGGTTGAGCCCCGAGATTTCACATCAGACTTAAGAAGCCGCCTGCGCGCGCTTTACGCCCAATAATTCCGGACAACGCTTGCCACCTACGTATTACCGCGGCTGCTGGCACGTAGTTAGCCGTGGCTTTCTGGTGAGGTACCGTCAAGGTACCGGTAGTTACTCCGGTACTTGTTCTTCCCTCACAACAGAGCTTTACGACCCGAAGGCCTTCCTCACTCACGCGGCGTTGCTCCGTCAGACTTTCGTCCATTGCGGAAGATTCCCTACTGCTGCCTCCCGTAGGAGTCTGGGCCGTGTCTCAGTCCCAGTGTGGCCGATCACCCTCTCAGGTCGGCTACGCATCGTCGCCTTGGTAAGCCGTTACCTTACCAACTAGCTAATGCGCCGCAGGCCCATCCCTTAGTGACAGCCGAAACCGTCTTTCAAAAGAGAATCAGGTGATTCTCTTTATTATCCCGTATTAGCTCCGGTTTCCCGGAGTTATCCCAGTCTAAGGGGCAGGTTACCTACGTGTTACTCACCCGTCCGCCGCTAACGTCCGGGAGCAAGCTCCCTTCTGTCCGCTCGACTTGCATGTATTAGGCACGCCGCCAGCGTTCGTCCTGAGCCAGGATCAAACTCTCCGTTAAAAGTGTTTGACTTGCTCATTTGCACAATTTAAAGCTGTGTCTAACTTCATTGACGAGATACCTTGTATCTCTTTTTACGCTTGGCTTTTGTTCAGTTTTCAAAGAACTCGTTTGCGCCTCGATCTCTCTTGGCGACTCTTAGTACTTTACACGACCGCAAGTGAAAAGTCAAATCTTTTTTCGAAAAAGTTTTTTTGCTTTTTTCTAGAAGATATTGGTTCCTCTAACGCGGTATTGACTACTATATCATCAATAATCTACAAAATCAACTACATTTGGTTATTTTTTTTCATGACATGATTCAACTGAATGACGTATTCTTTTTGATCACACGGTAATGAAACACGTTTATATAGATTCAGGACAATTTCATATTTCTCGACCATTAACTGTTTGACAACCCGATCAATTCGTTCATCCGTTAAATCAAGGAGCAATTCTTCTAGTTCTCTTTTTAATATGTACTCAAGTTCCTTTGTTTCTTTCTCTGAAATCAGTAACCCTCGCATGGCGTTCCTCCTATCACTCTAATACCTAATAAAATAGTCTTTTCAAACCGTAGCAATTTTATTCATAATTTTTTTGGACAGACATATCTTTACTATAAGAGGACGAGTTTAAAGGAGCGAATGCAGTGAAAGGTATTTGGGTCATTAACTTAACGAAGTGGAAGCCGGTTTTGTTTATTTGCGTAGCGGCTTTATTTGTAGCAAGTTGGCTAGTTATACAGCGGGATTATGTTCCTGTGTTTTCAACACCAGATGGCCCTCAAGCATTTTATAAAGCGGAGGATAGTGACCAAAAGGTCGCTCTTACTTTCAATATCAGTTGGGGGGAGCATAATGTTTCACCAATCGTAGACATTCTTGAGCAGGAGAATGTTGAGCATGCAACCTTCTTTCTGTTAGCGTCTTGGGCAGAGACGTATCCAAATTTAGTGAAAGAAATTGCCGATGCAGGTTACACCATCGGTAGCCATGGCTATCAATATAAGAATTATACGTCGTTAAACGAGGATCAAGTGGTTCAAGATATGAGAAGAAGTAAACAAGTACTGGAAGAAATAACAGGAGAAGTTCCAACCTTATTACGACCACCGAATGGGGCATTTTCAAAACAAACATTGCAACTTGCAGAAGAACAAAATCTTGATATTATTCATTGGAGCATTAATTCTTACGACTATGAAAATCCAGGTACAGAAGCGATTATTAAAAACAGTACCGATCAAACCGGTTCAGGAGATGTGTTATTGTTTCATGCGTCTGATACGGTAAAACAAACAGCTGCCGCTTTGCCAAACGTTTTGAAAGAGTTAAAACGGGAAGGCTTCAAATTTTCAAGCATCGAAGAGTTAATGTCGAACACAGATGCTGATAACACCGAAGTAGAATAGAAATTATAAAACCTGATCTGTAAAAAGATCAGGTTTTTTTATGTAGCCGATGCAAGAGAAGCAGTTGATACGTGTTCCCTACCAATAGAGGTGTAAGGTATAAAATAAGCCAATTGGGATCATCTGCAACGATAGCCGGTATCCATTCAATCGTTGTAATGACAAACATAAAGAATAGCGCAGGTACAAACGCTCCTTTATTCGTTTCTCTTGCTTTAATTGTTGCAATGATAACTGCATAAAGAAAAAGAGCCGTCGGGATAATAAAATACCCCCAGAAAGAATTGTTTTCGCCAAACGCAATATAGCGAAAATAAACTAAGTCAAAAAAGACGAACGCAATCAGTATCCACTGGATGCGGTTCCATAATTTATGCGATCGAGATAAACCAAGACCAAAACGATGTATAAATAAATATGCAAAAAAGCCCATTTGCGATACAAGTGTAAATGCAGCACTAATGCCAAGCATCCAAACAAGTCCAATCAAAAAATTCTCAGCACCATCACCGAGATACCGGTCTAGATTCGTCAAAACGCCAACAATTCCGCCGGATATACTTCCAAGAAGCAACGTCGACCAAAATATAAAAACAACTTTCCTGCTGTTCACGAGCAAATCCCCCATTTTTAGAATCCACTATTAATTGTAGCAACCTTAGTAAAGAAACACCAGCTTGTTTATGCATATTTTCTTAAGCACGGCAAACACTAAAAGCAAATTCAAGACAGAAAGGATTCCACATTATGCGTATGAAGAACTATACGTTTGCCATAATCATATCTATATCCTTCCTATTCGTTACGCTAAGTGGCTGTGCCCAAACAGAAGCACAACAGAACACCGATTACGAAGGTACGAAAAAAATGGTAATTGATCTATTGAAAACAGACGAAGGAAAGAAAGCGTTACATGAGTTAATTGCAGAAGAAGATATGCGAGAAGAAATCGTCATGGATAGTGCTTTCGTTAAAGAAACCATTCAAGACACATTAACATCTGATGAAGGCAAAAAGTATTGGCAAGAAGTCATGAAAGACCCTGAGTTTGCAAAAGCTTTTGCAGAAAGTATGCAAGGGGAAAATGAGAAAATCCTTAAATCATTAATGAAGGACCCCGACTATCAACAAATGATGATGGATATACTCAAAGATCCACAAATGGGTGAGCAAGCGTTGGAATTAATGAAATCAAAAGAATACCGCGAACAAATTATGGGGATTATGAGTGAAGCGTTAGAAAGTCCTTATTTTGCAGCGAAAATGACAGGTCTAATGAATGAAGCCATTGAGAAGCAGAGTAAAGACTCAGAAGATAATTCAAACGAATAAGAGACTGAACCCCGTCGGGCTCAGTCTCTTATTTTTATCGTTCTACCTTAAAAGCAATGGCTTGGGCTAGTTCTTGATAAATTTCGCCGATTGGGTGATCTTCTCCATAGATAGATGGAGCAAAATCGTTTTCATCAACGACAGGTTGTCCTAATGGAATTTGCGCTAATAGGTCTGTCTTCAGCTCTTCCGCTAATCGAGGACCGCCACCTTGACCAAATACATATTCTTTTTCCCCTGTTGTTTGGCTTTCGAAATATGCCATATTCTCAACAACACCAAGCATTTCATGGTTTGTTTTAATCGCCATCGCCCCTGCACGTGCAGCGACAAATGCAGCGGTAGCGTGAGGAGTTGTGACAAGAAGCTCTTTTGAATCAGGCAACATGGAGTGCAGATCAAGGGCTACGTCACCAGTGCCAGGTGGTAAATCTAAGACAAGGTAATCGAGCTCGCCCCATTCGCATTCGGAGAAAAATTGGTTGATCATCTTTCCAAGCATTGGCCCTCTCCATATGACAGGTGCATTGTCTTCAACAAAGAAGCCCATTGAAATCACTTTTACCCCAAATCGTTCAACAGGATAAATGCGTTTATCAACGACTTTCGGTCGTTCTTCAATGCCCATCATATCCGGTACACTAAATCCATAAATATCCGCGTCAATGATGCCGACTTTCTTTCCAATACGCGCTAATGCAACTGCTGTGTTTACCGTTACAGTCGATTTTCCAACTCCGCCTTTTCCACTTGCTACAGTTATAAAGGTGGTTTTACTATCTGGCGCAAGTAATGCAGGGCCTTTAAAAGGCTCTTCTTTTGCTCCACCTAGTGATTGAATTTCTTCATCTGTTAATGTATCAAAACGCAGACCTACCGAAGCAGCACCTTCGCTTTTTAAAACATTTACAATTTCTTGTTGCACCTGCATTTGTTCAGACGTTCCTGTACGTGCCAAAGCTATTTTTAAGCTTAGATTTCCGTTTTTATTTTTTATTTCACGCACGCCACCTGTATCCACTATGCTTTTATCTAAATCCCGGTCTTTTACCCGTTTTAGCGCTTCCAATATTTCTTGATCCGTCATTCCTCTGCACCATCCTTTGAAACAAACACGTAATTCCTTTTAGTATAGCATAGATAAAATAAAGAAAGAACTAGAGCGCATTGCACTCTAGTTCCACTTGTTTTACTTATTTTATTTGTATCTTGTTCTCGTCGCCAGCTCTTACTGACCCTGTTCTTACTTGAACCGTTTCACCTTCTGCTAAGTTAGTGAAAACAATTGGTGTAACAGTAGATTTTGCGTTTTTTGAGATATAGGCTACATCAAATTCAACTAGCTTATCTCCAAGATGAACGGATTGTCCTTCTTCAACGTAAACCGTAAAGCCTTCTCCACCTAACTTCACTGTATCAATTCCAATGTGGATCAACACTTCTCGACCGGTTACAGAGGTAATTCCAATCGCATGTTTTGTAGGAAAGACTGTTGTAATTTTTCCTTCTACTGGGGAGACCACCGTTCCGTCCGTTGGTTCAATCGCGAAGCCATCGCCCATCATTTTCTCAGCAAACACTTGGTCTGGTACCTCATTAATTGAAAGGAGTTTTCCTGTCATTGGTGAAGCTATGGTTGATTCTTGCTCTTGCTGTAACGCTTCTGGCTGAGCCTCTTCTACTTGCTTTTTCACTTCATCTTCAGGCTTTCTTTCAACCGTTCGAGGCGTTTTACCAGACATAATGTCTTGCATTTGTCCTTTTATCGTCTCAGAGCGTGGTCCAAAGATTGCTTGAATGTTATCTCCTACTTCAAGTACACCTGCGGCACCAAGGTTTTTTAGTTCTTTCTTATCGACTGCTTTAATGTCGTTAACAGACACACGTAATCGTGTAATACAGGCATCTAAATGAGCAATATTCTCTTTTCCACCCATTGCTGTTAAAATGTGACCGGCTAAAGCACCTTTGTCTTTTGCTTTTTCATTTGTTGCTTCTTCCACTTCACGTCCTGGTGTTTTTAAATTGAACTTTACAATAGCAAAGCGGAATACAGTGTAGTAAATAACGGCAAAAATGAGACCAACAATAATGGTTATCCACCAACCGTCTTGATTTGGCAATATCCCAAATAAGAAGAAGTCAATAGCCCCTCCAGAGAACGTAAAACCAACATTTACGCTAAAGTACGTCATAATAACAAACGAAATACCATCCAATAATGCATGAATGACAAATAATACAGGCGCTACAAAAAGGAACATAAATTCAAGTGGTTCTGTAATTCCTGTTAAAAAAGAAGTCAGTGCTGCGGATACCATTAATCCGGCAACAACTTTCTTTTTCTCCGGTTTTGCTGCATGATACATGGCTAATGCCGCTGCAGGCAAACCGAACATCATAATTGGGAATTCTCCAACCATAAACTGACCCGCTGTAATGTCTACGCCATCACGGAGCTGCGCAAAGAAAATGAGTTGATCGCCTCGAACAATTTCTCCTGCTGCATTTGTGTATTGTCCAAATTCAAACCAGAACGGTGCATGAAAAATGTGGTGCAAACCAAACGGAATAAGTAGACGTTTAATAAAGCCAAAGAAAAAGACAGCAAAGTATTGTCCTGTTTCCAATAAGAAAACCGATACTTCATTTAAACCTGTTTGAATTGGCGGCCACACGATTAATAATAGTAAGGCTACTATAAATGTCATAGCAGCTGTTACAATCGGCACAAAGCGCTTACCGGCGAAGAATCCAAGGAATGCCGGCATCTCGATATCATGAAAACGGTTGTAACAAATCGCGGCAATAATCCCAACTAAGATTCCTCCAAACACACCTGTCTGTAAGGTAGGGATTCCTAAGACGTGTGCAAGACCTGGATCATCTGCCACCATCTCAGATGTAACGCCTAGCCACTCCCCCATTACCGTATTCATGACAAGGTAACCGACTAGCGCTGCAAGTGCTGCTGCACCATCCCCAGCTAAGCCAATTGCGACCCCAACTGCAAAGATTAATGCAAGATTATCAAAAATAATTCCACCGGCTGCTTCCATTACCCCTGCAGTATGTTGAATCCAACCTGCATCTAGAAATGGTAAGTACGATAATGTCTCTTCCATCTGCAAGGCAACGCCTATTCCAAGAAGAAGACCAGCCACTGGTAGCATGGCCACTGGCAACATTAAAGCTTTCCCGATTTTTTGCAGGTTACCAAAAAGTTTTTTGAACATGACTCTCCCAACTTTCATTGTAGTGAAGCAAAAGAAAACGGTTTTATGTGAGCAAACAAAAAAGGCATGAGGAAAAATAGACTATCCCTAGTATGGACAGTACACATTTACCTCATGCCTGATCGAATCAGTCACACGACTATTTATATTTATGTTGAACTCGTTGTAAGTGCATTGTTAAATAAACCGCTTCTGCATCAAAAACAGGCTTCCCTAAAGAGTGCTGCATAATTTTGATGAGCTTCCAAGACAGATTATAGCATAGCGGATACTCTTGTTTCAAGAGGGTATCAATGGCTTTTGCCTCTTCCACTTCTTCGTTATTTTCTACCCGTTCAATCGTAAACCGAAGATGGCGAACAAGCCGCATATAATCAATGCTTTCTTTATCCAAAACAATATCGAGTTGCTCTTCTATAATGCCCAGCAGTTTTGAAACAAGCTGCGAATGAGCGTTTACCGTTCCAAGATCTTTGTTTTTAACAGCGCTATGGATATGCAGGGCGATAAATCCAGCTTCTTCCGATTGCATCTTCATATGTAACCGTTCCTCGATTAAATGAAGCACTTCTACTGCAATCGCATACTCATTAGGATAAAGCAATTTTGTTTCTGTTAAAAAAGGGTTGCTAATGTGCAGTCCAGCCGCCGTTCTGGATTGTGCAAATGAAAGGTGATCCATTAGACCAACATGAATATGCTCGTTTAAAGGAGCTCCTAACCGTTTTGAAATGAGTTCAATTGCTTCTATTGTTACATCGAGTAAAGACTTTTCTACATTCGGTAAAAGGGTCAAATAGCTTCTTTGTTCTTTTTCATTTTTAAGAACAAATACTTTTTCTGCTTCCGTACTTGGAACGGTGCTATCCTTTTTCCTATTAAAGCCGATGCCTTTTCCAATTAGTATGACTTCTTCTTCATCTATAATCGCTATAAGAACATTATTATTTAACACCTTTTTTACACGATAAGCTTCCATTACATATCATCACTCCACCTCTTATCCTACTTGAGGGGAGCGCCTACCGTCAAACAAAGAATCCATTTATTCATAGGGATTTGCAGCTGGTGCTTTTTCACCTGAAGCAAAGCGAAGAATTCCCTCATAAATTGAAGCGGCCATTTTCTGCTGATAGTCATCTGTCTCAAGTAATAATGCTTCTTCAGGGTTTGATAAAAAACCTGCTTCAATAAGTGCGCCTGGAATCGTCGCTTGTTTTAATAAATAAACGTGATGGATTGGTTTGGCATAGCGATTCGTATTTTCAAGGTTCCGCTTCATTTCTTCTTGTATAAAAACAGCTAAATCTTCATTTTGCTTATTTTTTAAGTGGTAGAAAGTTTGAGCACCACGCCATTTAGGAGATGGAATGGCATTCATATGCACGGAAATAAAAAAATCTGCGTCGCTTTCATTCACCATTTCTACTCGCTTTTTTAAATCTTCGGTTTTCCGGTGTTTAATCTTTTTTGTTCCTTCATTTGCTAAATCCACATCTTCTTCACGTGTCATTAATACGAGGGCACCAGCTTCTTGTAAATAATCACGTAGCTTTATTGACACTTCAAGGGTGACTTCTTTCTCCAAGACACCTTCTTTAGAACTGGCGCCACCATCCATTCCCCCATGACCAGGGTCTAGCACGATCACTTTTCCAGATAGCGGCAAGTGCCATGTAGTCGAATCCTCTGTACCTGCGTCAAAACGCGCCCATAAAAGAATAATGGCCATCATCAATCCCGTTGTGATTAAAATGATCTGATATCGTTTCATCCCGTCTCCCCCTTGTCTCACTTTATATATACGTGGACAAGAAGAAGATATGAATGATTACACTAAACGCATTTTATGGGCCTTGTAAGATTCGTTAAATCCTTTTTCCCACCATGAGCCAATAAGCATGTCTGTTGCTATAACAGTTGATTCCTCAATTCCTTTATTGCCCCATCCTGACAAGGTAGCAGCTAAATCGTGAGACAGATGCGCTAACACATCAAAACATCTCCCTTTCGACTGGTGCAGAGGCTCTCCTTTAAATCCGTATTTACCGTACTCAGTTCCAAGTAAAAACGCATCTATGACCACATCCATGCATTGATCAATTAAGAAGGGATACGCCTGTAAATGAAAGGGCATAATTGGCTTGATCCATTCTTGTATATTTTTCTCCATTTTACGGATATCAATTTTACGCAACATCTTTCTTTCAAAGTCCCATTTCTTCTCCCGCCGTTTATCGGCTATTGAAACAACCTGACTCATGTTCCATTTCCCCTTTTTTCAACTAGTATGAGCTCGGGGAGCTGACCCATACATAAGTTAGCACAGCAATTCCTTCATGTATTGTTAATGATTTCTGCCCGTTCTTGCAATAAATTAAAACAAATTGTACACACTAGAAAAGACTGTTATCGTTTCCCTATTATGACCCTTACAGGATGATCTGCTCGAACAATTCTTAATTCAGTGGGTGAAATCACATCCATAATGATTCTGCCATTTGCCGTTTCGACATTGATCACATCATCTCCTCTACGAAACCCATTATTGTAAAACCCTCTTGCTATAGAATGGGTCGTTTCTTTTCGACTGACGATCCCTGATCCAACAATAATGGACGTATAGTTATTAATATCGTCGTTTAAACGAATGGTTTGACCGACTCCACTAACATTTAATAGCTCTGTTAAATACGTTTCACCGTCGACACGATTTCCATTGTTTATAGCAATGTTCACCCTTCCGCTTGATCCCTTATCTATTCTGTTTTCAAATGTATTAATGTTGTGACTCGTGCTCGTCACTTGTATGCCGTTTGCATAATTCGTGGAATGACCTTTATTGGATACATCTAAACCAGATAGTTGACCACCTGAAACACCACTTAATCGTACGCCATTAAAACGACCATTGCCTGTTGTTGAAGCGTTTTTCACATCACAGTTCATAAAGCGAATCATGCCACTATCCGTAGCGCTTAAGCCGTCTTCTCCACTATTAATTGCTTTCACTTGTGTCACATCAATGCCTTTTCCTCTTACAATGCGTACAGCTGATCGCTCACAATTAAATATGCGCGATCCATGGACGATGGAGATAGCAGCAGGATAGCTGGTTCCACCAATGCCTTTATCAACAAGACAAATACCATGCCCCTTTATATCTTTTAGATAATTGGCACCAATGAAGTTGCCTTTACCCCCAATAACATAAATGCCATGTTGACCTGTGCCATCAATGTAATTTCCCTCAATATAGGCACCTTCATAACTGTCTAGCCGAATACCGTGATCGTTCATGTTATAAAATGCACAGTTCGTTATGCGAATCGCGTTATACATAATTTGTTTCCCATCAACTACTCTAGATGCGTGACTACCTACGCCAATCGCAACGTTACGGAAAGTGCACCGATCGACAACACAGTCATAACTCGGTTTATTATCCGTCGCCCCGAAATGTGGAAAGGCAGAATTTGTCGACATATCAATCTGTAGTGCTTCATACACATTGCCACCTGTAATAGTCATATCTTTAAAGACACAATTGATGTAGCTTGATCGCCTAACAGCTGTCATATCGACAAAGTGATTATTGTACCCACCTGTAAACGTTACGTTCTCCATGTGAATGTTTTCCGCATGAGCCCACCCACAAGCAATAGGCCCATACCCTGTCGCACCAGAAGGGATTTCACCTAAGTCAATGATCCCTCCTTGAAAATAGATGTTCCCATCACCACTATATCCAGAAATCTCTGTATTCCCATACTCCCCATTTAAAAAAACACATCGGTTGGCACGACCTCTCCAACGAATGACAGCACCATTTTCCATGACGACTGACGTATTTTCATACACCCTAATGGTTTCATCAATATGATATATTCCTCTCGGTACATAGATCTCTCGTTCTTCAGCAAACATTTTCTGAAATGCCGTTGTATCATTTGTTTGATTACCTATCGCTCCATAATCTTTCACTGTTAATGATTGTTTCATTTCGGCTCCCTCTTCTCATTTATTTAGTATGATCACTTTTCAAAGAGAACATTAAGCGCGGAAATCAAACATACAAAAAAACGCCCCAGAGGCTTGAGCGTTTCGTTTGGCGCTATTAGCGAGTGAGAACCGAGGTAGCATGTATAGTTTATGCTTTTTTACAGCTATGCAAAGGAGCTACTTTCATTATCATAATAGGTTGTTTACCGATCCTCTCTTAAGCCTACGATAGATTAAAGCAAGAAATAATGCTGGAATAGAAGCAAAAAGCATGCATAGAAAAGTCAAAAGGTTGATACGGATTCAATCAAATGACGCTTAACTCCAATTTTCACGAAGACACACCGCCGTATGGGTTACGACATGCATCCATTACCTCAAAACCAGTTAGACTAACGCCACTATGATTCATTTCCACTACATATAAAACATTTTTGTCCTGTCCTCTGTCTTATAGATCATTTGGGCAAACACGCATTTTACGCTGTCTAATGAAATAAATGTTTACCCACAAAGTTGTAAGGGTATGTAAATCGGTTATACCTCTATCATTGATCGTTTCCCTATGAGACAATTGCTTTACAGCTTACATATTGGCTGTCAAAGGAGAGTGCCCCATGTACAGAGTAGTACGGTACGTTGACGGGATTGCTGAAACCTCAAAGGATTTACACTATAAGGACAAAACGTTTGCTAATTTAGCTTCCGCGGAAATAGAAGCTAAAAAGTTAAATTTAGATTTAATTCTTTTGGATAATGATGTTTGGACAATAGAAGATCTATAAGTAGGCTTCTGCCTGCTTATTTTTTATGCCATCAATCTAGGCTGTAAGACCAAGAATGTAAAAAAGACCTGCTTTTAAGCAGACCTTTAAAAAACTGATATTACATTCACTATTCCTTCAACTAGAAACAGCAACACACAAAATCCAATTATCACAATCTGCCATCGGCTATTCTTTCGCTCTTCATATAACATGTCAACCGCTACAAAAGTTAACGTTATTCCAACTGAAAAATTAAACAGGATGTCTAGCCAAATGGATTCTGTAAAGAAACGCATAACCACTGCTGCTAGAACCAGTAATGCAAATAACGGCCAGATCCTTCGCGCTACAATCTTCATTTCTCCCCCACCTCTTGCGAAAATCTTATCATATAAAAAGCGCATAAGGCTATTAAGCTCGTACACGCTTTGAATTCTATTAATATACTAGTAAACGAAATCCGAAATTGCCGTAATTGCCCTCTTTAAGATACTCGCAATGAAGATAACGATCAACATCAGGCAAATAATACAGCAATTCTTCTATCTTGGTATATTCATTTTCACTAACTAATCGAACGGAAACCAATTCTGGTTTAATTACTTGAAATTCATTACCAGTAATTTAAACGTCGTCTGCTGCGCTAGTGATTCTAAAATTCGCTCTTCGTTAAAAGTATAACGACGACCATCAATACCATTAACAAAATGTATCTCTTCAAGCGAATGACCATCATGCTCTAAAATATTATTGCATAATTCTCATCTTCTTTTACAAAATGAAATGAAACCTAAAACTATACTGCAAATCAATTATCTTTTCTTTTTTTGTCTCCATCTTTCCACTCAAAAAACACAACTAACAAATAAGATAATGTCGCTAAAGGAATAGTAATCATTAATCCCATGGTGCCGAATACATAAGTCCAAAATAATGCATTTCCACCTTGTTTAGTAAGAACATATACGTCATAAATGTCAGCCGCTAAAAACACTACATACATAGGAACTATAGTAAATATTACAGTCCAAAACAAAACTTTTAATAGCCTTCTTAAAAAATTTTCCAAGTCACCTTACCTCACTTGTTAGAAAGATGCATTGAATCTCTAATTCCCGTGGATTGGTGCTACATTAAGCCCTTAATTGTCTCTGATATAAACAAAAAAGTTCGTACCTGATTCAAGAACATAGACAACTATTTCATGTGCTGAGGCCGAATCATATGTATTTAGAAATACTACCATAGCAATTAGAAGTCGTTTGCTAAATAATCATAATTAATATTAGGTGATAACCCATAAAAGAATAGGATTCCAACAGAATGGTTTAAATTCGAAGAATCTTTACTAGAGTTAATACTAGAATTTAATCTAGAAAAAGTATCTGCTTCAGCCAGCTTTTCATTTACAAGCCTCTTACTACTATTCTATCTAACAGTAACATTCATTGCTAAACCTTGGCTATCAATGTAAGGCAGAGCTCCATCTGCTTCAACACGGTTGTGGTAAAATCCCGCTCTGATTGGCGCTTCCTCTCCTTGAAATAAATTTCTTTCCTCTTTAAAATTAATCTAGGGGTGTAAAATGTCAGTACTTTTACTAATAATTGCTTTACTATCAAGCATAATAATACTCAGCACTTCCTTCATTAAGATGAGCAAAAGTAAGGCAAGTGCAATATTTATTGGAGCTAGTTTTTCTTTGTTCTGTTCAGGATTTTTTCTCTTTTATGGACTGCTTTAAAGGGTACGTTACATCATCCCATGAACAAACAATTCCGTTATTTGGACTTGAATCGTTCCCTGCTGTGTCAACCTTATCAAAGGGTTCTGTACCATCTATAATTTCATTGTGATTAATATAGGCTTCAAACTCAAAAAGCTCATGGTCCTTTATTTCACCTTCATTCCCTTTGACCGGGTAAACCAAGAAACATTGTAAAGATAAAACCGTACAGTCCTTTTTTTCGGATAGAAATCATGAATTAACACCCCTTTCCGAAATTTTTACGTACATTGTCTGTCACCTTCCTCTATTTATCACACCCGTGATCAGATGTCCTTTTATTATACAAAAATTACCAATTAATTATATACATAAATTATTTGACAAGTCTCTGCAATCAACCCATTTTTTAACATTTATGAGTAGTTCGAAAAGCGGATCGGAGTAGTTATCAAAAAAAAGAAGTAGACATACGTCTACTTCTCAATGCTTTCTATTCTTTTTCATGATTTAATCGACGACGTAACGTTAATGTCATAATGCAAAATATAACAAATACTATAGTTGATCCTGCAACCACCATTTTTAATCCATTTCCATATGGCGGATCAAACAAGAAAGGTGTCGCTATAATTAGAACAGCTGCCGCTAAACTCATCCCTAAAATGGAAAAAGCTAAGACTTTATTCATTTAAACACCTCACAGGAAATTGAAGCAATTAACTACTGCAGTAACACCAGCACCACCAACAACCGCGAAACCACCAATACATGCTGCGCAAATTGGTGCCGTTACGGCAGTAGGTGCTACACAAGAACCACCGCAACCAACTGCGATAAGATATGAAGCCGCACTACCGACACCTAACACCGCTCCAATGCAAGCTGCTACTGCGCCTACACCCATTA
This sequence comes from Shouchella oshimensis, assembly GCF_004375095.1. Classification (NCBI taxonomy): domain Bacteria; kingdom Bacillati; phylum Bacillota; class Bacilli; order Caryophanales; family Bacillaceae; genus Shouchella; species Shouchella oshimensis. The sequence continues at coordinate 58,216 of NZ_SNUX01000002.1, read as the reverse complement.
CTTCTACTTCAGATGGGTCTACAGTGTTTTCTGAAAGTAATTCTTCATCATCCATATAAGCAAGATCTGTATCGACAGACTTCAAAAGTGACCCGTCTAGATACGTTTCAACTTTGAAGTTACCCTCATCATTCTGACTCACTAACATCTCATTTGACTGTAATACATTATTATGCTCATCGATGAATACCGTTACATTACTAATTATAGCATATTCACCCTGTACCGGTAATGTAACCACCGTAACACCACCACCAACTGTATACACAACTGATCCTTCAAGATCATAAGTCGATGCATCTGCAATGTTCTCGATTTCACCTTCTTGTACTGCGTTAAGTGTCACATCAACAAATTCTTGAGCTGCACTCCCTGTAAGTACTTCCATCTCGTCGTTAGTCTGGGCCACAGCAGCATTTTGCGAGAACCCCATACTTACCATCGCGATTGCCAACAATATTGGCAAGAACGACTTTTTAACTTTCGACATTTTAGAACCTCCTAAATAAAATTATGTATTTTGTTGCTCTCATAATGCTTATGTAAAAATACAAAAATACCTCCCTCTAACAACTAAAATGAGAAATAAGTCTATGGTAAAGAACTCATTTTTAACTTGCTGAAAATGGCGAAACGTGCAACATGCGAAGGGTTTAAAGCGTCATTTTATGGTAATATTTTCATTTGATCAAAAAGTTGAACACAATTGGAAATTTTTATCTACTTATTCTTATAATTGGTTTTATAGTCGTAGGACTTTTTTTGACGGGTATTCAATTATAACTAAAAACCCCTTAACAGTGTTAAGGAGTCTTTACAACTTAGCGGACTAACGAAAGAATGGGAAAAAGAGAAGTTAGTAGTTAACCGATACAAGAAAGCTTGTTCTTTCGCTACAGAATGGTTGCAGGATGCGAGGTGTATCATGAAAGAAGATGATGTATCAATATCAGGAGCTACAAGGCTTGCTTTTGATTTATGGTTAGAGGACGCTAAGGTGCTCACTAAACCAGTTTATTATCCTAGTAAATATATAGATTTTACAGATACCAAACTGGTTGCGTTAGGTCTTCTTTTATCCAGCTGGTTGATGCTTTTTGGAAGCACCTTTCTTAACCAATGGACATTTAACGTTGACTGGTTACGCTTTAATGGTACACCAAAGGATGTAGTCAGCATCGTTTTCGCAACCATCTTTTCTTTATGCGCTGGATTTTTTTATATCTTCTAAATTATGTGTGATGCATACTGTTTCTTGCGCACCTTTTTTCATAGAAGGAATACTAGCGAATAGCCTCTATCTGAATAAATAGATATCTATACTAATGTGACCGATGAAACAAAGGAGAAAACAGCAGAGATGTTCCAGAAGTACATGAATTTTTGGCTCGGGGTATTCAATGGGTATTCAAATACAATTTTGTATATAAAAAAACCCTCTCTGCTCCATAGAAGCAAAGAGGGTAAACATTGATATACCAAGTATATTAACGTTTTGAGAACTGAGGCGCACGACGTGCTGCTTTAAGACCGTATTTTTTACGTTCTTTCATACGTGCATCACGCGTTAAGAAGCCAGCAGCTTTTAACGATGGACGGTTATCAGGATCTACTTGAAGTAGCGCACGTGCTACGCCATGACGGATCGCACCAGCTTGACCTGTAAAGCCGCCTCCTTGTACATTTACATGGACATTGTATTGACCAGTAACACCTGTTTCAACAAGTGGTTGTTTTACGATAAGCTTTAATGTGTCAAGACCGAAATATTCGTCAAGTGAACGACCGTTTACAACGATTGTTCCGTCACCAGGAACGAGACGAACACGTGCTACAGAATGCTTACGACGACCTGTGCCGTAGTATTGTACTTGAGCCATAATCCATTACCTCCTAAAGATTAACCGCGAAGCTCGTACGCTTCTGGTTTTTGTGCTTGATGATTGTGTTCAGAACCTGCATATACGTGAAGCTTCATACCTTGCTTACGACCTAAAGTATTCTTTGGAAGCATTCCTTTGATCGCTAACTCAAGCATACGCTCAGGCTTGTTTGCACGCATTTCGTGTGCAGCTGTTTGCTTTAATCCACCTGGGTGGTTTGTGTGACGATAGTAGATCTTATCTTGAAGCTTGTTACCCGTTAATTGGATTTTGCTTGCATTCAAGATGATCACGTGATCACCAGTGTCTACATGTGGTGTAAATGTTGGTTTGTGTTTTCCGCGTAGGATTGAAGCAACTTCTGAAGAAAGACGACCAAGCGTTTGACCTTCAGCGTCGACAACGTACCACTTACGCTCAACTTCGTTTGGCTTTGCCATATATGTTGTACGCATCATTAAACCTCCTAATAATAAAACAAAGTGTTTTGTCTTGCTCTATTTGTGCTTGTGTTTTTTAAGCTGGCTGTTCAAGAAACACAAAGCGTAATATGTGATCTCATTCCGCAACCCGGGGCAGTGGGTCTTTAGAATTACCATCTAACATCATACAATAATTAAGCGATAAAGTCAATTCAATTTAAAAAAACTTATCCGGGTGTTTCCTCTTTTTAAAATGGATTATTTTCATAATCAACTTGCCATAAATACAACCCTTGTGCTGGTGCTGTTTTTCCTGCGAACGCTCGATCTTTGCTTGCCAAAATGGTCTCCATTTCCCTTGCGTCTCGCTTACCGGATCCAACTTCAATGAGGGTGCCAACGATAATACGCACCATATTGTAAAGAAATCCATTACCAGCAATCGTAAATTCTAATTCTCCACCATTTGGGTGAAGGGATACACTTGCTATCGTTCGAACTTTATCAACTACGGCTGTATTAGATGCACAAAATGCAGAAAAGTCGTGCGTACCAAGTAGATACTGAGCAGCCGTCTGCATAGCAGGCACGTCTAAAGGTTGTTTAATGTGCAAGGCATGATGACGGCGGAACACATTCGGCACCTCGCCATGATGGATATAATAGCGATATTCTTTACCCGTTGTGTGGAATCGCGCATGAAAATCCTCTGCCACTTCACTTACTTCTTCCACTACAACATCGTTTGGCAAATGAACATTTAATGCTTGTATCCAATTAGAAGGAGCCATTTGGAGGTGAGAATCAAAATGGATGACCTGCGCCTTCGCATGTACACCGGCATCCGTTCTTCCTGATGCCGTTACAGAGATATGCTCCCCCTTATGAATGTTCGTTAACGCTTGCTCAATAACAGCTTGCACGGTTCTTTTTTGAGGCTGCACTTGGTAGCCACTGTATTCTGTCCCGTCGTACGCAAGCTTACATGCATACCTTGCCATGATTTCTCTCCTTTTTTGCTTAAAGCCATAAAATGAGGCATGCCAGTACAATACTAAGAGAGAGCGCGAAGGTATCGTTCCTTTGCCACTGTTTCTTTTTCCAAGTTGTATAGGTGCCCCGACTTTGATAGCCTCTTGCTTCCATCGCTTCTCCTAACTCTTCCGCTCGTTTAAGCGCACGAATAAATAACGGTACGAATAATGGAATAAAAAGCTTTATACGATTTTTTAATGATTTTTTAAAACGACCATACCCTCTTGCTCGCTGTGCTTGTTGAATGAGTAATAGTTCATCCCGTAAGATTGGAATAAATCGTAATGCAATTGAAACCATTGTAGCCACGTCCCTAACTGGAAAACGCACTTTATTCAATGGACTTAATAAAGTTTCAATTGCTTGTGTAATATGATAAGAACTGGTTGTTGCTGTCATTATAATAGCGATAAGAAAAAGCATAATGGTGCGCCAGAAGACAATAAATGCCATGGTCATCCCTTCGTCATAAATCGTTATTGGCCCGATTGAAAACAATGGGTTTCCATCTTGAATCACGATAAGTTGAATAAGGGAAAAGACGAGTAAAAAGACAAAAACAGGCGCTAATGATTGCAGAACCGCTCTTATTGGCAACCGGCTACTTAACAGCAAAAGTAAAACAAGAATCGAACTTAAACTAAATGAGCCGATTGATGACACAGTGAAAAAGACGATCGCAAAGAGAAACGTACTAATCAGCTTTACTTTTGCATCTAGAGTATGAATAAATGAGTGGCCCTCAATGTAATCGCCAATGACGACAGATCTTCTAGCCATTATGCTCATTCTCCTTCTCTTTCAGCCACGATGACGTGATCCATCCTACAAGCTCTTCTGTATTCTTTAAAAAAGGCGGTTGATGTTGATGTTTCATAAGCGCTTTTGCAAAAGCCATCGTGTGAGGTAATGGTACATGTCCACTTTGAAGTACATCACATGTTTTACCTGCTCGAACAAGCAGACCTGCTTCAAGAGCAATACAATGATCACTATAAAGAGCGACATCATTCATGGAATGAGTGACCATCCAAACCGTCGCATGTTCTTGCTTTTTATAGCGTTGAAAGACCTTCATCATTCCTTCTTTTAATTGTGGATCAAGCCCTGCTGTCGGTTCATCAATTAGTAAGAGCTTCGGCTTCATCATGAGAATAGCAGCGATGGCCACTCTTCTCATTTGCCCCCCTGATAAGTGAAAGGGGGAACGTTGTAAAATCTCAGACTCTAGCTCTACTACTTTCATGATTTCTTCTATTCTTTGTTCAATTTGCTCTTTCTGCTTACCTGCCAACTTTAAACCAAAGGCAAGCTCTTCATAGACTGTTTCGGCAAATAGTTGATGTTCAGGGTATTGAAACACGTAGCCAATGTGATTGCGGATCAACTGATTCTGATCTTCATGTAGGGTGTGTCCATTGAGAAGCACAGCACCTGTAGTTGGTTTAAGTAACCCAGCGAGCAACTGAACAAGGGTAGATTTTCCTGAGCCCGTTTTTCCTATTACAGCGGTAAAACTACCGTCTGGTATGGAAAAGGAAACCTCTTGCAATGCCTTATAGGAGGTTGCTTGATTTGTCTCATATTGATAGCTCACATCTTTAAAGCAAACGTCCATAATGCCTCACATAACTCTTCATCCGACGTAATGATTGTTTCATTCACACCAATTCCCTGTTCCTTTAACATGGCGATGACTTCATAGCGGAAGGGCTTTACGCATCCCAGTTCTTGCATAACGTCCTCTTGATGCATTAATTGGGTGAATGACCCATCAAAAATAACTTCACCGTTTGCCAAACCAATAATACGATTGCACTTGGCCATTTCCTCTACGTCGTGAGTAATGGTTACAAGTGTTTTAGACTCTTGATGCATAGACTCTAGTTGCTCTAGCACCTCATGTCGTCCTTCTGGATCAAGCATAGACGTTGCTTCGTCAAGTATAATAAGTTCGGGTTCAAGAACAAGTAAACCCGCTAACGCCACACGCTGCTTTTGACCACCAGAAAGCTCATTAATAGATCGCTTCCGTAAGTGATCAATCCCAAGCTTCTTTGCATAACGTTCCATTCGTTCTTCCATAAGAGACGGATTCACTGCAGCATTCTCTAAACCAAAAGCAAGGTCATCTTCAACAATCGTTCGTACCATCTGGTTATCTGGGTTTTGAAACAAGAACCCGATGTTTTCTTTCTCTTGATGATAGCTAATTGAACCTGAAGTGGGTTTTACTAACCCTTTTATCAGCTTACCAAGAGTAGATTTTCCTGATCCACTTTTTCCAATAATGGCAATGTATTCTCCTTTCGAAATGGAGAAAGAAACATTTATTAGGACCGGTTCACTCTCTTTAAAATGATAGCTAGCGTTGTTTAGCTGCAGCATCGACTCATTTCCTTCCTAAAACAAAAAAGGGCATAGAGTGAAGAAAGCTCTTGCTTCCATAATCTCCTGCCCTTAATCGCCGCTTACATGAGTTACTTAAACAAACTCAATAATTGCCATTGGTGCTCCGTCTCCACGACGAGGACCAACTTTAAGAATGCGTGTATATCCACCTTGACGCTCTTCAAAGCGAGGCGCAATCTCAGCAAAAAGCTTTTGGATTGCGTCTTGACCATTTTCTTCGTTTGCTACTTCTTTACGTACGAAAGAAGCAACTTGACGACGAGAATGAAGGTCTCCACGTTTACCTAATGTCACCATTTTTTCAACGAGTGGACGCAATTCCTTTGCTTTAGCTTCAGTCGTTTCAATACGCTCATTAATAATTAAGTCTGTTACTAAATCACGTAGTAACGCTTTACGTTGTGAACTTGTACGACCAAGTTTTGCGTATGCCATGCTATATTCCCTCCTTTAACCCAAAAAACAATTATTCTTCGTTACGAAGCCCGAGTCCTAACTCGCCTAGCTTCTCTTGTACTTCTTCTAAAGACTTACGTCCAAGGTTACGAACTTTCATCATGTCTTCTTCTGTTTTATGCGTAAGCTCTTGTACCGTGTTGATACCAGCGCGCTTTAAACAGTTGTAAGAACGAACCGAAAGATCAAGCTCTTCAATTGTCATTTCCAAGACTTTTTCTTTTTGGTCTTCTTCTTTTTCAACCATGATTTCCGCGTTTTGCGCTTGATCCGTTAAGCCTACGAAAATATTTAAATGCTCTGTTAAGATTTTCGCTCCAAGAGATACTGCTTCTTCAGGGCGAGTGCTTCCATCGGTCCACACATCAAGGGTTAGTTTATCATAGTTTGTGACTTGCCCAACACGTGTATTCTCAACTTGATAGTTTACACGCGCTACCGGTGTATAGATCGAGTCAATCGGAAGAACGCCAATTGGCTGGTCGTCGCTTTTATTCCCGTCAGCAAGGATATAACCCCGACCGCGTTTTGCCTGAAGGCGCATGCGGAACGATGCTCCTTTTGTAAGCGTAGCGATATGAAGCTCAGGATTTAAAATTTCTACATCACTATCATGTGTTAAGTCTCCAGCAGTAACATCGCCTTCGCCTTGAACATCAATCTCTAGTGTTTTCTCATCGTCTGAATAAATCTTTAAAGCTAGTTTCTTTAAGTGCAAAATGATTGTCGTTACATCTTCCACAACACCCTCAATAGTAGAGAATTCGTGTAGAACACCATCAATTTGAACTGAAGATACTGCTGCACCAGGAAGCGATGATAGTAGAATGCGACGTAAGGAGTTTCCTAGTGTTGTTCCATAACCACGTTCAAGGGGCTCAACAACAAACTTGCCGTATGTTGCATCTTCGCTAACTTCAACCGTCTCAATATTCGGCTTTTCAATTTCAATCATTAAACAAACCCTCCTTCAAAACGTCGAACTCTGGCAAACACAAGGATTGCCCAAAGGACAATCACTAAGCCTTCCCATGAGCAATGCCTATTAGTCTAACCTTCATTGTCTAATAGATCTCGTCTTATCCATTATAGACACTACTAAGAAATCTATACAATGATTGATCTTATTACACTCTACGACGTTTCGGCGGGCGACAGCCGTTATGAGGAACAGGCGTTACGTCTTTAATCATGTTTACCTCTAAACCAACTGCTTGTAATGAACGGATAGCCGCTTCACGACCAGCTCCAGGACCTTTAACAGAAACTTCGATGGTTTTCATGCCATGCTCCATCGCTGTTTTCGCAGCAGTCTCAGCCGCCATTTGCGCAGCGAAAGGAGTAGACTTACGAGAACCTTTAAATCCTAAAGCACCAGCACTTGCCCAAGAGATTGCATTACCATGCGTATCAGTGATCGTCACGATTGTATTATTGAAAGTCGAGCGAATGTGAGCCATTCCTGTATCAATATTTTTCTTTTGACGACGCTTTGGACGAGTATTCGTTTTTTTAGCCATAGATTTGTTCCCTCCTATCTATTTTTTCTTGTTCGCTACTGTACGAGCTGGACCTTTGCGCGTACGAGCGTTATTCTTAGAGTTTTGACCACGAACGGGCAATCCACGACGATGACGGATTCCACGGTAGCTTCCAATCTCAATTAGACGCTTAATGTTAAGGGATACTTCACGACGAAGATCACCTTCAACTTGATATGCTTCAACAGCTTCACGGATACGACCAAGTTCTTCTTCAGTCAAATCGCGCACACGTGTATTCTGGTCAATACCAGCAGTTTCAAGAATCTTCGCTGCTGTAGATTTACCAATACCGAATACGTACGTAAGTGAAATTACAACGCGCTTATCGCGAGGAATATCAACACCTGCAACACGTGCCATAGGCTCGGCACCTCCTTATCGATTAGCCTTGTTTTTGTTTATGCTTTGGATTTTCGCAAATTACCATGACATTGCCTTTACGGCGAATAACTTTACATTTTTCACAGATCGGTTTTACCGACGGTCTTACTTTCATTGTATAAACCTCCTTGTGTACGGAGAAGTTTTTTATTTATAGCGGTACGTAATTCTACCACGCGTTAGATCATAAGGAGAAAGCTCAATTGTCACTTTATCACCAGGCAAAATGCGGATAAAGTGCATGCGAATTTTCCCAGATACATGCGCAAGAATTTTATGACCGTTCTCAAGTTCAACACGAAACATTGCATTTGGAAGTGGTTCAATAACCGTACCTTCCACTTCAATAACGTCTTCTTTCGCCATGGGTAGTTTCCTCCCTTCGAGTTAGATGCTAACAAATCCAGAACTACACAGACATTCTATCTTACCTGAAAACCTATGCTTTCGTCAAGATTTCATACCCGGTTTCTGTAATTGCAATCGTATGCTCAAAATGGGCACAGTTTTTCTTATCTACAGTTACTACTGTCCAGTTATCAGAAAGAGTTTTTACATATCGACTACCTGCATTAATCATTGGCTCAATTGCTAGTACCATACCGGGTTTGAGCCTTGGTCCTTTTCCTGGAGGTCCGTAATGAGGAATTTGTGGGTCCTCATGTAAGTTTTGACCAACACCGTGGCCAACATACTCACGAACAACAGAATAACCAAGAGGTTCCACATGTGATTGAATCGCATGCGAGATATCTGATAAACGATTGCCTGGACGAGCTTGCTCTAAACCTTTGTAAAGAGACTCTTCCGTTGCATCAAGCAATTGTTGATCTTCCTCTTTAATTGTTCCAACCCCATATGTCCAAGCAGAATCACCATGATAGCCATTATAATATGCGCCTATATCTAAGCTAATAATGTCACCATCTTCAAGCACTCGATTACCAGGAATGCCATGCACCAACTCTTCGTTTACGGAAGCACATACGCTTCCTTTAAACCCCCCATAACCTAGGAAAGAAGGTGTTGCATCATGTGAACGAATAAACGCTTCAGCAATTGAATCGAGTTCACCAGTAGTAACACCTGGTTTGATATATGGTTTCAAGTGAGCATGTGTTAATGCAACAATACGCCCAGCCTGTCTCATAATTTCAAGTTCACGTTCGGTTTTTATTACAATCATGCATGCGTCTCCGCGAGTAATGCATCAATGTCTTTGTAGACATCTTCAATATCTCTATTACCGTCAATATGCTTTAAATAACCTTTTGACTCATAAAAGTCAATTAATGGTTGAGCTTGCTGCTGATTCACTTCAAGACGTTTCTTAACTGTCTCTGGCTTGTCATCATCACGTTGAATAAGCTCGCTTCCATCTACATCACATTTTCCTTCAACCTTTGGTGGGTTGTAAAGAAGATGATACGTTTTGCCAGAAGTTGGTGAAACACGTCTACCTGTTAAACGCTCAATTAAGAGTTCTTCAGGAACGTGGATATTCAGAACATAGTCAAGTTCTTTACCGAGAGATGTAAGGATCTCTTCAAGTCCTTCTGCTTGCGCAATTGTTCTTGGGAAACCATCGAGTAAAAAACCATTCTCACAATCTTTCTGTGACAACCGATCTTTCACAATACCGATTGTTACTTCATCCGGAACGAGGCCCCCAGCATCCATATAGGATTTCGCTTTAAGACCAAGTTCTGTTTCATTCTTCATTGCTGCACGGAACATATCACCAGTTGAGATATGAGGCAAGCCGTAATGTTCAACAATCTTTTCTGCTTGAGTGCCTTTGCCGGCACCAGGCAATCCCATTAAGATTAAGTTCATTTCAAATCCCCTTCCAGCAAGTTCTATAAAAGATGAACGGAGGAGGGAAAAACCCAATTCCGCTCTCTTTAGTTGATAAATCCTTTATACGATCGTTTTATTAACTGTCCTTCAATTTGCTTCATCGTATCAAGAGCAACCCCAACGATGATGAGAAGTCCAGTTCCACCAATCTGAACTTGAGGTGGGAGATCTAAAAGAGCAATAAAGACAACCGGAATCGTTGCGATCGTTGCTAGGAAAAGCGCACCAACGAACGTTAACCGGTATAAAATTCGCGTAATAAACGACTGTGTCGCTTGCCCTGGACGAATACCAGGAATGTATCCACCTTGTCGCTTCAAGTTATCCGCCATTTTTTCGGGGTTAACTTGAACAAACGTATAGAAATACGTAAAGGCGATGATAAGAAGAACAAAAGCTGATCCTCCAATCAATGTGCCGGGTACAAAGTTTTGAACAATCCAATTTGCCCATGCACTATCTTCTGTTCCAACAAACGTTGCGATTGTGGAAGGGAAGTAAAATAGTGCGGAAGCAAAGATAACTGGGATAACCCCTGCCGCATTTACCTTAATCGGTAAGTGCGTTGACTGTCCGCCAACAGGACTACGGTTCACAACACGTTTCGCGTATTGCACAGGAATTTTACGCAATGCTTGTTGCACATAGATCACACCGACAATAATAAGTAAAACAATTAAAGCCAACAGCGCTACGGTGACAATAGCTATAAATAGCTGATCGCCAGCCCCTTCAAGTTCCGAAACATACAACGTATTAAGCATATTTGGAATACCAGCTGCGATACCTGCAAAAATGATGATCGAGATGCCATTACCAACACCATGTGCAGTAATTTGTTCACCAACCCACATTAAAAAGGCGGTACCTGCTGTTAATACAATCGCGATATAGATGTATGTCATCGGACCAGGATTGACAATTAAGTCGACCGAACCTGTAGAAGCCATTGAGTTAAAACCGATGGACATGGCAATCGCTTGAACAAAACCTAAAACGATCGTTCCATAACGAGTAACCTGTGTTAGCTTTTTTCGACCAGCCTCACCTTGCTTCGCCCATTCAGCAAATTTCGGTACAACATCTAGCTGTAAAAGCTGTACAACGATCGATGCTGTAATGTAAGGCATAATCCCCATCGCAAAAATCGAGAAGTTACTTAATGCTCCACCACCAAAGGTATCAAGAAAGCCGAATGCATTCGCCTCACCGAATAGCAAGTCTAGCGCATCACTATTCGTACCTGGCACGGGAATAAATGTACCAACTCGAAATACGATAAGCATCAAGAGCGTAAAGATGATTTTGCGACGTAAATCTCTCACACGGAAGATGTTGGAGATCGCCTTAAACATTAAACCACCTCTGTTTTTCCGCCAGCAGCTTCAATTGCTTTTACTGCAGATGCAGAGAACTTGTTTGCTTTAACAGTCAAGTTTTTATCTAAGCTGCCATTTCCTAACACTTTAATACCGTGTTTTACGTTCTTAACTGCTTTTGATTCAATTAAGAGTTCAGGAGTAACTTCTGCTCCTGCTTCAAAACGGTTTAATACATCAAGGCTAACAACCGTATATTCTTTACGGTGAATGTTCGTAAAGCCACGTTTCGGTAAACGACGATAAAGTGGGTTTTGACCACCTTCGAAACCAAGTCTTACGCCACCACCTGAGCGGGCTTTTTGACCTTTGTGTCCTCTACCAGAAGTTTTTCCGTTACCAGAACCAATTCCGCGACCTACACGATTACGGACTTTGCGTGAACCTTCTGCTGGTTGTAACTCATGAAGTTTCATGCTTCCTACACCTCCTCGTTGCTAAAAATCATCTATTTACGCGTCAATTTCGTTTACAGTAACTAAGTGCTTTACTTTGTTAACCATACCACGAATTGCTACGTTATCTTCTTGTACTACAGTTTGATGCATTTTACGTAAACCAAGTGTGTTTACTGTCACGCGTTGATCGCTAGGACGGCCGATCAAGCTACGTGTAAGGGTGATTTCTAACTTCTTCGCCATCGTAATCCCTCCCTTAACCTAACAGTTCTTCTACGGATTTACCACGTAGTTTTGCTACTTCTTCAGCACGCTTAAGATTCGTTAAGCCTGTGATTGTAGCACGAACCATGTTAATTGGGTTGCTTGAACCAAGAGACTTAGAAAGAACATCGCCAACACCAGATAGTTCAAGTACAGCACGTACAGGACCACCAGCGATAACTCCAGTACCTTCTGAAGCCGGCTTTAGAAATACGCGTCCAGCACCAAAACGTCCAACAATTTGGTGTGGGATTGTTGTATTAACAAGCGGTACTTCAATTAAGTTTTTCTTTGCATCTTCAACAGCTTTACGGATTGCTTCAGGTACCTCCTGAGCTTTCCCCATTCCAAAGCCGACGTGACCATTTTTATCCCCTACTACAACAAGTGCAGCAAAGCGGAAGCGACGACCACCTTTAACAACCTTTGCGACACGGTTGATCGTAACGACTTTTTCTTCAAGTTCCAAAGTATTTGGATCGATTGAACGCATAAAAAGGTTTCCCTCCTTCGTTTTTAGAATTTCAGACCTGCTTCGCGAGCTGCATCTGCAAGCTCAGCAACGCGTCCGTGATATAGATATCCTCCACGGTCAAACACGATAACTTCGTGTCCCGCTTCGATCGCACGTTTTGCAACTGCTTCACCAACTTGGCGAGCTGCTTCTTTATTTGAACCCTTTTCGATCTTCAATTCTTTATCAAGTGATGAAGCTTGAGCAAGAGTGACACCATTCACGTCATCAATTAATTGAGCGTAAATGTGCTTAGAAGAACGGAATACGTTTAAACGTGGACGCTGCGGCGTACCGCTTAAATTGCGGCGTACGTGAGCGTGTCTTTTCTTACGGCCTGTATTTGAGTTAGGCTTCGTAATCATGAGACGTCATTCCTTTCTTTGTCGATACTAATTATTTACCAGTTTTACCTTCTTTACGACGCACATACTCGCCTTCATAACGAATACCTTTACCTTTGTAAGGCTCAGGCTGACGTACAGCGCGAATGTTAGAAGCAAGTGCACCAACACGTTCTTTGTTAATTCCTTTAACAATAACTTTCGTGTTAGATGGTACTTCGATTTCAAGACCTTCTTCAGGTGTGATTTCAACTGGGTGAGAATAACCAACGTTAAGCACAAGCTTATTGCCAGATTTAGAAGCACGGTAACCGACACCGTTCAGTTCAAGTGCGCGCTCAAATCCTTTTGTTACTCCCTCAACCATGTTGTTTACGTTCGCACGCATTGTACCATGTAGAGCACGATGCTCTTTATGATCTGATGGACGAGCGAAACTCATTTCGTTGTTTTCTAAGTTTACTTTAATAGCAGGGTGAAGCTCACGGCTTAATTCACCTTTAGGACCTTTAACAGTACAAAGGTTACCATCTAAAGAAACTGTAACTCCCTCAGGAATTGTAATAGGTTTTAATCCTACTCGAGACATTTGTAGTACACCTCCATTTCAATTAAGCTTTATTACCAAACGTAAGCGAGTACTTCGCCACCGATTTGTTGTTGACGCGCTTCTTTATCAGTTAATAAACCTTTAGAAGTCGATACGATCGCAATACCAAGACCACCAAGTACACGAGGTAGTTCAGTTGATTTTGCGTAGACACGTAGTCCTGGCTTAGAGATACGTTTAAGACCAGTAATTACACGCTCGTTAGATGTTCCGTACTTTAGGAAGATACGAATAACACCTTGTTTGTTATCTTCAATGTACTCATAATCGCGAACAAAACCTTCACGCTTAAGAATTTCAGCGATTTCCTTCTTCACCATAGAAGCAGGAAGCTCTAATTTCTCGTGACGTACAAGGTTCGCGTTACGAATACGAGTTAGCATATCTGCAATTGGATCCGTCATGACCATAATTAATTACCTCCTTCCCAATCGATTTACCAGCTTGCTTTTTTCACACCAGGAATTTGCCCTTTATAAGCAAGTTCTCTGAAGCAAATACGGCAAAGTTTAAATTTACGCAACACTGAATGAGGACGTCCGCAACGCTCACAACGAGTATACTTTTGAACGTTATACTTAGGAGTGCGCTGTTGCTTTGCAATCATAGATTTTTTTGCCAACGTGTTCCCTCCTCTTCTTTAAGAGATTATTTTTGGAACGGCATGCCTACTTGAGTAAGTAATTCACGCGCTTCTTCATCTGTCTGAGCAGTTGTAACGATTACGATATCCATACCACGGACTTTATCAACTTTATCATAGTCGATTTCCGGGAAAATTAGCTGTTCTTTCACGCCAAGCGTGTAGTTTCCACGACCGTCAAATGCTTTCTTTGAGATCCCACGGAAGTCACGTACACGTGGAAGAGAAACAGAAACCAATTTATCCAAGAAGTCATACATACGCTCACCGCGTAATGTAACTTTTGCACCGATTGGCATACCCTCACGTAATTTAAAGCCAGCAATTGATTTCTTTGCTTTTGTCACAACAGGCTTTTGACCAGTGATTTGTTGAAGTTCTTCAACCGCTTTATCCAAAACTTTTGCGTTTTGAACAGCTTCACCGACACCCATGTTCACAACAATCTTTTCAATCTTTGGCACAGCCATTACAGAAGAATAGTTAAATTTCTCTGTTAGAGATGAAACAATCTCAGTCTGATACTTTTCTTTCAAACGATTCATTTAGAGTGGTCCTCCTTTCACCTGACTGACTACTTGATGATTTCGCCAGATTTTTTCGCTACACGTACTTTTTTACCATCTTCTTCTTTAAATCCAACACGAGTACGTTCTCCTGTTTTTGGATCAACTAGCATAACGTTAGAAGAATGAATCGGTGCTTCTTGATCAAGAATTCCACCTTGTGGATTATCTTGTGAAGGTTTCGCGTGTTTCTTTACCATGTTAATTCCTTCAACAAGCACACGGCTCTTTTTCGGGTAAGCTTCAAGGATCGTCCCTTGCTTCCCTTTGTCTTTACCAGCAATAACGATTACTGTATCGCCTTTTTTGACATGCATCACTTTTGCACCTCCCTGAGTAAACATCCATTGATCTCTTTATCCAAAACGAACCTTATAGTACCTCAGGAGCTAGAGAAACAATTTTCATAAACTGTTTGTCTCGAAGTTCACGTGCTACCGGACCGAAGATACGAGTTCCGCGAGGACCCTTATCGTCACGTACGATTACAGCTGCGTTCTCATCAAACTTGATATATGACCCGTCGTTACGGCGAACACCGCTCTTAGAGCGAACAATTACCGCACGAACAACGTCACCTTTCTTAACAACGCCACCTGGTGTTGCTTGTTTTACCGAACAAACAATAACATCACCAATGTTAGCTGTCTTACGTCCAGAACCACCAAGTACTTTAATACAAAGAACTTCACGCGCTCCAGAGTTGTCAGCAACTTTTAAACGGCTTTCTTGTTGAATCATACTGTTTACCTCCTTTCAACCGTAGCCTATTAGATAATAATAGCTTCTTCTACAACTTCTACTAAACGAAAACGTTTATCTTTTGAAAGTGGGCGAGTTTCCATAATACGAACGATGTCGCCAACTTTTGCAGTATTTTCTTCATCATGTGTTTTGAACTTCTTTGAGTACTTTACACGTTTACCATAAAGGCGATCGACCTTGTATGTTTCAACAAGAACGCTAATCGTTTTGTCCATTTTGTCAGACACGACACGACCTTGGTAAACTTTACGCTGATTGCGGTCCATGCAGCAAACCTCCTTTTTTAGCCGTTGTTAATTCCGAGCTCGCGTTCACGCAAAACAGTTTTTGCACGTGCAATACCTTTGCGGACTTCGCGAATGCGCACTGGGTTTTCAAGTTGCCCAGTTGCTAATTGAAAGCGTAGGTTGAAAAGCTCTTCTTTAAGAGTTTGCGTCTTTTGTTCGATTTCAGCAGTGGTTAAATTACGGATATCAGTTGCTTTCATTTGAGTCACCACCCACTTCTTCACGTTTTACGAATTTACATTTAACAGGCAACTTGTGAGAGGCAAGACGTAAAGCTTCGCGTGCAACTTCTTCAGATACACCGGAGATTTCAAACATAATCTTACCTGGTTTCACGACGGCAACCCAACCTTCTGGAGCACCTTTACCTGAACCCATTCGAACTTCAAGTGGCTTAGCAGTGTAAGGTTTAGATGGGAAAATCTTAATCCATACTTTACCGCCACGTTTCATGTAACGAGTCATTGCAATACGAGCTGATTCGATTTGACGGTTTGTAATCCAAGACGCTTCAAGCGCTTGTAGACCGTATTCACCGAAATGTACTTCTGTACCGCCTTTAGCACGACCACGCATTTTTCCGCGGTGTTCACGACGATATTTAACGCGTTTAGGCATTAACATGATTAGTTGCCTCCTTCCTCTTTGTTCGTTCCTTTCGCTGGAAGGACTTCACCACGGTAAACCCAAATTTTCACACCGATTTTGCCGTATGTTGTATCAGCTTCAGCTGTACCATAGTCAATATCAGCACGAAGTGTGTGAAGTGGAACTGTTCCTTCGCTATAGTGCTCTGCACGAGCGATATCTGCGCCACCAAGACGACCAGATACTTGTGTTTTGATTCCTTTTGCACCAGAACGCATTGTACGTTGAATGGCTTGTTTCATAGCGCGACGGAAAGAGATACGATTCTCTAGCTGACGAGCGATATTTTCAGCAACTAATTTAGCATCTAAATCTGCATGCTTAATTTCTGAAATGTTAATGTGTACTCTTTTACCTGTAAGTTGGTTTAGAGATTTACGTAGTGCTTCAACTTCTGAACCGCCTTTTCCGATCACCATTCCTGGCTTGGCAGTAGAAATTGTGATATTCACACGGTTCGCAGCGCGTTCGATTTCTACTTTAGATACTGATGCATCTTTTAAACGACCTTCAACGTGTTCACGAATTGTGATGTCTTCATGAAGTAGATCAGCATAGTCTTTTTTACTAGCGTACCACTTAGAATCCCAATCACGAATAACGCCAACGCGAAGTCCGATAGGATTTACTTTTTGACCCATGTGTTATCCCTCCTTCTTTTCTGATACAACCAATGTAATGTGGCTCGTACGTTTGTTGATCCGGCTCGCACGACCTTGTGCACGAGGGCGGAAACGTTTAAGCGTAACGCCTTCATCAACGAAAGCTTCTGAAATAACGAGATTATTCGGCTCCATTTCGTAATTGTGCTCAGCATTCGCAATAGCGGAATTCAAAAGCTTTTCAACTACAGGAGAAGCAGATTTAGGTGTATGCTTTAAGATTGCAATGGCTTCACCGACTTGTTTACCGCGGATAAGATCGATAACAAGACGAACTTTACGAGGCGCAATGCGAACCTGTTTCGCAACAGCTTTAGCTTGTTCCATGAGATTGGTCCTCCTTTCTTACTTAACGTCTTGTTTTCTTGTCAGCGGCATGCCCTTTATACGTGCGTGTAGGAGCAAATTCACCAAGTTTGTGTCCAACCATATCTTCTGATACATATACCGGTACGTGCTTGCGTCCATCATAAACAGCAAACGTGTGACCAATAAAGTCAGGGAAGATTGTAGAACGACGAGACCAAGTCTTTACAACTTTCTTGTCGTTTGTTTCGTTTAAAGCTTCGACTTTCTTCATCAGATGACCATCGACGAAAGGTCCTTTTTTCAAACTACGGCCCATGTGAGTGCCTCCCTTCGAGATTCGACCACGGTTCTAGATGAGAACCGTAGACAAACCACGTTATTTTTTACGACGACGTACGATGTACTTGTCGGAGTGTTTGTTTTTCTTACGAGTTTTGAATCCAAGTGTTGGTTTACCCCATGGAGACATTGGTGACGGACGGCCAATTGGCGCTTTACCTTCACCACCACCGTGTGGGTGATCGTTAGGGTTCATTACAGAACCACGAACAGTTGGACGGATACCTTTCCAACGAGAACGTCCAGCTTTACCGATGTTAATAAGCTCATGTTCAACATTTCCAACTTGACCGATCGTTGCGCGACAAGTTGAAAGAATGTAGCGTGTTTCGCCAGAGTTTAGACGTACAAGCACATATTGTCCTTCTTTACCAAGAAGTTGAGCTTCAGTACCAGCAGAACGTACTAATTGACCGCCTTTACCAGGACGAAGTTCAATATTATGAATCACAGTACCTACAGGGATATTAATTAGTGGTAACGTGTTACCTACTTTAATGTCCGCTTCAGAACCAGACTCAATCATAGTACCTACTTTTAAGCCTTTTGGAGCTAAGATATAACGCTTTTCACCATCAACATAGTGAATCAAAGCGATGTTTGCAGAGCGGTTTGGATCATACTCGACTGTAGCAACGCGTCCTGGAATTCCATCTTTATTACGTTTGAAATCAATTACACGGTACTGACGCTTATGACCGCCACCTTGATGACGTACAGTTAAACGACCTTGGTTGTTACGACCACCTTTATTATGCAAAGGAGCAAGTAACGATTTTTCCGGCTTGTCAGTTGTGATTTCAGCGAAATCAGACACACTCATGTGACGACGTCCGGCACTGGTCGGTTTATACTTTTTAATTGCCATAATAAGTTCCCTCCTTCTTCAAATTCTTACGCTTCAAAGAAGTCTAGTTCTTTACTATCCGCTGATAGTTGAACGACTGCTTTCTTGCGTTTTGCAGTAAAGCCTGTGAAACGACCGAATCGCTTAGACTTACCTTTATAGTTGACCGTATTGACGCTAGCAACCTTCACTTCAAAGATTTCTTCGATCGCATCTTTGATTTGAGATTTGTTCGCGCGAACATCAACGTCAAACGTGTACTGTTTATTTTCCATTAAGTCAGCAGACTTCTCAGTAATAATAGGGCGCTTAATGATATCACGTGCGTTCGACATTACGCAAGCACCTCCTCTACCTTTTCGACTGCGTCTTTAGTGATGACAACTTTGTCATGCTTAAGAAGGTCTAACACATTAACGCTGTCAGCTGTAAGGAAAGTAACACCTGGTAAGTTACGAGCAGAAAGAGCAACATTTTCATTGTAATCAGCTGTTACAACAAGTGCTTTTGATTCTACTGATAAACTAGCAAGTACTTCCTTCATAGATTTCGTTTTAATCTCTTCAAAAGAAAGAGTATCAAGCACAACTAATTCTGAACCTTGTACTTTAGAAGACAAAGCAGACTTAAGAGCTAAACGACGAACTTTCTTTGGAAGTTTGTAGCTATAACTACGTGGAGTTGGTCCAAATACAACACCACCGCCAACCCATTGTGGAGAACGGATAGAACCTTGACGCGCGCGTCCAGTTCCTTTTTGGCGCCATGGCTTTCTACCACCACCACGAACTTCAGAACGTCCTTTTGTTTTATGCGTACCTTGACGTAGAGACGCTTGCTGCATGATTACTGCATCGTGTAATACACTGTTATTTGGTTCAATCCCAAATACTGCATCAGCAAGTTCGATGTCTCCAACTTGAGAACCTGTTTGGTTAAAAACTGTTACTTTTGGCATTCGAATGGCCTCCTTTCTATAACGTTACGCTTTAACTGCTGCTTGAACAGTTACATAGCTTTTCTTCGCACCAGGAACGTTCCCTTTAACTAGAAGAAGATTGCGCTCTTCATCTACACGAACGATCTCTAGGTTTTGGATTGTAATTTGCTCTCCACCCATACGACCAGGTAATAATTTACCTTTAAATACGCGGTTAGGCGCTACAGGTCCCATTGAACCAGGACGACGGTGGTAACGAGAACCGTGAGACATAGGTCCACGAGATTGGTTATGGCGCTTAATTGCACCTTGGAAACCTTTCCCTTTAGATGTACCTGTTACATCAACGATTTCTCCTGCTGCAAATGTTGTTACGCTAATCGCTTGACCAACTTCAACCTCGTCAAGATTAACGTCACGGATTTCCTTAATGAAGCGCTTAGGTGTTGCTTCTGCTTTCGTTGCATGACCTACTTCTGGTTTGTTAGGCTTTTTCGCATCAGCGAAACCGATTTGAATAGCTTCATAACCATCTGATTCAATTGTTTTCTTCTGAAGAATAACATTTGGCTCAGCTTCAATAACTGTTACAGGAATTACTTCACCGTTTTCAGCAAATACTTGAGTCATACCAATTTTTCTTCCTAAGATTCCTTTGGACATCCGTTACACCTCCTATTAAATGTTAAATTTTATTTTTTAGCTTATAGCTTAATTTCGATATCAACGCCAGACGGTAAATCTAAACGCATTAACGCATCCACAGTTTGTGGTGTTGGATTCACAATGTCAATTAGACGCTTGTGCGTACGCATTTCGAACTGCTCACGAGAATCTTTATACTTGTGAACCGCACGTAAAATCGTGTAAACAGATTTTTCAGTTGGAAGTGGAATCGGTCCTGATACGCTCGCACCTGAACGTTTTGCCGTTTCAACAATCTTCTCAGCTGACTGATCTAGAACACGGTGATCATACGCTTTTAAACGAATACGAATCTTTTGCTTTGCCATAATAGCCCTCCTTTTTCGCCCATTTTATAAAATAGACATACTCCGCGGAAATTTCCTCACCCTCCCATGGCAAAGGGGCCGGGTGTGTCAGCAACCTTCCGCATCATCGCTGTCAAACGTGTGACACATAGAAACATTACTTTCTGTTCATAGAAACAAAGAAACGTACCTTTCGGGGCACACTTCTACTATTATATAGATCAACGCCTATGATTGCAAGGGTTTGAGAGAATTTTTTTCAAAAGAAAAAGAGGACGAATAAAATCCGTCCTCTTTAGTTATAGAAATGAATTATTTTTGGATTGTAGCTACAACGCCAGCGCCTACTGTACGGCCACCTTCACGGATTGAGAATTTAGTACCTTCTTCAATCGCGATTGGAGCGATAAGCTCAACAGTCATTTCAATGTTATCACCAGGCATAACCATTTCTGTACCTTCTGGTAATTGGCAGATACCAGTTACGTCAGTTGTACGGAAATAGAATTGTGGACGATAGTTAGAGAAGAATGGAGTGTGACGTCCACCCTCTTCTTTTGAAAGAACATAAACTTCAGCTTTGAAGTTTGTGTGTGGTGTAATTGTACCAGGCTTAGCAAGTACTTGGCCACGTTGGATATCTTCACGAGCTACCCCACGAAGAAGGGCACCGATGTTGTCTCCAGCTTCTGCATAGTCAAGAAGCTTACGGAACATTTCTACACCAGTTACAGTTGTAGATTTCTTCTCTTCTTCAATACCAAGAATTTCTACAGTGTCACCAACGTTAAGTTGACCACGCTCTACACGACCAGTAGCAACTGTTCCACGACCAGTGATTGAGAATACGTCCTCAACTGGCATCATGAAAGGCTTATCTTTGTCGCGCTCTGGAGTTGGGATATATTCGTCAACAGCGTTCATAAGCTCAACGATTTTTTCTTCCCACTCAGCTTCACCTTGAAGTGCTTTAAGAGCAGAACCTTGGATAACTGGAACGTCATCACCAGGGAAGTCATACTCAGAAAGAAGGTCACGCACTTCCATTTCTACTAGCTCAAGTAGCTCTTCGTCATCTACCATGTCACATTTGTTTAAGAATACAACAAGGTAAGGTACGCCTACTTGGCGAGAAAGAAGGATGTGCTCACGAGTTTGTGGCATTGGACCGTCAGCAGCAGATACTACTAAGATTCCTCCGTCCATTTGTGCAGCACCAGTGATCATGTTTTTAACATAGTCAGCGTGTCCTGGGCAGTCAACGTGTGCATAGTGGCGAGAATCAGTTTCATACTCAACGTGTGCAGTTGAGATTGTGATACCACGCTCACGCTCTTCTGGAGCACCATCGATTGCATCATATGCCATTGCTTGTCCTTTACCAGAACGTTTAGCAAGTACAGTTGTAATTGCAGCAGTTAAAGTTGTTTTACCATGGTCAACGTGTCCAATTGTACCGATATTGGCATGTGTTTTGGAACGATCAAATTTTTCTTTAGCCATGATTCATTTCCTCCCTTAAATACAGTTAATTTTTTTATTCATAAGAAAGGTAGCTGACAAGCAGCCAGTTTCCTCCCTAGCTTACAACAATTTGTTACTCAAAACAACGCGGAAGACTTATGCTCCAGTTTGTTTTTTAATGATCTCTTCAGAAACACTCTTAGGTACTTCTTCATAGTGGTCAAAGAACATAGAATACGTTCCACGGCCTTGTGTACGAGAACGAAGGCTAGTTGCATAACCAAACATTTCAGCAAGTGGAACAAACGCTTTAACTGTTTGTGAGTTACCACGAGCTTCCATACCTTCAACACGTCCACGACGAGCTGTAATGTCACCCATAATATCGCCCATGTACTCTTCAGGGATTACAACTTCAACCTTCATTAGAGGCTCAAGTAATACCGGAGCACATTTTGATTTAGCATTTTTAAGTGCCATTGAAGCGGCAATCTTAAAGGCCATCTCAGATGAATCGACATCATGGTAAGAACCATCATACAGTTTCGCTTTAATATCAATTACTGGGAATCCAGCAACCATACCGTTATCAAGTGCTTCTTCAATACCTTGTTGAACGGAACCAATGTATTCACGAGGAACTGCTCCCCCAACAATCGCATTTTCGAATTCAAAGCCAGCGCCTTCTTCGTTAGGAGAGAACTCAACCCAAACGTGTCCGAACTGACCGCGTCCACCAGACTGACGAACGAATTTACCTTCGACTTGTGCTGTTTGACGAATTGTTTCACGGTATGAAACTTGTGGTGCACCAACGTTTGCTTCTACTTTGAATTCACGCTTCATACGATCAACGATGATGTCTAAGTGAAGTTCACCCATACCACCGATGATGGTTTGACCCGTTTCTTCATCTGTATGCGTTTTGAACGTTGGATCCTCTTCTGCAAGCTTCGCAAGCGCAATACCCATTTTATCTTGGTCTGCTTTTGACTTAGGCTCTACAGATAAGTGAATAACTGGTTCAGGGAACTGCATGGACTCTAAGATTACAAGGTTCTTTTCATCACATAAAGTATCCCCAGTTGTTGTATCCTTTAAACCAACTGCAGCAGCGATATCACCAGAGTAAACCGTTGAGATTTCCTCACGAGAGTTCGCGTGCATTTGAAGAATACGACCTACACGTTCACGCTTGTCTTTTGTCGCATTACGCACATAAGAACCAGAGTTAAGTGTACCAGAGTAAACACGGAAGAATGTAAGTTTTCCTACGAAAGGATCTGTCATTACTTTAAAAGCAAGTGCAGCAAACGGTTGATCATCACCAGGCTCACGAGTTACTTCTTCTTCGCTGTCAGGAACATGACCACGAATAGCCGCAACATCGAGAGGAGATGGCAAGTAAGCAAGTACTGCATCAAGTAAAGCTTGAACCCCTTTGTTTTTGAAAGCAGAACCACAAATAACAGGGTAGAAGTCAACATTACAAGTACCTTGGCGGATAGCAGCAACAAGCTCTTCGTTTGTTGGCTCTTCACCTTCAAGATACTTCATCATAAGCTCTTCATCTAGTTCAGCAACTGCTTCAACTAGTGATTCGCGCATTTTTGTTGCTTGCTCTTCATATTCAGAAGGAATATCTGTTACTTCCCATTCTTGTCCAAGGTCATCTTTTGAGATGTGGGCTTTCATTTCAATTAAGTCAATGAAACCCGAGAACTCATCTTCAGCACCGATTGGAAGTTGAATTGGGTGAGCGTTCGCTTGTAAACGATCACGTAATGTTCCAACAGAATACATGAAATCTGCACCAGTCTTATCCATTTTGTTAACGAATACGATACGTGGTACACCATACGTTGTTGCTTGACGCCAAACAGTCTCTGTTTGCGGTTCAACACCTGATTGTGCATCTAATACCGCAACTGCCCCATCAAGTACACGTAATGAACGTTCAACTTCTACTGTAAAATCTACGTGTCCAGGCGTATCAATGATATTGATACGGTGGTCTTTCCATTGAGCTGTTGTCGCAGCAGATGTGATTGTAATACCACGCTCTTGCTCTTGCGCCATCCAGTCCATTTGAGAAGCACCTTCGTGTGTTTCACCAATTTTGTGTACACGACCTGTATAGTAAAGAATACGTTCAGTTGCCGTCGTTTTACCGGCATCGATGTGAGCCATGATGCCGATATTACGCGTATCTTTTAAGGAGAATTCTCTTGCCATAATAACGTTCTCCTTTCAAAATAAATGTTATTTTAATCCTACCAGCGGTAGTGAGCAAATGCTTTATTTGCTTCTGCCATTTTATGCATATCTTCACGTTTCTTAACTGCAGAACCAGTGTTGTTTGCTGCATCAAGAATTTCGTTAGCAAGACGCTCTTCCATTGTCTTTTCGCCACGAAGACGTGAATAGTTTACTAACCAGCGTAAACCTAAAGTCGTACGACGATCAGGTCTTACTTCCACTGGTACTTGATAGTTTGAACCACCAACACGGCGAGCTCTAACTTCAAGAACTGGCATAATGTTCTTCAATGCTTGATCGAAAACTTCCATTGCATCGTTTCCGCTACGCTCTTTTACAAGATCGAAAGCATTATATAAAATCGTTTGAGCAGTTCCGCGCTTCCCGTCAACCATGATGCGGTTGATGAGGCGGGTTACAAGCTTAGAATTATACATTGGATCAGGTAATACATCACGACGTGGTACTGGACCTTTACGAGGCATGAGTCCCCCTCCTTTCACCGATTATCCTTTTTAGTTTATTACTTTTTCTCTTTTGGCTTCTTAGTTCCATATTTAGAACGACCTTGCATACGGTTTTGAACACCTGCAGTATCAAGTGCACCACGAACGATGTGGTAACGTACTCCTGGTAAGTCTTTTACACGACCTCCACGGATAAGTACAACACTGTGCTCTTGCAAGTTGTGTCCAATTCCTGGGATGTATGCAGTAACCTCAATTGAGTTCGTCAAACGTACACGAGCATATTTACGAAGAGCCGAGTTCGGTTTCTTCGGTGTCATAGTACCAACACGCGTGCAAACACCACGTTTTTGTGGAGAAGATACATTTGTTTGAGCTTTTTTGAAGCTATTGTATCCTTTGTTAAGTGCAGGTGAGTCAGACTTTTTCACTT
This sequence comes from Shouchella oshimensis, assembly GCF_004375095.1. Classification (NCBI taxonomy): domain Bacteria; kingdom Bacillati; phylum Bacillota; class Bacilli; order Caryophanales; family Bacillaceae; genus Shouchella; species Shouchella oshimensis. The sequence continues at coordinate 33,093 of NZ_SNUX01000002.1, read as the reverse complement.
TGTCTACGCGACCTTTGCGAATTAACTGATTAATAGTAGGCATTTTTTGTTTCCTCCCTTCTTTATTTCTAAGACCACTGATCCAGGTGGTTCATGTTTAGGCAAAAGAATAGGTTGTTTTGAACAATCAAAACAAACTCTCTATTTCCTTAACGCTACAGTGGCTGCACCGACTTCAATTCCACACGCTTTTCCAAGCAATTTCATTGAATCGACATACACAACCGCAACATCTGTATCTATAGCAGCATTGACAACCTCTTGCGTTATCCGCTGATCAGCGTCGTTTGCCACGTACAGCTCTTTGACTATACGAGCATGCAGTGCTTTTAGTGTCTGTTTTCTTCCGATTACCGGATCTTTTGCCTGTTCTACTTTTTCATAAGACATAGTCAAACCTCCAAAGCAGCAGACTGTCAGGCACACTTTGATATAGTATCACCGCAAGATAGGCTGTGTCAACAGCCTATCCGGTGATTTTAACAATTTATTCTTGAACGAGTACTTCCTCTGCTACAACTTCTTCGGTTTTTTCTGCTTTTTCATCATGAGCAGAATGGATACCAAGATTCTTATAACGATTTAACCCCGTTCCTGCTGGTACCAACTTACCAATGATAACATTCTCTTTAAGTCCGAGAAGCTCATCACGTTTTCCTTTAATTGCAGCATCTGTTAAGACACGAGTTGTTTCTTGGAACGACGCTGCTGATAAGAAGGAATCCGTCTCAAGCGACGCTTTTGTAATTCCAAGTAAGACCGGACGACCTGTTGCTGGGCGCTCGTTACTTACAAGGACTTTACTATTTGCGTCGTTAAACTTCTGAATCTCAATGAGAGAACCTGGTAAGACGCCTGTATCCCCTGCATCAACTACACGGATCTTACGAAGCATTTGGCGAACCATAACCTCAACGTGCTTATCGCCAATTTCTACCCCTTGTAGACGGTATACTTTTTGAACTTCACGTAAGAGATACTCTTGAACGCCACCCATACCAGTAACCTTAAGCAATTCTTTTGGATCAATTGAACCTTCTGTTAGTGTTTGACCAGCAACAACTTTATCACCAGGGACCACTTTCAGACGGGAACCATAAGGAATTGCATAATTTTTTGTTTCTAGTGCGTTTTGAATCGTTACCTCTCGCTTATCACCGTCTTTAACGTCGATTACATCGCCATCAATTTCAGTAATCGTTGCTTGACCTTTAGGGTTACGCGCTTCAAACAACTCTTGGATACGCGGTAGACCTTGTGTAATATCGTCCCCTGCTACACCACCTGTATGGAATGTACGCATCGTAAGCTGTGTTCCTGGCTCACCGATGGATTGGGCAGCAATGATACCAACTGCTTCTCCAACTTCAACATCGCTTCCTGTTGCAAGGTTGCGGCCATAACAAGCTTTACATACACCGTGACGGGTATTACATGTAAAGACAGAACGAATCGTTACTGCTTCAACACCAGCATCAACAATCTGTTTCGAAATGTCTTCAGTCATTAATTCACCGCGACGAATAAGAACTTCTTCCGTTTCTGGATGATGAACGGTTTTAAACGCCACACGTCCAACAAGACGATCATATAGATTCTCGATTGTTTCAGTGCCTTCTTTAATCGCTGCTACTTCAAGACCGCGATCGGTGCCACAGTCATTCTCACGAACGATAACGTCTTGGGCAACATCAACAAGTCGACGTGTTAAATAACCTGAGTCAGCCGTTTTAAGTGCGGTATCGGCAAGACCTTTACGAGCTCCGTGTGTAGAGATAAAGTACTCTAGTACCGTTAACCCTTCACGGAAACTTGATTTGATCGGTAATTCAATAATTCGACCAGATGGATTCGCCATTAGTCCACGCATACCAGCAAGCTGCGTAAAGTTTGATGCGTTACCACGGGCTCCAGAGTCACTCATCATAAAGATTGGGTTACGTTCATCAAGGGTACCCATCAACTTACTTTGAATAACGTCTTTCGCTTCACTCCAGATAGAGATAACACGGTCATAACGCTCTTCTTCTGTAATCAAACCACGACGGAACTGCTTCGTAATACGTTCAACTTTCGTATCAGCTTCTTCAAGAATTTCCTTTTTCTCAGATAGTACGACGATATCAGATACACCAACGGTAATACCCGCTTTTGTCGAATACGTGAAACCAAGGTCCTTCATGCGGTCAAGCATCTTAGACGTTTCTGTAATCTTGAACTTCTTGAAGACTTCAGAGATAACATTACCAAGGAATCCTTTTTTGAACGGCGCAACGATAGAGCGATTCTTAAATTCTTCCTTAATATTTGTATCACTTGAAACGAGATATTTCTCTGGCGTTTCTACTTCAAGGTTTGTATTTGTCGGCTCATTTATATAAGGAAATGAATCCGGCATAATTTCATTGAAGAGTAACTTCCCTACAGTTGTAAGTAAAAGCAAGTCTTGCTGCTCTTCTTTAAAAGTAGGCTTGTTAAGTGATGAAACAGGAACAGCAACCCTTGTATGAAGGTGGACGTAGCCGTTTTGATACGCAATAATCGCTTCGTTCGTATCTTTAAATACTGCACCCTCTCCACGAGCCTCTGCATTCTCCATTGTTAAATAGTAGTTACCAAGGACCATATCCTGTGAAGGTGTTACAACTGGCTTACCATCCTTAGGATTTAAGATGTTTTGCGCAGCTAACATTAAGATACGCGCTTCCGCTTGTGCTTCAGCAGAAAGTGGTACGTGTACCGCCATTTGGTCACCATCAAAGTCAGCATTATAAGCTGTACATACAAGAGGGTGAAGCTTAATTGCGCGGCCTTCAACTAAAATTGGTTCGAAAGCTTGAATTCCTAAACGGTGAAGTGTCGGTGCACGGTTTAGAAGTACCGGATGTTCACGAATAACTTCTTCTAGCACATCCCAGACTTCTGGTTGAACACGTTCTACTTTTCTCTTCGCACTCTTAATGTTATGAGCTAACCCTTTAGAAACTAGTTCTTTCATAACAAATGGCTTAAAGAGTTCAAGCGCCATTTCTTTCGGTAATCCACACTGATACATCTTCAAGTTCGGACCAACAACGATAACCGAACGACCTGAGTAGTCAACACGTTTACCTAGTAAGTTTTGACGGAAACGACCTTGTTTTCCTTTTAGCATATGAGACAGTGATTTTAATGGACGGTTACCAGGACCTGTAACAGGACGACCACGACGACCATTGTCAATCAGTGCATCGACAGCTTCTTGAAGCATACGCTTCTCATTTTGTACGATAATATTAGGAGCACCTAAATCTAATAGACGTTTTAAACGGTTATTCCGGTTAATCACACGGCGATAAAGGTCATTCAGATCAGAAGTAGCAAAACGACCACCATCTAACTGAACCATCGGACGTAGTTCTGGCGGGATAACAGGTAGAACATCAAGCACCATCCAAGACGGCTCGTTCCCTGAATTACGGAATGCTTCCAATACTTCCAAACGTTTAATCGCACGTGTACGTCTTTGACCTTGTGCTGTTTCTAATTCTTCTTTTAACGCATTTACTTCTTTAGGTAAATCAATATCAGCTAAAAGTTTACGGATCGCTTCTGCACCCATTGACGCGGTGAACGTACGACCGTATTTATCATAATAAGCGCGGTATTCTTTTTCAGAGAGAAGTTGTTTCTTCTCAAGTGGTGTATCACCTGGATCTGTTACCACGTACGATGCGAAATAAATGACTTCCTCTAAAGAACGAGGAGACATGTCTAAAACAAGCCCCATTCGACTTGGGATTCCTTTGAAATACCAAATATGAGATACAGGAGCAGCTAATTCGATATGCCCCATGCGTTCACGGCGTACTTTCGCCCGTGTAACTTCAACACCACAACGGTCACAAACGACACCTTTATAACGAACGCGTTTATATTTTCCACAATGACATTCCCAGTCTTTTTGCGGTCCAAAGATACGCTCACAAAAAAGACCGTCTTTTTCCGGCTTTAATGTACGGTAGTTAATTGTCTCAGGTTTCTTTACTTCACCACGAGACCAAGAACGAATCTTATTTGGCGATGCCAAACCAATTTTCATGTATTCAAAGTTATTTACATCGATCAAGGGGCCAACCTCCCTTATGATTTCCACTACTGTGGAGTCCCTTTTATAGGTGGAACGTTCCACCCTCTATAAATGGATGAGGGAAGGAGGATCACTCCTCCCTCCTCACTATTAAGCTTGTGATTCGTTTGTTTCTAATTGGAGATTTAGCTTTTCAGATGTTTGTTCATCTTCATCGTCTAATTCTCTCATTTCTATTTCTTCTTCATTACTTGAAAGCATCTTAACGTCCATACCAAGGGACTGAAGCTCTTTGATTAATACTTTGAACGATTCAGGAACGCCAGGTTCAGGAACATTCTCACCTTTAACAATCGCTTCATACGTTTTCACACGTCCTACAACATCATCTGATTTCACCGTTAAAATCTCTTGTAGTGTGTAAGCAGCACCGTAGGCTTCAAGTGCCCATACTTCCATCTCTCCGAAACGCTGTCCACCGAACTGAGCTTTACCACCTAGTGGTTGTTGTGTAACAAGAGAGTAAGGACCTGTTGAACGTGCGTGAAGCTTATCATCAACCATGTGCGCAAGTTTAATCATATACATGATTCCTACAGAAACACGGTTGTCAAACGGCTCACCTGTGCGTCCGTCATAAAGGATTGTTTTACCGTCACGAGCCATACCCGCTTCATCGAGGGTTCCCCAAACATCTTCTTCACGAGCGCCATCAAATACTGGTGATGCAACGTGAATGCCAAGTTTACGAGCTGCCATTCCTAAATGAAGCTCAAGCACTTGTCCGATGTTCATTCGTGATGGTACCCCTAATGGGTTTAACATGATATCAATTGGTGTTCCGTCTGGAAGATACGGCATATCCTCTTCTGGTAGGATACGTGAGATTACACCTTTGTTACCGTGACGTCCGGCCATTTTATCACCTTGGTTAATCTTACGCTTCTGTACGATATAAACTCGTACAAGCTGATTCACACCAGGTGGTAACTCATCGCCATCTTCACGATTAAAGATCTTCACATCCAACACGATACCGTCTCCACCGTGTGGTGCACGTAATGAAGTATCACGAACTTCACGGGCTTTCTCACCAAAGATGGCATGTAAAAGACGCTCTTCAGCCGTTAGTTCTGTAACCCCTTTTGGAGTAACCTTTCCAACAAGAATATCGCCATCTTTTACTTCTGCACCAACACGGATGATTCCACGTTCGTCAAGGTTGCGTAGTGCATCTTCACCGACGTTTGGAATGTCTCTTGTAATTTCTTCAGGTCCAAGCTTTGTATCACGAGCATCACTTTCATACTCTTCTATATGAACAGATGTATACACGTCATCTTTAACAAGACGCTCACTTAAAATAATAGCATCCTCATAGTTGTAACCTTCCCATGTCATAAAGCCAACAAGTACGTTACGACCAAGAGCCATTTCGCCTTGTTCCATAGAAGGACCATCTGCAAGAATCTCACGTTTTTCAACAACGTCACCTTCACGAACGATTGGACGCTGGTTGTAGCTTGTTCCTTGGTTCGAGCGGATAAACTTTTGTAGGCGATATTTATCAAGATCCCCTTTTACTTGTTTACCATCTACTTCTTCTATACGGCGTACCCAAATTTCTTTTGCCGTAACGCGCTCTACTTCACCAGGGTATTTCGACACAACTGCAGCACCAGAATCTTTCGCAGACATATGCTCCATCCCTGTACCAACAAGTGGTGCTTCAGGTACAAGCAACGGAACAGCTTGACGCTGCATATTGGCTCCCATAAGGGCACGGTTGGAGTCATCATTCTCTAAGAAAGGAATACACGACGTAGCCGCAGATACAACTTGTTTCGGCGATACATCCATATAATCAATTCTTTCGAAAGGAACAACGGTGTTTTCACCACGGAAACGAGCGATAATGTTCTCATCCATGAAGGAACCATCATCATTTAATTTCGCATTCGCTTGAGCGACTACATAATTATCTTCTTCATCTGCCGTTAAGTAATCAATACGAGCTGTTACTTTACCTGTCTCAGGGTCCACACGACGATACGGTGTCTCCATAAAACCAAACTCATTTACTTTTGCATAAGAAGATAGGGAGTTAATTAGACCAATGTTTGGACCCTCTGGTGTTTCAATTGGACACATACGACCATAGTGAGAGTAATGAACATCTCGCACTTCCATACCAGCACGTTCACGGGTTAAACCACCTGGTCCGAGTGCAGAAAGACGACGCTTATGCGTTAACTCGGCAAGAGGATTTGTTTGGTCCATGAACTGAGAAAGCTGAGAGCTACCAAAGAACTCTTTAATAGATGCAATAACAGGGCGAATGTTAATAAGTGCCTGTGGCGTAATGACATTCGGGTCTTGAATTGACATACGTTCACGAACCACACGCTCCATACGAGAAAGACCAATACGGAACTGGTTTTGTAGAAGTTCCCCTACAGAACGCAAACGACGGTTACCAAGGTGATCAATATCATCCGTGTCACCTACACCATGTAACAAGTTAAAGAAGTAGCTGATAGATGCAATGATGTCAGAAGGAGCAATGTGCTTCACATCGCGATCAACCATTCCATTACCAATAACGGAAATCGTTCTTTCTTCATCAAGGTCATCTGCAGCTTGAATGCGAATAGACTGAATGTCTACATCCGATTCTTCTAATACTCCACCAGACGTACGAGCTGTACGGAAACCAACATTTTTCTCTAAATGAGGGATCAACTTATCCAATGTACGACGGTCCAGTAACGTACCTTCTTCTGCAAGTACTTCACCTGTTTCAGGATCAACAAGCTTTTCGGCTAAACGTTGATTAAACAGGCGATTTTTTATGTGAAGCTTTTTATTAATCTTGTAACGTCCAACATTCGCTAAATCATAGCGCTTTGGATCAAAGAAACGAGATTCTAATAAGCTCTTTGCATTTTCAACGGTTGGCGGCTCTCCTGGACGTAGGCGCTCGTAAATTTCTAATAGCGCTTTATCCGTTGAATCTGTATTATCTTTTTCAAGGGTCGCACGCAAGTACTCATTTTCACCTAAAAGGTCAATGATTTCTTGATCAGAACCAAAACCTAGCGCACGCAGTAATACCGATACAGGAATCTTTCTTGTACGGTCGATACGAACATAAACGATGTCTTTAGCATCTGTTTCAAGCTCAAGCCACGCACCGCGATTCGGAATAACGGTAGCTGTAAACCCTTTTTTACCGTTTTTATCAAGTTTTTGGCTGTAGTACACACTCGGTGAACGAACAAGCTGAGATACAATAACACGTTCAGCTCCATTAATGACAAACGTGCCTGTCTCCGTCATAAGAGGAAAATCTCCCATGAACACTTCTTGCTCTTTTACTTCACCTGTTTCTTTGTTGATTAAACGTACTTTTACTCTAAGTGGAGCAGCGTACGTTACATCACGTTCTTTTGACTCATCAACTGGGTATTTAGGTTCGCCCAAGCTGTAGTCAATAAATTCCAAGACTAGATTACCTGTAAAGTCTTGGATTGGAGAAATATCTTGAAACATTTCTCTTAAACCCTCATCAAGAAACCATTGATAGGAAGCTGTTTGAATTTCAATTAAGTTTGGCAGATCCAGCACTTCATTAATTCGCGCATAGCTTCTTCGCTGGCGGTGACGTCCATACTGAATTAGTTGACCTGTCAACTGATTCACCCCTTAAATCTCGCGTTTTAGTATCTAAACTTACAACTGTTTGCCCCTCATAAAATGATAGTCAAACAGATTGATCCTAATGCCTTACATGATCCAACATAAAAATGTTAGACTATACAAAACGAACAAAAAGCTTTATAGTATGAAAATCAGAAACATTTTTCATATACTCTATACGCATTGCACTAGCATAACCAAAAATGAACCGTTTCAATCATTGAGCGTTCTCTCATGAATTTGGAAACGGCATTTTAGGCAGTTATACGCATTAAATAATAATAGCATAGAGAAAAAAACAAGTCAATTTTTTCTTGCAAAAAAGATAAAATACCCCTTATCCTTTGCCTTCACTTCAACTGACTCTTCTCCAAACAAAACTTCTAACTTTTTTTTCGTTGATGGCGCCCCTTGCTTCTTTTGAATGACAACCCATAACTCTCCTCCTGGAAGCAACCTTTCATAAGCATCTTCATAGATTTCATGAACAGTCTCTTTCCCAGCTCGGATAGGCGGATTCGTCACCACCGAAGCAAATACGTCCGAATCTCGTAAGTCCTTTACACCATTCTCATACCAACGGATATCAGAATTAGCCACACCATTAACCGTTGCATTTTTTTCTGCAAGTGTGGATGCACGCTCATTGACATCAATCATGACAACAGAGCGATCTTGACATTCTTTCGCAAGCGCTAATCCTATTGGACCATACCCGCAACCGACATCAAGAATACCTCCATCAATTTCTGGTGCTTGAAAGGTTTCAATCAGGAGCCTACTACCGAAGTCGACTTCTCCTTTTGAGAAAACTCCCCTATCGGTTGTAAACGAAAAATCATGCCCTCTCAACGTATAACGCCACGTTCGCTCATTGCTTTTAGCGTTTGGTGAATGGGAATAATAATGATCACTCAACAGAATCCCTCCTTTACTTTATGGGAAAAGAAGGTCCGTGGAAACGTTCCACGGACCTTCTTTCTATTGTTAAGCGAAATTACTTAACTTCTACGCTAGCGCCAGCTTCTTCAAGCTTGCCTTTCATTTCTTCAGCGTCTTCTTTAGATACGCCTTCTTTGATTGGAGCTGGAGCACCATCAACTAGTGCTTTCGCTTCTTTAAGTCCAAGACCAGTGATTTCACGAACCACTTTGATTACGCCGATTTTAGATGAACCAGCAGATTCTAGAACTACATCAAATTCAGTTTGCTCAGCTGCTGCTTCTCCGCCACCTGCTGCTACTGCTACTGGAGCTGCTGCTGTTACACCAAACTCCTCTTCGATTGCTTTTACAAGGTCATTTAGCTCAAGAACTGTCATTTCTTTGATCGCTTCAATGATTTGATCTTTACTCATTGTAAATCCTCCTAATTCGATATCTGTTATAGTTTAGGCGGTTAACTTACGCGCCTTGTTCTTCTTTTTGTTCTGCAACTGCTTTTGTAGCAAGCGCGAACTGACGTACTGGTGCTTGAAGCACGTTTGCAAGCATTGAAAGTAAACCGTCACGAGATGGAAGCTCAGCTAATGCTTTCACATCTGCCGCTGTTGCAACTTCACCTTCGATTACACCTGTTTTAATTTCAAGCGCTTCGTTCTTCTTAGCAAATTCATTAAGAACTTTAGCTGGAGCGATAACATCTTCTCCACCAAATGCAATTGCAGTTGGTCCAACAAGGTGCTCATCAAGTCCAGAAAGGCCTGTCTCAGCTGTAGCACGACGTACAAGCGTGTTTTTGTAAACTTTATACTCAACACCCGCTTCACGTAGTTGCTTACGAAGCTCTGTTACTTGCGCAACATTAAGACCACGATAGTCAACAACAATTGTTGACTTGCTGTCTTTTAGCTTTGAAGCAATCTCAGCTACAACTTGTTGTTTTTGCTCGATAATACTGCTCATAGTTACACCTCCTGTAAAACGAATTGCATACCGCCCGGCTCATATAGAAAGCCCTCGCGTTCGACACACGAGGGCAATTCACTCTAAATTACAAGAGATCTATTTGCTCACCTCGGTAGGATATTTAAGCGTACACGCTCCTACTGTCTACGGCATGACTATTTTAATCACAAGATAAAACTTACCACAACGTTACAACCCATGTCAAATGGAATTATTTAGAGTAAGCTGAAGTAACAACGCGGACACCAGGGCCCATTGTTGAAGCTACTGCAATGTTTTTAACATACGTTCCTTTTGCTGCAGCAGGCTTTACTTTGTGAAGTGTTTCAATAATTGTTTTGAAGTTATCTGTAAGCTTCGCTGAGTCAAATGAAACTTTACCAATTGGTACATGAATGTTTCCAGACTTATCAACGCGGTATTCTACTTTACCAGCTTTGATTTCTTCAACAGCTTTTGTTACATCAAATGTAACTGTTCCTGTTTTCGGGTTCGGCATAAGACCTTTTGGTCCAAGCACACGACCAAGACGACCAACTTGAGCCATCATGTCAGGAGTTGCAACGATAACATCAAAGTCAAACCAACCTTGGTTGATTTTGTTGATTAAATCATCTTCTCCAACGAAGTCTGCTCCAGCTGCTTCAGCTTCTTTCGCTTTCTCACCTTTAGCAAATACAAGAACACGTTGTGTCTTACCAGTTCCGTGAGGAAGCACAACTGCTCCACGGATTTGCTGGTCTGCTTTTTTAGGATCAACGCCAAGACGAACAGCAACTTCTACTGTTTCATCAAACTTAGCGATCGATGTTTTTTTCACTAATTCGATAGCTTCTTCTGCTTGGTATGACGCATCGCGATCAACAAGCTTCAAAGCGTCTGTATATTTCTTACCTTTTTTAGCCATTCTATTTCCTCCTCGTATGTGGTTTTAACGGAAAGTCCTCCCACTATTTGAAAGGCTGCGACCCATATGTGAGCGCAACCTCTCAGCAAACGAACCAATTAGTCTTCAATCACAATACCCATGCTGCGGGCAGTACCCTCAACCATGCGCATAGCCGCTTCAACAGAAGCCGCGTTTAAATCAGGCATTTTTGTTTCAGCGATTTCTTTTACTTTATCGCGTTTAACAGTCGCAACTTTGTTACGGTTTGGCTCACCAGAACCTGATTCGATTCCTGCTGCTTTCTTTAAAAGAACTGCAGCTGGTGGCGTTTTTGTGATAAATGTAAAAGAACGGTCTTCAAATACAGTAATTTCTACTGGAATGATAAGACCTGCTTGGTCTGCTGTACGAGCATTAAATTCTTTACAGAATCCCATGATATTTACACCTGCTTGACCTAGTGCTGGTCCAACTGGTGGTGCCGGATTAGCTTTACCTGCAGGGATTTGTAGCTTAACCATTTTAATTACCTTTTTAGCCACGTGACATACCTCCTTAAGTCCGTGATGTGGTTACCCGGATATGTCAAATTTCATATCCTCCCACTCAAAAAGACGGATGCAAAAACATCCGACTGTATAGTACATGTCATACTAAACATTAAGATTCTATCACTTAAAAAACAATGGCGCAAGTTTTTTTAAGAAATCTTTTCAACTTGCGCAAATTCTAATTCAATTGGTGTTTCTCTACCGAACATGTTTACATGCACTTTTAGCTTCTGTTTATCTAGTTGAATCTCTTCAATCGTACCGACAAAGTCTGCAAATGGACCTGTTTTCACTTTAACAGACTCTTTAATTTCAAAGTCCACTTCCATAAGCTGTTCTTCCACGCCCATTTGTTTAAGGATGCGGTCAACTTCATCAGGCATAAGCGCTGTCGGTTTAGAACCTGCACCTGCTGATCCAACAAATCCAGTTACGCCTGGTGTGTTACGCACAACATACCATGAATCATCTGTCATAACCATTTCCACTAATACGTATCCAGGAAAGACTTTCTTTGTTACTTGTTTTGTTTTTCCGTTTTTCGTTTCCGTTTCTTCTTCAACCGGAACGAGCACGCGGAAAATGTGATCTGTCATTTCCATCGATTCCACACGTTTTTCTAGATTTGCTTTTACTTTGTTTTCATAACCTGAATACGTGTGTACTACAAACCAATTCTTTTCCATTTTTCAGGACAGCTGTCCTTCCCTCCTTTTAATCCAACTCAACCTTGCCTACTGTAAAAATCGTAATAAAAACGAAATGGCTTCGTCCACTAGGAAAAAGAAACCAACCATAATTGCGAGCGTTGCTAGTACAACTAATGTATATCGCGTAAGTTCTTTTCTTGTTGGCCATGAGACTCGCTTCATTTCTTTGCCTACATTACGAAGAAACGCCACAGGACCTTTTCTTTCATCAGCCATCTTGCTAGGAGCACCTCCATTAATCTCGATATCTCGAAAAAGAAACGTCCATAAAGACGTTTACTGAAAATGTTATTTTGTTTCTAAATGGAGCGTATGTTCATTGCATCGTTTGCAAAATTTCTTCATTTCTAATCGGGTGTGCGCATTATTGTCCGTTGGATACGAGTAGTTTCTCGCTTGACAACGTTCACAAGCCATTATACGTTTTTTCATATTCGTTCCACACCTCCGACGAATCCACATGCCCTTAGACTCTAGCACAGCTAGTACATAGTGTCAATCTATGGCAAAAGAAATAAAGAGCGTGACAGAAGTCAACGCCCTTATTCATTATAGCATGACGCTCTTTAATTCAACATAGCGTTCTAGCTTTCGCTTTACTCGTTGCAAGGCATTATCAATTGATTTCACGTGGCGCTTAAGATCCACAGAAATCTCTTGATAAGTCCGACCATCTAAATAAAGCATAAGTACTTGTCGTTCTAACTCACTTAAAATCTCACTCATCTTACCTTCAATAAACGAAAATTCCTCTCTGTTTATTAAAAGCGCTTCAGGATCAGTGATTCGATTCCCACAAATAACATCCATTAACGTTCGATCAGACTCTTCGTCATACAACGGCTTGTCCAATGAAACGTATGAATTAAGCGGAATGTGTTTCTGTCTTGTTGCTGTTTTAATCGCCGTGATAATTTGTCTAGTGATACATAGTTCAGCAAAAGCCTTGAACGAAGATAGCTTGTCCCCATTAAAATCTCTCACTGCTTTATAAAGCCCAATCATTCCTTCTTGAACAATGTCTTCGTGATCTGCACCAATTAGAAAATAAGATCGCGCTTTTGCCCTCACAAAATTACGATATTTTCCAATCAAGTGCTCTAATGCAAGTGTATTGCCTGTTCGAACTTCGTTAATGAGCGAATCGTCTTCCCAGTTGACAAATGGATTTTCTTGAAACCTTACTGCGACTTCTTCTACTAGACCTGCACCCAAACTAATCACTCCTCGCGATTGCATAGACATAATGTTGTGAAAAGTTATACACATTATATAGCACATTTTTCTAGCAGGTCAACAGCTTATTTGTCTCCTCGACGCCATTTTTCAAAAATTTCAGCAACTTCCTCTGATAAGCTAATTTTCGACGATTCCTGCACTAATTTTGTCTTTTGTACCATCTTGTTGATTCGCTTTGAAGCAAGTTCCGTTTCCACCATTAGCTCATTTGCTGATTTCCGCAACGCTCCACTACCAAATATAACCGACTGCTCTGCCATATCAGAAGTAGCGACATAGATTGTTCGATCAATTCTTTTTAATTCCCGCGCTAGCTTTTCTATCCGTTCGTCTGCTGTTTCTTTATTCTTTGTATATAGTACATCCACTCTATGGGTATGATACGCCTTTCCAATACCAGACACCATGTGTGCATCAAAGATGACTTTCACGTTAAAGCCAGTATAAGCTGCATATTCAGCGAGCATGTCAACGAGCTTGTCCCTTGCTTGACCTAAATCTTTTACTTTAAGGCGCTGCAATACAGGCCACGCTCCGATCATGTTATAGCCATCAACGAGCAGAATGTTCATCTTAGTTTAGTCCTTTTCGTTTCCTGAACACTTCATACATTAATAGACTTGCAGCAACCGAAGCATTGAGAGACGTCACATGACCAACCATAGGGATTTGCAATAGAAAGTCACACTTCTCTTTCACTAATCGACTAATCCCTTTTCCTTCACTGCCAATGACAAGACCTAACGGCATATCAAAAGAACCTTGATGGTAATCTTGTTCACCTTTTGCATCGGTACCTGCAAACCATAAGCCACGTTTCTTTAAATCATCCATTGTTCTTGGAATATTTGTCACACGTACAACTGGAATATACTCAATGGCACCCGTTGAAGATTTTGCCACCGTTTGTGTGAGGCCAACTGCACGTCGCTTCGGGATGATAATACCGTGTGCCCCAACGGCGTCAGCTGTTCGCATAATCGAACCTAGGTTATGTGGGTCTTCAATTTCATCAAGGATAAGAAAGAACGGTTCTTCCCCTTTCTCTTTCGCTTTCCCAAACAGATCATCTATTTCCGCATACCGATAGGCAGCAATTGAAGCGACAACACCTTGGTGGTTTTGGTGCCCAACTAGTTGATCAAGCTTCTTTTTAGGGGCAGTTTGTACAAGAATATTTTTTTCCTTTGCTGACTGAATAATCGAGGTCATTTGACCACGCTGCGATCCTTCCCCAATCCATACTTTATGAATCTCTCTTCCCGATTTTAATGACTCAATGACCGGGTTTTTTCCTGTCACAAACTCACTTTGGGGATCATTCACTGGCTCAGCTGGTTGTTGGGGTCGTGGTCGTTTTCGTTGGTTTAACTGAGGTTTTTCTTTTTTCACGTTTGTCCGTTCTTTCTTTTTCATGAAGACTGCCCTCCTTTATCTTTAATAATTTGAATCGATTGACTTAGCAACTGTTCGAGTCGATCTGTTTCTTCAAGAACATATAAATAGCCTAAAAGCGCCTCAAATCCTGTTGAATTTTTGTAAGTTGCAACGTCTGTGTTTTTAGGGATTGTGTGTGATTTAGCATTTCTACCTCTTTTTATGACAGCAAAATCTGCGTCTGTCAACAAACCCCGATTCTCTAATTCATGCAGAATGTAAGACTGTGCCTTTGCGGAAACATACGTCGTAGCTGCACGATGCAGCTTATTCGGACGTACTGCCCCTTCTTTGAGAAGCTCAAATCGAACACGCTTCTCAAAGACGGCATCCCCCATATAGGCTAAGGCTAAACCATTCAACTGTTTCCATTCCATTTTTGATTTCACGTTATCCTCGTTTCCACCTTACACCTTGAGGCGTATCTTCTAACAAGATTTTCTTTTCTTTTAATAGGTCTCGAATCTCATCTGCACGGGCAAAGTTTCTTGATTTTCGAGCTTCATTCCGTTCTTGGATAAGCGCTTCAACCTCATCATCTACCAGTTCCTCTGCATGAGTCAGTTCCAAGCCAAGTACGTTGCTTATCTCTTCAAACAGCTTCAAAAATGCTTCCAAAACGCGCTTAGATGTTTGCGCCTCGCTCGTATAAACGTTTGCTTCTTTAGCTAAATCAAATAGGACACTTATCGCATTTGCACTATTAAAATCATCATCCATTTCCTTTATAAAACGCTGTTTATAGGACGCAATCTTTTCCAACCAATCATCACTTTTCCCTAAATCCACCGTTTCATTTAAACGATGCTGGATATTTGTAACCGCATTTTTTAAACGGTCAAGACTTGTTACTGCACTTGTTAACAATTCGTCACTAAAGTTTATTGGCGTACGATAGTGAGTGGACAACATAAAGTAGCGCACGACTTCTGCCGGGAATTGTTGAATGATGTCATGTGCTAACACAAAGTTGCCAAGAGATTTCGACATTTTCTCGTTATTAATGTTAACAAATCCATTATGCATCCAATAATTTGCTAATGTTTTTCCTGTTAGTGCCTCTGATTGGGCAATTTCATTTTCATGATGGGGAAACGTTAAATCTTTTCCGCCTGCATGGATGTCGATGGTGTCACCTAAATTTTTTCGAATCATTGCTGAACATTCAATATGCCACCCAGGTCGTCCATTCCCCCATGGACTTTCCCACGATATTTCGTCTGGCTTAGCTGCTTTCCACAAAACGAAGTCAACCGCATCTTCTTTGCGTTCATCTACACCAATTCGTGCTCCACTTCGCAATTCATTTATTGATTGGCCCGAGAGCTTTCCGTAATCATCAAACTTCCTTGTTCGAAAATAAACATCCCCACCGGCTTCGTAAGCAAATCCTTTTTCTTCAAGTTGTTTAATAAAATCAATAATGTCATCCATTGTCTCGGTTACACGAGGATGAAGATCTGCTTTTTTCACATTTAATGCGGCAGTATCTGTGTGGTACGCTTCAATAAATCGTTCTGCTACATCAAAAACTTCTTCACCAAGTTCTTGTGCAGCACGAATAATTTTATCATCGACGTCTGTGAAATTTGAGATGAACGTGACATCAAAACCACGATACGTTAAATAACGTCGGACCATATCGTACACAATAGGTGGTCTGGCATTTCCAATGTGTATAAAATTGTAAACTGTCGGTCCGCAGAAATACATCTTTACTTTCCCAGGAACCATCGGCTTAAATTCTTCTTTTTTATTCGTTAAGCTATTATAGATTCTTAACATGGTAAACTTCCTTTCCAATATCCGTTATGACTGCTTAATGGATTGACCCGTTTTTTTCCTCCGAAAGCCGAACACATTCATGTTTTAAACGCTGAATTTCTTTTTCCATTTCTGAAATACTGTCTGCAATGGGATCGGGTAATGAATGGTCTAATGTATGCGCTGAAGCAACTTTCTTTCCGTTTTTAATGACAATTTTCCCTGGAATACCAACAACAGTTGAATAGGCAGGCACTTCATTTAAAACAACTGAGCCTGCTCCGATTCGAGCTTGCTCTCCAATTGTAAAAGACCCTAGCACTTTTGCTCCTGTGGCAATAAGTGCCCCGTCTTTCACTGTAGGATGCCTCTTGCCTTTTTCTTTCCCTGTACCGCCTAACGTGACTCCTTGAAAAATGGTGACATCATTTCCTATCTCACATGTTTCACCAATGACAACACCCATACCATGATCAATAAAAAGTCTTTCTCCAATTTGGGCAGCAGGATGGATTTCTATACCCGTCAAAAAACGCGTAAACTGAGAAAGCAATCGAGCTAGGAAAAAACAGCCTCTTTTCCATAGCGCATGAGCGATGCGGTGCCCCCATACCGCATGCACACCTGAGTACGTAAAAATAATTTCTAATCGGTTTCTTGCTGCAGGATCTCGATCAAATACAACGTCTATGTCACTAAGCATGGTACGCATTAAACTCAAACAATTCCCCTCCTTTTTGTCACAATAAAAAACCTCCGTACCTACAGTAGGTACAGAGGCACAAGATTGCACGGTTCCACTCTGTTTTCCAGGCAAAAACCTGGATCTCTCTAACCTTAACGTGGTCTGCCGCTCACTCCTACTACGCATATGCATTCAAAGCAAGACTCCTGGGTGCATGTTCAACACATTCCTTCTAAATGACTTCCAGCCCTTGGTCATTCTCTCTGTAAAATTCCTGTGCTTACTTTTCCCAATCATCATGTATAGCTATATGTTATTGTTGGACCGCTTCTTGTAAACGACTTGTCACTACCGCTTTGCCTAACAGCTCAATCGTATCTCCAAGCTCTGGTCCGTGGGTTTGACCGCTCACAGCCGCACGAATTGGCATAAATAATTTCTTTCCTTTTTGCCCTGTTGCTTTTTGTGTCGCTTTAATCGCCTTCTTAATCTCTGGCACTGTAAATTCTTCTAACTGGTCAAGTTCTTTCGCAAATTGCTCTAAGACTTCTGGTACTTGCTCTTCTGCTAGAACTGCTTTTGCGTCTTCTGTATAATCTACGTCTTTCTTGAAAAATTGTTCCGTTAGCGTGACAATCTCTGCACCGTACTGCATTTGCTCTTGATAAAGACCGATAAGACGCTTCGCCCATTCGAGACGCTCTTCACCCATATTTTCAGAAACACGACCACTTGAAATTAAGTGTGGTAGCGCTAAATCAATTACTTCATCAAGGTCTGCTTCTTTAATATACTGGTTGTTCATCCATGCAAGCTTATCCGTATCAAACACAGCAGGAGCTTTCGACACGCGGTCAAGTGTAAATTGTTCTTCTAATTGCTTTAATGTGAAGATCTCCTCTTCTCCCACTGGCGACCACCCTAATAAAGCTAAGAAGTTGACAATCGCTTCTGGCATATAGCCAAGCTCCTTATACTGTTCAACAAATTGAATAATCGATTCATCTCGCTTACTCATTTTCTGGCGATTCGGGTTAAGAATAAGGGACGCATGTGCAAAAGTTGGTACTTCCCAACCAAATGCTTCAAACAACAGAATCTGTCTTGGTGTATTCGATAAATGCTCTTCTCCGCGAATAACATGGCTAATCTTCATTAGGTGGTCATCCACAACAACCGCAAAATTATACATTGGCACGCCATCTTTACGAGCAATAACGAAATCGCCAATTCCATTCGAGTCAAACGACACTTCTTCACGTACAGAATCATGAAACGTAATCATCTGATCTTGTGGTACTTTAAAACGGACAACAGGCTTGATTCCTTTCGCCTCGTATGCTTGACGCTGCTCTGCTGTTAAATCCCTATCACGGCCGCTATATTTTGGCATTTCCCCACGTGCTTTCTGCGCTTCACGTTCTGCTTCAAGCTCGTCTTCCGTCATATAACAATAATACGCTTTCCCTTCATCTACTAACTGCTGAATATAGTCTTTATAAAGATGAACACGCTCCATCGAGCGATAAGGACCGTATTCGCCGTGCTCTGTATCAACACTTTCATCCCACTGAATACCAAGCCATTTTAAGCTATCCATTAGTTTTTCAGTTGCCGTTTCAACATTTCTCGCTTGATCTGTATCTTCAATTCGAAGTACAAATGTCCCATTTGTATGCTTCGCCATTAAATAGTTAAACAATGCCGATCTCGCTCCGCCAATATGTAAATGCCCTGTTGGACTTGGAGCAAACCGTACCCGTACTTCTTTTGCCATGTCGTTGCACTCCTCTAGCTCTTATTCTGAATCATTCTAGCATGTTCTCCTACGAAAACAAAGGTGGATTACTTTTTTATTAGTAAAATAACCGCTTGCGCCGCAATACCCTCTTCGCGACCGACAAAGCCTAACTTTTCTGTCGTTGTTGCCTTTAATCCAACATTTGCAATGTCTGTTTCGAGCAATTGAGCAATTTGTTCTCGCATCGGATCAATATAAGGTGCCAGCTTAGGTTTTTGCGCCATAACCGTACAATCGACGTTTCCTAACGTGTACCCTGCTTCTTTTACCAATTTCCAAACATCTTGTAAAAGCACCTTTGAATCAGCATCCTTAAACGCATCATCGGTATCAGGGAAATGCTTCCCCAAGTCACCTGCCGCAATGGCTCCAAGGGCAGCATCGGTTATCGTGTGTAGTAGCACATCTGCGTCAGAATGACCAAGTAACCCTTTATCGTGAGGAATATCAATTCCTCCTAATAGAAGAGGCCGCCCCTCTACTAATTGATGCACATCATACCCTTGTCCGATTCGAATCATGTTCTCTGTTCTCCTTTGTTCTTATAATCGTCTCAGCAAATAATAGGTCTTCTGCTGTGGTTAATTTAATATTTAGGTAGTCACTCTCCACAATAGCGACACGCTTTCCTTGCCGTTCTAATAAACTAGCATCATCGGTCCCAAGAGCGTTAGCTGCTCTCGCTTGCTGGTGCGCATTTACAATTAAGTCATACTGAAAACCTTGTGGTGTTTGAGCAGCCCATAACTGAGTTCTCTGCACAGTTTCACACACTGTACCTTCTGTAACTTTTTTTATTGTATCTTTCACTGGAACAGCCGCAATGGCCCCACCTTGCTTTGCAGCTTCTGCCGCCACTGCATGAATAACCTTCTGAGAAACAAATGGCCGAGCCCCATCATGAATGAGTACAATCGTAGAAGGTTCCATTGCCTCAAGCGCTGCATACACACTGTCTTGCCTTTCCTTCCCTCCAATAACAATCTGTTCAATTTTCTTTAAGGTAAACGATTGTACAAGGTTCTGCATCGTTTCTCTCTCTTCTTCACTGACAACGAGAATGATTCCTTTACAGCAGGTATCCTGTTCAAATAAACGTAAAGAATGAACAATAAGCGGTATTGCGTTTAGCTTAATAAGCTGTTTATTAAAACCAGCATTCATTCGTTTTCCTTGACCTGCAGCTAAGACAATTGCTTTATAATCCATCATAATCTCCTTCAATTATTCCTTATTCGTAGTTTACCATGGAAGCTACAATTGCTCAAAAAACCCGCCCTTTTTGAAGGACGGGTTTAAGAAATGGTTACTGTGCTTTTTCTAAAGACTTTGGCTTTGCAAAAATCATCCGACCGGCACTCGTTTGCAGTACACTTGTAACGGTCACATCTGTATGCTTATTAATCCACTCTCGCCCACCTTCAACGACAATCATTGTTCCATCATCTAAATAGGCGACGCCTTGGTGATGTTCTTTTCCTTCTTTAATTACATGAACGCTTAAGACCTCTCCAGGTAAAACGACTGGCTTTACTGCATTGGCTAAATCATTAATGTTTAACACTTGTACACCTTGCAGTTCACACACTTTATTCAGGTTAAAATCATTTGTAACAACCATTCCAGATGTTACTTTTGCTAACTTTACAAGCTTGCTATCGACCTCTTGTATCTCTTCGAAATCCCCTTCATAGATCTCCACATCAATAGGGAGCTCTTTTTGAATGCGATTTAGTATATCAAGACCTCTTCTACCCCGATTTCGTTTTAATGCATCGGATGAGTCAGCAATATATTGCAATTCATCTAGTACAAATTGCGGAATAACAAGCGTCCCTTCTAAAAACCCTGTTTGACAAATGTCGGCGATTCGTCCATCAATAATGACGCTCGTATCAAGAATCTTCAGATGTTGACCTTGCTTACCCTCATTCTCTTCCTGGTCTTTTTTCTTTTGATTGTCTCGCTCTCTTGGGATACGCATGGATTGGATGAATTGAACCATATCATCACGCTTTTTAAAGCCAATTTGGAAGCCAAGATAGCCAACCAAAATGGTAATAAAACTTGGCAAGATGTTACTGATGACAAGTAAATTTAATGCATTTAACGGCGTACCAGCTAGATACCCAACAATTAAGCCGATAATAAGACCTATTGATCCAGTTATAACGTCTGCTATTGGCGCTTTCACTATCGTTTCTTCGACCATTTTGAAAAAATTAACAATATAACGTGCGATAAACAACGATACGATAAAAAATAGTAGTGCACCGATGGTCGCTCCTGTATATGGGGTATCTAACCAAGTGGGTACGTTATAGCCTGTCGCATCGAATAACTCCGGAATAAAAAAGATACCTAAAGTAGCTCCGGCTAGTATAAAAAAGATTTGAATAATCCATTTAAGCATGCATGTATACACCTCCTTGTAGCTATTATAGACAAGTATACAACTCTCAAACCTAGCAAACTGTATTTCCCACAAAAAAACATGAAATCTTGAATTATACAAGATTAACGTTTTAATTTAGACACAAAAAGAAGGGTTCTCCCCTTCTTTTTGTTTAAATGTGTCGGTCGACAAACAACTGTTCCTGTATACGACTTAAACCGTTTTTAATCATTTTTGCCCGCGCTTCACCAATTCCATCAACTTCGTCCAGTTGCTCAACCGTTGCTACCATAACGCTTGATAAGTGACCATATTCATTAATAACATTTTCAATAATTTGAGACGGCAATCTCGGAATACGGTGCAAGATTCTGTACCCTCTAGGCGAAGCTGCTTGATCAAGAATATTCGTTGCTCGTCCAAACCCTAGCGCTTTGATGATCGCTTGTTCATCGAGCAAATCTTCATTCAATAAACTCGTTAAATCTGCTAATGTTTTCGTAACGTCTTGATGGCGATCTTTTGAATAATCTTTTAACAAATGGATGGCTTCTTGCTCGGTATTGGATACAAGCTCCTTGAGCTGCATCGTAATGAGACGCCCTTCGTCGCCTAACTCCAAAATAAAGTTTTGAATTTCTTGCTTAATGCGTAACACCATTTGAATTCGATGAATCACTTGTACCACATCGCTATACGTTACAAGCTGCTCAAATTCCATAGCTCCTAAATTCGTAATACTTTGATCCAGTACAGCACGATATTTTTCTAGTGTCTGAATGGCTTGATTTGCTTTTGTCAAAATGACACCAATGTCCTTTAGTGCATATCGGTGCTCACCTTGATAAAGTGTAATCACATTTCTTCTTTGAGAGATGGAGATTGTTAGATTCCCTGTTTGCTTTGCGACACGTTCAGCAGACCGATGGCGAATTCCCGTTTCACTTGATGTAATATTGTTGTTAGGAACAAGCTGGGTATTTGCATACAAAATTCGTTTTCCGTCTTCACTTAGAATAATGGCACCATCCATCTTTGCTAACTCATATAAATAAGCGGGTGAAAAATCACTATTGATAAAAAAGCCACCATCAACAATATTCATCATTTCATTGTTATAGCCTAGGACAATCAAGCCACCTGTATTGGCACGCAATACATTATCAATCCCTGCTCGCAAAGGGGTTCCAGGCGCCACTAATTTTAATATATTCTGGATAAAAGCTGTTCGATTTCTTTCTTCCATTCTCTCTACCTCCCTAATGCAACATCGAGCGCTTTATCAAGAGTTGGAACACCTACGACCTCAATGCCATCTGGTACGGTCCAACCACCTAAATTCTTTTCCGGTATAATAACTCGTTTAAAACCTAGTTTAAATGCTTCATTAACTCGTTGTTCAATTCTCGATACTCGTCTAATCTCACCGGTCAGTCCCACCTCACCAATGGCTACATCCATCGGTTCTGTAGGCTGATTACGAAAACTTGATGCGATACTTAAAGCAATAGCAAGATCAATGGCTGGCTCATCTAGCTTCACACCACCGGCAACCTTTAAATAGGCGTCTTGGTTTTGTAAAAGCATCCCTACCCGCTTTTCAAGAACAGCCATTATGAGAGATACCCGGTTGTGATCTAAGCCTGTTGCCATCCTTCTTGGATTCCCAAAGCCCATCGGGGAGATTAATGCTTGTAATTCAACAAGAACAGGTCGGGTTCCTTCCATCGATGCCACCACAACCGAGCCAGCTGCTCCTTGTGACCGTTCCTCAAGAAAGATTTCTGATGGGTTCAAGACTTCCTCTAAACCAAGCTCTTTCATTTCGAAAATACCCATTTCATTTGTGGAGCCAAATCGGTTTTTCACCGCTCTTAAAATACGGTACGTGTGGTGTCGTTCCCCTTCAAAATACAAGACCGAGTCTACCATATGCTCAAGCAGCTTCGGACCTGCGATGGATCCTTGTTTTGTCACATGCCCAACAATAAAGACTGCGGTGCCTCTTGTTTTAGCAATGCGCATAAACGTTGCTGTGCATTCGCGCACTTGCGCAACACTTCCTGGAGCAGAGGTTATATCCTCTTGATACACGGTTTGAATCGAATCAATAATAACTAACGAAGGTTGCACTTCATCAATAGCTTGTTCAATGAGTGACACATCTGTCTCAGCGAGTACGTATAAATCTTCAGAAGTTAGTTCTAAGCGATCTGCTCTTAGCTTCGTTTGTTTAACCGACTCTTCTCCTGAAATATAAAGAACTCGTTCTTTCGTATTTGCTAATTTCGCAGATAGTTGCAATAGTAGCGTTGACTTTCCAATACCCGGGTCGCCACCTACTAAAACAAGTGAACCCGGAACGATGCCTCCACCAAGCACTCGGTTTAATTCTGGCATCGTTGTGCTAACCCGAGGCTCTTTTTCCCCAACCACTTTAGTAATAGGCTGTGCTTTATGCACAGTCGTTCCAGATGTTACATAACTTCTTGAACGCTGTTTCTCTTGAACGGCTTTTTCTTCAACGAGGGTATTCCAACTTTGACACCCTGGACACTTCCCCATCCACTTCGCTGACTCATAGCCACATTCTTGACAGACAAACTTTGTTTTTACTTTTGCCATCGCTTATTCCTCCGTTATATTCCACTACGCCAAGTGTACCAAAAACAAGGAAAAAACGCTTGATTTTTAAAAAAACCGGAGGCGAAATGTCCTCCGGTTTACCTAAATTATACGCTTGTTTCTTCTTTTGCTTCTACAGCAAGCTCTCCGTCTTTTACATAAATCACGGCTTTTTGTCCTTTAACAATCGTTCCTTTTAGCAATTCCTCAGACAAACGATCCTCTACTTCTTTTTGAAGTGCACGACGTAACGGGCGAGCACCATATTCAGGATCATAACCAGCCTCAGTAATTTTATCTTTTGCCTCTTCTGTTAGTTCAAAATCAATACCTTGTTCAGATAAGCGTTGTTTCAACTGATCCGCCATCATCGTAATAATTTCACGAACATGTTTTTTCTCAAGAGAATGGAACACAACGATTTCGTCGATTCGGTTTAAAAATTCAGGTCTAAAGCTGTTTTTAAGCTCAGACATAACCCGATCCTTCATGTCTTTATATTCTTGACCTTCTGTTTCCGTTGAGAAGCCAAGATATTTATTCCGTTTTAATTGAGAAGCGCCAACGTTTGACGTCATAATCACAGCCGTATTTCTGAAGTCAACCGTTCTCCCTTTCGAATCGGTTAAACGACCATCCTCTAAGACTTGTAGCAAGATGTTGAACACATCAGGATGCGCTTTTTCGATTTCGTCTAATAAAATCACCGAATAAGGTTTACGACGAATTTTTTCTGTTAATTGACCGCCTTCTTCGTGTCCAACGTAGCCAGGAGGAGAACCAACAAGACGACTCGTTGCGTGCTTCTCCATATACTCTGACATATCGATACGAATAACGGAATCTTCGTCACCGAATAACGTCTCTGCCACTGCACGAGCTAATTCCGTTTTACCTACACCCGTTGGCCCTAGGAAGATAAACGATCCAATGGGACGCTTCGGATCTTTTAAACCAGCTCTCGCACGACGCACCGCTTTTGAAATGGATTTAACGGCTTCTTCTTGACCAACAATCCGATCATGCAGAATGCTTTCCATTTTCAACAAACGTTCTGTCTCTTCTTCCGCTAGCTTCGAAACCGGAATTCCTGTCCAACTCGCTACAACTTGAGCAATATCTTCAACAACAACTTCGGTATTCTCCTGACCTTGCTTTTTCTTCCATTCATTCTTCATCTCTTCAAGCTCTTCACGAAGACGTTGCTCAGAATCACGGAGAGAAGCCGCTTTTTCAAACTCTTGGCTTTGTACAGAAGCATCTTTTTCTTTTCGCGTTTCTTCTAATTTCGCTTCTAATTCTTTTAAATTTGGAGGTGCTGTATATGAACGTAAACGTACTTTTGACGCCGCTTCATCAATTAAGTCAATCGCTTTATCTGGTAGAAAGCGATCCGAAATGTAACGATCTGAAAGCTTTACCGCTTCTTCCACAGCACTATCTGTAATGGTTACACGGTGATGAGCTTCGTAACGGTCACGCAAGCCGTACAAAATTTGAATGGATTCATCCAAGGTTGGCTCATCTACTTGAATCGGTTGGAAGCGTCGTTCAAGTGCAGCGTCCTTCTCAATGTACTTGCGGTACTCATCAAGGGTGGTAGCACCAATACATTGTAATTCGCCACGAGCTAATGACGGTTTTAAAATGTTGGAAGCATCAATCGCTCCTTCTGCACCGCCTGCTCCAATGAGTGTGTGCAGTTCATCAATAAATAAGATAACATTACCTGCTTGACGAATTTCGTCCATCACCTTTTTCAAACGATCCTCAAATTCACCACGGTATTTTGTTCCAGCTACTACCGTTCCCATATCCAGGGTCATTACACGCTTATTCCGTAACGTTTCAGGCACTTCATTCGCAATGATACTTTGAGCAAGACCTTCTGCAATCGCCGTTTTACCTACACCCGGCTCACCGATCAGAACAGGGTTGTTTTTTGTGCGGCGACTTAATACTTGAATCACTCGCTCTATTTCTTTCCCTCGCCCGATAACAGGATCAAGGGTTTCTTCACGGGCGATAGCCGTTAAATCACGAGCTAAGCTATCCAATGTTGGTGTATTTGCATTAGCAGCTGAGCCATTAGCCTGTGCTGAACTACCACCTTCATTGCTTCCAAGAAGTTGTAACACTTGCTGTCTTGCTTTATTCAGACTCACACCAAGGTTATTTAGAACTCGTGCCGCAACACCTTCTCCTTCACGAATTAACCCTAATAAGATATGTTCAGTACCTACATAGGAATGGCCAAGCTTTCTAGCCTCATCCATTGAAAGCTCAATTACTTTTTTCGCACGAGGGGTATAGTGTGGCGTGCTGTGTATACTCTTTTGTCCTTCTTGACCTTTTCCTACCAGCCCCTCCACTTCTTTTTGTAATT
This sequence comes from Shouchella oshimensis, assembly GCF_004375095.1. NCBI lineage: Bacteria > Bacillati > Bacillota > Bacilli > Caryophanales > Bacillaceae > Shouchella > Shouchella oshimensis. The sequence goes on along the minus strand of NZ_SNUX01000002.1, from coordinate 6,936 downwards.
TATCTGAACCAAGTCCTAGCTGTTGTAAAGCCTTTGCCGCAATTCCTTCTCCTTCGCGAATTAAGCCTAAGAGAATGTGCTCTGTTCCAATATTGTGGTGACTTAAACGAATTGCCTCTTCTTGTGAAAGCGCTAATACCTTCTGTGCACGCTCAGAAAATCTTCCAAACATCATAAATGATGACACCTCCAAAGGATTGTATTACTAGTTCATGTATTCTAGCTTTAATCGTTCTCTAATTAAGGTTGCTCGCCTTTCGTCTCTTTGTTCAGGAGACAATACCGTTTCTGCGTACCTTTGCAAAAAGCCAGGCTGCGTGACAATCATGAGTTCATTTAAAATGCTTGCAGAAATGCCCTCAATCATGCCTAAGTCAATACCCAGTCTTACATCAGAGAGCCTTCTCGTTGCTTCTTTAGAGTCAATAATATGACTATGAGAAAGCACTCCTAATGACCGGTGAACGCGATCTGTTAACTTCAAATGCGAGTGATCCAATAAGGACCCTCTAGCAGCACGTTCTTGTTGAATTAATTGCTTCACCACGCCCTGTAGGTCCTCAATAATATCTTGCTCTGACTTCCCTAAAGTCATTTGATTGGATATTTGAAAAAGGTTCCCTAATGCTTCGCTACCTTCTCCATAAATTCCTCTAACCACCAGACCTAGTTGATTAATTGCCGGCAAGATTCGCTGTAGCTGTTGAGTGATGGCAAGAGCCGGTAGATGCATCATGACAGATGCTCTCATCCCTGTTCCAACATTTGTCGGACAACTCGTTAAGTACCCGTATTGTCTATCGTATGCATAAGTTAGGTGAGACTCCATCCAATCATCTAAAGAACTTGCAGCTTGGTACGTATGGTCCAAGTCAAAACCCGCTGTTAGCACTTGAATTCGAATATGATCTTCTTCATTTACCATGATACTTACCGATTCATCTTCACTTAACAAGACCGCACCGTGTTTTGATTGCTCAGCCAAGTGAGGACTAATTAAATGTTTTTCGACAAGAATTCGTTTATCGTTCGTTTTCATTTCGTCCATAGTTAGCATCTCAGCGTTTCCAAGAGCACTTGTTTGAGTGGAAGCTAGTGCCTCCTTTATAAATTGAGAGGCGGTGTAGGCTTCTTCCTTTGAGGAAAGAATAGGGAAGGTAAAGGCATTCATATTTCTTGCTAATCGTATTCGACTACTTAAAACAATATCCGATTCAATCCCGTCTTTCTTCATCCAAGGGCTAATCGCATGTTCTAAAAATTGATTTAAGCTCACCCCTCTTCCCCTCCTTCCTTAGGAATGTCTTTTTGCTTTGTTAAAGCTCTTATTTCATCACGTAATTCTGCAGCTTTCTCGAACTCTTCTTTTTGAATATGCTCATTTAGTATTTCTCGCATTTCTTCAATTCGCTGTTCAATCTGAATGGTTTCCCCAATGCGTTTGGGAATCTTACCACTATGCTTACTGTTTCCACCATGTACTCTTCTAAAAACAGAGGAAAGTTTTGGTGAATACGTCTCATAACAGCTTGCACAACCAAAACGACCAATATGAAGGAATTTCTCATAACTAAGTCCACAATTTGGACACGTTAATTCAGCTTTTGCACTTTGATCTCGTTGTGTAGCATTGCTATCGTCTGTATTGAATAAGCCTGAAAAAAGGTGATGGATCGAGAAACTGTCTGTCCCTGGTATCGCCTCGCCTTTTTCTCTTGCACACTGTTCACATACGTGCATCTCTGTTTTCTTTCCGTTAATAATTTTTGTAAAATGCAGTGTAGCTTGCCGCATATTACATTCTTGGCACACCATGATGATCACCTCTCAACTAGTGATTTTCCGTATATTTGAGCGTCTCTATCATTGCTTTTAAAAGATTAGCACGAACTTCATCTCGATGTTCTATTGTGGATTTGTAAAGCTCTCTCTCTAATATGCTAGACATGATTTTCGCCTCGCGTTTTGTAATCGCCTCTTCTTCATAAAGACGAAACACAATATTTTGCGCGGTTTGTTGGTCAATTTTCAAGCCAATTAAACTTTGCATATGATTAAATAAAGCGGCATCCTCATGTGACTCTACTTTCGTGATGCGAATATAACCGCCACCACCTCGCTTACTTTCCACTATATACCCTTTTTCCAAAGTAAAACGCGTACTAATTACATAATTAATTTGGGATGGCACACATTGAAACTGTTTCGCCAGTTCACTCCGCTTTATTTCCAACAATTCTTTTCCGCTACGAGTCAATGTCATTTTTAAATATTGTTCAATTAAGTCCGTTATATTACTCATCAATCAACCCTCCTAGGAAAGGACAACATTGACTTTGACTATATTTGACTATTAATAGCTTTATTATAAGCTGTTTAATTAAAAACTTCAACAACTAACTATCTCTATTATGACCAAGCCGACATCTTCTAGACTAGATTCCACTATCTTGTTTTAATTTTTTTTAAAAGGGTATTGTTTTTCCTGTTAGGAAGGTGCATATTTATGCGAGTGTACATGTTAAAACGCGAACAACTGTTAGCTATCTCTCTAGATGATGCTTGGGCTTTTTTTTCTAGTGCTGAAAATCTCCAAGCTATTACACCTAGTTATATGAAATTCACAATTACCAATTCTCCTGGAGAGCACATTTATCCAGGACAACTAATTACGTATAAGGTTAGCCCTCTACTTTCTATTCCTTTAACGTGGGTAACGGAAATTACTCAAGTAGTCGACCAATCTTATTTTATTGATGAACAACGATTTGGACCATTTAAGCTATGGCACCACCAGCATCATTTTTCAGAAACAGAAAAAGGTGTGAAGATGACTGACATCGTCCATTACAGCTTACCTTTTCACTTTATTGGACAGCTTGCACATTCGATAACCGTCAAGAGTCGATTAGAAGAAATTTTTGAGTATCGCTATAACATATTAGAAGAGAGGTTCAATAAGAAAACTGCGAATCACTTGTCTTAAACGGCTGTTTACTAAACGTCAAACCGCTTCACTGTGCGATCTGATCTGCCGAAGCGCAGCTCTTTTGCGCCTTTCTTTCTACGCAAAAAAAGACACCTTTTCAGGTGTCTTTCTCATTGCCTGGCAACGTCCTACAGCTCCACGGTGGTTTTCTTCGAGGGCGTTCCTCTTGTTGATGGGTTCCCGATGCTTCCCATGAGGCTTCACGAAAACAACCCTTTCGTCTCACAGGGGAAGCACGCTGCTTTCCTTCGATGTTTTTTCATGTTGTTCTTTTTTATTGTGCTCGTTTCATATGATTACTTTTTTGGTTGCCTCACTTCTGCCGAAGCGCAGCTCTTTTGCGCTTTTCTTTCTACGCAAAAAAAGACACCTTTTCAGGTGTCTTCTCATTGCCTGGCAACGTCCTACTCTCACAGGGGGAAGCCCCCAACTACCATCGGCGCAAAAGAGCTTAACGACCGTGTTCGGCATGGGAACGGGTGTGACCTCTTTGCTATTGCCACCAGACTTATTTTGACGTCAGATCAACGGTGAATCTCTTCGTCCTATTTGTGTCTTTCTGTCAGTCACGTACGCAAGTACGCTCCTTCCTTCAAGCACTTCTAGTCCTCGATCTTCTTGTTGCTCTTTGTAAAACTCATTCTAAAAGGGAATAGTCCCTTCTTGTTAAAAAGAATCGGTGATTCTTTCAAAACTAAATCCAATCATCATACTCAAACTCAAGAAATTTAGGATAAGCCCTCGACCGATTAGTATCAGTCCGCTCCATGTGTCGCCACACTTCCACTTCTGACCTATCAACCTCATCATCTCTAAGGGGTCTTACTGGCTTACGCCATGG
>NZ_SNUX01000002.1:0-3096 GCF_004375095.1 Shouchella oshimensis | reverse complement strand
ATCATCATACTCAAACTCAAGAAATTTAGGATAAGCCCTCGACCGATTAGTATCAGTCCGCTCCATGTGTCGCCACACTTCCACTTCTGACCTATCAACCTCATCATCTCTAAGGGGTCTTACTGGCTTACGCCATGGGAAATCTCATCTTGAGGGGGGCTTCATGCTTAGATGCTTTCAGCACTTATCCCGTCCATACGTAGCTACCCAGCGATGCTCCTGGCGGAACAACTGGTACACCAGCGGTATGTCCATCCCGGTCCTCTCGTACTAAGGACAGCTCCTCTCAAATTTCCTACGCCCGCGACGGATAGGGACCGAACTGTCTCACGACGTTCTGAACCCAGCTCGCGTGCCGCTTTAATGGGCGAACAGCCCAACCCTTGGGACCTACTTCAGCCCCAGGATGCGACGAGCCGACATCGAGGTGCCAAACCTCCCCGTCGATGTGGACTCTTGGGGGAGATAAGCCTGTTATCCCCAGGGTAGCTTTTATCCGTTGAGCGACGGCCCTTCCATACGGCACCGCCGGATCACTAAGCCCGACTTTCGTCCCTGCTCGACTTGTAGGTCTCGCAGTCAAGCTCCCTTATGCCTTTGCACTCTACGAATGATTTCCAACCATTCTGAGGGAACCTTTGGGCGCCTCCGTTACTGTTTAGGAGGCGACCGCCCCAGTCAAACTGCCCACCTGACAATGTCCCTGACCCGGATCACGGGTCGAGGTTAGAATGTCAGCACCATCAGGGTAGTATCCCACCGACGCCTCCACCGAAGCTAGCGCTCCGGCTTCCAAGGCTCCTACCTATCCTGTACAAATGGTACCAACACTCACTATCAAGCTACAGTAAAGCTCCATGGGGTCTTTCCGTCCTGTCGCGGGTAACCTGCATCTTCACAGGTACTATAATTTCACCGGGTCTCTCGTTGAGACAGTATCCAAGTCGTTGCACCATTCGTGCGGGTCGGAACTTACCCGACAAGGAATTTCGCTACCTTAGGACCGTTATAGTTACGGCCGCCGTTTACTGGGGCTTCAATTCAGAGCTTCTCCCTTACGGGATAACCCCTCCTCTTAACCTTCCAGCACCGGGCAGGTGTCAGCCCCTATACTTCGCCTTACGGCTTCGCAGAGACCTGTGTTTTTGCTAAACAGTCGCTTGGATCTATTCACTGCGGCTCTCTCGGGCTTTAACACCCTAATAGAGCACCCCTTCTCCCGAAGTTACGGGGTCATTTTGCCGAGTTCCTTAACGAGAGTTCTCCCGAGCGTCTTAGAATTCTCTTCTCGCCTACCTGTGTCGGTTTGCGGTACGGGCACCTGTATTCTAACTAGAGGCTTTTCTCGGCAGCGGAGGATCAGGGATTTCGGACCCTTGGGTCCTTCACGGTCACAGCTCAGCCTTCACGGAACACGGATTTGCCTATGTTCCAGCCTTGCATGCTTCGACGCGCACAGCCAGCGGCGCGCTCACCCTACCTTTCTGCGTCCCCCCATCGTTCAAACAAATACGAGGTGGTACAGGAATATCAACCTGTTGTCCATCGCCTACGCCTTTCGGCCTCGGCTTAGGTCCCGACTAACCCTGAGCGGACGAGCCTTCCTCAGGAAACCTTGGGCTTTCGACGGAGGGGATTCTCACCCCTCTTTTCGCTACTCATACCGGCATTCTCACTTCCAAGCACTCCACTAGTCCTCACGATCTAGCTTCACAGTCCTTGGAACGCTCCCCTACCCAATCCCTACTGGGATTGCCATAGCTTCGGTGATACGTTTAGCCCCGGTACATTTTCGGCGCAGAGTCACTCGACCAGTGAGCTATTACGCACTCTTTCAATGATGGCTGCTTCTAAGCCAACATCCTGGTTGTCTAAGCAACTCCACATCCTTTTCCACTTAACGTATACTTGGGGACCTTAGCTGATGGTCTGGGCTGTTTCCCTCTTGACTACGGATCTTAGCACTCGCAGTCTGACTCCCGAGTTAAAGTTTTTGGCATTCGGAGTTTGACTGAATTCGGTAATCCTGTGGGGACCCCTCGTCCAATCAGTGCTCTACCTCCAAAACTCATCACTCGAGGCTAGCCCTAAAGCTATTTCGGGGAGAACCAGCTATTTCCGAGTTCGATTGGCATTTCACCCCTACCCACACCTCATCCCCGCATTTTTCAACATGCGTGGGTTCGGGCCTCCAGTCGGTGTTACCCGACCTTCACCCTGGACATGGGTAGATCACCCGGTTTCGGGTCTACGACAACGTACTCACTCGCCCTATTCAGACTCGCTTTCGCTACGGCTCCGCCTCATCAGCTTAACCTTGCACGTTATCGTAACTCGCCGGTTCATTCTACAAAAGGCACGCCATCACCCGTTAACGGGCTCTGACTAGTTGTAGGCACACGGTTTCAGGATCTCTTTCACTCCCCTTCCGGGGTGCTTTTCACCTTTCCCTCACGGTACTGGTTCACTATCGGTCACTAGGGAGTATTTAGCCTTGGGAGATGGTCCTCCCGGATTCCGACGGGGTTTCACGTGTCCCGCCGTACTCAGGATCCACTCTGGAGGAAACGAAGTTTCAGCTACAGGGCTGTTACCTTCTTCGGCTTGTCTTTCCAGACAATTCACCTACTCCGTTTCTTTGTAACTCCGTATAGAGTGTCCTACAACCCCAAGAGGCAAGCCTCTTGGTTTGGGCTGATTCCGTTTCGCTCGCCGCTACTCAGGAAATCGCATTTGCTTTCTCTTCCTCCGGGTACTTAGATGTTTCAGTTCCCCGGGTCTGCCTCACCCTGCCCTATGTGTTCAGGCAGGAGTACCATCCCATTACGGATGGTGGGTTCCCCCATTCGGAAATCTCCGGATCAAAGCTTACTTACAGCTCCCCGAAGCATATCGCTGTTCGTCGCGTCCTTCATCGGCTCCTAGTGCCAAGGCATTCACCGTGCGCCCTTTCTAACTTATCCATTGTTGCTTCAACGAAGCAATTGGTTAACCTAAAAGGTTTATGAATTCTTGACGTCTCGTTCAAACAGTTGTAACACCGATGAACAAAACTAATTTGAGTTGATTGATTATGATTTAGTTTTCAAAGAACCA
>NZ_SNUX01000001.1:1137349-1160398 GCF_004375095.1 Shouchella oshimensis | reverse complement strand
CACACCCGTTCCCATGCCGAACACGGTCGTTAAGCTCTTTTGCGCCGATGGTAGTTGGGGGCTTCCCCCTGTGAGAGTAGGACGTTGCCAGGCAATGAGAAAGACACCTGAAAAGGTGTCTTTTTTTTGCGTAGAGAAGAAAGGCGCAAAAGAGCTGCGCTTCGACAGAAGCGAGCCAACCACGTTTTAACATGCAAGCACAATAAAAAAGCCCACCATGAAAAAACATCGAAGGAAAGCAGCGTGCATCCCCCAGTGAGACGAAAGGGTTGTTTTCGTAAAAGCCTCATGGGAAGCATCGGGGACCCATCAACAAGAGGAACGTCCTCGAAGAAAACCACCGTGGAGCAGTAGGACGTTGCCAGGCAATGAGAAAGACACCTGAAAAGGTGTCTTTTTTTTGCGTAGAGAAGAAAGGCAGCAAAAGAGCTGCGCTTCGACAGAAGCGAGCCAACCACGTTTTAACATGCAAGCACAATAAAAAAGCCCACCATGAAAAAACATCGAAGGAAAGCAGCGTGCATCCCCCAGTGAGACGAAAGGGTTGTTTTCGTAAAAGCTTCATGGGAAGCATCGGGGACCCATCAACGAGAGGAACGCCCTCGAAGAAAACCACCCTGGAGCCAAGGGACGTTGCCAGGCAATCAGAAAGACACCTGAAAAGGTGTCTTTTTTTTTGCGTAGAAAGAAAGGCGCAAAAGAGCTACGCTTCGGCAGAAGCGAGCCAACAAAGAAAACCGTTTTAACATGCAAGCACAATAAAAAAACCCACCATGAAAAAACATCGAAGGAAAGCAGCGTGCATCCCCCAGTGAGACGAAAGGGTTGTTTTCGTAAAAGCCTCATGGGAAGCATCGGGGACCCATCAACGAGAGAAACGTCCTCGAAGAAAATCACCGTGGAGCAGTAGGGCGTTGCCAGGCAATGAGAAAGATACCTGAAAAGGTGTCTTTTTTTTGCGTAGAAAGAAAGGCGCAAAAGAGCTGCGCTTCGGCAGGAAGTTTTAGAAAAAGCGAATAAAAAAGTGAATGCAGGTATAAGCATTCACTTTACGGGAGAAAATTAGTGTTCTTTTCTTACTAGCTTCTTCTTATTTACAGAGATGGATTTAAAAATAAAATACGTTATAAGTGAAAGGATAAATAGGGTTGAAAAGAGCGATGTGTATAACATCTTATGGGCATATATATCTTCACGTATGAAAAGCCACCTGACTCCTAATCCGTAACCAGTAAAAACGAAGAGCGATGCCCATAATGCACTACCAATAGATGTGAGACAGATGTAGGATTTGTAGCTGAACTTTGCAATACCTGATAAATAGCCCATTAAATGCCTAACACCAGGAATGAAAAACCCCAATAAAATAAACCATTTTCCATGTTTATTCAGCAATTGCTGGATCGAGCGCTGCCTTTTAATCGAAAAATAAAATCGTGGACCATATTTTTCTAAAAAAGGAGCGCCTAGTTTAATGCCGAGAAAATACGATATTGACATGCCTATTACCGATCCAAGAAAGCAGACAAGAACTGTGGTACTTATATGAAAATAATCAATATAGGATAAATAGCCAAATGTGATTAATAATACTTCGTCAGGGACAGGAAGGCCAATAATGCCGGCTACTAATGAAACAAAAACGCCGAAATAGCCATATTGCATAATAAATTCTTTTAATACGTCCATATCTTCATTCCTAAATCAGACTTTAGTTACAGTATATACATTGAAAACAAAATTTTCTATAGCTAGAGCCATTATTTTTGTTCAATGGCGACAGATAGAACATGGTCAATTTTCTTTACCATATCATACAGTTGTGTCATATACATTGTGCGCGGAATCGAGAGCAAGATATCAAGCTGCTGTTTATTTTCTTCAATATCTCTAATCTTTACATCGTGAATAATAATATTCTTTTCTTTACGGCTTTTCCATTTTTTTTCTCTGTGTTGTAAGCTTTTAATGAGGTGCGTTGAAGTTGCTTCTTCTGACATGACTACTTTTAATGAGACATCTGTTTGGCTTAAAGAAGTAGGTCCGATGATTTTTAGTAAGGCTGGAATGACATTTACGGCAACTAGAATAAGCAAGACCGATAGAAAAGCTTCTATGTAAAAGCCTGCTCCAATTGCTATACCAATTCCCGACGCAGCCCAAATCATTGCAGCCGTTGTTAATCCTGAGATAACGTCGTTGCTACGTCTTAGAATAACCCCAGCGCCAAGAAAGCCAACTCCACTTACAATCTGTGCGGCTAATCGCATAGGGTCCATTGCCAGTCTTGCTTGGTCGGTGCTAGAGAAGTATATATAAGCCTCAACCGAAACAATGGTAATTAAACAACTTGCAATACAGATTACCATACTTGTTTTTAATCCTAGTGGCTTATGTTTAATTTGGCGATCAATGCCAATTAAAAAACCTGAAAATAACGCAATACTTAACTTGAGTAGAACAATTCCCATTAAGGATCACACCTTTCTTTATAGTCTATTTCTCTTTTCAGTTGAGCATGCTAAAGATGTTGTGGAAACGTGTTGCTTGTAGTAAAATCAGTTTAACTTTTCTAGGTGGTGTTTCATGCACGGAATTCTCACATATATGGCCGTTATAATAGGTGGTGCTTTAGGTGGCATATCTAGATATATGCTTATTCTTTTCGTTCCTCATCATGAATGGTTAGGAGTGCTATTGGCTAATGTATCAGGCTGTTTTCTAATGGGATGGGCTGTACAGGCGCTAAATACAAGAAAAAGAGTACCATCTTTTGTGAAGAAAGGAACAACCGTAGGATTTATTGGTGGCTATACGACCATGTCTACATTTATAGCTGATTTCTTCTCATTCATGACTGAAAATTGGCTTCTAGCACTAGTATACGTTTTTTCATCCGTATGTGGAGGAATTCTTTTAGCATGGCTAGGAATGGTTGTAGGTAAGAAGGTGGCGGTTTGCTAACAACACTTCTTCTTGTTTCAATAGGTGGGGGAACCGGTGCTTTTCTTCGTTTTATTATCGGAGAATTCTTAACCCTCCATTATAAGTGGTCTCGTTGCTTTACAGTGATCGCATTCATAAACATTGTTGGGAGTACAGTTTTAGGTGTTGCCGTAGCAGCAAAACCGTCTTCAGTTTTTGAGCTGTTTATACTTTATTTGTGTGGCGGGTTTACAACTTTTTCTACGTTTAGTTTGGAAGCATTACAAGGCTTTCTTGATAAGGAGTGGATAAAAGGAATAAGTTACATTATTGTAACGGTCATTGGTTCAATGCTCGGATTTGGACTAGGTTTTGTTATTTTATTTTAAAGAGAGAAAGGGCTTGATGGTGTGGAGGGAAAAGAGCGTTACTTTAATACGCAGTCGGTTCATTTTACAAAAAAAGACACAACGAAAAATAAGAGTAAAGCAAGACCGATTTATCAAACATCTGCTTTTGTATTTGAGAACTTAAATGATATGGAATCTTACTTTACAGGAGAGAAAGATTACTTATATTCCCGTTACGGCAATCCGAACACTGAAGATTTAGGAAAAGGAGTAGCGTTACTAGAAGAAATGGAAGATGGTATTGCGACATCATCAGGTATGTCTGCAATCATGTGCGCCGTGTTATCAGTTTGTCAGGCAGGCGATCATCTTCTAGCTGCTCTTGATGTTTATGGTGGTACATATACATTGTTTGAACAGGAGCTACAAACGTTTGGTATTGATGTTAGTTTTGTTCAATCGAATGGAGATTGGAAAAAAGAATTGAGATCGAATACGAAGGCTTTCTTTTGTGAATCGGTCACAAACCCTCATGTACGAATAGAGGATTTAGAAAACGTTGTAACCTTTTCAAAAGGTCATCAACTACGTGTTATTGTGGATAATACGTTTGCAACTCCTTTTCTTATTAAGCCTGTTCATCAAAATGTTGATCTTGTTATCCATAGTGCAACGAAGTATTTAGGTGGCCACAGTGACGTCACAGCTGGCGTGGTGGTTGGTAGTAAAGCTCTTATGGAGCGAGTAAAGCAGCTTGTTATTACGATGGGTGCTACATTAAGCCCATTTGAAGCATGGCTAGCATGTAGAGGTCTAAAGACGTTAGGCTTACGAATGGAGAGACAGTGTGCAAATGCAGAGAAGCTTGCTGCTTTTTTGAAGAAACAGCCACAAGTGGATCACGTGTATTACCCTAAAGGATTATCTGAACATGGAAATGGCGCTATTGTAACAATGCGTTTGAAGGAAGAGGTAAACGTCGATACATTCTTTTCGAGCTTTTCATTTGTAAAAATTGCGCCGACGTTGGCGGGGGTAGAGACATCAATCTCTTATCCAGTTGGAACGTCTCACCGTTCTGTCCCTCAAGAGAAAAGAGAAGCTCTTGGCATAAGTCCTCAAGATGTTCGGATTTCAGTTGGTATTGAAGATAGCAGGGATATCGAAACAGATTTTTTACAAGCACTGAATCAAGCATAAAAAAAATCAGCACCGTTTTAACGGTGCTGATTTATTATGACTTTTGATTGCCAATAATAATAGAATCAATAAACTGTGAAAATAGTGCTATGTCCGTAACAAGAAATGCGGGCAATAGTAGTACTCCTAAAAGCAGTCCCATCGGTGTTAAAACCATTAGTCGAAACGCTTTTTTCATACGAACATCTCCTCAAAGATTACTAGTATGTGTTTATTTTTCATATGATACTCCTCTTTCACAAAAATGACAAGAAGTTTTTTCTGTAAAAAAGCTTGTACAATGTAAAGGAATATGGTATATTTATTTCTGTTGTTAGAAAGACTAAAGCAAACAACACAGCAAGAACATCTCTTCTACATGAGAAGGATATCTTCTAAACTTTATAACGACGCGGGGTGGAGCAGTCTGGTAGCTCGTCGGGCTCATAACCCGAAGGTCGGTGGTTCAAATCCGCCCCCCGCAATACCAATGAACCGAGATGCCCTCTCGGTTTTTTTATTTATTCAAAGGGAAGTGTGCAGATAGTGAGAGATGAATTTTCTTTTATAAAAAGCATTACACCTACGAATCGTTTCCAACAGCAACTAACAATCGGAATAGGCGATGATGCTGCCGTCTACAAAACGTCAGCTGCCACAGAACAAGTGGTCTGTGTTGATGCAATGGTGGAAGGAATTCATTTTCGTAGAGATACTTTAAGCCCCTTTCAAATTGGCCGAAAAGCGTTGGCCATTAATATAAGCGATTTAGCAGCAATGGGTGCTAATCCGATGTATTATCTTGTTACCATCGCTGTTTCGGAGTCTTGGTCAGAACATGAATTACAAGACATCTATGCAGGGATGAATGAGCTTGCAGAGCTCTACAAAATGGATTTGATTGGCGGCGATACGGTTTCGAGTAAAGACCAACTTGTCTTATCCGTTACAGCCATTGGCAATGTTCGAGAAGGACATGCGTTAAAAAGAAGTTCAGCGAAGCCAGGGGATGTGCTATTCGTAACGGGTCCGATCGGGAAGTCGGCTGCTGGACTAGAGCTACTTCAGCAGAAGGAAAAAGATAACTCATTTACAGATGTGGAACGTAGTTGTATTCGTGCTCATCAAGAGCCAGAGCCGCAAATTAGTAGTGGCACGTACCTAGCTAGCTTGGGAAAGCGAATTGCTTTAAATGATGTAAGCGACGGCTTATCGAGTGAAGCGATGGAATTGGCAGAGGCGAGTAATGTACAAATTGTAGTGGACCAAGAGAAATTGCATCCAATCTTACCTGACTTGCAAGATGTTGATCATTCTCAAAAGCTTCATTGGCTACTAAATGGTGGAGAAGATTTTCAATTAATCGGAACAACGTCGGAAGAAACATTTGCACAGTTGCAAAAAAGTGGATCAATCACTCTGTTTGACATTGGATTTGTTCGTGCAGGTAACGCAAGCGTCATAATGAAATCAGCGAATGTAGAAACCTTGTTAGCAAAAGGTGGCTACAATCATTTTAGCTAGTGGAGTGTGGGGAGAATGCAGTTAATAGAAGTAAAGTCGTTTTCCGTTGAAGATACAATGACTCTTGCCTCGTCATTTGCTGCTTTTCTGCAGCCAAGTGACTGTATTTTATTAGCAGGTGACTTAGGGGCAGGGAAGACTCATTTTGTAAAAGGCTTAGGAAAAGGTCTTGGCGTCGATCGTATGATAACAAGTCCAACGTTTACTATTATTAAAGAATATGAAGGACGATTGCCTTTGTATCATATGGATGTGTATCGTGTTGGAGAAGAAGCTGACGAACTTGGGCTTGAAGAATATCTAGAAGGAAGTGGCGTGACTGTCATTGAATGGGCACACCTTATCCAAGATTTACTTCCAGCTCAGTATTTTTCCTTCACCATAAAAAAAAGTAGTGAGACAGAGCGTGATATTATCATACAAGCGCAAGGGTCATCACATCTAAGGCGTTTGGAGGAATGGATGAATGACAACGATAATAGGAATTGATACGTCTTCTTACCGACTAGGCGTATCAGTTAGTAAAGATGGTGTAGTAATCGCTGAATATTCGACAATGTTAAAGAAAAACCATGCCCTTCGCTTAATGCCTACGGTGGAGAGGGTGTTAAACGATGTTGACATTAAGCCAAATGATCTTGATGGAGTTGCCGTTGCAAAAGGGCCAGGATCTTATACTGGAGTGAGAATGGCCGTTACAACAGCAAAAACATTGGCATGGTCTTTAAATCTACCGTTAATCGCTGTTTCGACTCTTGAAGTGATGGCGCAAGTCGGAAGATATTTTAATGGACTGGTTGTGCCTCTAATTGACGCAAGAAGAGGAACCGTCTTTTCTGCGGTTTACCAATCAAAGTCTACTGGTTCACTAGAAGAAGTTGTAGAGGAAAGTCATATCACATTAACGGCTTTGTTAGATAAGCTTAGAACACAAAATCAAACCATTTTATTTGTTGGTGAAGATGTTGCTCTCCATAGCGAAAAAATTGAAACAGAGCTTGGGCATCTAGCACAATTTGCACAAAAGTCATTACCTAGTGCGCGTGCAGGGGCATTATGTGCACTTGCACAAGAGAAAAAGCCTGTGGACAATATTCATGGGTTCACGCCAGACTATCACCGCTTACCTGAAGCGGAGGTGAACTGGCAGCATGAACAGCAACAAAGAAATGAATCCTGATGTCGAAGTCAGGAGGATGAATGTTTTAGACATCGATGCTGTATTAACAATCGAAACAGAAGCATTTACGACTCCTTGGACGAGAGAAGCATTCGAAGCAGAACTCGTTCGAAATAAGTATGCCCATTATTTTGTGCTCGTTGTGAACAAACAGATTGTTGGTTATTGCGGGCTTTGGAACGTGTTGGATGAAGTGCAAATCACAAACATCGCTATTCTTAAAAAGCATCGAGGCCATTCGTATGGCGAGTACTTACTTCGCTCCATTATGGAATGGTTGAAGATTGTAGATGCACAGACATTGTCATTAGAAGTAAGGGCATCAAATGAGATCGCACAGGGGCTCTATCATAAATTAGGATTCTCACAAGTAGGAATACGAAAAAATTATTATGCAGATAATCAAGAAGATGCATGGGTAATGTGGGTGAGGTTAAATGACGATCATATTAGCAATTGAAACCAGCTGTGACGAAACCGCAGCTGCTGTAATTAAAGACGGTACGACAATACTAGCGAATGTTGTTGCTACTCAAATGGAAAGTCATGCAAGGTTCGGAGGGGTTGTCCCTGAAGTAGCCTCTAGGCATCATGTAGAAGCTGTTACAGCTGTTGTGGAAGAAGCGTTAGAAAAAGCAGAAGTCACATTTTCTGATTTAACAGCAGTTGCCGTAACAGAAGGACCAGGATTAGTTGGTGCATTACTTGTTGGGATACACACGGCAAAAGCGATTGCATTTGCCCACCAACTTCCGTTAATTGGGGTTCATCATATTGCAGGTCATATTTACGCTAATCAACTTGTACAACCGATGCAATTCCCTTTGCTGGCTCTTGTTGCTTCTGGCGGACACACAGAACTCATTTTGATGAAAGAAGATGGGGTGTTTGAGCCTATTGGGCAAACACGTGATGATGCTGTAGGTGAAGCATATGATAAAGCAGCCCGGGCAATGAAGCTACCATATCCTGGTGGTCCGAATGTGGAGAAGTTAGCTTTAGAGGCGACAGAAGAAATTAAACTGCCGCGATCGTGGCTTGAAAAGGGAAGTTACGATTTTAGCTTTAGTGGGTTAAAATCAGCAGTGTTAAATCGAATTCACAATGACCAGCAAAAAGGAATTGATACGAACTTCGCTGCACTTGCGAAAGGCTTTCAAGAGAGTGTAACCGATGTGCTTGTAACTCGAACGGTGACAGCGTATGATGAATTTCAACCAAAGCAAGTACTGGTAGCTGGCGGCGTTGCGGCAAATAAAGGGTTACGTCAAGCGTTGGAGAATCGTTTAGCGAATAAAGTAGAACTTGTTATCCCACCGTTACACTTATGTACAGATAATGCCGCTATGATTGGGGCTTGCGCACATCAGATGTGGCTAAGTGGAGCAAGAGGGGATCTCAGTATGAATGGTCGCCCCGGTATGCCGTTACAATCGTTTGCTTAAAAAAGGGCTTGGATCTACATCCAAGCCCTTTTACCTTTACTCATTCTTGTTCAAGTGATTCCCATTCTTCCATAAGCTGTTCCATTTCTATTTCATTTTCAGAAAGCTGATCTTGAATAGCTTTTGCTTTTACATGATCAGAATAGACTGCTGGCTCAAGTAGTTGTGCTTCAAGTTCAGCATTTGCTGCTTCAAGCTTCTCTAGCTGTTCTTCAATTGCACTTAGGCGTCTTTCTTTTTGTCGTTCAGCTCGTTTTGCTTCTTTATCTTGTTGGTAATTTGTTTTTTCTTTTTGTTCTGTACGAAGTGGTGATTGCGCTGTTTTTTCTTCCTCTATCGCAGCACGTTCTGCCATTTCTTTCTTTTTCTCTGAATAATACGTGTAATCACCAAGATAGCTAGTTGTCTTTCCTTTATCTAGTTCAACCACTCGAGAAGCAATGCGATTAATAAAGTAACGGTCATGCGAGACAAAAAGAATGGTTCCTGGGTAATCCATTAAAGCCTCTTCTAGCACTTCTTTTGAATCCAAATCTAAGTGGTTTGTCGGTTCATCTAAAATAAGTAAATTTGCTTTTACCATCATGAGCTTAGCAAGAGCCACCCGTGCTTTTTCGCCACCACTTAAAGATGAAACACTCTTTAATACATCATCTCCACTAAATAAAAATAACCCGAGTAAACTGCGTATATCTTTTTCTATAGTTCCTGGAAACTCGTCCCACACCTCTTGTAAGACGGTTTTATTGCTTTGAAGTTTGGCATGCTCTTGATCATAATAACCGATAGAAACATTGCTACCAAATAAGATATCCCCTGAGTTAGGTGTTAATTGCTTTGTAACCGCTTTGAGCAACGTTGTTTTACCAGTTCCATTATCCCCTAACAAACAAACTGATTCTCCTCTTGTTAACGAGAGGTCAACATGTGAAAAGACAGTATGATCTTCGTACTTTATTTTAAGATCACGAATTGATAGCACATCGTTACCAGATTGACGGATAATGTCAAAACCGAACGAAGCCGATTTTTCGTCTCCTTGAGGTCGATCGAGACGCTCCATTTTTTCCAGCTGTTTTCTTCGGCTCTGTGCTCGTTTCGTTGTTGAAGCTCGTACTAAGTTTTTGGCAACAAACGTTTCAAGCTTCTCAATTTCAGCTTGCTGTTTCTCATATTGCTTCCGTTCTTGCTCGTATCGCTTTGCTTTCTCATCCAGATAATACGTGTAGTTTCCGTGATAGGTCGTTGTTTGATTACGAGAGAGTTCAACAACTTTTGTGGTTAATCGGTCCAGAAAGAAGCGGTCATGGGAAACGACTAGAATTGAACCAGGGTAGCTATTCAAGTAATTTTCTAGCCACGTAAGAGTAACCATATCTAAGTGGTTTGTTGGTTCATCAAGAACGAGAAGTTCTGGTCTTGATAAGAGCAATTTTCCTAAAGCAAGTCTTGTTTTTTGACCACCTGACAAGGTAGAAATAGGCGTTGCATAATCGAATTGCTGGAAGTGAAGACCAGCTAATACGCCACGTATATCGGCTTCATATTGATAGCCGCCTTGCTCCTTAAAATCATTTTGTAATTGGTCATATTCTTTTAGTAATTTCGTATATTCATGCTCCGGCATGTCCGTTGCCATTTTGGTTTCGAGATGGCGTAAATGGTGCTCCATTTTAAGAAGCGGTGCAAAGACACTGAGCATTTCATCCCAAATGGTCTTACTTGTTCGCAAATCGGTATGTTGAGATAAATAGCCAATCTCGACGGTTTTAGGAATGACAATTTCTCCTGAATCAATACTCATCTCACCAACAATCATTTTAAGTAACGTTGATTTACCGGCTCCATTACGCCCTACTAAAGCGACACGTTCATTTGTTTGTACTTCTAACTTCACATTTTCTAAAATCGGCTCAGCGCCGAATGCTTTTGAGACGTTTACGCATTGCAATACAATCATAGTTCGTCAACCTTTACTACAGATTTCTATCTGTCACCAGTTTACATCAAGTGATGAACAAACAACAACAAATCATTCGGTAGCAGCTCTTTCATTTTACGAAAAATGGTGTACAATAGAGGGGAAGCAGGTTGCTTATGTAGCTTGATGCTCGGAAAGGGGCGGACATGAAATCAGACCAACTAAAGATTCCACAAGCAACAGCAAAACGCTTGCCGCTTTATTATCGGTTTCTAGAGAATCTTCATACATCAGGCAAGCAACGAGTATCTTCGACGGAATTGAGTCAAGCGTTAAAAGTCGACTCAGCGACAATACGTAGAGATTTTTCTTATTTTGGTGCGTTAGGAAAGAAGGGTTATGGTTACAATGTACAGTATCTCCTCTCTTTTTTTCGAGACACATTAGATCAAGATGAGAGAACGAATGTCATTCTCGTTGGTGTCGGGAACTTAGGGACAGCCTTGTTGCAATACAATTTCTCTAAGAATAATAGCACCGTCATGACCCATGCCTTTGATGTAGATGAAAAGAAGATCGGGACAACGATTGGTGAGGTTCCAATTTATGATTGGAACAAGCTGGATGAAACGGGGATTAAGGACACATCAATTGCTGTTTTAACAGTACCTGCCTCCCAAGCACAAAGTAGTGCGGACAAGCTCGTTGAAGCTGGAATTAGCGGTATACTTAATTTTACACCGGTACGATTATCCGTACCTGAACATATTCGCGTTCATCATATTGACCTTGCGATTGAATTGCAAGCGCTTGTATATTTTTTAAAACACTATCCACTTTAAAGGGAGGCTCTATACATGCCATTATCAGGAGGAAGTCTAATTATCATCGCAATTGTGGCATTAATCATTTTTGGACCGAAAAAACTACCTGAGTTCGGAAAAGCCGCAGGTAGTACGCTAAAAGAATTTAAAAATGCCACAAAAGGTTTAGCCGATGATGATGAGGACAACAAACCAGCAAATGTTCAAAAAGAAAAAGCATAAAAAGAATATTCCTCTCTCAGACATGTCAATAATGGATCACGCAGTGGAATTAAGACGCAGGGTTCTCGTGATCCTCGTCTTTTTTGTGATTGCCCTCATTGGAGGGTTTATGCTGGCAGTTCCTGTAATAGCCTATTTACAAGCTGCTCCATTAGCTGCAGATATGCCGTTTCACGCTTTTCGGCTAACCGATCCTTTGCGTATTTATGTAAACTTTGCAATGCTCGTTGCCTTTGTTTTAATTATACCGGTGATTTTGTATCAGCTTTGGGCATTTGTGGCACCAGGGTTGAAAGAAGAAGAGCAAAAAGCGACGCTTGCCTACATTCCTATTTCATTTTTTCTTTTGTTAGCAGGTTTTGCGTTTGCTTATTTTATTCTCATTCCGTACGTGATGTCTTTTATGAGTACAATGGCAGATCGATTGGACATTAATGAAATGTATGGAATTAACGAATACTTTTCATTTTTATTTCAGCTCACAATACCGTTTGGCTTCTTATTTCAACTACCAGTGGTGGTTATGTTTTTAACGAGACTTGGGATTGTGACTCCACAGTTGCTAACAAAAATTCGAAAATACGCGTATTTCGTTTTATTAGTGATTGCAGGTTTAATTACACCACCTGAACTGATGTCACACTTACTAGTCACGCTACCAATGCTTATTTTGTATGAGATTAGTATTGCCATTTCAAGAGCAACGTACCGAAAGCATCATAAGCAAGCCGCTCAATCTCAACCGAATAAAGCTCAATAAACGACGAAATCTTGAAGATTTTGTCGTTTTTTCTTGTTTCAAAGAAGCTGGGAGGGGGTAAGAAGAAGCTATACAAAAAGGAGGGATCTCAACTGAACGAATTTATTGAATTTGTAAAAATTAATTCCACAAGCATGTTTAATCTAACGATGGAGCATATCATTCTTGTTGGAATGGCGATTCTTATTGCCATTGTTATTGGTGTTAGTATAGGTATCTATTTAACCGTAAACGACACGTTAGCTGAAACGGTTTTAGCAGCAGCTTCAATCCTCTTAACCATTCCAAGCTTAGCTCTCTTTGGAATTATGATTCCGTTCTTCTCCATAATTGGGCACGGTATTGGATTTGTCCCCGCACTAACAGCTCTTGTACTCTACTCTCTTCTACCTATTATTCGTAATACGTATACAGGCATTAAACATGTGGATCCAAATGTTATTGATGCAGCAAATGGATTAGGTATGAAAAAAATGCAGCGCTTAATTCAAGTCGAAATACCGAACGGATTGCCTGTTATGATGGCAGGTATTCGAACGGCCGTTGTCATGAATATTGGAATTGGCGTCATAGCTGCATTCATTGGTGCCGGAGGACTAGGCTCGTTGATTGTACAAGGGATTTCTCGTGGAGATATGTATTCCATTGTTGCTGGTGCTGTGCTCGTTTCTTTACTTGCGATTATCGCTGATACTATTTTGCTCCTATTGCAAAAATGGTTTACACCAAAAGGAACAATTCATTAAAGGAGGATAACACATGATTTCATTTAAAGAGGTAACCAAATCATATAATGGGGATAAGAACGCAGTTAATCATGTTTCCTTTGATGTGAATGAAGGAGAGATTGTCATATTCTTAGGACCATCTGGGTGCGGAAAAACAACATTATTACGCATGGTTAATAAGTTGGTTTCATTAAGTGAAGGTGACATTGAAATAGAGGGTGAACCGATTTCAAAGCTAGATACAATTGAACTTCGTCGTAAGATTGGCTATGTCATTCAAAGCAACGGATTGTTTCCGAATATGACAATAGAAGACAATGTGATGGTTGTTCCAAACTTATTAAAGTGGGGCAGCAAAAAGAAGAAAGAACGGTACAATGAACTCATGAAGCTTGTTGGACTCGATTCTAAAGAATTTCGCAAACGTTATCCAAATGAGCTGTCTGGTGGACAGCAACAGCGGATAGGCGTAGCGAGAGCATTAGCAGCCGATCCACCAATTATGTTAATGGACGAACCATTTGGAGCGCTAGATCCATTGATTCGTGAACATATACAAGATGAATTTTTAGACATTCAACGAAAAGTGAAGAAGACAATTTTGTTTGTTAGCCATGATATTGATGAAGCCATTCGTATGGCCGATAAGATTGTCTTGATGCGTGAAGGGGAGATTATGCAGTACGGTACACCAGCGGAAATTTTAATGAAACCAAGTAGCTCTTATGTTTCTGATTTTATTGGGAAAGACCGAGCCATTAAAATGCTTAGCCTTCATACGGTTGATGAGTTAAAAGAAGACATTGGTTTACTAGCATGTCATGAAGATATCGCTGATTCAAAACAAATTCATTTAGAAGCAGATTTGAAAAATACTCTATCTATTTTATTAAATCAAGAAGCAGAACAAGTTTGTGTATATGATGACGAAAACAACATACATGGGGCCATTACAATTGATTTAATCCAACAATTCCTTCATCAGAAACTCGGTAATCAAAAAAACAAAGCGGCGGTGATCGCTTGAAGACACAAGCCATCGTCACAAACTGTGTACGAATACTATTGTTTTCACTAGTGGCAGTCTTTCTTTACTGGACAGCATCAGAAGGTATGTATGTTCATCTGTACGAATCATCAGGCGAATTCTTTCGACTTTTAGGGGAACACGTGGCGCTTGTCCTCGTTTCGTCGTTAGTAGCTGTTTTAGTAGCGCTACCATTAGCTATTTTTGTCACAAGGCCAAAGTTTCGACGAGCAGAGTGGATTACGTCAAATGTCGCTAACCTGGCTCAAACCATTCCAAGTTTAGCTGTAGTGGCACTAATGATTGGGATTTTAGGAATTGGCTTTGTTCCAGCGGTATTTGCCTTATTCATTTATTCTGTTCTTCCGATTTTCAGAAATGCAGCTGCCGGTTTTAGTTCGGTAAATCCTGATCTTATCGATGCTGGTCGAGGAATGGGGATGAAGCCGATCGACATCTTCTTTAAAGTTGAAGTCCCCAATGCAGCATACGCTATTATCGGTGGTTTAAGAACGGCCATTGTTTTAAATGTTGGAACTGCTGCTTTTGCTTATTTTATTGGTGGAGGCGGACTAGGACTGTGGATTTTTACTGGGATAGAACTGTACGATAATTCCTACCTTATTTCTGGTGCTGTACCAGTTACGTTATTAGCGATCTTTTTTGATTATTTGCTAAGAGGCGTTGAGCGCTTATTAACGCCTAAAGGTATGCGAGTATCGAAAAAGCAAGCTCATTTAAAAGCGACGGCAACCGCATAAGGGGGAAAAAGATGAACAAGTTACGACGTTATATAGGTGGTTCAGTTGTCCTCTTAGGCGTATCCTTAAGCGGCTGTAGCTACTTAGGCTTCGGGGACAGTATCACAATAGGTGCTAAATCGTTCACAGAGCAATATCTTCTATCAGAAATGACGTATTTTATTCTCGAAGATGCAGGATATCAAGTTCGACAAGTAGAGAATCTAGGAAGTAATGTGCTTCGCTCTGCTTTAGAAAATGGTCAAGTAGATGTGTCTTGGGAGTATACAGGAACAGCCATTGCAACGTATTTAAATATGGAGCCAATCACAGACCCTGAGGAAGCATACGAAACACTTCAAGAAGTAGACAGAGAAAATGGACTTCACTGGATGAATATTTCGAATGTGAACAATACGTATGCACTCATCATGAATCGTGCACAGGCAGAAGAGCTAGAGATTCAGTCGTTATCCGATTTAGCTCAGTATGTAAAGGACAATCCAGGTGAGATTCGGATGGGGACCGATGCCGCGTTTGCCAACCGGGCAGATGGTCTTCCTGGTCTTCAAGAGACGTATGAATTTGAATTTGGAAATGGGAATATTGAATACATGGATGCTGGGCTATTGTACGAAGCCTTATACAATGAAGAATTAGAAGTAGCAATGGGATACGAAACAGATGCAAGAATTGACGATTATGACCAAATAATTTTAGAAGACGATCACACCTTTTTTGCTCCTTATAATGCAGCTGTACAAATTCGTTTAGATGTATTTGAAGACAATCCAGAAATTGAACAACTGTTGCAGCCTTTAGCTGACATTCTGGATAGTGAAAGAATGCGAGCCTTGAATTATCAAGTTGATATTGAAAGGCAAAGTGTGGCCATCGTTGCCTATGACTTTCTCATTGAAGAGGGATTAATTGAAGAAGAGAGGTAAAGTGATTTTCAATAAATGGTAAGATTTTGTTTTGACAAAAGAGTCGCAACACGGTAGTATACAAAGACAACTAAATCGTTACACTTATCAAGAGCGACTGAGGGAATAGGCCCGTTGACGTCCAGCAACCTCCACTTTTTGGAAGGTGCCAAATCCTACAGAATCATTCAATTCTGGAAGATAAGTCGAAAAAATAGACCGGTTTTTCGATGCTTCTTTCATCATGAAAGAAGCATTTTTATTTGGGAGTGAGTGGATGATTGAAGCGCGTGAGTTAACAAAGGTATATAAGAGCAAAAAAAGAACGGTTATCGGTGTGGAGGATGTGTCGTTTAGAGTCGAAAAAGGAGAGATATTTGGTATTGTTGGATATTCAGGTGCAGGAAAAAGTTCGCTGCTACGCTGTATAAATTTACTAGAACGTCCAACGAGCGGAACCATTAAAGTCGACGGTATTGATTTAACGAAACTAAATTCAAGTAAACTACGGGAAGCTCGTTTAAAAATTGGAATGATTTTTCAACATTTTTATTTGATTAATCAGAAGACTGTTTATGGAAATATCGCATTTGCCCTGAAAGCTGCAGGAGTGGAACAGAGTGCTGTCCCGACAAGGGTTGATGAACTGCTCAAACGTGTTGGCCTTTCCGATAAGCGAGATGCATACCCTGCTCAGCTAAGCGGAGGACAAAAGCAACGTGTTGGTATAGCGAGAGCACTTGCAAATAACCCACGTGTTTTGTTATGTGATGAAGCCACTTCTGCACTTGACCCGACAACGACGAAATCCATCTTGCAGTTACTTCAATCGCTGAATAAGGAGTTAGGTTTAACCATTGTCCTTATTACACATGAAATGAACGTTGTGAAAGAAATTTGTCATAAGATGGCCATTATGCAAGATGGCAAAATTGTGGAGCAAGGTAAGGTATATGATCTATTTGCCGAACCAAAAGAAGAATTAACAAAAGAATTTATTGATAATGTTGTGTCGTTTAACGTGCCAGAGCGAACCCTTGCACAGTTTTCGGGAACGATTGCTAAAGTGGTGTTTAAAGGTGAGATTGCTGGAGAAGGTATTATTTCAGATATGCTACAGCAGTTTTCATTAAACGGAAACTTCCTACATGGTGCAATTGAATACATTGATGGCAAACCATTAGGTATTTTTATTCTTGAGCTAAAAGGAGAAGCGGGAGCAGTTAAACAAGCGATGGCTTATATTGAAAAACGTTCTGCTGAAGTGGAGGTGATTCGTGATGGACATTCCCCACTTAATTGAGATGTTGCCTACAATGTGGAGTGCATTTCTTGAAACCTTGTTGATGATTAGTATCTCTACCGCTGTAGCCATTGTGATTGGCTTCCCATTAGGTGTTGTGTTGTTTGCTACCGACCGAGGCTTGTTTTGGGAGAATCGTCTGGTGCAAAGCGTTTTAGGTGTTTTTGTTAATATTATACGATCGATACCATTTATTATCTTACTCGTTGCGTTATATCCTTTTACGAATCTTATTGTTGGAACGACAACTGGTCCTGTTGCGGCAAGTGTTTCACTATCAGTAGCAGCCATTCCATTCTTTGCTCGAATCGTGGAGAGTTCGATGCGAGAGATTGATAAAGGGATGATTGAAGCGGCTGTTGCAACAGGTGCCACACCCTGGATGATTATTAAAGATGTGTTGTTTTTAGAAGGCAGAGCTTCAATGATTCAAGGATTAACCTTAACGGTCATTAGTCTTGTTGCTTATTCAGCAATGGCTGGTGTGATTGGTGGAGGCGGTGTTGGTGACTTAGCAATCCGTTATGGTCATTATCGATACGACAATACCATTATGATTTCAACAGTTGTGATTTTAATTGCGTTTGTTCAAGTATTGCAACTACTTGGAGATTCTATTGCAAAAACGACTGATAAAAGAAAGTAGATAACTAAAGGAGAGAGACAAATGAAGAAAACCAATTGGGTATGGAGTGTAGCTACACTTGGAGCATTAGTAACATTAAGTGCATGTGGTGACAGTAATGCAGGAGAGGATAGTCAAGAGATAAGTTTTGGTGCCACAGCAGGACCGTATAGCGATATGCTTACAAAAGCGATTGTTCCTGGTCTTGAAGAAAAAGGATATTCTGTCACGATCAATGAATACCAGGATTATATTATTCCTAATCGTGAGCTTGCCAATGGCACTGATGATGCCAATTTATTTCAGCACCAAGTCTATCTAGATGCTTTTGCGGAAAACAATGATCTGGATTTAGCTAGTTTACTAACGGTACCAACTGCCCCAATGGGGATTTATTCAGAAGCGTATCAAACGTTAGACGACATTGAAGAGGGTATCGAAGTAGCAATACCTAATGATCCCACCAATGGAGCAAGAGCCTTTTTAATGCTTGAAGATGCTGGCTTAATCACATTCAAAGACGAAATCGACCCGTTAACGGTTTCCATCCAAGACATTGATGAAAACAAACATAATCTTCAATTTGTTGAACTCGAAGCGGCACAGCTTCCAAGAGAAGTAGGACAAAAGCCACTTACTGCTGTACCAGGGAATTTTGCTCTTTCTGCAGGATTGGATTTAACAACGGCATTAGAATTGGAAAATATGGCTGATCAATATCGAAATGTGGTTGCGGTTCGTTCTGAAGACGTAGACGGACAGCTAGCTCAAGATATTCAAGCGGTTATTGAATCTGAGGAATTTGAAGCTGTTATTGATGAAGAGTTTGAAGGGTTTGGAAAGCCAGACTGGATGGAACAGTGAGCTCGCTCATCGTTCGTGGTGCACCACAGGAATATGTTTTTGCAGAAGGCGCCTTATCTGAGTTAGAAGAAAGGCTACTAACACGAAAGTATAAGCGTGTGCTTGTCGTTCATGGTCATGCTTCTTGGCAAGCCATTGCCTCTTTTTGGCCAGAATTGAAAGAAGTTGAAGCAACATACGAGGCTTACGCTGGTCAATGTACAATAACGGAGATGAAACGATTAGCTGATAGAGCGTTGGACGGAAACTTTGATGCACTTATTGGAGTTGGTGGAGGAACGTTATTGGATACTGTAAAAGGAGCAGCGCATCTCCTTTCTCAGCCTTATCTACTCATTCCAACCCTTGCTTCTAATTGTGCACCGTGGACACCTATTTCAGTTATCTATAATGAGGAAGGGGTTTACACTCACTTTGATGTGTATGAACAGAATGCAAGTCTGCTCTTAGTAGACCCACATGTATTGCTTACAACACCAAGAGCTTTTTTTCTTGCTGGAATAGGGGATACGCTCGCAAAATGGTACGAGGCAGACGTTCAGCTTCGTGCCATTACAGATAAGCGTGCAGCACTCGATATCTCGTATTATGCTGCACAGCTTTGTCAGTCTGTATTACTTGAAAAAAGTGAAGAAAGCATAAAGTCGTTAGCAGACAAAAAAGGATCAAGCGCTTTTTGTAAAGTAGTGGAAGCAATCATTATGCTAGGTGGCATGGTCGGAGGGTTTGGAGACAAATACGGACGTATTGCAGGCGCCCATTCTATCCATAATGGCTTAACAGCAATAAAGGAAACACACGACGTACTACACGGAAATAAAGTAGCTTATGGCATTCTTGTCCAACTTGCTTTAGAAAAAAAATGGAACGAAATCGAACAGTTAATACCTTTTTATTACAAAGTGGAGTTACCTACATCGTTAGTCGATTTAGGTATTAACGTAGGTTCTGCTGATTTAAACGCGGTATGTAAAAAAGCGACGATGGAAGGAGAGTCCATTCATGTTATGCCAGGCGTCATGAATGCGGGTGACGTACGAAAAGCAATCGATCAAATTGAAGAAATAAATAAAAACCGACCGGTTTAGAAACCGGTCGGTTTTTACATGTTATTTATCTTTGGTAGGACGTCTAAGTGCTTGCCAGCCAAGATAGAAATCGACTGCCGCTACAAAAGCCAGTATCACTGGGAAGATCCCCCACCCATTTGCTTCTACTTGAATATACGTTAAATAGACAAAAAGAAAGGCAAGTAGAATGTAGAAGAAACCATAGAACCTCATAATAATATCATTCCAATCCTAGTAAAGATGAAAGTAGCCGTGTCCATAAACTCATTAATTTTATCAATGAAGAGTACTTGAACAACAACGACAAATGAATTTAACGCAATGTGGGCGATAATTGGAACAATGATTCGTTTTGTCTTCACATAAAGGAAGGCGAAGGCGAAGCCCATTGCTCCGTAAATGAGAATATGTTCAAAATCAAAATGAATGACAGCGAAAATAAGAGAACTAATTAACCCTGCAACGAAAAAGTTTGTGCGGCGATATAGCCAGCCAAATATCGCTTTTCTGAAAACCAGTTCTTCTATGATCGGGCCGATAACAGCAATAACAACAATGAACGGTAAAAATTCTTGTGCAATCGCGACTAAATCTGCTGTATTCTCAGAGCCTTGATCAATGCCAAACAACAGAGACTGAATTAAACCAGCAACGATTTGTGTCCCGAATACTAGAAAAATACCAATAATGGACCAAGCAACGGTTTCGCCTGTTTTCATTTTTGGTCCTCTTAACCCACCATCTAGCTGTTCATCTCGACGCAAAATCAGCAGAATGACAACAAGACCGACAGTAAATGAGAGTATGGACGATAGACCGATTAAAAGAGCTTGATTTGTGACGTTGAAAATCGATGCAAGTAGTGTTGAAGCAACCAAAGCAAGTCCGGTTTGCATCACAATATAGGCAAGTACAACGAGTGCATATCGCATCGTTACTGTATTTCGAATAACCATACGTGACGTTAGAAACGCAATGGCAATGGTCAATGGAAGAGCTAGAAGAATGGATAGTCCGCTATTCATAGTAAAAACACCTTGAAAGACAACGACAAGCGTAAACGCTACAGCAATTTGCATAATAACGAAAAACAATATTCCAAAACTATAATAGATCTTATTCACAAGCGAACTCCTTTACACGTGATCAGTCTAAATTCCCACTCATCATACCATATTATGCATTCGTTTTCCTTTTCAGACCCTTTTTAAAGAAACTGTCCAAAAAAAAGTCAGGCTTACCTCTTGCAAAACGCGAGCAGAATGATTATCATAGGAAATGTGTTAGCACTCATCATAAACGAGTGCTAATAATAATCACTACATACGTCTTCAAAGGAGGGTGTTTTCCTTGTTAAAACCATTAGGAGATCGCATCATTATTGAGCAAATCCAATCAGAGGAAAAAACAGCGAGTGGGATTGTACTACCTGACTCTGCACAAGAAAAGCCGCAAGAAGGCAAGGTCGTAGCTGTAGGTACAGGTCGTGTAACAGAAAACGGTGAAAAAGTAGCGCTTGAAGTAAAAGAAGGCGATTCCATCATCTTCTCAAAATATGCAGGTACAGAAGTAAAGTATGAAGGTACGGACTATCTTATTCTTCGCGAAAGCGATGTTCTAGCAATCATTGGCTAAAAGCTAATAAAGAACGAATAAATACGAACCAACATACAGGAGGCAGATACAATGGCTAAAGATATTAAGTTCAGTGAAGAAGCACGTCGCTCAATGCTAAAAGGTGTAGATACATTAGCGAACGCTGTAAAAGTAACGCTTGGACCAAAGGGTCGTAACGTTGTATTAGAAAAAAAATTCGGTTCACCATTGATTACAAATGACGGTGTAACGATTGCAAAAGAAATTGAGCTTGAAGATGCATTTGAAAATATGGGTGCGAAACTTGTTGCAGAAGTAGCAAGCAAAACAAACGATATTGCTGGTGATGGTACGACAACTGCTACAGTTCTTGCACAAGCCATGATTCGTGAAGGTCTTAAAAATGTTACATCCGGTGCGAACCCAATGGGCATTCGTAAAGGTATTGAAAAAGCAACAGCAGCAGCAGTAAAAGAGCTAGCTAGCATTTCAAAGCCAATTGAAAGCAAAGAGTCAATTGCGCAAGTAGCAGCGATTTCTTCAGCTGACGAAGAAGTAGGCCAAATCATTGCAGAAGCAATGGAGCGTGTAGGAAACGACGGCGTTATTACTATTGAAGAATCAAAAGGTTTCTCTACAGAGCTTGAAGTAGTAGAAGGTATGCAGTTCGATCGTGGCTATGCATCACCATACATGGTATCTGATTCAGATAAGATGGAAGCGGTTCTTGATAACCCTTATATTCTTATAACAGATAAGAAAATCTCGAACATTCAAGAAGTACTTCCAGTTCTTGAGCAAGTTGTTCAGCAAAGTCGTCCGATCCTTATCATCGCTGAAGATGTTGAAGGTGAAGCGTTAGCAACACTTGTTGTGAACAAATTACGTGGCACATTTAATGCAGTAGCTGTTAAAGCTCCTGGATTCGGTGATCGTCGTAAAGCGATGCTTGAAGATATTGCGATTCTAACGGGTGGAGAAGTCATTACAGAAGATTTAGGACTTGATCTTAAATCAGCAACAATTGATTCTCTAGGTCGTGCCAACAAAGTTGTTGTAACGAAAGAAAATACAACAATTGTTGAAGGTGCTGGAAACCCAGAGCAAATCGCTGCTCGAGTTGGTCAGCTAAAAGGTCAAGTAGAAGAAACAACTTCTGATTTTGACAAAGAAAAGTTACAAGAGCGCCTAGCTAAATTATCTGGCGGTGTAGCAGTTCTTAAAGTAGGAGCTGCAACAGAAACAGAAATGAAAGAGCGTAAACTACGTATTGAAGATGCGTTGAACTCTACACGTGCAGCAGTAGAAGAAGGTATTGTTGCTGGTGGTGGTACGGCTCTTATTAACGTGATTAAAGCCGTTCAAGCAGTTGAAGCGGCTGGAGACGAAGCAACTGGTGTGAATATCGTTTTACGTGCATTAGAAGAGCCAGTTCGTCAAATTGCACACAACGCTGGTCTTGAAGGATCTATCATTGTTGAAAAATTGAAGTCTGAAGCGGTAGGTGTTGGCTACAACGCAGCAACAGGCGAGTATGTAAACATGGTGGAAACAGGTATTCTTGATCCGGTTAAAGTAACACGTTCTGCTTTGCAAAATGCAGCTAGCGTATCAGCTATGTTCTTAACGACAGAAGCTGTAATCGCTGATAAGCCTGAGGAAAACGAAGGCGGCGGCATGCCTGATATGGGCGGCATGGGCGGAATGGGTGGTATGGGCGGCATGATGTAACATGCCTCTCTAACCCCTTAATGCTTTAAGCGTTTCGGGTTAGTTGGTATAGTTAATTGTATGATATGACATACTTTTGACATACTTTCTAACCCGAATTTTTATTTCT
>NZ_SNUX01000001.1:0-1137339 GCF_004375095.1 Shouchella oshimensis | reverse complement strand
TTTACATAACTCAATATAACTCCACGTACACTTAGGTTGAAATTATATAAGAATATAAGCTCTCCTTTGTCTAATGACTACCCTTTATAAGCTAATTCTTAATGTTCGGTGATGGGCGGCATGATGTAACATGCCTCTTAAAGCCTAGTTTTTCTAAGGATTGAAGAATCCGTGACGGTGTATTCGTCCAAACTATCACGTGAATGTCACGAATTTTACAAGAATTTCCCGATGATGTTCCTCTAGAGGTTTGTAAATTTTGTAAGGGCATCAAAGGGCATCTTTTTTCATTTTGTTAGGTAGTATTCAGTTTCATCAATAATACTATAATCTTGGCAAGTATTAAGTTGTGTTTTTGACCAAGGAGCTTGGTAAAGTAAATACTTTTAAAAAGAGAATAAACAAAACCCCGCTTTTCAGCGAGGTCTCAAGGGGGCTAATAAAGCCGATGGGTCATTACACGATCCTGCTTGGGGTAACAGGGTTGCATCGTATGTAACTACTCATTTAATTACCCCGTAGAGTGTTTCGCTAAACCATTATACTAAAGAATGAACGTTGTTTTACTGTTCAAAAGAAATAGCCTAGTACTAGACGCTGCTTGATATGTTAAGAAGTAGAGTATGTATTTTCTTTGCAACGTTACGAAAGATTCAGGAAAGAGGAACTGATGAAAAGGGGGTGAAGGTGTGAAACAGATAGTGTCAATGCTAGTTGCAATGGGGATTGTTTTATCAACAACTTCTGTTATTGATTTAAGTGGTCCTACAAGACCAGGTACTGGACCTGCAAGTTCAGTTGCTGAATTAACAGATGGTCCAACGCGTCCCGGGACATAAGCCGATGTATTGGTTTATGAATCAGGAAAATTGAATTATGTAGTAGAGGATTAAAAGGAAAGAGCAATGAACAAAGATACATAGGATCTATAAAAACAGGTGATGCGGTTTAAGGTATCGTAATGTGCCTGCACACTTTTTTTAACAACCACTTTCCTTTTAAGGAGTGGTTGTTTTTTCTTCTAAAGACCGCTTTACTTTACGGTTTTTCCTGTATACTTATTGGGAATAGGGTAAAAAGAAAGGAGTCGGTTATATGAACGATGAGTTAGTACAAAAATTTTGCGAAGAGCATATGGTTGCATTACAAAAACAATTAAAAGACATTTATACAATTGAAACACCAGAAGTGTTAAATGATCAGGATGAATCGACCATTAATGTAAATGATAAACTATCAGAATATCGTTTTATGGAGGCCGTTTATGCGAGTATTGAACAGAGTGATCAACAAGAAGGGGAAGTGTATCACCAGTATCAGTCCGCTCTAGATCAGTTACGTGCGAAAAAAACGTTTTTACTTGAATTGAAAGAAGAAATTGAAGAAAAAAACGAGGCAGACATTGTGAACATCAAGATTATGATAAATGCCTTTCAAAAAGAAATGTAAAAACGACCTGGATCACAGGTCGTTTTTTTAATCTTGCAATGGCTTGATGCTTCGAGCCCAGTAGATAAATGGCATGGCAAGCACGGAAACGATAAATTTCATTAGATACGTCGTTAGGGCAATTTCAAACCAGATGTCCATCGAATACACACCTAGAAACGCAATTGCGCAGAAAATCAATGTATCCAACGCTTGTCCAAAAATACTTGAGACGATATTTCGGAGCCAGAGCATTTTGGGTAGAAGCTTTTTAAAGAAAGCAAAGATATAGATATTAATATGATTGCTAATGATAAAAGCAGTTAAGCTTCCTAAAGCAACGCGTAAAGCGAAGTCAAAAATAAAAGCAAGGTGCGGATGTGCTAAATCTTCGCCGTGAGGTGGGAATAACAGCACAAATTGCATGATCATTGTTGAAACGAGTAAGGTTGAAAAACCGAGCCAAACCGCTTTTTTGGCGAGGGCTTTTCCGTACTTTTCATTTAGAAGATCTGTTGCGAGAAAGGTTGTCGCATACATGACATTCCCCATTGTTACGATAAAGCCGAACAGTTCAATCGTCTTCAAGACTTGTAAATTAGCTAAGATGGCTGCAAAGCCAATCCAAGCAATAATACCTGTTTTTCCAAACAACTTATAAAATAAGAGCAGGAACGAAAAATTTGCAAGGGCAAACAATAGCCCTAATAGTTCTGTGGACATAATTTAACTCCTTTAGTTTTGATAACGCAGGAAGGTTACGAACTGCGTGTTTTCATAGGAACGAAAGACACTTTACCACAAGTCCACTTATTTGTACAGACGAAAAAACCAGTACATCAACAGTACTGGTTTTATTTGGTTCTTATGATTTAACTGGTTCTGAAATAAATTGAATGATGGTTTCGTTGAATTTCTCTCTTTCATCATGGAACAAGCTATGACCACTCTCTTCAAAAGGAATGATGGTGGCATTAGCAATACCTGCTTCCATTTGTTCTGCTAAATCAAACGGGCAAATTTCGTCGTTTCGACCGTGTAAAATGGCAGTTGGTACTGAAATAACTTGTAAGTCACCGCGCAAATCGGCGTCTCGAAGGGTTCGAGCAGATTCAATTGTTGCGTGCGGTCCGGCTTGCATACCAAGTGAATGAAACCAGCTATTAAAATGAGTGCTTGGTTCTTTTCCAAAGAATAGCCCACCAAAGTCTTTTAACATATCAGCGCGATCCGCATAAGCACCTAAAATTAAGTCATCCACATTTTCCTTAGGTAAACCAAATTCAAAATCATCTCGTTGCGTAAATACTGGTGCTGCTGCGCCTAATAAGGCGAGACGAGAAATGCCTTTTTCGCCGTGCTTTGCCATATAACGTATCGCAATAGCTCCTCCCATTGAGAATCCACATAATACGGCATCTTTAATTTCGAGTGTATCAATGACGACACGAAGGTCATCGGCCATACGGTCATAATCATAGCCATAAGCTGGTTTATCCGATTGCCCGTAGCCTCTTAAATCTACACCAATAAAGCGGAAACCTTTTTCTGGTAATGTTGCCATCTGGTGTTCAAACATTCTATGGTTGACTGGCCAGCCATGTAAAAAAATAACGGGTTGACCGCTACCAATATCCTCTACAAAAAGAGTGGTTCCGTGCTCGACTTCAATTCGATGTGCCATGTAAACATTCGCTCCTTTTTTATAAAACAACCAGTTTATTGTGTTGTTTGTTTACCCGCTTATTTTGTTTTAAAACAGATGTGAATGTTCAACAGGACAAATCACGGTCATAGGCGAATGTGCATAGGCTATAGCGACGAAGAAGGAGTGTGAAGGATGGGTATCGTTACAGGTGCGGAGTATTTAAAAAGAATGGCACGTCTTAAAAGCAATGTGTGGATGGAAGGCAAACGAGTTGAATGTCCTTTAACGGATGTGGAACCATTCCGATCAGTACTTAAAGCAAAAGGGAAGCTTTATGACATGGTTCATGATGAGCAATATGCCTCTACTCTTCAAGGTAAAGATCAAAAAATAAACTTTTCATACGACATTCCTCGCACAAAAGACGATCTAGTGAAGCGGAGAAAAGCAACGCAATTATGGGCGAATGAAACGTTAGGAGTGTTAGGGCGATCTCCTGATTATGTGAATACGATGATCACCGTTATGGCAGGTGCAAAGAAGTTTTTTTCTGAAGCAGACCCCCAGTTCGGGGAAAATATTGACGCGATTTATAAGCGTGCAAAGGAAGAAGATTTAACGTTTACACATACGTTTGTGAACCCTTCTATTAGCAGAAAGCCCTTTTTCCCTGATGGTCAAGGTAATGAGCAACCGATTGCGACTAAAATCATTGAAGAGACCGAAGAGGGGATTATAGTTGATGGGGCAAGATTGTTAGCGACACAAGGGGGCATGACGGATGAGCTACTTGTGATTCCTTCAGCGGCGTTTATTGATAGTGATTACTTATTTGGTTGTACCATTCCTTCCGACACAGAAGGTTTAACTTTTATTAACCGTCCTCCTTACAAAAAGGAAAGCACATTTGATTCGCCCCTTAGCTCACAGTTTGAAGAAGGTGATGCGATCGTTGTGTTTGATCATGTTCTGATCCCTTGGAACCGGGTTTTTTTATACAGGAATGAATGGTTAATGAACGATCTATTTATGAAAACAGGAATGGAATCGTTTCTGTTATATCAAGCAATCAATAGACAAATTGTCAAAACAGAGTGGTTACTCGGTATTGCTCAAGCGCTTGTAACGACGCTGGATATTGAGCGTCATCAACATATCCAAGGAAAACTTGGCGAAATGATTATTGCTTTGGAGGCGATGGTAGGTTTCGTTTATTCTTCCGAAGCCCAGGCAGAGGTCAATGACTATGGCATCATGGTACCGAAATTAGAATCCTTAAAAGCGTGTGCCTCTTACTACCAAATGACTTACCCGCGCTTAATTGAAATCATTCAGCTGTTAGGAGCGAGTCATTTTATTGCGGCACCTAGTGAAAAAGATTTTGCTTCTTCTATTGCGCCGTATTTAGAGCGATTTGTAAAAGGAGAATATGTAAGCGCCTATGACAAATTTCAGCTTATTCAGCTCGCTCGGGATATGACGATGACAGAGTTCGGCACAAGGCAGTTACTTTATGAGCGTTATTTCTATGGAGATCCGGTTCGCGTACTATCCTCTTTAAACGGACTGTATAGTAAGAAAAAAGAAGAGTTACAAATGCGGATAAGCGATTTTTTTGAAAGAGAGAAGTAATTAAATGCTTCTCTCTTTTTGTACTAAAGGATGGTAGAAATCACCATTCTTCCCTCCTGTTTTTTTAACAAGCAAGGTTTCTTCGATTATTAATCCTTTATCAATTGCTTTACACATATCATAAAAGGTTAAAGCGGCAGCACTAACCGCAGTAAGAGCCTCCATTTCAACGCCAGTGTTACTTTTGACCGTTACTGTCGCATAGATGACTAACACATAATCACTCGTTTGGTTGTCTTTCGTAAAAGAAAACTGTAAGTCCGTTCCTTGTATCGTAATAGGGTGGCACATGGGGATCCAATCGGCTGTTTTCTTTGCCGCCATAATGCCGGCTATTTGTGCAACTGCTAAAGGGTCACCTTTCTTTAGGCCTTGATTATGGATGGCGTCGTAAAGAGCGGCAGAAAGCCTTACTTTTGTACGAGCAGTTGCTGTTCTTTCGGTTTCAGCTTTTTGAGACACGTTTACCATTTTTGCTCGACCTTCCTCATTAAAATGGGAAAAGGAATTCATGTTAATCTCTCCAATCGGTTGGCCTATTAATATTTTTAAAAAAACGGACGTCATTTGGAAACGACAATCGCTTTGTGTGTTGAGATTTGTAGAGGGCACGCATACTCGTTTGTTCAGGTAGTAAGGCTTGGATCGTTGGTAAGCAAGCTAAACGATAGATAGCGTGTAAAGGTTGTTCACGTTCATTCTGTACAGGCAATAAAATCGTCGGCTCTGGGAAGGTCTCGGCGTATCGTTTCATTGCTAAAATAAACGAAGCCTCTATAAAGGGAAGGTCGCCAGCTAAAACATGTCCATAGGAATACCCAAGTGACTGGATTTGTTCGAGTCCAGTACATAAGGCTGAAAGTGGTCCTAAGTGAGCTGTTTGTTCTACAATAATTGGCCCTTCGCCTTCAAAATCGTTTGCTAGTTCATCGTTTGTTACAATGAAGTAAGGCATATTTGATTGTTTGAAGGCTTGAATACTCTGATTCACAAGTGGTTGGTTATGGTAGTTTTCAAATAATTTTTGCTTGCCATAGCGTTTAGATTGGCCGCCAGCCAAAATCAATCCAGCACCAGTCATTTGCGAAGCTCACCTAGTAAATGAGGAAGCATAGGAAGAATAAAGGTTTCCATACCTAGCTTGACTGCGTTAGATGAACCAGGTAAAGCAAAAAGAGCTGTCTCGTTTATTGTGCCTGCAATAGCGTTGCTAAAAAGCCCTTTTACACCGATCTCTTTATAGCTTTGCTGTCGAAATTGTTCTCCAAAGCCTACTAATTCCTTATCTAAGAGTGGTTTTATGGTAGCATAAGTATAATCACGTTTACTCATACCGGTTCCGCCATTACATAGAATAACATCAATCTCGGGATCTGCTACTAATTCAAGGAGATTCGATGTTAGGAGCTGAGGATCATCGGGTATAAGTGTATAAGAACCAACTTTATGGCGATCATCAATTAATTGACGAATTAATTGCCCGCTTTTATCTTCTGCCACTGTGCGCGTATCTGAAAGTGTTACGATGGCAATAGTAGCATGAACAACGTCGTTTGAATGGTGCATCATAGGGTTATCCTTTCCTTTCCATATACATATCCAGTTAGACTAGTTAGCAATTGCTTATCTCCTATAGTAAGTGAGTAGAAAGGAGTCGTAAAGTATGAGCATGAAGATTACGGATCAATTATCGAGACCGTTGAAAGACTTACGTATATCGATTATGGATCAATGCAATTTTAGGTGTACATACTGCATGCCGAAAGAAGTATTCGGAAAAGACTATGTCTTTATGAAAGAAGAAGAATTATTATCGTTTTCAGAGATTGTCCGAACAGCAGAACAATTTGCTCGATTAGGCGTGAATAAACTTAGAATTACAGGCGGGGAGCCGCTTTTAAGAAAGAATGCATCCCTGCTCATCCGTGAACTACATGATATTCCAGGAATTGACGATATCGCGTTAACTACTAACGGGGTTCTATTGCCTAAATTCGCAATGGACTTAAAGAAAGCGGGATTAAAGCGCGTAAATGTAAGTTTAGATGCCCTAGACACAGCCGTTTTTCAAGAAATGAGCGGTCGCAAAACAAAAGCAGAGATTGTATTGCGAGGTATTGACGCTGCTCTAGAAGCTGGGTTAGGCGTAAAGGTGAATATGGTGGTCAAAAGAGGCTTAAATGAGCAGGAAGTTATTCCCATGGCTAGGTACTGTAAAGAACGAGGTGTGATGCTTCGTTTTATTGAATTTATGGATGTTGGTCAAACGAATGGATGGGATTATTCAAAAGTAGTCTCTAAAAAAGAGCTCTATGACGCTGTATCTGAGATCGGTACATTACAGCCTATAGATCCTTATTACTTTGGTGAGGTGGCAAGTCGTTATCGTTATGAAGATTCCGATGTGCAAGTTGGCTTTATTTCGTCTGTTACAGAAACGTTTTGTGGCACGTGTACAAGAGCGCGTTTATCTGCTGACGGTAAGATATTTACTTGTTTATTTTCTGAAGAAGGCATTGATTTAAAACAGGATTTACGAGTAGGTAAAACCGATGAATTTTTATTTACTAAGATAAAAGAAGTATGGGAAAAGCGATCCGATCGCTATTCCGAACTAAGGACAGCTGAGTCTTCCAAAAATAGAAAGAAAATTGAAATGTCCTATATAGGAGGATAGCGCATGGTTGAAAGAAGAAAACCGATACCGATACATGAAGCAGTCCAACGAATAATGGCGTATCCACTGAAGGAAAAAGTAGAATCGGTCCCCATTTTGGAAAGTTATGAAAGAGTGTTAATGAAAGATCTAAGAGCGACACATCCAGTTCCGTCATTTAATCGTTCTCCTTACGACGGTTACGCCATTCGATCCATTGATACAGCAACCGCTTCAAGAGATACTCCTGCTTTATTTACTGTTATTGGAGAGATTGGGGCAGGACAAGTATTTAAAGAAGAGGTTGGTCCAAATGAAGCTGTCCGAATTATGACCGGTGCTATGATTCCAAGTGGGTGTGACGCAGTCATCATGTTAGAACTTGTTCATGAGCGGAGCAAAACTGAAATAGAGATTGTTCGAAAAGTCGAGCAACACGATAATATTTCCTTCATCGGTGAAGATACAAAGGAACTTGATTTGATTGCGAAAGCCGGTACGGTCATTCACCCAGGTGTGGTGGCTCAACTTGCAACGTTTGGACAAGCTGAAGTTTCTGTAGCCTCTCGACCAGTGGTTGGGATACTAGCAACAGGGAGTGAGCTTTTGGAAGTAAATGAACCCCTTGAAGCAGGCAAGATTCGGAACAGTAATGCCTACATGGTTGCTGCTCAAGTTTTACGGGCAGGAGGGGTGCCACTTATGCTTGGTCAAGTACCAGATGAAATGGATGCATGTATGGAAAGGATTCATAACCATTTCAATGAAGTGGACTGTCTCATTACAACTGGAGGCGCATCTGTTGGTGATTTTGATTTGGTACCAGGTATAGTAAAACGATTAGAAGCGGAGACATTGTTTAATAAAGTCGCAATGAGACCGGGAAGCGTCACTACCGCAGCTGTTAAAGATGGCAAATTATTTTTTGGCCTTTCTGGAAACCCTGGGGCTTGTTTTGTTGGTTTTGAATTGTTTGTACGTCCGCTCTTAAGGCGTTCAATGCGAGCGCCAGCCCATTTACCGATCAGTAAAGGGAAATTAGGAGTAGATTTTCCAAAGCCGAACCCTTTTACACGGTTAGTTCGTGGTAAATTAAATGAGCAGTCAGGACAGCATATTGTGTATCCTTCCGGACTTGATAAATCTGGTTCAGTAGTGTCATTAGCAGAAGCTGATGTCCTTATTTTATTACCTGGTGGTACAAGAGGGTATGAAAAAGGAGCAGATGTGCATATTTTGCTCCTTAATAGTCATACAGGAAGTGATGCTACATGGGAAACGTTCTTCAAATTGTAGGGTATAAGAATGCAGGTAAAACGACATTTATAGAATCATTGCTTGTCTATTTGCAGCGTGATTCTTATAACATAGCGACAATAAAACATCATGGTCATGGAGGAGAACCTGATGGGATGACAGATAGCCGGCGGTTTTTAGAGAAAGGAGCGACGTCTTCCTTAGTTGAAGGGGATGGCACCATCCATCTAGCCACAACTGTAGGAGATGGTTCTTTAAAACAGCTCGTACAGATGCAAGAGGTCCTTTGTCAGCCAGATCTTATTCTTATAGAGGGATGGAAGCAAGCTTCTTTTCCAAAAGTTGTCTGCTTACGTGATGATCAGGATCAAGATCTTTTATCCCTTGACTCAATTTGTTGTGTGCTTACTGCTTCTTCACTTAGAGGAGAAGCAGTACCTTACCCTCTTTTTCAACGTGATGACCCTGCTGCATTGCTGTTTATCAAAGAGTTACTGGATCGAGAGAAGGAGGTTCATTCATGTATGAACTAACAAAAGAACCAATTCAAGTACAAGCAGCCATTGATCAGGTTCTTGATAGGAATTGTGGCGCTATAACGACGTTTATTGGGACGGTCAGAGAGCTTACCCATGGGAAAAAAACAATACGGCTCGAATATCATGCTTATGAATCGATGGCAATCAAAATGTTACATAAGATAGGAAAAGAAGTGGAAGAGAGATGGCCAGGTACAACGATTGCCATTACTCATCGACTAGGTGTATTAGACATTAGTGATATCGCTATCGTGATTGCCGTTAGCTCACCTCATCGTAAAGCAGCATATGAAGGCAACGAATACGCGATAGAACGAATTAAAGAGTTAGTGCCAATCTGGAAAAAAGAGCATTGGGAGGACGGAACAGAGTGGGTTGGTGATCAATTAGAACAGCAAGCTTATCCAAAAGGAGGACCGACGCTATGATTACCGTTTTATTCTTTGCTGGTTTAGAAGAACAAATTGGTCAACAACGATTGGCATTACCAATCGCAGGTAAAGCGATTTTTCAGCTCAAGGCACATATAGAAGAAGTGTATGAGCTTGAAAACGACACTCTTCAAGGGATGATGGTGGCTGTAAATGAGGAATTTGCAACCGATGATACGGTGCTAGTCGAACAGGATACCGTTGCGTTTATCCCGCCAGTGAGTGGAGGATAAAAAAAGTAGTTGTGTATCAACTACTTTTTTTATCGAAATGTTCTTCTTGATATTCTTTTTTCGTATAACTGATAAAATAGTAAATACTTGCTACAAACACCCCTCCGCCGATAATGTTCCCTAATGATACAGGAATTAAATTGTGGAAAAAGCCATTTAATGTAACGGTTTCAGATCCACCGTGCATAAGAGCCATTCCGAGTAACGACATATTTGCTACACTATGCTCAAAACCAGCTGCGATGAAGGCAAAGATTAAAATAAAAATTAAAAATAGCTTAGCGATATCCCCTTCTGCTCGTAACGATGTCCATATGGCTAAACAGACGATCCAGTTGCACAGAATTCCTCGAAAAAACAATTCCATCATTGGTGCGTTCATTTTATCTGAAGCAAGGGACATCATGTAATCATCGGGCCCGACAGATGCGAAAATTCCTGATACTAACACGAGAAGTGATAAAGCGAGAGCACCGATAAGATTCCCAATATAACTCCAACCCCAAATAAGAAG
The DNA here is from genome assembly GCF_004375095.1 of Shouchella oshimensis. Classification (NCBI taxonomy): domain Bacteria; kingdom Bacillati; phylum Bacillota; class Bacilli; order Caryophanales; family Bacillaceae; genus Shouchella; species Shouchella oshimensis. The sequence continues at coordinate 1,127,001 of NZ_SNUX01000001.1, read as the reverse complement.
CGTTTGCCGCCAGCTAGTGATTTTTGATAAGGAAGATACGGTGAAAATCATGTTATTTCCAGTGAAGAGTTCTGATCCAGCCCACAAAACGAGAGCAAGAGCCACACCAAATGTTGCGCCTGTCATGATGCTAACAAACGGGGAACCTGCATCATAAAGAGGTTGACCAACTGCAAACAGAACGAGCGATCCGATTCCGACATAAGCACCTGCTAGAATGGCGCCAAATAAATAACGGATCGGTGAATGCTGGAGCAACCCATACTTTTTTTTCGCCTGTGAATTTAATGTATGTAAGGTGTCTTTGTACATCGTACCCCTCCTTTTTATCTGTTACCGAATATACCCAACCTTTCAATCCGTTAAACTATGAAAACAGTCAGGTTTATTGGATATGGAATAAGGGAAAGGTGAACATAATGAATCCATTTGAAACGAATGGATTGTTTATTGTCAAAAGGGAGGGTATATAATTGGCTGAATTTTTCGAGGTTACGTTAAATGGAAAAAAGAAAACGGTTCAATCCGATTCAGTTCTACAGACTTTGAATCGTGAATCAGTAGATATTCCAAGTCTCTGTTATCATCCTAGCCTAGGGCCAATTGAAACGTGTGACACGTGTATTGTAAAAGTAAATGGCGAGTATGTGCGTTCGTGTTCAACAGAAGTGAAACCTGGTGATGTAGTGGAAACACGGACAGATGATGTGCATGAAGCACAACTTATTGCAATGGATCGGATCTTAGGCAATCACGAACTCTATTGCACAGTCTGTGATTACAATAACGGCGGTTGTGAGATACATAATGCTGTTAAAGAAATGAAAGTAACACATCAAGAGACTGAGCACAGCTCGAAACAATCTGAAGTGCAGCGCAATCAATTTTATCGTTATGATCCTGATCAATGTATCTTATGTGGTCGATGTGTAGAGGCTTGTCAAGATTTACAAGTAACAGAAACCCTTTCGATTGATTGGAATCTGGAAAGACCAAGAGTCATTTGGGATAAGGATTCACCAATTGATGAATCTTCTTGCGTGAACTGTGGTCATTGTTCGACTGTCTGTCCATGTAATGCCATGATGGAAGTAGGCATGGAAGGGGAGGCAGGATTTTTAACAGGTATTCAAGATGAGTCGATGCGACCAATGATTAATATTACAAAAAATGTTGAAACAGGTTATCAATCGTTAATGACGATTTCCGATCTAGAAGCACAAATGCGAGAATCAAGAATTAAGAAGACAAAAACCGTCTGTACATACTGTGGAGTTGGTTGCTCGTTTGATGTGTGGACAAAGGATCGCCAAATATTAAAGATAGAACCTCAAGCTGAAGCCCCAGCAAATGGAATTTCTACATGTATTAAAGGGAAATTTGGCTGGGATTTTGTTAATAGCGAAGAACGAATTACAAAACCATTAATCCGTGATGGTAATGAATTCCGTGAAGCAGAGTGGGAAGAAGTACTTGATCTTATAGCGTCTAAATTTAATGAAACACTTAAAGCGAAAGGTCCAGACGCACTCGCCTTTATTTCTTCCTCTAAATGTACAAATGAAGAGTCCTACTTAATGCAAAAATTAGCCCGAGGAGTTATTGGCACAAATAATGTGGATAACTGTTCTCGTTACTGTCAATCGCCAGCAACAATGGGTCTTTGGCGTACAGTTGGCTATGGTGGCGATTCTGGTAGCATAGAGGATATTGCCAATGCAGAATTAATTATCTCGATTGGCTCTAATACAGCTGAATCTCACCCTGTACTAGCAACAAGAGTAAAGCGTTCGCAGAAGTTACATGGACAAAAAGTAATTGTAGCTGATATTCGAAAGCATGATTTAGCGGACCGTGCTGATTTGTTCGTTCAACCTGCCCCAGGAAGTGACCTTGTCTGGTTATCGGCTGTGACAAAATATATTGTTGATCAAGGTTGGCACGATGTCTCCTTTTTAGAGCAGCACGTGACAGATGTTGAAGACTATCTAAAAAGTTTGGACTCCTATACATTGGATTACGCAGCCGAAGTAACAAATCTCACCAAAGAAGAGCTTATTGGCGTTGCAACGTCGATCTATGAAGCCAACACAACGTCTGTTTTATGGGCAATGGGAGTAACACAACACGGTGGAGGATCTGATACAAGTACAGCCATTTCGAATTTATTGCTTGTTACAGGAAATTATATGAAACCGGGTGCTGGTTCTTATCCGTTAAGAGGTCATAATAACGTTCAAGGAGCAAGTGATTTTGGAAGCATGCCTGATCGCTTTCCTGGTTATCAGTATGTAACAGATGATGATGTGCGTGCGCGCTTTGAAAAGCGTTGGGGTGTAGATTTGCCTGCTGAACCTGGCTTAAACAATCATGAAATGGTCGATGCCATGCATGAAGGAAACCTTAATGTTCTCTATTTAAAAGGAGAAGACATGGGAATTGTTGATTCCAATCTTAACTATGTACAAGCTGGGTTTGAGAAGCTTTCATTCTTTGTTGTCCAAGATATCTTTTTCACGAAAACCGCTCAATATGCTGATGTTATTTTACCAGCAAGCCCTAGTTTGGAAAAAGAAGGAACGTTCACAAATACGGAACGTCGTTTTCAACGTTTATATCAGGTACTTGAACCATTAGGTGATTCAAAACCAGATTGGGAGATTATTCAAGAGGTTGCCAATCGAATGGAAGCGAATTGGACGTATACTCATCCAAGTGAAATAATGGCCGAAGCAGCTTCGTTAACACCTCTATTCGCAGGCGTTAGCTACGAGCGTTTAGAAGGGTATAACAGTTTGCAATGGCCAGTAAAAGAAGATGGAACGGATACACCACTATTGTTCACAGATGGGTTTGCTCTTCCAGGTGGCAAGGCAAGATTATGGCCAGTAGAGTGGACGAAGCCGTTAGCGTTTGATGATGAATATGATTTGCACGTTAATAACGGTCGGTTACTTGAGCATTTCCATGAAGGCAATATGACCTATAAATCAAAAGCGATTAGTCGAAAAACCCCAAAAGAATTCCTTGAAGTGTCTCCTGAGTTAGCTCAAGAACGAGGGCTTGAGGATGGTACGAAAGTGAAGCTCACATCACCATACGGGCATGTCATTGTTCGCTGTCTTGTAACGGATCGAGTAAAAGGCAAAGAAGTTTATTTACCTATGAATACAAGTGGAGAGGGAGCAATCAACTATTTAACAAGCTCTCATTCAGATAAAGATACAGATACACCAGCGTATAAAGAAATATCCGCGAAGATGGAGATTCTTGAACCTAAAGGTGAAAGTCCGGTGCCACGCATTAATTACCGTAATGGAAATCCACAACCGCAAATGGGTGTTAACGTTGAGGCAAAATGGGCAAGACGGGATTATATTTTCCCAGGCGATTTAGTTGAAGCAAGGAGGAAGGCGAAAAATGGCTAAAGCAGCAACGGTTATTCGAAAAATGCCTGTCGATCCTAATGCAGAACGAGAAAAGGAGCTACGCGAACTAGAGAATGCTTTGCTAGAGAATAAGGATGCTTTAACAAGCGTCCTATCTCTTCTTCATAAACTTGAACAAACAGAAGCGCTCAATATTGCTCATTCTCTTTTAGATCAAAAGAACCCTTTATTACATCAACTTGTAACGAAGCTAGATGATCCCCATATTACACAAGCATTAAAAAACATGCTTGTTATTGTGCAGTCCCTTGGATCAATCAAACTAGCAGATTTAGAGCCCATGCTGTTTAAAATCAATTCTGCTCTAAATCATGTGTCTGAGTACGAACATACCCATCAGCAGAACCAATCTAGCGCTGGCTACTTGTTAAAATCATTAAAAGATCCGAAAACGTTAGACGGTATGAATACACTGTTAGCCCTTTTAAAAGGAATGGGAGAAGATCAATCAGCAAACGAAACAAACCAACCGCAAGCGGAATTGTCCACGATTGCAAATGAGTCGTATCAGCAGCCACAAATGCAAGAGTCAACTGAATCATCATCAGGAACAAAATGGTATGTGATCGCTGCCGGAGCTCTCGCCTTCGCTTTACCACTTTTATTGAAACGGAAATAGAGATGACGAATTCAAATCAAACAAAGCGGACAATTTTTCGCTTTGTAGATGGTGAAGAATCCGTTGTAGAAGACGTTGTGGCAACGGAAATACCGATTACTGTTAAGATCAATGGGGAAGAAGTGGTGACGATGATTTCTTCTCCAGATCACATTGAGGATATGGTCGTAGGGTATCTCGTCTCAGAAGGGGTTATTTTATCAGTCAGTGAACTAACCGATCTTCGATATGAAGCAAAAAGAGGGTTTGTTCATGTGACATTGAAGCAAGCGTTAAATCCGCTTCATCATCACCTACAAACAAAGCGGTATTTAACATCTTGTTGTGGCATGAGTCGTCAAAGTTTTATATTTGCAGCAGATGCCAAGACAACAAAAACAATGAAGACTCGCCATGTCGTTCTCTCGCCGACTGATTGTCTAGCGCTTATGAATGAACTTCAAGAAGGGGCGATGACATTTAAAGAAACAGGTGGTGTTCACAATGCAGCACTAGCGACGCCAAGTGGCATTGTATTAATGCGATCCGATATTGGTCGTCATAACGCACTTGATAAATTGTATGGTTACTGTTTGCGTCATAAGCTTAGCCTAGAAGATAAGGTTATCATCTTTAGCGGTAGGCTATCATCTGAGATCGTCCTTAAAGTAGCAAAAATTGGATGTGAAGTGATTTTATCTAAATCAGCACCCACCAACCGAGCTCTTGAAATTGCAGAAGAGCTCGAAATTACAACAGTGGGGTTTATTCGACATCAATCCATGAACGTCTATACGGTTCCTGAACGGATAAATAGAAGCTTAGGCTAACAACCTGAGCTTCTTTTAGGTTTTACTTGAATAAATGGTTAAGTAAGAAAGGAACCATAGTGCATGCCGCTGATGATCTCTGGCTATAGATGTATAAATGTCACGTAGCTGCCGATTGTCTGATAAACGCGCCGCTTCTTCAAATAAATGCGTGTACTGCTGTTCCTGTTCAAATGCTTTTTTTAAAGCTGGTGTATAAGCATTTCGATTCAATGTGGCTTCTGTGACTTCAGGATCTTTATTCGCTTGTTTGCGATACAAGTGGAGAAGGGTCTGATAGTGTTTTTTATTATCCTCAATAATGCCTCGGATGGTATGGGCAGTGTGTTCTGTTGGGACTTTTTCATATAAGTATTCATAGTCTGTTACGGCTTGATAGGCACGTTGTATGAACTGTTGAAGGTGCTGCAGTTGGTCTGAGTTTAAAGGCTTTGGCTGGCTTATTTGAGGACCTTGAGGTGGGCTGCTAGTTGTTTGCGGTGATGACTGGCGAAACGATGGCTGGGACGGCTGAGGTTGATCAAAGGACGGAGCTTTCTTTTTTTTGAACAACAAAAGAATACCTCCCTAATTTATTTGTCTTCAATAAGGTACATACTTATACTATGCAACAAAAGAAAAAATATGAAAATAACCGACTCTTACATGAGCCGGCTATTGATTTTTCTTATTTGGTTTCCTACTATAGAAACTTATCATTGAACCAACAACAATTCCCACAATAATCCCAATGGGAATACTATCAAAAATAATGCTAGCGCCGACTGCAATGAGTAATCCGATGATCATTCCGAGTGCTTCATTTGGTGGGTTTTCGTTTGATTTTTTGGACATGTTAGACCTCCGCCGTAATAACTACTAAGAGTATTGTAGCGAACGAAATGAGTTAGGTCAAAAAGTTGAAATAACAGGCTCGGGAAAGGCTTTAGCTATGCGCTTTACGAGGTTTGAATAGTAAAGAGAGGACTGAACCAAGAATAAGCAATGTGAAAACAATGGTTGGTGCAACGCTATCTAAGACACCAAACGCAATTAGCACAATACCGAGAGCTAAAAGCAACGTAACATAACTAATATAAAGTCGTTTCATAATTGTGTATCACCTCCATAATGTATTAATTTTTAAAATCCTATGAATAATTCGAAATTGGTCGATTTCCGTTGGTTTAAACTCCATATTATCATGTACTTAATTTGAATGCAAGAAGAAAATTCACTTTCTTCTTGCATACATCCAAATAAAGGTTAGAAGAAACCCTGCTATTGCTAATAGTAACGTTGGTTTAAAGTAAGGTGGTAAATAAGAAAACCTTATTTCATTCTCACCTTCTTCAAGTTTGACCCCTAGAAATGCATAATTGACTTTTTCAACATCAACTGTTTGACCGTTTCTTTTCACTTCCCAGCCCTTCTCGTGGGGGACAGGTAACATCAATAGTTGGTCGTTTTCCTCGTTATTCATATCAATCTTGATATGTCTTCCATCAAGATCGATTTGCATGTCAGTTGACTCTCGTTGTTGTGCTTGAAGAATATCGTAATTCTCTGTGTACAGTGCTAGTTCTGTTAATGTGTATTCCCCTTGTGGCACTCTTAATGAAATCGTTTCACTTGCTTCAACTCTAACTGTCAGATGATTTATATCCGTTTTGTAGATTGATTTACGAGACTTTCGATCTGTTTCAAACTCATTCACCGTTAATGGGAATAGAGGAGCTGTTTCTGAGTTATTTAGCAAGTAAAAGGATAAATAATCATCAACTTCGTCGTCTTGTCGTTCCCCTACTTCAATGTCAATTCCACCTATTTCATCTGTTACTGTTAATTGACCATCAAGATACGCCCCGCCAATCGCGGTGATCGATGTGTCGTCGATACGATTTTGTACCGTTGAACGAAACGCTTCGTTAGCGAGTTCTTCATCTACAATGGCACCAGTAAGCATAGCGTGTTCTTTATCTAGCACACTATATGAAGACAGTTGCTCTCTTCCATAAAGAGTGGAAGTTGTTCGTGCAAAAGGCAGCAATTGTTCATTTTCAAACAAATGGTAGCGTTCATTTTCGCTTACTTCAGTAAATCCATAGGGAACAGGGTCTGGATCTTCTTTATCAATCAGTTTATGTGAAACTTGATACAAGCTATGGAGGTTTGCACGATCACCGAATCCTGAATATCTGCTGACGCTTTCCCGATTCATATCAATCTCCAAATCAGTGTAATAAAAGAATAACAATTGACTGTTTAAAACGCTGGAATACGCACTAACACCGTTAAAGTCTTGAACAAGAGGCGTGTTATTCCGAAAATCAGCAACCCATTCAATTCTAGATAAAGGTGCATCTTCCTCAACGTGAGTAAGTAAGTCCATTTGCAATGGATGGTCGTATGCATGACTTTGTAGGAATTCAGCTGATGTGGCTTGTAAGTCGCCTCGTTCGTATAACCATTCTTTCTGATACGCGTTTGTTAAGGCGATATGTAAGACTAACATGATGCCTACCAGCCCATACAATAAGGACTTTCGTCGACTATTTAATAGAAGAGCGATTATGAGAACCGTTACCATAGCCGTTCCAAAAAGTGTTAGCGCTTGGATTGAGAGAAAAGCGTTTCGATCCGTAATCAAACCACTAATGAACAAGCCTATGTAAACAGTAGCCGTTACACCAATTGCAAGTACTTTTTCTTTTTTAGGGATATGCCAAAATCTACTCAAACCAATAGCGACAGTAGCAGCTAGAGCAAAAGATCCCATATATTGAAAGCGATATTGAGGAGCAGAAAATCCGTTAAATATACTTCCAATCATAGGGCTATAATGGAAAAGAATAAATAAGCATGAGAGCAAAGAAAACAAAAGAAAAGGCTTATACCGGAATAAACTTTTACAACAGATAAATAAAATAAACAAAGCCGGAATAAGAAGGTAGCGACTTGTAAAAAAGATTTCGTCGTGAAAATCAAACCACTCGATTGACTGCTCAAATGGTGGCCTCTGATTGTTTAAAAAACCGTATACAGCTGGTACAAAAGCAAATGAGCCAATAAAAAAACCGAGCGTAGTTGCAGGAATGTATGTATACAGCTGGTGTTTAATAGAAATTTCTTCTTTAGAAAACTTAATAAAAAAGCGCAAAATCGCATAAATGCCAATGAAAATGAAATTCATATAGGCAAAATAAAAGTTATTAATAATGGAAAGGGCAACCGCAAAAATAAACCACCATGGTTTTTTCTCTCGTATAATCTTCTCTACCCCAAAAACGAGTAAAGGTAACCACAAATAGGCATCGGCAAAAAACTCCCAAAATGAGGCGTGGCGAAAGTACATAACACTTGCACCATATAAAACGGCGCCAAGAAAAGCGAACGGAAAGGCAATTTTAAAGTAGCGCAGTACAAAAGTCGTAATCACAATAACAAGTGTTAATCGAAGACTATTTACAAGAACTGCGGCATTCGCCCAGAAAAGAATATCATCTGGATTCTGAACTAAATGAACCCATTCGCCAATGAAGACCACTAAAAAAGTGAGGAAAAAAACGGTACTTGTGGAAAAGTAATACGCTAGTTGACTAAAGATCCCTCCGCCAAGACCAAATTGGTGCGAGTAAAAGAAGTTGCCTTGACTGAATTGGCTATATAAAAATTGCTTAAAAGGAAGCATTTGAGCTGTACCGTCATTCGGTCCAACCATAAATTGCCCATTCACTAGTTGATATAGAAAGAACCCGTGGGCAAGAAATGCAACCCCTAAGCTTAGACTAACAAGAATGAGGACTTTTTTAAGATTCATGTGAAACTCCATCTCGTTTTAAAATTTTCGCTGTAATGACGAACGTAATAGGTACTGTTAAAAATACCGCAAGTATTGGCGCAATGACAGGAGATAACTTAACTAATTCAACGAATACAAAGACGAGACTCGTTGATACGGAAAAATTCACAACTTGCGTTAACGGAAATTGTAAGAACGTTTTTATAGATGGTTTAACGCCAAATGTAAAAAAGACATTTAAAAAATAAGAAGCGACCATTGAAAGAATAAAGGCTAGAATATGAGCAGCTAAGTAAAACAAGGAGAAAACTTGGTGAAATAACAAGAAGAGGGAATAAAATACAAGTGTATTAATCCCTCCAACAAAAGCGAAGCGCATAAATTGATTTCGGTAGATTTTCTGACAAAAATTACTGAATGCGCTCATATCGTTTTCCTTTTGTAGCATTAGATTCCTTCACTAGATAATGCGGTCTTTTTTTAGTTTCATTGTAAATTCGGCCGATATATTCGCCAATAATGCCAAGTGATAATAGTTGAATGCCCCCAAGAAATAAGACTGCTGAAATAATGGTGAAATACCCTGGGACATCGATACCTGTTCGGACGATTTGTGTGAGCATAACAAAAATGTAAGCCAGTGCAGCTAACAAGATCATTCCACCCATATAGAAACATAACCGAAGCGGCTTTAAATTAAATGAGACAATCCCGTCAATTCCGTAATTAATCAGTTTCTGTATAGACCACTTTGATTCACCATTTTGTCGACTGACATTTTCGTAATGAACCACTTTTTGATCAAAGCCAATCCATGAGAACAATCCTTTTGAAAAACGATTCCCTTCACTTAGAATCAGCAAGGCATCAACAGCTCTTCGACTTAACAAGCGAAAATCGCCAGCCCCATCTTCGAGCTGAACATCGACGACTTTGTTAATGAGTTTATAATAAACTTTTGATAGCGCCGTTTTAACGAAATTGTCTCCTTTTCGATTTCGACACGCAATCACTTGGTCGTACCCTTCTTCGTATCCATCAAGAAGCTCGTGAATCATTTCGACTGGATGCTGAAGATCAGCATCAATCACAATCACGCAATCCCCTTTTGAATGTTGAAATCCGGCTAAAATGGCTGCTTCTTTACCGAAATTTCGTGTGAATGAAATATAATTTACTTGGGGATGCCAAGTAGAGAGACGTTGGAGTAAAGAAAGAGTAGAATCAGAACTACCATCATCAATATAAATCACCTCAAAGCGATAATGGCTTTGGTCAAGCACTTCTTTTAAAGCGAAGTAAAAAGGCTCAACATTTTGTTCTTCGTTAAATGAAGGAACAACAACAGAAAGAAGTGGTTTATTCATATTAAAATCCTCCATAATGAGTAATATGGACTATTATACCCTTCGCGACTAAAAATGAATCTTACGGTTCGTTTAAAGAAATATTGTAAATTATGGTTGATTCTAAAAAAATAGGTGGCGCGCTGTTGAAATAACGTAAAGTCTATAAAAATAGGGGAATTTGATGAAGTCGTCGTTATCTGCTTTGTTCGTATGTTAGAGTGACGAGGAAGTCAAATAAAACGAGGTGCTAAGCGTGAAAAAAACACCATTTGTATTGATTGCAGCGATCGCGCTAGCTGGATGTCAAGATGATCAAGCAGATCAAGGGGAAATCGATACAATCGTACAAAATGCACAAGAACAGATGGCTGAAAAAACGAGCTACCAAATGGATACGATGGTTAGTGGAGAAGAGGGACAAGAGTATGTAACAACAACGAAGATTCTGCGCGACCCGTTTACCTTTTCAATCGTGGAGCAACAAGCAGAAAGCGAGGAAGAAGGTCAACAGCCAATGACCTTTATGCATGATGGATCGTTTTATACTGAAGAGCCTATGCTAGAGGAATGGATCGAACTTTCTGCAGAAGAAAGTGGCATTTCTGGACCAGAGTCTTTTCAGCCAGCTGAAGATCAATTAACGACTTTAGCGAACCACACAGATGTGCTTAATTTAGAAGAAACAGAAGACCATTACCGTCTATCTGCCTCAGGTACAGATGATGGTGTAAAAGACCTTGCATTAGCTTTTATGGGTGAAAGCCCGGAAGAGTTAGAAGTTGACCTTCAAGACTTCAATTTTGAATTACTTATTCAGAAAGACGACTTCACACAAGAACGAAGTGAATTATCCATGGAAGGTGAAATTGCCGAGGTCGGTCAACTGATATCCGAAGAGATTGTGTACGAATTCAGTCAGTTTGATCAGCTGGAAGATGTTGATTATGATGAAGAGGCTATTGAGCAAGCGATCACTCTAGAAGAGGCACAAGAAAAAATGGAAGAAATGCAAGCAGATTTAGAACAAGAAATGGAAGAACAAGAAGAGTAATACTGTAAAAGAGCAGGGAGATTCCTTGCTCTTTTCTGTTTCATACACACTCTTATACGGTAAAATTTAACGAAAACACCTCGTTATTTTTTGAAAAATCGTTTATTTTCAAGTTATTCGGATTTATTTTAATGAGAAAGAGGCTAGAGGGAGAATAAGCAAAAAGAAGAAGAAATATGCGGGATAACTGATTTTTAACAAACTTGTGAATGTGCTATGATGATAAACATAGTAGACTTGTTCAACGAAAAAGAGGTTGTTGGGAAATAAAAAAGCTTACCAAAACAACTTGTTTTTTGTTAAACGTTCTTAAGGGGGATTTATATTGAGAAAAGTAGGAATGTTCGGTTTATTAACTGTGGCATCTGTAGCCCTTGTTGCTTGTGGAAGTAGTGATGAGACGGATGGAAACGGTGAGGGGATTATTTCTGTTGGTGTAGCGAACGAAGAGCCTTACGGATACATCGACATTGAAAATAATGAAGTAACTGGAGCTGCTCCGGAGATTGCTCGTGCTGTCCTACAACGGATTGGTTACGACGATATCGAAGGAACTGTTAATGATTTTGGCGCTTTAATTGAAGGGGTAAACTCTGGATCCTTTGATATGGCAACTGCTGCGATGGATGTACAACCTCAGCGCTGTGAAATGGGGAATTTTGGGGATATTGAAATTCAATATGGAGAAGGAATTGTTGTTCAAACTGGAAATCCCCTTAATCTGCATAGTTATGAAGATATTGTAGCGAATCCCGATGTAACAGTAGCCGTGATGTCAGGTGCAAATCAAATCGGGATGCTTGAAGATTTAGGTATTGATTCGAGTCAGTTTATGCAGGGGTCAAGTATTGCTGACAATATCGCGGCAGTTGAAGGTGGGATGGCTGATGTTATGGTTGCCACCGATGCCACAGCAAATTCAGCCGCTCAAAACAATACTTCGGGTGGAGTGGAATTTGTTGATGATTTTGAACAACCCATTATTGACGGTGAGCCTGTAACAGCTTATGGAGCTGCGGTATTTGCAGATGATGAATTAAGAGAAGCCTACAATGAGGGATTACAAGAATTAATTGAATCAGGCGAGCTTTTAGCTATTATTGAAGAATTTGGATTTACAGAAGCGAATTTGCCTCCAGATGATCTAACGACTGAAGACCGTTGTGGGATGAATGGCTAATAGGAAATAGTACGAGGGAAGCATGGTGATGCATAACCGTTACCCATGCTTTTTTTCGTAGAAAAAGAGGTGTGATGGATGTTTTCAAATTTTATGACGTTTGCTCCCTTCATTCTGCAAGGGCTAACAACAACTGTTATGGTGTTTCTTTATGGTGCGCTCATTGCTTATTCTATTGCCATTGTTGCAGGGTTAATGAGGACGTCTCAATATGCCACCATTCGTACGGTAGCTGCTGTCTTTGTTGAGCTGTTTCGAGGTACGTCGCTACTCGTGCAAATGTTTTTTTTGTATTATGCGTTACCCCAACTGATTGATGGAATCTCAATGAGCTTAATGCTAGCCGGTTCATTAGCGGTAGGGTTAAATTACGGAGCTTATGCTTCTGAAGTGGTAAGAAGCGCAATAAACTCGATACATATTGGTCAAACTGAAGCGGCTATCTCCCTTAATATGTCGCGTTTTCAACGTTTGCGCCTTGTTATATTGCCTCAGGCCTTTCGCTTAATGTTACCTGGCTTTGGCAATAATGCAATTGAATTGTTAAAAGGGACTTCCCTCGTTTATTTTATTGGACTTGCCGATCTAACCTTTAATGCAAACGTGTTGAGAGGTAGCAACACGGCTATTAGTAGCCAAGTAGAAATTTATACGTATTTATTAGTTGCTTATTTCTTACTTGCGTTGCCGCTTATTATACTCGCTCGGTATTTAGAAAAACGTGCTTCTAAAGGGGTGACACTTTCATGAGTGATGTATGGGATTGGACTTTTGCGTGGGAAATATTTCCTGATATCTTATCAGCCATTACCGTCACGATTTCTGTGACCGTTCTTGCATACTTTTTGTCGTTAACAGTGGGCTTAGTATTTGCTTTACTAAGGCGCTCGACGTTTAAACCGTTAGCGTTAATGATTGCTGGCATCATTGAATTTATTCGCGCCACACCGCCTCTTGTTCAATTATTTTTTGTGTTCTATACAACTCCTTTAACTGGTTTTCAAACTGGTGTCCTTGTTCTCGGCATCCACTATGCTACATATGTTTCAGAAATTTATCGATCTGGCATCAACGCTGTGCCGAACAGTCAATGGGAAGCAGGAAAAGCGCTTAATTTTTCAAAGGCGCAAATGTGGAAGAAAATCATTCTCCCTCAAGCTGTGCCTCCAGTCATTCCGATGCTAGGGAATTATTTAATCGTCTTGTTTAAAGAGACCCCTTTATTATTGGGTGTATTTGTGATGGAGATGATGTCAACAGCTCGTGCAATCGGTTCTCAAACGTATAGCTTTGTGGAGCCAATAACCATTGTTGGTTTTTTATTTCTTATTTTAAGTTATCCATCTGCTTTGTTTATTCGGTACTTGGAGCGGAAGGTAGGCAAGTTACATGGGAATCATAAAGTAGACACAAGGGGGATGAAAACGTGAGTTCAGATGAACAAACAAATCATGATATTATTGTGCGTTACCGAAACATTAAAAAAGCATTTGGTGATACTGTTGTCTTAAATGAACTGAATATTGATGTGAAAAAAGGAGAAAAAATTGCTTTAATTGGTCCTTCAGGCTCTGGGAAAACAACGATTATTCGAATGTTGATGACACTTGAGCAACCGACAGAAGGTACGATTGAAGTAGATGGTGAAATGCTTTGGCATAAAGAGGTTGATGGAAAACTAATTCCTGCAGATGAAAAGCATTTGCGTAGAGTAAGAGGCAATATTGGAATGGTCTTTCAACAGTACAATCTATTTCCTCATATGACGATTATGAGAAACTGCACAGAGGCGCCCATTCATGTGCTAGGGTTGAGTAAGGAGGAAGCACAAGCTAGAGCACGAGAAATGTTAATGAAAGTAGGGCTTGAAGATAAAATAGACATGTATCCCTCCCAGCTATCTGGTGGTCAACAGCAGCGTGTGGCCATCGCTCGTTCACTTGTAATGCAGCCAAAGGTTTTGTTATTTGATGAGGTAACAGCTGCCCTCGACCCCGAACTTGTAGGGGAAGTATTAGAAGTCATCCGTGATATTGCAGCTGAAGGAGAAACAACAATGATGCTCATTACCCATGAGATGGATTTCGCACTTGATGTAGCAGATAGGGTATTCTTTTTAGATGCAGGAAGGATAGCTGAACAAGGTACACCTTATGAAGTCATTCAAAATCCACAAACCGAACGGTTAAAATCGTTTTTAGGTCGTTTCCATTCGTAAGCTTAGCGCCATTTCTATAGGTAAGTGGTCGGTACAATTTTCTAATTGAAAATGAGAATCATTCCTTGCTTTCGATTCAAGCATTCGCTACACTAAACGTATAATGCTAGATATAAAGGATGGTTAATACATGATGACGAATCGCCTAACAACTATTGATTCTATTATAAAAGGTAGACGTTCCATTAAAAAATTTAAATCTGATGCTGTATCAATAGATGAAATCGTTTCACTGCTAGAAGTGGCAAAATGGGCACCAAATCACAAATTAACAGAGCCATGGCGGTTTATTTTATTTGCTGAAGAAGGCAAAGAAGCGTTCATAGACGCTTATAAAAAATCACAATTGGGTGCGGATCAAACTTTACCTGAAAAAGCGAAAAAGAAAGCAGCTTATTTCAACCAAATTCCGCTTCATCTCGTTGTTGTCATGCCTGAGCATCCACGTCAAAAAACATGGGATGAAGATTACGGAGCTGTAAGTGCCATGATACAAAACTTTCAATTAGCAGCATGGGCTAGAGGAATTGGCATGATTTGGAGAACAAATGATTGGATTTATGACCCTGTATTTCGAGAAGCAATTGGAGTGGAAAGTGGTGAAAAAATTATTGGGACGTTGATGATAGGGTATGCGGATTTTGTACCGGAAGCAAAAGAGCGTACCAGTATCAAAGATAAACTAACAATTGTAACGACAAATTAAGCAACGATAAAAAGCACGCGAGGTAGGACATGATAGACGAGACAAGATGCGCTCGGAATGATCTGTCTGCCTAGCGTGTTTTTTACGTACTCTTTAAGTTTATCAAATTGAAACGGTTCAAACCGGATTTGGAGTATGGTAAAGTGAATGTAATGAAAAGGAAATTGAAATGTAAAAAAGGGGAATGAATGGATTGAAGAAAGCAGCCGTATTTAGCACTTTTTCAATTATTAGCATATTTTTAGCAGCATGTTCAACAGAAACGCCAGAAGATTCCGTTCAGTCATTTGTCGACCATTGGGAGAATCGTGATTACGCTTCTATGTATCAGATGGTAACAAGCGACGTTCAAGAATCTATATCGGAAGAGGATTTTGTAGCGCGTTATGAAAATATTTATGATGGACTAATAAATGACTTTACTATAGAAGCGACTGTTCCTGAGGAGTTTACAGGAGAAAATGAAGAACAAATTCCTGTGAACGTTTCTATGACCACAGTTGCTGGCGAGTACGAGTTTGAAGAGCAGCTTTCTTTTGTTTGGGATGAACAAGAAGATGAGCCTAATTGGAAACTAGAGTGGGGTTCTCAACTCATCTTTCCTAATTTGAGCGATGAAGATTCAGTTAGGTACAACCCTTCGAAACAGAAACGTGGAGAAATCTTTGATCATGAGGGGCAAGGCTTAGCAATCAATGGTGAAGTCATTGATTTAGCGGTTGTACCGAATCGTTTTGAAGAGGAAGAGTCTGAAATAGCAGAAATTGCAGATCGATTAGGACGTTCAGAGGAGTCAATTGAGCAAGCGTTGAGTCAAAGCTGGGTGGAAGAAGGTAGTCTTGTCTTAATTGGTCAAATGCCAGCCTCTGAATTGGATGCAATTGAAGCGTTATATGAGGACGTGCCTGGATTCACGTATCAAATGAGTGAAGGACGGGTCTATCCTTTCGGTGAAGCAGCAGCGCACCTGATAGGCTACATACGTCCTATTACAGCAGAACAGCTTGAAGAGCGAAGAGAGGAAGGATACACAGAACAATCTCTCGTAGGTCAAACAGGTTTAGAACTAATAAAGGAAGAACAGCTACGCGGTACTCCTGGTGGCGAAATCGTTATCATTGATCCTGATGGTGAACGAAAAGAAACGATAGCGGAACAGGAAGCGGAAGACGGTGAAAATGTTTATCTAACAATACGAATGGATGTACAAGAAGAACTAATGAATGAATTAGACGGGGAGCCGGGTACTGCTGTTGCCCTTGATTCTGAAACAGGAGAAACGCTAGCGTTAGTAAGTTCACCTAGTTATGATCCAAACCAAATGTCTTTAGGTTTGCCTAGTGCTCAGCGTGAGGAGCTGGATGAAAACGAAGACCAGCCATTGTTGAACCGGTTTTCAAATCGTTTTTCACCTGGTTCTACAATGAAAGCTATTACTGCCGCAATTGGTGTAGATTCAGGTACGTTAGATCCGAATGAAACGGTTGATGAACCTGGACACGAATGGCAGCCAGAAGATTCAGATTGGGGCGGTTATCACGTTCGACGTGTGACAGATCCAAATGGAGCAGTCGACTTATTTGATGCAATGGCGTACTCAGATAATATTTATTTTGCCCAAGCGGCGCTTGCAATAGGCGAGGAGGAACTACTAGCTGGAGCAGAGGCGTTTGGGTTTAACGAAACGTTTGCATTTACCTATTCTCTTCAACAATCACTGCTTACAGGAGAGGAAGGGTTTAAATCAGAGATTCAGCTTGCCGATACGGGTTATGGCCAAGGAGAAATCTTAACAAACCCTGTTCATCTGGCGGCGATGTTTACAACATTCATACATGAAGGTCAACTCATTCAGCCTATCTTGGAGCAAGGAGAAGAGACTGGACAAGTAATGGTAGAGCCTGTATCGGCTGAGGCTGCGACATTGGTGGATGAAGCATTGAAGTATGTTGTATCTAGCAGCAATGGAACAGCGCATTCTTTGGAGCGAGACGATTATGCCATTGCGGCAAAAACAGGAACAGCTGAGGTAGGTGAAGATACACTCGGTTGGGTAGTGAGTTATGAGAGTGATGAATCAAATTTACTGTTAGCGATCATGCAAGAGGGAGTTGGAAGCGGTGAGGTGCTTCCAATAGTTGATCACATGTATAACACGTTTCTTGACTAAAATTTTCATTTTGCTCAGCACATGCCTGGTTGTCTCCGCATAGTATACCTCATAACTGGCTAGGAGGTTTCATGCACATGCATCCACCATATAGATATACGAGGCAAACGCCTCAGGATTTTCGCAGACCCTATGGATACGGTGGCTATGGTAGAAGGCCCTTTTATGGAGGGGGAAATGCACTGTTAGGTGGTTTTGTTGGTGGTTTAGGGGGAGCACTTGTTGCACCTTATCTTTTTGGCGGCGGACCAGGATATGGGTATGGTTACGGCGGTTATCCACCTTATGGGTATCCACCGTATGGAGGAGGATACTATTACTAAAAAAAACATCAGCACATGTGCTGATGTCTTTTTTTTAGCAAGGTTTACCACCTGGACCTGGGCCATAACCACCAGCACCAAAGCCGCCACCCCAGAAGCCAGCCCCACCAATGATGATGATAAGGATGAATAGTACGACGACAATGCCAATAGCCCAGCCGCCACCGTACCCACCACCGTATCCAGGTCCGTAACCGCCTGGACCAGGACCGTAACCATATCCTCCACAAGGTGGTGGAGGACAACAAGGATTTCCGTAACCAGCTTGATAATAGCTCATATTAAGCACCACCTTTCTTGGTTAGTACACAATATGGCTGTACACTTAAAAAGGTGAACGTGGATTGGAATTTGGGCGATCCGTTAAAACGTGAATGGAAAATGAAAGCTCATAGGGATTTTTTGGAATTCTTCATCTTCAAGTAAATGCTCGTCTGTAAATGGCGAGTACGTACGAATCGCTACTGAAGACGTAGCAGGGTGGAACGTTAAGATTCTCATAAATCCGTTACCCCCTTTATCATAGCTTTGATAATCGGATAATAGTTGAACAACCATTCGTTCGTTTATACCATCACCATCTTGATCTAATCGGTCAAATCGTTGAGCATGTCCATGGTAATGTCCGCTAAGGACAAGCTGGACATTTTCATTAGGAATGACAAGTTTTTTAAAGAGTGTTTCTCCATCTTTCGAGCGTTGGCCATCCACTTGTAAGTATCGGTGTGTCGCTAGGATGACTGCGTGATCAGGGTGCTTCTGTAACACATCATCCGCCCAGGAAATAGTCTGCTGATTCCAACCAAATCCAATATATAAAATAAGAATTTTATGCCGATTTACTTCTACTATATCGTAATGAGCTTCATTGTTTTTGTACGATTCTTTAAAAGCTTTCATGGATTTAAATCGTTCTTCACCAAAATAGGTTTTGAACATCTTATAATTGCGATCATTATGCCCGATATCATGGTTGCCAGCTAGCACTCCGTAAGGCATATTTGCTTGATCTAGTTTCTTCATGGCAACATCAGCCTGTATCCATTCAAACTCATTGTTCATTCGATCAATAATATCCCCAGTATGTATAACATACTTAAGATTCTCTTCTTTTGAATTCTCAACAATCCAAGATGTCATTTGATCATAGATATAAGGGTACTTTTGTGAGTAGTATTGTGTATCAGACATCCATACAAAGGAAAAAGGGCGATCATTTTTGGCATCAACGGGGTGAGACGATTGAATGAAAAGCCCAATAAGTAGCATAACAAAGGATAAGATAACAATCGTTTTCTTTAAGTGAACCATTCTGTAACCACTCCCTCTCTTTTTTCAGTAGTGTGTCTGAAAAGAAAAGGAATTATAACGAATTCTGTAAGAAAAAACTGTCTAGGTTCATTCTTACGGTCTACGTATTGAATCTGTGGTAAACTATAGCCAAATAATGAATGGTAAAGGAGTATGCACAGTGAACTTATTAGAATGGTTTAAAACAGGAATGACTGCTCAAGAATACGTTGAATCAATGAAAGTAAATCAAGAGACGTTCGTATCGATTTACCATGCGTTTCACCTAAGTCAAGAAGCTGAAAAGGTAACACAAGCTATTACAGGGAAAGGACTAAAAGCTATCGTGCTAACTGCTGACTGGTGTGGGGATGCGATGGTGAATATCCCAATTTTACTAAAGTTAGCGAACAATAGCTTCATGGAGTGCCGCTTTTTAATTCGTGATGAGAATTTAGAATTAATGGATCGTTATTTAACGAATGGAACTGCACGTTCAATACCAATTGTCATCTTTATAAATGAAAAAGGAGAAGAAGTAGCGAAATGGGGTCCAAGAGCTGAGACGGTAGAGGAAATCGTTTCAAAGTATAAGGCGGAGTTACCTGAAAAAAATTCTCCTCAATATGAACATGCGTTTAAGGAGACATTTATTCCAAAGATGCATCAATTGTTTAAACAGGAGACTACGTGGACAACGATTGAAAACGACTTTGTGAAAGTTTTTCGCCAATTATAACCGTGCGAAAAAACGTATAGGAGGGGGAGTAAGTTAACCATCCTAATCTTTCCTTTGGCGGGCGCCTTACCCTTTAGGCGCTGCTGCTCCTTTTTGACTTGTTAAAAGAAAAGCCTTCCTACTACTGGATGACATTCTTTTTAGCATGTAATCAATCTGTTGAAAGGCTGCTACTATTATTCTATAAGATGAAGATGGTACAATATGAAAAAGCGCAGTATTAGGGGGACTACAGGATTCATGACCACTTTCCATTCGTATATTAACACGATAGACACCATTATTGATAACGTTGAAAAAGTCATTATTGGTAAGCGTAAAGAAATTAAACTTTCACTAGTTGCCTTACTTGCAGGTGGTCACGTGCTGCTGGAAGACGTACCAGGTGTAGGAAAGACTGTATTTGTACGAGCAATGGCAAAAACAATCGGTGGAGAATTTAAAAGAATTCAATTTACACCAGATTTATTACCTTCCGACGTAACAGGTGCTGCCATTTACAATCAAAAGACTCAATTATTTGAATTTAAACCTGGACCTATTATGGCGAATGTCGTACTTGCCGATGAAATAAATCGAACTTCACCTAAAACACAATCAGCTTTGCTCGAAGCATTGGAAGAGGGAAATGTAACAGTTGATGGTGAAACGATGCATATCCATGCTCCTTTTTTCGTACTTGCAACACAAAACCCAATTGAGTATGCAGGAACCTTTCCTTTACCGGAGGCACAGCTTGATCGATTTTTAGTCAAAATTCAACTTGGGTATCCCACTGTGGAAGAAGAATTGGAGTTGCTTAATCGAGTTGAAAGAGAGCATCCGATTGACGCTATAACCAATGTTATTAATTTAGATCAAGTTATTGAGCTGCAACAGGTTGCTCGTGATATTTTTATTCATGAAAGTGTTAAAACGTATATCGTTAATCTTATTCATGCTACGAGAATGAATCGAGACATTGAGCTAGGTGCTAGTCCAAGAGCAACCATTGCGCTTATGAAAGCAAGTCAAGCCAATGCCCTTATTAATGGCCGAGATTATGTAAGCCCTGATGATATAAAGGATATTGCTCTATCCGTACTTGGACATCGTTTACGTTTAACCAATGAATCACTACTAAAAGAGAAAAAGGTAGAAGCAGTGCTGGAAGATGTCATCGCTCATATTCGTGTCCCATTAGCTAGTAAGAAGGAAAAAGTAAAATGAAGACATCCTCGTTAAACAAAACGAGCCGTTTTCTTTTTAGATGGATTCTTGCAATGGCCATTTTCTTATTGTCGTTTAGCTTTGCAATGTTTCAAGGTGGATTTGTAAGTTGGTTTTTATTTTACGGACTTGTTGTCGTTTTTCTTTTTTCGAGCATCATACCATTCTTATCCATTGTCGGACTAAAACTTAAACGAACGGTTTCAAAAAACAATAGTGAAGTTGGAGAAGCTTTAACTATTGAAGTGATAATAGAAAAGCCTGCCTGGATGCCATTTATTTATTACCATTTGTCTGACACCACACCTGAAACATTTATATCGGAAAGAAACCATCAACTGTTTTCTTTTTCGTTCGATAGACAATTCGTACTCTCTTATGAAGCAAAGGCTTTACAAAGAGGGGTTTATCATTTTAACGAAGCGATTGTGCATGCCAGCGATCTATTTGGATTAATAACGATTAAACGAACGTTACATTCCGATAGAGAAGTTGTCATATCTCCTACTTTTTACGCCATTACAAATAAAAGAGCGTTATTTGCCTATGCGAGTAAAGCTGATCATTTCCATAAAGGTTTACAAGATGATGTTCTCTCGAGTATTCGACCATATGTTTCTGGAGATCGTTTAAGTAAAATTGATTGGAAGCGGTCCGCAGGCGTGAATGGACTGTTAACAAAAGAATTTGAAACAGAGGAAGACCAGCACGTGGAAATTGTACATGCGGCACAAGAGATGGACGCGTTAAGGGACCCTATTCAATATGAGGAAAGCATAAAAGAAGCTGTATCCATTCATGCAGCTTTCATCCAAGATCATATTCATACTACGTTGTCTGTGTACAATGAAGAATGGATTCGTACGGTTGTTACGTTCAACGATTGGAGGCATTCCTTACGCTTATTTGCCCTCATTCATCCAGTTCCTGACCATGAGACAACGCTCCCTCTTTTAAAAAACGATCAAGGGATTTGTTTTATCGTGACTCCTCGCTTTTCAAAAATGGCGATAGACCTTATTAGAAAACATGTTTCTCACCAACGACGCGTATTTATCGTTACCTCAGTAGCCTTAGCACAAGAAGAAATTGCTGAGGTGAGCAAGGCAGGTGGGCATGTCTTTATCCCCCAATATCAACATTCTGAGGATCACAAAAGGGGTGAATTTTATGGGGCCTAAAAGCTTTTTAATACGAGATGTTTTTTTGTATGCACTCGGTTTTATATTGCTACTAGAATGGCTATACCCAGTTCCTTATATAACGAATGGTAGCGATATTCCTGCTTTTATTACCATTGCAGGCCTCTTTTTTCTTGTTACATTAGTACGTTTACCAATGATCGTATCGCTTCTTCTTAGAGTCGTCATCATTATCGGTGCCTTGTTTTGGTTGTTTCCACCTGAGCCAGGCTCGCCTGATTCTTGGTTTACTTTATTAGCACGACACTTGTTTGAAAACAGTATTCTCGTTCTTTCAGGAAATGTTGTCGAATTATCTGCTCTTTTTAGAACGTTTCTATTTATTGTCTTATTGTCAATATTAAGCTACTTGCTCCATTATTGGATTATTCAAGCGCGCAAAATCTTGCTGTTTCTTATTCTAAGTATAATTTATGTAGGTGCGATTGACTCATTTACTGACTATGACGGAAATGCATCGATTGTGCGAATGTTTGTTGTTGGGCTAATCCTATTTGTGACATTGAGAGTATTGAAAAATGGTGAAGGGAATACGGCTTTTTCTTTTGCCCGATTGGGTAAGGTAATGGCATTGAGCAGCGTTTTTATTCTAACAGCTGCGGCAATTAGCTTTGTGATGCCAAAACCTGAGCCACAATGGTCTGATCCTGTACCGTATCTTGAATCGATCCTCGGTTTTTCAAGCGGTGGTCCACCTACTCAGCGCATCGGCTATAGTGAAGATGATAGTAGATTAGGTGGAGGTTTTGTAGACGACGATACCCCGGTCTTTTATGCGAGGATAGAGGAAGGCTCTTATTGGAAAGGGGAAACGAAGAATGTGTATACAGGCTCAGGTTGGGAACTCTCTCTTAACGATGCAAATGAAACTCTACAAACACCTCCATTACAAGAGGGAGAGCGAACGGCTGTTATTCGTGAAGAAAGAGAAGCGCAGCTACGATTCTATGGTGAAGGGGAGCAACGGTTTAACCATCTTTTTTATCCTGGCGAGCTAGTGTCAAGCGAACTTGAACTGATGAACACAGGTGAAACAGAACCGATTGTTATTCATTCAATTTCCAACCAAGCAACGTTAGTAGACGGACAAGCCCCTCCAAATCAATATGAGGTAACGTATTATGATCAGACGTTCCAAGTCGGTGGCTTACGAGAGGATAATCAAACCTCAGATCTTAATTGGGAACTTTACACGGAAGTACCAGATGACCTTCCTGACAGAGTGAGGGAGCTTGCTGAAGAACTGACTGAAGGTAGAGACACCGTTTATGATCAAGTGATTGCGATTGAGAATTATTTACGTGGCCCATCATTCTCTTATGAAACAGAAGATGTACCAGTACCGAATGGAAATCAAGATTATGTTGATCAATTTTTATTTGAGACCCAAAGAGGGTATTGTGATAATTTTTCAACAGCAATGGCTGTTATGCTTCGTACCCTCGATATACCTACTCGATGGGTAAAAGGGTTTACTGAGGGACAACAAGTTGAAGTAAATGATGAGTACGAGGAATATTTAATTTCCAATAACAATGCGCATTCTTGGGTTGAAGTATATTTTCCAAGTGCTGGATGGGTTTCATTTGAACCAACACCCAGTTTTTCTGGATTTGAATTTGAACAAGAACAAGTGGATTCGAATGTAGATGAAACAGAAGAGATTCCAGTCCCAGAAAATCAAAATGACTCTGAAGAACAGCAGGAGGAAAGACCAGAAGAAGACGTTCAAGAAGATGAAGTGGCAGACATAGCAACGACAACAGAGACTGGCCCAACGGGTTTCCTTGTTTTTGGTAGTATAGCATTTGTATTGATAGCAGCAATTGCCGTGTTTCTTTTTAGAAAGACGTTTGCGATACGCTATATTAAGGCAAAACAACATACGGCTAAAACGGTGGACGATTATGCCACGTCATTTGAACGCTTAATGTGGGTGTTGCGTTTATACGGAATTAATAGAAAACCTCATCAAACGTTGAAGGAATATGCCTACTACGTGGAGAGTGAGCTAGGGTTAGAGAACCAAACCATGATTCGTTTAGTAGAGGTGTATGAACGCCATATGTATAGCCGTAATGCACAGCGATTTGATAAAAAGAAATTTGATGAAAATTGGAAAAAGATGCTGAACCAAATCACTTCTTGACCGATTGTTTACTTGCTTGTTATGATTAAATTTGAATGAACTGTATGAAAGAATGCACATACTAAAAAAAGTTTGAAAGCTAGCGCAACGTTAGGGCTGCAATTCAATGGAGCATCATTCATTGTTTTTGTAGCCGTTTTGTTTGCATGGGAAGCTTCTTAACTTTTTAAATAAAAGATAGATTATATGGTAAAGGGTGGATAAGATGCAAGTGACGAATCATGAAACGATTGTTGTCCTTGATTTTGGAGGGCAGTACAATCAACTTATTACACGACGAATTCGTGATTTAGGGGTTTATAGTGAGCTACATTCACACAAAATTACTGCCGAAGAAATTAAGGCTATGAATCCAATTGGAATTATTTTCTCTGGCGGACCTAATAGTGCATACGTAGAAGGAGCACCTTCTTGTGATCCTGCCATTTATGAGTTAGGTATTCCAATCTTAGGTATTTGTTATGGTGTTCAGCTTATGACTCATCACTTTGGTGGAAAAGTTGAAAAAGCATCTCATCGTGAGTATGGAAAAGCTGTATTAAAAGTGGAAAATCAATCGGATTTATTTAAAGGTCTGCCAATTGAACAAACGGTTTGGATGAGTCATGGTGATAAAATCATTGCGCCTCCAGAAGGATTCACAGTTGATGGATCGAACCCTTCTTGTCCAGTAGCCGCAATGAGCGATGAATCAAGACACTTCTATGGTGTACAGTTTCACCCAGAAGTACGTCACTCTGAATTTGGAAATGACTTATTAAAGAATTTTGCTTTTGAAATTTGTAAAGCAAAAGGCGAATGGTCAATGGAGAATTTTATTGAAGAAGAAATTAAGAAGATTCGTGAGCAAGTAGGCGACCGTCATGTGCTTTGTGCATTAAGCGGTGGTGTCGATTCTTCTGTTGTTGCAGTGCTTCTTCATAAAGCAATTGGGGATCAATTAACGTGTATGTTTATTGACCACGGCTTGCTACGTAAAGGCGAAGCAGAAAGCGTTATGGAAACCTTTAGTGAAGGCTTTAACATGAACGTTGTCAAAATCGATGCAGCAGACCGTTTCTTAGGGAAATTGAGAGGCGTAACGGATCCAGAGCAAAAACGTAAAATTATTGGAAATGAATTTATTTATGTTTTTGATGAGGAAGCAGCTAAGCTTAAAGATAAGAAAATGGATTTCTTAGCACAAGGTACTCTTTACACAGATATTATTGAATCTGGTACAGATACAGCTCAAACGATAAAATCACACCATAATGTAGGTGGATTACCAGAAGATATGAAGTTTGAGTTAATTGAGCCTTTAAATGCTTTATTTAAAGACGAAGTGCGTGCACTAGGTTCAGAGCTAGGCATTGCAGACGAAATCGTTTGGCGTCAGCCATTCCCAGGACCAGGTTTAGGAATTCGTGTTCTTGGTGAAATTACAGATGAAAAGCTGACGATTGTTCGCGAAAGTGATGCAATTCTTCGTGAGGAGATTAAAAAAGCTGGTCTTGAGCGCGAAATTTGGCAGTATTTCACTGCACTACCGAACATGAGAAGTGTTGGTGTTATGGGTGACGCACGTACGTATGACTATACAGTCGGCATTCGTGCGGTTACTTCAATTGATGGGATGACATCTGATTGGGCACGTATTCCATGGGATGTATTAGAGATCATTTCAACACGTATTGTTAATGAAGTTGCACACGTCAACCGCATCGTCTACGATGTAACGAGCAAGCCACCATCCACAATTGAGTGGGAATAATCGCAGGAGAGCTAGAAATCCTTTTCAATCAAGGATTTCTGGCTCTTCTTATTTTACTGCACTTTTATTGTAGTTTTTCAAACAGAAGCTAACAATGAATTAAGTAAGTGTTTTTATTCTCTGTTGGAGAACTGTACCCTATCACACCTTTCAATCTATGAGCAACTCCAACGTTACTGTTTGGATGCCCATAGGTGCCTCATGTCGTTTCACTATCTTCATGCCTTTAGGGTTTTTGTTCTTACCCTAAGCTCAATCTTATGTGCTTATGTTCGCTAGCCGTCATGATTTCGTTAAACGGAAAACCAGAATGATTATATGAAAAAGAGCTCTAAGAACCGCTGTATTGTGGTTAGTAGAGCTCTTTTTTTATAAAACGTATCGAATAAGGTTACGAATTGGTCATGGAGGAAGAGACCATTACGAGTAAGAAAATGCTGGAAGAGGGCTGGCACCATACATCGTTTGTGAAGCAGGAGGAGGGTAGAAATAATTCTACAGACTGCGATTTTAGTGCGGGGGGATGTGCTCTTACATAAGCACTCACCTCCTTTCCTATTGATTACAAACAAACAAAGACTAAAGGGTAAGGGATACAAGACCAAGGAAGGTAGAGGAACAGGGCAATACGAGAAGATGTGTATGTCTAAAGAAGTAGAGCGTGCAGTATTTTCGTCGAAAAATGGTTTTGCATATAGATAATTCTGCATAAATTGTTAAATTCCTTCTATAAAAAGGAGAAAATAACTATTTTTTATTAGGTCATAGGAACTGTTTTGCGAATGGAATAACAGGTGTGCAAATGCGAGATTAGGGTATACGTTCTGTAAGATGACTGGAGGGAGACAAATCATGGATAGAGCTAACCAACAAACTGTTGGAGACTACTTGTATAAATCTTTGTATAAAGAAGGTATTCGAGATGTGTTCGGTGTTCCAGGTGATTACAACTTTGCTTTACTCGATACCCTTGAAAGAACAGATGGCTTACGATTTATTCACAACCGAAATGAATTAAATGCTGGGTATGCAGCTGATGGATATGCACGTCTGCATGGAATTTCAGCTCTTATCACAACGTTTGGCGTTGGGGAATTAAGTGCTGCAAATGCGATAGCAGGTGCGAATTGCGAGAACATTCCAATCATCCATATTGTCGGAGCGCCTGACTATGACAAACAAGAAAAAGGGTCACACGTACACCATACGTTAATGAATGGTGACTTTCATGTATTCAAACGGATGTTTACTGAAATTTCAGCTTATAGTACAGTGGTTACGCCTTCCAATGCTAAAACGGAAGTGGCAAAAGCGATTCAAATGGCTAAAGATTATCAAAAGCCTGTTTACATAATGGTGGCTGATGATCATGTGAATGAATTAGTAACTGAGAAAGATGGGGAAGGCATTGTACCCTTTGAAACAGACAAAGAAACGTTTGCACAAGCAATGCGCCACATTGAAAAAAAAGTAAGTGACAGTAAAAAGCCTATTTTGTTAGTTGATACGAAAGTGAAAAGTTTTGAATTGGAAAAGCTAATTCAGGAAGTAACAGAATCACTTCGTATTCCTGTAGCGAGCATGGTATATGGAAAAGGCTCAGTGGATGAAAGCTCAGATCAGTACATCGGTATGTATGCAGGCGATTTTGGGAGCCATGAAGTAAGGGATCGAGTAGAACATGCAGATTGCGTCATCGGTGTTGGACTTGTTTGGGCGGATACAAATACAGCTAATTATACAGCTTCTTTAAAGAAAGAGCAGTTAATTGATATACAACCACACTATGTAAGGGTGGAAAACGCTACGTATGAGAATGTGAAAGCCTCTGACGTATTGAAAGAAGTGGGGACGCTAGAAACCTCAATCGATACTGCAGCTTCTCCGATAACCTTTCCTTATGCTACAGCGTTGGAAACAGAAGACAAAGCTTTGCGTGCGTCTAATTATTATCCAATCTTGCAAGATTTTATCCAGGAAGAAGATATCGTTATTGTGGAGACAGGAACGTTTTTCTATGGTATGTCCCAAGCTCGAATGAAAAAAGGGGTTAGTTATTTAAAGCAAGGCGGGTGGCAATCAATAGGATTTGCAACAGCGGCTACGTTTGGTGCTTCGATTGCAGAACCTAATCGTAGAACGTTGTTATTTACAGGTGATGGGTCAATGCAACTTACAGTTCAAGAAATAAGTTCTATGCTCTACTATGACTGTAAACCAATTATTTTCGTGTTAAATAATGCTGGTTATACGATTGAGAGGTATTTAAACACAGAAACAAAGGAACAAGTTTATAACGATATCCCAACATGGAACTACAGCTCTTTACTTGAAGGCTTCGGTGGTGGTGCTAAACATGTTAAAGCGAAAACGACAGCGGAACTACAACATGTGCTTCGTCAAGTTGAAAAGGATGACTGTTTATGTGTAGTGGAGATTATCGTCGACGATCCTATGGATGCACCGGACTATGTAAAACAAATAAGAGCATTTAAAAAAGAGGAGTAAGGGTACACCACCCTTATTCCTCTTTTTTTGAATTATGCGCTTTGCTTCCAATCCGATACATCATCTTCTAACGGATGATTATTCCCACGGCGATTGCTTGCAGCCTTGAAGAACAAGACCGTTAAAAAGATAGTGAACACGATGCCGATAATGACAGATGTTTGCATGGATAGGTTTAACCCAATTGGTGCATTCATAATGTATGTTGTTGCTGTTACGCTCATAAACCATGCTGGAAAAATAGCAATCCAGTAATTTCGACGAGAAATATATAGGAACATAGCGCCGATCCAGAGTGCAATAACGGCTGTTGATTGATTTGCCCAGTTAAAGTATTGCCAAAGCATGGTGAAATCAACGGTTGTTAAGAAAATAGACATGATGAATAAAGGCAAGGCAATCCAAATTCGGTTCATCATCTTCTTTTGCGGCACTTTTATATAGTCGGCGATAATCATTCTTGCACTACGGAAAGCCGTATCGCCAGAAGTAATTGGCAGAATAATAACACCTAATATAGCCAGTGTACCGACAATTGGTCCTAACATAGCTGTTGAAATTTCAGACACAATACCACCTGTACCGATTGTGTTAATTAACTCATTAAGTGTAATTGGACCATCAAATAAGCTCATTGCAGCAGCAGCCCATATCATCGCAATCATGCCTTCTGCAATCATCATTCCGTAAAAAATTCTGCGACCCTGACTCTCATTCTGGGTTGTCCGCGAAATAATTGGTGACTGTGTTGCGTGAAAACCGGATAAAGCTCCACATGAAATGGTTAAGAATAAGAGTGGAAAAATAGCCGTACCAGCTGGGTGTGTGTTTTCAAACGATAGCTCTGGGATGGGAGCTTGATGCCAAACGAGGGCAATCCCAATACCAACTGTACTAAATAATAACAAGGCACCAATATATGGATAAATACTTCCGATAAT
Source organism: Shouchella oshimensis (assembly GCF_004375095.1). Classification (NCBI taxonomy): domain Bacteria; kingdom Bacillati; phylum Bacillota; class Bacilli; order Caryophanales; family Bacillaceae; genus Shouchella; species Shouchella oshimensis. The sequence continues at coordinate 1,097,555 of NZ_SNUX01000001.1, read as the reverse complement.
TTTATTAATTGGTAAGATCGTTGCTAATAAGAAGTAAATAAAAATGAAAATAACAAAAATCAGAACAGGTACTGAACCGTTTACAAGATCGTAAAGTAAGTCCGCTGGTGATGCAACGAACACAGTACCAACTAGTAGTAATAGTAAGATAGAGAAAGCGTTTACCACATGCTTCATCGCTTTTCCTAAGAAGCGACCTGCCAGTTCAGGTAAATGAGCACCACCGTTTCGGATGGAAATCATACCCGTTAAGTAATCGTGAACGGCACCAGCGAAAATACAGCCTAGTACAATCCAAATGAATGCTACAGGCCCATAAAGTGCTCCCATAATGGGGCCAAAGATAGGTCCAACACCGGCAATACTAATTAATTGGATTAAAGCATTTTTATTTTTACCCATCGGCAAATAATCAACGCCATCAGCTTGTGTATAAGCTGGAGTTGGACGATCTGCTTTAGGTTGAAAAACTCGTTCTACGAATTTGCCGTACGTAAAATAACCGACAAACAAAAGGACTAAAGCTAGTAAAAAAGTAATCATACAGGTTCTCCCTTCACCATGAGTGAATGCGTTTTCATAATAGTATTGTAAGGGATTGCCCACGAGGATGGCGGATTTTGTCGTGACATGTCAAAATCAGCGCTTAACATGCAGAAAAATAGAGCCAAAGTGTCGGCTCTACAATTCAATCATTTTTCGTAATGGTTTAACATAATTACGACTTACTGGTATTTGTTCTGAAACACCTGTTAACGTTAATTGATATGCGCCATTAAACCATGCATTCATTTCTGAAATGTAAGCGGTGTTCACTAAATAGCTTTTGTGAACTCGGAAAAAAGCGTAAGGAGCGAGTCGGTGCTCCAATTCTTTTAATGTGAACTTGCTTTCGTATGCGGCGACATTTGTTTGGACTTTTGTATTTTTCTCGTCTCGATATGCGTAAAGAATGGACTCGGGATCAAGAAAATGAATGGTATCCTCTTTATCAACAGCGAGCTTTGCTGCTGGGTTTGTTTTTTCCTGTGTGCTTTTTATAGCGAATGCATTTTCAACTTGTGAAATGGTTTCAGCAAGCTGGACCTCATCAATGGGTTTAACAAGATAGCCTTTTGCTTGTAGTTGAAAGGCATCAACAGCGAACTGAGGATAAGCTGTGGCAAATACAATATAAGGTGGTTGCTTCATCTGCTTAATGATGGACGCAACCTCTTTTCCGTTCATCTCTGGCATCTCAATATCAAGAAAGAGCAGATCTGGCTGTAATTCCATCACCTTGGCAATTGCTTCTGTACCGGATTGAGCTTCACCAACAATAACAATGTTCGGAAAAACTTGGAGTAAATAATGGAGTTCCTCACGCCCATACTTTTCATCATCAACAATGATGGTTCGTATCTTTGCAATTGTCATTATCCCCTCTCCTTTCTAATTGATTTAGGAATATAACATTCAACTGTGGTCCCTTTTCCTTGTTCCGTGCTGAATTGGAGGGAAGCGGATTCTCCGAACATCATTTGCAAGCGTTTGTTACTATTGTAGATACCAATTCCTGTGCTTGAATCAGTCTTTTGTCCATGTTCCTGTAGGTTTAACATGGTTTTGTCGAAGCCTTCACCATTATCACGTACACGTAGTCCAACCTGTTCACCATGATGAAATACGTGAATCATAAGTTCACAGTTGAAACGCTTATTGCGAAAGCCATGTTTGACAGCGTTTTCCACTAAAGGTTGCAGCGTTAATGGGGGGATAGCGACGGCTTGTAGTTCATCCTCAATGTTATACGTAACGGATAAACGATCTTCAAAGCGAACTTCTTCAATTGATAAATAAGCTTGTATATGCTGTAATTCTTCTTTTAATGAATGTAAAGACACGGTTGTAGCAGAAACGTTATGACGTAAAAATTGCGACAAAGCGTGTAGCATCGTCCTCGCTTTTGTAGGGTCGAGTCGAATAAGTGAAATAACCGTATTGAGTGTATTAAAGAGAAAATGCGGGCTGATTTGCGCTTGAAGTGCGTTTACCTCAGCATCTTTTGCCAGCTGGTATGCTCGATCTGCTTCGGCTAATTCAAGCTGACTGCTTAGCAATTTTGTTAGGCCAGAAAGCATTTCAGTCTCAAGGGATGTAATGTCTTTTTTGGAATGATAATAAAATTTTAACGTTCCAACAACGTTATCTCGAATGATAAGCGGTGCAATAACCGCTGCGCCTAACGGGCAGTGAGGCTCTTTGCAATGAATTTCGTCGTCACTAGCAATGATCATTCTTTTTTGCTTAATAACTTCTGATGTTAACTGTGTTTGAATCACCATATTTGCTTTGTGGTGATCGGCACCTATACCAATATGGGACAAAATAAGGTTACGGTCCGTTATAGCGACTGCACAAGCATTTAATTCCTTAAACAGAATAGCGCACACATTATAAGCAGATCGGTCACTAAGGCCATGCTTTAAATAAGAAAGTGTTTGTTCAGCAATTCGTAAACTTTTCTGTGCTTGCAGCGCCCCAGCCTTTTGTTCTTCTTTTGACACACTTTGAATAATAAGAAAGAACAACACACAGCCAATTCCATTTGCAATAATCATTGGTATCCCAATAAGCTGTACGAGCTCAATGGCTCTTGTTGTTGGTGTAGCGAGAAGGGCAATTAGTCCCATTTGCATGGCTTCTGCTAAACCACCAAGAATCATAATGTGAAATGGCTGATAAATCACTTGGGGATTTTTTTTGCGATAATAAGCAGCTAATACACCAGCTAAAATGGAAGCAACGCCACATGCTACCGCTGTAAACCCTCCAAGCATCATTCGATGAATGCCAGCGATCAAGCCTGCACCTAAACCGACCTTCATACCTCCAAATAAACCAGCGAGCATAACGCCAATCACACGAAAATTAGCGATGGCTGCGTCATCTGGAATGGCGAAAGTGATACGTTCTAAGGCAAGAGATTCTGGTTGAAACGTTACGCCAGAATAGGTTCCGATAATGCCAAACACACCGAAGAAAAAAATGGCTGTTGTTTTTTGTTTAATAGTTAGCTCAATGGAAGAGGCCATCTTTCGAAAAAAGCGAAGTCGCGTTGCTATAAAAGCAAGCATAACGATAAGGCCCAGTCTCTCCAGCATAAGAAGAAGTAATTCAAACATTAATTTAACTCCTATTTATTCGGTAAAAATCATTTTAGTGTTGCCTATAAAGAAAAATGTAGTCAACTATGTAAGTGGTTATCACGTAAAAGCAGTGAAAAAACGCCACGGATCGTGACGTTTATTTATAAATCAAAGCTCGTACATTGCGAGCTCTAACTCAATACGATGTTTTATTTTTTTTATGCACTCTTCTGCGGTGGCACCGAAAATACGGGTACCATTTACAATGGCGTACGGTCTAACTGCACAAAGCCCGCAAAAAGAAAGGCATTCATTATCCATGACGGCAACTTCTGGATACTCTGACTCCAATAGATTTTCTAGATCTACTCGATTCATCAGGTTTCCATCACAGACTTCTACGACAATTATGCCCATGTGTTCCACCCTTTCGACTAGTATGCTGAATGAAGAAGTCAATAGTTCATTATATAGGATGACAAGATAGAATTCTAGTAGCTTGGTATGGAAATCAATACGTTTTAGTAGTCGTTCTCTATTGTCTTCTGTACAATGATTGTATTGAAAGAAGGAGTGATTGTTTATGACTACATACAACTGGGGAATTCTTGGTCTCGGTTCAATTGCAGCAGATTTTGCCCATGCAATAACCGCCTATCATGGAGAATTATACGCTGTGGCTTCTCGTTCAGCTGAAAAAGCCGAGGCGTTTGCAAGTGAACACGGTGCTACGAAAGCGTACGGTCACTATACATCATTGATGACAGATCCGAAAGTCGATATTATCTATGTGGCTACACCACATGCGAGTCATCACGAATACATAAGAGAAGCTCTTCAGAATGGAAAGCATGTATTATGTGAAAAAGCGATTACTATTAATGGTGACGAGTTAAACGAACTTATTGAGCTTGCTGAAAAGAACAACCTTATTTTAATGGAAGCAATGACCATCTATCATATGCCTTTGTATCATGCATTAAGGGATGTCATTACAAGCAACCGTTTAGGTCCAGTTAAAATGATTAATGTAACTTTTGGAAGTCGAAAGCCTTTTGATCCGAGTAATCGATTTTATAATCCAGAATTAGCTGGAGGTGCGCTTTTAGATATTGGCACATACGCGTTATCATTTGCTCGTTTTTTTCTTTCAGAGCAGCCTACGCAAGTACTAACAACGATGAAAGCAGCTGAAACAAACGTAGATGAACAATCAGCCATTGTATTAAAGACATCAACAGATGAAATTGTTACGATTTCCCTTGCCTTTCGAGGAAAAATGCCAAAGCGAGGAATCATTGCGTGTGAGAACGGTTTTATCACAGTAGACGATTTTCCACGTGCTGAACAAGCTACATTAACGTGGCATGATGGGAATACGGAAGTTATAAAAGCAGGACACTCAGCTGAAGCTTTAATGAATGAAATCAAAGCAATGGAATCGAGTGTTAGTGGAATAGATCAATCCTATATAAGCATTTCAAAGGACGTGATGACATTAATGGATGAAGTGCGTCAACAGTGGAGTCTACAGAGGACTTCTTGACCCATGTTTAGAAACCTTGAAAAACGTCTATATAGAGTAATAGATAAAAAGGAGGCGTTTTTCATGAGTGATAACGGAACTGGAGACAAAGCAAAAGGTGTTGGGAATAAAGCAAAAGGTGCTGTAAAAGATGCAGTAGGAAACCTTACGAATAATAAAAAAATGCAAGCAGAAGGAAAAAAAGATAAAGTTAAAGGCGAAGTACAAGATACTAAAGGTGAAATAAAAAACAAGTCAAACGAATAAGTTTTCTTGTAAAAACCGACTCTCGATAAAGCGAGGTCGGTTTTTATTTGTTCACGCTGTGTACTGTTTGACGATCTCATGGAGTTTTAGAGCGTGTCGGACGTCGCCTTCTACTTTTAATTGTCCAGTCATATAAGCGACAGTAGGATTCCAATTTCCCTCTAATAGCTTGTGCAAATTCGCTTCGCTCAATTTCAACGTACAAGCTTCCTCCTTTTTTATAGGTTCTTTCTCAACCGTTACCGTCCCATTGGAAAATAACACACTATAACAAGCTTCGGGTTTTAGTTCAAATTGATACGTGCGATTAAGATCACGAATGTGCACAGGGTCATTGTTTATTTGATCTGCAAGGGCATATAACTTTTCTTCTGTCGTCATGCAAAAACCCCCTTTTATATGAATGATTATTCATTCATTATATCGTAAAGAAAGGAAGGTGAAAAGTTTTTTACATCGTTTTATTTTTCTCTATTTACTTCTCTTTAAAAAACAGCAGGCGCTTGCGAAAACAAAAGAAGAGGGGTAAAGAAATGGCGTATCAATGGACGAGAACATTAAGAAATGGCATGAGTGGTAATGACGTTCGAGAATTACAAATTCGGGTAGCTGGCTATGCAGCTGCAACATCAAGCCGAACTCATATTACTGTTGATGGTCAATTTGGACCAGCAACAGAAGGAGCTGTTCGCCGGTTTCAAGCAAGCTACAATTTATCTGCTGATGGGGTGGCAGGTCCACAAACGCATACTGCGTTAAACAACCTTGAAGCAGCTGATGGATCAACTAGACATTTTAATTGGAGTGAGTTTCATTCACGAGATGGATCAAGGTTTTCAGGAGGCGCGGTATCAGCTACTCAAGTACAAGAAAATGTTCGTCGGTTGATGTACAAACTTGAGGCAAAGAGGCGTAAGTTAGGGAACATTCCATTAACGATTAATTCGGGCTTTCGTAGTCGGAGTCATAATTCAAGCGTAGGTGGAGCTAGTAACAGTCAACATCTATATGGGTCAGCAGCAGATGTCTCATCGTCAACAACACCAACAAGAAAAGCGAATACTGCACGGACTTGTGGGTTTAGCGGCATTATTATTTATCAGACGTTTACTCACGTTGACAGTCGAGCAGAAACAACGGGTGGAGGCTACTACTGGCCGTAAGCAATGAAGAAAAGTACTAGAGAGACGTATGTCTAATGGACAGGCGTCTCCTAGTGCTTTTTTGTGTATACGATATGTGTTATTGTTGTTTGTTCTTGAAAGCGCTATAATAAACGTTAGCATTTTAAGGGAGTGGATTTTACGTGAGCGTTATAAAAGCTGGAGTAGTTGGTTGTGGGAATATTAGCGATATCTATTTTCAATTAAATAATCGGTTTGATGATATACAAATTATTGCCTGTACCGATTTAAATTTTGCTCAAGCAACTCAAAAAGCAGCTGATTACGAAGGAATAGAAGCTTTATCAATGGATGATTTCTTTCAAGATGAGCGAATTGAGCTTGTTATTAACTTAACGATTCCATCTGCGCATTACGCCGTTCATAAACGAGCATTAGAAGCTGGAAAACATGCATATGGTGAAAAGCCGTTAGCCTTATCTTTAGAAGAAGCTGATGAGATTAGAAAACTAGCTCGAGAAAAAAATCTTTATTTAGGTGCTGCTCCAGATACCTTTTTAGGGGGCGGGCTTCAGACTGCAAAAAAACTCATAGAAGATGGGTGGATTGGTAAACCAGTATCTGCTAATGGATTTATGATGAGTCATGGACCTGAGAGCTGGCATCCGAACCCGGACTTCTTTTATAAAGAAGGGGCGGGTCCTTTATTCGATATGGGTCCTTATTACTTAACAGCACTTGTATCCATACTAGGTCCGATCAAGCGACTTACATCCTCTACAGGAAAGGCATTTGAGGAACGTAAAATTACGTCCCTTCCTCGTTTTGGTGAAACAATGCAAGTAGAGGTAGAGACACATTTGTCTAGTATAGTAGACTTTGAGAATGGAACAATCGGAACGCTCATTACGAGCTTTGATGTATGGGGATCACAGACACCCAATTTAGAAATACACGGCACAAGAGGTTCTCTCATATTGCCAGATCCAAATACATTTGGAGGGCCTCTCTTCTTCAAGAAACAAGGGGAGGTTGCGTTTCAAGAAGTACCGCTTACGTATGGTTTTCAAGAAAATAGTCGGGGTCTGGGTGTGGTCGATATGGTTGCGGCAATTAAGGAAAAGCGTGCGCATCGTGCGAGTGATGCACTAGCTTATCATGTGCTTGAAGCGATGCATGGCATTTTACGTTCGTCGAGAGAAGAAAAGCATTATCAAATGATGAGTACATGCAACATCCCTGAAATATTGCCATTGTCTATGACGACAAGAGGTTTTTAAGAGTGAAAGTGTTCTTCTTATTAGAGGAACGCTTTTTTTAGTGCAACACTTTGTATTCCGTTCGAAAGTAAGCTACAATTAAGACGATTTTAGGACGAGTAGGAGGCGGTCTCGTGAGTTATGTGATGAACGATAAATTTAAACTGTTTACCATTCAATCAAACCCATTGTTAACGCAAGAAGTTGCCGATCAACTTGGTTGTACAATAGGGGAATGCACAGTGAATCGCTTTAGTGACGGAGAAGTGCAAATTCATATTCAAGAAAGTGTACGTGGGGCTAAGGTATTTATTTTACAATCAACTTCTCAGCCCGGAAATGAGCATGTTATTGAATTACTCATTATGATTGATGCATTAAAACGAGCTTCAGCAGGGGAAATTAATGTTGTGATCCCTTACTTTGGGTATGCTAGACAGGATCGAAAAGCCCGTTCTCGGGAGCCAATAGCTGCAAAGCTTATTGCGAATCTGCTTGAAACTGCGGGAGCAGACCGAGTTGTTACAGTCGATTTACATGCTCCACAAATTCAAGGTTTCTTTAATATTCCTGTGGATCCACTGCAAGGAATACCGCTGCTGGCACAGCATTATATCAAGAAAAATCTTGTGAATCCTGTTGTCGTTGCTCCAAATACATCGGGTTTAGGAAGAGCAAGAAAGCTAGCCGAATATATTGATGCACCAATTGCTTTTGTCGATAAGCGTCAACCTGAACCAGGGTTTGCTCAAGCAATTGACATCGTAGGTGAAGTAAAAGGAATGGATGCCATTATTATTGATGATCTCATTGATACAGCAGCAACGGTAACATTAGCTGCCCATTCTTTGGTGGAAAACGGTGCGAAAGATGTGTACACGTGTTGTACCCATCCAGTATTGACAGGACCAGCAATCGAGCGGCTAGCCATTGCACCAATAAAAGAAATTGTTGTGACGAATACGATTGAATTACCTATAGAAAAACAGCTTGATAATATGACCATTTTATCAATGGCCGGTTTGCTAGCTGATGCGATCTATCGAATTTATAAGGAACAATCTGTTAGCACGTTGTTTCAATAAGTTCGCTCGTAAATAAGGAGTGGAGTAGAGAGATGTATAAATTAATTGCCATTGATATGGATGGAACATTGTTAAATGATCAACATCACGTAACACCAGGAGTAAAAGCTGCGTTACAAGAGGCTAAAGCAGCAGGAGTAACGGTTGTTTTATGTACAGGGAGACCTATTGGGGGAGTTACACGTTATTTAAAAGAATTAGAATTGACGGATGAAGATGATTATGTGATTGCCTACAACGGTTCACTTGTACAAAACACGCATACAAATGAAAATGTTGTCTCCCTAACATTAGATTATGAAGATTTACTTGAATTGTCTGCTACAGCGAGAGCTCTTCAAACACCGATGCATTTCTTTGATCAAGCTAAGTTATACACATTTGATAAGGATGTTTCACCTTATACCATTTACGAATCGTACGTTACACAAGTGCCTTTAAGTTTTCGAACAAAGGAAGAACTGGATAACGATATTGTCATACCAAAGGTCATGTTCATTGATGAACCATCTCGACTCGAGGAAACAAAAGCGGCAATTCCAGATTCGTTAAAAGAACGTTATGAAATGGTGCAAAGCGCTCCTTTTTTCTTGGAAATTCTCCATCCAGAGGCAAGTAAAGGGAATGCAGTCAAACACCTGGCAAGGAAGCTTGGCATCACCCGAGAAGAAGTGATGTGCATTGGTGACAATGGAAATGACTTGTCGATGATACAATTCGCAGGCTGTGGCGTAGCAATGGAAAATGCCATCCCCGAATTAAAGGAAGCTGCTGACTTTATTACAAAGTCAAATAACGAAGATGGCGTTGCACATGCCATCCGAATGAACGTGTTAAATTAACGGAGAGAGGTGTTCGTTAAGGTTTCTAACCTTAATAGCATCTCTTTTTTTATGTAATTGCAGGTGAGGAGAGGCTTAACATTTAGCATGAATTCTTTTTATTGTTTAATGAAGAAACGGTAAGGGAAGAGAAGAGTAGCATAAGAAAAGGGAGAGGTCATCTTGAGTACAAAACAACTACTAATGGTCGTAACAAACGGCGCTAAAATGAATAATGAACAGTTTGCAGGAATTTGGTTATCGGAGTTTACAGAGCCGTATGAAGAATTTACTAAAGCCGGTTACCATGTAACAGTTGCAAGTCCAAAGGGTGGCGAGTCACCAATTGACGATGCCAGCTTAGAGAATGGCACTATTCCTGAACAATGGCATGAATTAGCAGAAATGCTGAAACGAACCGTCTCATTAGATGACATTCAATCAGCTGATTATGATGGTATCTTTATGCCTGGTGGGCATGGGGCGATGTTTGATTTAGCGGACAATCCAAAACTCCAGCAGTTACTACGTGACTTTTATGAAGCAGATAAAGTGATTGGCGCTGTCTGTCACGGACCGGCAGCTTTAACAGGTGTATTGCTCGAAAATGGACAATTCCTTGTTGAAAACCGAAAAGTAACTTCCTTCACAAACACAGAAGAAGAAGGCGTTGAATTAGTCAATCAAATGCCATTCCTATTAGAAACCCGTCTGAGAAAAGAAGGCGCACAATTCGTAGGGAAAGGTGATTGGGAAGAAAATGTATATACTGATGGGAAGCTTGTAACAGGTCAAAATCCACAATCATCCATTGAGACTGCAAAACAGTTTATCAAAGCTATCTAACTGAAAACACACTCCGTTAAACATCGGAGTGTGTTTTTGATTACCTAAGAAAGTGGCTGTAAATCAATTCGAATGACTTCAGGTCGGTTAAATAAACGAAGGGGGAAAAGGCTGTTTCCTAAGCCTCTACTTACAATCATTTTTGTATTCTTTTCTTCATATATTCCTTCACTATAGTCAGGGAATAGCCCCTGCCCAGGAGCAAGGATACCACCGATAAGTGGAAGTCGAACTTGTCCTCCATGAGCATGACCTGAAAACACCAAATCAGCATGTGTATCTTGATAGATAGAAAATACTTCAGGTCGGTGGGATAAGAGTATTGTGAATGAATCTGTTGCACTAGATGGAATCGCTTCATTCAACAAGTCCTTTACAATCTCTTCTGGAGATGCCGTTCCTCTAGAATCAGGATCATCGATACCGACTAGTTGAAAAGAAAACCCTTCATGCTCTATTGTGAATGCTTCGTTTCTTAAAACCGTTACGCCGATCTCAACAAGTGTCTCTTCTAACTCCTCAACAATACCTAAGCGCCATTCATGGTTACCGGTTACATAATAGGTTGGAGCAATAGACACCAATTCCCTCATTAAATCAACGCCTTCTCCATTGTTCGACGTATAGGAATCAATTAAATCTCCGGTCATGAAAATGAAGCTTGGCTCTTGTTGCTCTACGTTTTGTAGGAGCCGTTCATTTTTTTCACCGAATTCTGCTGAATGTAGATCAGATAAATGGACGATGGTGATCCCATTGTGAGTAGAATCCATTTGTGGCACTTCAATCGTATGACTGGATAATACGATTCTGTGGTTTTGTGTGTAGAAAAAAAAGATGGCTACGACGAAAAGAAGGAGTAAAACAAGAATGGTTTTGCGACTAAACAACAGGATAGCTCCTTTTCTTAACGTTCTTTCTGAAGTTTTTTAATATCTGTTTGTCCAAAAGAATCGTTCCAATCCACAAGGTGAATGCTTTCTCGATTCAATGTTGACAGCAGAGCATCTTTTAATGTGACTTTTTTTAATGAATGAAAATAAGCATCTTGTGCATCAGAAAAAATGGCTTCAAGCTGTAGAGATCCAATTTTAGCAGCATCAGTTTCTGGAAAGACTCGTTCAATTAAACCTTCTGATCTCATAAAAGAGCCTTCTCCTTCAATAGCCCCCACAATATCAAGCATTGTAATCGACTCGGCTGGTCGAGCTAATGAAAATCCACCGCTATTCCCTGGTGTCGATTTAATTAATTCGTGAACGACAAGCTTGCGCATCACTTTCTTTAAATAAGAAGGTGAAACATTCAATCGTGTCGAGATGGTATCGCTTTTAACATATTGTTGATTTGATTGCGTTGCAAGCATAACAAGTATACAGACCGCTTGCTCCACACCACTTTTTACTTTCATTGTTGAATCGCACCCTTTTAATAAATTGCTCTTTGTTTTACTATAAAGTGAACAAGACAGCAACGCAAATGCTTTTTAAAAAAGAGAGGATGGATAGCCATTGTCAAATGAAGGATTCACATACCCACTAACGTTTATAGGATGCGGTAGTGCTTTTCATACAGCGTTAGGAAACAACGGCGGGTATTTTTATCATCAAGGTGAGTTAGGTATGTTCGACTGTGGAAGTGCGACATTTGAACGGCTTCTTCGCTTTGGTGTCTTAGAAAATGTTGAAAAAATAACGATCTTATTAACCCATACCCATCCCGACCATATTGGTTCATTAGGAGACTTGATTTTTTATTCGTATATAAAAATGGCACCTGCATTTAAGGCGAAACTTTGCATTAAAGCACCACGAACCTTGTTGATGCATGCAAAAGACTTAGTGATGCGTATGGGAGTTGAAGAAGGACAGGCGATATGGCAACCATTAGAGGAAGGTTCTACTTTTGGACCATATAATGTAACGGCACTTCCTGCTGAACACGCTCCGCATTTGGAATGTTATAGCTATGAATGTGTACACGAAACGAAAAACGAACATTTTTATTATAGTGGAGATGCAAAAGATATACCTCAATCTGTTTTAAACCGAATAAAGGAAGATTATTATCAGATGGTTTATCAAGATACATCCTTTTTAGATTATCCTGGGAACGTGCATCTTTCGCTAACAAAGCTAGAAAGCCTAATTCCAACAGAAAAGCGTCGTTCAATATGCTGCATGCATTTAGATGAGACCTTTCCAATCGAAGAGGTCAAAGAGAAAGGCTTTCATGTTGCAACAGATTATCAAGTAAAAGAAGTGGCTAGAGGGTAACCCTCTAGCCATGGTTTACATAGATTTCCCTCATCGCATCTTCAATCGATTTGCCTTCTTCAAAGCGTAAATCCTCTGTATAGAACTCTTTCGCTACTGTCCCATCCTTTAATAATATGGCCTTATCAATTAGATGTTCAATATCACGTATTTCGTGAGTCGTTACTAAGATGCCTTTGTCTTCAAGAAACCCACTTGAAAAGAGCGAAGCGATTTCTTCTCGACTAAAAATGTCAATTCCAGAGAAAGGCTCATCCATTAAAATGTAATGGGCGTCTACGGATAAACCGAGAACGAGATTGACTTTTGCAACATTTCCTTTTGATAAATGACTAAGCTTTTGAAGCTGATCAAGTTTAAAAAATGTAAGTAGGTCGCTACATCGCGCATCATTCCAATTTGGATAAAAGTCTTTCATAAAGTCAATGGCTTCTTGGATGGAAAAACTAGGTGCCATAGGAAGTACATCTGGAATAAAGACAATGTCACGATACTGTTGTGCTCGTAGCGGCTCACCGTTTATTGTAACCTTGCCACTGTTAACAGGCGTTAAGTGCGCAATCGCTTTTAGTAACGTTGTTTTTCCTACTCCGTTAATGCCGATTAAACAGGTAATTTCTCCTTTTTCAGCAGTGAAACTAACTTGATCAAAAATCACCTTACGACCAAATGATTTGGAGAGCTTATCAACGCGAATCATAGGATGTGCCTCCGTCTTCATAACGCTTCCGAATGATTGAAATGAGCTCATCAACAGAGACATTAATTGTCTTCATCGAATCAAGAAAGAGGTCGACGGATTCGTGAATCAGCTCCGCTCGTATTTGATTTAGAACCTGTTGATCTTGCGTAATACGACTTGGTTTATTCCGTTCCGTTTCAATCAATTGTTGTTCCTCCATTTCTTTATAAGCACGTTGGGCGGTGTTCGGATTAATCTTTAACGTTGAGCCAAGCTCGCGACGAGAGGGGATCTCTTGGCCAGCAACTAAATGACCGAGTGCAATTTGTTCTTTAAAATGTCGAATGACTTGAATGTAGACGGGTTCACGGTTGTTAAACAATATGTTCATGTCTTTTTCGGTCCCCCTTATTCTTCTAACTGCATAGATGTAATCTGAACAATTCCATGCTCTTTTTCAATTGGTAGTTTTGCTGATAGTAATGAATTGTTATCCGAAACATGAAAGAGTTCTAATTGATATTCTGATCCATCTTCCTGACGAAGCAACGCAAGCTGATGGTTCTGATAAGCAAAGGTACTTGTAAGACGCAAAGCAGGTAAATCTAATTCAAGCAGTTCTTCAGAAACGATGCCATCATCATTTAATGCGACGGTTAGTAAATGTCCTTTCGAATTTCGTTTTTCTAAAAGGTGAAAACCGTCAGGTGAAGGCGTAATCAATGTATCTTGATAGGTTTGACTTGTCTCAAGTGTAAAGAGGTTTTGTGATTGAAAGTGATAAATGCTGTATCCCATTCTTCCGTCTGAACGCTTATGGATGTAAATGGCTATAGGCTGATCTGGATGGAATGTAACAGTATGAGGTTCATATGTATATAGGAAATCCTCAAATTCTGCTCCTAGTCCCTCGATAAATTGTGGACCCACTATGGTATCTGAATGAACCACTGTATTTGTTGCTAAATCAATTTCGTATGCATTAAGAAAGCCTTCTTCTTCTAGGTACGTATAGTCTCCAGCTAAAAGAAGGAGTCGATCTCCTTGAATGATGCCATTAAGGTTTGAAAAGTAAAGTTGATCAATAGGGATAAATAGTGGTTCTTTTTCTTTCCCTAGTTTTTCCTTAGAATGAATCGTTAGAAATTGTTTGTACCCATCATCGTAGGAATCCTTTGATCCAACAGCAACCAAGTAGTCCTCGCTTTCTAGTACAAGGTTTCGTTCCATAGGTGGAAGCCTGAAAAATCTTCGATCCTCGTGTAAAATGTGTTCAGCTTGCGCGCTATAGCCCATGTGGCCATCAAGTGATTGATGAATAGGGCTATAAGTAATTGAATCAGATTCTTTTTGGAATAGGTATGAACGAGAAGAATCTCCTATTCCATAGCCTTCAAATGAAAGCTGGTCTAGAAAATGGCGATCCCCCTCAACAAGCTCCCATTCAAGAGGATGCTGAACAAATCGTTTTTCATATGCGTTAACGGTAAAAACCGTTATGAATGTAGCCATAATAAAAAACAGAAAGAAACTAAGAAAAAAATACCGTCTCTGCCTCATTAAACCGTCACCTTTCGTTGTAAGAGATAGATACATAACAGACTAGAAAGAATGCTTGTGGCTACTAATGTGCAGCCGAATACAAGATAGACTTCTCTTTCAAACAAATGGAATTTCATTGATGTATAGGTACCAAGTCCATTTATTCCCACTGCTAAAGCCATATAAGCTGCACCAATAAACCATCCTTTTATCCGAAACGATCGTTCAATGACGATAGCAGTAAATAATACGGTTAAGAACGTGAGGCCAGTTCCATACATTAACAAAAAGGCTTTAAATGAAAGAGGTAAAATAACCGGATAGACTTGTGCAAATGTAGCAATTGATGAAAGTGCAAGTCCGTTGTTTTGTAAAAATTCGCTAGGTACAGTTAAGTGAACGAGTCCAATTCCACCAAGAATAATAAGATATTGAAGTGCAATCATACCTAAGACAAGACTGAAAATCGTACCTAATTTTGAAAAGTAAAGAGCCGATCGGTGAATAGGGAGTGTTAAAAGTCGCTGTGCCATCGGATATTTCCCAACCCAATCTCTGTACCAAATGAAGCAGCTATAAAGCAACAGAGCAGCAATGGACACCATGATAGAAGCAATGGTAGGGAAGCTGTGAAAGACATGGATAAAGGATATTCCATCTTGCTGGGCAATTTGATAGTATGTACGGCCACTTTCTCTTGCCAGTTCTTTATACATCTCCGCATAGGTATAGGAGCCGTACCATATAGAGAACAATTGAACGCAGGTAACAGCTATTACCAAAGCAAGGTAGAGCTTCCAAATGCGTTTGTACTCAAACATCATAAGCTTAATAATCGACATAACAAGCCTCCTGTATGTATTATCTAGTTCATACACTTTATGTGTGTATTATATGATTCATACAGTTGGATGTCAAATCAATTTCCTGTTTTTTTACACTTTTTTCTTGTATTTAATGAGAAGAGGGCTGTCATATTGCCCAATGTAAAATTACGAAATTCGTGTAGGCAACAATTCATTTTTGTCGTACACTAAGGATATTCTTAAAGAATTTGAGCATATACGTGATAAGCCATGTGCCTCATGGAAATGAATAGGAGGAAGACCGTCAATTGAGGGCAACGTACGATCGTTCATAGGCGGTTGATAGAATGAGTAGAGGACAGATAGAAAGTGCATTTCATACAGGAGATCACGACAACATTGCGATTTTTGTTGATTATGATAATGTCTATTGGACATTAATGAATCGCTATAATCATAATCCAAATCATGAGAGTGAAGAAAAAAATCTATTCAATTCTTTATGGGAACGTTATGGTCAGGATCAAGTGCGGACGTTTCGAGCGTATGCAGATTTTCAACGAATCCGATCTAGCTTAACGGATTTGCAGAAACAACGCGTTCAAATTCGCCATGTGTATTCAAATGATAAAGAGGGGGATTCTCGAAAGAATTCTTCTGATATTGAGCTTTGTATAGATGCAATCGAAATGACGTATAAAGATGAAAATATTTCGTGCTATGTATTTGTTACCGCAGATAGTGACATGGTACCGATTATGAGCCGTTTAATGTACAAAGGAAAGCGAGTCGAGCTCTATTATTTATCGGAAGCTGCACCAAAGCATACAGATATAACAAATTACTCTCATTATAGTGAGGATTTAAGAGAATTTTTACAGTTAGAAGTGAAAGAATATCATTTAGAATCTTATAAAGTAGATGCTTTACGGTTTATTGAAGAGTGGGAAGCAAGGTTCGGAACGGAAAACGAACTGTACCTTGGCGCACCGTGGTTGCGCAATCAATTTTCGGTTAAATTCGGGATGCCAGCTAATTCTGCAAGTGAACTGATTGATTTATTAAAAATAGAAAAGTTAATTGGGTCGGAAAATAAAGAGCTGAAAAACGGAGATGTCAAGCCAAGTATTGCGTTAACAGAAGAAGGACGCAATTGGTTAGCGCCCTTAACGAAAATGTAATGATCGTATGATATGTTTGTCGAATCTTAAGGGTTGACTTGTAGATAAGTCTCTCATATTATAGGGATAGACAAATGATTCGTTACAATTCGATAAAACATTTATGCGTTAGACAAATTCGTTAGGAGAGGCAGGGATATACCCTGTCTCTTTTTGTATGCGTTAGAACCTGTCTTCTATTTTTCTCTTCCCCGTTTATATGTTATTCAAACACCGATCTAAAAATTTTTTTGGTTCATAAAAAACAAGCTCCGCATATAGTAGAAAGAAAAAAAGGACATTCACATGCATAGCTGTCCATTTTTTCGTCAAAACTAAAATAAAAACGTATCCAAATGAGGGATGACCTATGTACGGAACTCGTTTTTTAGTTGGCTTGTTTTGGGGCGTGTTATTAAGCATTCCCATGTGGTTCATTATTATTGTGACC
Source organism: Shouchella oshimensis (assembly GCF_004375095.1). Classification (NCBI taxonomy): domain Bacteria; kingdom Bacillati; phylum Bacillota; class Bacilli; order Caryophanales; family Bacillaceae; genus Shouchella; species Shouchella oshimensis. The sequence continues at coordinate 1,080,583 of NZ_SNUX01000001.1, read as the reverse complement.
CTTTTGTTTATACTCCGATAAAACAGATAGATGCACAAAATGGCGTTTATACTAATGTTTGTGCAGCGTCTATGACAATTTCAGTACCACTAATATGTTTTGCTTCTGGAGATGAAAGAAAATAGACGGTATTAGCCACTTCACTTGGATCTGCTGCAGGTACAGGAAAAGGGCTTGTTTCTTTTTTAAATGTAAGGTTCTCTAAAGCAGCGTCATCACGATATGTCCGTTCATCAATACTCGTATTAATAGCTCCAGGACATAGTGTATTTACTCGGATGTGATAAGAAGAAAGTTCTAGTGCAGCCATTTTTCCAAAAGCAGCAATTCCTGCTTTAGAAGCGCTGTAGGCGCTCATTCCGATATTGGAAAAGGTTCTTGTTCCATTCACGGAACTTGTTAAAATAATACTGCCTCCGTGGTTTTTCATAAAAGGAATGGCATGTTTCACGGTTAAAAACGTACCTCGTAAGTTCGTTTGAATTGTTTGGTCCCACTCATCAGGATGAAATGCTTCAATGGAAGTTACTTTCCCATTTATACCGGCATTTGCAAATAATGTTGAAATGGACGAGGTATAAGTACGGATAGATGAAAAAATACGCTCCATCTCCTTATGATTTGACACATCTCCTTTGTATACAAGAATAGTGCGGTGGGGGTTTGCTTGTTTAAGTTCATTCAACTGTTCTTCATTTGTGTCGATTAGAGCTACTGGTACATGATGATGAATAAAGATATCTGCTGTAGCCCGACCGATTCCAGAAGCTGCACCTGTAATAACGGCAAAATGTTTCATGTCTATTCACCTCGTTTCCTTTATTCGCATGTAGTTCCCTGTTTTCACTTTTTTAAACAGAAAAAAAGAGTGATGAAAGCGCAACAACTACACATTCATCACGTACATAATGTCCCAGCCTGTAACAGACAAGAGCCTCTTACATTGTGAAACTTAGCTACGCTTAGTAATAGTAAATTGATCATTTAATAGTAGCCAGTTTTGGGGGAAAGACAGCCCTAATTTCCAATAGCTAATACCGCGCAAGTCCTTTTCACGAATAAGGTTAAATTTAGCATTGATGGAGCGAGCATCTTCAAACCAAACCTCATGAGTGGCACCATCTTCATCTACATAAAAGTAATAAGGAGCCTGTGCGTTTTCATCGTATTGAATTACGGCATTGTTTTCACGTGCATTGGTAATGGCTTGTTGTGGGCTTACAGCACGCGCATACTCACCACCTGGTTCATAGGGCAATGTCCAATCATAACCGTACAAATTTTGCCCGAGCATTATTTTTTCAGACGGCATCTCAGACAGAGCATAATTGACAACATCGGTAACGGGGCCAATGGGTGAAACAGCGAGGGGAGGTCCGCCTGAGTAACCCCATTCATATGTCATTAATACAACGAAATCAACAATGGTGCCATGTGCACTGTAATCATGGGCTTCATACCATTGACCAGTTTGGGTTGCGCTTGTTTTCGGTGCAAGTGCAGTGGAAACGAGTAACCCTTGTGGATGCAATCGTTCAACTGCTTTTCGTAAAAATTGATTATATGGCTCGCGCATAGTGGCTGGAAGAAATTCGAAATCGAAATGTACGTCTGAAAAACGTCCGACACGATTTGCTTCAGCAATGATGGAGTTCAACAAAGCATCTTGGAGGGATTCATTCTCTAGCACAGTTTGACCGAGATCGCCACTAAAGGCGCCATCTTCTAAATTTGTAATGACCATCATTAAGGATGCTCCCGCTTCACCGGCTATGTCAGGCAGAGAACCAAGGTTCAAATCGCTTAGGCTGCCATCTCGTTGAATTTGATAGCTAAAAGGTGCTAAGTACGTAAGAGAGGCTACAACACTTTGAGCAGCCATTATGAGGTTCTCGCTGAGTACGTTATTAATCGGCTCAATATAGGCGTTCGTCTCGATCGGGCTTTTTGGTGCAGGGGGAAAGTAAAGGCGTTGACCAGGATAAAGGTCTTGGTTAAGGTTAAGCTGATTTAATTGAACAATCTCTTGAACAGGCAGACCATAACGATAAGAAAGGAGAGTGAGTGTGTCCCCTGGCTGAACGAAGTAGTAGCGACCGTTTATCGGAATAACGAGTGCCTGCCCAACAACGAGCTCATTAGGTGCATCTAACTCATTGGCGGTAATAAGCGCTTCAGCTGTGGTATTGTACGCTTGTGAAATGCCGTAAAGTGATTCTCCTTGTTGCACAACATGAATTTGCATGATTTATCACCTCTGTAAGTACTCGTAATGGTTTAAAGATATGCGTGAAAGGTATAAAAAAGAAGAGAGTGAAGGGAAGCCCAAAAAAAAGCCTGTCGATTTTTTCGACAGGCTTGGTACAATTTAGTCTTCGATTCGTGCTTCACGGAGCTGATGTCTAACGTTAGCAATTTCTTTTTCGAGAGCGTCTAACTGTTCAACGGCTTTAGTTACATTACCGCCAATTGTTTCTATTTTTTCGACGTCTCCTTGGATACGAATAAAATCACTCTTTAGTTCTGCAAGCTCACTTTCTAATTGTTGAACGGTTTTCATTCGTTTCACTCCTTAGAATGGACTAAAGAAAAAAGAAGGGAATTACCCCTTTTTTAAAATCTCAATAACGAATTGTGACCATGTTTCAAGGCGGCCGAATGTCTCTTCTTCGCTAAGTTGGTCAACTGTCAGCCACATACCTGCAAGTTGATTGGTTTCTTTTACTGTAACGGTTGCTTCTTCCGCTAGGTCCAATACAGACAAAATACCAATATGAACACGTCCGACATCATTTTCATCATCGTTAATAAGTCCAATGGTTTTCATACCTTTTATATGTGTAGGATCGAATTGAAGTTCTTCATGTAGTTCTCTTTCTGTATTCGCCTCAAGCATATCTTTAAAATCTGAAGACGATGTAGCGTTCATATGACCACCAAACCCAATGGATAACTTTTGATGTAGTCTCGCTTCGCCGCCACCTTTTAACCGTTCATATGCGTAAATAGCTGATCCTTTACGAATGACGACATATGGGATTGGTTGCTTGTATAACTCGTCTTCCTCTGCGTTTCCTCGTCTCATCTCGCTAAAATGGCGATTAATCCGATTCATAATGGTCGCAACTTGCTCATGGTTGCTAACAACGCCTTGAAATGCAAGAGACTCATCATGGAAAACGTGTTTACGTGGTGCAACAACAATCATTTCATCCATCTTGCCCATCATAGTACCTCCTTGTCAAAAAACGATTAACTTCTACATTATCTTACACTGTATCTTAAGACGCAAGAAGAAAAAAGAGCAAGATGATCCTGCTCTTTTTTCTTTAATCCGTACATTATGATGTTTGGTCGGCAAAAAAGAAATCATCGTCTCGTAATGGTTCAACAGTTGCTTTTTTATAACCGTTTCCTTTCATTGAGAAGAAATCATGTGATTTTGTCTTTGTATTTAAACCGTTCAAAACGATTGGGTTAATTTCTTCATCTTCAAAGTAAGGATCAAATCCAAGGTTCATCAGCGCTTTGTTCGCGTTGTAACGAATAAACTTCTTCACATCGTGTGACAAGCCAACTGGATCATACAATTCTTCTGTGTAGGCAAGCTCATTCTTGTAAAGTTCTTTTAAGAGATCAATTGAAAACTCTTTTAACCCTGTTTGCGTATCTAGTGTTTGTTTATTGAAAATTTCTTGTGCCAGTAAGCCGACGTATACGCCATGAATAGCCTCGTCACGGAGAATCAAATTAATAATTTCTCCACTTTGCATAAGCTTACCTTGTCCATAGAAATAAAGCGGGTAATAAAATCCACTGTAAAACAAGAAACTTTCCAAGTAAACCGATGCGACCATCGCTTTAAATAGTGAGATGTCATCTCCTGTTTGAATCGCTTTATAGAGAGAAACAATCGTATCTGCTTTTTTCTGCAAACGTGGATTTTCTTTTACCCATTCAAATACATCATTAATTTGCTCGGTTGTGGCAAGAGTCATAAAGATGTTTGAATAGGATTTTGCATGAACAGCATTTTCCATCATCGCCATGAAATTAAGAACCGCTTTTCGCTGATGGCCGTTCACATGTTCAGCAACAATAGGCATTCCTGTATTGCCTTGCTCCGTATCAAGTAAGGTTAGCCCAGCTAACACTTTCATATACGTATCCTTTTCGTTAGCAGATAAGTACTTCCATGTAAGAAGGTCGCCATTTAAAGCGACTTCTTCAGGAAGCCAAAACTGTTTAACGTTTTGGTTATAAAACATTTGTGTAAAATCATCTTCGTGCTTTGACCAATTTGCTGCGTCGTAAACGTGTGTCATAGGGTGCGCTCCTTTTTGATGTTAGACGATATAAGCTTTAAACGACACAAGATAGGCAGTCATCTTGGCCTGTATCTTTCGTTCGTGCATAGTAAATCGTTTTAACTCCTTTATGGTGTGCATAGAGATCAATTCGGTTTAGATCTCTTGTTGTCATGGTGTCTTTTAAGAATAATGTAAAGCTAATGCCTTGATCGATATGCTGCTGAATAGTCCCAATCATATCGACGACTTTAAACATGTCCATGTCATATGCTTCTTTAAAGAAGAACCAGTTATTGGCTGTTAAGCCTGGCATTGGATAGTACGTTTTTGAGTTTCCATATGTTCGTTCTTCAATACGCTCCATAATGGGCATAACACTTGCCGTAGCTGACTGGACATAAGAAATGGAACCAGTAGGTGCAATAGCCAATCGATAGCTGTGGAAAAGACCATGCTCTTGAACAAAAGCTTGTAGTTCTTTCCAGTCGTCTATTGTAGGAATGTGCATACCTTCAAATAGAGTAGCGACTTTGTTGTATTGAGGTGTGAAGTTTGTCGTAAGATAAGGCGTAAAATAGTCTCCTGTAGCGTACGTACTCTCATCGTAACGATAATACGTTTCGCCACGATCACGGGCAATCTCTGCTGAACGTTTGATGGAATAAAAGTTCATTGCCATAAAGAATGTGTTAGCAAAGTCACGTGCTTCAGGACTTTCATAAGCGATATGCTGTTCAGCAAGATAACCATGAAGGTTCATTGCACCAAGGCCGATAGATTTCATCTTCTCATTGGCATGGCGAACTGCTGGTGCATTTGTAATATTGGTTGATTCGGATACTCTTGTAAGGGCATCTGTTGCTAGCGAAACGGTTTGTTCAAGTGAACGATTTTTCATTACGTTCATTATGTTAATAGAACCTAGGTTACAAGAAATGTCTAATCCGATGTCATCTTCTTGATCATAATCATTATACGTTGAAACTTGTGAAGCTTGTAGAATTTCTGAGCAAAGGTTCGAGAATTTCACATTGCTAATATGGTTGTTTGCATGGGCTTTGTTCACATTATCTGCAAACATAATGTACGGGTACCCAGACTCGGAGCGAAGAATCGCAAGCTTTTGAAACAAGCGTCTAGGGTTAATTTTTTCTTTACGCACCCTTGGGTCATCTACTAATGTCTCATACATATCTTCCATATTCATTTCATCTAAGTGCTCACCATACGCCTTGTAGACCGTATGAGGATAGAAAAGGTACGCATCTTTATCTTCACGCATAAGTTCGATAAATTTGTCTGGAATGACAACGCCAATAGATAATGTTTTTACACGAACATCTTCATCAGCAGAAATCTTTCGTGTATCAAGGAAATCATTAATATCAGCATGGAAAATGTTTAAATAAGCCGCACCAGAACCTTGACGTTGTCCCATTTGATCTGCATAACGAAAGGCATTATCCAACAGTTTCATAACGCCAACAACCCCTTTAGTAGCGTTGGCAACGTCTTTAATCGCTTCACCTTTTGCACGTAACTTAGAGAGGTTTAACGCAACCCCCCCGCCAAGCTTAGATAGTTGCATGGAAATATCAACGGCACGACTAATATCGTTTAACGAGTCATTGACTTCCAGTAAGAAACAAGAGACAAGCTCTCCACGTCGTTTTCTACCTGCATTTAAAAAGGTCGGTGTTGCTGGTTGGAACTCTTGTGAGATCATGGCTTTCACAAGGTCTTTTGCTTTATTAACGTCGCCTTTACCAAAGAAAAGCGCGACGATAGCAACGCGATCTTCGTACCGCTCAAGGATTTTTGTTTTGTCATTCGTTTTTAATGCGTAATCGTTATAAAATTTGAATGCTGACATAAAAGAAGGAAAGCGAAACTTTTTATTGTAAGCAACATTCATGACTTCTTTTATTTCATCCATTGTATATAAGTCTAAAAGCTCTTCCTCATAGTAATCGTTTTTTACCAGGTACTCCATTTTCTCTTCTAAGTCATGGAAGAAGACCGTATTTTGATTCACATAATCGACAAAATAACTATGTACAGCCTCTTTATCTTTTTCAAATTGATACGAGCCGTCTTTTGCGATCATGAGCTCATTGTTAAGCTGAACCCACTTTGGTACTGAGTTTTGCGTTAGTGTTGTCAATAGAATGAACCTCCTGTATAAAGTGTGCAACATCTGTTGCTGTGCCACTTAATTCAAATTTATGAAGAATTGGTACGTGATACATCGTTGCAATTAAGTCTGCACTCCTTGCAAAACGATCGCCCCAAATGCGATTTCCACTTGCTGCAACAGCTACTAGCCATCTATGGTTGCTTTCTAGAAACTGGCGTGTTCTAGGAGACAAGTCACCAAATCCCGTCGTATATGTGAGAAGAACATAGGGCTCGTCCACACATGACGACTCAGTAATTTGTTCACATTCGAATGGTAATTTTTCAGTAAATCGCTTCACATTACCAGTTCTAGAATCGAAAAGTATCTTCATTAGTGAACATCTCCAATATAAATGATCTATATCTTTAATACCACATATGGTAGACGATAAACATAAATAAATCAACATATTGATTTTATCCCCAGCCTGTGGGAAAGTGAGAAAAACACGGTTGTTTCAACTCTTTCTTTGTGGATAAGCGTAATTTAACGTTTTTTCGACAAAGAAAAAACGCCCTACTTTTTGTAGAACGCTGTCCATTATAACGGAAATATTTTTGTTTAACATGCAAAAAAAGAAACACATAAGCTTATGAATCGATAAAAAATTCTAGAAATGCCTCTGACCAAATTTCATGACCCTCATCATTAGGACGTAGATTTTGAGTAACGGATTCTAGCCCTTCGCCTGTAGGCCACGCTCCCCAATGATCAACATATGTACCTGGAAGTGTAGACGCTTGTTCATCAAGCACGTTTTTTCTTTCTAAATAGTGTAAGGCATTAGGAAAAGGGTTTGAAGGAACGACAATGATTTCAGTATCGGGTAACTCGCTTTCCATATGCGTTAGAAAAAGAGAAAGATTATCAAAGGATTCTTGTTCAGTAAATGGTAAGTAATACTGGTTATCGTTTAGTGAGAACGATTCAATTATAAGAACGGTAGGATCCGCTGCGGTAATGTCCCTTGCTGTATCGGCAATCAGAGAAGAAGAGACTGTTTCCCCTGAATAAGTTAATACTTCGTAATCAATGGTTGTAGTGTCAATCGCATGAGCGGTTTCCTCCATAACAAGGTTTGGCCATCCGTGATCACTTTCAGTACTCGTAAACGACGAAGATCCGACAAAAACCACTTTTTGACTAAGAGAAGGATCATTGTCTATGTGGCTTCCTAGCCAACCTAAAGAAACGGTTTCGTCTACGACTGATTCATCCTCTATTTCTTCGCTTGGCTTGGTTTCTTCAACAGGAATGGATGATGTAGCTTCATCGGCAATCTCTGCAATTTGCTGTTGATCATACATATAGCTTAAAATAATTCCTGTTATACTAAACAGAATAACAAGAGGGAAACCTATTTTTTTCAACATCATTACGCCCTTTCTTGACAATTATCTACAATCTATTATAGTCATGGTTGGCGAACATAGAAAGAGTTTATTTGATCCAAAGAATGTCATTGTCACCATCACGAAGCCGATTAATAAGGAGAAGACATGTCTACGAATAAAACAATCTTATTAAGTGTGTTACTCGTTATACGAAATGAAGAACGGTATATTGCGACGTTAATGGAAAACTTGTTAAAGCAAGAGAAAAATGGATTTGATTTTGAAATAATCGTTGTTGACGGTCGCTCTACGGACCGTACATTGGAAATAATTCAAGGGTTTGTTGAGCAAGGGCACCGAATACGTCTATTCGATAACCCGAAAAAAACACTACCAATCGGTTGGAATATTGGAATTAAAGGTGCTAGTGGGTCGTATATTTTGAGAATTGATGGCCACACAACTGTTCCAAGTGATTTCTTGCAGCGCTATGTCAACTGTATAAAGCGGCAGCCCAGTGCTGATGTAGTTGGAGGGATTATCCAATCTCGTGGTCTAGGGAAACAAGGGAAGATTAATGAATATGTCTATTCACATCCATTTGGAGTAGGGAATTCAAAATTCCGAACACTTGAAGGGAAGGAATGGGAAGGTTTTGTAGATACTGTACCGTATGGGGCTTATAAACGAGCCGTTTTTACTGACGTAGGTTTGTTTGATGAGCGATTAAAACGAAACGAAGATATTGAATTTCATAAACGGATGCGAGATGCAGGCAAGACTTTTTTCTTATCTACTAGTATCCAATCAACCTATTTTGTAAGACCGACAGTAAAAGGGTTGATTGAAAAATCTCTCGGTGACGGCAAATGGAACATCATTGCGAATGCAGCAACACCTGGAGCCCTAGGGTTGCGTCACCGAATTCCTTTGCTGGCGTTTTTAGCTGGTTTAATCTTACTGATTGCCTCGTTTTTAAGTACAAGTGCACTCATCTTGTTTAGTATTGTTGTTCTCGTATACGCGATTCTTAATTTAACCGTGTCGTATCCATGTGCAAAAGAAAACGGAATGGGCGCTTGGCTTCCATGTGCAGCAACTTTTTTCGTGCTCCATTTCGTACGAGGCTATGCATCATTTCAAGCGTTTTTCTCCCGTAGCTATTGGCGTATAAGACGTACAAATACGTGAGAATTCATAAATGATTGGAATGGTTTAGTTATGAAAGAATATGTGAAGAAAACAATCTGTATGGTATTTTATCAAACCTCTTTTTGATAAAAGACATTCGATCACACTTATGCTAAAATGAACCTTAGTTTAAAATTCTATGAAACTAGGAGTTAAGACGATGCCAAATATGATTCCAAACCGAGCGACACGCGCGCTTACAATGGTCGTCGATTTAGTATTAATTGTATTATCATATGGTCTTGCCTTTCTTCTTTTTAATGAGCAAATGACACCTAAGAACTATGACGCGTTTTTAGGGATTTTACCTTGGATTATTGTGATTAGCATCCTTTTTTTGGGTATTTATGAGCTTGATCGTTTAGTTCAATACGATGTATGGGATATTGTTAGGAAATTAGCTATAGCGGTAACGTTCATTTTGTTAATTACGATGACGGTTTCCTTCTTTTTCCGTGAGTTCGCCATGCCACGTTCAGTTCTATTATCCGCACATGGCATTGCCTTTATTGCTTTATTAGTATGGAAATCGGCTTTCACGAAATATAGCCAGCTATCGAGAAAAGGCAAAGTAATGTTTATCGGAACAGAAAAAGAATTTGAAGAAATGGAAGATAGCTTAGCCTCTTTCCTTTCAAAGAGTAGCTATGTTAGATGGTACGATAAAAAAGAGTCGCTAGCCCAACTGCGCACACAAATTAACCAATTTAACGTCGTCTTCATTGGTTCAGAGTTAGAAGAAGAAAAGAAAGATCGTTTAATGTTCCATGCGATGAAAAACAAAAAGCTCGTCTATGTTGTTCCTAAAGTGAATGACATGCTGCTTATGAACACATCTGTGACAACAATGGATGACACGATGGTGATGCAAGTTAGACCATTTACGCTTTCATTAACACAGCTCCTCATTAAACGAGGGGTTGACATTGCTGCTGCTGTAGCAATGATTGTGGCTACATTACCTGTAATGGTTGTTACGGCAATTGGGATTAAGATTGAAGATCGTGGACCCGTATTTTTTAAACAAGAACGGGTTGGCAAAAACCATAAGCCGTTTAACATTTTAAAATTCCGTTCCATGGTCATTGATGCCGAATCAAAAACTGGCCCTGTACTAGCAAAAGCAAATGATGACCGGATTACGAAAATGGGTAAATTCATTCGTAAAACAAGAATTGATGAATTACCGCAGTTGATTAATGTATTGAAAGGAGACATGTCTCTTGTCGGACCACGACCAGAGCGTGAATTCTTTACGAAACAGTTTCAACGTGAAAATAAATGGTTTAATTATCGCCATGCTGTAAAACCAGGAATTACTGGCTATGCGCAAGTAATGGGTAAATATACAACAGACGCGGATAAAAAACTAAAATTTGATTTACACTATATCCGAAATTATTCTTTCTGGTTAGACTTAACCATCTTAATGAAGACCATACTCGTGGTGATTAATAAGGCGAAATCAGAAGGAGAAACGAATTCAACAAAAAATAAAAAGGTCTCTTATTTCACAAAGAAACAACAGAGCCATTAAAGAAATGGGATTCCCCACATTACACACGGTATGTGGGGAATCTGTATGTAACGGAAAGGGTTTTATTTATGTTAAAGCAGATGAAGCGGTTAAAAATCGTTCGACGGTTGACACGACTTTTTTTTCAAGCATCGGCCACATTACCAGTGAAAAAGAAACAAGTAATGTTTGAAAGCTATTCTGGCAAACAATATAGCTGCAATCCGCGAGCTATATATGAGTACTTGAAAGCGGAAGAAACAGATTATGAACTCATTTGGAGTGTAAACAGAGACTATGTGAAAGAGTTTCAAGAAAGAAACATTCCTTATATAAAGCGATTAAGCTTACGCTGGTTTTTCGAGTTGGCTCGTTCACGTTATTGGGTCACCAACAGTCGTATGCCGAACTGGCTAAACAAGCCATCTCACACGATTTATTTGCAAACTTGGCATGGCACTCCGCTAAAAAAGCTTGCTGCTGACATGGAGGATGTCCGAATGCCTGGTACCAATCGTGAACAGTATGTCAGAAATTTTCATGAAGAAACGGCAAACTGGGACTATTTAATTTCACCAAACCCTTACTCAACAGAGATCTTTAAAAGAGCGTTTCAATTTCATAAAGAAATGCTCGAAACAGGTTACCCACGAAATGATCAACTGGTTAATGGAAATACAGAACAAACAATTGTGAGGATAAAAAAAGAACTTGAGATTCCCCTTGATAAAAAAGTAATTTTATATGCACCAACGTGGCGAGACCATCATAATGCAGGACCAGGATCGTATCATTTTGATCTAAAGCTGGATCTGGAACGTTGCAAAGAGCAATTAGGGGATGACTATGTCGTTTTAATGCGTTTGCATTCCTTTATAACGAAAGCACCAGATTTTAGCGAGCATAATGGCTTTGTATTTGATGTCACAAAGAATCAAGACATTAATGAGCTTTATTTAATATCAGATCTTCTCGTTACTGATTACTCTTCCGTATTTTTTGATTTTGCTATATTAAAACGACCAATTATTTTTTTCACATACGATTTAGAAGAGTATCGAGACGATATTAGAGGATTTTATTTTTCTTTAGAGAAACACGCTCCAGGGCCAATTGTAAAAACAACAGATGAATGTATACAGGCAATTGAACGGGCGTTTAAAGAGAACGATGAAAGAAAATATGAAGCATTTTACAATAAATTTTGTTTGTTGGATGATGGAAAAGCAACAAGTCGTGTCGTGCAGAACGTTTTTAAGGCAGGGGAGTAAAAGATGAAACACGAAATGATTGCTTCAACCTGGTTTGATACAAAACGTATTAGAGAGCTACGCGAACAATCACAATCGTATAGTGCGAAAGAAGACTTATGGTCGTGGTATGTACTAAGAAGAATATCAATCTTTGTAACCATTCTTTTCATAAAGCTAAAGTTAACCCCCAATGCCATTAGTTGGCTGAGTGCACTATTTGTTGTTTCCTCAGGCGGCTGGCTAATACAAGCAACGCCATTAGGATTTATAATGGCATTTGTTTTTTATAACCTTGGTTATTTATTTGATTGTGTAGACGGAGAAGTGGCAAGGCTTACGAAGAACACATCGAAAAAGGGGTATTTTATTGATTTATTAATCCAGGGCGCTACGCTACCTGTGTTCTTGTCCATACCACTAGGGCTTCTTGTTATAAATGGATCGCTCCAATTAAAAGGCTTAGAGCTTATTGGATTGTATAGCGTGATCTTATTCATTATTATGGCTCTTTTTGTACCAATTGCATATCAACTAACGCGCAGTTCAGCGCAAGATGAGCGTGATCCAGTTAATAAAATTCGCACGAAATCCGTTGTATTTGAGTTTGCTGGTGTCTTATTAGGATTACCTGGTTTTTTTGCAACACTATTGCTTGTAACCCTTGTATCTGGTTTTCAGACTGTATTATGGCAAGAGTGGTACATGATTTTATTTCTATTTGTTTTTATTTTAAAAGTGATCGCTCGCTTTTTTATAACCGTTAAGAGTTTTCCTAAAGAACCATGATATTACAAGTTGAGAGAACGCATTCTATGTTATAATGTGCCTATTGTAAACTACACAAATGAAAAGAATCATATAGACAGAATTTTGATAGGAGGAGATCACATTGAAAAAAGTCATTACGTATGGAACATTTGATTTATTACACTGGGGTCATATTAACTTACTACAACGCGCAAAAGATTTAGGTGATTATTTAATTGTTGCGATATCTTCTGATGAATTTAATGCATTAAAAGAAAAAGAAGCGTATCATAGCTTTGAAAACCGTAAAATGATATTAGAGGCAATTCGTTATGTGGATGAAGTCATTGCTGAAGATAATTGGGAACAAAAAGTGACTGACGTACAAGCACATGATGTAGATGTTTTCGTAATGGGCGATGACTGGGAAGGTAAATTCGACTTTTTAAAAGAGTATTGTGAAGTTGTTTATCTTCCTCGCACAGAAGGCATTTCAACGACAAAAATTAAAACCGAATTGCTACAAAACTAACTTAACATGCGAAAACCTGCCTTCGTTTAGAGAGTGGGTTTTTTAAAGTAGTAATAATGGAGGCGACGAGAATTTTGGCTACAAAGAGAAAGGTATTAAAAAGAAGACTAAAGTTTTTAACTTCCCCTATTGTTGAATATGTGAAAAAAGATCGTTCTAGAGTTAGGACCTCATATACGGACTTCTTAAATCGACTAGATATAGAGGAAAATACGATTCTGTATGAAGCCTATCATGGCAAGAGTATAACAGGAAATGCTTATGCTATTTTCAAAAAAATTAGTGAAGACGCTGAGTTTAATCACTTTAAGCATGTATGGGTAATTAATGATACTGAAAATAAAATAATGACTACACTAAAAAATACATCTAAAAACGTTGAATTTGTTTCAGTGGATAGTAAAGGGTATTTAAAATATCTAGCGACAGCCAAATATTTAATAAATGATACTTCTTTTCCATATTATTTTGTTAAACGTAAAGAACAGATATATATTAATACGTGGCATGGTACGCCCTTAAAAACACTTGGAATAGATATAAAACAACGATCATTTGCGGGGCACAAAAATATTCAAAGAAATTTATTACACACAGATTATTTAGTTAGCCCAAATGAGTTCACGTACAAAAAATTACTAAAGTCACATGATATTTATGAAATCTTTTCCGGAGTTGTAGCTGACATCGGATATCCTAGGGTTGATTTAACATTGGAGCAGGATTCTATGCAAGTTAAGGAATCATTGGGAATTGAAAAACATAAAAAAGTAGTCTTATACGCACCTACATGGAGAGGTACTGTAGGGAAGGAGGAAGATACTACCGTTTCCTTATTGGATGAAGTAAAAATGGTTCAAGATACTTTAGGCGAATCTTATCATGTTTTGCTTAAATCTCACTACTTCACATATCAATATTTTGTGAAAAATGGATTAGAAAATTTATGCGTTCCAGATGATTTTGATTCTAACATGTTATTAGCTGCAGTTGACATTTTAATAACAGATTACTCAAGTATATTTTTTGAATTGTTACCTCTACAAAAATCGGTAATCTTTTACATGCATGATTTTGATCAGTATGATTCAGAGAGAGGCTTTTATATACCTACAGATGAATTGCCTGGTCCAGTCGCCTATACAAGACAAGAATTATTGAGTTTAGTAAAGCAACACGAAAATCTGAAAGAGAAATATCAAAACAACTATAATGCTTTTACTGACAAATATTGTTATAATGATGATGGTCAAGCTACGCAAAGGCTTATTGACATAGTATTTAAAGGAAAATCCAGCGATAAACTGATACGGACAGAAAGCCCAAAAGAAAAATTGCTTTTTTATGGTGGAGGTTTTTATAACAACGGAATAACAGTCTCTTTAACAAATTTATTTGATTACATTGATTATGACAAGTATGAAGTAATACTTATCGATAATGATAATGCGCATAGAGATAAGTGGAGAAATATGGAAAAGTTAAACAAGAATGTGCATATCTTGTTTAGACCAGGCGCCTTTAATCGAACAATTAAAGAAACATATTGGCATGAACTAGTTATGAGGAGAGGTGCCCACACTGAATTTGTAAGGAAAAATATTCAGGTTAGTGCTTATCAAAGAGAATTTAAAAGAGTTATAGGTAATACAAATATTGATGTTGCAATTGATTTTGGTGGGTATAATAAGTTTTGGACACTTATCTTTGCTTTCGCAGATGTTAAGAAAAAATGTATCTTCCTACACAACGATATGATGGAAGAGTACAATAAGAAAATTGATGGTAAATATAAACACAAACATAATTTGAAAGTGATATTTTCTTTATATCAATATTTCGATAAAATTGTAAGTGTAGCAAAATCTACAAATGATCAAAATAAAGTTTCTTTAAAGGATTATGTTAAAGATGTAGAGAAAAAAATGGTTTATGTCGATAATGTAATACATTCAGATAGAATCAATCAACAAAAAAATGAAAAAGAAATTATTGAGAGAAATGGGCTTGAATACTTAATTCTTAAAGATAATCAAGAGACTAATAATGAATTACTTGATATTTATGGAGTTCTTAAACCAGACCATAAAAATGTTAATTTTATTAATGTAGGCAGATTATCCCCTGAAAAAGGACAAAAAGAGTTATTACATGCATTCGCTAAAGTTAATAAGAAGTATGCTAATACAAGGTTATATATTGTTGGCGAAGGACCTTTACGTAAAGATTTGATGCTGTTAATTAAGGAACTACAATTAGAACATGTTGTTATCCTTACAGGGCAATTAAGTAACCCATTTGTACTATTAAATAACTGTGATTGTTTTGTATTATCTTCCCAATATGAAGGACAGGGTCTCGTTTTAATGGAAGCAATGGTAGTTGGAAAGCCTGTAATTGGTACTGATGTAACTGGAGTACGAAGTGTATTAGAAGGTGGATATGGAAAGCTTGTAAAGTATGACATAGACAATATCGCATTTGGTTTAGAAGAATTTATTTTGGAAGGAATAGAATCAAGAAGGTTTGATTACGATTTATATAATAATCAGGCGCTAGAATTATTTTATAAGGAAGTTACACTTAATTCCTAAATTGATTTGATTGGGTGAATCGATGATGAATATTTCCATGTTAATAAATGATTTAGACCTTAATCGAGGCGGTATTACTAGAGTTTTTTTAGATAGGGCCTCTTACTTTGCTGATGCAGGTTACAACACTTCTATCTTATCTCTTACTTATAAACATCGAAAAGAAGTAATTTATGAAGAACTTCTAAAACAAGGGAGGCTTTCATCAGCGGTAAAAAGAGTAAATTTATTCGACTATTTTAGAGAGATTTATACAAGAAATGATGATTATACAGAGGAGCAAACTCACATATCTGATGAATCATGTGAGTTTGCACATTTAGAAGAGTATGACGCTTATCAACATACTCGTCATTTTAATCATGAGGGTCATTACACTACATTTAAAAAATGGGATGGAAATGGGTATCTTAAAAATACTACCCATTTTGATTTAGAGAGACGTAAAACTAAAACCGAAGAATTTGATGAGCAGGGTATACTAAAAAGATCTCGATTTTATCAGGTTGCTTCAGGTAAAGTTATATATGAAACGTACCATACTAAAGACGGACATGTTTATATGGCAATGGATTATAATCTAGACAGTTATAAGCTCGAGAAGATTTTTTTCTTTAGCATAACTAATCAAGAAGTGACTTTTCTTAATAAAGATCCATTGAGAAGTCTTCAATTGTTATTTTTTGATATGATCGCAAAGGATATAGGAACAAAAAGTATTATCATTAATGATTCCATTGAATTAACAAATCTATTTGTAAAATTAAATGATGAGCAATATTATAAAATAGCAACAACCCATAATAATCACTTTGAAAAACCATATAAAGTTGGGTCACCTATAAAAAAACACTTTCACAATCTATTTATGAATTATAATCATTTAAGTGCAATTGTCATGTTAACTGAAACACAGAAAAATCATGTACAAAAGGAATACCCAACTGTTCCAAATATTTATTATGTCCCAAATGCTTTGTCTCGTGTACCAGAATTTAACGGAAGGAAAAAAACCAAAGTTATAGCAGTAATCACGAGACTTGATTATCAAAAAAATTTACAAGATTTAATTTATGCTTTCTCAAATGTATTAAAAAAACATTCAGATGCAACACTATTCATTTATGGAAAAGGTTCTGAGGAAGAAAAATTAAAGAAACTTGTGCACCAATTAAAGTTAGAAAGAAATATAGAGTTTTGTGGTTATACAAATAAAGCAAGCGATATTCTAGGTGAATCTTTATTCACAGTCATGACCTCTGAATTTGAAGGATCACCAATGGTTTTGAGAGAAGCCATGGTGGTTGGAACAACGGTTATAAGCTATGATTATCTTTATGGTCCAAGTGATATAATTAAAGATTCAATAACTGGGTATATTGTAGAAGATAAATCAGTTAACGAGCTCAAAAAGAAGATGATGTACTTATTAGATAACCCAGAACTAGCAAAAAGTATGGGGGAAAAAGCAAAGCAAAGTGTTATTGCTAACTATTCAGAAGATAAAGTAAGAGAGCAGTGGCTGGATTTGTTTAGAAAGGTTACTAGTTAAGACAGGGAGTACGTAACGCTTTTGAAAAAATATCTATTTAAAAAGATGGAAAAATTTACGTTAGAATGGTTTTGTCTTTTATAAAAATTGAAGGGTATTAGTAATCAATTTTGATTACTAATACCCTTTTTAGCTAGAATCAGTTCAGTATCCCTAATAAAAGAAAACTAAATAGTGTTAGCTTTTATCCAACCTTCTTGGCCATTAATCTTAACCTTGATAAAGCCCGAGTTAGTATCTAGAACCTCAACAGATTGTCCTTTTACCAATTGAAGCCAAATGGCACTATCATCAGCGGCTGAAACCAACAGATCGGTGTCAATCGTTAACGTAATAAAGTTGCCTTCTTCACTTTGCTCTGTTATCGGTGCACTTTCAGCAGGAGAGGTGTTTTCTTCGCCATTGGCTACCTCTTCATCAGAAAAAGAATCATTTTCACTGTCAGCATCTGAGTCGTTCTCAACGTTATCAGAAGAAGAATCATTGTCACTGTCAACGTCTGAGTCGACCTCAACGTCATTAGAAGAAGAATCATCGTCACTGTCAGCGTCTGAGTCGTTCTCAACGTCATCAGAAGAAGAACCATCGTTGTCAGCATCTAAGTCACTGTCAACGTCATCAGAGGAAGAATCATTGACACTGTCAGCACCTGAGTCGTTCTCAACGTTATCAGAGGAAGAATCATTGTCACTGTCAACGTCATTAGAAGAAGAATCATCGTCACTGTCAGCGTCTGAGTCGTTCTCAACGTCATCAGAAGAAGAACCATCGTTGTCAGCATCTAAGTCACTGTCAACGTCATCAGAGGAAGAATCATTGACACTGTCAGCGTCTAAATCGTTCTCTACAACCTCGACAGTAGAATCTTGTTTGTTTTTAATATCGGTTTCCAAGTTTACTATTTCATCTTCCATATTTAAAACAGTTTCAGTATCTTGCTTGTCGGAGTCTAGTTTTTTCTCAGGTTTTTCTTGCTTAGCTGAAGGATTCTCTGTTTGTAGAGGTTCTTCACTCACAATCTCTTGTTCGTCTACAAATATTGGACCCATTAATGATCTTGACATGGCTTGAATACTAGGCTCAGCAGTCTTTTCTTGAACATATTGTGCAGAAACCCATCCAGTTTGTGTACCAACCTTTATTTGATGCCAACCATTTTTCGTGTTTAAAATCTCAACGGCTTGGCCTTTATTTAAAGTGGTGAGAACTTTGTAGGAGGTTCCAGCGCCTTCACGTAAATTTAATCGTGCTGTTGTTTCACCAGCTTTTGTTACGCTTGTTTCTTTCACCTCTGACTTAGTGGAAAGAAAGTCAGCAGAAACCCAGCCAGTTTGGTTACCGGCTTTGACTTGATACCAGTTGCCTTGTTTTTGAAGAAGTTCTACCTTTTGTCCAACAGGAAGCGTCGTTAAAATTCGATGAGACGTGCCAGCGCCAGAACGAAGGTTTAAGCGAGCGGTGGTGGTAGTCGACCCAAGAGAAGGCTTGTTGTCTTCGACATTGTTCCCGTCAGTTTTAATGAAATCAGAAGAAACCCACCCAGTCTGGTTGCCGGCTTTGACTTGATACCAGTTGCCTTGTTTTTGAAGAAGCTCAAGCTTCTGTCCAACAGGAAGCGTCGTTAAAATACGATGAGACGTGCCTGCACCAGAACGAAGGTTTAAGCGAGCCGTAGTCGTCGCAGAGCCAAGAGAAGCCTTGTTGTCTTCGACATTGTTCCCGTCAGTTTTAATGAAATCAGAAGAAACCCACCCAGTTTGGTTACCAGCTTTAACTTGATACCAATTGCCTTGTTTTTGAAGAAGCTCTACCTTCTGTCCAACAGGAAGGGTCGTTAAAACGCGATGAGACGTACCTGCACCAGAACGAAGGTTTAAGCGAGCTGTAGTCGTCGCAGAGCCAAGAGAAGGTTTACTGTCTTCGACATTGTTCCCGCCAGTTTTAATGAAGTCAGCGGAGACCCACCCAGTTTGGTTACCAGCTTTAACTTGATACCAATTGCCTTGTTTTTGAAGAAGTTCAAGCTTCTGTCCAACCGTAAGTGTTGTTAAGACCCGGTGAGACGTGCCCGCACCAGAACGAAGGTTTAAGCGAGCTGTAGTCGTCGCAGAGCCAAGAGAAGGTTTACTGTCTTCGACATTGTTCCCGCCAGTTTTAATGAAGTCAGAAGAAACCCAGCCAGTTTGGTTACCGGCTTTAACTTGATACCAATTGCCTTGTTTTTGAAGAAGCTCTACCTTCTGTCCAACCGGAAGAGTCGTTAAAACGCGATGAGACGTACCTGCACCAGAACGAAGGTTTAAGCGAGCCGTAGTCGTCGCAGAGCCAAGAGAAGGCTTGTTGTCTTCGACATTGTTTCCGTCAGTTTTAATGAAGTCAGAAGAGACCCAGCCAGTTTGGTTACCAGCTTTAACTTGATACCAATTGCCTTGTTTTTGAAGAAGCTCAAGCTTCTGTCCAACCGGAAGGGTCGTTAAAACGCGATGAGACGTACCTGCACCAGAACGAAGGTTTAAGCGAGCCGTAGTCGTCGCAGAGCCAAGAGAAGGCTTACTGTCTCCGACATTGTTTCCATCGGTTTTAATGAAGTCAGCGGAGACCCAGCCAGTTTGGTTACCGGCTTTAACTTGATACCAATTGCCTTGTTTTTGAAGAAGCTCAAGCTTCTGTCCAACCGGAAGAGTCGTTAAAACACGATGAGATGTGCCTGCACCCGACCGAAGGTTTAAGCGAGCCGTAGTCGTCGCAGAGCCAAGAGAAGGCTTGTTGTCTTCGACATTGTTCCCGTCAGTTTTAATGAAATCAGAAGAAACCCACCCAGTCTGGTTGCCGGCTTTGACTTGATACCAATTACCTTGTTTTTGAAGAAGCTCAAGCTTCTGTCCAACAGGAAGCGTCGTTAAAACACGATGAGACGTGCCTGCACCAGAACGAAGGTTTAAGCGAGCCGTAGTCGTCGCAGAGCCAAGAGAAGGCTTATTGTCTTCCACATTGTCGCTTGTAATTGAGACAAAATCAGAAGAAACCCACCCAGTTTGAAAGCCAACTCTGACAAAATACCAGTTGCCTTCTTTTTTTACAATTTGCACAGTTTGGTCCTTGGAAAGAGTTGTGCGAATAGAACTATTCGTATTTGGCTGAGCACGAAGGTTTAAACGGGCCGTTGTTTTACCTTCCGCAATTATTTCTTCATCTACTTCTTCAATTTGGTCTTCACTTTCTTGCGAAAACGTTAAAAATTGTCCTGAAACGTAACCTTCTACATTCCCAACTTTTATTTGGTACCATTGTCCCGTTTTAGCGATTAATTCAACTCGTTCGTCTTTATTTAATGTAGTTAAAACAGAGTGATTTGTACCTGGACCTGTTCGTACATTTAATCTTGCGGTAGTAGTACCGTATGTATTCGGTGGTAATGGCTCAAGTTCATTGTCACCTGGTTGATTTCCTACCGGCTGATTCGTATAGACAGGAACGGAAAATTGCAAATTATAGTTGTCGACTAATCCGTATAAATTTGCCATTTGATGGGTTTGCTTGACAGCCCATCCTACATCAGTGGCATACTGGTAAGTTCCAGGAGAAGCCGGATTCCAACGCATTTTATAAAGTGTAGTCTGACCTCTGGCAAAATAATTATTGGAAACGAAACGTGCACCACCAATGATCGCATCTTCAGGTGTAAACCAGCCTTGGTTATAAGCATAACGAGCACCTGCTTGAACTGCATTTCCATCGAAAGCACCAATTCCATACATGTTGTAAACGGTACGACCGTTATATTGAACCCCTCTTGCTAACTGAGAGCCGCCATTACCTGTTTCCAATAAAGCGTGAGAGATAAGGTAAATTTCATTTACACCATGTAGTTTACTCGCATTGATAAAGGTTTGACCATGTCCAGATAAAGTCCCTTTATTAGATAAAAGTTGGGAGTTAATGGACTGTGCACTTAAACCAGCACTAGAGCTTAAGTCAAGAAACTGTAAATAAGCAGATGTTCCTTGATTAAAATTATTTGGATTCATGTAGTAGGCTACATCGTTCCTAGACGCATTTTGCCAGCGTCCGTTCCGATCAGTTTGTGGAGGAGCGGACAACCCCATTTGACGGTCAACTGCATCATTAAATGAGATGGGGTAATGATTCTCAACAACGTTAAAAGAATTTGCAAACGTTGCTTGAAGAGGGAAAGCCGTTGCGATTAAAGTGAGCGCGGAGGCTGATCCACTTGTTACTAATATTTTCGTTTTTATGATAAACACCTCCGAATTTTTTCTTCCTCAACTATACTATCGAAACGATTGTTTCATATATTAATAGAGTCAAGGTAATTTTTTTAGTCATCTCGCAAATAATGAGAGATTCTGTCACTATACCTCTTATTATAAAGAATAAAACCTAGTTAGAATGACTCATTTTTTGCTTTTTTTAATAATAAAAGACTAGATCAATGTCTAGTCTTCACTTTTTATTGCGTATAAAGTTCATTTTCAGTATCTGAAGGGAGTTCTAAGTGCTCTCTTAATGTTTGTTGCAATGCATATAAGTCTTCTTCAACTGCATCTTCATACCAAATGTTGTTTCCATAAATATCTGGACGCATTTGACCATTTGTATGAACTTGAAGTGTTTCAATGGTATCAATAGAAGAAGCGTAGCCATGTAGAGACACAATATTTCCGAATGTTAAATCCATTTGAAGGTTATTTCCAACAGCATCAAATAGATCGTTAAATCGTGTGATGCTAGAAAGAGATGCTGCTCGATCAATGATGGCTTCAATAACTTGTTGCTGACGAATGCCTCGTCCTTTGTCTCCACCACTCTCAGCCGATTTTCTTTCTCGGGCATAGGCAAGAGCTTTCTCGCCGTCCATATGAGTCGGTCCTTTTGTGAATGTAAAATCAACATTGCGGCTTTTTTCTTTAAAATCAAATTCATACGTTACATCAATATCAATTCCTTCTAACGCATCAATAATATCAACTAATCCGTCAAAGCGGGCTAATGCATAATGATCAATTGGTATGTCTAGAAGATTTTCAACCGTATCAATTGCCATATCAATGCCGCCAAAGGCGTTTGCATGGTTAATTTTATCGTAAAAAGGTCCCTCTGTATAACCAATAATTTCCGTATACGTATCTCGAGGAATGCTCGTTAGTTTAATGGAGCGATCTCCTTTATTAAAAGTAGCGACTAACATGGTATCTGTTCGTTCACCGCCGCTATCGCCTTCACGGAAGTCACTACCGAGTATAAGCATGGAAAAATTATCTTTGCCGATGTCTACAGGCTCGACCCGTAGTTCGGACATTTCACCACGATTTAATCCTTGATACGCACTAGAGGCTGTATCGTTTAACTGATTGACAATATACCAGGCCCCAGTGCCGACTGCTAAAATAGCAATTAACGCTGTAGCTAATATCGTCTTTAATAGTAACCGTCTTTTCTTTTGTTTCCGACGATATTTACGCGTATCATCCATCTTATTAATCCCTCATTTCACCCACTAATTTATAAATAAAAAGCTTGTCTACATGTCAAAGTCAAATTATAGCATAATCTGTCGTGAGAATAGCACGTAAAATAATAGAAATTAAGTTAGATTACTTGACAACATGTCACAACAAGCAAGAATAATTTGACAGTATAATAAATGAGCTTGTTTTTAGCGTACTAAAGGTTAGAATAATGTGAAAAAATAATAATATACATTATTTTAAGATATGGTATACTGGAAAAACGTGACTATCAAAAAGTTTGTAAAACTATAAATTATAGTCACATTTGTCTAAAAAATTTGTTGCTTTCTTCAAATAGTTCTTATATACTGACAATAACTTTTACGAAAAAATGAATAAATCTGATTATTTTATCATGAATTCGTAGCGGAAGTTTAAATCGAAGTTGGGAAATAGAGAGTGATACGAGATGGAGAAACTTGACTCGCTAGATTTTAAAATATTGGATTTATACCAAAAAAACGGTAAATTTACGTATAGCCAAATTGCAAGACAATTGCATGTAAGTGAAGGAACTATCAGGCAACGCTCAAAAAGAATGGTCAACAGTGGTGTTTTCGACTTCATTATTAAGATTGATCCAACCAAATTGGGCTTAAGTGTAAAAGCGATTATCGGCATAAATGTCAAGGTTGGAAAACAAGATGAGGTTGGGAAATGGCTAGCTTCTTTTAAAGAAATCATTTGCGTCGACTCGGTCTCTGGCTATCATCACTTCATTGTTCAAGCCTATTTCAACGACAATGAGCGACTTATAAAGTTTGTGAATGAAACACTGACGCAATCACCGTTTATTCAACAACTGGACGTCAGTATACAGCTAAAAGCGTACAAGAATGTTTTAGGTTATTCATTGACAGATAAATGAGATAACGTATGTGAACGAAACATTTAATTAGTTAGGTGGGATAAGATGTCGGACAATACACTTCTTCAGATTCAGAATTTAAAAACATCTTTTCGAATTAATAATGAATATTATGCAGCTGTTGACGATGTCACGCTCACTGTAAATAAGAATGAAATTCTTGGCATTGTAGGAGAATCCGGTTCAGGGAAAAGTGCATTAGGGTTTTCCATTCTAGGATTACATCCAAAAGATAAATCGAAAATTGAAGGTGAAATCAATTATAAAGGTGAAGATATTGCTAAAGTATCTGAAGCAAG
Organism: Shouchella oshimensis; assembly: GCF_004375095.1. Classification (NCBI taxonomy): domain Bacteria; kingdom Bacillati; phylum Bacillota; class Bacilli; order Caryophanales; family Bacillaceae; genus Shouchella; species Shouchella oshimensis. Next base: position 1,056,677 of record NZ_SNUX01000001.1, on the reverse strand, counting down.
GTTGCAAAAGTTAAGAGGTGGAGAGTTAGGGATGATTTTTCAAGACCCAATGTCAGCGCTAAACCCACTCATGATAATTGGGAAACAACTTGAAGAATCGCTTATTTTACATACAAATTTATCAAAAACGGAGAGGAAAAATAGAGTATTAGAACTTTTACAACAAGTTGGTATTTCAAGACCAGATGTGGTTTATAGTCAATATCCACACGAACTTTCTGGTGGAATGAGGCAAAGAGTGGTAATTGGAATCGCCATTTCTTGTAATCCTGCTTTTTTAATAGCGGATGAACCAACGACTGCACTTGATGTAACGATACAAGCGCAAATATTAGGACTTATAAGCAAACTTAAAAATGAATTAAACAGTGGTGTTATCTTAATTACCCATGATCTAGGTGTTGTCGCGGAAATGGCAGATAAAGTGGCTGTTATGTATGCTGGTCAAATTGTTGAATTAGCTCCAGTTGAAGAGTTATTTGCTAATCCAAAGCATCCATACACGAGATCGCTATTACAATCAAACCCAACTAATAATACAGCTAAAACCAAGTTACATGTTATTCAAGGGGTAGTGCCTTCTTTAGTGAATTTACCTAGAACGGGTTGTCGATTTGCAGAACGCATTCCATGGATTGGTGATGCAGCGCATGAAGAAAACCCTCAACTTCATGAAATATCACCAAATCATTATGTTCGTTGTAGTTGCTACAAGACATTTGAATTTGCACCTAAGGAGGAAGTAGCGGATGGGATTTCTGCAAATTAAAGATTTAAAAATACATTTTCCTATTAAAGCAGGTATTTTAAAAAGAACCGTTGGGTATGTAAAGGCTGTTGATGGATTAAACATTTCATTAGAGGAAGGAAAAACATATGGTCTAGTTGGTGAATCCGGTTCTGGAAAGACAACAACTGGAAGAGGCATTATTGGATTAAATGATATTACGTCTGGTCAGATCTTTATTAATAATAAAGAAGTAACGAAGCGAAATATAAAAGAGTTTAGAAGAGATGTACAAATGGTTTTTCAAGACCCCTATTCTTCATTAAATCCTAAAAAAAGAATCATAGACATTGTTGCAGAACCATTTAGGAATTTCGAAAAAATGACAAAGCAAGAAGAACAACGAGCTGTACAAGAATTGCTAGAACGAGTAGGTATAAGTCCTGATAGTATTTTTAAATATCCACATGAATTCTCAGGAGGGCAGCGTCAACGTATTGGTATTGCTAGGGCCATAGCCTTAAAGCCAAAATTAATAATAGCGGATGAACCAGTTTCTGCATTAGACGTATCTGTTCAAGCTCAAGTATTAAACTTTATGCAAGATATTCAAAAAGATCTAAATTTAACTTACTTTTTTATAAGTCATGATTTAGGCATCATACGCCATATATGCGATCATATCGGTATTATGTATAAAGGTCGATTTGTAGAGGAAGGAACACCTGATGACATCTTTACTAACCCGCAGCACATCTATACGCGAAGGTTAATATCCTCTATTCCAGATATTGATCCAACTAAAAGAGGAGATATTCAATTGATTCGGAAGAAAATAAATCAAGAGTATGAAACGAATACACAAGATTATTTTGATAACGAAGGACTTGCATACCCTTTAAAAAGTTTGTCTCCAACTCATAGAGTTGCAATGCCGGAAGGGAGTTAACGATGTGGAAATTTATTGTTAGACGTATGTTAATTGCAGTTCCACAGTTGTTCTTTCTAAGTATACTTGTGTTTATTTTAGCTAGTCAAATGCCAGGTGATCCGTTTACAGGGATGATAGATCCTAGTATTACTGCAGAGCGTTTAGCAGAATTACGTGAAATACATGGGTTAAACGATCCTTGGTATCAACAGTATGGGCGATGGATAGGGAATGCTATAACAGGAGACTTTGGTCAGTCATTTCGCTACAAAATGGATGTTACAGAACTTATTGGTGATCGCTTATTAAATACAGCAGGTTTAGGGGTACTTACCTTACTCTTTTCTTATTTGATTGCCATTCCTCTAGGCATTGTAAGTGGACGCTTTAATGATACATGGGCAGACCGGGCCATTGCAGGTTATACATACGTTGGTTTCGCAGTTCCAAGCTTTATTTTTGGGCTTATCGCACTATTTATTTTTGGTTTCCGTTTAAACTGGTTTCCTGTTAGCGGAAGTGTTTCTCCTGGTCTTGTAACAGGGACGTTTGAATACTATATAAGTAAAATCTATCATATGACGTTACCGGCACTATCTCTTGCTCTCATAACGACTGTTGGAACTGTGCAGTATTTAAGAAGCGAGATTATTGATATTAAACATAAAGAATTTATCTTAACAGCTAAGGCAAAGGGAGCAAGTGAAAATAGAGTTTACAATAAGCATATTTTCAGAAATTCCCTACTTCCTATCGCTGCCTTCTTCGGATACGAAATTACAGGGATATTAGGTGGTTCTGTTTTTATTGAAAGGGTTTTTAGCTTTCCGGGAATTGGGGATTTGCTAATATCTTCAATTAATAATAGAGATTATAGTGTCGTCACTGCGCTCTTATTACTATCTGGTTGTTTAGCTGTAATTGGAACAATGTTGTCAGACATTATTTTAAGCATGGTAGACCCACGAATTCGTATTAAGTAAGAGGGTGAGGATTAAAAATGGAAGCACAAAAAAAGATACAAATCGATCCAAGTAAAGATGCTCTTATCAAAACACCATCAGGAGCCAAAGTTATACTTGTTGAAATTTTAAAAGATAAAGTTGCGTTAATTTCAGCAATCTTCTTATTGTTAATTGCTGCGTTTGTGTTCAGTGTTTCAATTATTCTAGATCAAGATCAAATTGTCACGGTTGATTTACTAGCTATTTTTGAACCTCCGTCATCTGAATTTTGGTTAGGTACCGATCATGGTGGACGTGATGTGTTTGGTCAATTAATCATTGGTACACGTAATTCTTTATTAATAGGGATCGCGGTCACGGTGTTGTCTGGAATTGTTGGATTAGGAATGGGCTTAATTGCAGGCTATTTTGGCGGTCACACTGACAACGTAGTTATGCGAATTGTTGATTTCTTCTTAGTACTGCCAACTACAATGATTATCATTGCGTTTGTAGCGGTTGTGCCTAATTATTCACTTCTTCAATTTACATTAATTATGTCTGCTTTTATATGGATATCAATGGCAAGGTTAATACGTTCAAAAGCTCTACAACAGAGTGAACTTGAATATATACAAGCAGCTCGTACATTAGGGACACCGCATTACAAGATTATTTTTAGTCATTTACTACCAAATTTAAATTCTATTATTATCGTAAACTTAACGCTTAGTTTGGCTGCGAATATTGGAATTGAAACAGGATTATCGTTTTTAGGATTTGGCTTTCCAGAGTCCACACCAAGTTTAGGGACATTAATGAGTCATGCGACAAATCCACAGATTTTTGAGCTACGCCCATGGGTATGGTTACCTGCATCGATTTTAGTTTTAGTGTTGATGCTGTGTATAAATAATGTTGGTCAAGCATTAAAACGCGCGACTGATGCAAAACAAAGAAGAGGTTAAAAGGAGGAGCAATTATGAAAAAGCTTTTAAAGCCTAAATTTTATTTAGCACCTACGCTTGTTGCCGTTCTAGCACTTGCGGCTTGTAGTGATAATGGTGATGGGGGAGGATCGTCTGAACCAAGTGGTACTGGAGAAGAAGAGGGCTCAGAAGAAACCATTGAAAATGAAGATGGTATTTATTCTTTAGATGATTTTGAACCGACAAAAACAGCAGATGGAGAAGCCATTGAAGGTGGCACATTAAACGTTGGTGTTGTAGCTAGCTCTCCGTTTGAAGGCACACTTGATTGGCAACATTACTCCATTTCAACTGATAATGACATAATACAATTCTTTAGTGAATCATTATTCACAATGGATGAAGCCTTTAACATTACAGATGAGGGTGCGGCAACTATTGACGTTTCTGAAGATAATTTAACATATACGATTACGATTAAAGATAATGTCAACTGGCACGATGGAGAGCCTGTAAAAGCAGAAGACTTTGTCTTTGCGCATGAAGTTATTGGTCATAAAGATTATGACGGTGTCCGCTACGATGCTTCTTTTAGAAATATTGTTGGTATGGAAGAATACCACAATGAAGAAGCGGACGACATTTCAGGGTTTAATATTATTGATGAAAAAACAGTCGAATTGACGTTTAAAGAAGCAACCCCTTCATTAATGAGCGGTGGTATTTGGTACTATGCGATGCCTAAGCATTATTTTGAAGGCGTTGAAGTAGCAGATATGTCTTCGTCTGATCAAGTACGTAGAGAACCATTAGGATACGGACCATTCGTTGTAGAAAACATCGTTCCAGGTGAGTCTGTGACCCTCTCTAAAAATGAAGACTATTGGCAAGGTGCACCTCTCGTTGATGAAGTTGTGTTGACAGTTGTAAACCCAGATGTTGTAGTCGAATCGTTAAAAACAGGCCAAATTGATATCGTTACAACATTCCCGGCAACGCAATTCGCAGATAATGCAGATATGAGTAATGTGGATTGGTTGGGAAGAGTGTCAAGAGGCTATCAGTATACAGGATTTAAACTCGGTACATGGGATGCTGACGCAGGCGAAGTTTCGTATGATCCTGATTCAAAAATGGCTAATGAGTCATTACGTGAAGCGGTTCGACTAGCTGTTAATTATGAAGAATTAGGAAACCGGATGTATAATGGATTGCGCTTTCCAGCAACAACGGTTATTCCGCCATACCATGCTTTGTACCATGATGATGCAAACCCAGGATTTGACTATGATCCAGAGAGAGCGAAAGAGCTATTAGCAGAAGCTGGCTATGAAGATTTAGATGGCGATGGGTTTGTTGAGGATCCAAATGGTGAAGAATTCGTTATCACGTATGCCGCTCGTCAAGGTGATGCAACTGCTGAGGCTGTATCCAATTATGAAATGCAGGCATGGAGAGATATTGGACTAAATATTGAGCTATTGGAAGGATCTCTCACTGAGCCAAATGCATTCTATGATCGCATTGAAGAAGATGATCCAGCGATTGACATGTATTCTGCTGGATGGAATGTAGGCTCTGACGTTGATCCTTCTGGAATATTTGGATCACAATCAATGTTTAACTACCCACGTTATACAGATGATACATTAGAGGAAATATTAGCTGATGGACTTTCTGAAGATGCATTTGAACAATCTTATCGACAAGATGTATACAATCAATTCCAAGCTCATATTAATGAAGTACTACCACTTGCACCAACACTTTATCAAATTGATACATTCCCAATTAATAACCGTGTAAGCGGGATTTCATATGAAGTTGGAAATAACGATTATGGCTGGCATACAGTTCAGTTAAATGATGAAAACGCAGCAGTTGATTAATAGTTATAGCGAAAGAGCTAGGTAGAATTTCTGCCTAGCTCTTTTCTAAATCCTCTTATCCACTTGTGGCAATCGCCATTTGTAATGAACAGTTAGCATACGCATGACAATAATTAAGACAAATAAGCTATATTGCATAATGGGGTGGTCTAAACCAAGTCCGATTACGATACCGCCCATCAACGCCCAGCCAGCGTAAATGTCGCTATGAAGCACCATCGGTTTTCTACCGGCGAGAACATCACGAAGAATGCCTCCACCTACACCGGTTAACACGGCAGCGAGCATCATAGCAAATATAGATTCGTTCGCCGTTTTAGCAAAGAGTGCACCTTGAATGGCAAAGGCAGATAAGCCGACTGCGTCAAAAAAGACGCCCCATCGATCCCATAGTTTAAATAAAAATGCAGGTAGAAAGAATAGAACGGTAATGAGGCAGAAGGTAATGATAAACAAAGATGTTTGACTCCAAAAAGCGGAAACAGGGATGCCTACAACGATGTTTCGAATCATTCCACCACCAAAGGCCGTAATGAAAGCGAGTGTATACACGCCAAATAAATCATATTTTTCTTCAAAGGCAACGATTGCGCCAGATAGAGCAAAAGCAATTGTGCCAATTATCGTAAAGATTTCCCAAGTGTCCACGTAGCGTCCCTCATTCTTATGTTGTCATATGATATGATAGTGATAACAAGATGGAAAGTAAAGGGGGATACTTCTAATGAAAAAAATGATTGTAACTGGATTTGAACCATTCCTCGATCATGATGCGAATCCAAGTGAGTTAATTGTGTCAGCATTAGATGAAAAAGTGATAAATGGGCTACAGGTAAAAAGCGTTGTGCTACCGGTCTCCTTTCAACGAGCAACAGAAAAAATGAAAACGCTAATAAAGGAAGAGAACCCAGCAGCTATTGTGATGTTAGGTCTTGCAGGAAAACGAACGGCTATCTCGTTAGAGCGAGTAGCAATTAATGTAATGGATGGTCCAGAAGATAATGACGGGGTCGTTATGAACGATCAACGAATAAACGAAAAAGGACCAGCTGCTTATTTCTCAACGCTCCCACTTCGAGAGATAGAGACAGCGGTGAAGGAATACGATCCACATGTTTATGTGTCAAATACAGCTGGTACGTATGTTTGCAATGCCCTTATGTATGAAACGTTGCATGAGCTAAAGCATTGGGACAAGCGTGTCCCGAGCGGATTTATTCATATCCCCTTTACGAAAGAATTAAAGGAAGAAAACCCACTCACACAAGAAAATCTTCATCATGCTGTAACCGTATTACTTGATAGATTGTCTCTTTCGATTCAAGCGTCTGTCTCTAAATAGACGCTTTTTCCTTGTGTTGTTTCAGCTTGTCCATTTGTCAGTTCTGTTATCCAGTCTTTGTATGCATTGATCTGATCGGATTGAACAAATACGTGCACCGTGACAGAATCAGCATAGGTGATTTCCTTTAAAGGATAAGAAGATTGGCGAATTTCATTTTCAATTTTTCCGAGCCATGTGTAATCAATAGCCGTGGCCATTGTATAACAGAGAGTACGATTTACCATGCCAATTTGATTTAAGCCTTCACTTACAGAACCACCATAAGCACGAATCAACCCACCTGCACCTAGTTTAATGCCACCAAAATAGCGGGTGACAACAACGGTAGTGTCTTTTAATCCCCGTTTCTTTAAGACTTCAAGCATCGGTACACCAGCTGTTCCGCTCGGTTCACCATCATCGTTCGCCTTTTGTATATGGTCGGTTTCACCAATTAAATAGGCGGAACAATTGTGGGTCGCATTCCAATGATTTTTTTTGATTTCTTGAATAAAATGAAGGGCTTCTTGCTCTGTAGGTGTGCGTTTAAAGTGGGAAATAAATCGTGATTTTTGAATTACAATTTCATGACTACCTGATTGTTTGACCGTTTTATAGTTCGCTAACAATGGTTTCCTCCTATAATAATTTTTATATTTTTACATATTCACGAAACCGTGATGTAACACTGGTCTGATAGTATTGGCGGTATTCTCTACTACTGAGATAAAAATCATACTCTTTTACTATATACGTCTTTCTTTCTCCATCGGATAGTGTAAGATAAGAATAACGGATAGTGGCTTAATTTTAAAGTATAAGGCTTTAAGCCCAGTTGTAGCAACGAAACCATTGTTTTAATAAAGTGGGGATATAAATGGAAGAAGTAAAAGTTTTAAATCAGATTATTTCTCAAACAATAGATACGGTTTCAACAAGTAGAGAAAAGATTTTTGAAATTGGAGAACGATCAAGAACTGAGCATGTTTATTTAAGTAAGGAACTTGAGCAAACCAAACAAAAAGTGTTAGAAGTCATTGAAAAAGTGGATAAATCGTCTCTCAATGCAAGGCATGCAAGAAACCGTTTAGCAAAAGTTAGTAAAGAATTTAATAACTATACGAATGATGAAGTTCGAGCGGCATATGAACAAGCTAGTGAATTTCAAGTCGAAATGGCCGTTTTACAACAGGAAGAAAAACTATTACGGACGAGAAGAGACGATATTGAAAGACGATTAAGAAACTTACAAGATACAATAAGTCGTGCTGAACAACTTTCCGTACAAATGTCAGTGGTGTTTGATTTTTTAGCTAGCGATTTGAAAAAAGTTGGAGAAATTATTGAAGATGCGAAGGAAAAGCAATCTTTTGGGTTGAAGATAATAGAAGCTCAAGAGGAAGAGAGAGGTCGATTATCTCGCGAAATTCATGATGGACCAGCTCAAATGATGGCAAATGTAATGTTGCATTCAGAATTAATTGAACGCATTTACAATGAAAAAGGAATTCAAGAGGCATTAAAAGAAATTCGTGGATTGCGAATAATGGTTCGGTCCTCCTTAGCAGAAGTACGAAGAATTATCTATGATTTGCGACCGATGGCACTGGAAGATCTTGGTTTAGTACCGACTTTAAGGAAATATTTGGAAAATAGCGAAGAACGCCATGATTTAACCATTCATTTTAAACATTTTGGCATTGATAACAGGTTAGAGCAGCATTTTGAGATTGCTCTTTTCAGGCTTGTGCAAGAAGCCGTTCAAAATGCATTAAAGCATGCCAAGCCTTCAGAGATTCTTGTGAAAATTGAAATGAAACCGAATCAAGTGATGGTTGTCGTGAAAGATGATGGCATTGGCTTTAACCCATCCCAGAAAAAAGAAGCATCCTTTGGCTTAATTGGCATGAAAGAAAGAGTGAACATGTTGAACGGATCGATAACGATTCATTCGGAAATACAGCAAGGGACAAGTATTTTAATACAGCTGCCTATAACAACAGTTTAATAATGTAGTCGTTTACGAGAGGTGATAAACAGTGATTTTACAAGAGACAGATGAAATTAGAATTGTCATAATAGATGACCACCCATTGTTTAGAGAAGGAGTTAAACGAATTCTTTCAATGGAACAGAACTTCAATGTAGTAGCAGATGGAGAGGACGGTTCCCAAGTAATTGATCTTGTCCGTAACCATCGTCCAGATGTTATTTTAATGGATATAAATATGCCCAAGCTTAATGGCGTTGAGGCAACTAAGGAACTTGTAAAAGTGTTTCCAAAAGTAAAAGTATTAATCCTGTCTATTCATGATGATGAATCTTATGTATCCCACGTATTGCGTACAGGAGCATCAGGTTATTTATTAAAAGAGATGGATGCGGAATCACTAGTAGAAGCAGTGAAAGTGGTAGCTACTGGTGGAGCGTATATTCATCCAAAAGTAACGTCAAACTTAATTAAAGAGTATCGTCGTTTAGCAAAGCAAGATGAAAAGCATCAAGATTCTGTTGGTTATAGAGAAGTTGAATATCGTAAGCCGCTTCATATTTTAACGAGACGAGAGTGTGAAGTGCTTCAGTTAATGACGGATGGCCAGAATAATAGAGCAATTGGTGAATCTCTCTACATTAGCGAAAAAACCGTAAAAAATCACGTTAGTAATATTTTGCAAAAAATGAATGTAAATGATCGAACTCAGGCGGTTGTTGAAGCGATTAAAAAAGGTTATGTCATTGTTCGATAAGAAACGATATTATTTCTCGGGAAATTCTTTATTATTTCTTGAATGTCAGGACTATTTCCGCTAAATTTAAGGGAAGTGACTGATTGTAGAAAAGAAGCGAGGAATAACGAATGATAAAAACCGCGGTAATTACTGATACAACAGCCTACCTAGCAAAAAAGACGATTGAAGAACTGAAGATCAATACAATTCCTTTAAGTGTTAATTTTTCAGATGGCACTTATAGAGAAGGAATGGATCTAACGACGGAGGCTTTCTATCAAAAGCTTGAGGAAGAGGAAGCGTTACCAACAACTTCTCAGCCAGCGATAGGAGAGTTTGTTGAGTTATTTGATCGTCTTGAGCAAGAAGGTTATACAGACGTCGTTTGTATTCATCTCTCAGCGAAAATAAGTGGAACGCTTCAAACCGCTTTATCTGCAGGGGAAATGAAAGAGAAGTTAAACGTATATGGATTTGACTCGGAAATAAGCTGTTCTCCACAAGGGTTTTATGTTCGCTCTGCAGCTAAATTAGCTCTTGAAGGAAGTAGTGGTGCAGATATACTTACATATTTAGAAAAGCAAAAACAACAAGTTCGTGCCTACTTTATGGTTCATGATTTAAACCATTTGAGACGTGGAGGGCGTTTAAGCGGAGCTCAAGCCGTTTTTGGAAGTTTGTTACAAATAAAGCCGATTCTTCATTTTGAAGAAGGTCAAATTATGCCGTTTGAAAAAGTGAGAACAGAGAAAAAAGCGCTTAACCGCATGCTTGATCTATTATTCGATGACTTGAAGAATGGTCATGTGAATGAAATCGCAGTTATTCATGCTAATCGCCCAGAAGGAGCGGAAAACCTAAAAGTAAAAATTCAAGACGCTTATCCTGAAGCGAATGTAGAAATTAGCTATTTTGGTCCAGTCATTGGGACTCATTTAGGACCGAGTAGTTTAGGGATTGGTTGGTGTTAATTCAATACAGGGAGGTATGTTGTTGAACAAGAAAGACGTTAAAAAGATCCAGCATTGGTTGCATCATCGTTGTATGCTGTCTAGTGAATGGCCTTTTTCGGCTGAATTATTGCTTCAATCAAAACAGAAGCAGCTCGTGCATTCAGAACCTGTTTTAGTATATAAGAAGGGTATCTGGAAATGTGTACGGTGTGGAAATGATAAGCCGTCCCTTTTTTATAGTCATTTTTGTTATCATTGTGAAACTACCTGTACGTATTGTCGACACTGTATTCAAATGGGAAAGGCTTCTTCCTGTAAACAGTTTCTTGTTTGGACTGGAGATTCTCTTCAATACAAACGAAAAGAAACCACTTGTCAATGGGAAGGAGAACTTTCTCTTTACCAAAAAAAAGCCAGCAATCAGCTTGTAGTAGCAGTTGAACAAAGAAATCAAGCGCATCTTATTTGGGCAGTCTGTGGTGCTGGTAAAACGGAAATTCTCTTTCCAATGATTGAAAAAAGCATTGAATTAGGTTTTCGAATAGGTATTGCCACGCCTAGAACAGATGTTGTGAAAGAATTAAGTCCTCGTTTAAAATATGCGTTTCCTACAGTTAGCCAAGCCAGTCTCTATGGCGGTAGTCGTGATAAGAACTCACTTGCCCAGCTAGTGCTGGCAACAACTCATCAGCTTATTCGCTATTCTCATGCTTTTGATGTTCTCGTCATTGATGAAGTGGATGCATTTCCCTACACGTATGATGCTTCCTTACAATACGCAAGTATGCGAGCAAAAAAACCTCAAGCTACCACGATTTTTTTAAGTGCAACACCTTCCGTAAAGTTGAGAAACACGCCCAATCTTATAGTAACGAAAATTCCACGACGATTTCATGGGAAGCCCATTCCTTTGCCAGCTTTTCAATGGATTGGAAACTGGAATCGACATCTTCAAAAAGGAACACTACCGGAAAAAATGATGCGGTGGATCCAACTCCATACAGACAAGCCACGATTAATCTTTTTCCCTTCTATTCAAACATTGAAGACATGTTCCATGATATTAAATGAGCTTGAGCTTGATCATGGTTCCGTTTACTCTGAAGCACCAAATCGACATCCAGTCATTCAAGCATTTAAACAAAAGCGTCTTTCTTTGCTATTAACAACGACAATATTAGAAAGAGGGGTTACCGTTGAAAATTTGCAAGTAGCCGTACTTGGTGCTGAGCAACCAATATTTGATGAGGCGTGCCTTGTGCAAATAGCAGGAAGAGTCGGTAGGAAACAAGAGTTTCCAGATGGTGATATTCTTTACTGGCATTACGGAATAACTGCTTCCATGTTAAAAGCAAAGTACCATATTGATAAAATGAATAAAGAAGGAATGCTATGAGCAACTGCGTTGTTTGTCAGCGGACTTTTTTTCAGGAAATATCTGTTCATTCTCTTTTTACGCTTAAGAAAAAGAGTGTTTGTGAAGCGTGTAGAAAACAGCTTATTCATTGTAATGGATGTAAACGATGCCGTAAGCCAAAGCGATTTGGTCCTTTTATTGAACAAGAGTGTGGAGATTGCATCAGGTGGAGAAAGCTTTTAGCTGTGGATTACCTCGATAAAAATATTTCCCTATATGAATATAATGATTTTTTGAAAACCTTGCTTTCGCACTATAAATATCGGGGAGACGTAGCAATTGGGCATATCTTCACATTTTCGTTGCAAGCAGTTATTTGCGATCACTTCAACGATTATGTTGTTACGACCATTCCTCTTTCAGAGAAAAGGGTGGAAGAACGGGGATTTAATCAGGCTGATGAACTTATAAAGGGTATGGGAATTCATCAGTGTTTAACCCGTAATATAGGAAAAGATGATCGAAAACAGAGCAAAAAGACCCGGTATGAGAGAATTAGTTTAGTGAAGCAAAATCCGTTTAATCTTGTAGAAGAAGAAAAGTCGTTTATTAAGGGTAAAAAATATTTAATAATAGACGATATATATACTACAGGCGTAACTGTGCGAATGGCTGCAAAGACATTGCTCGAAGCAGGAGCAGAACGTGTTTCGTCATTAACAGTTGCTAGAGCGATAAAAGGGTAGGGGATTAAACGTGCAACAGCTTGCGAATTGTCGACATTGTGGAGGATTGTTTGTTAAGGTGCATCAACCAACGTGTAAGAAATGTCAAATGGAAGAAGAGCAATGGTTAAAAACGATTCGTACGTATTTGAAAGAATACGAGGACACTATGGTTACACAACAAATGTTAATGGACAACACAAAGATACCATTTAAGTTTTTACAATCACTTATCCGTTCTGGAAGGCTTAAACTGTCTCAGTTCCCTCACTTAGAACACTTTTGCGAAAGATGTCAAAAGCCAACACAAGAGACTCGCTTTTGTCATTCGTGTGTAAACGAGTTAAATGGAGAATTATCTCATTATGAAGAAGGAAAGAATGATAAGGTTACATTAGTAAGAGAACAGGATGACAATCAATCGCTCACATATACTCTAAAGAAGAATCGATAAAGGAGGCTCTTCAACAATGAAAATTCATTCTTCTCAATACATTCAAGCAAACAAGTTGTATAAGACTCAAGTACAATCACCAATTGTACAAGAAGATAAAAAAGATAAAGTCGAAATATCAAAAGAGGCTCTAGAGTTAAATGCTCAGACTAGCAAAGTGAAAGAAGAGCGATTACAAGAGTTGAAGCAACAAATTGAAGAAGGTACCTATGTGTTTCAACCAGAAAAAACAGCACAAGCCATTATGGCTGCATGGAAAGAAAGCGGAGTCATTAAATGAGCGAAGCGTTAATCCACCAGATGATTGAAGTACAAGAGGCATTAATTGAACTAGCGAAACAAAAGGAGAATGCTCTAATCGAAAACCACCTTGAAGATCTACAAGGGATTGTTCGAAAAGAATCGGCTCTCGTTTCCAAAGCAAATGGTTTGGAGAACAAAATGAAGGGAAGCATTGATTTTTCAGCTGATCATCTTTCCTCATTAAAAGAACAATTGTTACGATCCGTTATGGAACTGAAGCACAGAAATGAACGAAATACCTTGTTGATAAAGGATTCACTTTCATTTGTAAAAGGGTCACTACAATTATTTCAAACAGATCGTTCAGTTTACACAAAAGAAGCAAAATCAAAGTCTGGAAAATTATCCATTTTTGATTCACAAGTATAGGAGGTGTAACGTTGTCAACTTTTTTAGGTATGGAAACGATGAGGCGAGCAGTTGCCGCTAATCAAGCAGCTTTGCAAACGGTCGGAAATAACATTGCAAACGCAGGTACAGATGGTTATACAAGACAGCGAGTAAGTATGCAATCAACCCCTGGCTACCCCGGGACGGGTCCTTTTGGTCGACCAGTTATGGAAGGAAGGGTTGGTACAGGAGTTGGAATTGATCGTATTCAAAGAGTTCGTGATCAATTTTTAGACAAACAATTTCAACTAGAAGCTCATGTATCAGGTTATACAGCTGTTCAAAGTCGTACGTTTGCACGCTTAGAAGATCTATTTAATGAAGGTCCTCTTAATGACGGTGACTTAGGTGGCCTCTCTAGTCAATTCAATGATTTCTTTAATGGTTGGAGGGAACTGGCAGCTGGTCAAGACAATCAAGCTGTTTTAATTGAACAGTCTGAAGCGGTTATGGATACTCTAGAGTCTCTTGAAAAAGCGTTTCAGTCTGAAATGAGCCTGCTTGAAAAAGAGCGTGAAGGAACAGAAGCTACAATTAATGATTTGCTTGAACAAATTGCTATTAATAACCGAGCAATTCAAAAAATTGAAGAGAGTGGTCAAGCGGCGAATGAATTATATGATCAACAGGATCGTTTAATAGATGAACTAGCCATTCTATTACCTATTGAAGTAGAACGTACAAGTGCACATAAAGGTCAAGAAGGTAGTTATAACATTAAAATGTTAAACAGCGACATTGTTCTAGTAGATAGTAGTGATGAATCGTTTTCACCAATGAGTTTTACGGTTGAACAAGAAGATGGCGTAAGCCACTTACTTGTTAATGACCAGTCTTATAGTGAAGTGATGAGCGGGAAACTAATCGGAATTGATGCTTCGATGTCTCATGTTGCAAAAGCTATAAATCAAGTAGGCCAACTTAAACAACAATTAATGAGTGAAGTAAATGAGCTAGTACCTAATTTCTTTGATGTTTCTACTGGTAGGGTATCAGAGTCTATTAAAGCAGACCCAAGCCAGTTCACTGTAAGCAAAGAAACGGCACAAGCTGTAGCAAACCTTAGTCAAAAAGATGGATCTGTTACAAAAGAGTATCAGCAAATGATGGGACAGCTAGGGGTAGAAGCGCAAAGCATGCAGCGGAAAACTGACGCTGCTCTTACAAGGTTGCGTAATATTGATGGAAACCGAATGTCAATTAGTGGAGTATCATTAGATGAAGAATTGACGATGTTGGTACAGTTCCAGCACTCTTATAACGCAGCTGCTCGTGTGATGACTGCCATGGATGAAATGCTAAACACGGTCATTAATGGAATGGGAATCGTCGGACGATAAAAGAAAGGAATGGAGTTCATGAGAGTAACTCAATCAATGTTAACGGCAAATACATTACACTATTCACAAGCGAGTTATCAACGTTTATCCACTTTACAAGAACAAATGAGCACACAAAAGAAAATCTCTCGTTTCTCTCAAGATCCAGTAATAGCTGGAAAATCAATGCAGTATCGAGAATCAATTGGTCAATTAAATCAATATCAACGTAACTTAAGTGAAGCACACAATCGATTGGATCAGAGTGATGCATCGTTACGAGAGACGAGTCAAATCATTACAAGAATACGCGAATTAGCTGTGAAAGCATCAACAGATACTTTCGGTGCTGATGAGCGGAAAAGCATTGCTCAAGAAGTAGAGCAATTAACAAACCATTTAGTCACGATTGCCAATACAAACACCGCAGGAAAATACATCTTTAACGGTGAGTTAAGCAATGTTCCACCTATAAAAACATTAAATCCAGCGCAAGTAACAGAGCAAGATTTTAACGAGCATACGGTCCTTTTTTACAATGGTGAAACGTACAGCTATGAAGGAAATGGCTTGTTTGAAAATGAAAATGGACAGCAGGTAACCTTTAACGATGGTCAACTGTTTGCTGGAGACGAGGTTATTCAACCTGAAGATGTCCGTATGATGAACAATCAATTCGCCACTTCTGCATATGAACTTGAATTGCAGCAAGGAATCCACATAACAGTTGGGGCAGATGCCCACCGCTTGTTTACAACTGATTTTTTTAGTGATTTATTTGAGTTTCAAAAAGCGTTGCTTGATCCAAACATAACAGCAGAAGACTTAGATACGTTTGTAGGGAAAGCAGACAATCATTTACGAGTGACTGCTGATGTAAATGGTCAATTGGGTGCCAGAATGAATCGCGTTGATTTAATAGAAGATCGTTTGAATACACAGCAATTTTTGTTAGAGAAAATTAAGTCTGAGAATGAAGATGTTGATTTTGAAGAGACTGTAATGAAGTTGCTTGTGGCTGAAACAATTCATTCCGCTGCTCTAGCTGCAAGTGCCAGAGTGTTGCAGCCATCATTATTAGACTTTTTAAGATAGGTGGTTTTTATGCAACTTGAAACAAATTATTTAGGAACAATTGAAGTAGAGGATGGAAACAAACTTCAGTTTTCTTTAGGTATTCCAGGATT
Source organism: Shouchella oshimensis (assembly GCF_004375095.1). Lineage (NCBI taxonomy): Bacteria > Bacillati > Bacillota > Bacilli > Caryophanales > Bacillaceae > Shouchella > Shouchella oshimensis. The sequence continues at coordinate 1,040,516 of NZ_SNUX01000001.1, read as the reverse complement.
TCCAGAAGAAAAAGAATTTGCGCTACTTCCTTTTCCAGAAAGCGAATTTTATCTTCTACAATCGATTGTGCATAAGCATGTTGCTTTTGTTTGCTTGAACCCTTTTTCAATTTGGAAAGATTATCACATCGATCTTGATGCAAATACGGTTCAACTGCTAGAGGTAACACAGCCTACAGATGTTGCGCTTTTTGTTATCATTACAATCCAACAACCGTTTTCACAATCAACGGCGAATCTAAACGCACCAATTATCATTAATACACGGAATAATAAAGGAAAACAACTTGTCCAAGAAGGACAACCGTATTCTTCGAAAGCATTACTCTCCACAAAGGGGGGCGCTTAAATGCTTGTGTTATCAAGAAAGGTAACGGAATCCATTTGTATTGGGGATCAAATTGAGTTGACGATCTTAGAGGTAAACGGGGATCAGGTCAAAATCGGTATCCAAGCACCGAAGTCAATTGACATATTTCGGAAAGAAATAGTTGAGGTCATTGAAAACGAGAATAAGCAAGCTGTTCAATCTGTAACAGTTGATACAATAAAGTCATTGTTTGAGCATGAGAAAGATTCGTAGTAGCTTTTTACATTTCTTTTTTAAGGTGGCGTGGTCATGTCAATGGAGATCCAACCAGCTAGTGTAAATCGTTTTTTAGAAAGCAATACGTTTAAGCAGACTATACAAGAACCAAGGCAACAAGAACCCTTCCATGATGAAAAACACATGGTTGTGAGTAACAAACCAATCAAACGAGCATTATCTTTTCATGTTCATACTGATTTAGATCGAGTCTATGTGAAAGTAATTGATTCGGATACAGATGAAGTTGTTAGAGAGGTTCCTCCAGAGCAACTACTAGATTTACTCGCGTCAATGATGAAATCTGCTGGGTTAATTATTGATCGGCAAGTATAAAAAGAGGTGAACCATATGCGATTATCAGGGTTATCTTCTGGTCTTGATATTGATCAGATGATGAAAGATCTCATGAAGGCAGAACGAATGCCAGTAAATAAATTAGAAAAGAAAAAAACAGAACTAGGCTGGAAAATGGATCAATATCGGGAAATGAATTTAAAACTTCGTGCCCTCCATACGTCCATGTTCGATTCTATTATGCGTGCGTCTTCTATGCAGAGAAGATCTGTGGTATCTTCCAATGAGTCGATTATATCAGCGACAGCTTCTTCAAATGTAGGAAATACGAGTTTTACCATTAATGAAGTAAAACAATTGGCAACAGCAACTACCGCTATTGGTAGCACCATCTCAAAAACAAATGGACAATCTGATTCAGTAACGAGTAGAACGTTATTAAAAGATATTGCAACAAACGAGATGGAATGGGTAGTTGGTAAGCGGACGAGAGAAGCCGTACAAGTTGACAAAAACCATTCCATTAAGCTTAAAGAACCATTAGCAGAAGGTGTAAAGCACATTCTGATTCAAGGACAGGCATATGAAATTGTCAGTGATCAAGCTGGTGAATTGGCACGAAACCAAGTAGCAATGGACGATGCTGGAAGGCTTACCTTTCATGAAGATGTAACACTCTCATCCCAAGTGCAAGTAGAGTATATAGCTGGGGTGGAAGATGAAGAAAAGGCTCAGCGCTTCACATTTAACTCTCTATCCCTTATGACCAATGAGAGCGGAGACTATCAAACCACGTCTTTTTATTTTAGTGAGAATGATTCTATTCAATCTGTTGTAACGGCAATGAATCAGTCTAAAGCGAATGTTACTGCTTTTTTTGATGAACACCAGAAGACATTTGTACTGACGAATAAAAGTACTGGAACATTTAATCGAGAAGAGAAGGAATTTACGTTTGAAGGTAGCTTGTTTACGTCTACTTTTGGTTTGAATGAAGTCAAAAATGGGCAAAATGCTCAATTTACCATTAACGGACTTGAAACAGAAAGAAGAGAGAACACCTTTTCAGTTAGTGGTATGACAATTACGTTAAAAGATACAACGAATCAAGCAATCACGCTGGCAGCTTCTACGGATGTAGATTCAATCTATAAAACCATTACGTCGTTTGTTAATGAGTATAATGAGTTAATTGATTTTATGAATGGTAAAGTAAATGAGCGCTATTACCGTGATTACGATCCATTAACGGACGAAGAGAGAGATGGATTGTCAGAGGCAGAAGCAAAACGATGGGATGAACGAGCACAAAGTGGTTTATTACGGAATGATTCACTCGTTCAAACGAGTTTAAATCAATTAAGAAGTAGCCTGTATAAACCGATTTTAACAGGAGGCGCATTCACTCATCTATCGCAAATTGGCATTACAACTACTAGAGATTATGCTGACGGTGGGAAGCTAGAAATTGATGAAGATAAGTTAAGGAAAGCGATTGAAACGGATCCAGAAGCTATCTTTACATTGTTCAACGGAAATCAAGAAACGGAAGGGTTAGCACAATCCATGCGTCGGGATTTACAACGCTCAATGTCCTCCATTGCAAGAAGAGCTGGAGGGTCAGAAGGGTTTCATGAGCTTCATCAATTTACAATCGGCCAACAGACACGTACCATTGACCAGCAGCTCAGTAACTTTGAGCGGAGGCTTGAACAAAAAGAGGCGAGGTATTGGAGACAATTTACTGCAATGGAACGAGCGATGCAAATGGCTAACCAGCAAAGTGAATCTTTATTTAATCTATTATATAATTAAGGGAGGCAGCACATGCTCAAGCAAGCAGCCTATAAACAGCAATCTGTACAAACAGCCTCGCCTGGCGAGTTAACACTTATGTTGTACAATGGTTGCCTTAAGCAGCTACGAGTTGCAGAAAATGCCATTAAGGAGAGTCATTTTCAACAAAAAAACGAAGCGTTAACAAAAGCAGAGGCCATTATAAAAGAGTTAATGATTACGTTGAAGACCGATACCGAAGTTGGTGAAAATATGATGAGAATGTACGAATACATTCATTATCAATTAATTGAAGCCAACATCAAAAGTGACCTTACAGCCTTACAAGAGGCACAAGGTTACGTTGTGGAATTTAGAGATACGTGGAAAGAAGTCATTAAATTGGATCGTCAGAATCGTTTTGGTGGGGTTGCGACGTAATGACAGTCACGCCAAATCCTTTGTCTCTTATAACAAAGACTCTTCTTACTCACCTTGAGACAGGACTACCGTCTGAAGACGATCAAAGAGATGCCTATATTGATCAAGTAATGCAGTTATTGAATGAGCGACAGCAACTGATTGAGCATCTTTCTATTGATGAGATAAAAAGTGGATTTCTGCAAGATGAAGAAAAACAGATAAATGAATTCCTTGGTACACAGAGAACAGAAATTAAACAAGATATTCAACGATTTACGAAACAGAAAGACGGACGGCATAAATATCAGCGTACCTATGCATCAACACAAGCTGGTGTGTTTTTAGATAAGACTTCTACGTAATACCTTTGCTTCAATCTATAAAAAATAAAGCCTCTCACCAATCAAGTGAGGGCTTTTTTAGATATCTGCTAATGAACAGAAGGGTATTGAATGCCTTCTGGGTTGTTCACAGATGGACGTGTTACCGTTACATTTTTACGAATAGCGTATTCTTCATTAGGAGCATGTATAACAAATTCAAACACAGTCGTAGACTTTTCAAGTTGAAAGCTATCTTTATTTATAAACAGCAAGAAGTCTAACTGTGACACTTCGAAGGTGCCCTCATGTTGAGGAATATCTTCAATACCGAGTAATGACTGATCAAATAGCTCCATATGTAAAGCCATGTCATCAAGGTCGTCACCGTTTGCTTCAATAGAAAGTATATAAAGATCATCGTATTCACGAACACTTACAAACTCGGAAATGCCTTGCAAAAGAGATAATTGGGCTTTAGGAGAATAATGTAACGATAAAAGTGAACTGAACTCGACATCGCTATTCGATTCTTCCCAGCCTTCACCATTGTAATTAGAAAAAAAGGCTGCCTCTGTAGCTAAAACACTAAGAGATTCCTCTACTTTTTCTTCATTTCCTTCTTGGTCTAAGCCATAGCGAGAAAAGGTAGTATACGTAATTTCAGGTTCTTTTTGGTACGCTAATGCGCCTTCTGTTACTTTCTCTACTTGCTTTGTTTGAGAAGAAATAAAGTCTGTTATCTTTATAGTAGCTTCGTAATTTTTAAGTTCTTTCTCTACGTCAATCGTGTTTTTAATGATCGATTGACTTTGATTAACGAACAGATCCTCTTTATCCTCGATCTCATCAGATAAAATGAGCGTTTCCTCTTGTTCAACATCCGTTATAGAACATGCTCCAAGAAGGATTGATAAGGTCACACTTGAATAGAGCCAGTTTCTGTGTAACATAGTCATCTACTCCTGGTTGGTTTAAGTTGGCGCTACAGAATGTTACATTTGTGTTACAAGCGCTTGTGATATTGTAACAAACCTGACCGTGAATGCAAATAGGAAAATAGAACCATGGTGTTTCGTCAGACTACTATCGACTACGTGTATGTAGGTTTCATAGTTAAATGAAGAAACTAGGTTTTACTTTTGAAATTCAAATAGCTTTATATAGTTAACTTTTCCATTCACTGACTGGAGTAAAGGTTTAAGGCGTTTTTTTAACGTTGCTTCTAAAGTTTGCGGAAATTTGTGTTGTTGTTCTTTAACAATGAAATAAGTTAATACTCATTTTTAATTCAGCTAGAGCAATCTTTTAAAAAATTTCTAAAAAATTTTCGACAAATTTCATATTCTCTCTTATTTTCACAAAATACTCGAACCTTTTATTCTAGTAGCTGTTTTAAGAAAGCGTTAACAAAAAGAGTGTTTTGTATCGACAGAATTAGACAAATGCCTATTGTGCCATTTGAAGAAAGAGTTTGACTTATAAGAATCGTACTGGTATATTGAAACTGTGGTATAACACCATACATTGAATTTTATGTAACGAAGGGAATGTGAAACATGCAAGGAAAAGTTAAATGGTTTAATGCAGAAAAAGGTTTTGGTTTTATCGAGCGTGAAGACGGAGATGACGTATTCGTACATTTCTCTGCAATCAATTCTGATGGATTCAAAACTCTTGATGAAGGTCAAGACGTAGAATTCGAAATCGTTGAAGGTGCTCGCGGACCGCAAGCTGCAAACGTAGTAAAGCTTTAATTCACATTCCTGTAAGGATATGAATAATAGCTAATCTCAACTCACTCTACAAGTAGTAGGGTGAGTTTTTTGTTGTTTTTTTTGTCATATTTTTAATGTTTAAGAAGGATTTTAGAGGGAAATGTAGAAGTAAGCAAGGGAAAAGGAGGAGTTCAACGATGCATTATAATATTCGTGGTGAGAACATTGAAGTAACACCAGCAATTAGGGAGTATGTAGAGAAGAAGGTCGGTAAGCTTGAACGCTATTTCGACACAACTCCCGTGGCTGATGTAAATGTAAAGCTACAACTTATTAATAGTAGCGAATCAAGTATAGAGGTTACCATTCCGATGCCTAGGCTATTATTAAGAGGCGAGGAAACAAATGCGGATATGTATGCAGCAATCGACGTAGTCGTTGAAAAGTTGGAACGCCAAATTCGAAAGCATAAAACAAAGGTAAATCGTAAGTTCAGACAAGAGGGTAGCCTCAAGCATATGTTCAAAAATGAACTAGAGCCACTTCGTGAGGAGATCATTGAAGAAGAGTACGAAGAAGATGATCTGCAGGTTGTTCGAACGAAGCGCTTTAACTTAAAGCCAATGGATGCTGAAGAAGCTATTTTACAAATGGATCTGCTTGGTCATAATTTCTTTGTCTTCTCAGATGCAGATAGCGGTAGTACAAATGTTGTTTATCGTCGAAAAGACGGCAAATATGGTTTAATTGAATCTGAAGCATAATAATAATAAAGTGTCAGCTGCGTGCTGGCACTTTTTCATGCTGTACATAAGTAGGCAGTCTTGTAAGCCAGGGTCTAAACTGCTAATATAAGTATGATAAACCCAAAAAAAGTCATGTAGTGTGTATTGCCGTTAAGAGAGGAAGATGAATATGCTCGGTTTACTTCGAAAAGTAGTAGGCGATCCTGCTCAAAAGCAATTAAAGAAAAATGAAAAAGTTATTGATCAAGTCGAAGCTTTAGCGGATGAAATGGCAAAGCTTTCCGATGAACAATTAAGAGATAAAACACAAGAATTCAAACGACAAATTGAAGAAGGTATTTCCATTGATGAAGTCGTTGTTCCTGCACTTGCAACAGTAAGAGAGGCCGCTAAACGAGTCTTAAATGAATATCCGTATCGTGTTCAGCTTCTTGGTGCGCTTGCCCTTCACCAGGGAAACATCTCCGAAATGAAAACAGGTGAAGGTAAAACACTTGTAGGAACAATTGCCTGTTATGTTCAAGCGTTGCTTGGCAAGGGTGTTCATATTGTGACAGTAAATAATTACTTAGCAAGCCGTGACCTTGGAAACTATGGTCGCGTATTCCAATTTTTAGGACTAACAGTAGGCTTGAATGAAAATGGTCTCTCTAGAGAAGAAAAGCAAAAGGCGTATGCAGCTGATATTACGTATAGTACAAATAATGAGCTAGGATTCGATTACCTACGCGATAATATGGTTCTATATAAAGATCAAATGGTTCAGCGCCCGCTCCATTTTGCCCTAATTGATGAAGTGGACTCCATTTTAATTGATGAAGCACGAACGCCGCTCATTATTTCTGGTTCTGTCGAACGGAAAACTAAGCTATATGGACAAGCAAATACGTTTGTACGAGTTCTAAAAGTTGATGAAGATTATACGTATGATGAAAAAACAAAAGCCGTACAATTAACAGATGAAGGTGTGAATAAAGCAGAACGTGCATTTAATATTGACAACCTTTATGATCAAAAACATGTTTCGTTAAATCATCACATTAATCAATCATTAAAAGCGCATGTGGCAATGCATCGTGATGCGGATTACGTTGTTGAAGATGGCGAGGTAGTCATTGTCGATCAGTTTACAGGTCGTTTAATGAAAGGGCGTCGTTATAGCGATGGTCTTCACCAAGCGCTAGAAGCAAAAGAAAACTTGCAAGTACAAAAAGAAAGCATTACCCTAGCGTCTATTACATTCCAGAACTATTTTAGAATGTACCAAAAGCTAGCGGGGATGACTGGTACAGCTAAAACTGAAGAAGAAGAATTCCGTAATATTTATGGGATGGATGTAATGGTCATTCCAACAAATAAAGATGTAGCACGTGATGATCGCTCTGATTTAATTTACAAATCGATGCAGGCGAAGTTTCATGCAGTTGTTAATGAAATTGCAGAATTACACAAAAAAGGACAGCCTGTACTAGTTGGTACAGTAAACGTTGATACAAGTGAAATTGTTTCTAAAATGTTAACAAAGAAACGTATTCCTCACCATGTATTAAATGCGAAAAACCATGAGCGAGAAGCAGAAATCATAGAAAATGCAGGGCACAAAGGTGCTGTAACAATTGCAACAAATATGGCTGGTCGTGGAACGGATATTAAATTAGGGCCTGGTGTAAAAGATTTAGGTGGTTTACACGTATTAGGAACCGAGCGACACGAATCACGTCGAATTGATAATCAGCTTCGAGGTCGTTCAGGTCGACAAGGAGATGTAGGTTCTTCACAATTCTATCTGTCAATGGAAGATGAATTGATGAGGCGGTTTGGTTCAGATAATATGCGTAATATGATGGAACGGCTTGGAATGGAAGAGGATCAACCAATTGAATCAAAGCTTGTTTCCCGAGCGGTAGAAACTGCGCAAAAGCGTGTTGAAGGTAATAACTATGACGCACGAAAGCAAATCTTGCAGTTTGACGATGTGATGCGGGAACAGCGTGAAATTATTTACAAGCAACGTATGGAAGTATTGGAATCAGAAAACTTACAGTCGATTGTGAAAAACATGTTAAAAGCAACGGTCACTCATGTTGTTCAAACGCATACGCCAGATTCACTCGTACAAGAAGAATGGGATTTAACTGCCATTGTGACGTACATTAACGGACAATTGCTAAGTGAAGGTGCGTTAACTGAAAAAGAAATCACTGGACTTGAGCAAGAAGAAGTGATTGAACTTGTAACGGAAAGAGTACTTGCTTCTTATCACGAAAAAGAGTCTGAGGTTTCGCCTGAACAAATGCGTGAATTTGAGAAAGTGATTATGTTGAGAACGGTTGATCGTAAGTGGATGAATCATATTGATCAAATGGACCAGCTTCGTCAAGGTATCCATTTGCGAGCATATGGTCAAAATGATCCTTTGCGTGAATATCGTTTTGAAGGGTTTAATATGTTTGAAGCCATGATCGTTGAAATTGAAGAAGAAGTATCTATGTACGTAATGAAAGCAGAAGTTCAACAAAACTTACAAAGACAAGAAGTCGCTCAAGGTAAGGCGGTTCAACCATCAGTAAACAATGAACAAAAGCAAGCCAAAAAGAGACCAGTTCGTAAAGGCGAAGATATTGGCCGAAACGATCCTTGTATTTGTGGAAGCGGCAAGAAATATAAAAATTGCTGTGGGGCGAATGGCTAAGGTTATTAACTAATGAGGTGAAAGAGTTGGATTTAGTAGAAATTAAGCAAGACTTAGCGGCACTAGAGAAACGGTTAGCCGAGTTTAGGGGGTCTCTTTGACGTCGCAGATAAGGAAGAGCGGATTGCGGAGTTAGAAGAGAAGATGACGGACCCTGATTTTTGGAATAGCCAAGAAGAAGCACAGAAAGTGATTTCAGAAACAAACGGGTTAAAAGAACAGGTGCATACGTTTAAAGATATGTCTGACGCCTATGAGGATTTAGAAGTTAGTTTAGAACTGGTGCGAGAAGAAGGCGACTCTGAGCTAGCTGTTGAATTAGAAGAAGGTGTGCGTGCATTAATTGAAAAGATGAACCAGTTTGAATTACAGCTGCTACTAAGCGAGCCTTACGATAAAAATAATGCCATTTTGGAGCTCCACCCAGGAGCTGGTGGAACAGAATCGCAAGACTGGGCATCTATGTTATTGCGAATGTATACACGTTGGGCAGATAAACGGGGTTATTCTGTTGAAACACTTGATTATTTACCTGGTGAAGAAGCTGGTGTTAAAAGCGTAACGTTATTGATTAAAGGTCATAATGCTTATGGCTATTTAAAAGCAGAAAAGGGTGTTCATCGTCTCGTCCGTATTTCACCATTTGATTCTTCTGGAAGAAGACACACATCCTTTGTTTCGTGTGAAGTAATGCCAGAGCTTGATGATACAGTGGACATTGAGCTCAATACAGAAGATTTGAAAATTGACACATACCGTGCAAGTGGAGCCGGTGGACAGCATATCAATACGACAGATTCTGCAGTTCGTATTACGCATTTGCCAACAAACACGGTAGTGACTTGTCAAAGCGAACGTTCACAGATTAAAAACCGTGAGCAAGCCATGAAAATGATGAAAGCTAAGTTATATCAATTAAAGATTGAAGAACAGGAACGTGAATTAGCAGAAATTCGTGGTGAGCAAAAAGACATTGGCTGGGGAAGTCAAATTCGATCATACGTTTTTCACCCTTATTCAATGGTGAAAGATCATCGTACAAATCACGAAAATGGGAATTCGAATGCAGTAATGGATGGTGAACTTGACCCATTCATTGATGCATATTTAAGGCAAACCATTCGAATTGATTAACGAACACGTAATGTATAAACGTCATGTAGCGCTACGGACGGATGTTTAAAAAGTAATGCTTCTGCTAACAAAGGTGTCTCACACTTGTTATCTTGTTGCTACTACTTATCTAACAAACACCGTCTATGCGCTTTTTATTTGTGATAGAAAGGAGTGACCGGGCTTGAACTATGTACGCTGTATTCTTCTTTGCCTCATCCTCTTAGCTGCTTGTAGTCCAGAAGTCGACAACACGAAGCAAGATGATAGCAGAGGTGACGACGAAGTGATCTTTAGCGACGATGGCTACGAAGTTTATAAAGAAAATAGCTGTATAAGCTGTCATGGCGATCGCCTACAAGGCGCATCAGGTCCGCCACTTCTAGATATTGCTTTAACGGCTGATGAAATAGAAACGATTATCGTAAACGGGGTAGGGTTTATGCCGCCTCAGAAGTTGGATGACGAAGATCGCACAGCGCTAGTTGAATGGCTAAGTGAACGGTAGGGAAATTGAAAAAGTGCTATCGGAGGATGGTTAAGTAAGGTTACTCCGAATAGAGCGCTTTTTTTGTTGTCTGAGCCTGAAAAACCCCCTTTTTTCAACAAAGTCATATTGTATACCCGATCATTTTTGACATGAAACATCAAACTGAAATAAAAATGTAATATTTACTAGATTGATCTAATGATATAATTACCGCGAAGCATGTCTGAATATGTACAATAAATGTTTGATAATACAAATTGACCTTGGCATTTTTTATTAAAGGTTGTGATGAAGTGAGTTTAATTAAGTTAAACGATGTTTGGAAAGTGTATCCAAATAGCGTTAAAGCGATAAATGGTATGTCTATAGAGTTTAATAAAGGCGAATTTGTTTACATTGTTGGTCCAAGTGGTGCTGGTAAATCGACGTTTATACGCTTGTTATACAGAGAAGAGAAGGCTTCTAAAGGTGAGATTTACATTGACAATGTGAATTTATCCCAATTAAAGCAAAAAGAAGTTCCTCACCTAAGAAGACGAGTCGGTGTTGTTTTCCAAGACTTCAAGCTTCTACAATCGTTGACAGTCTATGAAAATATTGCTTTTGCCTTAGAAGTTATTGAAGAAGATCCAGCAAAGATAAAGCAAAAAGTAATGGATGTACTAGACTTAGTGAAAATAAAAAGTAAAGCCAAATTTTATCCAAGTGAGCTATCAGGAGGAGAGCAACAACGCGTTGCCATTGCGCGAGCCGTTGTGAATCGTCCTGACATCTTAATTGCAGATGAACCGACTGGTAACCTTGATCCTGATACAGCGTGGAGCATTATGGATATTCTTGAAAATGTTAATGCGTTAGGAACGACGGTTATCATGGCTACTCATAATAAAGAAATCGTGAATACTTTGAAGCGTCGAGTCATTGCGATTGAAGCAGGTCGTGTCGTTCGAGATGAAGCTAGGGGGAATTACGGATATGAAGTTTAATGCACCAAAACGCCACCTCCGTGAAGGCTTCAAAAATATTGGACGAAGTGGCTGGATGACATTTGCTTCTATTAGCGCTGTTACCGTTATGCTTGTTATTGTTGGATTCTTTATGATCGTTTTTTTAAACGGAAATCATATTGCGTCAACGATTGAAGAAAATGTCGAGATCAGGGCCTTCATTGAACGAGGCACTGATGAAGCGGAAATAACGGAGCTAATGGAAGAAGTAGAAACAGAATACGATGTAGCCGAAGTAGAGTTTATTGATAAAGAAGAAGGACTTGAGAATTTAATTGCCTCCACTGGTGGAGAAGATTACTGGGGAAGTTTACGGGATGACAATCCGCTGCGAGATGCATTACGTATAATTGCAACAACACCACAGTATACAGAAGAGATTGCTGAATCTATAGGTGACCACCCTTATATTGGTCGCGTCTCGTATGGAGAAGAAATTATATCCGATCTGTTTACCATCACCAATACAGGTAGAATAGCCGGAGCCATTGTAATTGGTGCCTTATTATTCACAGCGATGTTCTTAATATCAAATACAATTAAATTGACCATTTTAGCAAGAAAGAATGAAATACAAATTATGAAGTTAGTAGGTGCGAAGGATAGCTTCGTACGTTGGCCGTTTCTAATTGAAGGGATGCTACTTGGACTATTAGGAAGCATCATTCCAATCCTCCTCATTAGTTTTGGATACACGTATCTGTATAATGAGTCAGCAAGCTTTTTACAAGGTGTACCGTATGAACTGCTAGCACCTAATCTATTAATCATACAGCTTTCCAGTCTATTAGTTATTTTAGGACTTGGCGTTGGTATATGGGGAAGCGTCATGTCTGTTCGTAAATTCTTAAAAGTATAATTGGTTTAGAATTCAAGGGGGAAATAAGGTTGAAAAAGCGTACAATTCGAGCAACTGTTGCAGTTACTGCGGCAGTAGCTCTCCTATTTACAGGAATGCAGCCAGCGATGGCAAACACTGAAATTCAGACAAAATTAGATCAAGTTCGTGAACAACAAGTATCAAAGCAAGATTCTGCAAATGAAACACGCTCTGAAATTACCGAGCTTGAAAGCGAGCTAAGTGCTCTTTCAACAGAAATCGAAGCATTAACTGCGAAGCAACAAGAAAACGAGCAAAAATTAAAAGAAACAGAAGAAGAGCTTGTTCAGCTTGGAACAGAGATTAAAGCTTTGGAAGAAGAAATAGTCATTATTGAAGAACGTATTGAAGAGCGAAGAGCGATTTTACAGGAACGTGCCGTTGCGACGTATGAGTCTGATGGAGAAGTAAGCTATTTAGAGGTGCTTCTAGGTGCTCAAAGCTTTGGTGACTTTATTGAACGGTTAAGTGCTATTACAACAATTGCTCAAAGTGACCAAGAGTTACTAGATGAACATATTGCTGATGAAGAGCGTCTACATAAAGCAAAGCAAGAGGTAGAAGAGAAGAAAGCGAAAGTAGAAGAGAACAAAGCGGCTTTAGTAACCATTAAAGACGAGCTTGATGCTCAAAAGAACGAATTAAATAGTCTTCAAGATGATTTAAACGAAAAAGAAACACAGCTTCAGGAAGAACTGAATGCGATTATTTCTGACGAAGAGTTACTTAAAGGACAAGAAAATGCCCTTGAAGCAGAACTAGCAGCATGGGAAGAAGAGCAGAAAAAAGCACGAGAAGAAGAAGAACGTCGTAAGCAAGAAGAGAAAGAAAGACAAGAACGTGAAGCAAAACAAGAACGCGAAGCAAAACAAGCAGCTGAAGCAGCACAGGTAGAGACGGCTTCAGAGCCAGCAAAAGCTGCGACTTCAGCAGCAAGTGAGCCAAGTAGCAGAGAAGCAACTCCTTCATCTAGCGGAAGCAATAACGTTCAGAATGCTGCTCCAGCGTCGAATAACTCTTCATCGTTTATTCGTCCAGCGACAGGTTCGGTAACATCTCAATACGGTATGCGTGGCGGAAGAATGCACTGGGGTATTGATATTGGTAAAAACGGTCGGAGTGGAGATGTACCAATTGTTTCTGTTCTAGACGGAACTGTTGTTGAAGCTGGCTACCATAGTGGCGGCTTTGGAAACTGGGTTCTTGTGACTCATCAAATGAATGGCCAACAATACACTACTGTGTATGCACACTTAGATCGAATTGACGTAAGTGCAGGACAACGTGTTGGACAAGGTACACAACTTGGAACAATGGGGAATACAGGGAATTCATTTGGCGCTCATTTACATTTTGAAGTGCATAAAGGAGCGTTCAACTGGTCACGAACAAATGCAGTTGATCCACTGAATTATATATAAAACACAAATAGCGTCCGTTTCGATGGACGCTATTTTTAAATGTTTTGACAAAATTAAGACAAACGTGTTTTGACAATAATGATTGAACAACTTAGAATAAAAGTATTAGTTGAGAACTGGATGTCTAACTCATTGGGAGTGGTGAAGTGTTTTGAAATTAAAGCAGTTGTTTTTTACGTTATCGGTAATGGTGATTATTGCTGTGGCTGCTATCTTTTTTATAAATGATGGAATCCAATTAGGCGGGGCGAATGAATCACCGCCTGCGACAAATGCAGATGATTCTGATGTGCCAGATGTCATTTTAGATGACGATGAGTTGATTGAAAAATTTGAGACAGCACTAACAACAATTGAAAATAATTATGTGTCTGAAGTAGAACGAACAAAGCTTATCGAAGGCGCTATTAATGGTATGGTGGAAACGTTAGAGGATCCCTTTTCAGACTATATGGACGTTCAATCTGCGGCAAGCTTTCAAGAATCGTTAAGCTCTCATTTTGAGGGTATTGGTGCAGAAGTAGGTATGGTGGATGGCTATGTTTCTATTATTAGCCCGATGAGAGAATCTCCAGCTGAACGAGCGGGCTTATTGCCAAACGATGCGATCTTAGAAATTGATGGCGAATCAATAGAAGGTTATTCAGTTAATGAAGCGGTTCAATTAATTCGTGGAGAAGGCGGTACAGAAGTTACATTAACCATTCAACGTGGAGAACAAAATGAGCCATTTGATGTAACCATTGAGCGTGATCGTATTCAAGTGGATGCAGTTCGAGCGGATACCTTTGAAGTGGATGGTCAACTGATCGGGCGTCTTGAGATTACGTCATTTTCTGAAGATGTAGGAATTCAATTTGAAGAATTGCTACAGGAATTAGAAGAAGATGGGATTGATGGACTCATTGTAGATGTTCGTCGTAATCCAGGTGGATATTTAGATGGAGCGCAAAATATTGGTAATTTACTTATTCCAGATAATAAGCCAATTGTTCAAATTGAGCATAGTAACGGAAGTATTGAAAGTTATGAATCAAGTTTAGATGAACGAAAGCCTTACCCGATTGTCGGATTAATTAATGAAAGTAGTGCATCGGCTTCTGAAATTTTAGCTGCTGCTTTAAAAGAATCTGGGGACTATGATCTTGTTGGGAAAACGACGTTTGGTAAAGGAACTGTTCAAAAGTCAATTCGTATGACGGATGGCAGTGCTTTAAAGATTACTACCGATCGCTGGTTGACAGCTGGAGGCAACACCATTGATCATGAGGGAGTTGAGCCTACTGTAGAGGTAGATCAGCCTGAGTACTTTTATGCTGTAGCTCTTTCCATTGAAGAACCTTACGAAAGAGATCAGGTATCTGATCAAATAGCACGTGCACAAAGTATGCTAGAAGGCCTTGATTATTCGATTGATCGTACTGATGGGTACTTTGATGAACAAACAGAATCGGCAATAAGAGAATTTCAAGAAGAGCACGATTTAGATGAAACCGGTCAATTAGATGAAGAAACCGCACAAAAGATTCAAGAAGAAATACAAGCGCACATTAGAGACGTTGAGAATGATGCACAATTGAATCGAGCGATTGAGCTTGCGGTAGAACAAGCATCTTAAGAATTATTGTTGAGAGTAAAAAAGGGATATCTGTATTCAATTGCACAGATATCCCTTTTTAAGTAAGTGTTGGAGGACAAGTTCATGGTAGAAACCATTCTAACTGCATTCGCTAGCTTTTTTTTGAATCCAATTGTTTGTATCGGCTTCATTACCCTTTTTATAATTGCTCATTGGCGTGTGAAGCAAGAACGGTCATCGTTTCATACACGAGTTTATGCTCGGCGAGCTGATTTTTTGTTAAGTACGATCCCTTCTATTGTAACAGGTGTGCTTGTCAGTATAGTAACCATTGCGGCAGGAGTTGTGTTGCCGACCGATATACTTGTGGCCATTACACTAGCGACGTTGCTTCTTTTACTTACCGGCCAAATGCATTGGCTCACGCCTACATATGTTTTTTTCCTGGTTGCACTTTATCTAGTCGTCTTTCCACAGTTCATCGAATTTACTTTTTTAGAAATTGGAGAGCAACCTTACCTTTACGCTGCCATTATGTTTAGTGTAGCGGTGTTACTGTTTTCTCAAGGGATCCTCGTAAAAAAGGATGGGAGAAAGCTCATTTCACCACAGCTAAAAAAAGGAAAAAGAGGAAGATTTATAGGGGTGCATAAAATCAATCGTTTATGGATCGTTCCTGTTGTCTTTTTTATTCCAGAGAGTGCCTTTATCCTCCCTTGGCCATGGCCAACTTTTTCAATAGGATCTGAGTCGATTCAGCCGATTCTATTTCCAATTCTTCTAGGGTTTAAACAACAATCTCATAATCACTTAGAAACACGATTTTATCACTATACACGCGTCTATTTATTGCTCGCAGGAATAGCTGCTGTCTCAACGATGATTCTTCTCTATTTTCCTAATGAATGGTTATTCGTAAGTATACTTGGTTTTATCGCCTTACTTCATGCTATAAGCCAAATGACCATTAGGAACAAAGAAAAGAAGGATACTGTGTTCTTTACGGAGGAGGAAGAAAGTTGTCGAGTGGTTGGGGTTTTACCAAACAGTCCAGCTGATAAAATGAAAATTTTATTAGGAGAACAAATTTCAAAGGTAAATGGCCAGACGGTTCATGATGAGATGACGCTTTACCAGGCGCTCCAAAAAAATCCTGTTTACTGTAAAATTGAAGTAAAAGATAAGAACGGAGAAAAACGTTTTGTACAAGGACCCCTTTACAGTGGTGAGCACTACCAGCTTGGTGTCTTGCTTGTTCGCAAACAAGAAAAATTAAGTAACTCGATTATTTAACGACGTAAAAGACCTTCCCCATTTGGGGAAGGTCTTTTACTGATGCCAATTACTTTAATGGCTGAAGCGCGTTTTTCTTACGCTTTTTTACAGGTGGCAGCTGAGAAATCGTATCTTGTTGCTTAGAGATTCTAAATAGAACGAACCAAATAAGAGCAAAACCAATTAGCTGTGCAATTGTTACGGTTTCTTGAAGAGTTATCCATGATACAAGCAACCCTGTCATTGGAAAGCTTAGTTCAGCGATTGTAGCAACGGAGGCCTTAACAGACTGTAATCCACGATAGTATAACAGCATGGACACAAGACCAGGTAATAATGCTGAAGCAAGCAAATTAAGGGCAATGAACGTTAATGCAATGGTTGATTCAGGGCTTGCCCATATATCAGGAGATACACTTATTAAGACACCGAGTAATGGGAGTGCAAGTAAAAAGCGTAGTGCTGTGACAGTCTCATGACGACATTTTTTTAATAAGATACGTCCCATTACCGTCGAGCCACCCCAAAGTGCTGCTGCTCCGATGGCGTACAAACTTCCTAGTTGGAATATTTCCCCTGGATTGTTGATCGGGAAATAAAAACCAAATGTCAAAAGGTATGTCCCAATTAACGCAATCGGTACGTAAACGCCAAAATGCTGCGGCAACTTTTCTTTTAAAAGAAAGTGAGCGAGGGTAATGGCGAATAGTGGCTGTAATTTTTGTAAGAGCAGTACGGAATTTATCTCACCACTAGATGCAGCAATGGTTAACCCTTGTGTAAATAAAAGAGTGGCAAAAGCAGAGCCTCCCCAAGAAATAAATAATAACGCTCCTAAATCTTTAAAGCTAAGTTTCTTTAAATCTCCTTTAAACTTTAAAAGAATGGGAATCGCAATAAAAGCTAAAATAATGTGTTCAATAAAAACAATTTGTAAAGACGTCATCGTATCAAGTAACAAAATACGAAAAAGTGGATTAATCCCCCAAAAAGCGGCACCAATCACGATAAACCAAAACGTCTTATTTGATTGCGGTTGTTCATTCACAGCTGTGAGCTCCTTTTCAATGAAAAGGTCTTCTGTAGAAATCAAAAAGCCCTGGACGACGAGTGTGTTCAGGGCTGGAGAAATAAACATAGCAAAGACTATGTTCTTTCTATTTGATCTTCTCCCATCCGGACTATACCGTCGGCTTTGGATTTTCACCAAATCAGTCCACATAAAAACTATGCAGAGTCGCGGGCTTTAACCGCCGGTCAGGAATTTCACCTGCCCCGAAGATACCTATTCAATTTATATAATCTATCGTTATCATACTGGATTTTTTTTGAGTCGTCTAGAAGTTTGTTTGCTAGCAATTTTTGGTTACGCACGTGCGTTCGTAAAAGTTGGTGCAAGTATTCATTTTTATGGTATACTTAAGCGAACGTGTGTTTACAGGAAATGAATTGATTGGGTTTTTAACGACGCTAAAATGGGAATAACAGTAGGATCATGTTCTTTTGCAAAGGAGGGGTGAACTTATCAAAAGAAAGATCGTTCTTTGATAAGTTCTAAAGACGATGGATCAAACGTTTCAATTAGTATCAGACTACTCGCCGCAAGGTGATCAACCAAATGCAATAGAAAAAATTGTACGTGCAATTGAAAATGGAGATCGACATCAAACGTTATTAGGTGCAACAGGTACTGGAAAAACGTTTACGATGTCCAACGTCATTCAAGCAGTGAATAAGCCAACGCTCATTATGGCCCATAATAAAACGCTAGCAGGTCAGCTTTATAGTGAATTTAAACAATTTTTCCCTCATAATGCAGTTGAGTACTTTGTGAGTTATTATGATTATTATCAACCGGAAGCATATGTACCTTCTTCTGATACATTTATTGAAAAAGATGCAAGTATAAATGATGAAATTGATAAATTACGCCACTCAGCTACTAGTGCGTTATTTGAGAGACGAGATGTCATTATTGTAGCGAGTGTATCGTGTATATATGGTTTAGGGAACCCGGAAGAATACCGGGATCTTGTCTTGTCCATTCGTACTGGAATGGAGATGGATCGGAATGAATTGTTACGACGCCTTGTCGATATTCAGTATGATCGGAACGATTTGAATTTTATACGTGGAACCTTTCGAGTAAGAGGCGATGTGGTTGAAATCTTTCCGGCCTCCAGAGATGAGCAATGTATTCGTGTGGAATTTTTCGGTGATGAAGTTGATCGTATGACCGAAGTAGACGCACTAACTGGAGAGATTAAGGGAGAGCGAAACCACGTGTCCATTTTTCCGGCTTCTCACTTTGTTACCCGCGAAGAAAAAATGAAAAAAGCAATTGAAAATATAGAAGCAGAATTAGAAGAGCGATTAAAATCACTTCACGCAGATGGAAAGTTGCTTGAAGCACAAAGACTTGAACAACGAACACGCTATGACCTTGAGATGATGGCGGAAATGGGTTTTTGTTCAGGAATTGAAAACTATTCTAGGCATTTAACCTTACGTGAGTCAGGGGCAACGCCGTACACGTTAATTGATTTCTTTCCAAAAGACTTTCTATTAATTATGGACGAATCTCACGTCTCGTTACCACAAGTAAGAGGGATGTATAACGGTGACCGCGCCCGAAAAGAAGTACTCGTTAATCATGGGTTTCGTTTACCTTCTGCTCTTGATAACAGACCATTAAAGTTCCCCGAATTTGAAGAAAAAATAAGTCAAGCCGTATACGTATCGGCTACGCCTGGCCCGTATGAGCTAGAGCACACACCTGAAATGGTCGAACAAATTATTCGACCAACTGGCTTGCTTGATCCGCCAATTGAGGTTCGACCAATTGAAGGCCAAATTGATGATTTAATTGGTGAAATTCATGAGCAAATTGAGCGTAACGAACGTGTTTTAGTAACAACTTTAACGAAAAAAATGTCTGAAGACTTAACGGACTATTTAAAAGAAATTGGTATTAAAGTTCGCTATTTGCATTCAGAAGTAAAAACGTTAGATCGTTTAGAAATCATACGTCAGCTCCGATTGGGAACGTTCGATGTTCTGATCGGAATCAATTTACTAAGAGAAGGCTTAGATATACCTGAGGTATCATTAGTAGCGATTTTAGATGCTGATAAAGAAGGATTCTTACGTGCAGAGCGGTCTCTAATTCAAACCATTGGTCGTGCTGCGCGAAATGAAAACGGCCGGGTCATTATGTATGCAGATAAGATAACTGGTTCTATGGAAGTCGCGATTAGTGAAACAAAACGTCGTCGAGAAATTCAAGAAGCGTTTAATAGAAAACACGGCATTACGCCACAAACCATTCAAAAGAAAATTCCAGATGTAGTACAAGCGACTTATGCCGCTGAAGAAGACGGAGAATATGACGTAACGAAGAAACCTCAACAAAAAATGACGAAAAAAGAACGCGAAAAAACAATTGCGCAAATAGAAGTAGAAATGAAGCAAGCGGCAAAAGATCTAAACTTCGAGCGGGCAGCAGAGCTTCGAGATATGCTGTTAGAGCTTAAAGCGGAAGGATGACGGTATGGCACAAGAAGAGATTATCGTTAAAGGTGCACGATCAAATAATTTAAAAAATATGGACGTATCCATTCCTAGAGGAAAGCTAGTCGTTTTGACAGGCTTGTCTGGGTCTGGAAAGTCTTCCTTAGCCTTTGATACCATTTATGCGGAAGGTCAAAGACGCTATGTAGAATCACTGTCCGCTTATGCTCGTCAATTTCTAGGACAAATGGATAAGCCTGATGTTGATGCCATTGAGGGGCTATCTCCAGCCATTTCAATTGACCAAAAAACGACGAGTCGAAATCCACGATCAACGGTTGGAACTGTAACAGAAATTCACGACTACCTTCGGCTCCTTTATGCTCGAATTGGAAAACCGATCTGTCCTAAGCACGGTATAGAAATTACGTCGCAAACAATTCAGCAAATGGTCGATCAATTGTTGCAGTTCCCTGAACGTACAAAAATGCAAATTCTTGCTCCAATGGTATCGGGGCGAAAAGGAACGCATGCAAAAGTATTTGATCAAATTAAAAAAGATGGATTTGTACGTGTGCGTGTTAATGGTGAAATGAGAGAAGCGACAGACGATATTCAGCTTGATAAAAATAAAAAACATAGCATCGAAGTCGTCATTGACAGGATCGTTGTAAAAGAAGGCATTCAAACAAGAATGGCTGACTCTCTAGAAACGGCTTTAAATTTGGCAGAAGGACGAGTATTAATTGATGTAATTGATGGAGAAGAACTACTTTTTAGTCAACATCACGCTTGTCCGGAATGTGGCTTTTCCATTCCTGAGCTAGAGCCGAGATTTTTCTCGTTTAATAGCCCCTATGGTGCCTGTACTTCTTGTGACGGTTTAGGTGTGAAGCAGGAAGTAGATGCTGAGCTTGTCATACCGGATTCTGACCGGACGTTGCGAGATCATGCTGTTGCACCGTGGGAGCCAACAAGTTCGAATTATTATCCACAATTACTTGAGGCTGTATGTGAGCATTTTTCGATTGATATGGATGTGCCGTTTAATCAGCTTCCTGAAAAGCATCAATCGATTATTCTAAACGGAAGCGGAAAAGAAAAGATTTTCTTCCATTATGAAAACGACTTTGGTCGCGTGCGCGAGCATATGATTGTATTTGAAGGTGTACTAGCAAATGTTGGTCGCCGTTATAGAGAGACGAGCTCAGATTATATTCGTGAACAGATGGAAGCGTATATGTCGCAAAAAAACTGTCCGACGTGTAAAGGGTATCGCTTAAAGAAAGAAGCATTAGCTGTATTTGTCGGTGGAAAGCATTTAGGGGAAGTGAATCAATACTCATGTACAGAAGCACTACAATTTATGCAATCATTAGAGCTATCTGAAAAAGATCGTTCCATCTCTAGATTAATTTTAAAAGAAATTGAAGACAGAATCGGCTTTCTGATTAATGTTGGGCTAGATTATTTAACGTTATCACGCGCTGCCGGCACGTTATCAGGTGGGGAAGCGCAGCGGATTCGGCTAGCCACTCAAATCGGTTCTTCCCTCATGGGGGTATTGTACATTCTTGATGAGCCTTCTATCGGATTGCATCAAAGAGATAATGACCGCTTAATTGAGACGTTAAAGCGGATGCGTGATTTAGGCAATACATTAATTGTCGTTGAACACGATGAAGACACGATGTTAGCGGCAGACCACATTATTGATATTGGTCCAGGGGCAGGCGTACATGGAGGCTATGTAACCGCACAAGGTACACCGCAAGAGCTGATCGATGATCCGAATTCGTTAACAGGTCAATATTTGGCTGGGGAAAAGTTTATTCAAGTGCCTAGCGAACGAAGACCACTTACAGGAAGACAGTTTGTGGTCAAAAGTGCAACAGAGAACAACTTAAAGAATATCAATGTTACGTTTCCTTTAGGTGTGTTTACTGCGATTACTGGTGTTTCGGGATCTGGTAAAAGTACGCTTGTTAATGAAATTGTTCATAAATCGTTAGCGCAAAAAATTCATCGTGCGAAAGAAAAGCCAGGAAAGCACAAAGAAATTGTCGGTATCGAAGAGATGGACAAGGTCATTGATATTGATCAATCACCAATAGGACGAACGCCTAGATCAAACCCGGCAACGTATACGAGTGTCTTTGATGATATTCGTGATGTATTTGCCTTAACAAATGAAGCAAAAGTGAGAGGGTATAAAAAAGGTCGGTTTAGCTTCAACGTAAAAGGTGGAAGATGCGAAGCGTGTAAAGGTGATGGGATTATTAAAATTGAAATGCACTTTTTGCCTGACGTGTACGTTCCATGTGAAGTATGCCATGGAAAACGCTATAACCGAGAAACGCTAGAAGTGACCTACAAAAACAAAACGATTGCTGATGTGCTAGAAATGACAGTTGAGGAAGGCGTTGAATTCTTTGGTAGCATCCCGAAAATTAAGCGCAAAATCCAAACGCTTATTGATGTTGGTTTAGGTTATGTCCGCCTTGGTCAACCAGCAACAACGTTATCTGGTGGAGAAGCCCAACGAGTCAAGCTAGCATCGCAGCTTCATAAACGCCCAACTGGAAGAACCCTCTATATATTAGATGAACCAACAACGGGCTTGCATGTAGATGATATTGACCGGTTATTGCACGTTCTTCAACGACTTGTTGATAATGGCGATTCGGTACTTGTCATTGAGCATAATCTTGATGTTATTAAAACTGTAGATCATATTATTGACCTTGGACCAGAAGGTGGGACGGGTGGCGGACAGCTTGTTGCTCAAGGCACTCCTGAAGCAGTGGCTGAAGTTGAAGGTTCTTATACTGGAAGGTATTTAAAACCAATTTTGGAAAGAGATAAAGCGCGTTACGCAGAAAAATTCGAGTTTTCATCATAAATTTTAGGGAAAATGAAACATGTGACCTTGCTTCTTCGTAATAAGATTATAAAGGCTATTAAGTAAAAAGGAGCGATCGTGATGGAAGAACGTAAAATGATTCTTAAGATGATTGAAGACGGTAAAGTTTCTGCTGAAGAAGGACTAAAATTACTTGAAGCGGTTGGAAAAGATGAGCAAGAAATACCGACTTCTCAATCAGTATCAAGTAAGGCACGTGAAGAAGGCACCGACCGTGAAGAGTCTCCTTTCACAAAGTTTACAAGTTTTTTTGAATCGGCATTCCAAAAAGTAAGAGATGGCGACTTTGACTTTAATTTTGGGAATGGCATGGACATTCAACATACGTTTGAAGAGGATCACGTTGATCTAAACAAAGTAAAGGTGTCTTTAGAAAATGGCTCCTTTACGATTGTTCCGTGGGAGAAGGAAGGGGTACGACTGGAGTTAGATGCAAAAGTCTACCGTACAAACAATGCGGAACAAGCGCATGATTTTCTCTTGAAGGAATCGTCTTTTTCTGTAGAAGAAGGTGTCCTGCTTTTTGAAACGAAATCAAAAACAATGAAAGTTAACGGAACGCTCTATGTACCTACTTCAACATATGATAGCATCAAGCTCTATACATTTAATGGTTCTCTAACTGGTGAATCGCTAAAGACAAAAGAGTTTGAAGCCAATACAACAAACGGTTCCATTAAAACGAGTCACCTTCAAGCTTCTAAAGCTACAATCGAGACAATGAACGGATCTATTACTATTGACGAAAATACGATAGGATCATTATTTGCAAAAACTTTTAATGGAACCATTAAAGTAACAGGAAAAATTGAGGATGCTGACGTTGAAACAGTAAATGGATCCATTACCTATTATGTGAATAAAAACAACGAATCCGCTGGTTATTTAGATGTGAAAACAACGACAGGAAGCGTGAAGCTCTTTGTAGCAGACGATGTTCGATTCGAAGGGAAGCTGCGATCTAATGTTGGTTCCATTCACAATCATCTGGAGTCTTCAGAGATTCATGATGAGAAAAAAGAATTGGCACAACGCTATATGCATGTGACGGCAAACGATACGCTTCCTGGGAAAATGAAAGTCCGTGCTGTTGCAAATACAGGTAGTATTACGCTAAGAAATCAATAAACAGTTTGATTTGAAAGGACGTTACAACATTGAAACAATTAAAACGATCGACAACGAAGCGTTTTATAACAGGCGTATGTGGGGGAATTGGAGAGTATTTTTCAATTGATCCGACCATCATTCGTTTAATTGCTGTGGTTTTGGCATTGGTCACAACGGTTTGGCCCGTCGTACTTGCCTATATTATTGCTACATTTCTTATGCCGGCAGAGTAAGTAAGGAGGGCTTTTGATGAGATGGTTACTTGGCCTGGTGCTGAATGCACTCGTGTTATTACTTCTATCAGCGCTATTCTCTGGGTTTACGCTAAGTGGCTTTGGAGCAGCGTTGATCGCGGCACTTATTTTATCTGTTTTAAATTGGACAGTGAAACCGGTGCTAACCATTTTAACGTTACCGATTACCATTTTAACACTAGGACTGTTTTTATTCGTCATTAGTGCGTTAACGTTAATGCTAACAGCTTGGTTAATGGGAAGTTATTTTGTAATTGATGGTTTTGGCATTGCGCTGCTTGCAGCGATCATCATTGCATTGTTTCAGACTTTGCTTATTAATCCAGTTAAAAGGAGTTAATGGTCAATTTAATAAAGGGGAACAGACGTGGATGCATCATTTCCACGTCTTTCTTTTTGTTCAATGAGATGATCTTTTATAAGTTTTATGACTCTAGAGAAAATCGTGCTACAATATGGCTAGTGAAAAGCAATGTAAAAGAGGTGCACAAAATGATAAAAGTGACAGCAAACGATATATTAGAGAAGTTCCACTTTGAGTTGCTAGCTGGAGAAGAAGGCATTTATCGCCCTATTACAACGAGCGATATTTCTCGTCCAGGTATAGAGATGGCTGGTTTTTTTACGTATTATCCAGCAAGAAGACTGCAGCTTATTGGTAGAACGGAGCTATCGTTTATTAAATCGCTATCTGATGAGGAAAAAGAAGAACGATTAACAAAATTATGTACATATGATACACCTGGTATTATTTTATCTCGTGGACTTGAGGCTCCCTCTCAATTAATTGCGGCAGCCAATAAAAAAAATGTACCTGTTTTACGATCGACTTTAACGACAACACAGTTAAGTAGTCGTGTTACAAACTATTTAGAGAGCGAGCTTGCGCCAGTAACTGCTGTTCATGGTGTACTTGTTGATATTTATGGTATTGGCGTATTAATCACAGGTGGTAGTGGTGTAGGTAAGAGTGAAACGGCACTTGATCTTGTACGAAGAGGGCATCGACTTGTTGCTGATGATTCTGTAGAAATTCGACAACAAAACGAGGATACATTAGTTGGGCATCCTCCTCCGTTACTCCAGCATTTACTAGAAATTCGTGGGTTAGGCATTATCAATGTTATGACACTCTTTGGAGCCGGAGCCGTTCGCCCTTTTAAACGAATTAGTTTATGTATGAACTTAGAGACATGGGATCAAAAGAAAGCCTATGATCGACTTGGACTCGAAGAAGATAAAATGAAAATTTTTGATACAGAAATTACGAAACTAACGGTGCCTGTAAGACCAGGACGAAACTTAGCTGTTATCATTGAGGTTGCTGCGATGAATTTCCGTCTAAAACGTCTAGGGTTTAATGCAGCCCAGGAGTTCTCTGAACGTTTAACACAAGTGATTGAACAAGGTGACAATGAAGAATTTTAAAATGAACATGTGTGAGGTGAACTGAAGTGAATACACAATTTGAACCGATGGATCGAGTGTTTATTTCTCTTGGTCCAATTGATATTTATTGGTATGCCGTTTTAATTCTTTTAGGTGTAGGGGTTGGTTATTTATGGGCTCGCTATGAAGGAGAAAAGCGGGGGTTACCAAAAGAAACGTTTGCAGACTTACTTGTGTGGGCGTTACCAATATCCATTATTTCCGCAAGAGCCTATTATGTCATTTTTAGATGGGATCAATTCGCTGATAGTCCAATGAGTGTGTTTAACATTCGTGAAGGTGGAATTGCCATTCACGGCGCCTTAATTGGAGCAGTCGTTACAGCTATTATTTTTGCACGTGTCAAGAAGCTGTCTTTCTGGAAAATTGCTGACGTTGCAGCACCGGCTATTTTAATTGGTCAAGCGATCGGTCGTTGGGGAAATTTTGTTAACCAAGAAGTGTATGGAGGCGAAGTATCACGCTCCTTTTTAGAAAGTTTGTTTTTACCTGATTGGATCATTAACCAAATGTATATTAATGGGGCTTATTATCACCCAACATTTTTATATGAATCTTTATGGAGTATTCTCGGTGTCGTCCTCCTTATTTTGTTGCGAAAAGTGAATTTACGCCAAGGGGAACTGTTCTTTTCTTACGTCATTTGGTATTCAGTAGGACGATTCTTCATTGAAGGTATCCGTTTGGACTATTTACTAATTGGAGAGACCCTTAGAACGGCTCAGTTGTTATCACTTATTCTAATCGGCTTATCCATTATTCTTTGGATGTATCGACGCATCGTCGTAAAGCCACCAAGATATTTAGATACAGATAGAGAAAGCAAAAAGAAAAACTAGAAAGAAGGGATACCATGGGAGTGGTGAAACGAGGGCTGTTATCAGGTTTACAGACAACATGGACGTTAGGGAAAATTATTTTTCCCATTACATTGTTTGTTACGTTGCTCGGCTACACGCCGGTGCTTGGTTGGATCGCTTCAGGTATAGCGCCTATTATGAATTTGATTGGCTTGCCAGGCGAAGCGGCCATTCCATTAGTGATCGGAAATGTATTGAATCTATTTGCGGGAATTGGTGCTATTCTTTCCCTTGACTTGACGATTAAAGAAGTATTCATTCTTGCCATTATGTTATCTTTTTCCCATAATCTCATTGTGGAGTCGGCAGTCGCTACAAAGGTTGGCATAAAAGTGTTCCCAATTGTAGCTGTTCGAATCTTTCTTGCACTATTTTCAGCATTTGTGATCAATCTAGTATGGGATGGTGGAAGTGAACAGGCGGTTTACGGTCTTGCTTCTGCTACACAAGCAGCTGAACCAACAACACTACTAGGCATGATCGCTGTAGGGTTACAAACTGCTTTTTGGGGTGTAGCTCAATTGGCATTAGTCGTTATTCCACTTATGCTGGTGGTGCAAGTTATGCGGGAGCGTGGCTGGTTAAAAGTAATCTCTCAGTGGCTTTCTCCTCTAACTCGTTTAATCGGTGTCGATCGAAATACCTCGGTGACTTTGGCTTCTGGTTTAACGATTGGTCTTGCTTATGGAGCGGGGGTCATGATTGATGCTGTTAAAGAAGACAAAGTGAAGAAGAAAGATCTTTATATCGTGTTTATTTTCCTTGTCGCTTGTCATGCGGTTGTAGAGGATACTCTTGTCTTTGTTGTACTAGGAATTCCAGTTTGGCCCCTTCTCGTTATTCGTGTCATTACGGCATTGTTATTAACCATTGTTATTTCAAGAGTGTGGACACGACTAGAAAAAAGAAAAGAATCGTCGTATAGAAAGGAAACCGCATATGACCATTAACACCATTTTATTTGATTTAGACGGAACCCTCATTGACACAAATGAGCTTATTATTCAATCGTTTTTGCATACACTTGAGCTCGATTATCCAGGTCAGTATACAAGAGAGACTGTTCTTCCATTTATTGGTCCATCTCTTCAAGAAACCTTTTCATCCATAAACAAAGAGAAAGCAGCAACGTATATTGAGACTTATCGAACACATAATCATCACCATCATGATTCTCTTGTGACCATCTACCCTGGGGTAAAAGAAGGTGTGAAACGATTACATGATGAAGGCTATAAGCTGGCTATCGTCACTACGAAAATTAAGGAAACGGCAATGATGGGTCTAAAGCTTACAGGCTTGGACGACTATTTTGATGTCATTATAGGTCTAGATGATGTAACGAAAGAAAAGCCTAATCCTGAGCCTATCTATAAAGCGCTTGAACAATTACATGCTAAAGCAGAAGAAGCGATTATGGTGGGAGATAATTCTCATGATATCTTGGCAGCAAAAAATGCAGGAATCATTAGCGTGGGTGTTGGCTGGGCGCTTAAAGGAGAGGCATTTTTAAAGTCATTTGAACCTGATTATATTATACAATCCATGGATCATCTTCTTGCAATTGTAGAAGAAAGATGAGTAGACGAACAAAGCGATACCCGGTGTCGAAAACGAATTCACTTTGGCAGCTTTATAAGACAGTCTCTTTCTGGAAAGTATTAAAGATTTTTATTATCAGTCAAACTGCACGAATTACGCCTTCATTTCGTATGAAAAACTGGCTCTATCGCACGTTTTTGAATATGAAGATTGGCGACTACACAGCCTTTGCTTTAATGGTCATGGTCGATGCCATGTTTCCAGAGCGTATAAAGGTTGGCTCAAACACCATCATTGGATACAATACGACCATTTTGGCCCATGAATATCTCATTCATGAATACCGCCTAGGCGATGTCATCATTGGGGACCATGTGATGATCGGTGCAAATTGCACCATTCTACCTGGAGTTACTATTGGTGATCGAGCCGTAATTGGTGCAGGCACTGTGGTACATAAGGATGTTGAACGTGATACATTTGTCGCTGGAAGTCCGATGCGTTTGATAAAGAGAAATGTTTAGTAGAACGAAAGGCTTGGAAATCAAACCAAGTCTTTTTTTTAAACCTTGAGCTAGTTGACTTTCTAAGTGAACAAATGTAAACTATTAAAAAACTTTAATTCATTAGTGATTTACCAAACTAAAGCATTTGAGGTGTTTTCCTTGTCACAGCTATTTTTATTTGAGAAGCCTTTGGGGATGAGAGACCGGTTACCTCATCAACACCATTTGCAAAATAAAATTTCAACACAGTTATTGAAAACCATCGGGGAATGGGGATACGAAAAAGTTCAAACACCTGCATTAGAATATTTTGAAACAGTGGGAAAGCTCTCGGCTATTCCAGATCAGCAGCTGTTTAAATGCTTTGACTTGTCAGGGAACACACTTGTGTTACGCCCTGATATGACTGCGCCTATTGCACGTCTTGTTTCCTCTACAATGAAAAAGGAATCGTTCCCATTACGCTTATCTTACCATTCGAATTTATACAGGGCTCAGCAATTAGAGGGAGGTAGACCAGCAGAATTTGAACAAGTTGGTGTGGAACTAATTGGTGATGCGACAACAAGCGGTGATAGTGAGATCGTTGTTCTTTTTCAAGAAGCAATGCAAACGATTGGCTTAGAGAAGTATCAGCTTGTTTTAGGGCATATCGGTTTTATTCGAGCGTTATTAAATGAGTTGGTGCCTGGAGAACAAGCTGAACAACTTCAACGTTCTTTATTTGAAAAAAATGACGTTGGTTATCGCGAAGCAGTCCATACGTATGAGCTTCCCTTGGATATTGAAAATCGCTTGATTCAATTGCTTGAGTTACGAGGTGATGCCCATGTGTTGGATGAAGCAGAGCAGTTGGTAACTTCAGATGAAGGTAAGAAAGCGATTGACGAACTGCGAGGCATCTGGGACGTTTTACAAGAAGAAGGGATTGAATCGTTTGTACAATTTGATTTAAGCACGGTTCTTCATATGAGCTATTATACAGGTTTTGTATTTGAAGCTTTTCATGAAGATGTTGCACAAGCTTTAGGTGGTGGGGGACGATACGATGAACTATTGAAAAAGTTTGGACGTACAGCTCCAGCGACAGGGTTTGGTTTACGAGTTGATTTACTTAGTGAAGTGTATTCACGAGAAAATGAGCCCGACCAAAAGTGGTGTGTGTTGTATCATCATTCCAGAAGGAAAGAAGCGTACAGCAAAGCCGCTGAATTACGTCAAAGTGGAAAAGCTGTTATTGTACAAGATCAAGCCGGTCTATCAGAAAATTGGATGAACGAACAAGTAGAACTGGCGTATATTCATTTAGAAGAGGAGTAAGTACATGAGACCGCTGACGATTGCGATGCCAAAAGGTCGAATCTTTGATGAAGCTGTAAAATTGTTACGCGCTGCAGGCTATCGTCTTCCTGAGACTTTTGAAGAATCGCGAAAATTAATTATAGATGTACCTGAAGAACATTTGCGTTTTGTTTTAGCGAAGCCAATGGATGTTCCTACTTATGTAGAGCAAGGCGTAGCCGACGTAGGTGTTGCTGGAAAGGATGTCATGCTTGAAGAAAAGCGTGATGTTTATGAGATGCTTGATTTAAAAATTAGCTCTTGCTATTTAGCGGTAGCAAGTTTGCCAAACTATCAAAAAGGCGAATTGCACCCTAAAGTAGCCTCGAAATATCCGAATTTGGCTATTCAATATTTTAAGGAACAAGGGGAGCAAGTAGAAGTCATTAAACTGAATGGTTCTATTGAACTCGCGCCTATAATGGGTCTCGCGAATCGTATTGTTGATATTGTTTCAACTGGTCAAACTTTAAAAGATAATGGACTAGTTGAGTTAGAAAAAATTCAAGAAATCACCTCGCGATTTATTGTCAACGCGTCGAGCTATCGTTTAAAAGGCAAAGAGATTCAGAGAATGATTAAACAGCTTCAAGCTGTAGTGTAGGAGGCTACTAGATGCAGTTTATACGTCTAGAGAAAGAAGATACTGTCGTGCCTAAGAATCTTCGTTTACAAGAGAATGAAAGAGCTGTTCAAAGCGTTGCAACGATTCTTGAACAAGTAAAAGTAGAAGGCGATAAAGCGTTAGTTGCGCTAACGAAGCAATTTGACAAGGCAACTGTTTCCTCATTTCTTGTAACAAAAGAAGAGATTGAGACTGCCTATGGAACCATTCGTAATGAGGAGCTTGACGCGATTAAGCAGGCAATTAAAAATGTCACAGATTATCATGAAGAACAAATTAAAACATCGTGGATGAAAACTAGAAAGGATGGGTCCTTGCTAGGCCAAAAAGTAACGCCTCTGGAAGCCGTCGGGCTCTATGTCCCTGGTGGTAAAGCCGCGTATCCTTCTTCTGTTATTATGAATGCAGTTCCCGCTCTTGTTGCAGGCGTTGAAAGGATCGCTATCGCATCCCCACCAGATCCATTCGGCCATCTTCCAGCAGGTGTTCTCGTTGCTGCAAATGAATTAGGCATCCAATCTATCTATAAAGTTGGTGGTGCTCAAGCGATTGCTGCTTTTGCTTTTGGTACAGAATCTATTGCCAAAGTCGACAAAATTACTGGCCCTGGAAACCAGTATGTGGCGTTAGCAAAACGAGCAGTGTTTGGAGAAGTTGATATTGATATGATCGCTGGTCCTAGTGAAATTTGTGTGTTAGCGGATGAAGGTGCAAACCCATCATACATTGCAGCTGACTTACTGTCGCAAGCTGAGCACGACGAAATGGCATCGGCTATACTTGTGACGACGTCCAATTCATTAGCTGAAGCGGTTCGAGATGAAGTAATAAACCAGCTTAATGAACTACCTAATTCTGAGATTGCAAGGCAAGCAATTTCGGACTATGGGCAGGTTTTCATCTGTTCTTCTGCTAATCAAGCCATTGATGTAGTCAATGAATTGGCATGTGAACATGTTGAAATTATGACAGAAGACCCGATGGAGATGGTAGGGAAAATAAAGCATGCAGGTGCTATATTTATCGGTCCCTACAGTGCAGAGGTTGTTGGTGATTATATGGCAGGACCGAGTCACGTCTTGCCTACAAATGGGACAGCTCGTTTTTCAAGTCCATTGTCAGTAGATGATTTCATCAAAAAAACAAGCGTTATTTCATACAGTAAAGCAGCGTTTCAAGGAGATGCTCAAGCGATTATGACGTTAGCTCGAATGGAAGGGCTAGAAGCCCATGCAAGAGCGATCGAAATTCGATTAAAGGAGGAGACCAAATGAGTCGAGAGGCTTCTATTAAGCGAAAGACCGGAGAAACAGATATTCAATTAAGCGTCCAATTAGATGGTGAAGGACAAATTGAGTTAAACACAGGTGTTCCTTTTCTCGAACACATGCTGCATTTATTTGCAAAGCATGGACAATTTGATCTAACTGTCCAAGCTGAGGGGGATATAGAAGTCGATGCCCACCATACAACGGAAGACATAGCGATCTGTTTAGGGGAAGCGTTTAAACGTGCACTTGGTTCAAAAGAGGGAATACGACGTTATGGATCGGCGATTGTCCCAATGGATGACGCTCTTGCTCAAGTTGTAGTCGATTTAAGCAATCGCCCTCACTTAGAATATCGTGTGGAGCTTCCGAGTGAAACTGTGGGAACGTTTGATACAGAATTAGTTCGAGAATTTTTTTGGAAGCTCGCTTTAGAAGCTAGAATGAACGTACACATTGTTGTTCACTATGGACACAATACCCACCATATTATTGAAGCCATTTTTAAAGCATGTGCCAGAGCCCTTCGGGAAGCCGCAAGTATTGATCCAAATCAGAGAGGGCTTATGTCGACGAAGGGGATGCTCTAATGATTGGTATTATTGATTATGGCATGGGCAACCTTCATTCTGTTTCGAAAGCGTTAGAACGACTACAATTTCCCTATCTTATTAGCGGTAAGCCAGATGAATTAATAGAATGCGATGCATTTATTTTGCCAGGAGTAGGGGCCTTTCCTGATGCTATGAAAAATTTAGAGGGAACCGGTTTACGCACGTTTCTCGACCAGCATGTATATCAGCTAAAACCACTATTAGGTATTTGCTTAGGCATGCAGCTCTTATTTGAAAGAAGCACAGAATATGGAGAAACAGAAGGACTCGCTTATTTAAAAGGAAATGTGATCCATTTTTCTGAAAAACAACAACATGCACATTCATCATTAAAAATTCCTCATATGGGCTGGAATCGACTTGCTTTTTTAAATGAAAAAGCAAGCACAGGAGGCATTGAAGAGGGCTATGTCTATTTCGTTCATTCCTACGTTGTAGAAGCGCCTGATGAGCTAATGGCTGCAAAAGCAGACTATGGGTGTGATGTGCCTGCAATCGTTGAGAAAGACCTCGTTTTCGGAATGCAATTTCATCCTGAAAAGAGTGGACAAGTAGGTACGGCATTGTTAAAACGATTTTGTGAACTGGCAGAAAAGGGAGTGGAATGAATGGGGATGACGATTTATCCAGCAATCGATATTTTAAATGGACAGTGTGTTCGCTTAGAGCAAGGCGATTATGAAAAAAACACGGTGTATAGTCATTCACCGCTACAAACTGCGCAATCCTTTCAAGATGCGGGTGCCAAATGGGTTCACATTGTTGATTTAGATGGAGCAAAAAAGAAAAAGCCTGTTAACAATCAACTTATAGCAGAAATTGCAGCCAAATTGACGATTCCAGTACAAGTTGGTGGTGGCATTCGTACAGAGGAAGACATTGCTTACTATTTAAATCTTGGTGTAAAACGAGTGATTTTAGGAAGTGTAGCGGTCAATAACTTGGCGTTTACGAAAGAGATGGTAAAAAAGTATGGTGAGGCAATCGTAATTGGCTTAGATGCACGAGATGGATTAGTAGCAACAGAGGGTTGGATTGAAACATCAAGTGTTCAAGCAGAAGAGTTAGCTGGAACCCTACTTGATTCAGGTGTAAAAACAATTGTTTATACGGACATTTCAAAGGATGGTATGCTTGAAGGACCAAATATTGCCGCTTGCGAAAAACTGGCGAACGTAGCTGGGGACAGAGCGCAAATCATTGCTTCAGGTGGCGTGAGTCAGCTTCAAGACTTAGAATCCATTCGTCACACGACGATTTCCGGAGTCATTGTTGGTAAGGCACTTTATGCCAATCGTTTTTCCCTGGAAGAAGCGGTGAAAGTAGGCGAGGAAACGAATGCTAACTAAACGTATTATCCCATGTTTAGATGTGAAAGAAGGAAGAGTCGTAAAAGGAACACAATTTCTCTCACTACGAGATGCTGGCGATCCAGTAGAGCTTGCTCGCTATTATGATGAGCAAGGTGCTGACGAACTTGTTTTCTTAGATATTTCGGCATCTCATGAAGGTAGAAAAACGATGTTAGATGTTGTGGAACAAGTAGCTGCGTCTATTTCTATCCCATTTACAGTTGGTGGGGGTATTAATACAAACGAAAACATTCGGAACATTTTACAAGCGGGTGCGGATAAAGTTTCGTTAAATACAGCAGCACTCATAAGACCCGAATTTATTGAAGAAGCAGCTCGTTTCTTTGGTTCACAATGTATTGTTGTTGCCATTGATGCTAAGTATGACTCTATAACCGATACTTGGAAAGTCTATACGCATGGTGGTCGTAAAGAGACTGATTGGACAGCTGAAGCTTGGGCTAAGGAAGCGGTTCAATTAGGAGCAGGAGAACTGCTTGTCACAAGTATGGATAAAGATGGTGAGAAATCGGGCTTTGATGTAGCTCTTTTGCAAAAGTTAACTAATTGTGTAAATGTACCTATTATTGCTTCAGGAGGTGCAGGAGAAGCGATTCATTTTGTTGATGTCTTTCAAGAAGCAGCTGTGGATGCGGCTCTGGCAGCATCGATTTTTCATTATAAAGAAACAACGATTCGTGCCGTGAAAAGGGTATTAAAAGAAAAAGGAGTGCATGTACGATGACGAACGTTCAATTTAACGAAAATGGCCTTGTACCAGCCATTGTCCAAGATGCCCAAACAAAGGAAGTGTTGACGTTAGCGTACATGAACCAAGAAGCACTCGACTTAACGATTAAAACGAAAGAATCGTGGTTTTATAGTCGTTCTAGAAATGAACTTTGGAATAAAGGCGCAACGTCAGGGAATAAGCAGAAAGTGATTGACATCCGTTATGATTGTGATCAAGATGCTATTTTGCTTCTCGTTCATCCCGAAGGTCCTGCTTGCCATACCGGAGCATTAAGTTGCTTTCAAGGCGACGGTGAAAGCGATAGAAATGATCGTGACCCATTTGCCATACTTAAATCACTTGAAAAAACAATTGCTAATCGGAAAGAACATATGCCAGAAGGTGCTTACACAACGTACCTCTTTACAGAAGGGATTGATAAAATCCTTAAAAAGGTTGGTGAAGAGGCTAGTGAGGTTATTATTGCAGCGAAGAATGACGATCAAACAGAGATGCATTGGGAAGTCGCTGATCTATTCTATCACCTCCTTGTCCTATTAGAAGAAAAAAAGATCCCATTAGCAGCTATTATGAAAACGCTAGAGCAGCGTCATAAAGTCTAGAATTCCGAAAAAAGTCAACGATCCGTTGACTTTTTTCTTTTTTTTAGCAAAAATGTAGTCGGAACGAGAGCTGGAATAAGCTATAATAAATACTTGAGCATAGATTAGATTTGCTTGGAGGTAACAACGGATGATGCGTAAAAAGCAAGCAAGTAATAAAATTCATTCAAATGTCGTCATCCCTTTTTATCGAAGTGGCGATTATTTCTTTCATAAAGGATTGGCTGCATTTCAAGATAAGCGTTTATCCCGTGCAGCGAAGCTATTTGAACGAGCTGTTAAACTAACGGAAACAGAACCGATTTTTAAAATACAATTAGCTGCAGTATTAACAGAGCTTGGTGAATATGAGCGTTCCAATGAGTTGCTTCATCAAATTATAGAGACGAACAACGATGAGCATCCGGTATGTCATTTCTTTATTGCGAACAATGAAGTGTTTCTTGGCCATTTCTTTCAAGCGGAAAAGCATGTTACCCGTTATTTAGCATTGGAACCAGAAGGAGCATTTGTTGACGATGCAAAAGAATTAGCTGAGCTATTTGAAGAGGATCCTCTTGATGAAGAAGAGAAGGAAGAAGAGTCATTAAATAACCATGAGAATGCATGGATTCTCTTAACTGAAGGAAATGTAAGAGAGGCTATTCCACTGCTTAAAAAGGTTCTTGATATACAGCCTGAAAATTGGGCAGCTCAAAACCATTTAGCAGAGGCCTTTTTTCGGACGGGACAAGAACAATTGGCTTTCGATAAATGTGAAGAGATTTTGGAATCCGATCATGGTAATTTACTGGCACTTTGTAATATAGCCGTATTTCATTATCAACTAGGCTATACAACAAAGGCAAACCAATTTGGAGAGATCTTAAAAAAGATCCAACCAATTCACCATGATTCTAAAATTCGTCTTTTACATGTTCTTTGCCACATTGGTGCGTATGAGGAAGTAGCTGTACGCAAAAAAGATCATACACTGCTAAAAGAGCATTCGCTTTTTCACTGTTTTGCTGTAGCAGACTATCATGTTGGAAATGTTGAGTCAGCAATTGACTTGATGAAAGAAGCGATTAGTAACGGTGATAAAAAAGCGGAAACTTGTATGACGAAAATGGAACGTGGCGAAAGCGACTCTGTTTTTTTCTCAATGATGGAACGTGAGGCAGGCTTGAGCATGTTAGTAGACAATCAGCCAGAGACTCCGCTAGGATAAGAATGAAACGGATAAGATATTCGAAATAGAAAAGACTACAAGAAGAGTGGGTCTTCTTTAGATGAGGCGCATGGATAAGAGAGATGACTGGCGCGTAAGGAGTGTTAAACATGTCAACTGAAACAATTTATGATGTCATTATAGCAGGTGCAGGTCCAGCAGGAATGACAGCTGCTGTTTATACATCACGAGCGAATTTAAAAACCTTAATGCTGGAAAGAGGCATGCCAGGTGGTCAGATGGCCAATACAGAGGAAGTAGAGAACTATCCAGGATTTGACCACATTCTTGGACCTGATTTATCAAATAAAATGTTTGAGCATGCCAAGAAATTCGGTGCAGAATATGGGTATGGAGATATAAAAGAAATCATTGATGAAGGCGATACGAAGAAAATCATCGCTGGTTCAAAAGAATATAGAGCCCGTGCGGTTATCGTATCAACAGGGGCAGAATACAAGAAGCTAGGCATTCCAGGTGAGCAAGAATTAGGCGGTCGTGGCGTCTCGTATTGTGCAGTATGTGATGGGGCATTTTTTAAAGAGCGAGAGCTAATTGTTGTTGGTGGTGGAGATTCTGCAGTGGAAGAAGCTGTTTACTTGACGCGCTTTGCATCAAAAGTAACGATTGTGCATCGTCGTAATCAGCTTCGTGCTCAGAAGATATTGCAAGATCGAGCTTTTGCCAACGATAAAGTGGAATTTGTTTGGAATAAAGTCGTAACCGAGATTAATGAGAAAGACGGAAAAGTCGGTGGCGTTACCCTTGAAGATACAGAAACAGGAGAAACATCTACTATGAGTGCAGATGGAGTGTTTGTCTATATTGGGATGTTGCCACTTAACGAGAGTGTTAAAAATCTTTCTATTACGAACGAAGAAGGCTATATTGAAACGAATGAGGAAATGGAAACAAAGATTCCTGGCGTATTCGCTGCTGGGGACGTTCGAGAAAAATCACTTCGACAAATTGTAACAGCTACAGGTGATGGGTCTATAGCCGCGCAAAATGTTCAACACTACCTTGAGCATTTAGATGACCAGAAAAAAGTCATTTCAGAATAAAGATATTTTCTTTTAAAGTATCTGTAACCTATTTGAAACAGAGGGGTGCTACAATAAGAATTGTAATTGACCCCCTTTTTTATTATAGAGTTTTCTTGATGAGCGCGGATGGAATCCGTGCTCTTTTTTTGTCTTTTCAAAGAAGGGAGAATCATTGTCGCTTTTCTCATTTAACTGTATACTATAGAATTAGGAACGTGGGGTGATGAAGTTGCAACGGATAACCAATTGTATTTTAACTTCTAAAGAACAATGCCTTTTGTTGCAAAAGCCAAGTAAAGGCTGGTGGGTCGCTCCAGGTGGGAAAATGGAACCAACAGAGACGATTCAAGAAGCAGCGATTAGAGAATTGAAAGAAGAAACAGGTCTTCTTGTGATGCAGCCAGAACTTCAAGCCGTTACAACAATGGTGATTGTAAATGAAGACGATAGCATTCAGAATGAGTGGATGATGTTTACCTTTAAAGCTGTTGAAGCTTCAGGTCAACTGTTTAAACATTCTCCTGAAGGAAAGTTGCAGTGGCAACCTAATCAAGCATATCAAACCTTGCCAATGGCTGAAGGGGATCGGCTTATATTCGATCATGTCTTTCACGGTGAGGGAATTTTATATAGCACGTTTTATTATGATACATCCCATAATTTATTAAAAGAAAGAAGAAGTTCGGCTTCTACGTAAGGAGGGCTCGACGTTGAAAAGTGCAGATGTAGAGGTTGTCGTTATAACTGGAATGTCTGGTGCAGGGAAAACGGTAGCTGTACAAAGCTTTGAAGATTTAGGCTATTATTGCGTTGACAACCTTCCTCCAGCACTGTTGCCTAAGTTCATTGATCTAATTGAAGGCGGCGTTGATAAAGTAACAAAAGTGGCTTTAGTGATGGACTTAAGAGGACAATCATTTTTTGATGAATTTTTTCAAGCAATAGATTCACTTCGTGAGGAACCGGCAGAGCGGATACACATTCAAATTTTGTACTTAGATGCCAAAGATGCTAAGCTCGTGCAGCGTTATAAAGAGACAAGGCGGACGCACCCATTAGCTAAGAGTGGATTACCATTAGAAGGAATAAAGAAAGAGCGTGAACTTCTTGAAGAAATGAAGGGAAGAGCACAGCAAATTATTGATACAACTGAATTAAAGCCTGTTCAGCTACGTTCAAAAATTATGGAGCGCTTTTCATCTAATGTCAGTGAGTCATTTACGATTCATTTTGTCTCGTTTGGGTTCAAGTATGGGATTCCAATTGATGCAGATGTTGTGTTTGATGTTCGCTTTTTACCTAATCCGCACTATTTAGATGAACTACGGCCAAAAACCGGTCTTCAATCCGAAGTTTCATCTTACGTATTAAAGTGGAAAGAAACGAAGCAATTTTTAGATAAATTAACGGATTTGTTTGATTTTACGCTTCCACACTATAAACGAGAAGGGAAAAGTCAAGTCGTTATAGGCATAGGGTGTACAGGGGGTCAACATCGTTCCGTAACACTTGCTGAATATTTAGCAGACCATTACAACCCACACTATAATGTATATGCATCCCATCGTGACATCGATAAGAGGAAGGCTAACTCCTTATGAGAAAAAAAGTTGTCGTAATTGGCGGCGGAACAGGGCTATCTGTCATCTTAAAAGGATTAAAGACATACCCTGTGGATATTACAGCCATAGTAACGGTTGCCGATGACGGTGGTAGCTCTGGCATACTAAGAAAAGAATTAGATATTCCTCCTCCAGGAGATGTTCGAAATGTTCTAGTGGCGCTAGCTGAAGTAGAGCCATTAGTGGAAGAGTTATTTCAACATCGATTTGCGAGTGGTGACGGATTAAATGGTCACTCACTTGGAAACTTATTATTGGCAGGCATGACCTCTATAACTGGTGACTTTCAGAAGGGGATTGCCACATTAAGTCGGGTATTAAACGTTCGAGGAAATGTTTTACCTGCAGCGAATAAGAGTATTATTTTACATGCTGAAATGGAAGACGGTACTCATGTAAGTGGTGAATCAAAAATTCCCCTTGCTGAAAAGAAAATTAAGCGTGTTTATTTAACACCAGAGGAAATCTCTCCATTAGCAGAAACATTACATGCACTAAAAACAGCAGACTTGATTGTTTTAGGTCCTGGTTCTCTTTATACGAGTATTTTGCCGAATTTATTAGTACCAGGAATTGTTGAAGCTATTATGACTTCAAATGCAAAAAGAGCTTATATTTGTAACGTTATGACTCAAGCTGGTGAAACGGATCATTATGCAGTCTCAGATCATGTTCAAGCTATTCTTACCCATTGCCAAAGCCAAATTGTGCAGCATGTGTTAGTCAATCATCAACAGTTGACAGAAACAGCTCTTTCCCGTTACCGCATGGAAAAAGCTGAGCAGGTTGTTATTGACGAACAAAAGTTAAAAGAATTAGGTGTTTCGATTATAAAAGATCAGTTTGTGGTAGAATCAGATTATAAGCTTAGGCACGATGCAAAAAGAGTGTCTGAAGCATTATTAAGTTTATTGGATTTAGAGAAATAAAGAGTAAGAACGCATGTTGGATCCGTTCAGTTAGAAAGGGTGGTCGGCGTGTCTTTTGCAGCAAGCGCCAAAAAGGAGTTAACACAGCTTGACGTGAAGTTCTGTTGTGCTAGAGCTGAACTTTCTGCGTTGATTCGCATGAATGGTTCATTATCGTTAGCAAATCAGCAGGTCAGCCTAGATGTTACAACGGAAAATGCAGCCATTGCAAGAAGGATGTATACATTAATTAAACGATTATACCCTCATATACACATTGAGTTGCTTGTCAGAAAAAAAATGAGGCTAAAGAAAAACAATGTTTACCTTGTACGCATTACAAAAGAAGCGCGAGAGCTTTTAGGGGATTTACACATTCTAAAAGAACCATTTGAATTTATACGTACAATCTCTCCTTCTATTGTGAAAAATGCGTGCTGTAAACGAGCCTATTTAAGAGGGGCGTTTTTGGCAGGGGGGTCCATTAACCATCCAGAGACCTCTTCTTACCATCTTGAAATTTTTTCTCTCTATGAGGAGCATAATCAAGCAGTATGTGAATTAATGAACGAATTTTCCTTGTCAGCTAAAACACTTGAGAGGAAAAAAGGGTTTATTACGTATCTAAAGGAAAGCGAGAAAATTACAGAATTCCTTAACATCATTGGAGCACATCAAGCCTTGCTTTATTTTGAAGACGTGCGCATTTTAAAAGATATGAGAAACTCGGTAAATCGACTCGTTAATTGCGAAACAGCAAACTTAAATAAAACGGTTGGTGCTGCCCTTCGCCAGGTCGAAAATATTCGCTTCATTGAAAAAGAAATTGGCTTGGAACAGCTTCCTCCAAAACTACAAGAAATGGCTAAGCTACGAGTGACCCACCAAGATGTAACGTTAAAGGAACTTGGGGAAATGGTTGAAGGTGGTAAAGTAAGCAAATCTGGAGTGAATCATCGTTTAAGAAAAATTGACGAATTTGCAGACAAGCTTAGAAACGGTACGTATAATCAGAAATAATGGTAACTATAAAGTATAAAGGAGAAGGATTATGGCGCAAAAAGAAGTAACAATCGAGTTGAAAACGGGCTTGCAAGCACGTCCTGCGGCACTGTTTGTACAAGAGGCAAATCGTTTTGCAGCAGATGTCTATATTGTAAAAGATCATTCTAAAGTAAATGCAAAAAGCATTATGGGGTTAATGAGCCTTGCTCTTGGAAAAGGAACCGTTATTACCATCATAACGGAGGGGCATGATGAAGACGAAGCGCTAGATGCTCTTGTTGGGTACGTTCAAGACAAGGAGTAATAATTGAACATAGTTTAGAGACTATGTTCTTTTTGAAACCGAAGAAAGTAGTTGATCGTATACAATCAAAAGGGGTTGAGCCTATGCGTGATAATGATATCATTGATTATAGAGAAGAGAAAGAGCCAGATGGAAGAGTTGCAGTTACATTGCTTTATGTCTTGAGTTTTTTTGCACCGATTCTTGCACCACTGCTTATATGGCTTTTGTTAAAAAGAGAATCTGATTTTGTTGACTTTCACGGTAAACAATATTTTAACTTCTTTCTTTCGTACACGATCTATTCCCTTATCGGTAGCATTCTTATATTCGTAGTAATTGGCTTTATCATTTTACCAATCGTATGGTTATTGGGAATTATATTTACCATCGTTGCTGCGGTGAAGAGTTATTACGGTGAATACTATGTGATACCGCTAAGCATTCAATTCTTTAAGCCATAAAAAACCTCAATTATTGCTTAGCAATAATTGAGGTTTTTGTCATTATTTTTTGTTCGTTTCGAATACCTTATCAATCAAACCGTATTCTTTTGCTTGATCTGCCGTCATAAAGTTATCACGATCAGTATCTTTTGCAATTTGCTCGTACGGTTGACCAGTGCGCTCAGCCATGATTTCATTAAGCTTCTGGCGCATTTCAATAATTCTTCTAGCGTGGATTTCCATATCGGAAGCTTGACCTTGCATACCGCCTAGTGGTTGGTGAATCATCACTTCACTATTAGGTAGAGCCATTCGCTTTCCTTTTGCACCTGCTGTTAGAAGGAATGCACCCATAGATGCTGCCATTCCTGTACAGATTGTAGATACGTCAGGTTTTATAAACTGCATCGTATCATAAATCGCCATTCCCGCAGTAATGGAGCCACCAGGAGAGTTAATGTAAATCGAAATATCTTTCTCAGGGTCTT
Source organism: Shouchella oshimensis (assembly GCF_004375095.1). Lineage (NCBI taxonomy): Bacteria > Bacillati > Bacillota > Bacilli > Caryophanales > Bacillaceae > Shouchella > Shouchella oshimensis. The sequence continues at coordinate 998,475 of NZ_SNUX01000001.1, read as the reverse complement.
CCGCTTGTAGGAAGAGTAATTGTGCCACAATTGAATTTGCTACGTTGTCATCAATAGCGCTCCCAAGCATAATAATTCTGTCTTTCAAAAGGCGAGAATAAATATCGTATGCTCGTTCACCGCGGTTTGTTTGTTCAATTACAGTAGGAATTAAGTTCACGTGTGATTCCTCCTCGTTTTCGTCATAGTATAGTAGTACTTCACTACTCTAAGTCCATTCTAACCTAATGGTCAATTAAGGTCAAATTAATTGTTTGACGTATGTAAAGAGCCGTGGAAACAAAGTATGAGTCTGCTTTCATCATAGCCTAATCTACGCTGTTATAAACCTAAAGAAAAAAGAAGGTCAAAAAGTAAGCGTTTACAATAAAAGAAGACGGAATTTGTGATATGATCAGTATAGGAGGAGATCCGATATGGAGCTAGGTCTTTTTCAAAAACAAACATTAAATTTAGTCATGACACATGAACTGCGTCAAGCCATACATTTATTACAATATTCAACGTTAGATGTTCGCTCTTATCTAGAGGAATTAGCATTAGAAAATCCACTATTAGAGTTGAAGAATACGTATCAAAAAGATAATCATCCTAAATTAAGCAGTAAGACGAGTGATGAAAAGCACCAAGCATTAGAAAATACACCGAATGCAAACGGTACGTTAAAAGAATATGTTAACCAACAACTTGTTGATTTGTCTCTTACACCGTCACAAACGAAGCGACTTGCTTTTTTAATTGAAAGCTTGAACGAAGATGGCTATTTACCAGAATCGACTGTTTTTTATTGTAACTGGTTAGGATGTTCAGAAGAAGAGTTGCAAGAAGTGGTTCAAATTCTACAATCGTTAGAGCCTGCAGGAGTAGGAGCCTTTTCATTAGCAGAATGCCTGTACCTTCAAGTAATAAGGCAGCACCTAGATCATCCAGTCACAAGAGCCGTTATACTGAATGACTTAGAGAAAGTAGCAGCAAGAAAATGGAAACAACTAGCGAAAACATATGGTGTTACAATGCTTGACATTCAAGAAATTTATGATGTGATTCGCACGCTTCAGCCTCGGCCAGGTGCATCGTTTTATACGAACCCAACCGTCTATATTGAACCTGACGTTCATTTTACGCTATTCAATGGTGAAATCCTTGTCTCTGCTAGTTCAACAATTGTTCCTACTGTTGAAATAAATAACGAATACAAAGAGCTTCTCCAGTTTGACCAACAGACACGTCGTTATTGCATCGAGAAGGAACAACAGATTGAATGGTTGTTAACGAGTTTAAAACAACGAGAAAAAACAATACTGCAAGTAGCTGAAGTCATTAGTTTTATTCAAGCGCCTTATTTTTTATCAAAGAAAGGGCAGCTTCAACCAATGACTTTACAAATGATCGCCACTGAGCTTGATATTCATGAATCAACTGTAAGTCGAGCAACAGCTAATAAATATGCACAGACTCCGCGTGGCTTACTTGAATTAAAATCATTATTTACGGCACGTGCTTCTGCGGTAAATGACGGAATATCAAATGCATCTGTGAAAGCATTGCTCAAACAAATGATTGAATCAGAGAACAAAGAGAAACCTTTATCTGATCAACAAATTGTGGAGTTGTTAAAAAACAATGAAGGAATTTCGCTTTCAAGAAGAGTAATAGCAAAATATCGTGATGAACTTGGTATCTTATCATCTGTTAAACGAAAGCGATATGACGATCACGAAAGGATTGGCTAATGATAGTAACGTTTTACACAAAAGAGAATTGTCCTCTATGCGAGAAAGGCTATAAAGAGGTAAGCGCTTTTGCTAGGGAAAAGAGGCTTTCCATAAATAAGATTGATATTTATTCAGATGATACGTTATTGGAGAAATTTCAACTAATGATTCCGGTAGTCTATTACCGAAGCCATGAACTAGGCTTTGGTCAGCTAAATGCAGATGAACTGGTAGACCGTTTTAATCAAATAGAAAAAGAAAAATAAGTACTTTAACTTGTTTAATTATCACTTCCTTGTTAAAATAACAGCGTAAGTGATATTTTTTTACCCTTGTCGGGACATAATATGTCACAGGTGGACTAAATGAGTCCCGGTGTTGGAGGTGATTTCATTCGTTCGTTATTAAAATTACAGCAACATTTAGTACCTGATCTCATGCAAACGATGTTAAAACGATATCGTTTCTTGCAATCCATTCGGTTAATGCAGCCGATCGGAAGACGTGGATTAGCGACGAACATGCAGCTGTCAGAGCGAATTGTACGAGGTGAGGTTACCTTCTTGAAAGATCAAGGGCTGATTGACCTTAGCACAGCTGGTATGACGCTAACAACTCACGGAGAAGCGGTTTTTCTTGAATTAGAGGAAGTCGTTTCTGAATTACTCGGTTTAAGTCAGTTAGGAGATCGGTTATCTGCTCATCTTGGCGTAGCGAATGTCATTGTTGTAGCTGGTAACAGTGATGAAGAAGAATGGGTGAAACAAGAGCTTGGTAGAGCCTGTATGAAAGAAATACAAGCTATTGCAAACGCAAACGATGTACTTGCTGTTATGGGCGGGACGACTCTCGCTGCGGTAGCAAACATGGCAGAGCGAAATGAAACCCTTGCTTCTACAATCTTTGTTCCTGCTAGAGGTGGGCTTGGTGAGAAAGTGGAAATACAGGCAAATACCATTAGTGCTGAATTCGCCAGACGAACTGGCGCAGCCTATCGTTTGTTACATGTTCCGGATCAGCTCAGTGAAGATGCATACCACTCTCTTGTATTAGAACCAACCGTAAAGGATATTCTAGAAGTGATAAAATCTTCAGCGGTTGTTATTCACGGTATTGGGGATGCGCAACGAATGGCTACAAGGCGTCATTCAAAAGACTTGTTTATTGAAACGCTTGAGCGGGAAGAAGCGGTAGCAGAAGCTTTTGGTTACTACTTTGATGCTGCTGGCAAAATCATCTACAAACAGCGAACAATAGGTCTTCAGCTGAACGAGTTAGAAGGGAAGCATGTCATATCCGTTGCTGGTGGCAAGTCAAAGGCGAATGCGATACATGCCTTTATGAAGCATCGACCGAGTGATGTTCTTGTTACTGATGAAGCAGCTGCTAGGGAACTTTTGCAACACAAAGCTTGAAAAAAAGGGACTCCCTTTTTCATAAATGACTAGGAGGAAATAAATAATGGCAACTAAAATTGGTATTAATGGTTTTGGACGTATTGGACGTAACGTATTTCGCGCAGCTTTAAACAACCCGAATGTAGAGGTTGTAGCAATTAACGATTTAACAGATGCAAACATGCTTGCACACCTACTTAAATATGATACTGTACATGGTGTTCTTGACGTGCAGGTAGAAGCAAAAGACAACACGCTAGTTGTTGACGGAAAAGAAATTTATGTATCTGCTGAGCGTAACCCTGCTGAAATCGGTTGGGGCGAGCGTGGTGTAGAGGTTGTAGTTGAATCAACTGGCTTCTTTACAAAGCGTGCAGATGCGGCTAAACACATTGAAGCAGGAGCGAAAAAAGTAATTATTTCTGCACCAGCTTCTGATGAAGACATTACTGTTGTAATGGGTGTAAACGAAGATAAGTACGATGCAGCGAACCACCACGTTATTTCAAATGCATCTTGTACAACAAACTGTCTATCTCCATTCGCAAAAGTGTTGAATGATAAGTTCGGTATTCGCCGTGGTTTAATGAACACGGTTCACTCTTATACAAATGATCAGCAAATCTTAGACTTGCCACACAAAGACTACCGTCGTGCTCGTGCAGCAGCTGAGAACATTATTCCAACTTCTACTGGTGCAGCAAAAGCAGTAGCGCTTGTTCTTCCTGAACTTAAAGGGAAATTAAATGGTGCGGCTATGCGTGTTCCTACACCAAACGTATCTTTAGTTGATCTTGTTGCTGAACTTGATACAGAAGTAACAGCTGAAGAAGTAAACGCAGCGCTTAAAGAAGCTGCTGAAGGTGATCTTAAAGGAATCCTTGCTTATTCAGAAGATCCACTTGTGTCTCAAGACTATAATGGTAACCCACATTCTTCTACTATTGATGCATTATCAACAATGGTAATGGAAGGGAACATGGTTAAAGTCATTTCTTGGTACGATAACGAGTCTGGTTACTCTAACCGTGTCGTTGACTTAGTAGACTACATTGCAAGCAAAGGGCTTTAAGTTTAAAATAGACAAGTGAGAGGAGGAAGGCTCGTTGCCTCCCTCCTTTGCGCTGTCTGTAAGATTTACTAGGAGGTTTATCCCATGAATAAAAAAACCCTTCATGATTATGAATTACAGGGAAAAGTCGTTTTTTGTCGCGTTGATTTCAACGTACCAATGAAAGACGGAGCCATTACAGATGAAACAAGAATTAAAGCGGCTATTCCAACGATTCAATACTTAAAAGAGCAAGGGGCAAAAGTTCTTCTTGCGAGTCACCTCGGTCGTCCTAAAGGTGAAGTGGTTGAAGAATTACGTTTAGCGCCAGTGGCAAAACGCTTAGGTGATTTATTAGGACAAGACGTAAAAGCAGTGAAAGAAGCTTACGGCTCAGAAGTAGAGCATGCGGTGGCATCGATGAACGATGGCGATATTACAGTGCTTGAAAATGTCCGTTTTTATCCAGGCGAAGAGAAGAATGATGCAGAACTAGCGAAAGCATTTGCAAGTCTAGCAGACCTTTATGTAAATGATGCATTTGGTGCGGCTCATCGCGCGCATGCTTCTACTGAAGGCATTGCACAATACTTACCATCAGCAGCTGGGTTTTTAATGGAGAAAGAGCTTGATGTTTTAGGGAAAGCCCTTGAAACACCAGAGCGTCCTTTTACAGCTGTTATTGGTGGAGCAAAAGTGAAAGACAAAATTGGTGTAATTGATCACTTATTAGATAAAGTTGACAACCTAATTATTGGTGGCGGACTTGCTTATACCTTTGTAAAAGCACAAGGTCACGAAGTCGGGAAATCACTATTAGAAGAAGACAAAATTGACTTAGCGAAGCAATTTATGCAGAAAGCAAAAGACAAAGGTGTTCACTTCTACATGCCAGAAGATGTTATCGTTGCCGATGATTTCTCAGATGATGCAAACAAGAAAGAAGTAGCGATTTCTGAGATTCCAGCAGACTGGGAAGCACTCGATATTGGATCAAAAACAGCCAACACATATGCAAATGTGTTAAAAGAATCAAAGCTTGTGATTTGGAACGGGCCAATGGGAGTATTTGAGCTTGATTCATTCGCAAATGGAACAAAAGCCATTGCACATGCTTTAGCTGAAGCAGAAGGCACTTATTCTGTTATTGGTGGTGGAGACTCTGCTGCTGCAGTTGAGAAATTTGGTTTAGCTGAAAAAATGAGCCATATTTCTACTGGCGGAGGTGCAAGCCTAGAGTTTATGGAAGGAAAAGACCTTCCAGGCGTTATTGCTTTAACAGATAAGTAATTTAAAGAAGAGGTGAAAGAACGTATGCGTAAGCCTATTATTGCAGGTAACTGGAAAATGAACAAAACATTAAGCGAAGCAACATCTTTCGCAGAAGCAGTTAAAAACGATATCCCAAGTCAATCAGGTGTGGATACTGTTGTTTGTGCACCTGCACTTTTCTTAGAGCGTCTCGTTGATGCTGCAAAAGGAACAGACTTACGAATTGGTGCACAAACGATGCACTTTGAAGAGAATGGCGCATTTACTGGCGAAATTAGCCCTGTTGCTCTTCAAGATTTAAATGTTTCTTATGTCATTATCGGTCATTCAGAGCGTCGCGAGATGTTTGCGGAAACGGATGAAACGGTTAATAAAAAAGTTCACGCTGCATTCGCTCACAATTTAGTACCAATTATGTGCTGTGGGGAAACGGATGAAGAGCGCGAATCTGGAAAAATGGAAGCTGTCGTTAAAGAGCAAGTTGAAAAAGGTCTTGCGGGATTAAGCGAAGAGCAAGTGAAGCAGACTGTTATCGCTTATGAGCCTATTTGGGCGATTGGCACTGGCAAGTCTGCAACGGAAAAAGATGCAAATGCAGCATGTGCATTTGTACGAAAAGTTGTGGCAGAGGCGTTTTCTCCAGAAGCTGCTGATGCGGTTCGAATTCAGTACGGTGGAAGTGTAAAACCAGCAAACATTAAAGACTATATGGCGCAAAGCGATATTGATGGTGCCCTTGTTGGTGGAGCAAGTCTTGAAGCAGATTCATTTAAAGAATTAGCTGGTGCTGCAAAATGAGTAAACAGCCAGTTGCGCTAATTATTCTCGATGGCTTTGGTCTACGAGATGAGGCAAAAGGCAATGCCGTTGCGCATGCAAACAAACCTAACTTTGACCGCTATTGGAGCGAATACCCTCATGCTACATTACGTGCAGATGGAGAATACGTTGGTTTACCCGAAGGTCAGATGGGTAATTCGGAAGTGGGTCACCTAAACATTGGTGCAGGACGAGTCGTTTATCAAAGTCTAACGCGGGTAAACTTGTCGATTCGCACAGGAGAGTTCTTTGAAAATGAGACATTTCAACAGGCAATGGATCATGTAAATGAAAAGGATTCTGCGTTACACATTTATGGGTTACTATCTGATGGTGGAATTCACAGTCATATTGAGCACATTTATGCAGTACTTGACCTAGCAAAACAAAAAGGTGTGAAACGAGTCTATGTACACGGCTTTCTTGATGGAAGAGACGTAGGCCCGACATCAGCCGAAGTGTATTTACAAGGGTTACAAGCAAAACTTGACGAACTTGGTACTGGCCAGTTGGCGTCTGTGCACGGACGTTACTATGCAATGGATCGAGATAAACGTTGGGATCGAGTGGAAAAATCGTACCGAGCAATGGTATATGGAGAAGGTCCAACATACAAATCAGGAATTGAAGTAGTTGAAGACAGCTATAAAAATGATATTCATGATGAGTTTGTTATTCCTTCTGTCATTACGAACGAAGATGGTTCACCTGTTGCAACTGTGAAGGACAACGATGCTGTTATTTTCTGTAATTTCCGTCCTGACCGTGCAATTCAATTATCACAAGTGTTCACGAACGAAGATTTCCGAGGATTTGATCGTGGATCAGAACATCCACATCAATTGCATTTTGTTTGTTTAACGAAATTTAGTGAAACAGTGGACGGGTATGTTGCATTCAAGCCGACAAACTTAGACAATACCTTAGGGGAAGTGTTGGCCCAGCAACAATATAAGCAGCTCCGTATTGCGGAGACAGAAAAGTACCCACATGTTACGTTCTTCTTTAGTGGAGGAAGAGAACAGCCGTTTGAGGGAGAAGAGCGAATCCTTATTGATTCTCCTAAAGTTGCCACGTACGATTTAAAACCAGAAATGAGTGCGTACGAAGTAACGAAAGCATTGGTAGCAGATATTGAAGCGGACAAGCATGACGTGATTATCTTAAACTTTGCTAATCCTGATATGGTCGGTCACTCTGGTAAATTAGAGCCAACGGTAAAGGCAATTGAAGCGGTTGATGAGTGTTTAGGACGAGTCGTTGAAGCCCTTCATCAAAAAGGCGGAAAAGCTATCATTACTGCTGATCACGGTAATGCTGATGAAGTGATTACGCTTGAAGGCAATCCAATGACAGCTCATACAACAAACAAAGTTCCGGTTATCGTGACGGATAAGCATGCAACGTTACGAGAAGATGGGATTTTAGCTGATCTTGCACCAACGGTTCTTGATTTACTAGGGGCTACAAAGCCAAAAGAAATGACAGGAACAACACTAAGAAAATAAACTATTATTAATAGGAGTGACTTTTAACATGACAATTATCTCTGATATTTATGCACGCGAAGTACTAGATTCTCGCGGTAACCCAACAGTAGAAGTAGAAGTACATCTTGAATCAGGCGTTATGGGACGCGCGCTAGTTCCAAGTGGCGCATCAACTGGGGAATACGAAGCTGTTGAATTACGTGACGGTGGCGAGCGTTACATGGGCAAAGGTGTAGAGAAAGCTGTAGCAAACGTAAACGAAACCATCGCACCAGAATTAATTGGTGAGAACGTTCTTGACCAAATTGGCATTGATCGCTTGATGATTGAGCTTGATGGAACAGAAAACAAAGGTAATCTAGGCGCGAACGCAATTCTTGGCGTATCTATGGCTTGTGCGCATGCTGCGGCTGAAGCACTTGACCTTCCACTATATGTTTACCTTGGCGGATTTAATGCGAAGCAACTTCCGGTACCAATGATGAACATCATCAACGGTGGTGAGCACGCTGATAATAACGTAGATATTCAAGAATTTATGGTTATGCCAGTAGGTGCTGAAAGCTTTAAAGAAGCATTACGTATGGGCACAGAGATTTTCCATAACTTAAAATCTGTTCTTAAGTCTAAAGGCTACAACACTGCTGTAGGTGACGAAGGCGGATTTGCACCAAACCTTTCTTCAAACGAAGAAGCTTTATCAACAATTATTGAAGCTATTGAAAAAGCAGGTTACAAGCCTGGAGAGCAAGTACAATTGGCAATGGACGTTGCTTCTTCTGAGTTGTTCAACAAAGAAGATGGCAAATACCACTTATCTGGTGAAGGAAAAGTTCTTTCTTCAGCAGAAATGGTTGATTTCTACGCTGAGCTTTGTGAAAAATACCCAATCATCTCGATTGAAGATGGCTTAGATGAAAACGATTGGGATGGCCACAAACTTCTTACAGAGCGCCTTGGTGATAAAGTACAACTTGTGGGAGATGACTTGTTTGTAACAAACACGAAGAAGCTTGCTGAAGGAATTGAAAAAGGAATTAGTAACTCAATTCTTATCAAAGTAAACCAAATTGGTACACTTACAGAAACATTTGATGCGATTGAAATGGCGAAACGTGCTGGTTACACTGCTGTTATCTCTCACCGTTCTGGTGAAACAGAAGATGCTACAATTGCGGACATCGCTGTTGCAACAAACGCAGGTCAAATCAAAACAGGTGCACCTTCACGTACAGACCGTGTTGCGAAGTACAATCAACTTCTTCGCATCGAAGACGAGCTTGCTGATTTAGCACAGTACAATGGTCTTAAGTCTTTCTATAACTTAAGCAAGTAAGAGTTTTGTTCTTATGAACCTCTTGGCTCCCTAAATGGAGTTAAGAGGTTTTTTTGCGTCTGCAAAAGTAGTAACACACTTGAATGGTGGAATCTTGGCAATCTATGGGCAGGTTGGTTTCTTAAGTGAAGCATTATTCTTACACTAAGCACAGGCTTAATACAATAAGATGAGGTGTATGTAATGAATGAAGCAAAAAATGTAGTCCAAAAAAATTTTTCAGTAGAGGATGCGCAAGAGCTATATTTATATGATTTAGAGTTAGCCGATGTAACAGTCAATCAAGGTCTAACAATTGATGAGGAATTTGGGATTATGTTTGCCACTCAAGTTTATAATGGATTTGATGGGAAGCAAGAGAGTTTTATTGTAAGTAGAACTTCTTTAGGTGGAAAGTTAAAAGATCAAATGATTGTTCGTAATGGTGGGCATGGGACTTCAATTGGTATAGAGAAAGAGAGTGGAAGAACTTTTTTATGGTCAAATATGATAGAAGTTGATCGCAATGATAATATAAGAACACAGTGGCTCTGTAGAGTGCCTTATGTTGCAAATACAACTGTAGACATTCATCACTCAAGCGTACAGAAAATAAAAGAGTTCCCAAATTCTAATATTTATCAAACACCATTTTCTGATTCAAAAAATAATTTGTTGGCGTTACGTATTACTGAGCGAATTTCAGGTAAGTTAGCTACGAGAATTGAAGTTTACAAAATAAATGATGCAAAGAATCAACGATGGGGGAATCTACTACATTCATTCTCCTTTACACCTGAAATGAACAGCCAAGTTTTACAAGGTCTAGCAATTGATAATAATCAATTTTATGTAACGTTTGGACAAAGCGCACATGATTTTCATTTGTATCGTATTAACTTAAGTAACGGTACGATCATGGAAGAATTCGATCACGCGATTGGTCACTCACCAGATGGAGAATATGTAAGAGGATTTGGAGAACCTGAAGGCCTTTACCTGTATACGGATCCATTTACTCAATATAAAACACTCTTAACGGTGATTGTTGGTGATTTAGCAGGTCGAAGAAGACAACGTTTATTTGCACTGTCGAGTAATATTGGTGTACAGAAATTTCTTGGACTTGCTGGAGAAAGTGTACAAAGAGTACCTTTAACCAGAAACGATAACAAAGCGAAACGTTTTGATATGAATCGAATTACTTCAATCTCCCAAATAAGAGAACCGGGTTCATATTATATGACTACTGTTGAAGGCAATACCTTATCTGACCATCCAAAGAAAAATGTTGCAGGCTGGTGGTTATATGTCTCTGGTGGAGACAGTGGCTCAGGAATAAACTATGGATGTCATCAATTGCTCGTTAGGAATTCTGTTGTTTATGCGGAGGTGTATAGTCGGGTTGTTCCAAGTACAGGTAACCCATCCGCATGGAAAGAAATGGAGTTTAAATAAAAGTCAATGCTATTTTAAAAGTTTAAAAACGGTGGGTCATTACAAGTAGCAGATAACGCTCGTTCACTTCTGCTAAACATGCGTTTGAGAATGATAAAGTATACTTTTGTATGACTAATGTCAATGGTGAAAGGGATACTATTCATTAAACATAGCATGATAAAATTCATTCCGTTCGTAATGTGTCTCGCTTTTTCTTCCTTCTAGCTCACGTTATAATAAAGAGAAGAAGCTGAACCATATAGGAGAAGAAAAATGAAATTAATTATTGGCGTAACAGGGGCGACAGGGGCACCAATTGCAATTAGATTACTTGAGACATTAAAAGAATTAAAAATCGAAACGCATCTCGTTCTGTCCAAATGGGCAGCAGTGACTATTTCTCAAGAGACATCCTATAGTGTTCAGGATGTGAAAGCGTTAGCTGATTATACCTATAGTAGTGAAGATCAAGCAGCGGCGATATCGAGTGGCTCTAAGCGAATGGATGGAATGATGATTGTACCTTGTTCTATGAAAACGTTGGCAGCTATACGAGTAGGACTAGCAGACAATCTTGTTGCTAGAGCAGCAGATGTGATGTTAAAGGAACGAAAACCGTTACTATTAATGACGAGAGAAACACCATTCAATACGATCCACTTAGAAAATATGACAGAACTTTCAAGGATGGGTGTAACCATTTTTCCACCAATGCCTGCTTTTTACAACCAACCGAAGTCCATTGATGACATCATTGACCATCTTGTTTACCGTGCTCTTGATCAATTTGGAATTGATCATCAATGGAACAAACGCTGGGAGGGCTTGAATGGTGAATAAATCTTTACCTAAACAGGTGCAAGCGTTCTTGAATGGGCAAGATTTTGATCAAAAAAAAGAACTGGCGATGTACTTTGTGACAGTAGATGATGAAGGTTTTCCTTATAAAGCGATGATAAGTGTTGGTGAAGTAATCGCTTTGGATGAGACCACTCTCCGCATTGCACTTTGGGAGCATTCTAAATCGGCATCGTTTACAAAACAAGCAAAAAAAGCAACACTCTTTCTTGTTTTGCCGCCAACTGCGTACGACCTTCAGTTGACCGTAACGTATGTGAGAACTGAAGCAGGACAGGTGATTTTTGAAGGCGCACTTAAACAGGTAAAGGTCGATGAAGCACCTTATGCAACGATTGTATCAAGTGTACAATGTCGCTTTAAAGAGGAACAGCAAACAGTACAACAGTGGTCTATGAAACATAAGCTATTGAAAAAATGACCCCTTGTCTACACCTATCCACTATGTTAAGATAGAAGCACTGAATGTGTTTACGGAGGTGTAGGGATGCAACTGTTTTTAATGATTGCGTTAATTATTGTATCTGTTTTACTTGTAACGGTCGTTTTATTACAACCAGGTCGTAGTTCTGGTTTAGCCGGCGCGATATCTGGTGGAGCAGAGCAGTTACTTGGAAAACAGAAAGCGCGGGGTCTTGAGGCGGTTTTGCATCGAGCGACTATTGTGCTAGCTGTATTGTTTTTCATATTAACAGCAGCAAATGCGTATTTCCTATAAGTAGTACGAAACGTCTGGACATGATTCATTCCAGACGTTTTTTGTGTTTGAAAAAGGGCAAAAAGAGGAAAACTGGGCATGAAGAGGTGATCGTTACGTGCGGCTTAGTATTTTAGATCAAGTCCCTTTATCAATTGGAACTACAGCGGAAAAAACGGCAAGTCAAACGATTAATCTAGTAGAGCTGGCGGAGGCATTAGGTTATGAACGTTACTGGTTTGCAGAGCATCATGGTACAAAGGGGATGGTCTCAAGCTCTCCAGAAATATGGATGGCAGCAGCTGCTGCACGAACGTCACACATTCGAATAGGATCGGGTGGTGTGTTACTGCCTCAATATAGCTCCTACAAAGTGGCGAGTTTATTTAATCAACTCGAAGTGATGTTTCCTAATCGAATTGATGGGGGAATGGGGCGCTCTCCAGGCGGGAATGAGCGGATTCGAGAGGCACTTGCGAATGGAAAAGAGAGTGAAATACATCGCTTTTGGGATAAAGTAGATGAAGTGATTGAGTGGACGACAAATCGGAATTATCGAGGTATGACAGCATCGCCGTTACCTCTTACAAGTCCTTCTCTTTATATATTGGGATTAGGGGAAAGAAGCGCACAAATTGCTGGAGAGAAGCATCTAGGGTTTGTTCATGGTTATTTCATTCAGCCTAATCGCGTAAAAGAAGCGCATCGAGCATATCGACGTGTAGCGAAAGACAACGAGAATGCTTTAACAGCGGCCTTTGTCATTTGTGGCGAGGATAATGAGCATGCCCAGCTCCTTGCAGAGCAACAAGATTTGTGGTTGTTGCAAACGGAGAAGGGGATCGACAGTCGAATTCCAGTTAACTTGGAAAGGGCTTTGACCGTTCGAGAAAAAGAAACCATTCAGCAAAACCGTTCGCGTATGATTATTGGATCGAAAGAAACGGTTCAATCTAAATTAGAGCAAATGGCGGAACTGACACAAACGGATCAATTTCTTGTGCTAACGAATATCTATAATTATCAAGAAAAACGAAAATCCTTTGAACGCTTAGCTACGATAATGTCATCTTAATGAAAGAGGCGATGGATTTGATTGGCTGTTTATGTATTCATGGTTTCACTGGTGACCCTTGGGAAGTAGAGCCGATTTGTCAGGAGTTACAAAAGTTAGATGGATGGCTTGTTTACAGCCCTGTGCTTCCAGGTCACGGCAAAGAATTAAGTGCTCTTAAAGGTGCAACTTATGAAGAATGGGTTTACACGGTAGAAGTAGCCTTTGAAGAATTACAGAAGCGCTGTACTGACGTTTATGTCATTGGTTTTTCTATGGGGGGAATGCTTGCGACCTACATTGCTGCACGGTACTCAGTGAAAAAATTAGTTCTGTTAAATGCTGCAGCCTACTATTTTAACCCGAAACAGTTTTTAAAAGATATGATTGCGGCAGTACGCTATCACTTTACAGGAAATCAAGAAGAGGACCAGCTCATCGATCTTTACGAGAAAAAGTTTAGAGAAACTCCTTTTGCTGCTTTAGCCCAATTTTTACAACTTGTGCAAAAAACAAAGCCTTATGCGAGTAAAATTCGTGTACCTACGTTAATTATTCAAGGAGAAATGGATGGGCTTGTTCCGATGAAATCAGCCTACCACCTTTATGATATTATAGAGTCGGATGAGAAAGAATTAATTGCCATGAAGCGGTCAAGACATATGATCTTTCACGGTTATGAAGCAGAAGAAGTCATTAATCAAATTAAAGACTTTCTATTGGAAAGTAGTCAAGAGAGGAAGAAAACAACATGAAGATTGTTGCACCGAAACCATTTACTTTTAAAGGAGGAAAGCGAGCTGTTTTGCTGTTGCATGGCTTTACAGGTACGACGGCTGATGTGCGGATGCTTGGCCGTTTTTTGCAAAATGAAGGCTATACGTGCCATGCGCCACTCTACCGAGGCCACGGCGTTCCTCCTGAAGAGCTTGTCCAATATAGTCCAGCAGATTGGTGGGAGGATGTTGAAGCCGCATATGAGCATCTCCAAACTGAAGGCTACGACGAAATTGCGGTTTGCGGGCTATCCTTAGGTGGCGTATTTACATTAAAACTGGGTTACTCTAAACCTGTAAAAGGAATTGTTTCGATGTGCGCACCTGTTCGACCAAGAACAGAAGAAGCGATTAAAGAAGGGTTTCTAAAATACGCCAAAGAATATAAACAATTAGAGAAAAAGCCGAAAGAAGAAATCGATAAAGACCTTCTTGCCCTAAAGGAGACGTCCATGAATACGTTGTATCAATTACGTGGATTGATGGACGACGTACGAAAAGAGTTAGATCTCATTTATTCTCCAGCTTTTATTGTACAAGCAAGGCACGATGAGATGATCGATATTGAAAGTGCAAACATGATTTACGAAGAAATTGAAACAGACGACAAAGAATTAAAATGGTATGAAGAGTCTACTCATGTCATCACATTAGGTGATGAAAAAGAAACACTTCACCAAGATATTCTGTCGTTTTTAAATGAATTAGAATGGTCAAACTAATACTAGAACGAAAAGGAGTGAAACAATGTCTGACCAAATAAATAAAAAAGAACTAATACAGTACTTTAAAGAAGAAGCAACAAAACCTGTTTCTGTAGAAGAGCTAGAGGAACGGTTTCAAATAACATCAAGTGAAGCATTTAAAGAGTTAATTACATTGCTGAATGAGCTTGAAGGAGAAGGGGAAGTGATTCGTACTCGAACGAATCGCTATGGAATTCCAGAAAAACTAAATTTAATTCGTGGCCGTGTGCAAGGTCATTCGAAAGGGTTTGCTTTCATTATTCCAGATGATGGTGATGAAGATGTCTATGTACCTCAAGGATCACTGTCTGGCGCTATGAACGGTGATATTGTGTTTGTGCGAATTGATGAACGTGCAAACGGTTCAAGAGCAGAAGGAAAGGTTATCCGAATTATCGAGCGCAAAGTGACAGAAATTGTCGGGGAATACAAAGAGTTTAAATCGTATGCCCTCGTTGTAGCAGACGATAAGCGAATTAGCGCTGACTTTCTTGTTATAAAAGGCAAGGAAAAGGGTGCAGTTGATGGTCATAAGGTCATTGCAACGATTACTCAGTACCCAGAAGGACGCTTCGGTGGAGAAGTTGAAATTAAAGAAGTTCTCGGTCATAAAAATGACCCTGGTATGGACATTCTGTCGATTATTTATAAATACAGCATCCCACAAAGTTTTTCAGACGACACATTGGAACAAGCAGAAAACGTGCCAGATGCCATTGATTCAAACGATTTAAAGGGACGTCGAGATTTACGTGACGAGCAAATTGTAACTATTGATGGAGCCGACGCGAAAGACTTAGATGATGCGGTTCAAGTGAAAAAGTTACCAAATGGACATTATCTTCTTGGTGTGCATATTGCTGATGTTTCTCACTATGTGAAAGAAGGTAGCCCGATAGATAAAGAGGCGTCTGAACGAGCGACGAGTGTTTACTTAGTTGATCGTGTCATTCCAATGATTCCGCACCGATTGTCCAATGGTATTTGTAGTTTAAATCCACAAGTGGACCGTTTAACGTTGTCTTGTGAAATGGAGATTGATCAAAATGGTGGTGTTGTGAAGCATGACATTTTCCAAAGTGTGATCAATACAACGGAACGAATGACGTATAGCGATGTTAATGACATCTTAGTAAACAAAGACGAATCATTGCGAGAACGATACAGCACACTCGTACCGATGTTTGAAGAAATGGAAAAACTTGCACAAGTTTTAAGAGACAAGCGTTTTGGTCGTGGTGCCATTGACTTTGACTTTAAAGAAGCAAAAGTATTAGTCAACAGTGAAGGTACCCCTGAAGATGTTGTGTTACGGGAACGATCCGTTGCAGAGAAGTTGATTGAAGAATTTATGTTAGCAGCAAATGAAACAGTAGCAGAACACTTCCATTGGATGAAGCTACCTTTTGTATATAGAATCCACGAAGATCCAGATGCAGAGAAATTAAATTCATTTCTTGAGTTCATTACCGGCTTTGGTTACGTTGTTAGAGGGACAGCGAACACTATTCATCCAAGGGCACTGCAATCGTTATTAAAAGAAATTCAAGGTGAGCCTGAGGAAACCATCATTAGCCGAATCATGCTACGTTCCATGAAGCAAGCAAAATATGATGTACATTCAGTCGGTCACTTTGGCTTATCTGCAGAATTTTATACACATTTCACATCACCTATTCGTCGGTACCCAGATTTACTTGTCCACCGATTAATTCGAACGTATCTCATTCAAGGGAAAACAGATGCGAAAACGACTGGTCACTGGCAAGAAAAGTTACCAGGCTTAACAGCACATGCATCGGATATGGAACGACGTGCAGTTGATGCTGAACGTGACACAGATAATGTGAAAAAAGCACAATATATGGAAGATAAAATTGGGGAAGTCTATACGGGCATGATTAGTGGTGTTACCAATTTTGGCCTCTTTGTTGAGTTGGAAAATACGGTAGAAGGTCTTGTGCATGTAAGCTATTTAACAGATGATTATTACCGTTATGATCAAAAGCATTACGCTATGATTGGAGAACGAAGTGGAAATGTCTTTCGTATTGGGGACGAGCTCGAGATTCGAGTGGTGTCCGTTAATACTGAGGAAGCGTCTGTTGATTTTGAGATTGTCGGGATGAAGAAAAGAAAACCTCAAAGAGGGAAAGATCGTCCAAAAGTCATTGATGGTGGTAAACGTGTCAATAAACAGCAGAAAAAAGATCGTCCACGTTTAACGGGGGACCCTAAAAAAGATGGACAACCGAAAAGCGGGAAGCGCAAAAAGAAGCCATTTTACGAAAATGCACCGAGCGTTAAGCGAAAAAAAGGCCGCAGAAAAAAGCGTTCATAATGACGATTTTGTAGCCCTTTTGGCTGAAGACATCCGTCGGTTTCCTAAAGGTGCCTGCTTGAGTCTTATTTTGTTCCTCTTTACACTAATAAGGTGAAGGAGGAACAAAATGATGAAAACAGAAGTTGGTATTGCACTCGTAAGACTTGTTGTAGGGGTAATCTTTATCGCCCACGGCTTAGATAAATTTAACGGTGGTATTGAAGGGACAGTAGCTTTTTTCGAGAGCCTATCAATCCCATCACCTGATCTAATGGCCGTGGTCGTGGCTTTAGTTGAAATCGTTGCAGGTCTTGCGCTACTCTTAGGTTTGCTGACACGCTTGATGAGTGCTATTCTAATGATTGTGATGATTGGTGCCGTCTATATGGTGAAGCTCGATCAAGGCTTTATTGGAGGCTTTGAATTCGATCTATTATTGTTTGTTGTATTGCTTTTATTTGTTATAAATGGCTCTCTTTTTATGGCTCTAGATGGGTTTTTAACAAAGAAGAAGAAGCGACAGCGATTTGGGAGAAGATAATCATCCATTACATGTGAGGAAGTAGGTGTATGTGTGGCTGAAACAGAAAGTAAAGTAATGGCACAGAATAAAAAAGCCCGTCACGATTATTTTATTGAAGAAACCTATGAAGCAGGAATCGTTCTTACCGGTACAGAAATTAAATCAATTCGTGCGGGACGAATGAATTTAAAAGATTCATTCGCTCGAATAAAAAACGGTGAAGCTTATTTGCATAACGCGCACATTAGTGAATATGAACAAGGCAATCGCTATAATCATGAGCCAACTAGAGCGAGGAAATTGTTGTTGCATAAAAAGCAAATTGATAAGCTCATTGGTGAGACGCAGCAACAAGGGTATTCAGTTGTCCCGTTAAAAGTGTATATTAAAAACGGTTTTGCAAAAGTATTAATTGGATTAGCAAAAGGGAAAAAGAATTATGACAAACGAGAAACCTTGAAACAAAAAGATGCCAAGCGAGAAATGGATCGAGCGATAAGGGAGCGAATGAAGGGCTAAGTCGCTTCACTTGCTTTTTAGCACAGATTTAGTATAATGATATATCTAGGCGTTAAGCCTTGTATAATTTTTTTATACGGGGACGTTCTGGATTCGACAGGGATAGGTCGAGCTTACGTTGCGAGTCGAGGTGCGGCCTCGTTAAAACGCATTAGCCTATAACTGGCAAAGAAAACAATAACTTCGCTTTAGCTGCATAAGCTAAGCGGTCTCTCCTCTCCATCGCCCATGTGGAGTGGTTGAGACTCACTTATAGTGGGATACGCCTTACTCCCTCCGCCTGAGGGAGTTGGAAGAGATTAATCAGGCTAGCTACACGGAAGCCTGTCTTTGGGCCGATGTGTTAGCGAAATGCTAATACAAAGACTACGCTCGTAGAAGCGTAAGTGTCGTTATCTCTGGACGTGGGTTCAATTCCCACCGTCTCCATATTGGGACAAAAACTCGAAGTAGCACTATGTAGCTTCGAGTTTTTTTATACGCATTTTAGTCAGATTATTTTTAAAAAGGAGCTACTCTTTCATGCATACCATTTATCTCGTACGGCATGCCCATTCTTCTTACACGCCAGATGAATGGGGACGTCCTCTTACAGAGAACGGTCTTGAGGATGCGGAGCGTGTAGCAGAATATTTTGATACTGTGCACGTTGATCGGTTTATCTCAAGTCCTTATAAGCGCGCTATACAGACAATAGAGACGGCTGCGAAACGAAAAAAGCTACCTATTAAGATTGAAGAAGCATTTAAGGAGAGGGTGCTGGCGGCAACGTCTATGCCTCATTTTGATTCAGCAATCAAAGCAGTTTGGGAGGATGAAACGTTTGCTCACTTAGGAGGAGAGTCCAATAAAACCGCAAGAAGAAGGGCTGTTAATGGACTTTGGAGAATTCTAGATCAAGGGAATGACTCTGAATCCATTGTCATCTCTACACATGGGAATATACTAGCACTGTTGTTAGGTTACTTCCATTCTCGTTATGATTTTACGTTCTGGCAACAGCTTGAGATGCCAGATGTGTACCAAATGCTAATAGAGAAACAAACAATGCTCTCATGTACAAACGTTTGGGAGAAAAAATAAAGCTAGTCAACAAGCCCTCCTATATGTATAATTATAAATGAATTAGTTTTATTATGCATTAGAAGGAGAACATCATGGAGCAATTAAACGAACAACAACAAGATACAAACACTTATTCTGAAAAAGCACCATCAAAAAAGTCTATTTTTACTTTTCTTATACCCTCTCTATTAGGAGCACTTTTGTTTCTTGTTCCCTTTAAAATAAACGATACTTGGACTGTACTTATTGGTTTTGCAGCTGGAACGATTGAACGTTCTCTTTCAGCAATGTTACCGATGTTTTTACTAGCTATTATTCTATTATCTGGTGTACTCACGTTACTTGCTTGGGTAGTAAAGCCTGCCCTTATTATGGAAAGACCAGCTTTAAAAGCATTATTCTACACAAGTCTTCCTTGGACGATGATACGTGTGCTCGGTGCACTCTTTGCACTTATGGTCATGACCCAATCTGGCTTTGCTATTATCTATAGTCCTGCAACAGGTGGGACAATTTTCAGTGATTTGCTTCCGGTGCTTGCGGTGTGGTCAGTAGTAATGGGTTTATTGATGCCCCTATTGCTTGAATATGGTTTAATGGAGTGGTTGGGTACACTTGCAAAAAAAATAATGAGACCGTTGTTTAACTTACCGGGACGAGCTTCCGTAGATTCGTTGGCATCTTGGATGGGAAATAACATGATGAGTATCTTGATTACGATTAATCAATATGAGAATGGCTATTATACAAAACGTGAATCAGCTATTATTGTCACGAACTTTACCATTACATCAATCGGGTTTAGTTTAATCATTGCGGAAATCTTAGAATTAAGTGAACGCTTTGTTCCATTTTATTTAACCGTGCTTGTTGGTGTGTTTATTGCGGCCTTTATTTGTCCACGTATTCCACCGTTATCAAAGATGCATCATACGTATGCTGGAGACGAGTCTGGAGCCATTAACGAAACGGCTGCTAGAGGGTCATTGTGGAGACAAGCATTTCGAAGAGGTGTTGAGAAAGCGGCACATGCCCCTAAAACGACTTCTGTGTTAAAAAAAGGAGCGTTTAATGCCCTTGATATTTGGTTTGGTATGTTACCGCTTGTTATGGCAATTGGGACCATTGCCCTTGTCATTGCTGAGTTTACACCGATCTTTACGTATTTGTCTTATCCTCTTGTACCTGTATTAGAATGGATGAATATTCCTGAAGCGGCACAAGCGGCACCTGCGCTACTCGTTGGGTTTGCAGACATGTTCCTGCCAGCTATTTTAGGTGCAGGGATTGAGAGTGAGCTTACTCGTTTTGTCATTGGAGCAGTATCGTTAATTCAACTCGTCTATATGTCTGAAATTGGTGTTATGCTTATGCGTTCTAGTATTCCAATTTCATTCTGGCAACTATTTGTTATTTTTATTCAACGAACGGTCATTGCAATCCCTGTTGTTGTGTTGATTGCCCACGTTATTATTTTCTAAAAGGAGTCATCTAGAATGTCACAAAGTTGGAACGAGCTACAAGAAACCATTCCATATCGTCTTGCACCAAGTATGGCAAAAGACCATCCGAACCTGCCTGTTGTGAAAGAAGAAGGGTGCTATTACTATGGTGTTGATGGGAAAACATATTTAGATTTCACATCTGGTATAGCCGTGACGAATGTTGGTCATCGTCATCCAAAAGTTGTTGAGGCAATAAAAAAAGAAGCGGATTCATTCACTCATGGCCCTATTGGCGTTATTCAATATGAATCTATTCTAAAACTGGCCAATGAATTAGCTGACGTCATGCCAGGTGACTTGGACTGCTTTTTCTTTGGAAATAGTGGTACTGAGGCCATTGAAGGTGCTTTAAAACTTGCACGCCATGTGACAAAACGTCCAAATGTAGTCTCGTTTACGGGGTGCTTTCATGGACGGACCCTTGGCGCAATGAGTGTTAGTACATCAAAAGCAAAATATAGAGCCTACCAACCTGCTCAGAATCAAGTCTATCAACTTCCTTATTATCAGCCAGGACAAAGTGTAGACGAAGCAATCGCAAAACTGGAAAAGGCTTGTGAGACGATGTTTGCTCACTATACGTTACCAGAAGAAGTGGCTTGTTTTATCATTGAGCCAGTGCTTGGTGAAGGCGGCTACATTGTGCCACCAGCTAAGTGGCTTCAGCATATTCGTGAGATTTGCACGAAGCATGGAATTTTACTTATTTTTGATGAAGTTCAAACGGGATTCGGACGCACTGGTGAGTGGTTTGCAGCACAATCCTTTGACGTTATTCCTGATATAATGGCAGTGGCAAAAGGAATTGCTTCGGGGTTACCACTTAGTGCAACTGTAGCGAACCACACACTGATGCAACAGTGGCCATTAGGAAGCCATGCAACGACATTTGGCGGTAATCCAATAGCCTGTGCCGCCGCTCGAGCAACACTTCAGATTATTAAAGAAGAAAACGTGCTTTCGAATGTAAAAGAAGTAGGAAGTTACGCTGCCGAGGAACTGACTAAACTTCAACAGGCATATCCTTGCATAGGTTCAATTCGCCATCTCGGTATGATGTTTGGTATTGAAATTGTTCATCCTGAGACAGGGAGAAAAGATGGCGAGCTAGCAGCTCAGATTCTTGATCTCGCTCTTGAAGAAGGTGTGTTGTTTTATTTTTGTGGAAATGAAGGCGAGGTTCTTCGAATGATTCCTCCGCTTACGATCACGAAAGAACAGATTGATGAGGGCTTAACGAAATTAAAAAATGCACTTCAACGTTTAAAGGAAATAGGATAATAAAATCATAGGCACGCCTCAGGCCATCTTGAATATACTGCTCCAGATAGGGTAGTTAGGAGAGTGGCCTACTATGACGAATAAAAAGAAGATTTGCTTTATAACGTGCGTCAATGATGAAGTGCTTTACCAGCGTTCTGTTAGCCACATTGACATGTTGTATTTACCTAGAGGCTATACAGTTGAAAAAATTGCCATTCGGAATGCGAAAAGCATGACCAGTGGCTATAATGAGGCCCTTCAACAGTCGAATGCAAAGTACAAAGTGTATCTTCACCAAGATACAATGATTATTAATCGGATGTTTCTTCATGATTTACTGTTTCTGTTTGAAAACCACCCGAATTTAGGAATGTTTGGCGTGATTGGCGCGAAAGAATTACCGGAAAATAGCGTCTGGTGGGAAAGTGAACAGAAAGCAGGCAAAATCTTAGAAAAACGTGATACGTATGGTTATTTATCATTTATTGAGGCTGATTATGCATTTCAAAGCGCAGCAGTTATTGATGGAGTGATGATGGCAACTCAATATGACCTGCCATGGCAAGAGCAGTTCGATGGCTGGCATTTTTACGATGTTAGCCAAAGTGTGCTTTTTGAGCACAATGGTTATGAAGTAGGCATTGCACACCAACCACACCCATGGATTATGCACGAATGTGGAGAAGAATTCGACACTTTTGCTTATACCACCTATGTTCATCAATTTCATTTATGGAAAAACACACTTTCGAATTAAATGGGCGAAAGTGTGTTTTTGTGTTGAGTTTTTCAATAAACATATATGAAATACAAGATGAATACGATAGTCAGTGGAGGTGTTGCAGGTGGAACGGAAGCCGAAAAGACCAAATCGTAAAGCAGAGCAAGTCGAACAGTTTTCTCGAAATAATTACAATAAACCATTAACAACAAACCAGGGCATTAGCATTGCAAATGATGAGAATACATTGAAAGCAGGTGAGCGGGGACCTAGTTTACTTGAAGACTTTATGATGCGGGAAAAGTTATCTCATTTTGATCGCGAACGGATACCGGAGAGGGTTGTTCATGCAAGGGGCTACGGCGCATATGGTACGTTTCGTGTGTATGAATCCCAAAAAGCACTGACAAAAGCTCATTTCTTGCAAGATCCTAGCTTAGAAACGCCTGTTTTTCTTCGGTTTTCTGAAGTGGCTGGTTCAAAAGGAGCTGCAGAAACCGTGCGAGATGTGCGTGGTTTTGCATTGAAATTTTACACGGAAGAAGGAAATTTCGACTTAGTTGGCAATAATATTCCTGTTTTTTTTATTCAAGATGGCGTTAAATTCCCAGACTTAATCCATGCGGTCAAACCAGAGCCGAATAATGAAATTCCACAAGCATCCACTGCACATGATAATTTTTGGGATTTTATCGCAAATAACGAAGAATCTGCTCACATGATGATGTGGATTATGAGCGATCGAACCATTCCACGCAGTTTTCGAACAATGGAAGGGTTTGGGGTACATACCTTTCGTCTTGTGAACGAGGCGGGAAAAGCACATTTTGTGAAATTCCATTGGAAGCCAAAAGCAGGTATTCACTCTCTGGTTTGGGATGAATCGCAAAAATTAAGTGGCATTGATCCTGATTTTCATCGGCGGGACTTGTGGAATATCATTGAAGCAGGTGGAGAAGCCGTTTGGGAACTAGGTATTCAAGTGATAGAGGAGAAGGATGAGTTTTCTTTTGACTTTGACATTTTGGATTCAACAAAACTGTGGCCCGAAGAAGAGGTAGCCGTGCGTATCATTGGTGAAATGCGTTTGAATCGTAATGTGGAAAATGTATTCGCTGAAACAGAACAAGTGGCCTTGCATCCAGGAAATATTGTTCCAGGGATTGATTTTACAGATGATCCGCTTTTACAAACGAGGCTGTTCTCTTATACCGACACACAGTTGTACCGTGTTGGTACGAATCATCAAGACTTGCCAATTAATCGCCCTATTTGTCCTTTCCACAATAATCAACGTGATGGGGCTATGCGTTATATCGTCGATAAAGGGAAAGTAAATTACCATAAAAATTCATTGTGGAACAACACACCTTATGAAGTGAATCCAAAGAAGGGTGGCTTCGTAACGTATCCAGAAAAAGTGAATGGAGTAAAGATTCGCAAGACAGCGAAAAGCTTCGTAAATCATTATTCACAGGCCCGATTGTTTTGGAATAGTATGAGCAGCTGGGAAAGAGACCATATAGCAAACGCATTTAGCTTTGAATTAGGAAAAGTGATGAGTAAATCTGTTCGGAAGCAAATGATTAATCAAATCGGTCGCGTAAGTACAGAACTTGCTACAGTTGTAGCCAAACAAATTGGGGTTCAACCACCAACGACAACAGAGTCTAAAGAAAGAAGGTCTTCTCCGGCTTTAAGTATGGCACACCAACCAGAATCGGTTCAATGGTTAAAAGTAGGAGTATTGTTGACAGAGGGATTCGACGGACCAGAGACAAAACGTGTTGTGGATCGATTAAAAAGTGAGGGTGTTCAAATAGAATATCTAAGTGAAAAACAGGCAAAAGTAGACGGTACGGATCAAGTCTCGTTTATTCCAGATGCGAGCTTTCTCACTGGTTCACCGTTGCTATATGATTCCATTTATGTTGCAGGAGGAAAGAACCCTGATGCGTATTCAGTTGGTCAAATGGACTATTTTATAAGAGAACAATTTATCCATTATAAGCCAATAGGAGTTGCAAAAAGTGTAGAGCCCATCTTGCGAAAACTAGGTATTGTAGGAAAAGAAGGTGTGTTGGTTAATCAGAACGAAGACTTTTTCCAACATTATCTTAGAGCTTTAGGGAAGCAACGTTTTTTTGCGCGAATATAAGAGGTGGGTTCTGTTTAGTAACAAAAAAAGCTAGGCGAACCCGAATAAACAGTACGCCTAGCTTTTGTATATTTCCCGTTATCACATTATTGATACGGTAACTGTGCTTTATCCGTTGTGTGCTGTTGAACACTTTGCTGGATTTGGGTATCTTGCGTTGGTGTTAAGCCGTAAAGTCCTTTACGGAACATTGTCTCGTAAAGAGAGCGTTGCATTTGCGAAGCCTCATTATTTGCTTGATGTATTGTTTGATAATAAGCTTCATGACTTGCTTCATGCTCTGCAATCGAATAAGACACGGTGATGTATTTCTCTGTTGAGAGCATATCGGTAATATAATCTTGATCCGTCATTGCCGATGTAGTCGGAATTTGGATTTTTGGATTCTGAAGGTTTTGCTGTTGACTCATAAAATAGCCTCCTTATTGATAAGTGGGTGGTTGATTTTGACTTTGCAACAATTGTAAAAATTGCTCATAATGACGTTGATGCATTTGGCCAGCTTGATCAATCGCTTGCTTAATCTCTTGATCTTGGCAGCTTTGTGCAAATGCATGAGCTTTTTTAGATGCTGTTAAATTCCAGGCCATCATATCGTTAATATAATTTAAATCTTTACCTGTAATGACAGCTGGAGCTTCTTGCATTCTTGTTTGAGCTGTTGGTTGTTGTTGAAAATGCTGTTGTTGTTGGTCCATCTTATACCTCCTTAAGAAATGACAATCACTGTTAGTATTTTGTAATGAGCTTGTTTTATACAAAAAATAAAGATAAAACTGTAGAAAAATGGTATTGCAAACGCTATCATTATTCGGTATAGTGAAAGAAAGCTTATGTCACGAGCGTTTTTTTTAGCTCAAAAAATGAATGAGTATTCATTCGTTTTAGTATGAGAGGAGGATGACACGAACGATGTCACGTCACATAAAAAAAACAGCTGTCATTGGATCAGGTGTTATGGGGGCAAGTATCGCCGCTCATTTAACAAATGCAGGAATTCCTGTTTTACTTCTTGATATTGTTCCAAAAGAAAAGGAAGCAGGAGGGGCATCAGCGAGTGTTGCAACCGCTGAGAAAAAACGAGCCCGTAATCACTTAGCTGATACGGCGGTTAAAAAGCTGTTAAAACAAAAGCCAGCACCACTTGCTTCAAAAAAGAATGTTGATTTAATTGAAACCGGTAATGTGGAAGATGACTTGCATCGCTTAAAGGAAGTCGATTGGATTATTGAAGTCATCGTTGAAAATCTAGGAGCGAAAAAAGAATTATTTGCAAAAATTGATCGTGTAAGAAAAGAAGGTTCCATTGTGTCATCAAATACATCTGGGATTTCAATTAAAGCAATGGCAGAGGAACGTAGTGGGGACTTCAAAGCGCATTTTCTTGGGACACACTTCTTTAACCCGCCACGTTACTTAAAACTTCTTGAAGTAATCCCGCTAGAGGAAACAAAACAGGAAGTAGTAGAGTTTGTACGTTCCTTTGCTGAACAGTCTTTAGGAAAAGGAGTAGTTGAAGCCAAAGACACACCGAATTTTATTGCAAATCGTATTGGCACGTATGGTTTACTTGTAACGGTTCATGAAATGCTTCGTGGTGGTTATTCAGTCGGTGAAGTAGATTCTGTTACGGGGACGCTAATAGGTCGTCCTAAAAGTGCGACGTTTCGGACGTTAGATGTTGTTGGTTTAGATACATTTTTACATGTAGCAAAAAATGTTCACGATGTTGCAACAGGGGATGAGCAGAGGATGTTCGATCCTCCTGGTTTTATGCAGGAAATGGCAACTAAAGGTTGGATTGGTGCAAAGGCAGGGCAAGGCTTCTTTCAAAAAAAAGACGGTGTTATTTATGAGCTAAATCCTGAAACAATGGAGTATCAAGAGCGAAAGAAACTAAAAGCACCTTCAATTGAAAAAACGAAAACGTTGACGTCTAAGAATCAAAAAATTCAAACCGTTGTTTTTGCTAATGATCGAGCAGGCGAATTGCTTTGGAATATTATTAGCCCAGTATTACTTTACACAGCCGAAAAAACGTATGAGATTGCCAATGACGTTCTAGCAGTAGATGAAGCCATGCGCTGGGGATTTGGCTGGAGTATGGGGCCGTACGAACTTTGGGATGCCCTAGGTTTTAGACAAACAGTTGAAAAAATGAAGAAGGAAAACCGCTCGATTCCGAGTTGGGTTGAAGACCTTTATAACAATGGCAAAGAAGGCTTTTACGAAGATGGTCAATTTCTTCATGAAGGGCAGTACACACCAATTCGTCAGCACGAAAAATATTTGTCCCTTCATCATTTAGTGAAAACGAATACAGTTTTAAAAAATACAGGTGCTTCTTTAATTGATGTTGGAGACGATGTAGCCTTATTGAAGTTCACATCTCCTAATAATTCCATTGGTCTTGATGTCATTCAAATGATTAATAAATCCATCGTAGAAGTGGAAAAGAATTTTAAAGGCCTTGTAATTGGAAATGAAAGCAAGAACTTTTGCGTTGGCGCCAATTTAATGATGATGCTAATGGAAGCACAAGATGATAACTTCTTTGAACTGGATTTAGTCGTGAAACAGTTCCAGCAAGCAACAGCGAATATTCGTTATGCCAATGTACCTGTTGTGACAGCACCTTTCCAAATGACTCTTGGAGGAGGCGCTGAAATTAGCTTACCAGCTGCAAGTATACAAGCAAGCCATGAAACTTATATGGGACTTGTGGAAGTTGGCGTAGGTCTCATCCCAGGAGGCGGCGGTAACAAAGAATTGTATCTGAGAAACATAGAGCGCTTTGGGGAAACGCCTGCTCAACTACAAAAAGCTGTACGCGAAACCTTTGAAACGATTGCAACAGCAAAAGTATCCACATCTGCTGCTGAAGCAAGGGAAAACGGGTTCATGAATCATCGGGACGGCATTGTGATGAATGATCTTTTTGTAAATGAAGAAGCGAAGCAGAAAGTGATTTCCCTTTATAACAGTGGCTATAAAGCACCAGTAAAAAAGAAAATTCCTGTTACAGGAGAAGCTGGTTACGCAACGTTAATGCTAGGGGCAGAAATGATGAAGTGGGGCGGCTATGCATCAGAACATGATTTAAAGATTGCGAAGAAGCTTGCTTTCGTCCTTTCTGGTGGTCGCTTAAAAGAAGGAACACTTGTGGATGAGCAATACTTACTTGATTTAGAACGAGAGGCTTTTCTTAGCTTGATAGGAGAGCCGAAATCGCAGCAACGTATGCAGTATATGCTTACTAAAGGAAAGCCATTACGTAATTAGGAGGGATCGTTCGTGAAAGAAGCTGTCATTGTGTCAGGTGCGCGAACGCCTGTTGGAAAAGCGAAGCGAGGTGCATTCGCCCATGTACGTTCAGATGATTTAGGAGCTACCGCAGTAAAGGAGACAATACGCAGAGCTGGCAACGTAGAACTGAATGAAATAGAAGATGTCATTATTGGTTGTGCCATGCCTGAAGCAGAACAAGGAATGAATATGGCGCGTAACTTAAGTGTGCTAGCAGGCATTCCGCAGTCGGTACCTGCTGTGACCATTAATCGCTACTGCGCATCAGGTCTTCAAACGATTGCGTACGGTGCAGAGCGTATTATGCTCGGACAAAGTAAAGTAATTGTAGCTGGTGGGGCTGAATCAATGAGTATGATTCCAATTGGTGGTCACGTAGTAAAGCCAAACCCGAAACTTATTGATGAAGCACCTGAATACTATATGTCGATGGGCTATACAGCCGAAGAGGTTGCTCGGCAATATGATATTAGTCGTTCGGACCAAGACGCATTTGCCATGGAAAGCCACCGGCGAGCAGCAATGGCGATGAAAAATGGGCATTTTGACGACGAAATAGTACCCGTCCATGTGGAAGAGCATGTACTGGGTGAAGATGGAAAAGTAAGTATACTCGATCGAATGGTTGCTTTAGATGAAGGTGTAAGAGCAGATACAACCATTGAAGGACTTGGAAAGCTAAAACCAGCGTTTCAGTTGAAAGGGACAGTTACAGCAGGAAACTCATCACAAATGAGTGATGGAGCTGCGGCCGTTTTGTTAATGGAAAAAGAAGAAGCTCATGAACGTGGACTATCACCACTTCTTGCATTTCGAAGCTTTGCAGTTGCAGGTGTAGCTCCAGAAGTTATGGGTATTGGACCGATTGAAGCAATTCCAAAAGCCGTTCGCCAAGCTGGTTTACAGTTAGAGGACATTGGTTTGTTTGAACTAAATGAGGCATTTGCTTCCCAGTCATTAGCCATTATCCGTACACTTGGTCTCGACCATAACAAAGTAAATGTAAATGGTGGCGCGATTGCACTTGGTCATCCACTTGGGTGTACAGGTACGAAACTAACTTTATCGTTAGCCCACGAAATGAAGCGAAGAGGCCAACAATTTGGTGTTGTAACCATGTGTATTGGTGGAGGAATGGGTGCTGCAGGGGTATTTGAACTTATTTAAACGCTTGAGGAGGAAATAGAGATGAGTGAAGCAACAGGGAATTTATTAAAAGGTGGTAGCTTTTTACTAGAAGATATTGATGCAACACACTATTTTGCACCGGAAGATTTTACAGAAGAGCAATTAATGATTGCACGGACTACAGAGGATTTTATTGAGAAAGATGTTAAACCGTATGTTGACGCAATTGAAAATCATGAATTCCAGCACACAACACGTTTACTTAAAAAAGCTGGTGAGCTTGGCTTACTCGGAGCGGATGTTCCTGAAGAATATGGTGGTATTGGTCTAGATAAGATTAGCTCTTCTCTTATATCCGAACGCTTTAGTCGAGTAGGGGCATTTGGTTTAAGCCATGGTGCACACGTAGGGATTGGTACACTACCGATTGTGTTCTTTGGTTCTCACGAGCAGAAGAAAAAATATTTACCCGCTCTTGCAACAGGTGAAAAATTTGCTGCCTACGCTCTAACGGAGCCAAGCTCAGGCTCAGATGCTTTAGGCGCCAAAACAACAGCGGTTTTAAACGAAGAAGGAACACATTATGTACTAAATGGAGAGAAGCAGTGGATAACAAACTCTGCCTTTGCAGATGTGTTTGTAGTGTATGCAAAAATTGATGGTGAGAAATTTACAGCTTTTATTGTTGAAAAAGAATTTGATGGCGTATCGACTGGCCCTGAAGAAAAGAAAATGGGTATTAAAGGATCATCAACACGTACACTAGTATTAGAGGATGCAACCGTTCCTGTAGAAAATGTATTAGGTGAAATTGGTCGAGGTCATATCATCGCGTTTAACATCTTAAATATTGGACGTTATAAGCTAGGTGTAGGATGTATTGGCGGTGCAAAAGTAGCGCTTGAACTTGCAGCGACTTATGCAACCGAGCGTAAACAATTTAAAACACCGATCGCATCGTTTCGTTTAATCCAAGAAAAGCTAGCGTCAATGGCGACCGAAATTTTCGCATCAGAGAGTGCCATTTATCGAACAGGCGGCTTGATTGAAGATCGGTTTGCAAGTCTTACTGAAGAAGAACAAAAAGATGGTCGTGCAGTAGCAAATGCCATTGCAGAATATGCTATTGAATGTTCTTTAAATAAATTTGATGGCTCTGAAACCCTTGATTTTGTCGCTGATGAAGCGGTTCAAATTCATGGTGGTTATGGATTTATGGCTGAGTATCAAGTAGAGCGTATTTATCGTGATTCTCGTATCAATCGAATTTTCGAGGGGACAAATGAAATTAACCGTATGCTTGTTCCTGGTACCCTCTTGCGTAAAGCAATGAAAGGGGAGCTACCGTTTCTTGAAAAGGCTACAGCGCTTCAAGAAGAATTAATGATGTTAATGCCGCAAGAAGTAGGCGATGAGCCCCTTGAACAAGAAAAGTATTTATTAGGAATGGCAAAGAAAATTTTCTTGATGATTGCTGGAACAGGTGCGCAAAAATATGGGCCTGAACTCGACAAGGAACAAGAAATTCTAGCGGTTGTTGCTGATATTGTGAACGATATTTACTCACTAGAATCTGTCATCTTACGTACTGAGAAAGCCATTCAGAAGTCTTCAATTGACGCACAAAATCAAAAATTATTAATGACTCAAGTATTTGCACAAGAAGCCATTAATCGTATTGAAGCAAATGCGAAAAAAGCACTCGTTCACGTTGAAGAGGGTGATACACTTCGCACGATGCTGTCAATGTTAAAGAAATTAACAAGACATACACCGATTAACGTCGTTGGAAAGAAGCGAGAGATTGCCAAAGCAGTCATTGCTGAAAAGAAATTCGTAGTGTAAAAATAGTAACACTTTTGAGGGTAATTCCTCAAAAAAAAAATAAATGCTCCTCTCGCAAGGAGTGTTCTCCTCAGAGAGAAGGAAGCAGCGATTCGCTGTTTCCTTTTCAATTATGGTAAAATGTCCGTGAGTAACGAAGGATACATAAGGAGGACAAAAAATGAGCGTAACATTCTATGAATACCCGAAATGTGGTACATGCCGTAATGCGAAGAAGTGGTTGGATGAACAAAGTGTTTCATATGAAGCCATTCATATTATAGACAACCCCCCTAGTGCTGAGGAGCTAAAAAAGTTACATCAAAAAAGTGGTTTAGAGCTAAAGGCATTTTTTAATACAAGTGGGAAAAAATATCGTGAGCTGGACTTGAAAAATAAGCGAGCGCATATGTCAGAGCAAGAGCAATATGAATTGTTGGCGTCCGACGGAATGTTGATTAAGCGACCAATTGTAACAGATGGAGCGAAAGTTACATTGGGATTTAAAGAAGAACAATTTGAAACAAATTGGGCTTAAGATTACGTTCAAATAAGTTCTCCTTTTCGGAACAGTTATTTTCATGTATGATGATGGGGAGACCGTAACGATGGAGGGGACGACATGAGTAAATTACCACAAGAGCTAAAGTATTCTGAGGAACACGAATGGGTAAAAACGGAAGATGGAAACGTACGAATTGGAATTACGGACTTTGCGCAATCAGAACTAGGTGATATTGTGTTTGTTGAATTACCTGAAGTAGGGGATGAAATTGAAGCAAATGAACCGTTTGGTAGTGTAGAATCAGTAAAAACTGTGTCAGAATTATATGCGCCAGTAAGCGGTAAAGTCATTGAAGTGAATGAAGACTTAGATGACTCACCAGAGTATGTGAATGAGTCACCTTACGAAAAAGCATGGATGATTGTTGTAGAGCCAGCAGATTCAAGTGAACTGGACAAGCTCATGTCTCCAAGTGAATATAGTAGCATGATTAATGAAGAAGAGTAAAAGCCTGTTTAACAGGCTTTTTTTTAT
The DNA here is from genome assembly GCF_004375095.1 of Shouchella oshimensis. Lineage (NCBI taxonomy): Bacteria > Bacillati > Bacillota > Bacilli > Caryophanales > Bacillaceae > Shouchella > Shouchella oshimensis. The sequence goes on along the minus strand of NZ_SNUX01000001.1, from coordinate 966,471 downwards.
TTGGCTGATCTTCCCTCGGATAGGAGCTAGCTCTCGCACATACGATAAAGGTAGGCGGAGAGGCCCAAGGAGGAATTTATGGAAAACGTAAATATCACTCAAAAAGTTGTCGCAAAGTATGACGGAGGTCGACTAAAGTTATATGTCGACGGTGCAATGATTGGGGAAGTCATTGAGACAAGTCAAGGCCTTCAACATCATATGAATTCTGGCTATATCTTTAATAATGAGCAAATCTTTCAAGCACAGAATGAAGGTTGGAATGAAGTAACTTCGTTTATTGAGGATAGTTGGCATTAAACGCTACCCTTATTAGCGGTGATTTCGTATAATTACTTAGAGAGACGAAATAACCGCTAAATGGGGACGTTGCTGTGAACATAATAACAAAGTTGTTTCATCCTTATAATCAGACTGTTCGTTCTTTTTTTCTGTCGTCACTTTGCTTTAATACAGCTATGGGTATCTTTATTGTCATGTACCCATTTTTTGTTCGAGAACTGGGTTATGGTGATCAAGTAAACGGCTCCATTATCGCTTTCCAAGCAGCGGCAACAGCAATAGCGTTGTTACCAGCTGGTATTATTGGTGACCGCTTTGGACGTAAGAACATGTTGTTAATCGGAGCGAGTATGCTAGCAGTCAGTTTTTTTATTCGATCAGTAGGTTCTGCTGAATGGGTGTTAGTAGCAGGAGCAGGTGTAACTGGATTTTTCTTCGCTTTTCTACAAGTGTCTGCTATTCCTTTATTAGCAGAGCACTCAAAGGAAAAACAACGAGTGAAGTTGTTTTCTCTCCATGCTGCGTTAATGATGGCAGCAAATGTTTTTGGGCATTTATTTGGTGGCATGATGACAGATAGTTTATTTGCTTGGACCTCGTTAACAATGCTTCAATCGATTCAAGTGACATTATTTAGTGCTTGTTTAGTAGCAGTTGTCGCATGTTTCCCTTTATTTAAGGTACGAGAATCACAAAAAATAAACAGTGTACAAAAATTAGCTAGTGCGTCATCGTACATACCAAAAAAAAGAGAATGGAAACTCATTGGTTTATTTGCTTTCTCCAGCTTACTAATTGGGTTTGGCTCAGGGCTCGTTATTCCGTATTTGAATCTCTATTTCAACGATCGATTCCATTTAAACTATTCAACAATCGGTCTTGTGTTATCGTTAGGCCAGGCTATGACCGTTTTTGCTATGCTTATTGGACCAAAAGTCGTTGACCGGGTAGGAGAGGTTCGTGCCGTTTTTTTACTACAAATGGGTTCAATTCCGTTCTTACTCATGACAGCATTTACAAATGTCATTTGGTTCGCCATTATTGGTTTTCTTTTTAGGCAAGCACTAATGAATGCTGGTAATCCAATTCAAGCAGCCCTTGTTATGAGATTAATTCATCCTCAGATGAGAGGAACGGCTAACTCAGTCACACAAATGGTGTTTCAGCTAGGTTGGGCGTTAATGGGACCAGTTTCAATGGGAATCGTAGCATTATACGGGGCGTACAAAGGCTATGCGATCGTTTTCTGTATTACTGCAACGCTTTATGTGATTGGGTCTATCTATTTTTTACTTGTGTTTCAAAAAAAGGTAGCAGAACATGAACAATTGAATACGCTGGATACGAAAAAGCAACTGGACTTATAACGATGGAGAAAGGGATTGACGGCTGATACCCATCGTGCTATGATGCCCTTATTATATTAAAAGAATAATTCTTATCCAGAGTGGTGGAGGGACTGGCCCGTTGAAACCCGGCAACCGCAAACGTAATGTTTGAAGGTGCTAAATCCTGCAAAGCCATAAGCTTTGAAAGATGAGATGATCATAGGTAAACCTTCCTGACATCTTACAGGAAGGTTTTTTTATAATTGGAGGGAATGACTTGATTTCGTTAACAGGAATCAGTAAAACATATGCGACAAAAACAACCACTGTGCATGCTGTAGATCAAGTAGATTTGCATATTAGCAAAGGGAATGTCTTTGGTATCATTGGTTATAGTGGCGCAGGAAAAAGTACACTCGTACGATTATTAAATTTATTAGAAAGACCCACTACTGGAGAGGTTCTGTTAGACGGTGTTAACTTAGCAACACTTGGAAAACAAGCGTTACGTGAAGAACGTCAAAAGATCGGTATGATCTTTCAACACTTTAATTTACTGTGGTCACGAACAGTGAAGGAAAACATTTCGTTCCCGTTAGAAGTCGCGAAAGTACCTGCGGCTGAGCGAAAAAAACGAATTGAAGAACTGATTGATCTTGTTGGGTTACGTGGACGAGAAAATAACTATCCAGCACAACTAAGTGGTGGTCAAAAGCAACGAGTTGGCATTGCACGGGCATTAGCTAATAACCCAAAAGTGTTGTTGTGTGATGAAGCAACGTCGGCACTTGATCCAAAAACAACGGATTCCATTTTAGATTTGTTAACGGATATAAATAAGAAGCTTAATTTAACCATTGTGCTTATAACTCATGAAATGCACGTTATTCAAAAAATTTGCCATGAAGTGGCTGTAATGAGTGATGGAAAGATTGTCGAGCAAGGACCTGTTATTGATGTATTTCGTCGTCCGAAAGAAGCAATGACAAAGGAATTTGTTAAGCAAGTTGCACATGTTCAATCGGATGAGCTTATGCTAGACGATGTCACCCTTTCAGAAGGTGAGCAAATCTTTGCCTTGACGTTTATCGGCAATCCAGCAGAAGATCAACTTGTGACGGAGCTAATTCGCTCTTTTCCGATCGACATTTCAATATTACAAGGAAATATATCAAAGTTACAGCAAGGCTCTTACGGTAAGTTATATTTACGAGTTGCAGGAGAACAGGAAACAATCGTGGCAGCACTAGAATGGATACGCAGTAAGCAAGTGGAAGTGGAGGTGTTGAAGCATGCTTGATCGACTCTTTCCAAATGTTGTTTGGGAAAATCTCTGGCTAGCCACCTATGAAACGGTTTATATGACTGTTATTGCGGCTGTCGCCACATTCTTTTTAGGCATTATTCTCGGTTTATTTCTTTATTTAACAGCAAAAGGAAATCCTTGGGAAAATCGCTTCTTTTATACCTTTGTCGGTGCAGTTGTTAATATCTCCCGTTCGATTCCATTTATTATCTTAATTATATTGCTTATCCCATTTACTCGTGCTGTAGTAGGAACCATGTTTGGTCCTAGTGCCGCTCTACCAGCGCTAATCATTGGTGCAGCACCTTTCTATGCGCGAATGGTAGAAATTGCGCTTCGTGAAGTTGATAAAGGAGTTGTGGAAGCATCCCAAGCAATGGGTTCATCAAATGGACATATTATTTTTAAAGTGTTGTTGCCAGAATCCATGCCTGCATTAATTTCAGGTATTACTGTAACAACGGTAGCTTTAATTGGGTATACCGCAATGGCTGGTACTATTGGTGCCGGTGGTCTTGGTACCTTAGCGTTTCAACAAGGGTTTCAACGGACAAATACGGATGTCATGATTATGGCAACGATTGTCATTTTAGCGATTGTATTTATATTCCAAATGATCGGCGATTTCTTGGTCAATCGTTTAGATAAAAGATAAAAAAAGGAGAGATTTAGAATGAAGACATTTTTAAAAACCGTAGGGATTGCAGGTGTATCATTTGCTTTAGTAGCTTGTGGATCAGGGGATGAAGACAATACAAACACAGGAGAGAATGGTGGAGACGAAGAAGAAACAACGATCCGCATTAGTGCATCCAATATTCCTCACGCTGAAATTTTGGAAGAAGCAGCGCCAATTTTAGAAGAGCAAGGAATCATTCTTGATATTCAAGTTGCTCAAGATTATATTTTACCGAATATGGGGTTGGCAGATGGCGAATTTGATGCGAATTACTTTCAACACCGCCCATATTTAGAAGATCAAATGGCTGAAAATGAAAATTTTGATTTTGCTGAAGCTGGTGCGATTCATGTAGAACCTATTGGACTTTATTCGCAAGACTACGATAACTTAAATGACATTCCAGATGGCGCGACGGTGATGATGAGTAATTCAGTCGCTGATCAAGGAAGAATCCTTTCTTTGCTTCAAGAAAACGGGTTACTCACACTTGAAGAAGGGGTTTCTGTAGATGCAACTGAAGCAGATATTGTAGAAAATCCAAAAAATCTAGTGTTTGATATGAGTCCAGATGCAGAATTCTTGCCTCAAGCGTACCAAACAAATGAAGCAGAAGTGGTGGCAATTAATTCAAACTATGCTTTAGGTGCTGACATTTCGCCAACAGAAGACTCCATTGCTATTGAAGGCGAAGATAATCCTTATGTAAACTTAATTGTTGTTCAAAGTGGAAATGAGAACGATGAAGCGATTCAAGCCCTTGTTGAGGTTTTACGATCAGATGACATTAAGTCATTTATTGAAGAGACATATAACGGAGCGGTGATTCCTGCTGAATAATAAAGTAAAGAGGCTGGGACAAAAGTAGATAGACAGACCAAAATGACGAACATTCCTGAAAATAGGAACGTTCGTCGTTTATTTTATATGAAAAGTAACGGAAGGATTCTCCTGTAGCGGTGCTACTCAGCATAGTTTAGACTATTCGTCTTTTTCAAATACTACTTTTAGTTATGTCCCAGCCGCTTTCTTTTTTATTGCTTTAGCCGTCTAATTATTTGTATGATTAGCGGGGGAAGAGGAGGAAAACCAGTGACCAAAAAGAGAGATATGCGTTTTTTATGTTATCCGTACATGCGTGAAGAAGGTAGTGTAGTTGATTTCGAAATACGCACCGATTCGCTAGCTGTGCGAATTGGACAAGCAGCAGGGTTAGTTGATTCGTATCCTAGAGAAAAAGCGCTCCTTCTGCAATTAACTGAATATGCCTATCATTTAAATGGATCTGTTCGTGGCGAGCAAGCCATTGGACAAGAAGCGTTACAGTGGTTAAGTGATGTTTATGATCAATATGAAGTTGAGGTTCGAGAAGACATTCAACAATTTTTACTACCACAAGGATCTTATGCGGCAAGTGCGCTTCACATCGCAAGAAGTGAAGCCAAGAAGTCTGTCCGGGCACTCCACTTTGTTCGTTTAGAAAGAGATGTACCAAAGATATTAATGGATTATATACACCTGCTAGCAAATGTCTTATTTCTTTTAGCTGTATACATAAACAAACAAGAAGGCGTAAACGAAATACCGTTTAAGAGTCAATCTTATCCAAAAAAAAGGGGACGAAAAGAATGAAAAAATGGCTTTATACGACAGTTGCTTTTAGTTTTGTCTTAACAGCTTGTAATGATGCTGCAAACGAAGAAAATGAGACAGGTTATACAGTGGAAGATGCACGTGGAATGGAACTAACGTTTGACGAGCCTCCTGAAACCATTATTTCTATTCTACCTAGTAACACGGAAATTATCTTCGCTTTAGGACAAGGCGATAAAGTGATTGGTGTATCGGATACAGATGTTTATCCGGAAGAAGTGACTGAAATAGAAGTTGTTGCTGAATATGAAAATCCATATGTTGAACGGATGCTTGAACTGGACCCTGATCTTATTATTGGGTATGACTATGGTTCGAATGAGATGGCACAGCTGAATGATGTCGGCTTGCCTGCCTTTGCCATTGACTCTGCACAAACGATGGATGACATTTTTGAAGATATTCAAACTATTGCTGATGTGCTTGCTGTTCCTGAAGAAGGAGAACGATTAATTACAGAAATGAAAGCAGAATTTGATAAAATCGCTGAAGCCGTTGCAGATGTTGAGAAGCGTTCCGTCTATTTTGAAATAAGTCCATCTCCAGATATTTGGACGCTAGGTGCAGGTACATTTCAACATGAGATGATTGAAATCGCTGGGTTAGAAAATGTGTTTTCGGACGTTGAAGGGTGGGCGAGTATTAGTGATGAAGAAGTGGTTGCACGAAACCCAGAACTCATTTATACATCTGTCAATTATATCGAAGATCCGCTTGAAGATATTCGCCAGCGGGATGGTTGGAGTACAATCGAAGCCATTCAACAAGATCAATTAGAGCAGATGCCACCAGATATCATGGATCGTCCAGGGCCGAGAATCGCAGAAGCAACAAGAATTTTAGCCGAAACCGCTTATCCAGAAGCGTTTCAATAAAATGTGTATGCCTTTTATGAATCCGCTCATACTACCTTTATAACAAATAAAGGAGCGAATGACGTGAACCGACAAGGACATACATCAACGGAACATCATATGATGGTTTACAAAAAAGGTGTAGGATCATTTGAAGAGAAGATGCCAATTTTTGCTGAAAAGTATAATAACTTTACAGAACAGTGTTTTAAAGAAGGGGCTATTTCAAAAAAACATAAGCAGCTAATGGCTCTTGCAATGAGTATTCATGCTCAAGATGAGTATTGCATTATTTATCATACAAAAGGATGCATCGATCACGGCTGTAGTGAAGAAGAGTTACTGGAAGCCGTATCTGTTGCAACGGCATTTGGTAGTGGGGCAGCGTTAAGTCAAGGAGCGACACTCGTTCAAGAAGCCTACCGTGAACTTGATAATCACGTACAATAAGGAAGCAAACAGTAGCATTTTTAAGATGGGGACGTTTGAATTAAATGGAACCGGGAATACGAGGAGAGAGTAGCGATTTTGCTGCTCTCTTTCTTTTGAGGAAGAAGACTTTGATTGCTATACTAGATATACTGGGTAAAAAAAGAAGCCCTTTTAAAAACAAGAGAGGATGAGAGACAATTACGAACATGCGACTTTCCTACACAAGTGAAATGGAAAAAGGATTACAACAAAGACATGGTGTGAGCTACGCCGAATATGAAAGCAGCTTAGACAAACGCTTGCAAATCGAACGAGAGCGAACAAAAGAGCATGATGCGTGTAATCAGCTTGTTCAGTCGATCCAGTCACACACAAGTTCATAATCATAACTCGAATTTAAAGAGCCTTATGCTTCTGCGTAAGGCTCTGTTTTAAATGAGGTTGATTTTTCTAACTCGGTCTTCTTGAAGTATAGGAGTATTTGTTATAAAATTAGAATGAGAATAGATTGATAATCATTAAAAAAAGCATGCAAGTCTGTTTGAACAAGCAGGCTTGCTTAATTCATGGAGGGAATACACATGTCTGTACCTAACTTAAAGATTGAGAATTTACACGTCTCTATTGACGATAAGGAAATCTTAAAGGATTTTAATTTAGAAATAAACGGTGGAGAAATTCACGCCATTATGGGGCCAAACGGAACAGGTAAATCAACACTTGCTTCTGCTATTATGGGTCACCCTAAATACGAAATTACGAGCGGATCTGTCACAATGGACGGTGAAGACGTCCTTGAAATGGAAGTGGACGAGCGTGCTCGTGCGGGAATGTTTTTAGCCATGCAATACCCAAGTGAAATTAGTGGGATTACGAATGCAGACTTCATGCGTTCAGCGATTAATGCAAACCGTGAAGAAGGCAACGAATTATCTCTTATGAAATTCATTCGTAAAATGGATGAAAAAATGGATGTTCTTGATATGGATCAATCGTTTGCGCAACGTTATTTAAATGAAGGTTTCTCAGGCGGTGAGAAAAAGCGTAATGAAATCCTGCAATTGCTTATGTTAGAACCACGTATCGCGATCTTGGATGAAATTGATTCTGGTTTAGATATTGATGCATTAAAAGTTGTATCTGAAGGTGTAAACCAAATGCGTGGCGAAAACTTTGGATGCTTAATTATTACTCACTATCAACGTTTGCTTGACTATATTACACCAGATAAAGTACACGTTATGATGCAAGGTCGTATCGTGAAATCTGGGGGAGCAGAGCTTGCTGAGCGTCTTGAAGCAGAAGGATATGACTGGATTAAAGAAGAGCTTGGAATTGAAGATGAGCGAGTGGACGCTGGTCAAGAAGCGTAATTCAGTGACAAAACTGCTTTTAACGATAAAACAGCAAAGGATGGTATTATATGTCAGTTGAGACAAATCCAATAATTGGAGCGGAAGACGTTATAAAGCGCTCTGAATTAAATAATGAACCAAAATGGGTCAGTGACCTACGTATAGCGGCTCTTGAAAAAGTTGAGGCATTGGAGCTGCCTAAACCAGATAAAACGAAAATCCATAATTGGGATTTTGTTAACTTCACGCAAGACTTAGGACAATCGAAAGTTGTCACTGCTGTAGATGAACTATCAGCAGAAATCCGTGAATATCTTGATGAAGAAGCAACTGGGAACAGTTTAATTGTTCAGGATAATGCATCAACGGTGTATCAGACAAGTGCACCAGAATTAAGTGAAAAAGGTGTTATCTTTAAAGATCTTGCAACAGCATTTGTTGAAAATGGGGACCTTGTTAAAAAGTATCTTTTCTCTGAGGCAGTTGGACAAGATGAGAACAAATTAACGGCGATGAATGCAGCATTAATGACTGGTGGCGTATTCATCTATGTACCAAAAAATGTACACGTTGAAGTACCGCTACAAGCACTTTATGCATCATCAAAAGAAAATGGTGGGCTTTTTAACCACGTACTTCTTGTTGCTGAAGACAATAGCTCTGTTACTTATGTTGAGAACTATGCAGCATATGGAGAGGGAATCAAAGTAGCAAACGTAGTCGCTGAAGTATATGTAGGCGCTGGTGCCCGCGTTTCTTTCGGTGGGGTTGATACCCTTGCGACAGGTACGACAACATATGTTGTTCGTCGTGGTCATGTAGAACGGGATGGTCGTATTGAATGGGCACTTGGTCAAATGAACGATGGCGATACAGTTGCTGACAACACCACGTATTTAGTTGGCGACGGATCATTTGCGGATGCAAAGCTTGTAACAATTGGTACAGGTCAGCAGAAACAAAACTTCACAACGCTTATTAAACATTACGGTAAACATTCTGAAGGATACATTCTAAAGCATGGTGTTATGACTGGTCGTGCTCTTGGTATTTTTAATGGTATTTCTAAAATCGAAAAAGCAGCGACGAAGTCTCACGGTGAGCAAACAGAGCGTGTGTTAATGCTAGGCGAACGTGCACGTGGTGATGCAAACCCAATTCTTCTTATTGATGAAGATGATGTAACAGCTGGTCACGCAGCTTCAGTTGGTCGAATTGATCCTCTGCAAATGTTCTATCTAATGAGTCGCGGTATTTCTCGTATTGAAGCAGAGCGTCTTGTTATCCACGGTTTCTTAGAGCCAGTTGTTTCTCAGTTACCAGTGGAATCTGTTCGTAAACAAATGCGTTCTGTTATCGAGAGAAAGGCACAGCGATGAACGCAAAGGAGATAAAGAAGCTTTTTCCAATCCTTGATCAGCATGTGAATGGAAATCCGCTCGTCTATCTCGATAGTGCGGCTACATCACAGAAGCCGATTCAAGTTATAGAAAAGTTAGATGACTATTACCGTCGCTACAACTCGAATGTTCACCGAGGTGTTCATACACTAGGGACGATGGCAACAGACGAATATGAGGGCGCTCGTGATAAAGTACGAGCCTTCCTCAACGCGAACGAAACGGCAGAAGTCATTTTTACAAGAGGCACAACAACAGCACTGAACTTAGTTGCACAAAGCTATGGTGATGAAAACGTTCGAGAAGGGGACGAAATTGTCATTACGCCAATGGAGCACCACTCAAACATTATTCCATGGCAACAATTAGCCAAGCGAACAGGTGCAATATTGAAATACATTCCGCTTCAACATGACGGCACAATTGCCTTAGCGGATGTTGAAGATGTTGTTACAGAAAAAACAAAAATCGTCTCGGTTATGCACGTATCAAATGTGTTAGGAACGGTAAACCCTATAAAGGAGATTGCAACGATTGCCCACAAGAACGGTGCTATTATGGTCGTTGATGGCGCACAAAGTGCACCGCATATTAAAGTGGATGTACAAGACTTAAATTGCGACTTCTTCGCTTTCTCCGGTCACAAATTAGGTGGTCCTACGGGTATCGGTGCTTTATATGGTAAAAAGGCCTTACTAGAAAACATGGAGCCGATTGAATTTGGCGGTGAAATGATTGATTTTGTAGGCTTACAAGAATCCACATGGAAAGAGCTTCCTTGGAAATTTGAAGGCGGAACTCCTATTATTGCTGGAGCGATTGGTATGGGTGCAGCCATTGATTTTATTACGGATATAGGTTTTAATGAAATTGAACAGCATGAAAAAGAACTAGTTGATTATTCGTTTGAGCGGTTAAAGGATCTTCCAGATTTAACGATTTTTGGACCTCGTGACCGTGCTGGTGTGATTACATTCCAGCTTGGTGACGTACACCCCCATGACGTGGCAACGGTATTAGATGCACAAGGTATTGCTGTTCGTGCTGGTCATCACTGTGCACAGCCACTAATGAAATGGTTAAATGTTGTTGCGACAGCGAGAGCAAGTTATTATGTTTATAACACAAAAGAAGATATTGACGCTCTGGTAAACGGTTTAGTCAAGGCAAAGGAGTACTTTAGCGATGTCTTCTCGTGATTTAGATACACTGTATCGCCAAGTGATCATGGATCACTACAAAAACCCACGAAATCGTGGTGAACTTGACGGTGATTCACTAACAGTCAACTTGAACAACCCTACGTGTGGCGACCGTGTTCAAGTACAAATGAAAGTCAAAAATGGTAAGGTTTCAGAAGCGGTTTTTACTGGTGAAGGCTGTTCCATTAGTCTTGCTTCAGCTTCCATGATGACGCAAGCTATTAAAGGACTACCAGTTGAACAAGCATTAACATTATCACAAATTTTTTCAGATATGATGCAAGGAAAAGACTATGATGAAGACATGTTTGATTTAGGAGACATTGAGGCTTTATCTGGTGTAACGAAATTTCCGGCACGTATCAAATGTGCCACCTTAGCCTGGAAAGCACTTGAACAAGGCTTGAACGATAAACCATCATCATAACTAATAGGAGGGATTCCGAATGGCTAAAAAAATGCCTGATATCGGTGAATACAAATACGGGTTTTCGGATCGTGACGTATCCATTTTCCGTTCTGGACGTGGATTAACAAAAGAGATCGTTGAAGAAATCTCGCGTATGAAAAGCGAACCTAAATGGATGCTAGACTTCCGTTTAAAATCTCTTGAACAATTTTATAAAATGCCAATGCCTCAATGGGGTGGCGACCTTTCGGAACTAAACTTTGATGACATTACGTATTACGTTAAAGCATCAGATAAAACAGAGCGTTCTTGGGATGAAGTACCGGAAGAAATTAAAAACACGTTTGATAAGCTTGGTATTCCTGAAGCAGAGCAAAAGTATCTAGCAGGTGTGTCGGCTCAGTATGAATCTGAAGTTGTTTATCACAACATGCAGGAAGATCTAGAAAAGTTGGGCGTTGTTTTTAAAGATACAGATTCTGCATTAAAAGAAAACGAAGACATCTTTAGAGAACATTTTGCTTCTGTTATTCCTGCTGCTGATAACAAGTTCTCTGCACTAAATTCAGCTGTATGGTCTGGTGGTTCATTTATCTATGTCCCTAAAGGTGTAAAAGTTGAAACGCCACTTCAAGCGTATTTCCGAATTAACTCAGAGAATATGGGGCAGTTTGAGCGTACGTTAATTATTGCCGATGAAGACAGCTCTGTTCATTACGTTGAGGGTTGTACAGCACCTGTTTATACAACAAACTCACTTCACAGTGCAGTGGTTGAAATCATTGTAAAGGATAACGCATATTGCCGTTATACAACGATTCAAAACTGGGCGCCAAACGTATTTAATCTTGTAACAAAGCGTGCGGTTGCTGACAAAGGTGCAACAATGGAATGGGTAGATGGAAACATCGGTTCTAAATTAACGATGAAATACCCAGCTGTTATTATGCGTGGAGAAGGCGCGAAAGGTACAGTTCTTTCCATTGCGATTGCAGGAAAAGGCCAACATCAAGATGCTGGTGCAAAAGTAACGCATCTTGCGCCAAATTGTTCGTCTACCATTGTATCGAAATCCATTTCAAAACAAGGTGGTAAAGTAACGTACCGTGGAATTTGTCACTTTGGACGTAAATCAGATGGATCAAAATCTAAGATTGAGTGTGATACGCTCATCATGGATAATGAGTCCACTTCTGATACAATCCCGTACAATGAGATTTTGAACAATAACATCACTCTTGAACATGAAGCAACGGTATCAAAAGTGTCTGAGGATCAATTGTTCTATCTTATGAGCCGTGGTCTTGGTGAAGAAGAAGCGACAGAAATGATCGTTATGGGCTTCATTGAACCATTCACAAAAGAACTTCCAATGGAATATGCCGTTGAAATGAACCGTCTTATCAAGTTTGAGATGGAAGGCTCAATCGGGTAATCTAGACCCTTTTGATAGAAAGAGAAGAGCGAATGCCGTTCTTCTCTTTTTTATGGGAAAAGACAATTGATGAGCTTTTGCAATTAACTGGTTTGTTTTAAGTAGACGAGAGAATCGCATTTCTCTCTTTTTTACGTTAAAATAGAAAAAAACATCTCTGGAGGAACAGAATGTGATATACATTGGTTTAACCGGGTGGGGCGACCATTATTCATTATATGAAGGGGTTAAGTCTCATCAGAAATTAGAGACGTATGCTGGTTATTTTCCTATTGTGGAACTAGATTCTAGCTTTTATGCTGTGCAATCGAGAGCATCAATGGAGAAATGGATTCGGGAAACACCCAATTCGTTTAAATTTATTGTGAAAGCTTATCAAGACATTACGGGGCACCAGCGCGGTGAATCGCCTTTTTCATCTAGAGATCAAATGTATGAAGCGTTTAAAGATTCGTTAGAGCCACTAATACAGGCAAATAAATTAGCAATGGTTTTATGTCAATTTCCACCGTGGTTTGATGTAACGACAAAACATGTTCATGCGCTACGGTTTGTTCGTGAAAAGCTTAGAGATTTTCCGACAGCCCTCGAGTTTCGTCATCAATCATGGTTTGATGCTCCATATAAAGAGAAAACGTTACAGTATATGCGAGAAGATGATTGGATACATAGTATTTGTGATGAACCTCAAGCTGGCCCGGGCTCGATTCCTACAATTTTAGAACCGACGACAAAAGAAAAAACGCTTGTGCGATTCCATGGTCGCAATCGTCACGGTTGGAATGGTCCTCGTAACGGAGAGAACTGGCGTGATGTTCGTTATCTCTACGATTACAATCAGCAAGAATTAAAGGAATGGGAAGAAAACTTGCAACGCTTGTCGCAAAAAGTGGATGATGTGTTTGTTGTATTCAATAACAATTCTGGCGGTCATGCGGCAGGCAATGCCCGGTCGCTTATCCAAAATATGAATATCGCATACAAAGACTTAGCATCGCGACAACTTGATTTATTTTAAAAGCTAGGAGAATGACTTGTGTTTATTATCCTTTTTCTTATTGTAGGATTTATAGCAGGTGCTTTTGGAAGTCTGCTCGGTCTTGGTGGCGGCGTTATTGTCGTTCCTGCATTGCTACTATTACCATTAGTGTTAGTAGATGTACCAATACTATCGTCTCAGGCGGCTGCGGGAACGTCCCTCGCTACAATGATTGTTACTGGCATTTCTTCTGTGATCGCTTATGGGAAACAGCATACAATTGATGTGAAAAGCGGGTTTATCTTTCTCATTGGTATAGCACCTGGAGCGATACTAGGAACTTTTGTAAGTCGACTCCTACCCACTGATGCATTTCTTATTTATTTCGGCTTTTTTATGCTGCTTATTGCGTTAAGCTTGTTTTTTAGACCTCAACAGCATAAAGAAAAAAAGGTAGAGAAAGCATACTGGCGAACAGGTATTGATGACACTGGAAAGCCGTATGCTTATGGATTTTCTTACCCTACTGCCATTCTTATTAGCGTTGTGGTCGGTTTCTTATCGAGTTTATTTGGTGTTGGTGGTGGGGCAATTATGGTGCCTGTGATGATGCTTTTATTCGGTTTTCCGATAAAGATTGCGACTGCCACTGCCATGTTGCTTGTCTTATTCTCAGCAATTGTTGGTACTGGTGCCTACGCAGTGAGTGGACATGTTGAGTGGTTACTCGTTCTTGCCCTTATTCCAGGCGCTTATTTCGGAGCAAAGTGTGGCGCTTGGCTAAATCGCCGTTTACAATCAACTGTACTAATGATTGTGATGAGAATTGTCTTTATTGCTCTTGCCATTCAACTAATCATTCAAGGCATCATGTAAACCAGCTTGCTTCAAGGAGGAAACCATCATTACAACGACTATATCCATTTATCATACGAATGACATTCACAGTGGTTTTAACCATTGGGCGAATATTGTTGGTCATATAAAAAATAGCCAAAAAGAGCACGTTCGCTACGTTGATTTAGGAGATCATGCGGATCGAGCAAATCCAATGACAGAAGCAACTGGGGGCATCGGAAACATTCAATTACTAAATGAAGCGAATGTAGACTTTGCGACCATTGGGAATAATGAAGGGGTTACGTTCTCGCAAAAAATGTTAGATGACATGTATAGTGAAGCGGACTTTAACGTTATTGTTGCAAACTTGATTGACCGAAAAACTGGTTTGCGCCCGAGCTGGGCAGTTCCACACCATATCGATACCATTGCAGGGTTACAAATAGCTTATATTGGCTACACATCTGCCATGACGCATTTTTATGAACAACTTGGTTGGGATGTATCATATACCATTGAAGGAATCCAAGCACATGTAGACCAATTAAAAGAAAAAGTAGACGCAGTGATCCTTCTATCTCATTTAGGACTCCCTAAAGACGAACAGATTGCGAATGAGGTGGAAGGAATTACCGCCATTATTGGCGCACACACCCATCATAGTTTACAAGATGGATTAAAAGTAAAAGATACATGGATAACCCAAGCAGGAAAGCATGGGAATGTGTTTGGAGAGCTAACGTTAGTATTTGAAAATAAGGATGTCATAAGCGTTCAACCCACTTTAATTGATCCTACCAATCGTATAGAAGACAAAGGAAGTAAACAGCTATTAGAATCATTAAATTTAGAAGCTAAGGAGGCACTATCACAACCAATTGTTTCGCTTGTTAAACCTTTTGATGTAAAATGGTTTGAGCCATCGGTTGCAACACAGGCATTATGTGATGCATTAACAGAGTGGTGCGACGAAGAAATTGGAATGATGAATGCCGGTGTACTAATGGAGAGTTTGCCAAAAGGCGATGTGACGTATGGGGATGTTCACCGTATTTGCCCCCATCCCATTAACCCATGTATTGTTGAGTTAACAGGGAAGCAGCTAATTGAGACGATACGTCGTGCACAGACAGATGATATTGTGAAATTAGAGTTAAAAGGCTTTGGATTTCGTGGCAAAGTATTAGGTTTAATGCTGTTTACTGGAATTACGATTACAACAACAGGGATTCTTGTAAACGAAAAACCCATTATTGAAACGAAGCTTTACCGTTTAGCTACACTGGATATGTACACGTTTGGTTTTTTGTTTCCTCATATTGCCAATGCAGAAAGGAAGCATTATTTACTACCCGAGTTTTTACGTGATATCCTGGCAAAATTATTGCAGACAGGAACAAACAAGCTTACTTTTTCATAATGTGTGAAGAAATGAGATGAAAAAGGAGCGATTGTTCCATGATTAATGTTGATCCAATTAGCATTGAAGGGGAAACGTTTTTGGCGATCACCGTTAAATTGCCAAAAACCAACTTTATGGCTGTAACATGTGATGCTGGTTATATTATGTGCGGAGCATTGGATGTTGCGCTGTTAAATGAAAAACTAAAAGAACGTGGCATTCTTGCTGCTAGAGCGGTAGGTGTCCGTACAATTGATCAATTGTTAGATGCGCCCCTTGAATCGGTCACGTTTAAATGCGAAGAATTAGGCATAACAAAAGGGACAATTGGTAAAGAAGCACTTCTAAAAATGAAACAAGCAGAGTGAAGGGATGAAGCAAACAATGAAGCAGTATTTACAGTTATGCGAGCATGTGCTAACACACGGCTCGCAAAAATCAGATCGGACAGGCACTGGAACAATTAGTACGTTTGGATATCAAATGAGATTTAATTTAAAAGAGGGTTTTCCAGTTGTAACAACGAAAAAAGTGCATCTGCGCTCCATTATCCATGAGCTCCTGTGGTTTTTACAAGGTGATACGAATATAAAGTATTTACAAGATAATGGTGTGCGCATTTGGAATGAATGGGCAGATGAAACCGGCGATTTAGGCCCTGTTTATGGAAAGCAATGGCGTTCGTGGGAAGGAGCAAACGGAAAGACAGTTGATCAAATAATAGAAGTGGTGGAACAAATAAAAACAAATCCTGATTCACGACGCCTCATTGTAAATGCATGGAACGTTGCAGAAATAGATGATATGGCACTGGCGCCTTGCCATTGTCTCTTCCAATTTTATGTTCAAGATGGGAAACTTTCCTGCCAGCTTTATCAGCGGAGCGCCGACATCTTTTTAGGAGTTCCATTTAATATTGCCTCTTACGCGTTGTTAACAATGATGATTGCCCAAGTATGTGATTTAGAGCCAGGTGAATTTGTTCATACATTTGGTGATGCACACCTTTACTCAAATCATATTGAACAAGCAAAACTACAACTTTCAAGAGAGCCACATCCATTGCCAACGATGAAATTAAACCCAGAAGTAAACGATATCTTCTCGTTTACATTTGATGATTTCGAACTTGTTGGCTATGAAGCTCATCCGCATATAAAAGCAGAGGTGTCTGTATGATTACATTCGTATATGCACGTGATCAGGCGTATGGTATTGGAAAGAACAATGACATGCCTTGGCATCTTCCGGCTGATTTAAAGCATTTTAAACAAACGACAACGGGAAAGACGATTGTGATGGGAAGGAAAACATTTGATTCCATGAATGGACCGTTGCCGAATCGTCGCAACATCGTGTTAACGAGAAATCGATCGTTTACTGCAGCAGATACAGACGTTGTGTATTCTGTGGATGACGTATTAGCGCTCAGTAAAGAACAAGAGATCTTTGTCATCGGTGGTACAGAAATCTTTAACTTGTTTTGGAATCATTGTGATAAACAAATTGTGACCGTTATTGAAGACACTTTTGATGCAGATACGTTTGTGCCTGCATTGAAGGATGACGAGTGGGAGCTCGTTGAAGCTGTCGCTGGTACAATGGACGAAAAAAACCGCTATCCCCATGAATACCGTACGTACGTAAGAAAGACTTAAATTTTTAGTTCGAAGCCTAGTCCCTCTTGCATAGGAATCAATAAGAGGGGGTGAGCTAATTTTGCGTAAACGTTACCGATTTCAACCAATTAAAGGCTCAAAGCAATCACAAGCTCCGTTACCTTTTCGCTATGTACTTCTATTATCATTCGTCTTGTTTGCGATCCTTTCCATACAAGGTCTGTGGTTTGTAGACTCTCAATTAAGACCGATAATATCCCAAATCGCTCAAAGAGAGATGGAGCGAGTTGCTACGTATACGATCGAACAAGCGATGGCAGAAGAGTTATCTCAAATGGACATGAGTGAGATTTTTATTAAAGAAACGAATAATGATGGACTTGTCGTTTTTCTTGATGTCAATACTCAAAAATATAATGAGCTAATGGGGAGAGTACAAACGCGTGTTCATGAAGTCATTAATCATGTACAGCGTGGAGAAGTGAATAGTTATGGCGATGATAACCCGATCGTTGCGACCATTCCTCTAGGTAGAGCACTAAATAATGCGCTTTTAACCGACGTAGGACCGGGTATTCCAATCCGGTTTGCATTAATGGGCGATGCAAAAGTGCAAATGCGGGACGAAGCAGAAACCCTTGGGATTAACAACACGCGTTTATCATTCTATGTCAACATCGACGTCAATATGGATGTGATCTTGCCATTCTCAGAGATATCAGAGACGATTTCGGTTGAACTACCAGCTGGTTTTGCTTATGTAGCTGGACCAGTGCCTCAATTCTATGGTGGTCAGGGTGGTTTTGGTTATCCAGTTATTGGAGAAGAAGAAATAAAGCAGGATTAGTAAAAATGTCGTAATTTGTCATTGTTTGTTAAAGAATCGTGTGGTAAGATAGAGTACGAATTGAATAGAACACCTCATCTGCTTGATGGGGTAGAGGCGCAAAAAAAATCAGTACACATTAGGAGCTAGAACAGCAATGAGCGGTGTGGAAAGGTTTTTTTGCCGAAGCGAAAAGAAATGTTCAGTTCTTTTTAGCTGGGTCGTCATTGAATAAATGACGGACTGTCACAGGAAACTGTGGAGGACTACTATGGATGGGACTGTTAATTGTTTGAGACAATAATGGATGTATGCCATGATTGTCTTTTTTTATTGAATACAGTCTCTTAAGGAGAGATAAATGATGGAACATATTGGTTGGTTATCACTTGTCCCGCCAGTTGTGGCGTTAACATTAGTGATTATAACAAGGAAGGTATTTATATCCTTAGGGATTGCCATCTTATTGGGTGCTTTTATTGCATATGATGGCTTGATGCAAGCAATCGCGGGTATTTTTCAAACGGTTATTTCTTTCTTTGTTTCATTTGAAACACTCGATCAACCAAGCTTTGCTGGGGTTGTTGAATCGATGACAGAAAACGGCATATCCATTAATGATTGGGAATTGTATATTATGTTGTTCCTCGTCTTTTTAGGAATTGTTGCAAGTCTAATTACCTTTTCAGGTGGTGGACAAGCTTTTAGCCACTGGGCAGAAAAGCGAATTACAACGAGAAAGGGTTCGCTGTTTCTCCCATTTGTTTTAGGTCTTGTTATTTTTATTGACGACTATTTTAATGCGTTAACAGTAGGAAACACGAGTCGACCTTTAACCGATCGTTACCGTGTTTCTCGGGCGAAGCTGTCTTATATTGTTGATTCCACTTCTGCTCCCATTTGTGTCATTGCGCCAATGTCTAGTTGGGGTGCATATATTATCGGCATTTTTGCTTCTATTTTTGCGGCGAATCAAATTATTGAATTTAGTCCTTTACAAGCTTTTATTTACACAATTCCTATTAATTTTTATGCGTTGATTGCTCTTATTTTTATCGTACTAGTCATTGTCTTTAATATTGATGTAGGTGCAATGAAACAACATGAAGACCGAGCAAAAAAAGAGAATCAGTTAACAGATCCTGCTAAAGGTGAGGTGCCTGGCAGCTTATCAGAAGATTTAACAATGGCTCACGGACGTGTCTCTCAATTGTTTATTCCTATTTTAGTGCTCGTAGTTGCAACAGTTGGAATGATGCTTTATACAGGAGCACAAGGGGCTAGTAATGATGGTGTAGATGTTACTGTTTTAACGGTTATGGAGTATACGGATATTGGACTATCTTTACTTATTGGAAGCGCCATTGGATTAGTCGTAACAATGGGAATGACGCTTATGGCGCGACCGAATAAGAGTGATTTCGGTAAAGCTGTAATGGCTGGCATTCAATCAATGCTACCTGCAATTGGCATTTTAGTGCTTGCTTGGACAACCATCGAGATGATTGGTTTATTAGGTACAGGCAATTATCTAGCTTCCTTAATTGACCAATCAATTCATCCAGGATTTTTACCTGTTTTACTATTCTTAGTTGCTGCCTTTTCAGGATTAGCCACAGGTACTTCATGGGGAACATTTGGAATGCTACTTCCCATTGCAGCTCAAATTGCGGTTGTTGTGGAGCCTACGATGCTGATCCCTATGCTTGCGGCAGTATTAGCTGGTTCTATTTTTGGAGATCATATTTCGCCTATTTCGGACACGACAATTCTGTCAGCGGCAGGTTCAGGTGCCCATCATATGGATCATGTGATCACTCAGCTGCCTTATGCCATTCTTACAGCTGTTCTTGCAACGATTGCTTTCTTTATTCTTGGTTTTCTTGGAGCAGTTATTGCCTGGATCGTAGTCGGTATATTGCTTACTATTACTGTCTTTATACTACAACGTGTAAGCAAAAAAGAAACTGCGGCCTCATAATAAAAGCAAAGCGCATGTTGCGCTTTGCTTTTATTTTTTGGCTTGTTTAGCCGCTCGCTCCCATTGTTTTAATGATGGGAACGGATCAAACGACCATTCAGTAATGCCATTATCTCGATACATGCCATAATGCAAGTGTGGTGGAAATTTTCCTTGTGTACCAGGTTTTCCATAACCGGATGAACCGCAATAACCGATTAGTTGACCAGCCTCTATGATGGTTCCTTTTTCGATTCCTTTTTCGAATCCACTTAGATGAGCGTAGTAATGATAAATATTATCTAAATCGCGAATTCCGACACGCCAACCCCCATAAGGGTTCCAGCCAATTGTTTCAACAATGCCATAAGATGAAGATTGAATGGGAACTTGGTAATTAGCAAAGATGTCTGTTCCTTCATGGATGCGTCTACCACCCCAACCTCTTCTATCTCCCCAAGTACTTCGATAACTATAATTGTGATGGAGAGGCATAACGAACGCATGTTTATGAAGGTCTAACGTTTGATAATGCTGATATACTTTTGCATGACCAGCTACAATATTAACGCTCTGTTCCCGTTGATAAAAATGCCATAATGCTATGCGGAAATCTTCTTCAGTTAAACCGTAGGATTCTAAATAACGAGCAAGTGTATATAGAACATCTTCATCGTCTGTTAAAAGTGCCTTTCCATCTCCGTTTCCATCTAAACCGATGCCTTCAAATAGGCTTATTGTGTCTGGGCTTTCGTCATCTTGATTAGGGTTTAAAGGACCAACCCAATCTTCTTTTGCATAATAAATGGAAATAAAGCCGTCTGCATCTGCTCGGTCTCGCCTCGCTTTTCGTAAACCTCGTTCATATGAGTCAACTGCAGCTAAATAATACCAAGGTACATTTGTAATGGTTTCCATTTTATGATATAACGCTTCACGTTCTGTGTATGGATTGACGGTCTCTTCCGCATGTGCATTTGAACATATTGTATGAAAACAAAAGATAAATACGAGTATTATACTTATTGTAGATCGGAACGTAGCCATTTGTATCCTCCTTCGTAGGCTTTTGCTTAGTTTCCTACTGTCGAAGAAAAAAAATTACAACAAAAACTTGCCATTTTGTGTAGAAATTTTGCTAATCGCCATTGGTCAATGATGGAAAAGCATGTTACGATTAATTAGAAAAAAAGAATTTTCCCAAAGAAGGGACGTTTTTGAATGGCAGAGAAAAATGATACACATGTTCGTAAACCAGATTGGTTAAAAATTAAACTCAATACTAATGAATCGTATACAGGATTAAAAAAGATGATGCGAGAAAAAAAGCTACATACGGTTTGTGAAGAAGCGCGTTGTCCTAACATTCATGAGTGTTGGGCTGTACGAAAAACAGCGACATTCATGATATTAGGAGATATCTGCACACGAGGTTGCCGTTTTTGTGCTGTTAAAACGGGTTTACCGACAGAATTAGATCTTGAAGAGCCGGAACGTGTAGCAGATTCAGTGGAAACGATGGGCCTTAAACATGTTGTTATCACTGCAGTTGCTCGTGATGATCTAAAGGATGGTGGGGCTTTTGTATTTGCAGAGACTGTACGTGCGATTCGTCGCAAAAATCCATTCTGCACAATAGAAGTATTACCGTCGGATATGCTTGGAAATGAACAAAGTTTACAAACGTTAATGGACGCTAGACCGAACATTATGAATCACAATATTGAAACGGTTCGCCGTCTAACGCCAAAAGTACGTGCGCGAGCAAAATATGATCGCACATTAGAATTTTTAAGTCGAGCAAAAGCGATGCATGCAGATATCCCAACGAAGTCAAGCCTTATGATCGGTCTTGGTGAAACAAAAGAAGAAATTATTGAAACGATGGATGATTTGCGTGCAAATGATGTTGATATTTTAACAATTGGTCAATATTTGCAACCAACTAAAAAACACCTTAAAGTAATAAAGTATTACCATCCTGATGAGTTTGCTGAACTAAAAGAAATTGCGTTAAGTAAGGGATTTAGTCATTGTGAAGCTGGTCCACTAGTGCGTTCTTCTTATCATGCCGATGAGCAAGTAAACCAAGCGCAAGTTAACATGGAAGCAAAAAAAGTTCAAAATGAAACACATATTCACAATTAAATTGCTAAGAAAGAACCATGCGGAAAGCATGGTTCTTTCTTACTGTTGTTCCCGTAAGGCTTTTTGTTTGTCTCGCATAATATCCATATCTTCATCCATACCTAGATCAACATCACCTTGAGGGTCTTGCTTAAGTTCTTCAATGGTATCTTCTAATAAAGAAGCATAATCAGCATTTCCGGCAGTCATATTCTGATATCGTTCAATATCCTTTATATGCGAAGGATCATTAGACACATACACATCGTAAAAGCTAGGAACGACTGACAGCGCAGTACGTTTCACCTGATCCGCAACCATGTTATCTTTTTCGTTATCCTGCTGATCATAAACGGCAAGCACGTATTTATCAGTAACAAGGACGGCTGCTTCCTCAATGGCAGGATTGTCAACAATCATTCGTGAGATGCCTTCCGCTAACATATCACGGTTCACGACTAAAGCGCCTGCTTGGTCGTTATTATGCTGCATCTCCTCGTAAGTGTGGCGAGAAAAACCGTAGCCACGTTCCATTAGATTTGAATCATATTCTGTCCCACGTGCGGTTTGCTGTGCTTCATTTGTTTGATACATTCCTTGTTGTGACGTTTGATTACATGCTGTTAACATACTGACGGCAACAAGTAGCGTCATGACAATCCTCATGATCATCCCCCATTTTATAAATAGTCTTGCTCTTTTACTATTCCACATGGGTCATTAAACTAGTGGTAACAAATAATGGGTTGAGAAAGAGGAAAGACTACAGAGAAATGTGAGCAAATATGTTAAACTAAGGCTAGAACTTTTTGAAGAAGTGAATTGAGGTGGTTTCGATGTTAACCATTTGTGGCCAACATTATGAAGTTGTTCAAGACGAAAAAGAAGGCTGGGACGAAGAAGCTTTTAAAGCACGTTACAGCGATGTCTTAACAAAATACGATTACATTGTCGGTGATTGGGGTTACAATCAACTTCGTCTTCGTGGTTTTTTCGAAGACAAAAATAAAAAATCAACGTTTGATAAAAAAATAAGTACGCTACCTGATTATTTGTATGAATACTGTAATTTTGGCTGTGCCTATTTTGTTGTGAAACGAGTTAATAATTAAGAAAAAAGCTCATCGACTAAGCCGACAAGCTATATAGGTTACTCATCATGAGTTGGGTGGTGGCTTGGATACTTTCGTGGCTGATGAGCGTGTTGATCTTTGTCATTATAATTAAAAGCACTATATTCTCGCTGATCCTTTTCCCACGGTGTTGATTTATTTTCAACTGGAGTATCTTTATGAATGGGTGAACCATAAGGCCCTTCAGGAGTTGCTTCTGGAACAATATATTGATGAGAAGCTTCTACATTTTTGAAGTCATGGTAGTCGTCTTTTTTTGCCATTCGATCTCCTCCTTTAAGAACATTATGCCCAGAAGCGAGAGAAAACATAAAACGATCAGGAGGAATGATTGTGTATTTTGTTGACAGAAAACGGATTGAACAAGTTCTTACATACATGGAAGAGGTAACGCAATATATAGAGTCTGAACCGTTACTAACGGATAAAAAAAGTGGACTTGCTCTTGAGCGTGCCGTAGCCGTTTTAATTGAATCCATCATTGATGTAGGGAATCAGCTCATAGATGGCTTTATTATGCGTGATCCTGGAGGGTACGAAGATATTATTGATATCCTCGAGGATGAAACCGTTATTACTGGCCAAGAGTGTGTTGAATTGAAAAGAATCATCCAGTTACGAAAAACACTTGCGTACGAATACACGACAATTGATCATCATCAGCTTTATCAAACGGTAACTGAGCAGCTAAAAGGGGTAAAGCATTTTCCACAAGCTGTCCGAGTGTATTTAAAAAATGAATTAGGCGTCATTACAGCCTTTCTTCCGGAGGAACAATAAAGATGTTCAACCAGTATGAAAGTTATTTGTTTGATTTAGATGGCACTGTTTACAATGGCGAAAAACCAATCGATAGCGCCATTTCGTTTATTACTAAACTGAATCAAAAGGGAATTCCGTATGGCTTTATTACAAATAATTCAACAAAAACACCAGAACAAGTAGCCGATAAGCTTCGCAAGTTTGGTCTTCATGTGGAAGCAAATCAAGTTGTAACATCTGCTTTAGCAACGGCTCTCTATGTAAAGAAAAATGTAAAAGAAGCCCGCGTGTTTATTATTGGAGAAATAGGGTTAGAAACGGCTTTTTCGTCATTTAATAAAGATGACATGAAGCCAGATGCCGTTATTATTGGCCTTGATCGACATATCACTTACGAGAAGATGAGTCAAGCCGCTCGATTAGTAAGAGAAGGAGCTCTTTTCATTGCCACAAATCCAGATCGCATGCTGCCGTCTGCAAATGGGCTTGTCTGTGGAAATGGCGCAATCGTTGCTGCCATTTCCTATGCTGCGCAGAAAGAGCCGATAACAATTGGAAAGCCAAATAAAGAAATTATTACATTGGCATTAGAGCAGCTCCAGTTTCAAAAAGATAAAACTATTTTAGTTGGCGACAATTATGAAACAGACATTATGACAGGTATTCATGCAGGTATGTCTACTTTGCACGTAAAGACAGGCGTGACCCTCGATTGTTCCAACTTTGAAAAACAACCAACTTTTTCAATTTCCTCATTAGATCGCTGGCAATTGGAAGAAGTTTAGTAAAGAAAAGACGATTTTCTCCACTAGATGGGAAATCGTCTTTTTTTCACTTATCGGGCGTATGTGAGGTTTGTTTTATTCTGTGTTGGCTTCTCGGTGAGCTAAACGGCTTGATGCTGCAGCGGCAATGGCACCAACAATGTCATCTAAAAACGTGTGACATAAAGGCGAATGCTTATTGTTTAACTTTTTAATAATGCCAGGTTTCATTTTATCCACGTAACCATAGTTAGTAAACCCAATTGACCCATAAACATTCACGATGGATAAAGCAATGATTTCATCAATTCCGTATAAACCTTCATCTCTTGCTAAAATGGATTGGAGTGGTTCATCCAGGAGCTTCTTCTCTGTTAATTTATCAAGTTGAATACCAGTGATAATCGCATTCTGAACTTCTCTTTTTGATAATACTCGATCAATATTTTCAATACATGCTTCCATTGTTAAAGAAGGGTGGTAATAGCTTTGTAACTCATAAACAAGTTCTGCGATTTCCTCTATTGAAACGCCACGTTCCACTAAAAGATCCCGCGCCGTTCTTTCGACAGAATCCATATGATCCCCCATCTCTCTTGCGTGAGTAAGTCGTTCCTTATAGTTTACGTTGTCATACACATTTTATGCGATTAGGTCATAGACTAGTAAAGACTACATAAGAGAGGAGGCATGTTCATGCTTGAACGCAATTTGTATGATCATTATAAATTGTACTGTACGGAACGATTTTCAATTGGAGAGTTTGAAGGGTTTCAGGCAAATCAAGAATCCTATTTAATTATTCCAAAGGACGAACTGCAGATGGAGGAGTCGCAAATGCTTGCCTTCTCTGAATATATGAGAAGTGTTGGTGATGATTCAGTACTTGAACTGGTTCAAAATCGTTCGAATCAGCCCTCCACTCTGATTGATGGTTCTGAAGTGTATGTATTTAAAATTCCCAATGTTCGAGAGGACCGGAGTGTACGCATTCGTTCCACGCAAGATTTAGGAGGACAACTTCGTGATTGGCATGTAAAAGGTCAGCAAGGTGCTGTGAACTGGACAACATTGACA
Source organism: Shouchella oshimensis (assembly GCF_004375095.1). NCBI lineage: Bacteria > Bacillati > Bacillota > Bacilli > Caryophanales > Bacillaceae > Shouchella > Shouchella oshimensis. Next base: position 940,647 of record NZ_SNUX01000001.1, on the reverse strand, counting down.
GCTGGTCGTTGGCCAACCATTTGGGAACAGCGTCTAGAACAACTTGAAAATTGGTATGCGCAAAAACGAGCAACTGGACCGACCTCAACAACAGATGAAGTTTTTTTATATACGTATCCTTACTTTATGGGCGTAACGGAAAACGCCATCCAGTACGCTGTAGACACAGAGCTAGATATTCCAATGGAACCAAGGGATAGTGGCACGATCTGTCATAGCCGTTTTAAAGACACATCGTGGTTAAAAGTATCAGAGAGTGGCCAAATTATTAAGCTTCCAACAACGTTTTTGTTTGATCATCCAGCTCGTGATTTAGCTGAATGGATTCGCGATCGGCGTGTACAGCCTGAGGAAAGACATTCACAGATGAAACAAGAGATTTCTCTTTTTTTAAGAGGATACGAAGAAACACAGGTGTTATCTCGCTATTCCTGGCAGTTAATGTATGCTCGTTTGCTTTTTCCACTTTACTATTTTGAATTAATCGAACAATATTACAGAGCGCAAATGCCACAAGAGCAGCTTCAATTTGCTTCCGATATTGAGTCATTTCTCGACAAAGAAAAAGAAAATGGCGCTTTCTTAAATGAGCTAGCAGAAGAAGCCAAACTTCATCGCTACCAGTCTATTCCAGAATTAGATTGGATCATTGGTCAAAAAATTTGAATTTTCCACTTGAAAAGCATCCCAACTGACGATATAATGTCCATTATATAAAGACAATAGTTCTTCTGGAAAAGACTAATTGGTTTTAGCCAAGACCAGAGGGATAAGGAGTGGGGTAGTTGTTGATGTGGAAGGGTTTATTGCAAGAATATAAGGCTTATTTACCTGTGCAAGATCAAACACCTAAGCTTTCTCTTGGAGAGGGAAATACACCACTCGTTCATTTTGAACGTTTATCTGAGCGATTGGGCATTGATTTGTACGGAAAGCATGAAGGTGTTAATCCAACAGGCTCGTTTAAAGATAGAGGCATGGTGATGGCAGTCGCAAAAGCCGTTGAAAAAGGCAAGACCGCTATTATGTGTGCTTCAACAGGAAATACTGCTGCATCGGCTGCAGCATATGGAGCGAAAGCAGGACTAAAGGTATTTGTTGTTATTCCTAAAGGGAAAATTGCTCAAGGTAAACTAGCTCAAGCGGTGATGTTAGGTGCGGAAGTAATTGAAGTGGATGGGAACTTTGATCAAGCATTAAAAACTGTAAGAGAAGTAACCGAGGATTCGTCCATTGAACTTGTAAACTCTGTTAATCCATATCGATTGCAAGGTCAAAAAACAAGTGCTTTTGAAATTTGTGATCAATTAGGTTCAGCTCCAGATGTGCTGGCTATCCCAGTAGGAAATGCAGGAAATATTTCTGCTTATTGGTTAGGGTTTAAAGAATACCATCAACGATTTCAAACTGGCTTACCTAAACTATTTGGCTTTCAAGCAGAAGGGGCAGCGCCGATTGTTCGAAATAAAATCATCAACAATCCTGAGACGATTGCGACTGCGATTCGTATCGGCAATCCAGCAAGTTGGTCAACAGCAACACTCGCAGCGAAAGAATCACTAGGGTTGATTGATATGGTGTCGGATGAAGAAATTATTGAAGCATACCAAGAACTGGCGAAAAATGAAGGCATTTTTGCGGAGCCAGGGTCATGTGCTTCAATTGCCGGAATCAAAAAAGCTGTTGCAAATGGTCAACTTTCTAAAGGATCAAAAGTGGTTGCTGTATTAACTGGAAATGGGTTAAAAGATCCTGTCACAGCAATGGATGTATCACCGTCTGAGCGAGTGGTACTGGATCAAACAAGTGAAGCATTTAAAGCGTATCTGCATGGAAAAGAAATGGTGGTGTAACAATGTTAGCAATGACAATTCCAGCAAGCACAGCAAACTTAGGACCAGGCTTTGACTCAATTGGAATGGCGTTAGACCGCTATCTTCACGTAGATGTAGAACGAGGCGACTCATGGTCCTTCCATTGCGATAATCCAGGGCTTGAAAACTTAGGACCAAACAATTTAATTTATCAAGCAGCAGCATTTACAGCGAAACATTTGGAGACGTCGCTTCTTCCTTGTCGTGTTTCCATGAAAAATGATATTCCGCTCTCAAAAGGGTTTGGGTCAAGTGCAGCAGCGATTGTTGCTGGTATCGAGATTGCTTGCTATTGTGCGGATCGAACTGTGTCTCAAAAAGAAAAAGTGCGCATTGGTTCTCTATTTGAAGGGCATCCAGATAATGTGGCACCTTCCATATATGGCGGCTTAATTGTAGGGGCTCACCGAGATCATCGTACAGACATTATTCACGTCTCAGAGCCGAAAGTTGAGTTAGTCGCACTCATTCCTCCTGAAATTCTAGAGACGAAAAAAGCACGAGGGATTTTACCGAAGCAACTTCAATTTAAACAAGCTATCCAGACAAGCGCATTATCAAATGTTATGACAGCTGCTATTCTAGCGGATAATTGGAGTCTAGCCGGTGAATTAATGATGGAAGATTTGTATCATCAACCCTATCGCAAACACCTTATCCCCCACTGGTCTGACATCATGAACTTTGTAAAGGACCATCGTTTTTCGTATGGCGCTGCTTTAAGTGGGGCAGGTCCAACGGTATTGTGTTTTGTGGAGCAAGGTAGTGGAAAACGCTTCGCCAAAGAAGTTCAACGTCGTTTTCCATATTATCAAGCAGAAGTTGCAAGACCAGCTACAGTTGGAACAGCGCTATCTGTTGTGCAAGCATAGCTTTCCTAACAGTAGGCATACTACTGTGAAAAGGAGGCGAATGCTATGCTACAAGTAAATGAATTGAAAGATGGTCAATCGGTTTTTGTTATTTATAGTAATCCCCACACCCCCACTGTTGCAACAATACAGGAAGGGTATATATCGGTTGACGCCCTCGGAACATCGGTTGTTGTGTACGACTATTATCATACATTAGAAGAAGATGATGCGGTTTTTGCTTCTTATGAGGATGCAGAGCAAGTTTATAACCAATATATCATGTAGAGAAAAAAGGAGAAGGGTTGTTTAAGCCCTTCTCCTTTGCCCGCATTAACGTTCTCTCTCTTCTTCTTCTCTTTCCTTTTCAAGCGCGTCAATACTCAATTCTCGATTACGCTTCTTTTCAATCAACGCTCGTTTTTCGTCAGGATGCAATTCTGCAGCATGTTCGGTCTTGTACAATTCAGCCTCGTGCATCCGTCTTTTCGTGTCTTCAATAACGGATTGAATTTTTCTTGCGTTGTCGCTACGATTGTCGTTATTCGTCATCGTGTTGTCACCTTCCTTTAGTAGAAGTGTTCTACAAAAGAAGAAAACTATGTACACAAAAAAGCAGTAAAGCGTCTGCTTTACTGCTGAATAGACTGGTGATTAGAATACTTGCTCGATTTCAACTACCCCTGGAACTTCCTCTAAAAGGGCACGCTCAATCCCAGCTTTTAACGTAATTGTAGAGCTTGGGCAAGATCCGCAAGCACCAAGTAGACGTACTTTTACGATCCCGTCTTCCACATCAACAAGTTCAACGTCTCCGCCATCACGTAGCAAAAACGGACGAAGCTTATCCAATACCTCTTGCACTTGCTCCATCATATCTGTGCTTGTTTCCATTAGGAATCACTCCTTTCATCATATTCTCATTATAATCGCCTAAATGAAAAAAATCCATGCATCTGCTCAATTATTTTAGATTCGTACCAACGTTTAGTTGTAAGTTAAGCTAAAATAGCTCTTCTTACTTGTACAGGTGAACTTATTAAAGGAGAGAGAAGGAATTATGACCTTTTTAATAGCTTCTAGTACGTATCTCATGTAAGCTAATAGGAAAGAGTATTGAAAGGATGAGGTGGGTGCAAAAAATTGAGTTTACGGTTTATGGAGCAGAGCAAAAGTGTGCTTCTTGCGTACATTTGCCAAGTGCCTTAGAGACAAAAGATTGGTTAGAAGCAGCATTAACCCGGAAATTCCCACATGAGAATTTATCGTTTCACTATGTCGATATCGAGGCCCCACAAACTGAACAAGAAAAAGAGCTAGCAGAAGCCATTTTAAATGAAGAGTATTTCTATCCATTGCTGGTAGTCAACGGAGACATTCTTGCAGAAGGAAATCCTAGTTTAAAAGTGGTTACACAACGAGTAGAAGCCATTCTTTCTGCCTCTTCCCATCAGTAAAAAGCGCTAAAGGAGTAAGTTCCTTTAACGCTTTTTAGTATCAACCGCTGTGGTACTTATACATCCAAAGCACGCCACTTTTTAAAATCCGCGCTACACGGCCAGTAAGTGGACGTTCGCCCATCATACCAAAACCATGTTTCTTGCCTAATGAGCCTAAAACCCCTTTAAGCTTAATGCGAGGCATTTCTTCAGGTAGAGGTTCTTCTTTCCATTGATGCTTTAAGATGGTTACGATTTGTTCTGCTTGCCCCTCTGCAAGCTGTGCACTTGGTGCATGAGGTAAGCTCGCACAATCTCCGACGACGAAGATATCAGGGTGATTTGGGATAAAATGTTGTGGTGTTAATTTGATGCGTCCAGATCGATCCTTTTCTACATCTAAATCGCGAACGACCTGAACAGGTTGAACACCAGCAGTCCAAATAACTGCGTCACTTTCTATTCTTTCATCATGATTGTAGAGTGCACCTGGTTCTACTTTCGTAATGTTTGAATTGTTGCTGACATCAACACCATGCTCAACAAACCAATTTTGAACATATGCGCTTAATTTCTTAGGAAACTGACTCATAACGGATTCGCCACGATCAAATAATTTAATTGAAAGGTCAGGTCGGCTTTCACGTAATTCACTTGCCAATTCTACGCCGCTCAAGCCAGCACCAACAATGGAAACAACACCTTCTGGTCTAACATTATTTAGCGCTTCATACGTTCGACGAGTTGCACTCATAGTTTGAATACTGTACGTATACGTATCTGCACCAGGCACACCGTGATATTTATCAGTGCACCCTAAACCGATAACAAGTTTATCGAAAGGAAGTGTTTCGCCGTTGTTCAACTCAATCGCGTGATCTTCAGCGTGGATAGCAGTGACAGTTGCGTATTTAATGTGTAGGCGAGCATCTTCTGGGAATGTCACTCGTAAATGATGATCTGATGCAGTTCCAGCTGCAAGTGCATAGTATTCGGTTTTTAAACAATGATAAGGCATTTCATCAACGAGAATAATTTCCCAGTCTTTTGGTAAGTCATTAGGTAGCAGTCGTTGTAAGACACGCATACCACCATAACCTGCTCCAAGTACAACAAGTTTCTTCATAAGTAGAGATCTCCTTTTAAGCGAAATTGCGTTAAAACTAGTTTCTATTAAGGACATAGCTCGATGGACAAGTCCTATTCTTGTGGATTCTTGATGGAAAGCACTCATCGTATAGGTAATATGACTGTTAATAATATGAGCGTAATGCTCTCTTTCTTTTAGTGATAGTGTTTCGTAGGCTCGTTCTAACAGCTCAACCCAATAGGTGTGCAAGCGCTTTTCATTTTCAATTACATGTTTCAACGTTTGAATTGTTAAGCTAGGATGAATATCATAATCCTTTAGTAAAAAGAGTAAGCATGAACGAATGTGCGTTAAGATTGTGTCAGAAGAAAGGTTCTCATGTTGTTGATTCAATAGTTCTAACAATTGTTTCTCAAATAGAGCATGTAGAATGGATTCTTTTGTAGGAAAGTGGTTAAAAAATGTACCTTTCGCTACATGTGCGCCTTTTGTAATTTCTGCAACGGTTGTTTCTTCAAAGCCGTTTTCATAAAATAAGGTATGTGCAGAATGAAGTATGGCAGAACGTGTTTTGTTTTTTTTCGATTGATTCATTTTTAAAAAACCGCCTAAAATTACGGTTTGTTTTTTCACCTCGGTTACGAGTGGTTGATGCTGAAAATGACTCTGGTCAGTTTTGATTATACCGATTGTGCTTTCATTCGACAACCCAAAATGGACACTTTCTTCTTTTACTAATGCAATTGATTCAGATTGACTTTACAGTAGTGACAAAGTAGCATAAAAAAAGAGGTGAATGAAGTGAAGATGTTGATTGAGTGCTGTATGAACAATATTCATAATGGAACAGGTGAAGTCTTGAAAGCTTTCCATTCACTTCCCCACGTTGAGATAGTGGAATATGGTTGTTTAACACAATGTGGCATATGTCGCCAAGAGAATTTTTTGTTCATAAATGGTACATTTGTTGCTGGAGAGACCCCAGATCAATTACTAGAAAAGATAAATAAGATGTGCTTTACTTTAACATAACGCATTTGAATGAGTATTGAACTAGCAATAGAGGAGGAAACCCGTTGCACCCTTTACCATTTAGTCACACATGGCCTTATGAAGTACAAGGCAAAGATATTTATATTGAAGAATGTCCTTTTTGTCAGCAGGAACATGTGTTAACGAATATGAAGCAAAAAGACGTGAAACGAGCAAAAGAACAGTTTAAAGTCCGTGTAAATATGCCTTGCTGTCATACGGTTATGACGATAGTAGAGGCAGATGATGATTATTTCTGGGCAGATCAACCATTAAGAGGGTGAAACAAAAATGAAATTTACAAAAATGCATGGGTTAGGAAATAGCTATATTTACATCAATATGTTTAATGAAGATTTACCCGAAAACAAATTAAGTGAAACCGCTGTACAGTTAGCAGATAAGAATACAGGTATCGGAAGTGATGGGATGATCTTGATCTATCCATCACACACAGCAGCAGTTAAAATGAGGGTGTTTAACAATGATGGTTCAGAAGCAAAGAACTGTGGCAATGGTTTGCGCTGTGTAGCGAAATATAGCTATGAACATGGACTTGTAACAACGACTTCTTTTACTATTGAAACTTTAGGTGGGAATGTTGAAGCAACTGTTTCAGTTGATCATGAAAATTGTGTTCAATCTATAACGATTAATATGGGACAACCACGCTTAGTGGCAAAAGACATTCCTATGCAACATAAGCAGAGTGAAGCAATGGTTATTAACGAAGCGATTTCAGTAAACCATCAAGACATCTTAGTAACCGCCATCTCTATGGGAAATCCACATGCCGTTCAATTTATTGACTCCATTGAAAAGGCTCCAGTTGAAGAAATCGGTCCCCTGCTTGAAAAGCATGAACGATTCCCTGAATGGGTAAACGTTGAATGGGTCGAAGTTGTTAGCCCGAAAGAAATTCACTTTCGGGTGTGGGAAAGAGGTTCCGGTATAACCCAGGCGTGCGGAACGGGTGCTTGTGCAGCCGTAGTGGCAAGCGTTTTAAATGGCTATTTAGAGAAAGAATCTGAGGTTACCGTGCACTTATTAGGTGGCGATTTACAGATTACGTGGAAAGAAAATGGAGATGTCTGGATGAAGGGCCCTGCTGAATATATATGCAGTGGTGATGTGTACGTATAGAAAGAAAGCTTGTGGCCTTGTCGCCACAAGCTTTTTTGTTTAGTATTCTTTAATAATGTTGTAGAACGTATCCCGCTCAACCGGATTTTTTCCGGCACTTTTAATCATATGAATCAATTCTTTTCTCGTAATACCGGCAGATGTTAATGCACCGACAGAATGAGAAATTCGTTCTTCAATTAATGTACCATGGATATCGCTTGAACCAAATGTTAATGCCATTTGTGTAAGTTGAACACCAATATTAATCCAATAGGCTTTAATATGAGGGAAGTTATCAAGCATTAAGCGACTAACTGCAATGGTTCTCATATCGTCGTAAGCAGACGTTCGTCTATTTAACCCAGCTTTCACGTTTCTTGGCTGCATCGCTAGTGGGATAAATACCATAAACCCATTTGTACGGTCTTGAAGCTCACGTACCCGCTGCATATGAATCAAGCGTTCTTCTTTTGATTCAACTGAGCCATAAAGCATAGTGGAGTGCGTACGTAAACCAAGATTGTGGGCTGTTTCATGTGCTTCAAGCCATTGGTCAGTAGAAGCTTTCTCAGGGCTCATAATGGCACGATAGCGCTCCGTTAGGATCTCGGCACCGCCACCTGTAAGTGTTGAAAGACCAGCATCCATTAATGTTTGAATTACTTCTTTCATAGAAATGCCTGCGAGACGGGAGAAAAATTCGATCTCAGCGCCAGTATATGCTTTTACTGTTACATGTGGATAATGTTTCTTTAATGTTTTAACGATATTAACATAATAGTCAAAGCCGACTTCATTGTTATGACCACCAACAATATGAAATTCTCGAATATTATCGTTCCAACGGTCAGAAACGTATTTTAACAACGCTTCTTCATCCATAGTGTAGGCACCTTCTTCACCTGGCTTCCGTTTAAACCCGCAAAAGCCACAGTTTGCCTCACATACATTTGTTGGATTGATATAGAGGTTTTCAATAAAATAAACGTTTTGACCATTCTTTCTTTCGTTTACAAGATTAGCTAATTGAGCAACACCAAGCAAATCTGGTGTTTCGTATAATGTTAGACCATCTTCTATGGATAAGCGTTCACCGTTCAAAACTTTCTCTTTTACGTTTTGAAGGTTTGTGTCTGTCAAAAGCACACTCATCTTCGGAATCCTCCTTTAAAACATCGCTTGATGCACCTAACGAAGTCTTTTTGTTGATTTCACATTCTATTATACTACTACACTTTTAAGAAAGAAAGGAACGTGAAACAGACACAAGGAAGAAAATAAGTAGAATGACTTATTGAAAGACGATAGGTGTCCGATGTAATATACAGGTTGGTGAATACTTATAAAATTGAGGTGTGAGGTAAAATGAACGTACGGAATGACCTATGTTTGGAAAGGCTAGAGTTGTTGCGGAATCAAATGCTGCAAGCGGCTAAGCGTCATGGTTTAAATCATCCTCTTGTACTGACATACAGCGAACAAATTGACGATATACATAATCGATTAATGCGTAAAGACCAATCACCCTTAGAGTAGAAAAACTTGAGTATAAAAACAAAAGGGTCTATACTATAGGAAAGAAATAAGGGAGGCACGAACATGATTACTCTTACAGATGCAGCGGCAGCACAAATTCTTTCCATGAAGAAAGAGGAAGGCGACGAGTCATTAAAGCTCCGAATCGGTGTACAGGGCGGAGGCTGTTCTGGTCTTTCCTATGGCATGGGCTTTGATGATGAGAAGACAGAGGACGATACAGCATTCCAAGTGAATGGAATTGATGTTATTGTTGATCAGGAAAGTGAACCAATTATTAAAGGACTAGTCATTGATTATAAACAAAATATGATGGGTGGCGGCTTTACGATTGATAATCCTAATGCGATTGCCAATTGTGGATGTGGCTCTTCATTCAGAACCGCAACAAATGCCGGTACACCAGAAAATTGTTAAAACAAAGAGGCTGGGACAAAAGTAGATAGACAGACCAAAAAGACGAACATTCCTGAAAATAGGAACGTTCGTCTTTTGTTTTCTATGAAAATGAGCGGAAGGATCCTCCTGTAGCGGTGCTACTCAGCATATTTTAGACTATTCGTCTTTTCAAATACTACTTTTCGTTATGTCCCAGCCTCTTCTTATTTTTGTTCTGGTTCCAAGTAATGATTGTAGCGTTTTTCTAAATACCGTTGTAGCCAAGAGAGCAACGAGCATACACCCCAGTAGATAAGCGCTGCAACAACAATAACGGTTAAATAATTGAATTCACGACCACCGATTATGCGTGCTTGATACATGAGTTCGGGCAACGCAATGGTAGAGGCAATCGAAGTGGATTTAATGAGTGTTAAAAAGACGTTGCTTAATGGAGGCAGCGCAATACGAATCGCTTGTGGCAAAATAATATAGCGCATTGTCTGCCATTTTCTTAACCCTAATACAGAACCAGCTTCATGCTGTCCTGCAGGTACGGAAGAAAGTGCTGAGCGGTTTACTTCCGCGATATAAGCGGAAGTATTTAAACTAAAGGCGACGATTGCTGCAGTGACAGTGCTTAAACTAAACCCAAGTTCGGGTAGTGCGGCGTAAAGAAGAAAAAGTAGAACAAGGATCGGTACACCGCGATTAAAGGAAATGAAAAGCATACTTGGCCAGCGAAAATAAACATGCTGGGACATCCTACCTAAAGCTAGAAAGAAGCCAAGTACTAAAGCAATAATCATGCTTACAACTGCGACGAGCATGGTATATTGAAGTCCCTTTAAAATATAGGGAAATGATTCAATGGCAAGTGTCAGATCAAAAGAACTCATTCTTAAACACCCTTTACATTATTCAAAATCAATATCAGGAAGTTGAGTGACATCATAGCCATCAAAAAACTCTTCAGACAGTGATGTAGCTGTTCCATCCTCGATTAGCTGCGTAATGGCATCGTTTATCGCTTCAAGTAAAAGAGGCTCGTTTTTAGCAAGCATAATACCTTGCTCGCTTGGATCGTAAAAGAGCGTCGGATGTACTTGAACATCTATATCTGTTAGATGATTAACTGTAATGGATTGAAGGTAATAATCGTTTAGAATAACGTCTCCTTGACCATTCTCAACGGCTCTTAAATAGACGTCATTTGTGACATTATCAAAGAACTTTGGCGTTGCGCCGTATTCTTCAGCTTTTTGCATATAGGTCGTATTCATTGCTCCTAGCGCAATTTTTCCATCTAAGTCTTCCAACGTTTCAATTCCAGACAGATCTTCTTCACGAACAATGGCACTTCCGAACGAGTATTTATACGGAGTAGAAAAATCAAAGTTTTGTTCACGCTCATCTGTTTTTGTAAGACTATTGGCTGCAATATGAACACGGCCACTATTTAAGGCCTGTGTCATTGTATCTACTCCAATTTCCTCAAATTCAACTTCAACATCAAGGATGGAAGCAATTTCCTTAACCAGTTCCACTTCATAACCAGTCAATTGATCATCTTCCGAATGGTAAGAAGTCGGAAACAAAGTACCAGCCGTAGCAACTGTCATCGTTCCCGATTCTTGAATGGCATTCCAAGCTGTGTTTTCAGATGCTATATTGTCTTCATTTGATCCGCAAGCGGTAAGGAAAACCGTCGCAATCAAAGAAGGAAAAATAAGTTTTTTAATCATCGTAATTCCCCCTAATTCTATGTCCTTTGTAAGTATGCAACGAAAGTATAAAACAATCAAGTTGAAAACAGTTTCTTCTATTATAAAAGAAAGCACTTTTAACAGTTTTGTCGCAACGAGTGCGACGAAATTGTATTTTCCTTTTCTTGAAGGGCAAGCTATTCGTGGATACAATGCAAGTAAAGTACTTACTTGAATAGGAGGAACGAATATGACCGAGAAAAAAAGCATCCGATCCCGTGTACAACGATTCGGAAGTAATTTAAGCAGCATGATCATGCCAAACATTGGCGCGTTTATTGCTTTTGGTACTATCACAGCTATTAATGCATTCTTCTTTATACAAATTTTAGATAACATGGTTGTACCAATGATCTACTACTTGCTACCACTACTAATTGCTTATACAGGTGGTAAGTTAGTCCATGATATGCGCGGGGGTGTAGTAGGGGCAACCGCAGTAATGGGTGTCATTGCCGCTGTACCAGACGCACCAATGTTTATTGGAGCAATGATTATGGGGCCACTTGGTGGTTATGCCATTAAAAAGTTTGACCAATTGGTTGATGGGAAGATTAGACAAGGGTTTGAAATGCTTGTTAACAACTTCTCGGCTGGATTAATTGGTGCTGCTTTAGCAGTAATAGGCTCACTCCTTGTAGCGCCAATTGTAAAAGGACTGACAAGTGCGCTAGGAGCAGGGGCAGATTTTCTTATCTCTACTGGCTTATTACCGCTTGTAAGTATTATTATTGAGCCAGCAAAAATCTTGTTCTTAAACAATGCCATCAATCATGGCGTGCTCGTACCTTTAGCAGCAACACAATTTGAAACTCTTGGTAAATCAATTTTTTACTTATTAGAAGCTAACCCTGGTCCAGGTTTAGGTATTTTACTAGCGTTTATGATATTTGGTAAAGGTGTTGCTCGAGGCTCTGCATATGGAGCTGGAATCATTCATTTTATTGGTGGTATTCATGAAATTTACTTCCCTTATGTATTAATGAAACCATTAATGTTTCTCGCCGTCATCTTTGGTGGTGCATCTGGAGTATTTGTATTTAACCTCTTCCAAGTTGGTTTAGTTGCTCCAGCTTCACCAGGAAGTATTATTCCAATCATGGCTTTAACAGCACAGGGAGATTATCTAGGTGTTATTTTAGGAGTCTTAGTGGCGACGGTTGTTTCCTTTGTAATTGCTTCTCTTATCCTCCGCTTCGATAAAAAAGGCGAGGAAGACAATATTGAGGAAGCACAAGCAAAGATGCAAGATATGAAAGGTAAGAAATCTTCTGTTGTTTCAACGAGCGGTTCAAAAACAGGAAATGGATACGAAAACGTTTCATCCATCATCTTCGCATGTGATGCTGGTATGGGTTCGAGTGCAATGGGTGCGTCCATTATGAAAGATCGCGTGAAGAAAGCAGGAATTGAAGGCGTGTCGGTTTCGAATACGTCCATTAGCAATATTCCAGATAGTGCCGATCTTGTGATTACCCATAAGGATCTTACCGAGCGTGCTAAGCAAAAGAATCCATCTGCTATACACGTATCTGTGGATAATTTTATGAATAGCCCACGCTATAATGAAATTATTGAAGATTTAAAAGGTGGTCAATCGATAGAGGAGCCTGTTTCATCAGAAGCGACAAAAGAAGAAGTTGATAAAATTATCTTTGCGTGTGATGCCGGAATGGGGTCAAGTGCAATGGGTGCCTCTTTATTAAAAAATAAGTTTAAGAAGGCGAATATTGAGGGTATTCATATATCTAATACAGCAATTAATTCTATTCCGTCGGATGCTGACATTGTGATTACCCATAAAGACTTAACGGAGCGTGCAAAACAAAAACAGCCAAACGCTGAACACATTTCCGTGGAAAACTTCATGAACAGTCCGAAGTATGATGAGTTAATTGAACGCTTGAAATAAAAAATAGCATCCCTAACTCTAGGGGTGCTTCCTGCTGTAATTGGAGGTTTTTATTGTGTTCTTAACGGCGAGAGAGCGTATTCTCATAAAAACGCTTCTGGATCATGAACTGGGATTGAGTATAAAAGAACTAGCGGATATAGCTTCGGTTAGTCTCCGTACCGTTCAACGTGATTTAAAGGACGTAGAAAATACGCTTAGAACAAATGAATTGACGTTACAACGAAAGCCGCATGTCAGGATACTTGGCAAATTAGATGCGAAACAAAAGCTTGCACATAAATTAGCGGATAATAAACAAGAGCATTTAACGGCAGAAGAGCGAGTGAGTCTACTCATTGCGACCTTATTGGATGCAAAAGGACCAGTAAAGCTTTATGCCCTTGCAAAAGAGTTAGACGTTGCCGTAGCAACTGTCAGTTCTGACTTATATAAGGCGAGTGAATGGCTTGAACATTTTGGGATTGATCTTGTGCGAAAAAGAGGGTTTGGGGTTGAAGCAATTGGAACCGAAACGTCTATTCGACGAGCAATGTCGGCTGTTCTTTCAGAGCATTTAACGGAAGAAACGTTTTACCACGCTGTTTTCTCTGAAGAGTTACAGCAAGAAGTAGCGAATCGCTTGCTTCATTTCGTTGATCTAGTGACAATACGAAACGTCCAGAAAACATTAACACAACTTCATGCCGAAGCTTTAGAGCGACTAACCGACCAATCGTATATTGCTCTTGTTGTCCATATTACGTTAGCAATCGAGCGTATCCGTCAAGGTGAAAAGATTCAAATGGACGCTACCCAGCTAGAAGTGCTTGAACGAGAAAAAGACGTGTTGCCGTTAGCGCAGAGCTTGGCAAAAGCACTTGAGAAGACGTTTCACATTCATATTCCAAAAGAAGAAGTCGGCTATTTAGTTATGCATTTACGAGGAACAAGAACATCTCAACCAATTGAAGAAACATTTATTAAAGGGAACCCTGAGCTGTCTTATCGGGTAAAAGCGCTTATAAGAGAAATGGAAGAGGCATTGCGTATTTCTTTTAGCGATCCTTCGTTTTTTCAAGGTCTTCTTGCACATTTAAGACCAACCATTTATCGAGTTGAGCAGCATATGAAAATACACAATCCGCTTCTCGACAAAATTAAAGCAGACTACGGACCCCTTTTCAATGTAACAAAAGAAAAAGCAGGAAAAGTGTTTTCACCAATTGAGCTACCAGATGAAGAAATTGGTTTTTTAACGTTACATTTCGGTGCAGTCATTACAAGAAATCGTAACCGTGGACCCATTCGTGCACTTGTTGTCTGTTCAAGCGGAATAGGATCAGCACGTATGCTTTCTAGTCGAATTCGGGATGAATTTCCTGAAGTGCAATCAATTACGTTAGCCTCACTATTAGATTTAAACCAATATGATCCTCATTCCTTTGATCTATTTTTGTCTACGGTTCGTATTAATGAGCGGAAGCGTCAAGCCATCCATGTAAGTCCTGTTTTAACAGACAATGAAGTGAAGATGATTCGAACGTATTTAGATCGACAACATGAACAACCGCCAATGGTAACCGTTCCTTCAGTAAGAGAACTACAGACACCTGTAACGATGAAAGACATTACAACAATGAGCTTGTTTATGGAGCAAGTTCTTGATTCTGTGTTTCATTGTCAAATTGACATCATTGAGGGCGGTCTTGATAACGTCATTAAGGATCTTGAAAAAAAAGATAAACTAAAAAGACATGACGAGGTGCTTAAGGCTTTAAGGGAGCGAGAGGAACTTGGAGGATTAGCAATTCCAAATGCGGGTATGGCTTTATATCACACACGTACAGAAGATATACTTGCGCCTGTTTTTGGGATACTAACATTAAACCGATCCACATCTGTGTTATCAATGGCAGGAGAAAAAGAAGACATTGCTAGAGTGATTTTGATGCTGGCGCCTCTTGATTTAACTGAGCAACAGCTTGCTTACATGAGTTACTTAAGTATCTTGTTAATTGAATCCGAGGAACAAACGAAAATCTTTAAAGAAGAAACCATTTCAAGTATCCAATGGTTGCTTGAAGAAAAAAGTAAATCATTCTTAATTCGATATATTAACGAAGGAGTCGATACACTATGAGTATTTTAAAAGAAGAAAACATCCGTTTACACGTGAACGTAAGCTCTAAAGAAGAGGCCATTCGTCAAGCTGGAGAAATTTTAGCTGAACAAGGTTACATTAGTGAAACATACATTGATAAAATGTTTGAACGTGAAGAGGTAACGTCTACGTACATGGGAAATTTACTTGCAATACCTCACGGGACAGAAGATGCTCGAGATGAAGTTCGTTCTTCTGGGTTATCCATTCAGCTATTAGAGGAAGAAATGGATTGGAACGGAAATCCTGTACAGTTAGTAATCGGTATTGCTGGAAAAGGAGACGAGCATTTAGCTATTCTTTCTCAGATCGCCATTGCTTGCTCGGAAGAAGAAAATGTTCGAGAACTACTTAAAGCGAAATCTGAAAAAGACGTACTTGATTTTTTCTCTGAGGTTGCTGAATAATGAAGGCTGTTCATTTCGGGGCAGGAAACATTGGTAGAGGCTTTATTGGTGCTTTGTTAGCTGATGCTGGCTACCACGTACAATTTGTTGATGTGAATGATACCGTTATTCAAGCATTAAATGAGCGTGGTAGTTATACTGTTCATGTTGTTGGAGAAGAGCATACGACGTTTACTGTGGACAATGTGTCCGGAATCAACAGTAAAGAAAACGAAGGTGCTGTAATAGAAGCGATTCAAGATGCTGATGTGATTACAACGGCTGTAGGACCGCATATTTTGCCAATGCTTGCTAGCACAATTGCTAAAGGGTTGCTTGCGCGTAAAGGGGTAAAGCCGGTTAATATTATTGCTTGTGAAAATGCGATTCGCGCTACGTCGCAGCTGAAAGAAGCGGTCATCGAAAAGCTAGGTCAAGCTGAATGGGAAACGATTCAAGAATACACAGGCTTTGCGGATGCTGCTGTAGATCGTATTGTACCAAATGTACAGTCTGACGACCTTTTAGCTGTCACAGTGGAACCATTTTTTGAATGGGTGGTGGAGGAGCCGTCATTAATAGGTGATCCTGTATCACTAGGTGAAGCGAAACTGGTTGAAGATTTAGCTCCTTTTATCGAACGAAAACTGTTTACAGTCAACACAGGACATGCTGTAGCTTCTTATGCAGGATTCCGAGCAGGGATTGAAACGATTAAAGAGGCATTAGCGAGTGATTATATTAAACATCGTGTACGCGGGGCTTTGAATGAAACAAAAGCCATTCTTGTTGACGATCATGGATTTGATCCTGATGAACAGGAAGCATATATTGATAAAATTATTACGCGATTTGAAAATCCTTATTTAGAGGATAAAGTTCAGCGCGTCGGTCGAGGTCCTATTCGTAAATTAGGAGTAAAGGATCGTTTAGTCAAACCAGCAAAGGCATTAGCGGAAAAAGGCTTGCATCCTGAATCACTTGTAGAAACGATTGATGACGCTCTACACTTTTATGATGAAACAGATGAGGAAAGTGTAAAGCTTAAACAGCTCATTGAGGAAAAAGGGAAAATCGGGGCATTTACAAGTATAACGGGCATCGAAGACTCACATCCTCTTGTTGAATTACTACGTAAACGACATGAATAAAGAGAAGCTCGCTACACTAGTAGCGAGCTCCTTCTTATTCAAAAAGGCTTGTTGAGTGACCAGGGAAGACACGGGCTTTTGGATCAATATAAACTTTTGCGTTGTTTACAGCTGTTGGGGCTTCACCAAAACCAGTAGCAATGAGTTTTACTTTTCCGTCGTACGTACTCACATCACCAGCAGCGTAAACCCCTTCAATCGTTGTTTCCATTTTGGAATTCACTTTAATTGCATTTTTATGAATGTCTAAACCCCATTCTTTAATTGGGCCTAGGCTAGAAACAAAGCCGAATGTGACAACAACATCGTCTACATGAATGGTTTCAGTTTCCTCTCCTTTTACTTTCGTGAATGTAAGTGATTCAACGCGTTCACCGTTACCATGAAGTGCTGTTGTTTCAAATGGAGTTAACAAACGCACTTTCGACTTCTTCAGTAATTCGACGCTATGTTCGTGAGCGCGGAACTCATCACGTCGGTGTACAAGGGTGACCTCTTTTGCAATTGGCTCAAGCATGAGTGCCCAGTCAACAGCAGAGTCGCCACCGCCAATTACAACAACGCGTTTTCCAGTAAACGCGCTTAAATCACGTATGAAATAATGAATATTTTTATCTTCATATTGCTCAGCATCTGCTACTTTTAGTTTCCTTGGAGCAAAAGCACCAGCACCAGCTGTAATTAACACTGCTTTAGTTGCATGAGATTGCTTATTTGTGGTTAATGTAAATGTATCGTCCTGTTCCTTTACCAATGTTTGAACAGCTTCCTCTAATGCAAGTGTAGGATTGAATTGTTGGGCTTGAGCAGTTAACTGATCAACAAGGTCCTGCGCTTTTACATTTGGAAAACCTGCCACATCATAAATATATTTATCTGGATACAGTGCTGAAAGTTGACCACCTAGTTGAGGCATACTTTCAACAACTTTTACTTTCATTTGACGCATACCTGCGTAGAAGGCAGCAAATAGTCCGGCTGGACCACCGCCGATAATCGTTAAATCATACAAATCTTCTCTTTCTTCCAATGTGTTACACCCCCGACTGAATTGAGATCCTTTCTCATTATACATGGAGGAAGAAACAAATACAAAGGACAGGAATGAAAGATAATTTTTTTGTATAATGGAGTTGAATTTTGAAGAAAAAACGAATATTATTAGAGTGTTGGATTATATGACGATTCTATGAAATTCCTTTGTTGTGAATAAGAACGTGAAATTTCTCACAAACATTAACGCCATAAGAATTAAAATACTAAATTGGAAGTGATTTGAAGTGAACAAAGCAAAGATCGTTATCGCAGGTGCTGGATATGGTGGAATGAATACCGCTGTAGCGTTGTCTAAAAAATTAGGGCACAACGAAGCATCCATTACACTTGTTAATAAGCACGACTACCATTATCAAACAACGTGGTTGCATGAACCGGCAGCGGGAACAATGGACCCAGACCGTACTCGAGTTAAGATTTCCGATGTCTTAAATACAAACAAAGTGAATTTCGTTCAAGATGAAGTACTAGAAATTAAAACAGACAACAAAAAAGTGATGCTTAAAGATGGTGAGCTAGATTACGACTATTTAGTTGTATCGTTAGGTGCAGTATCAGAAACATTTGGAATTCCAGGTGTTCATGAGCATGCCTTTACAAAATGGACGTTAAACGGCGCGCGTCAAGTGAAGGATCACATTGATGCCCAGTTCGCTAACTATAACAACACAGCTGATCCTCATGAAGGCATGTTAACATTTGTAGTAGCTGGCGCTGGCTTTACAGGTATTGAATTTATCGGTGAATTATCTGAGCGTATTCCAGAGCTGTGTAAAAAATATGATGTACCACGTGAAAAAGTTCGTTTATTCGTAGTGGAAGCAGCTCCAAGTGCCCTTCCTGGTTTTGATCCAGAGCTTGTTGAATACGGAATGAACTTGCTTGAAAGTCGTGGCGTTGAGTTCAAAATTAACACACCTATTAAAGAAGTTACAGCATCAGGTGTTATCGTTGGAGAAGGCGAAGAGATTAAATCTGAGACAATCGTATGGGCGACAGGAGTTCGCGGGAATCCAGTTATTGATCAATCAGGTTTTGAAGCGAATCGCGGACGTATTAAAGTGGAGCCGGATTTACGTGCACCAGGCTTTGATGATGTCTTCGTAATCGGTGACTGTGCGCTGATTATTAATGAAGAAATAAACCGCCCTTACCCGCCGACAGCACAAATTGCCATGCAAATGGCTAAAACATGTGCGAATAACATCGTAACACTTAACAAAGGTGGTTCAAACCTTGAGAGCTTTAAGCCAGATATAAAAGGTACTGTAGCTTCTCTTGGTGGAAAAGAAGCAATTGGTGTTGTTGGTTCGAAGAAAATTTACGGTGGAACAGCGAACTTCATGAAAAAAATGATTGATAACCGTGCCTTATTCATTCTTGGTGGACCAATGCTTACCCTTAAAAAAGGAAAGTTCCCTCTATAAAATGGAATTGAGGATTATAAAAAAACAGTATGGCGAATAAGCCTTACTGTTTTTTCATGAGTATAGATTCATATTGACTTTGGGAAGCGCTTTTTCGTACACTGAGAGGGGAGGATGGACAATGGAAGGTTTACATATATTACAATTAATTGTATCAATTATACTGTTTTTTATTTTATTTGCCGGAATTGGCTTTCTATTAAATATGGTATTACGATTAACATGGATTATGGCATTTGTATACCCAATCGTTGTACTGCTCATTGTGAACAGAGCACCTTATGGAGCATTTATTCAACAGCCTGGGGAGGCATTTACACAGCTATTCGAGCGATTATCGTCTCTATATGTTGCAGACATCATTGTGTTAACGAGTGGTTTTTTAGGTGCTATTGCCGCTGGGATAATAATGAAATTACTAAGAAAAGCAGGCTATCAAATGTTTTAAAACAGACTAACACAAATGGTCTGTTTTTTTTTTTGCATAATGTTCTCTCTACTGGAAAAGCTGTAGTAGAGGAGTGTGAAATGAAGCATGTATGGTAATTCAACGTTTAAATGGGCATTTCGCCTACTAATGAGTGCATTGTTTATAGGCGCAGTGTTTATGACAATTTTTGTTTTTACTAATGTACCTTTTTCTAAACTTTATGTGCAAGACGTGGGAGAAAAGACGCTTCATGAACATGATCGATCGATACCAGGGTTAACCGTGCCTACTTATACGTTAATGGAACAAGAATTAGAGACAAGTGACTACCATCGTGTTCATGTGACAGCGACAGGCTATACTGCTGGTGAAGAATCGACTGGGAAAAATCCAGGAGACCCCGCTTACGGCATTACGTATTCTGGATTGCCAGTTTTAAGAGATTCTTATTCAACAGTGGCGGCTGATCCCACGGTATTTCCTTTGGGAACCGTATTGTTTATACCTGGATATGGTTATGGCGTTGTAGCTGATACAGGATCGGCTATAAAAGGAACCAAAATTGACTTGTACTATGATTCCATTGAAGATGTCTTTAATGAGTGGGGAAAGAAAGATTTAGATGTTTTTGTAATAAAAGAAGGAACTGGAAACATTACACAAGAGGAATTAAACCAATTAAATGAGCGGACTACTATTCATGATTTTAAGCGTACCCGTGAAACCTAAAAAAACAAGCTCACTGACAGAGCTTGTTTTTTTATATAGAGCCTAAAAGTGGATAAAGAACAAAGGCGAGAATAATCCCTAGTACCGCCCCAAAGAAAACTTCAATTGGTTGGTGTCCAAGCAGTTCTTTTAATTTTTGTTCGTTTTCCTTTTTCGGCCATGTTTTGACTTCTTCAACAAGGCGATTAAAGTCTAATACGAGTTGATTTAACACGGTTGCGTGATACCCAGCGTGTCTTCTGACACCAGTGGCATCAAACATGACAATAACAGCAAATACGGCTGAAATGGCAAAGAGAGAAGAGTCTAAACCATGTTCGATTGCAATAGCTGTTGATACCCCTGTTACTGCAGCCGAATGGGAACTCGGCATACCGCCTGTACTCGTTAGAAGCGATAAGTCTAGCTTACGGGTAGCAATAAATGCGAGAGGAATCTTAATCGCCTGAGCTAATACGATCGCAATTAATGCTGTCCAAAGCGGATAGTTCTGAAAGATTTCCATAGTGTCTTCCTTTCGCTCTTCTCGTTAATCATGATGAGGCTATTATAGCATACCGAAACGGTGATTGCCTGACAGTACGATTTGTTTGAGACATTTTTTTTACATGCTATACTAGTTTTTAAAGAGAGGAGTTGTAAGGATGTTTAAAGAAAAAGCACAATGGAATGTTGGGCAACTAGACGAGGAAGTGCTCGTATTAGCCGTTTGGAGTAAAGGTGAGTTTACACAAGGGGTTCAAGCGATTGATCGTGAAATGAATGAACAGTTAACCGAATTGTCAAAGCAGAAAGCGTTTCCTATAAAAAAAGGAGAATGTATAGACTTTTTCACACTAGGGACGGTAGGAGCAAAAAAAATCTATGCGGTTTATTTAGGCAAGCAAGGGGAGCTACATAGAGACGAATTGCGTCATGCGCTTGGTAACGTTGGATTGAAATTGAAGAAAGAAAAAGTAGGACAAGTTGGGTTTGTTGTCGATAGCTTCTTACAAGGAGGATTATCAACGGATGAGGTTGCATTTACCTTTGGAGAAGCCCTTGCGTTAAGTTCTTACGATAAAGTGACGTATAAAGAAAAAAGCAATGAAGTGAAGAAAAACCTTTCAGCCGTTAGCTTTTACGTAGACGAAGAAGGTTTCACAAAACAGGCAGAGCTTGGATATACATATGGAGAGGGCGCAAACACTGCTCGCCGATTAGTTAATATTCCTGGAAATTTGTTAACGCCGACAGATCTTGCTCACGAAGCGAAAGTTCTTGCTGAAAAGCATGGATTCGACTTTCATGTGCTTGAAGAAGATGAAATGGAATCTCTTGGCATGGGTGCGCTTCTAGCTGTTTCGCAAGGAAGTGATCAAGAAGCGAAAATGATTGTCATGCGCTATAACGGTAATAAAGACAGCAAAGAAGTAACGGCACTTGTTGGAAAAGGATTAACGTTTGATGCAGGTGGATATTCTCTTAAGCCTGCTGCCAATATGCATACAATGAAAACAGATATGGGTGGAGCTGGTGCTGTCCTTGGCGCTATGGATATCATTGGTCAAACAAAGCCGAAGCATAATGTTCTTTGTGTCATTCCTTCTAGTGAGAACCTAATCAATGGTTCAGCAATGAAGCCTGGCGATGTATTAAGAGCAATGAATGGGAAAACAATAGAAGTACGAAATACAGATGCAGAAGGTCGACTCATTCTTGCAGATGGCGTAGCTTATGCTGTACAGCTTGGTGCAACGCGTCTAATTGATGTGGCAACATTGACAGGCGCATGTGTGGTTGCCCTTGGTCATGAGACAACAGGAGCAGTTACAAATGACACCGAGCTGATGGAACGTGTAAGACGTGCTGGTGAAGAAACAGGTGAACTTGTCTGGGCGTTTCCAAACAGCCAACCTTACAAGGATATGCTTAAAACAAGTGATGTAGCCGATTTGAATAACGCTCCTGGTCGAGCTGGTGGAAGCATTACAGCTGGCTTATTTATTGGAGAGTTTGTTGGCACTACACCTTGGGTCCATTTAGATGTTGCTGGCACAGCTTCTAAAGACAAAGGATCATCTCTTGGACCAGCTGGGGCGACGGGTATTATGGCACGAACACTTGCATGGTTTGTGGCTCATTCATAAAAAGCGATTAACAAATCGTAAACAGATAAATAGAGATTAATACTTGTACCGTCAGAAGCATATCGTTATAATGAAGGGTATTAATGAGTGGAACCTATTCAAGCAGAACGTTTCTGTATGAGGAAGGGGAACAAAATGATTGATACTGCTTATGTGGAAATAAAGTGTGCACGTGAGCTTTATGCCGCAAGTCGAAAATATCGAGTCTTTATTAATGATCACTTTGTAGGGTCGTTAAAACGTAGGCAAAAAATGACGATTGAAGTACCAGCAGGAACCCATAAACTTTTCGCAACAAATGACGCATCTTTTACGGAGACCCTTGAATTATCCATTCAAGAAGGTGACAAAGTCTCTTATCAGTTAAAAGGGTGTCGCGATAAATCATTATCTTTTACAAAAATCCTAGCAATATAAACAGTATAGAAAACCGAGAGGCTAAATAAGTCTTTCGGTTTTTTTCGTCTTGACAAAAGAATGGAAAGGGTGATAAATTAGACAAATGTTTTAGTGATTTATCAGACTAAAGGATGATGGTTATGAATGCAGTGATTATTGCAGTACTTTTAATGATTATACTCAGTTTAGCCCGGGTGCATGTTGTCCTAGCTATTACACTTTCAGCTTTAATTGGGGGGCTTATAGGTGGATTAGGATTTTCAGATACAGTTGAAATATATGGAAGTGGACTTGGCGGAAACGCCGAGATTGCTTTTAGCTATGTACTACTTGGCGCATTTGCAATTGGACTATCTAGAACTGGTTTGCCAGACTTCCTAGTAGATCGTTTGCAATTATGGATGAAGCGTAAAGGGGACCGTGATCGAGATACATTAACAAGAATGTTATTGTTTCTTATGCTACTTGTAGTAGCTTGTATGTCCCAAAACGCCGTGCCAGTTCACATTGCATTTATTCCTATTCTAATACCACCTATCTTACTTATTCTCAATCGTTTAGAGGTGGATCGCCGGTTAATTGCTTGCATCTTAACCTTTGGGTTAACAGCTCCATACATGTTATTGCCTTATGGGTTCGGTCAGATTTTTCATAAGACAATAGCAGATAATATGGAAGCAAGTGGACTCTCAATTAATATTGATTTAATTCCTGAAGCCATGCTTTTACCAACAATCAGTACATTCATTGGTTTACTTGTGGCTGTATTTATTACGTACCGCCAGCGACGTATCTATAAAGATGTACCATTATCGGAAGAAAACCATGACGAAACCAAAAGCTATAGCGTAACGTCACTATCATTGGCCGTTTTTGCTGTTGTGGTGACAGTCATCGTTCAGAGCTTCTATCGCGACTCAATGATTCCAGCTGCTTTAGCTGGCTTACTCGTACTATTTGTTTCTGGTGCTGTTAAAGTGAAAAAAACCGATGAAGTAATGTCTGAAGGCATTAAAATGATGGGGTTTATTGGGTTTGTTATGTTAGCCGCAGCTGGGTTTGCAGCTGTTATTCGTGAAACTGGGCATGTGGAAAGTTTAGTGACGAATGTAGCAGGTATGATTAATGGGAACCAAGTGATTGCCGTTCTTCTTATGATGGTAGTAGGTTTAATCATTACGTTAGGTATCGGTTCTTCCTTTTCGACCATCCCCATTATTACAACGCTTTTTGTGCCTCTCGGCTTAGAGGTGGGGTTATCGACACTAGCTATTATTTCTATAATTGGATCAGCTGGAGCCATTGGCGATGCTGGGGCACCTGCTTCCGACTCGACGTTAGGACCGACTGCAGGGTTAAATGCAGATGGACAACATGATCATATATGGGATACATGTGTACCTACTTTTCTCCATTTAACGGTGCCTCTCTTCTTTGTTGGCTGGATTGCAGCTTTAATTTTATAAAAAAACAAAACGCAGTCAGCGACTGCGTTTTGTTTTATTTTACAGCGTCTTTAAGCTGTTTACCGGCTTTAAAAGCAGGTGTTTTCGTTGCAGAGATATCAATTTCTTCACCTGTTTGTGGATTACGTCCTTTTCGAGCGGCACGTTCACGAACCTCGAAGTTTCCAAACCCAATTAGCTGAACGGTTTCGCCTTTTCCTAATGACTCGGCAATTAAATCGAACATACTGTTCACCGCTGTTGTTGCATCTTTTTTAGAGAGCTCTGCTCGCTCCGCAAGTGAGTTAATTAATTCTGTTTTATTCATAACGAACACTCCTTAAAACGTATAAGTTAATTACTGGTACCATCATGCCCAGCTGACATAAGTTTATACATTATCCCTCGTTTTTTTTCTTCATTTGATGGAGAGTGGCATTAATTTCAGCACCAATAATTAAAATAACCCCTGTTAAAAAGAACCAAAACATTAAAATGATCACACCAGCTAATGGTCCGTATGTACTCTCAAAGTTGGTGAAATCATTTACATAAAGAGAAAAGAAAAACGAGATAAGCAGCCACGCTATTGTGGCAACAACAGCGCCTGGAAGACCATCTTTTAATTGCAGCCTTTTATTCGGTGCAATACGGTAGAGTACCATAAGGGAAAAAATCATCACAATAACAGCGACAACCCAACGAAGGTTATTCAAGATAGCGATTAATTCAGATGGAACAGATAAAAAATTCTCCAAGAAATCTAGAATAAGGCTGCCAAATACAGGTAGCGCAAGGGTAATAATGATAACGATAACCATTGCGACTGTAAGGATGATCGCGGTTCCTCTTAAGCGTAAGAAATGGCGCGTTTCCTCGATATTGTACGCCCGATTAACAGAGCGAATAAAAGAATTAATGGCATTTGATGCAGACCAAAGTGTGCCAATGATGCCGATAGAAAACAAACCAACTTGTGGCTCGCCAATGGTGTTCAACACAATCTCACTAAAGGTAATGCCAATTTCACCAGGAAAGAATTCCGTGATCATTTCGGAAACTTGATCATTGTCAATGTCAAAAAAAGATACGCCAGCTAATACAAAAATCATTAAAGGAAATATGGCGAGTAAGAAATAAAAAGACAGAGTGGCGGCTAAGTCGGGAATCGGATCCTTTTTAATTTGTTCCATTAATTTTTTTAAAAAAAGCTTAACATTCATTCGTTCCTCCTAAAAGGTCAATCCCCTAATAAATTTATTTTAGATAAAATCCATCAAAGCTTCGACAGGACAGACTGCTATCCTTTATACTATAAACGAATACGAAAGGAGAGTGTAGCAAATGCCATCAGTAGAAAGCTTTGAGCTCGATCATACAATCGTAAAGGCGCCATACGTTCGACATTGCGGAACACACAAAATCGGAACGGATGGGGAAGTGAATAAATTCGATATTCGATTTTGTCAGCCAAACAAAGACGCACTTAAACCTGACGTCATTCATACTTTGGAACACTTACTAGCCATTAACATTCGTCGATTCTCTGAGGACTATCATCATTTTGATGTAATTGATATTTCTCCGATGGGCTGCCAAACTGGCTATTACCTCATTATGAGTGGAACACCAACTGTAGCTGAGATTATTGATGTTCTCGAAAAGACTATGACTTATTCTCTTCAAACAGAACAAGTTCCTGCTGCAACTGAAAAAGAGTGTGGTCAGGCAGTTCTGCATGATCTAGAAGGAACAAAAGAAAGAATGCGGAAATGGCTTGCAGAAGATAAAGAAAAGCTGAAGCAGGTTTTTTAACTGCCGTTCAGAAAGTATTCGAAAAGCGCTAACGTTTAGTTTGCGCTTTTTTTCTATTTCTCTAACCAAATTTGAATGGGTCGTACGTCTGCTTTTAAAATGTGTTCAAAATGATGGAGGGCAACATGGGTGTCTTTTTGTGTAAAGCTAGCAATGCCATCTTGAGGAATAACGAGGGTATACTCAAGTGTGTAGGCATCATTCGCTGTAAATTGTACACACATATTACCGACAATGCCTGTTAAGACGAGGGTGTGGACCTCAAGATGTTCTAATAATAAGTGAAGTGGTGTGTTAAAAAAACCAGAGTACTTCGGCTTAATGATAGAATAATCCTCTTCAGTTGGTTCGAGGCGAGCGGCAATGGAAGCGCCCAACTCATTGCTTGTTTTAATGTCGTAAACAAGTTGGTTAAAGTCAGATTGCCATTTACCGTAGTTGTCATTAACGTACAGTATTGGGCAACCCCGAGCTTTCATTGCATCTTTTAGTAAGGCGATCTTGTCAGCGATCTCTTTTGTCTGTGGATAGATATCTTCTCCATGCTCAAAAGAGAGCGGATTAATCATATCAATAATAAGTAAGGCAGTCTGTTTATCCATTGTTGTGTACACTCCTAAAGGATCCCTTAATTTTAAACAAGAGATTGGGAAATTCCTGTGTTATGATTAGGATAAACAAACAATGTATAATTACTCTTTAGGAGAAGGATTTGGCGAGGAGAGATGGCTATGTTTGATAAAAAATCAATTGAGATTTTGCAAATTATAGAAGCAAATGGTCGAATCGATTCAGAGAAAATCGCAAAGATGGTTGATTTGACTGCGAAAGAAGTCGATTCGTACATTGAAGAATTAGAAAACAATAACGTAATTTTAAGTTACTCGGCAGTTGTAAATTGGGCAAAGCTTCCTGTCCAAGAAGCAGTCACAGCGATGATTGATGTGAAAGTCGCGCCTAAACGAGGCGTCGGATTTGATGAAGTTGCTGAGCGAATTTATCGCTTTCCAGAAGTGAAGGCCCTTTATTTAATGTCAGGAGCCTATGACTTATCAGTCGTTGTGGAAGGAAAGACTATGCAAGAAACGGCTCGTTTTGTTTCAGAACGCTTGTCTACAATTGATTCGGTTTTATCAACCACAACGCACTTTCAGTTGAAAACCTACAAACATGATGGCGTCATCTTTAAAGAACCTGAAGAAGACCGTAGAATTGTGGTGACACCGTAATGAAACATACTGTTATAAAAAAAGAGCGCTTATCACAAAAGGCATCAAGTATCCAGCCTTCAGGCATTCGACGTTTTTTTGATTTGGCATCTAAAATGGACAATATTATTTCCCTAGGCGTTGGTGAACCTGATTTTGTCACGCCATGGAATGTACGTGAAGCAAGCATTTCCTCCTTGGAAAGAGGATTTACCGCTTATACAGCAAACGCTGGCCTACCGGAACTTCGACAGGCGATTTCGCATTATATGGAACAGCGTTATCGTGTTCACTATAACCCAGAAGAAGAAATTCTTGTAACGGTTGGTGCAAGTGAAGCCATTGATATTGGGATGAGAGCGATTTTAGACCCTGGTGATGAAGTCATTATTGTGGAACCGACGTTTGTCTCTTATGCGCCGCTCGTAACCCTTGCTGGTGGAGTTCCTATCCCGGTAGGAACGAACGCAGAAAATCATTTTGAAGTGAATCCTGCTGATATTGAAAAAGTAATCACCGAAAAAACGAAGGCCATTATGATTTGTTACCCGAATAACCCGACTGGTGCTTCCTTAAATAGAAGAAAGTTAGAACAAATTGCTGCAATCATTCAGAAGCATAACTTACTTGTATTTTCAGATGAGATTTACTCTGAACTATCATACGACGATGAGCACACATGCTTTTCAGAATTACCAGGTATGAAAGAGCAAACGATTGTGATCAATGGGTTTTCAAAAGCATTCGCAATGACAGGATGGAGACTTGGTTTTGTTCTTGCGCCTCCTGATCTACTGCAAGCTATGCTCAAAATTCACCAATATAGCTTAATGTGCGCGCCGACGATGGCACAGTATGGAGCGTTAGAGGCATTACTACACGGTATGGAAGATGTAGAGAAAATGAAATTGTCCTATCAACAGAGACGGAACTATTTTGTGAAAACCGCTAATGAGATTGGCTTGCCGTGTCATAAACCGAGTGGTGCTTTTTATGCATTTCCATCCATAAAACATACTGGCTTATCTTCTGAAGCGTTTGCGGAAAAGCTACTTTTAGAAGAACGGGTAGCTGTGGTTCCTGGTGCTGTATTTGGTGAAGGTGGTGAAGGGCATATTCGCTGTTCATACGCTACATCGCTAAAGAATTTAGAAGAGGCTCTTAATCGGATTGGACGTTTTCTGAAAAAACATGACTGGCAAAAGAGAACATAAAGTTTTTTTTAGAAAGGATCGTAATATATGAGTACACTTCGACAACAAAACCCATTAATACATTGTATGACAAACCTAGTTGTAACAAATTTCACTGCCAATGGACTTCTTGCTATCGGTGCTTCTCCAGTAATGGCTTACGCAAAAGAAGAGACACATGAAATGGCAGAAGCGGCAGATGCACTTCTGTTAAATATTGGCACGCCGTCTGAAACTGTTGTTGAATCAATGATTCATGCTGGTCAAGCAGCGAATAAAAAAGGTACACATGTTATTCTTGATCCTGTTGGTGCTGGAGCGACATCGTTTCGAAATGAAATGATTGCTCGGATTTTACAGCACGTGGATATTACTCTTATTAGGGGAAATGCAGGAGAAATAGCAGCGATTTTAGGAGAGGTGGGGACTGTTAAAGGGGTCGATGCACAAATTAAAACAGACCCGGTTGTCCTCGCAAAACGTGCAGCAAAGGAATTAAAGACACTGATCGTTGTAACAGGTGAGCAAGATGTTGTGACGGATGGGTCCCGTACGGTTACGATAAAAAACGGGCATGAGTGGTTAACACGTGTAGTCGGAACCGGATGTTTATTAGGTGGTGTCCTGGCGGCTTATTTAGCTATAAATAGGGACGACAAGATTAAAGCGGCAGCAGAAGGTCTTGCTTATTATGGGGTCGCCGCAGAACGTGCCTATGCAAAAGCAAGTGATCGAGGCGTTGCTTCTTTTCAGTTGGAATTTTTAGATGCTTTAAGCACGTTATCAGAAGAAGAAGCAGAATCGTTTTACCGAATGGAATGGCTATAAAAGAGGAGTTAAGTATGATTAAACAATTAACGATAGATCTACCAGAAGAAATAGGAGCCAATTTAGTAAAGAAAGGAATTGAGGAACCAACACCTATACAGGATATTGTTATCCCTCGAGCCATTCAAGGCGATAGCTTAATGTTTCGGTCGCAGACAGGCTCAGGAAAAACGCTGGCTTACGTACTGCCATTACTTTCTGCGATCGCTGCAAAAGAACAAACGATACAAGGGATAATTGTCGCTCCATCTCAAGAACTTGCTGTCCAGATTGAAACGGTTATTAAAGAAGTAACAACCAATACAGACATCACATCAATGGCGTTTATAGGTGGAGCGAATATAAATCGTCAAGTTGAAAAACTAAAGAAAAGTAAGCCGCATATTGCTGTTGGAACACCAGGAAGATTAATGGAGCTTGTTCGTTTAAAGAAACTGAAACTAACCAATGTGCGCCTATATGTGCTTGATGAAGTCGATCGATTAGTGGAAGAACAAGAATCGTGGAAAGATGTAGAAGAGTTAGGGAAGCGTCTTGGTTACGATGTACAAGGGTTATTTGCATCAGCAACGATTCCGAAAGGCTTAGAAGATCGACTAAAAGTATTTTCTCCTAAAGTGGAAAAGATTGAAGAGAATACGTCTACATTACCAGAACAAATCGAACATGTAGCGCTTACGATTGAAGAGCGTGATCGAGTTGATACAGTTCGAAAAATTATTCATGCTGAACAAGTGACAAAAGGCATTGTGTTTGTGAATCAGTTAGAACGTTTAGTGGAAACCGTCGATAAACTACGGTACCGCAAAATTCAAGCTGTCGGTCTATCGTCTGAACAGACAAAAATAGAGCGGGAACAAGCCATTTCTCAATTTAAAAACGGTACAGCCACACTGTTAGTAGCAACAGATGTGGCGGCAAGAGGAATTGACGTTGAAAAAGTTACCCACATTATCCAATTAAATGCCACTCGTTCTGTTGAAAGCTATCTTCATCGGGCAGGTCGAACAGGTAGAGTGAATGAAGCAGGGAAAGTGATTTCTTTGTTTAATGAGCAAGAACTGTATTTAAAAGAGAAATATGAAAAACGGTTAGCGATTACGATTACAGACGCTATTTTACAAAATGGGGCCTTGATCACACAATAAACACTTGATCAGACTTTGCGCTATAGCGAAACCTATGGTAAAATTAAAAGGTTAAATCATTGTTTAGGAGTTGTGTTTAATGTCTAATTACGAAGAAGGTAGCATTATCGAAGGGAAAGTAACGGGAATCAAGCCGTTCGGTGCCTTTGTTGCGATCGATGAAAAAAAACAAGGACTTGTTCATATATCTGAAGTTGCTCACGGTTATGTGAAAGATATTGCAGATGTATTAACAGTAGGAGACGAAGTTAAAGTCAAAGTGATGTCAGTAGATCAAGAATCTGGAAAGATTTCTTTATCAATCCGTGCAACGCAAGAGGCGCCTGCTCGTCCACAAGCGAAACCACGTGCTAATACTGGCGGTGGAGCGCGTAAACCTCAAGCTCCTCAACAGAAACAGCAAGGCTTTAATACATTAGAAGATAAGTTAAAAGAATGGTTAAAGCAGTCTAATGAAATTCAAGCAGATTTAAATAAGCGCGCGAAGAAATAAAAAAAACAGCTAGTGAAAACTAGCTGTTTTTATCGTTGTGGCTCGACTTCATGGTCTCTGCCTAATTCTTCTTTAGGCTTTAATAAAATGGAAATAGCGTAAAGACCTGCTAATCCAACTAAAGCGTAAATAAGTCGAGAAATGATTGATGCTTGACCATTGAAAATAAAAGCTACAAGGTCAAAACGGAAGAATCCAATTAGTCCCCAGTTAATGGCACCAATAATGGCTAATACTAAAGCTGTTTTTTGAATCCCGCTCATTCGATTTCACCTCCTAATGATTGTGCACAGTAATGATGTGCTCCTCTTAGAATGGGATAGAATGGGCGTGTTTATGTTAGGTGATGTCTGCCAATAATGAAGCATTGTCTTTGCGGAAATGATAAAAACACGCTACCATAGATATGGATAAATGAAAAAGGAGGCTCCTTAATGGACGCTTTTACGTTTTATAACCCAACAAAATTAATTTTTGGACAAGGAAAAACAGAAAGCTTAGCAGATGAGCTTGTTGTCTATGATCGAAATGTGCTACTTGTTTACGGTGGTGGCAGCATTAAAAATAATGGCTTGTATGACAAGGTAAGACAGCAGTTGGAATATGCAGGCTGCAATGTAACGGAGCTAGCAGGTGTTGAACCAAATCCTCGTTTAACAACGGTGCAAAAAGGAATTGATTTATGCAAAGAACACGCTATTGGCTTTATTTTAGCTGTAGGTGGTGGAAGTGTCATTGATGCCACGAAGGCGATTGCAGTAGGTGCTCGTTATGATGGAGACATTTGGGACATTATTACCAAAAAAGAGCTTGCTGAAGATGCTTTGCCTTTTGGAACGATCTTAACGTTGGCAGCTACAGGATCTGAAATGAACTCTGGTTCTGTTATTACAAATTGGGAAACCCACCAAAAGATCGGCTGGGGCTGTATTTTTACATTTCCGAACTTCTCTATTCTAGATCCGGAAAACACAGTGTCGGTTCCAAAAGATCAAACGGTATACGGTATAGTCGATATGATGACGCACGTTCTAGAAGCGTATTTTCACCCTGCAGAAAACACACCGTTACAGGATCGTATTTGTGAATCAATTTTGACCACTGTTATAGAGGCAGCGCCAGATTTACTAGACAATCTTGACGATGTTGATTTAAGGGAAACCATTCTTTACAGTGGTACGATGGCACTTAATGGAATTACGCAAATGGGTGCTCGGGGTGACTGGGGATCTCATAACTTAGAACATGCCGTTTCAGCCGTTTCGGATATTCCACATGCTGGCGGTCTAGCTATACTATTCCCTCACTGGATGAGACATAGTGTTGATGTAAACCCAGAAAGAGGTGCTCAATTAGCACAACGGGTATTTGGTGTTGATCGTTCTGGAAAAGAAGATCGTGATGTCGCTTTAGAAGGCATTAATAAACTTGCTTCTTTCTGGACAGCTTTAGGTGCACCTACGACATTAAGCGAGTACAATATTACAGAAGATCAACTTGATGAAATGGCGGATATTGCAAGTGCGAACGGTATTTTTGGGAACTATCATAAAATTGGTCGCCCGGAAGCACTAGAAATTTTAAAACAAGCACTTTAATGTATGTTGCAAAGACAGTCCAAAAGGGACTGTCTTTTTTCATTACGTTTTTCTCATTCTGTAACAAGCCTTTTCCGTGTATAATAAACGGGAAGGAGAGTGAAGGGTTTGGCAAAAACACGTGTAGGAATTATATTCGGTGGAAAATCAGCTGAGCATGAAGTATCGCTTCAGTCAGCAAAAAACATCGTAGACGCCATTGATAAAGAGCGTTTTGATGTAACACTTATTGGTATTGATAAACAAGGGCAATGGCATTTAAATGAAGCCACGAACTTTTTACTGAATGAACATAATCCCGCTCTAATCGAGCTTAATAAATCTAATCAAGGCATATCCTTTATGCCTGGTAAAGAGTCCAATCAACTTCAGCCAGTTGATCAAAATACAGCCTTAGGACAACTAGATGTTATTTTCCCAATCGTCCATGGTACTCTTGGAGAAGACGGATCCTTACAAGGCATGATGCGATTAGCAAATTTACCCTTTGTTGGTTCAAATGTATTAGGCTCTGCTGTTAGTATGGATAAGGACGTTGCAAAAAAACTGCTTCAAGTAGCAGGTTTACATGTTGCTAATGGTGTTAGCTTTACACGCGCTACAAAAGATCAAATTGACTTTAAAACCATTGAAAAAAACCTTGGAATGCCTGTTTTTATTAAACCGGCCAATCAAGGGTCTTCAGTTGGTGTAAGTAAAGCATCGAATGAAAAAGAATTTAACGAGGCAATTGAATTGGCTTATTCCTATGATCACAAGATTTTAATTGAAGCGGCTGTTGTTGGTCGAGAAATTGAATGTGCCGTTTTAGGGAATCATTACCCTAAAGCAAGTGTTTGTGGTGAAATTTTACCTCAAGATGGCTTTTATTCATACGATGCAAAATACATTAACGAAGACGGCGCCAAATTAGCTATTCCTGCTGATTTAAGCGATGAAGTAAGTAAAACCATTAAAGACATCGCCATACGTGCATACCAAGCACTAAATTGTGAAGGATTAGCAAGAGTGGATGTCTTTTTAACAAACCAAAACGACGTAATTATTAACGAAATTAATACATTACCAGGATTTACAAAAATCAGTATGTATCCAAAGCTTTGGGAAGAGAGCGGTTTATCCTATCAAGATTTAATTTCAACGTTAATTGATTTAGCCATTGAACGACACGAGCAAGACAAACTACTGAAGAGTTCAGTATTTGAGCGCTGATGACTTGTGTTTTTGGCCTCCTTTCGGTACATTAATGAAGTACCGAATAGAAGGAGGCTCTTTTTTATGGCACATATTCAATTTGATTACAGTAAGGCACTTTCCTTTTTCGGAGAGCATGAGATGAAGCAATTGCAAGACCAAGTAACAACAGCACATCAAGCCCTTCACGAAAAAACAGGAGCAGGAAATGACTTTTTGGGATGGATTGACTTACCGGTCGATTATGATAAAGAGGAATTTGCACGTATACAAACAGCAGCAAAGAAAATTCGCCAAGATTCAGATGTGCTCATTGTGGCAGGAATCGGCGGCTCATACTTAGGTGCACGAGCAGCAATTGAAGCATTAAACCATTCGTTTTTTAATGTGTTATCCAACGAACAACGGAACGCACCACAAGTCATTTTTGTTGGTCAAAATATTAGTTCAACGTATATTCGCGACTTGTTCGACTTACTTGAAGGCAAGGATGTTTCCGTTAATGTTATTTCTAAATCAGGAACAACGACGGAGCCAGCCATTGCCTTTCGTATCTTCCGAGACTTCTTAGAAAAGAAATACGGAAAAGAAGAAGCGCGCACGCGTATTTATGCTACAACAGATAAAGAGAAAGGTGCGCTTAAGACGCTTGCAAATGAAGAAGGCTACGAGTCGTTTGTTATTCCAGACGATGTTGGCGGACGTTTCTCTGTTTTAACAGCAGTGGGTTTATTGCCTATTGCTGTATCTGGTCTAGATATTGAGCAAATGATGAAAGGTGCTCAAGAAGCTAGAGATGCGTATGCGTCACCGACATTAGAAGAAAATGAAGCATATCAATACGCAGCCGTTCGTAATGTTCTTTACAATAAAGGCAAAACCATTGAGCTAATGGTGAACTATGAGCCCCAGCTTCACTTTGTTTCCGAATGGTGGAAGCAACTATTTGGCGAAAGTGAAGGCAAGGATCAAAAAGGAATTTATCCTGCATCAGTAGACTTCTCCACAGATCTTCATTCAATGGGTCAATACGTACAAGATGGACGCAGAGACTTGTTTGAAACGGTTCTTCATGTGGAGCAAGTGGACAAGCATATTGAAATTGAAAAAGCAGATCAAGACTTGGATGGATTAAATTATCTTGCTGGAGAAACGATGGATTTTGTGAACAAGCAAGCGTTTAAAGGTACGATGCTCGCCCATACAGATGGTGGAGTACCAAATCTAATTGTGTCCATTCCAAAACTAGATGAATATACGTTTGGTTACCTCGTGTATTTCTTTGAAAAGGCAGTTGCAGTGAGTGGATATTTGATGGGAGTTAATCCATTTGATCAACCAGGCGTAGAAGCATACAAGAAGAATATGTTTGCGTTACTTGGCAAACCAGGATTTGAAAAAGAAAAAGAAGAGCTTGAAAAGCGTCTTTAAAAGGTGAAGTACGGATGAATTGTCATCCGTACTTTTTTTTATGTATAAGTTCCACGTAGCCTCACACACTATCAATAAAACGTTTAGGGGCGATAAGAATGATTGAGCTTTCATCAAAAATTGAAGGAAAAGTCGTAAAGGCAAAAGAATTAGAGTCGCTACTAACTCCCCTTGGCTATGATCTAGGTGGAAATTGGGATTATGACCATGGTTATTATGATTACAAGCTTTCTGAAGAAGGCGGATATACGTTTTTACGACTCCCATTTACTGCTGTAGAAGGAGAAGTGGGATCAAGTGGTGCAGTCTTTAAATTAGGAAAACCTTATTTGTTAAATCATGTTTATCAAGATGGAAATACGGATGAAGGCATTGGTGGCTATGTACCTCCAGCGGTAGACGGGCTCATTAATCAATTCCAACGTCCTATTGATAAAGACGGAGAAGTGGATGAAAAGTACGTAAACACCGCAAAAAATTTACTGGAGGAAGTCGAGCAGACGTTTCACATCTAGATAGCTGTTGCAGTCCCTCTAGCTTCTTGCTAAAGTAAAATCAGAAGTTGGAGGGATTATTATGGTAGATGCTATCGTTCTTGCAATAGCAGTTTTTTTCGGTTGGATGATTTTGGATGTTGTAAAAACAAAGAAATTAACAGGAGAAGTCGTCATCCAAGCGGGATTTGTCGGCATAGTGGCAGGTATATTATGGTATGGAATCGGGGTATTATTATCATAAATAATTTTAGCTGAATGGGCTATACATAGAGTGGTGCTACAAGTTAAAGAATTGTCGTAAAAAATAGTGTAATGAGATTAGTTGAAAAAATTAAACATAATCTCTTGACAACAATCGTGTGGTAGTTCTACAATTCTTGTAGAACTACCATACTAGTATAAGTAGAGTGTAGGAGGTGACTCATATTCGCATCGACTTAGAGGTAAAGGGATCTACTCGCGATTTTGCCTATCACTATTTAAAAGAACGAATCATTGATTGGGACTTAAAACCAGGCACAAAAATATCTGAAAAAGAAGTTGCTGAAGAGATTAGCGTAAGTCGTACACCTGTTAGAGAAGCTTTCTTGCAGCTTGCACAGGAAGAATTGCTAATTATTATTCCGCAAAAAGGAACGATTGTTTCGAAAGTTGATTTAGATTTAGTTGAAGAAGGTCGTTTTGTTAGAGAACAAATTGAAAAAGCTATTGTTAGAGAGGTATGTACAACAATTGATGACAGTCAGTTATTTAAGCTAGAAAGCAATTTAATGATGCAAGAGCTATGCTTAAAGAAAGGCTCACATAATCAATTCTTTCAATTAGATGAAGCATTTCATGAATTGTTGTTTGAAGTCTGTAATAAGAAAAGAACATGGAATCATATTAGGAAAATGAACAGTCATTTCGATAGGCTGAGAATGCTTAGGCTAGTGAAAATCCATGATTTCAAAGTAATTCTCGGACAACATAAGGATATTTATCAATGCATTGTTGAGCAAAAACCAGATCAAGCGGAAGTGATTATGGAAAAACACATGAAGCTTGTTTTTATCGAATCAAAAGAATTAAAAATGAAAAATCCTGAATATTTTTATTAGAATTTCTATTTTAAAGTCATTTGAAAGCGCTAACATATGTTGTTTATAACATTCGTTTGTTTCAAATGATTGATCATGCTGGTTTTATTCAATTTAGAAAGAGCGAAACTATGGAATCGGTTATAAAGGTTGAATCTTAAATGCGAAAGGAAGATGAGTATGATCAACGTTGCGATTATAGGAACTGGGGCTATATGTCCATCTCATATAAATGGCTATTTAGAATTTAATGACAGATGTAAGATTGTAGCTTTTTGCGATATATATCCAGAAAAAGCGAAACAGACTGCGAACGACTGGAATCTAGATGTAGCCATTTACAGTGACTATAAAGAATTGCTTAGACAAGAGAATGTTGACCTTGTTTCGATCTGCACTCCACCATATACACATGCGGATATTGCAGTTAAAGCGCTCAACGAAGGCAAACATGTAATCGTTGAAAAACCAATGGCTTCTTCTTTAAAAGAATGTGATGTGATGAATGAAGCTGCTAGCAGATCAGGTAAAATTTTATCAGTTGTTGCCCAAAATCGTTTCACCTCACCAATGATGAAATTAAAGCATGTATTAGAGACGAAGTTAATGGGTCCGATTTTACATACACAAGTAGATTCCTTTTGGTGGAGAGGCCATAGTTATTATGATTTGTGGTGGAGAGGAACTTGGGAGAAAGAAGGGGGTGGTTGTACATTAAACCACGCTGTCCATCATATTGATATTTTTCGATGGATGAATGGTCTGCCTACGGAAATTACCGCTATGATGAGCAATGTTGCCCACGATAACGCTGAAGTAGAGGATCTATCTATCGCGATTGCACGTTATGAAAGTGGAAGTTTAGCACAAATTACAAGTTCAGTTGTGCACCACGGAGAAGAACAGCAGCTTATTTTTCAAGGAAAGCATGCGCGTGTTTCCGTTCCGTGGAGACTAAAGGCATCAACTTCTCTTGATAATGGATTTCCTTTGGAAGATCCAGTGTTAGAGCAACAATTACAAGCAGCTTACGATTCAAAAGAGGATTTAATACATGAAGGCCATGCAGGACAAATAGAGGACGTATTGCAAGCGATTGAAGGGAAAAAGGACGTGCTAGTAAATGGATATGATGGTAGGCAAACCCTTGAGTTAATTACGGCTATTTTTGAATCAGCAAGCTTAGGAAAAACAGTTAAACTTCCTTTAGATAATACAAGCCCGTTTTATTCAAGAGAAGGTATCGTTGAAAAGGCGACTCATTTTTATGAGAAAAAAGCGAGTATTGAAAACTTTGAAGTGAATGAAATCACGACTGGTGGAAACTACGAATCGTCGTAACTATTTTTTTGTATTTTTGATAAATGGGAGGCGTTAGACATGGATAAAAAGGACGGAATGAATTATGCGCCGAAAGGCAAAGTCAATCGGGTCGTCAATGAAGGAGAATTTACTTTTGCGGCCATTGGTTTAGACCATGGGCATATTTATGCGATGTGCAATGGCTTGTTAGAAGCAGGGGGAGAGCTTGTAGCTGTTTATGATCCAGATATGGAAAAAGTAAAAGCTTTTATTGAGACGTTTCCTCAAGCTGAAGTCTCAAAATCAGAAGAAGATCTATTAACCAACCCCTCTATTAAATTAATTGCAGGTGCGAGTATCCCGTCAATGCGTTGTGAGTTAGGGTTAAAAGTGCTTGATCATGGAAAGCATTATTTTGTTGATAAACCAGCCTTTACCACTAAAGAACAAGTAGAGAAAGCAAAAGCAAAAACAGAAGAAACGGGTTTACGTTGGGGAATTTACTATAGTGAACGTCTTCATGTAGAAGGTGCTGTTTTTGCGGGTCAGTTAATCGAAGAAGGTGCGATAGGCAGAGTTGTACAGGTTATTGGAACAGGACCACATCGTGCAAACCCATCGATCAGACCAGATTGGTTCTTTGAACGAGAGCATGTAGGAGGCATTCTATGTGATATTGGCAGTCATCAAATTGAACAGTTCCTTCATTATACAGGGGCAAAGGATGCGAAAGTACTTCATAGTAAGGTAGCGAACTATCGTTTCAAAGATTATCCGAGCTTCGAGGATTTTGGAGATGCAACGCTTCTTGCTGACAATGGTGCTACTTTCTATTTTAGAGTGGACTGGTTAACACCTGATGGTTTAGGAACTTGGGGAGATGGACGGGTCACGATACTAGGAACGGATGGTTATATCGAGGTCCGTAAGTATATTAATATTGCTCAACAGGATAGTGGTGATCATGTCTATTTAGTTAATCATGAAGGGGAAAAGCATTACGCCTGTCATGGAAAAGTTGGGTATCCGTTTTTCGGAGAATTTATTCTGGATTGTTTGAACGGAACGGAAAAGGCGATGACGCAGGAGCATGCTTTTAAAGCTGCGGAACTTTGTATTGAAGCGCAAGATATGGCGATCCGAGTGGAAGAAGCGAGTCGCATCACTTCCAAATAAAGAAGGAAAGATAAAGGTCTTGCGGTGAATGAAGTGTTATCGATTGATGAAAAAATTGCACTAATAAAGATGGGAGCAGTGTTTTCATTAAGGACAAGTTGTAAGTTCATACTGATCCCGAAACTAGCAAAAAAGTTGAAGCAGACATGTTCGAATTCGGCTGAGCCACTTTAACAATTTCTTGTGGTCCTATAAATGGAAAACAGTATATTGACCCAAGCCCCTGTATGTGTAAGAAGTGTTGAAAATGAGCTTATCGAACGTCTCTGTGTTACTTGTATGGTTCATCTCTCCATACTTCGTTCTAGTCGTTCACAAAGGAGCGATGCGATTGGATCAAGGTAAAAAGGATCATTACTGCAAAAATGACGGCTAAGGAGGAAGATGATTGAAAAAGATTTTAATGATTGGCTGTTTGCTTCTCACGTTAGCTGCGTGTGAACAAGGAAAAGGCACATCAGATGAAATACAGACAGCAGACGATGTGAAAGTATTAAAGTTAGGTCATGATTTAGGAAAGGATCATCCGGTTCACCTAGCATTAACAAAATTTGCAGACATAGTAAAAGAACGTTCGGGTGGTAAGGTTGTAGTAGACATGTTTTCTAACGGTGTTTTAGGCAATGAACGTGAAATGTTGGAGCAAATTCAGGGTGGAGGATTGGACATTACAAAAGTTAGCGCAGCCTCTCTTGAAAGTTTTGCGCCACAGTATTCGATCTTTAGTTTACCGTATTTATTCGATGATGAGGCACATTATTTTCAATCAATGGATTCAGAGGCAGTGAATGATTTATTCATGTCAACTAAAGACAAAGGGTTTATTGGACTAACGTGGTTTGATTCGGGCTCGCGTAATTTTTATACAGCAGACAAACCAATTTTGCATCCGGATGATTTAAAAGGACTAAAAATTCGTGTCATAGATAGTCGTACTCAAATCGAGATGTTAAGAGC
Organism: Shouchella oshimensis; assembly: GCF_004375095.1. NCBI lineage: Bacteria > Bacillati > Bacillota > Bacilli > Caryophanales > Bacillaceae > Shouchella > Shouchella oshimensis. The sequence continues at coordinate 900,430 of NZ_SNUX01000001.1, read as the reverse complement.
ATTAGGCGGAGCAGCTACACCAATGCCGTACGGTGAAATTTACACTGCTTTGCAATCTGGCGTCATTGACGGTGCTGAAAGTAATCCAACTGCATTAACTACGGGAAAACATGGTGAGGTAGCGAAAGCATTTTCATTTGATGAACATACTCGTATTCCAGATGTTGTTGTGATGGGCAGCCATGTGTGGAACGATTTAACAGAAGAAGAACAGAACCTATTAAAAGATGCTGCTGAAGAGTCAACTGACTATCAAAAAGAGATTTGGGCTGAAGCGGTAGAAGTTGCGATCGAAGAAGCAAAGAATGCAGGAGTCGAATTTTATTACCCAGAAAAAGAGCCATTTCGCGAAGCGGCTAGCCCATTATACGAAGAATATCGTAAAGATAAAGATCTTGCAACACTATTAGATGCGTTTAATGATAGTCGCTGAAGGTGAGAAGAAGAGAGGTGTGAATATAGATGCTTTCAACGGTCAAAACGATTAAAGTATGTTTAAACCGTTCCATTATGATGGTTGCTTCACTGTTCATCGTGATTTTAGTTTGTAGTGCATTATGGCAAATTGTTAGCAGATATGTGTTAGGTTCTCCAAGTATTATAACAGAAGAACTTTCTCGCTTTCTTCTTATATGGGCAGCCATGTTAGGTGCTGCCTATGCATTCGGTTCAAAAGAACAATTAGCAATTGTATTCTTAAAATCGAAACTAACTGGAGTTAAGAGAAAAGCAGTCGATGTATTCATTGACTTTAGTGTCATTATTTTTGCTGGAGCGGTTTTAGTTAAAGGTGGCTATAGCCTTGTTACTCAAACCATTACTCAAACTTCTGCCATTCTTGAGATTCCAATGGGTTATGTTTATGCCATTCTTCCACTAACAGGTGTGTTAATCATTGTCTATCAATTATTAAACGTATTGGAAAGGCATGGGCAGCATCATTCGTCAGGTGAAGAGATAAATACGCCTAAACAGACACGGATAAGTAAATCGTAGGGGGCATCTATAAATGGATATAGCAGTAGTAGCAGTCATACTTCTTTTTGGAACATTTTTCTTGTTTCTTGCTTTAGGTGTTCCCATTTCCATAAGCATTGGTCTTTCATCTGTTATATCTGTTATGGTAGCGACACCACTAGACGTTATACTCTATACGAGTGCGCAACGTCTATTCTCAGGGATGAACAGTTTTGCGCTTTTAGCAATTGTCTTTTTTATTATGTCTGGGAGTATTATGAATAACGGTGGTATCGCATTGAGATTAATTAATTTAGCGAAGTTAATAGCAGGAAGGCTGCCTGGCTCACTTGCGCATACAAATGTCGTTGGAAATATATTATTTGGCTCTATTTCTGGGTCTGCAGTCGCTTCTGCGGCAGCTATCGGAAGCGTGATGGCTCCTTTACAAGCGAAAGAGGGGTATCATAAAGGGTTCTCCGCAGCTGTTAACATAACATCTTCACCAGTAGGTATTCTCATTCCACCTAGTGGCGTTTTAATTCTTTATTCGCTTGTTAGTGGTGGAACCTCGGTTTCAGCATTATTTATGGCTGGATATCTACCAGGAATTTTAATGGGATTAACTGTTATGATCGTAGCATACTTCATTTCTAAGAAGAATCAATATACCATTTCCGAAAAAATTGGGTTGAAAGAAGCAAACCGGATTGTTTTACAATCTATCCCTAGCTTACTTTTAATTATAATCGTAATTGGAGGCATTGTAGGTGGTATATTTACTGCTACAGAAGGTGCAGCAGTAGCCGTTTTCTACTCTCTTATTCTATCACTCATCTATCGCTCCTTAACGTGGGCGCATCTTCCAAAGATCTTTGGCGAAACAATCGTAATGACAGGAATAGTTTTATTTTTAGTTGCGGTATCATCTATTATGTCATGGGCAATGGCATTAACAGGCATGCCAGATGCGATTAGCAGTGGTTTATTAAGTGTGTCTGATAATCGCTATATAGTGTTGTTTATCATGATGATTCTGTTGTTAATTGTCGGTATTTTCATGGATCTCACACCAGCTATATTAATTTTTACACCAATTTTCTTACCGATTGTCGTGCAATTAGGGGTGGACCCTGTTCATTTTGGCATTATGATGGTTTTTAATTTGGCTATAGGCGCTATGACACCTCCAGTAGGGAGTGTTTTATTTATAGGCTGTAGCGTGGGAAAAGTCTCAATTGAAGAAGTGATCAAACCATTGAGCTACTTCTTCGTTGCGCTCGTGGCCGCACTATTTTTAGTCGTTTATATTCCCTCTATTACGCTAGTGATACCTAAGCTCTTTAACTTATTATAACGGGACAAAATAGATAGCAGGAGGAATACAGAAAATAAAAGCTTACTTACTTAATAGAGTTGGTATGGACAAGACATAGGCAGCAAGCGCTTTTTGAAAGTGTTAGACTGCCTTTCTTGTTTTTAATCTATTGCAACAACAGGTTACAGCATGCTATAATCGCTAAGGAATAAAATGAGAGACTTTAACATACTAAACAAGGGGCCTTAGCTCAGCTGGGAGAGCGCTTCGCTGGCAGCGAAGAGGTCAGGGGTTCGAGCCCCCTAGGCTCCATCGAATTGAAGATAGACAAGAAAAGCACTGATATAGGTGTTTTTTTGTCTAAAGAAAGATAGGAGAAATTTAGCATCCCTTTACTATTAACACTAGTAGAGAAGATTTACGTATCATACTCGTAACAATGTAAGTGTTGGGAAAACAGACTGGGATTTATAGTCAGTCCTAGTGGAAGTAATTCGTATACTTTGACACCAATTATTCCTAAAAAAATAATATGGCGAGGTTCGAGCCTCCTAGGCCCCATGTTAAAAAAGTACTTTCTTAATGGAAAGTACTTTTTTGTATGCACTTATGATATTCGTTCTGTTCTCTGCTATACTTAAATTGATAAAAATAAACATTGTAACGACTTATTTGAAAATAAATCACATGATATTGATAAAAATAAACATAATTATGTTGACATATGTCGAAATATGTTTTAAATTAACAATGAAAGGTGTTATAAATAAACATGAAAGCAAAAGAAAGAAAAGCATTTATAAAACAATTTGTTGATGAACAAGGAAAAGTAGAAATAGACGAGCTTGCAGAACAGCTTCAAGTGTCGCAAATGACGATTCGGAGAGATTTAACACAGTTAGAGGCGGAGAATCAAGTTATTCGTACACCTGGTGGAGCGGTACCTCAAAAAGCGTTAATTCGAGAAACACCATATGCCAGAAAAGAAGTAGAACAACTGCAAGCAAAAAGAAAAATAGCCCAAAAAGCAATTGCACTAATCGCACCAAACTCAACCATTCTTTTGGATTCAGGTACGACTACACTTGAAGTAGCGCGATTAATAAAAGACCGAGCGGATTTAACGGTGGTGACAAATGATATTAAGATTGCGGCTGAACTCGTTCATTCTTCCGTAACGTGCATTGTGACCGGTGGTGAAGTACAGCCTGATGTTGGCGCTCTTTACGGTAGTCAAGCACAAGCGTTAATCGAATCCATCCACGTTGATTTGTTCTTACTCGGTGCTCATGCGGTACATGCAGTGTCAGGCATTATGGCACCGACGCTAGAAAAAGCAAGAATGAAGCAATTAATGATTGAAGCGGCACGAGAGACGTGGTTGCTTTGTGATTCAAGTAAGTTTGAACAGAAGTCATTTGCACATGTGAGTGAGCTTAATAAAGTAGAAGGCATTATCACAGATAAAGATCAGTCATTGAACGGGCTGGAGTACTATCATGAAACTGTCATTCAAGTTGACTTAGTAGAGTAGAAGAAAGGGGTTTGAGCGAGATGAAGGTTGGCGTAATCGCAGATGATTTAACCGGGGCTAATGCATCTGGCGTCAAGCTAGTAAAGCAAGGTTTTCAAGCGACGACGATTGTTCATAGTGCAAGCTTGCCAGCTAATAGTTATTTTGATGCTGTGGTAATGGATACCGATAGTCGTTATATTGATCAACCAATCGCAAAACAACGTGTGAGTCGAGCAATGAACGAGTTGCTAGCATGGGGAGCGGATATTTTTACGAAGCGAATTGATAGCACATTTCGTGGAAACATTGGTATCGAGATTGATGAAATGCTTGCATTAATGCCGAAAGATGCAATTAGTATCGTGATGCCGTCATTTCCGGAATCAGGTAGGACAATGGCAGGTGGGTATCTCTTATTAGACGGTGTGCCGTTGCAAGAAACCTATGTGTCAAAAGATCCAATTGCTCCCATTACCGAATCTTTTATACCAGATTTGCTTGCTGAACAAACGATGCATCAAGTTGGTTTCGTACCTTTAAGTACAGTAATGAAAGCGGAATCAGACATTTGTAACAGCTTACAATTGGAAATAGACAAAGGTAAACGAGTGATGGTTGTTGATGCGATGACGACCGAGCAGGTTGAAAAAGTGGCTAACGCATTGACGTTATTAAAAAGAACCATTCTTTGTGCAGACCCGGGACCGTTAACGGCGAATTACGCGCGGGCAATGGTTCAAAAAGAACAGCAAAATGGCACAATTCTCGTTTCCGTAGGGAGCGCTACAAGTTTAACTGGAGAACAGTTGGCCTATTTAATCGACAAAACAGGATCAACACCTGTTTATGTTGATCCAGAAAAGCTTGCGAGTTACACCGAGACTTGGGATGAAGAAGTAGAACGCGCAACACATGCGGCACTAGAGCAATCGAAGGTAGACCGAATTCTGATTGTAACAACTCACAAAAGCGGGCAAAAGCTTGTTCCTTTAAAAGAAAAGGCACTTGTAGAAGGAAAAAGTGCAGATGCCCTCGCTAAGCGTATTACTGATGGGCTAGCAACAATTAGCCGAAAATTGCTTACTCAAGAGCAGATGTCATACGCAGGTTGCTTTACAAGTGGCGGAGATGTAACGGCTTCGGTTTGTGCTCTAGGACGCGCAAATGGGATTGCTTTGAAAGATGAAGTGATGCCGTTAGCTGCATATGGCACTTTTGATGGTGGCTATTTCGATGGATTGCCTGTCGTGACTAAAGGTGGATTAATTGGCGATAAAAAAGCCATTTATGAATGTGTAAAGTTTATTGATCAAGCAGCAACAAAAATAGGAGGATGATGAGAATGAAACCAGTTATTGCCATTACAATGGGAGACCCAGCAGGAATTGGACCAGAGATTACTCTTGGTTCTTTAAATAAAAAAGAGATTTATGATCTATGCACGCCAGTTGTTATAGGGAATGCTAGAGTCTTAGAAAACTTATTTTCGGTAAAAGAAGTTGATTTCACATTAAATAAGATTGAAAAGCCGAGTGAAGCAAAAGGCGAGTTCGGTACAGTGGATATTATTGACTTTCCTGACTTACCGGAATATGAGTTTGGTCAAGTGAATGCAGCGAATGGAGAGGCTGCTTTTCAATACATTAAGCATGCTGCTGAATTGTGCCAATCTAATGAAGCCCAAGCAATGGCAACAGCGCCTATTAACAAAGAATCGTTAAAAGCAGCAAAGGTTCCTTACATTGGGCATACTGAAATGTTAGCTGGTATTGCGAACATTGATGACCCGTTAACGATGTTCGAAGTACGTAATATGCGAATCTTTTTCTTAACTCGTCACTTATCTTTGAAAGATGCAATTGGGCAAATGACAAAGGAACGCGTACACGATTATCTTGTTCGTTGTGATGCTGCGCTTCAGCAGTTAGGTGTTGAGAACCGAAAGTTTGCTGTAGCGGGATTGAACCCACATAGCGGAGAAAATGGTCTTTTCGGAACTGAAGAAATGGATGAGATTAAACCTGGAATTGAGCTTGCGAAAGAAAGCGGTATTGATGCGGTTGGACCGGTACCGGCTGACTCTGTATTCTTCCAAGCCTTAAATGGACGTTATGATGCAGTTCTTTCTCTTTATCATGATCAAGGGCACATTGCAGCAAAAATGACAGACTTCCACCGTACAATCTCCATTACAAACGGTCTACCGTTCCTAAGAACATCGGTTGATCATGGAACAGCTTTTGATATTGCAGGACAAGGTATCGCAAGCTCAGTTTCTATGGAAGAATCCATTAAATTAGCTGCTAAATACGCACCACATTTTGTAGGGAAATAAAGAAGAGTAATCGTGAAGGGCTATAAAAGCCCTTCACATAGTTTAGGAACAATTAAAGCGCTTACGCGTATTGGAGGACAGAAAAATGGACGTATCTGGTACACAAATGATACTAGGTCTTGTCATTGCAATTATCGTTTTAATCTTTTTAGTCGTAAAAACAAAGGTTCACGTGTTTTTAGCACTCATTATTGCGGCATCGATCACTGGATTAGTTGGCGGCATGACACCAACTGCCGTTGTAGACGCCATCACACAAGGTTTTGGAAATACGTTAGGCTCCATCGCGATTGTCATCGGTTTTGGTGTTATGATGGGACGTATTTTAGAAGTTTCAGGAGCTGCTGAACGGTTAGCTTATACTGTCGTAAAGTGGCTAGGAAGACGAAAAGAAGAATGGGCTATGGCTCTGACTGGCTATATTGTGTCTATCCCCATTTTTGTAGACTCGGCATTCATCATTTTAAGTCCACTTGCGAAAGCGTTATCAAAGAAAACAGGGCGCTCTATCGTAACGCTTGCGGTTGCATTAGCTGGTGGTGCGGTTGTTATTCACAGTGCGGTTCCTCCGACACCCGGTCCATTAGGCGTAGCTGGAATCTTTGATATTGATATTGGTTGGATGATTATTACAGGTATGCTGTTTGCCATTCCAATTGTTATTGCAATGGTGCTCTACGCGAAATGGTTAGGAAAACGCATTTACCAAATTCCAAGTGAAGATGGAATGGATTGGATTCGTCCTGAAAAAGAAGTAACAATTGAAGATTGGATTGACGAAAAAGAAAACAAAGACTTACCGTCATTGTTACGGTCGGCTTTACCGATTTTTGTTCCTGTGTTCTTAATCTTTTTAAACACAACGACTGCCGCAATGGATGTAAGTGGCATGTGGGTTGAATATGTACAGTTCTTTGGGTCACCTGTTATTGCAGTAGGAATTGGTGTATTACTAGCCATTTATGGATTGTTTGGACACGTTCAGCGTTCGGAAGCACTCGATCGTATGGAGGAAGGGATTAAGCAAGCAGGTATCGTGTTACTTGTGACTGGAGCAGGTGGCGCATTAGGCTTTGTCCTTCGTTCAACGGGCGTTGGCGACCATATTGCAGAAATTGTCGTAAATACAGGAATTCCGGCGATTTTATTACCTTTCGTAGTGGCAACACTCGTTCGTTTTATTCAGGGTAGTGGAACCGTTGCAATGATTACAGCGGCATCGATAACAGCCCCTATTTTAGCGGGAATGGATGTTAATATGATATTGGCGGCTCAAGCAGCCGCGTTAGGCTCGCTGTTTTTCTCTTATTTTAATGATAGTCTATTCTGGGTGGTAAACCGAACAATTGGCATTAAGCAAGCAAAAGAACAAATTCTTGTCTGGTCTGTTCCAACAACAATCGCTTGGTTTGTTTCACTAATTATGCTTATCATTGCTGACTTCTTCTTTTAGAAGGAAAAGCTCGCATTCTTTTATGAATGCGGGCTTTTTTGTAGTTGAATAAATTCATTCAACTCTGGAATGATAACGGTACACGCCAAAAATGAGGTGAAAGAATTGCGATCTGTTACGATGTTTCAGCTGTTCCCAGTCATATTGCTCTCAAGTGGATTAATGAATCACGTTATCATGATGCCCATTCTTTTGCAGTTTGGTGAAAAAGATTCGTGGGTAGGTGTACTCTTCTCAGCGATATTCTTATTAATTTGGGTACCGGTTATTGTTTTTATTAATAAACGAACAAAGCAAGAGCATATTGTCGACTTTGTGAGCGCTCGCTCTTCTAGTGTATACGCTCTTTTATTTAGATCTTGGTTATTTCTTTATTTAACCGTTTTTAGTTATGCAACCCTTTATTCAACGATTAGTTGGACAACAAGTACATACTTACTGTTAACACCGAATCCTGTTTTAGCACTTCCTTACCTATTACTTTGTGGCATTGCTGCTTTTTATGGCATTCGCACTATTGCATTTACAGCAGGGATCCTGCTACCGATTGTTGTTTCTTTTGGATTTTTAGTTGGGATCGGAAACATAAAAGAAAAAGATTATACACTCTTACTACCTGTTTTTGAAAATGGGTATTGGGAAATGTTAGCAAGTGCTTTTTTAGCCACATGTGGTTTTGCTGAACTAATCTTTATACTGTTTATTCAACATCACGCTCGTACGAAGTTAAAGAAATCTCATTTATATATAGTTGCTTTTTTATTGTTTGGGCTTGCACTAGGTCCACTAGTAGGAGCCATAACAATCTTTGGAATTGAAGAGGCACAGCGCATGAAGTACCCAGCCTTTTCACAATGGAGAATATTAGAGTTAGGGAAATACTTAACAAGACTTGACTTTTTTTCGATTTTTCAATGGTTAGCAGGTGCATTTACGAGACAAGCGATAGGCTTGTACGTAGCTGCAGACTTATTAGGAAAGTCATCTCCAAAGGCTCGATTTATTACCATTATGACACTTTGCCTCTTATTGTGGTTAGCCTTATTTATTCCTTTAGATGAACCGATATTTTCTGTCTATCTCAGTCGATTTTATATGCCTTTCTCCCTCTTATTTACGTTTCTAACGCTGCTTTGGCTTTGGTTAGTCAGCTTTAAAAAAGTGAAAAAACCTAAGAAAAGGAGAAATCCAGATGGCGTATCCTTCTAAGCACATTTATCAGTCCATTCTAAAGAAGATTGAGACAAGCGATGATATTGTTAGTGAGCAACTCCCATTTAAAGAAGAAACGGTGGAGATGGTGTATTGCCATTCAATCGTTGATGTGAAAACATTAAACACCGTGACCATTCCTCTAATGTATGAATTGTATCATCAAAGCAACTCATCCTTTTTTAATCATTCATCATCACTTCATCGCCTTCAAGCAAGTAAAATCAGTGAGGACGCTAGTGAAGAAGAGATTATAAGGAACATATTTTCTGGCTTTGTCCTTTTTTACGATCAGAAGAATAATTTGCTCACGCAAATAGAATTGCCTCAGTTTCCTAAAAGAAAGCCAGAAGAATCAAATACAGAGATTTCATTTCGTGGTCCAAGGGATGGTTTTACAGAAGATGTTGAAGAGAATATAGCCCTTGTTCGAAAGCGACTACGTACAAGTGCCTTAGTAAATGAAACGTTTATAGTGGGAAAAAGAGGGCAAGTCCAACTATCGCTTCTTTATATGGAAGATATTGCACGTAAAGAAGTATTAAAAGACGTCCGATCTCAAATTCAGTCAATTGATACGGATTCTGTTCTAAGTTTAGCTGAAATAGAAGAAAGGTTAAGCAATACAAAGTTTACGTTTTTTCCTCTTACCGTTTTTTCAAGTAGGCCTGATTTTGTGTCTTCTTGTTTAGAGAATGGTCGCTTTGCAGTCCTTGTTGACGGTTCACCAGGAGCTGTTATTGCACCTGTAAATTTAATGTTTCTTCTAAAAACAGCAGAAGACCTTCATAATTCCTATCTTTCTGTTGCATTTCAACGCTTGTTACGAATGACGGGTTTAATACTTTCACTCCTTCTACCAGGATTTTGGATCGCATTAAACACGTTTCACGTTGATCAGCTTCCGCTTCCTTTCTTAGCAACAATTTATGTATCAAGACTTGGTTTACCTCTCTCCTCAGTTATGGAAATCTTTCTCATGATTGTGTTGTTCGAATTATTTAGAGAAGCAGGCACGACATTACCGAAATCCGTAGGACAAACGTTAGCTGTGGTAGGAGGTCTTATTATTGGAGATGCAGCCATTCGTGCAGGTCTAACGTCACCTACTATGCTCGTTGTTGTTGGGTTAACGGTTGTCTCCACATTTGCCATTACAAGCCAAGTTTTATCAGGAACCGTCTCCATCATTCGTATATACGTGCTTAGTTTATCAGCCTTTTTAGGGATGTTTGGCTTTTGTATTGCGCTCATTTCGATTATTGTTCATTTAGCTAGTTTAGAATCTTTTGGTATGCCTTATCTATCGCCTTTATCCCCTTTTAATAAAAAGGACTTTTTGTCATCTGTCCTAGTAAAACCATGGAAATGGCGTAAGCGAAGAGCAGAAACATTAAAGACGATTGACTCAACAAGGAGGAGGTAATGTGAAAAAATTGGTGCTCATGTTCGTTTTAGGCGCAATCTGTTTAAGTGCCTGTTGGGATTCGACTGATCTTCAAGATATTCAGTACATTACCGCCCTTGGCATTGACTATGATGAGGACGAAAAGGATTATGTCATATACGGACAGTCAGTGGATTTTGGTCAGCTTTCTGTGAATCAAGAAGGTATGAATCAAGAAAAATCAGGTGCTTGGGTAGGTAAAGCGAGAGGGGAAACAATCTTAATGGCTTTAGAGAATTTTAGCTCAAGATCCAACCAAGTTCTTCACTGGGGTCACGTTAATGTTATCGTTTATAATATGAACGCGCTTAAACACGAGCCGCTTATCGATATCAATGAGGGACTGTATCGCTTTCAACAAATTCGCACTACCCCTTGGGTGTTTGGCACTCAAGAAAACTTGGAAGATATTCTCCTTTTGACGAACATGTTTGGCGACATTGTTCATACCGAGCTGTTTAACCCAAATTCGGTTTACAAAGAACGAGCATTTATTGAACCACTTACATTGCACCAACTTATGCGCAATTTCCCAGAAAAAGGCCGTACCGTTGTGTTACCGAGAATTGGCGTTAACAAAAAAGAATTAAAAAATAACAATGGACAGAAAAAAGATTCCTTGTCTTCAGATGGTGCCATTTTGTTAAAGGGTGGGTCAGAAATAAGCGCGTTTACCGATCTTCAGCTTGCTGGCTTACGTTGGCTTACTTATCAAACCGACATTAGCCCACTCCAAATTGAAGAAGAGGGGAAAACAGTTGCAGCTTTAAATATCATTCGTCCAAAAAGTATAGTGGATATAGAAGTGATTAATGAAGAAGTGTATTTTGACTTGTATATTGACATCAATGCATCGCTTTTAGATTTTCCACCAGACGAAACCTTAGGTGCTTCTAAAACGATAAATGAACTTCTTGAACTTATTAAAGAAGCAATCGAAAAACAAATAAGAGACACGTATCGGCTTAGTTTGGAAGAAGGAAAAGATGTATACAGTTTAGAAAACCATTTTTATCGAAGTGACATTCGCTCGTATCAACGGTTAGAACAATCGTTTCAATTAAATGAATCCTCACTTAGAAACATTACGGTGAGCGCGGTTATTGAGCATACTGGTGAATATGAGTTCTATCGGGACCGTGTACCAAAGGAAGAGCAAAAGCGTTAATAAGAAATAGAGTAGGCGAATGCCTACTCTATTTGTTTAAAAAGCTTTCGGTTAACGGAGGAACCACTTGTTTTTTTCGTGATACAACGCCAGGAAGTGACGCTATATGTTGAATTAAAGAAGTGTTGAATGCTTCTTCAAAAACAGCCGTTTTTTCTCCAATTACGAAAGCTGTGGAATTGTTTTCTAAGATGTCCGTGATAATTAACACGTAAAGATCCAAGTTTTTTGCTTTAATCGTACTGTTTATTTCCGTCTCAAGCTCTTGTTTTCTTGTTAAAATCTCTTGAATATCAACGGTGTTCACTTGTGCAATTTCTACTGAAAAATCATTCATTGAGAATTCTTTTGCATCAATTGTCAACAGTTCTTTTGATGTTTTACTAGAAACATCTGCTCCTGCTTTTAACATATTTAAGCCATAGGTTGCAGCTTCAATTTCGGCAATACGCTCTAATTCTTTTGCAACTGCTACGTCTTCCTCCGTACACGTTGGGGATTTAAAGAGAAGAGAGTCTGAAATAATAGCAGAAAGCATCAGTCCCGCTATATGTTTAGGAATGGACAATCCTTTTTCTTGATAAATTTTGTAAATAATTGTTGCTGTGCAACCAACAGGTTCTGCACGATAATAAACTGGGTCTGCTGTTTCAAAATTAGCAATGCGGTGATGGTCAATCACTTCACGAACATGAACGCTATCTATATCATCAACACTTTGCTGACGCTCGTTATGATCGACTAAAATGACTTCTTTTGTCTCATTTGAGGCAGATTGAATGAAACGCGGTGCCTCTACTTGAAACGTTTCAAGGGCATAAGCAGTTTCGCTACTTATTTCTCCTAAGCGAACGGCTTCTACTTGATAGCCTAATTGGGATTTAAGATCTGCATATGCAATAGCAGAACAAATCGTGTCTGTGTCTGGATTTTTGTGACCGAAAATTAACAGGTTTGACATTGGTTTATGACTCCTTTTGTCCATAAGTTATAATCTACCCTATCATATCATGTTCAAATGGGCTAGGTTAAGACATGCTTCAACGTTTACTGACAAAAATTCATATTTGTTCGTGATTTGCTTTGCATTACTATTTAAAAAGCGTATAATAGAAGAGATGTGAAAAGGACAAGGGTTGTTCAAGAATTAGCCATAACTTCTTGACAAGCAAACGACAGTTTTGTCAGCTTCTTTCTACGTTCAAAGTTTATGATAAAATGAAGGTATTCTTTTAACGAATCATACTAACAGATGGGGGGGAAGAGAGGATTGCGGTCAATAAAAATAGAAAAGAAAGCCTCTCTTGCTGCGCCTAAGCAGGCATTCTCACAAGTATTATCAGAAACATTAAAGACGGGGATTATAAAATCAAACTTATTAGCAATGATTGCTGGTCTAAGTCTGGCGCTCTATGTAAGTGGGACAACACTTAACGAGCGTTTTATGGAAATACTATTTGCTGTCATTGGTTCAGCACTGGTTATAGGAGCTGCAGGAGCTTTTAATAACTTATATGACAGAGATATTGACGCCATTATGGATCGAACGAAAAATAGACCGACGGTTACAGGGAGAATGCAGCCATTAAATGCGCTAATTCTAGGGATTTCATTATCGCTAGTTGGAATTCTTTTGCTGCTGTTAGCGACACCACTTGCTGCTTTGTTTGGTTTCTTAGGTCTGTTTTTGTATGTTGTTCCTTATACAATGTGGTCAAAGAGACGGACGATCTACAACACGGAAATTGGGAGTATTGGTGGAGCCGTTCCGCCATTAATTGGTTGGGCTGCCATTTCTCCAGATTTATTACACCCAGCTATTTTAGGACTTTTTGTTGTCATGGTTATTTGGCAAATGCCGCATTTTTATGCGATTGCGATACGTAGACATGATGAGTATAAAGCAGCAAACGTACCAATGCTACCAGTTGTAAAAGGGTTTAGACGTACGTACGTGCAAACGAACATTTATTTAGTTGCCCTTATAGCTGCAAGTTTTTTATTTGTGTCAGTAAGTTGGGTGATTACAGTTGTTGCATTTCTTTTAGCATTCGCTTGGCTTATTATGAGCATTGTTGGGCATAAGCGAATGGAACCTAAGAAGTGGGCGACGTTTATGTTTGTTTTCTCATTAAACCATTTGGTTCTTTTATTTGCCGTCATCATCGGCTTCTCTATGCTAGCTCCATTGTTCTAATAAAAAAGAGGTGCCTTGTATAATCGCAAGGCACCTTTTATTCAGTACATATCAAATGAATGCCTAATGTTAGGGTGATTATTATGGAAGAAACAAATTGGGTTTTAGTTGTCATCCCCATTGTCATTGCGGCTTTAATGGGAAGTGCGGCTCTTATTATTCGAATGAAAGCTGCCAAAAGGCCGACTTCAGCAAGACGAATTATGATTCCCCCTCTCGCTATGTCTACAGGAGCACTCATGTTCCTTTATGAACCAACTCGACCTCCATTATTTTACGTCATTGAAGCAGTGGTTGTTGGATTTATTTTCTCTCTCATATTGATTTACACGTCTAAATTTGAAATTCGTGATGGCGATATTTATTTAAAGCGCTCAAAGGCATTTGCTTATATTCTTGTTATCCTGCTACTTGTTCGTATTGTTTTTCGGTTAGTTGTCGGCCAGAACATTGATCCAGCCGAGCTATCAGGTATGTTTTTTATTTTGGCATTTTCCATGCTCTTGCCTTGGAGAATTGCGATGCTAAGACGTTACGCGAAGCTTAAGCAAAATCTGAATCAGTATCCTACTTCGTAACATTCGCATTTTGCAAACAGAGACGGTATACTATTAACAGAGAAATAATGGAAAGGAGGATGAACAAAAATGGACTTTTTTACGGAGTACTATAACATTTTCAGAGGTATACACGAAGGTTCTTGGGCATTTCTAGTTGTCCTTTTTATTGTTGCGTTTGTTTTATATAGAAGTAGAAAATTGAAAGCAGCTACAATCTTACATATGATTACAAGACTATTCTATCTCTTTATGCTTGTATCTGGAATAGGGATGTTGGTTGCGCTTAACTTTAATCTCTTCTACGTTGTAAAAGGTCTTCTAGCTGTATTAGTGATTGGATTTATGGAAATGGCGGCTGGAAAGGCAAAGCGGAATGAAAATAGTCTTGGTTCGCTGTTTATCGTTCTTGTGTTAGTACTAGTTGTGGTATTAATGGGATTTGGTGTCATTAATTTCTAATTACTGAAATACGGTTTTGAAGCGCTTTGAGTTGGACGTTCTTCTTTTATGATTAAGCTGCTATTCTAGTTGCTTAGTCAAAGATGCCATTCAGTTAGTACACATCGTTTAGCTGTAATGAGCTCATAAAGAAGACGCTGCTCATGCGCTTTTTTTGTTAATTGGTTGATTCTAGTGTAAATAAAGGAGAAAAAGAATATGGCTGAAGTCGATTTATCACTCATGCTCGTTTTATTAATTGGGTCGTTTATTCCATTAGTGGAATACATGATTGCAGTCCCGGTAGGTGTCATTTTGATGGGAGAGCCTGTTATCCCTGTAGTCATTGTTTCCATTATCGGGAATAGCTTTGGTGTAGTTGCTATTGTTCTTTTAGGTGACAAAATTCGTTCACTTATGGTGAAGCGAGCAAAAGAAAAAGGAGAAGAAAAGCCAAATAGACGAAAAGAAAAAACGCAGAAGTACTTAGAGAAGTATGGTATGCCTGGAGTTGGTATCTTAGGGTCTTTTTTGCTAAGTAGTCATTTATCGGCTGCTACGGCTGTAGCGTTAGGTGTACCAAAAGGTTTGGCTATTTTTTGGACGTTAGTAGGGGTTGTCATTTGGGCAATTGTGTTTGGAATTGTTTCTGTTTATGCGAGTCACTGGTTTGAACCATTCTTTGGGCCTCAAGCTGGAGGAAGAGTAGTGTAAAGTTGTCACTACTCTTCTTTCCCCCATACTGAGTAAAACCCTTTAATTTCTTCTTCACTTAACTCGAATAAGTGTCGATCATTTATTTTATAGATCCCTTGTTGTATCAGTTTGTCAATTAATTGATCGGTCTGGTTTAGTTGCTTTTCTATCATGATGATCACTCCCAGTTTAGTTATTCCACTATCTGTGGAAACTAAAACGCGATTATGGAAATGATTTCAAAAGATCTGTTCGTCTAAGTTTGTAGCGTGGACGTAACAGGATAAGTTTACGAGGAGAGTAGGATGAACAGTATTCAAAAAACGCCACTGCGCGTAAGTGTGCTACTTGTTGTGGCTTTTTTCGTAGTTTTCTTAACTTACCGAACCACCGTTGTAACCGCCTTTGATCGTGCCATTCTATCATGGTTTGAACAAAATCGTACAGATGGTTTGCTTATGCTAATGGATGGCCTGGCTTTTGTTGGCTCAACAAAAATGGTTGTCATCTTAGGAATTTTGCTCATAACGTTTTTGTTGGTCAGCCGTTCTCCACTTAAAGACGTCTCTTTCTCAGCATCGGTATTGCTTACAACAGGTATTTTAAATACTGCTGCAAAATACAGCGTGGCTCGGGTTAGACCAGAAGAATTTATGATTATTGAACTGTCGACTTATAGTTTTCCTAGCGGACATACAATGGGGGCTGTATCCTTTTATAGCGTAGTCGCTTTTCTTATTTGGAAACGAAGTGAACGTCGATCTATTCGTTTTGCTATTTGTAGTTTTTCAATAATGATGATTGTATTAATGGGACTATCAAGAGTTTACTTGGGGGTGCATTTCCCGACAGATGTACTGGGGGGGTTCTTCCTTAGTGGCGCCATTCTAACGTTCTTTTATTGGTTTTACTATAAACGGGATAAACATAGCTCCTTATGAGCTATGTTTTTTTGTATGCACATGTAACGGTCTTTCTAATTAATAATGATATTCTTTCTCATTTACTCTTGACTCTCACGTGTGAGGTGGTAGAATGGGAATGTAATTGATAATGAGTATCACTATTAAAGAGAGGGAGGTACATGCATGGTTTAATCATGTACAGAACAGCATGAAAATAAAGATTCTCTTGCCGATTCTCATTGTGTTATCGATTAGTTCACTTTTTATTGGTGCACACGACATTTCACCACTTGATCTTTTTCGTTTAACTGATGATGAAGTCCAAACAATTGTAATAAACCGAGTTCCAAGACTTTTGAGCATTCTCATTGTTGGCGTTAGCCTAAGTGTATGTGGGTTGATTATGCAGCAATTAACGCAGAACAAATTTGTATCGCCTACAACGGCTGGAACCATGGATTGGGCTCGCTTAGGTATCTTAGTAGCCATGCTTGTATTTACGCAGGCAAGTACAATGGAGCGTATGCTTGTCGCATTTGCTTTTGCGCTAGGTGGCACGCTATTATTCATGAAAATTTTAGAACGAATTCGTTTTAAAAATGTCATTTTTGTACCATTGGTAGGCTTAATGCTTGGAAGTGTTGTAAATTCTATTACAACGTTCATTGCGTATCAAAACGATTTAATACAATCTCTTTCCTCTTGGATGCAAGGAAATTTTGCCCTTGTCATTCGTGGGAATTTTGAATTGCTTTACATAGGTATTCCTTTAATGTTTATTGCATTCCTGTTTGCCAATCGTTTCACGGTTGCTGGTTTAGGGAAAGATTTCGCAACAAACTTGGGAATGAATTATAACCGCATTATGAATATTGGTTTACTCATTGTCGCGATGGTCACAGCTACAATTGTCGTTACGATTGGATCAGTTCCTTTTTTAGGGTTGATTATACCGAATATTGTATCTATTATGCGTGGAGACAATTTAAAAAACAGTTTACCGCATACGGCGTTATTTGGAGCTATTTTCCTCCTGGCATGTGATATTTTAGGTCGAGTCCTTATTTATCCATACGAAATACCAATTGGTTTAATGGTAGGCGTCATTGGGAGCGGGATTTTCCTTTATTTGCTCTTAAGGAGGCCAAAGTATGCGAGCTAAATGGATTTATATTGGCTTCGGCCTCGGGGCGCTTGTGTTAGTTCTCCTTTATTTATTCTCAGGAATATCGCCTGGGGTATGGGGTTATGCACTTCCACGACGAGCGAAAAGTGTAATAGCTATTATTATAGTAGGCGCGGTAATCGCTTTTTCAACATTGGTCTTCCAAACCATTACGAACAATCGTATCTTAACACCAAGTATTATTGGGCTTGATTCGCTCTATGTGCTCATTCAAACCATTCTGGTGTTTGTATTTGGCACAGCAGGAATAGTGGCAGTAAGCCGCTACGTAAATTACGGCTTATCCATTGTTTTTATGGTATTATTTGCACTCTTACTTTACGTCATGCTTTTTAGACGTGAACAACAAAATCTTTACTTTTTATTACTAGTAGGAATTGTTTTTGGAACGCTATTTTCTAGTCTTTCAACGTTTATGCAAGTGATCATTGATCCAAATGACTTTTTGACAATCCAAAACCGCATGTTTGCTAGTTTTAGTAATATCCACGTAGACCTACTGTGGCTATCAGCGGTGTTAATTGGGTGTACAATGCTTTACATATGGCCATACCTGAAATATTTGGATGCTATTTCATTAGGAAGAGACCAAGCGATTAATCTAGGTGTTCCCTATGATAAAGCGATTCGAAAATTTCTCATTATGATAGCCATTTTCGTAGCCATTTCCACAGCGCTAGTTGGGCCCATTTTGTTCCTAGGATTACTCGTTGTAAACGTAGCTAGAGAGATGTTGCCGACTTTTAGACACACTCATATGGCTGCAGTAAGCGCACTAGTCAGCATCATCGCTTTAGTAGGAGGAACATTATTAGTGGAACGAGTATTTTCATATTCTGCACCACTGAGTGTATTCATTAACTTCGTCGGTGGAATTTACTTCATTTACTTATTATTAAGGGGGACGAAAACGACATGACAACAGCATTAATTGATCGCGAAATACGGATTGATCGGAAAACGTTACCAGTGGCGATACAAGTAAACGGAGTAAGTAAGCATTATGACGGAAAAAAAGTGCTAGATAACGTCAGTGTTGACGTAAAAAAAGGCACCATTACTTCTTTTATTGGGCCAAATGGTGCTGGGAAAAGTACCTTAATTTCTCTTATTAGCCGTATTGCCAAAAAAGATAATGGGGAAGTCTTAATTGATGGTAAAGAAATTGAATCCTATAAAAGCAAAGATCTAGCAAAAAAGATCTCAATCTTAAAACAAGCGAATAACATTAACATTCGATTGACGATTCGCGAATTAGTGAGCTTTGGACGATTTCCTTATTCACAAAATCGGTTAACAAAGGAAGACTGGGCATTTGTAGAAGATGCAATTGATTTTATGTCTCTGCGAGATATTCAAGATAAATATTTAGATCAGTTAAGCGGTGGACAGCGTCAGCGAGCCTATATTGCAATGGTTCTGGCACAAGATACAGAGTACATTATTCTTGATGAGCCTTTAAACAATTTGGACATGAAGCACTCTGTTTCAATTATGAAAACACTACGGCGCTTAGTTGATGAGCGCAATAAGACCATTCTTATAGTCGTTCATGACATTAATTTTGCCTCTTGTTACTCTGATAATATTGTGGCCATGAAAAATGGGGAGATTGTTGAAGAAGGTCATTGTCACGACATCATCAATTCAGATTCACTGCGCAATATTTATGATATGGAAATCGCCATACAAGAAGTCAATTGCAATAAAATTTGTGTGTACTTTAATTAAAGGCTCTAGTAATCGAGGGAGGTGAGTTTGAACGTATTTACTACATAGCACGTAAAAAGGATGACAAAGATAAACCAACATTTCTTAGGAGGATTATATAAATGAAAACATCAAGTAAGTGGTTTGTAACAGCAGGAGCAGCATTATTTCTAGCAGCATGTGGGAATGGAGAGAGCGAAGAGAATACGAATGACGTCTCTTCAGGTGAAGGAAACGATACAGAAGAGCAACAAACTGTTGAAGTCGAGACAATGAATGGTGATATGATAGAGGTTCCGGTTAATCCAGAAAAAGTCATTTCATTTGACCACGGTGTAACAGATTCTATCAGAGCTATTGGAGGAGATATTTCTGGTATTCCAATGGGGAGTAATGTTCCTGAATATTTGCAAGAATTAGAAAATGGTGATGTTGAGAACATTGGCTCTTTATTCGAGCCAGACTTTGAAAAGATTTACGAAATGGACCCTGACGTTATCTTTATTTCAGGACGTGCATCGGACAATTACGAAGAGTTAAGCGAAATTGCACCAACTGTCTTTTTACAAGTAGATAATCAAAATTTTATGGAGACATTTGAAAGAAACATGAGTGTTATCGGCGAAATCTTTGATGCTTCTGAGGAAGTAGATAGCCAATTAGCCGAGATTAACAATGTTATTGAAAACGTTCAAGGCCGAGCAGCTGAAAGTGAAGCAAATGCATTAATTGTTTCAATTGATGAAGGCTCTGCAAGCGCATATGGAATCGGCTCCCGCTTTGGAATTATTCATGATGTCATGAACATTCCGGCAGCAGACGAAGATATTCCAGCTGAAGGTCATGGCAGCAATGTCTCAAACGAATATTTTTCTAAAACAAATCCTGACTACATTTTTGCGATTGACCGAGGTGCGTCAATTGGAAATTCTGCAACAGCTGATCAAGTATTAGGAAATGAAGAAGTTCAACGCACAAATGCGTATCAAGACGACAATATTTATCAGTTAAATAGTGAAGTATGGTATTTAAGTGGTAGTGGTCTAGAATCTGTCAAAATGATAGTTGATGAAATCAATGCAGCATATGAGCAATAAAAAAGCATAAAGAAGAAAAAGTGAGCACAGCTTATTGGCTGTTGCTTACTTTTTTTGACGTGTACGTACAATTTGTGTATGCTTCCAAAGAGACGAACATAAAGGATAGAGTGAAAATGGAATTTAATCAACTTATTGGCATTATTGGCGTCAGTCTTATCATACTATTGACTATATGGATTTGGCAGAAAGCCTCCCGTCGCAATCAAACAGATGTTAAAAAAGTGACACTTCGGCAGATTGATCGAATGGATGGACATGCCTTTGAAGACTATATGGCTGTAGTCTATGCTGCGAGCGGATTTAAGACGTGGCAGACGAAGAAAAGCAGAGATTACGGTGCAGATTTAGTCTTAATAGATGATGATAATGAGACGATAGTTATTCAACTAAAGCGCTATGGCGCAAATCTGGGATTAAGTAGTGTTCAAGAGATTTATGCAGCAAAAGCGTATTATCAAGCATCAAAAAGTGTTGTTCTGACAACGGCTGAAAGCGTAACAGACTCTTGTTGGCAATTAGCAGCGGCGACTGACGTGCATTTCTTAGTTCGTGACGATATCGTGGAAATGATTAAGCTTATAAAAAAAGATAAGTGGGACGATGTTTACTGGCTACTAGCAACACCGCATATACCGGAAAAGAAAAACCGTGGCAACCAGTTAGACGAGGTTGCCACTAATGGTAGAAAAATACAAGTCGGTGATTATTTCCTTAAGTAAATTAAAAGTACTGTTCAACTTTTTTTACAATGTCTTGAATACACGTTTCATCGTTAATTAAATCATAGTCTTGGATATTAAGCTTTAAAACAGGGCAAGCAGTGAAAGATGAAATCCAATCTTGATAACGGCCGTGCATTTCTTCCCAATAGGTTGTTGAGGTTTGTTTTTCCATTTCTCTGCCACGACTTTGAATACGGTTAATGATGGCATCTAAATCACCATCTATATAAATGAGAACATCTGGAGTAGGGAAATAAGGATTTAACACCATGGCTTCAAATAGGCTTGTATACGTTTCGTAGTCGACTTTCGTCATCGTACCTTTATCAGCATGCATTTTAGCGAAAATCCCCGTATCTTCGTAGATAGAGCGATCTTGTACATAGCCTCCTCCGTCTTCTACCATTGCTTTTTGTTCTTTAAATCGTTCTGCTAAAAAATAGATTTGAAGATGAAAGCTCCATCGCTCAAAATCTGCATAAAATTTATCTAAGTATGGGTTGTTGTCGACTTTTTCAAAGGATGTTTTGAATTGTAATGCTTGAGCAAGCTTTTTCGTCATAGTTGTTTTACCAACACCGACAGTTCCAGCAACTGTAATAATCGCGTTAGATGGAATACTAGTCATGTTTATTCTCCTTTAATGAACCGAATGTAGAGGTAATCTGTTGGATGATTAAATTAAGATCGTCTTGATTCGTGACAAAATCAAGATGAGTCGTATCAATGGTTAACACAGGAATGACGTCGCTTATTGCGGTCATTGCTTGATCGTAGTCTTGCATTAAAGATTGAATATAAAATGGGTCCATTTTTCGTTCAAACGAGCGATCTCTTTGTTTGATTCTATGCATAATTGTATCAAAATCAGCCTTTAAATAAAGAATTCCTTTTGGTTTAGGTAAGTGTTCGCTTACGATGTTGTATATACGTTTATATTGATCATACTTTTGTTCATCTAGCGTCTGATGAGCAAAAATAAGATTTTTTCCTATATAGTAATCGGATAATACAGGTTGTCCTTCTGTAAGTATTTTTCCAATATCCTCTAATTGCTTCACTCGATTGCAGAGAAAAAACATCTCTGTTTGAAAGCTCCACGCGTCCATGTCATCATAAAATTTCTCCAAATACGGATTCTCAGCTACAATCTCGTACAATGGCTCTGTTTGAAATTGTGCGGAAAGTTTTGTTACGAGTGTGGTTTTTCCGACGCCAATTACACCTTCAACACAGATGAATGTCCCATCCATTTACCATCACTCCTTTCTTTTGTTCTAAACGACTTTGATAGTGTATCATTTTTTAAGAAACCTGAACACCGACCGTTATCGCTGTTTATGTTACACTGTATATATAATATAGAGTGAGTAGGAGGGAGTCTGCGTTAGCAGCATGTAGATGAGTCATTTTAATGAAACCATTAACCGAGTTGGAACGGATTCAATGAAATGGGATGGTGCCAAAGATCGGTTTGGTCAAGAGGGCTTGCTACCACTATGGGTAGCAGATATGGACTTTAAAGCACCTCAACCTGTTATTGATGCATTAAAAGAAAAAGTAGAACATGGGGTCTATGGATATACTGCAGCTTCTCCTGCTGTAAATCAATCCATTGTTAACTGGCTTACAAACAGGTACAACTGGACGATTCAAGAATCTGATATCGTTCATGTAACTGGCGTTGTTCCAGCCATTAGCAACTTAATTCGAACATTTAGTGAAGAAGAAGACGATATTATTATTCAGACGCCTGTCTATTATCCGTTTTATGATGTGATTGAAAAGAATAATCGCAACGTTGTCAAAAATCCTCTGCTTTTAGAAGATGGATTGTATAAAATGGATTTTGATGGTCTTGAATCAATGATAACAGAAAAAACAAAAATGTTGATTTTATGTCACCCCCACAATCCAGGTGGTCGAGTATGGACGAAAGAGGAATTAAGTAAGCTTTCATCCATTTGTCAAAAGCATAATGTATATGTTATTTCTGATGAAATTCATGCAGATTTATTGTTTGATGGTTACAGCCATACACCGTTTGCATCTGTAAATGAAGCGTTTGAAAATCGTGTTTTTACAGCGTTAGCACCAACAAAAACGTTTAATTTGGCTGGTGTACAAGGTGCTTATGTTGTAATACAGGATCCAGCTCTTCGACTTAAATACCGTCAAGTACTAGCAAATACCTTTGTTGGTGCGAATATGTTTTCACAAGTTGCTACGAAAGCTGCCTACGATCATGGATTGCCGTGGTTAAAGGAATTAATGCGCTATATTCAAGAGAATTATTCATTGGTGGACGATTATATCGGTACGCATATGCCAAAGATCCAATTAATGAAACCTCAAGGAACGTATTTATTATGGATGAATTTCAAAGAGCTTGGTTTCACAGCAGAAGAACGAAAAAAATGGTTACTTGAAGAGGCAAAAGTGGCCTTAAATCATGGACCGATCTTTGGTGAGGAAGCCGAACACTACGAGCGAATGAATCTTGCTACATCAAGAGAAACCTTAATGAAGGCACTCGATCAACTTCATAGAGCCTACAATCAAAAGCAGTTTTAAGCAGGAAAGTGCGATCTTTTAGCGAAATACATGAATGGACAAGCTTGCAGGATGAATGAGTGAAGAGGAGTCGGTTAGTAAAATGATAAACCCTTCTTATTATTTGCTTGACGAACTTGAAAAGGAATGTGTAGATCAGCTGCAACGAGAGTTAGTGGAAAAAGAACACGAGTTGCTTAAATGGGTTGTGTCAAACCATCTTCAGCAAGTGTTTAAGGAAATAAAAAGCTCATAATGTAGAAAGAGGGGCGTTTTATGAAGACGTTCAAGCTATACGCAATGCAAGTAATTGATGGGCAGGAAGGGAAGGTAACTCAGGAACCCATTCCGCTTTATGAGGGACTTATTATTAATATGGAGAATGAAGAGCATACGTGGTTTATTGATGCTGTTATTTCCAAAGAGGATGCTCGTTTATTTGAACGAGAGCAAGAAGCGGAGCATCATATTCTGGTGAGTGTCGTCATTACGAGCAAAGACAATCATCCAGCAGTTATGATTACGTCTATTGAATCGATTACGGATTTAAAAGAAGGAAAAAGCATTATCTTGAAAGGAAGAATCGTTTCAGGACGGGATGATGTTCTAGAAGACGTATTTGAGGATATTTTAGAAGAAGGCATTCAGCGTGAATCACTTTTATCCGAATATAAAAGTCGTGTTGAAAAGCTAGATGCATACTCAGACAAAACGATTGCAGAAGTATACGATCAACTAAAGAAAAGTGAAAAATACCATCTCCACTAATAATAGCTCTGCTGTCATTTATGATAGCAGGCTTTTTCTATTGTGTATACGTTGTTCCTGTTTGCTCATACTACATGTATCTCATGGAAAAAAGGGGTCTAAGAACAACGTGGAAAATTCAAAAAAGATGTGGGGATTGTTGTCATTATCATCTGTACCCCTCGTCATGACATTAGGTAATTCAATGCTTATCCCTGTTCTCCCAAAAATAGGAAATGAGTTAGATGTCAGTTCTTTTATGGTAAGCCTTTTAATAACCGCTTACTCAGTAGTAGCAATCATTTTTATTCCAATTGCAGGTTATTTATCAGATCATATCGGGCGTAAACAAGTGATCATTCCGAGTTTGTTTTTAGCAGGAATTGGAGGTCTTGTAGCAGGATTAGCTGCGTGGAAAATAGACCATTCGTATTGGATTATTTTTATTGGCCGATTGTTGCAAGGCATTGGTGCCGCAGGGGCAGCACCAATTGTTATGCCATTTGTTGGGGATTTGTTTAAAAAGAAACAAGAAGTGAGTGAAGGCTTAGGCATTATTGAGACTTCTAATACGTTTGGAAAAGTACTTAGCCCGATATTTGGAGCTATACTTGCTTCAATAATTTGGTATTTGCCATTTTTTGCTTTTCCTGTTTTTTGTGCGATTTCCATTATAATGGTGTGGTTTTTTATTGAGACGCCTCCGCAAAAAGAAAAACCTAAGAAATTTAAGCAATTCCTGAAATCAGTCAAGCAAATTTTTAAACGTGAAGGTCGTTGGTTATACACTGTCTTTATTACTGGTGGCATTCTTATGTACATTCTCTTTGGAATTCTCTTTTACTTATCAACTTTTTTAGAAGAGACGCATCACATTCATGGTGTGAAAAAGGGGGTAATGCTTGCATTCCCTTTACTTGCGTTGTGTTTAACTTCTTATGTAGCTGGAAAAGGAATTGGACAAGATCAGCTAAAGATGAAGTGGTTAACGGTTGGTGGGCTATCTCTTCTCACTCTAGCTGTGTTTGTCATTTCGTTCAATAAGGAATTATATATGATGTTAACAGCATTATTTGCAGCTGGTATTGGTATAGGTGCTACGTTACCTAGTTTAGATGCCTTTGTGACAGAAGGAATACCTGCAGAGCAGAGAGGGTCTATTTCTTCTTTTTACAATAGTACACGATTTATTGGGGTTGCGGCAGGCCCACCATTGTTTGCAATCTTCATGAAGGGGAATCATTTCATAACATTCACAGGTAATGCATTTGTGATTTTGCTTACCATTTTGCTTGTTTTATGGGGGATACGACCGGAGAAAAAAGAAAAGCAAACATGGTAAGGTTAGAATTCAATTGGCTTTTCCTCTATAATTTACGAGACACACTGTAAAAGTAGGAGGGTACCATGCAAACGTTTCAGGACAAGAAAGGCTATATAGTAAACCTTGTACTTGGGGAGGAAGTACCGTTTACTTCGTCTCCAAAACATGTGCTTATTATTGCACGGTATCAAGGTTCATGGGTTTTAACGGATCATAAAGCAAGAGGATATGAATGTCCAGGTGGTAAAGTGGAAGCCAATGAAGAGATTGAGGCAGCGGTCAGGCGTGAACTATGGGAAGAAACAGGTGGTTATGCCCAGTGGATCTCCTATATAGGTCAATATGAAGTTCAAGATCCACAAGAGGTATTTTATAAATCTATTTACGCTGTTCAGGTAAAACGGTTTGATGAAACCCCTTCTGGATTCGAAACAAATGGAGTAAAGCTGATCGACGAATTTCCTATTGGAATGAAAGCTGATAATCGATTCAGTCCAATTATGCAAGATGAGGTTGTACCCCAAGCAATTCAATACGCCATTTCAATTGGCTTGTTTACTTGAAAATCTTTCTATACAAGCAAATAACGCCCTCATTTAAGGGCGCTAAATGTTGTATTTTGTCATCTTTTTCTCAATGTATTCAACGAAGATATACATAATGGTGGCTAATATAGCGATAACAAGTAAACTCATGAATACAAGGTTAAAGTTAAATACTTGGAAGCCATAGATGATTAAATAGCCTAACCCTTGTTTTGAGACAAGAAATTCGCCGACAATGACGCCGACCCATGCGAGACCAACATTCATCTTTAAGGTGGAAATAATGACAGGGATCGATGCAGGGTAAACGACATTGAAAAAGATTTGTTTTTTTGAGGCAGAGAACGTTTGAAGAACTTTTATATAGTTTTCGTCAACCTCTTTAAATGCTGTATGCACAACCATAGTGGTAATAATAACAGACACAAGCATGCCCATAGCAATAATGGAACCGATGTTAGGACCAATACCAACGATCAAGATCGGTCCAATTGCTACTTTCGGCATAGAATTAAGAATGACTAGAAACGGATCAAGAATGGTGGATAATCGTCTTGACCACCAGAGTAAAGCAGCCAAACAGGTGCCGACAATCGTTCCAAGTAAAAAGCCAACGATCGTTTCAAACATTGTAACAGACGCATGAATCCATAAAGTTCCAGCTGTTATGTGTTCATAAAGCAATGTAACAATGCGTGACGGCATACTGAATAATAAAGGATCGATCCATGCGATGCGTGAGGCAAGCTCCCATAAGGCAATAAGAGCAACAATAATGGTAACTTGGGTTACCCTCACAAAGCGCTTTTCTTTTTTCTTTTCCAGAACAAATTGCTCATGTAATTTAGTTGGATTCAAACCGATCCAGCTCCTTCCATATTAATTGGAACTGGTCTTGAAAATCTTTATGCTGTCTACTTTCAAATGGCGTACATGCCCGAATGTCTTGAGGAATCGTAAAGACTTGAGCAACTTTACCCGGACGAGGTGAAAAGAGAATGACACGATCGCTCATCGCTATGGCTTCACTAATATCATGAGTAACGAGGATAGCGGTTTTCTTTTCTGCTTTTAATGTGTTTGAAACTAAATCCTCTAATTTTAATTTTGTTTGTTGATCTAATGCTGAAAAAGGCTCATCAAGAAGAATGAGAGAAGGATCGGTTGCTAGTGTACGAATTAATGCGACACGTTGTCTCATCCCTCCAGATAAAGCTTTAGGAAGATCGGATTTCTTATCGGACAGACCGAATCGTTCAAGCCACCGGAGCGCTTTCCGGTGAGAGACTTCATTATGGGTTCGTTGAATCCGTTGCCCAAGGGTCATGTTTTGTTCAATTGTTAACCATGGGAATAGATAGTCGTGTTGCAACATATAGCCAATTGAATCCTTATTCTTTATATGAAGGGAACCACTAGTTTGCTCAAGTAAGCCAGCAATAATCGATAGCAGAGTCGTTTTCCCACATCCGCTTGGGCCAATAAAGGAAACAAATTCTCCTTCTTTAATCGTTAATGAGACATTTTCCAGGGCGGGAAATGCGCCAGACTCATTTACATAGGTTAAGGAGACTGAATCAATTGAGACATCTGACATGATTTCCCTCCTCTATTCCATTGACTTCGAAGCAATGGCTGTATTAACAAGTTCATCAAATGGAACATGAAGTGGGAGTTCGCCTGCTTCATCCATAATAGCGAGTAATGTAGCCCATGCTTCCTCAGTTAATAAAGGATCTGTCGCATATGAGCCCTGGTCTTTGTATCGCTCTACCGCGCTAGTGAGAATGTCTAGTTCTGTATCTTCAAAATAGGTTTGAATGGACATGGCTATAGTGGTAGAGTCTTCTTTTTCTACATACTGTTGGCCTTTGTAAATAGCACTGGCAAAGCGTATCAGTGCATCTTCATCTTTTTCAATCATGCTTTGTTTTGCCATAAAAGACGTATAGGGAACACGACCAGATTCTGCGCCAAACGAAGCGATGACATGACCGAGACCCTCTTTCTCAAATGTAGAGGCTTGAGGTTCAAACAATTGAACATAGTCACCTGTGCCAGAAGCAAAGGCACTAGGAATGTTGCCAAAATCCACATTTTGCAAAAGTGTTAAATCGTTTCGAGGATTTATATCATGTTGCTTTAAAACAAATTCCCCTACCATTTGCGGCATTCCACCTTTGCGTTGACCTAAAAAAGTGGTTCCTTTTAAGTCGCTCCATTGAAATGAATCCACTTGGTCACGGGCAACGAGAAAAGTGCCGTCGGTTTGCGTTAATGCAGCGAAATTAATAGCAGGGTCAGTTGCTTCTTGACCAGCAACATAGATAGAGGTTTCAGACCCAACAAGTGCGATGTCAGCACCCCCAGATAATAAAGCTGTCATCGTTTTGTCGCCGCCCCAAGTTGTGGTTAATTCGATGGAAAGGTCTTCTTCCTCAAAAAATCCTTCTGAGAGGGCCACGTATAATGGTGCATAGAAGACAGAACGTGTGACTTCTGCGACTTCAAGCGTTTTTGTTGGGCCATCTGACTGACAGCCTGCTATGAAGACGAGTGAACAAGCGACAGATAGAAAAGCAAGCAATCGTTTCATCGAATCACTCCTTACATGTTATGGTTAGAACGAGAACGGGAAAAAGATTTTATTGTTACACTATGCGCTAAGAAGGAAAAGGGTGTATGCCTAAAAGGAGGGTGTTATGATCATTGAGAAAATAAGAGTACCCTCACCTAGTAGGAAGATCCATTTGTTTGAAGTAACGTATAAAAGCAATGACCTTAACGTTATCGGTTTAATGGCTGAGCCAATCAATGAAACAGAGCTACCTGGGTTACTCTACTTAAGAGGTGGGATTAAAACGGTTGGAATGGTAAGACATCAGAGAATTATTCAATGGGCGAGTGAGGGCTTTGTTGTATTCGCTCCTTATTATCGAGGAAATCGTGGTGGTGAAGGACGAGAAGATTTCTGTGGGGACGATCGATTTGATGCCATCAATGGATTTGATTTACTTGAGCAACATCCTTTTGTTGCGAGTGAAAAGGGCATTCATGTTGTCGGTTTCTCACGGGGTGGCATTATGGCTCTTTGGACAGGCTTATATCGCCCACAAACCAAAACGGTCACGTCTTGGAACGGTATTACGGATATGGTGCTTACTTATGAGGAGCGGATTGATTTAAGGAAAATGATGAAACGTGTAATCGGTGGAACACCATGGAAGTATCCAGATCGTTATGAAGCAAGAACACCATTAAAACACCTTCACTCCTTTTCACCAGAACTCTTATTAATACATGGTGAAAAGGATCAACATGTCTCGAATGAGCACGTCTATCAACTATTAGATTCCATTCCAGAAGCCAGACAGCAGCAAGTCGAAACATGGCTTTTTCCAAATTATGAACACCATTTCCCTGCGAGAGCACAGGCTGCAATACTAAAAAAAGCTGCAATTTGGATGCAAAAAAAGAGTAGACCGTAATCTACTCTTTTATTATTTAATTTGGTACCGTTGGCCCTGCTTGTTGGATACTTGCTTTAGCCGAAGAAAAACGAACGAAATTGTCTGCGAATTTGCTTGCTAAAGCGTTAGCTGTTTTGTCGTATGCAGCTTTGTCGACCCAAGCATTTCGAGGATTTAACAATTCATCTGGGACACCAGGGCAACGAGATGGTAGGCGGAGTCCAAAAATAGGGTCTGTCTCCGTTTCAACTTGGTTAAGTTCTCCTTGAAGTGCCGCTTCAACCATCGCTCTAGTGTAGCGTAGCTTCATTCTGCTCCCTGTACCATAACTTCCCCCAGTCCAGCCAGTGTTTACTAAAAATACGTCAACATCGTTTGCTTCGATTTTTTCTCCAAGCATAGACGCATACGTTTCAGGCTTCCTTGGTAAGAAGGGTGCACCAAAACAAGTAGAGAATGTGGCTTCTGGTTGAGTGATGCCTCTTTCGGTTCCTGCTAATTTACTTGTGTATCCAGACAAAAAGTGATACATAGCTTGCTCTTTTGTTAGTTTACTGATGGGAGGCAATACCCCAAACGCATCGGCAGTTAAAAATATAATTGTAGTCGGACTACCGGCAACACTAGGTTTTAATGCATTCGGTATGGCTTCAATTGGATACGCGGCTCTTGTATTTTCTGTTAAATGTGCGTCATCGTAATTAGGCTTTCCTTCACTTACTGCAACATTTTCGAGTACAGCACCAAACGAAATCGCATTCCAAATTTGTGGTTCTTGCTCCTGTGATAAATGTATGCACTTAGCGTAGCAGCCGCCTTCAATATTGAAGATACCTGCTTCTGTCCACCCGTGCTCATCATCGCCAATAAGTGAACGGTGAGTAGAAGCGGATAACGTTGTTTTACCAGTTCCGGATAAGCCAAAGAAAAGGGCTGTTTCTCCATTTTCATTTGTGTTAGCTGAGCAGTGCATTGGTAGCACATCTTCATCTGGCATTAAATAATTCATTACGGAAAACATCGATTTTTTCATTTCGCCAGCGTATTCGGTTCCACCAATTAAAACAACGCGCTCTTCAAAGGAAATGATAACAAATGCTTCTGAATTGGTGCCATCAATCGTTGGATTTGCCTTAAAAGTAGGTGCGCTTACAATGGTGAACGGCTCTTGATTACTTTTTCCAGGTTGACCTTCACGAATAAAAAGCTGACGTGCAAACAGGTGATGCCAAGCAAATTCATTAACGTATGTGATGGGAAGTTGATAAGCTGGATCTGCTCCTACAAATCCATTAGAAGCGTATCGAACATCCTTTTGTTGTAAATAGTATAACACTTTCTCGTAAAGCGCTTTAAATGTGCTTTGAGAGATGGGTTGATTGACTGAACCCCAATCGATTGTCGTACGAACACTCGGCTCATCGACGATGAACTTATCTTTTGGAGAGCGACCCGTGTACGTACCCGTTTGAACAGATAGCGCACCAGTGTTTGTCAGTTCACCTTCATGATTCATTAGTGCTCGCTCTACTAAAGCTGGAACAGGTAGCTGATGAATCGTTTTAGGGCTAGAAAGCAACTGTTCTAATTGTTTTGATCCATTTACTATTTTCATAATCGGCTCCTTTTAGGTCAGTGTTCGTGGTATTAGTATAACACATTATATTAATTAATCCATACTAAAGTGAGAGATGTTTTTAAAAAATGATACGTAATTTATTGTCGGCAAGTGTAGTAATGGATTGGCAATAAAAAAAGAAATCTGCTCTACTGCCTTTCCTCTTTTAAAGTCAGGTAAACTATGTTATGCTAATGTCCGAAAACGAACAAAGCGAAGCCTATTAATTGATTTACATTATTCCATTAAACGTCACTTTGTTCTATAACCATGTGCGTTGAACAGGATGGTATGGTGAAGGATGTTTATAGGTAAAGTTATACTGCTTTTTAAAACAGATAACATCACGCTTTTATCAAGAGAAGGTGGAGGGACAGGCCCTTTGAAACCCAGCAACCATCACTTCCGTGAAAAGGTGCTAACCTGCAGAACATCTTTGTTCTGGGAGATAAGAGGCGATCGATAGATAAGTCAGCTCTTTTCTCATGTAGAAAAGAGCTTTTTCTTTTTGTAAACATACGTGCACAATAAGATAAAAACGATACGGATAAGTTGCGATTATGTGTCCGGGGGCATAAGATGCCTTTAGCCTACTTACTAAAATCAGATCTGATTTGTTCGTTTTTAGTTTTTAGAATACTAGATGCTTCCGAGCGAGAGTTCGGAATAAAGGGAGGACTTTAAATGTCTGAAAAAAGAGGAAAGCACTTATTTACATCAGAGTCAGTTACGGAGGGGCACCCAGATAAAATTTGTGACCAAATTTCTGATGCGATCCTTGATGAAATCTTAAAGAGAGATCCGAATGCGCGTGTTGCGTGTGAGACATCAGTAACAACGGGCATGGTTCTTGTTGCAGGAGAAATTACAACGAGCACTTACGTTGATATTCCAAGTGTAGTGCGCGAAACGATTAAAGGGATTGGCTATACGCGTGCAAAGTATGGTTTTGATGCAGAGACTTGTGCGGTTATTACGTCAATTGATGAACAATCTGCAGATATTGCTCAAGGTGTGGATCAAGCGTTAGAAGCACGAGAAGGGCAAATGACAGATGAAGAAATTGAAGCTATTGGTGCAGGAGACCAAGGGTTAATGTTCGGTTTTGCGTCAAACGAGACGAAGGAGCTTATGCCGCTTCCAATTTCACTCAGCCATAAATTAGCATTTCGTCTAAGTGAAGTACGTAAAAACGAAACCTTAGATTATTTACGACCAGATGGTAAAACACAAGTAACGGTTGAATATGATGAAAATGATAAAGCGGTTCGTGTAGATACAATTGTTATTTCTACACAGCACGCACCAGAAATAACATTGGAACAAATTCAAGCAGATATTAAAGAGCACGTTATTAAAGCTGTTGTTCCTGCTGAATTAATGGATGAGAAAACGAAATTCTTTATTAATCCAACAGGGCGATTCGTTATTGGTGGACCTCAAGGGGATGCTGGCTTAACAGGAAGAAAAATTATAGTTGATACTTATGGCGGTTTTGCTCGTCATGGTGGTGGTGCGTTTTCAGGTAAAGACGCAACAAAAGTCGATCGTTCAGGCGCTTATGCTGCTCGTTATGTGGCAAAAAACCTTGTTGCTGCAGGCCTTGCAGAATCTTGTGAAGTACAGCTTGCATATGCAATTGGTGTAGCACAGCCAGTTTCGATTTCCATTAATACATTTGGCACTGGTAAAGCTGATGAAGAAACCCTTGTATCACTTGTAAGAAAACATTTTGATTTGCGTCCAGCTGGCATTATTAAAATGCTTGATCTGCGCCGTCCAATTTACAAGCAAACAGCTGCTTATGGTCACTTTGGCCGTGAAGACGTGCAACTTCCATGGGAAAGAACAGATAAAGCAGAAGTACTAAAAGCAGAAGCCTAAAACCAAAAAAACCAGCTCCTCAACCATCATTGAGGAGCTGGTTTTTTAAGTTGTATGTAAGGATGAATGTTAATGATCGACTTGTTTATAATATTGACCTTTTTCTACATATTCGGTGCGAATTCGTTCCATATCTTTTCGATCCGCTTCAGTTAGCTCTCGTACGACTTTTGCCGGTCTCCCTAGTGCAAGGGTGTTTGGGGGGATGGTTTTTCCTGGTGGAACTAAACTCCCAGCACCAATAAAAGCATCTTCACCAATTTCTGCGCCATCAAGAACAATAGACCCCATGCCTATGAGCGCGCGTTTACGAACAATCGCACTATGTAGTGTCACTTGATGACCAATGGTTACATCATCTTCAATAAGAAGCGTTCGATTGGGGCTCTGATGAAGCATGGATTGATCTTGAATGTTTACACGTTTTCCAATGCGAGTGGGTGCCACATCGCCACGGATAACGGAATGAAACCAAATGCTTGAATACGCACCAATTTCAACGTCTCCGGTAATAACCGCATTACTTGCCACATAAACCGTTGAATCAATAAGCGGTTTTTTAGTGTGATATGGTAAAATCATCGAAACCTGTCCTTTCCTAAAAGGGATAAAATCAGCTATACTAATTTTATCGTACGTAAGACAGAATAGCTAGATAAGGAGGAAATGTCGTGCGTTATTTTGAAGTGCCAGAACCCCGAGGAGTAGCTGTCATTGTCCATGGTGCAGGTGAGCATAGTGGGCGCTATCATTGGTTAATTGAAAAATGGAACTTACACGGCTTTGACTGCTTAATTGGTGATTTACCAGGTCAAGGAGAATCAAGAGGAAAACGAGGGCATATTGATTCATTTAAACAATACATAAAAACAGTTGATCGTTGGTTAAAGCAAGCACGTTCGAAACAATTGCCGATTGTCCTTGTTGGTCACAGTATGGGTGGATTAATTGCCATTCGCACGTTAATTGAAAGGGATAATTCATTTATTGAGGCCGTTGTGTTGTCTGCGCCATGCTTACAGTTACATATGCCTGTCTCTCCACCAAAAAAGGCAGCTGCGAAAGTATTGAACCATGTGGCACCAACGTTTAGTATGCAATCAGGTTTAAAACCAGAGCTTACGACTCGCAGTGAGATCGTTCGTGAGGAATATGCCAAAGATCCTTTACGTGTTACAAAAGTATCGGCGCGTTGGTATCATGAACTATCAAAAGCGATGCTCCAAACGAGACGTTATCCGGAAAAGGTGCCGAATATTCCTATCTTATTATTGGTTGCAGGTGATGATCAGGTTGTTGATAGTAGTGCCGCTTTCACGTGGTTTAATCACCTAGATGTTAGTCATAAAATGGTAAAAGAATGGAACGGTCTCTATCACGAGCTTTACAACGAGCCGGAAAAAGAAGAGGTTTTTCGCTATACGATTGGATTTGTAAACATGCTTATTCGATGACTTTCTTCCTCTTCTCTCCTTTGTTATAATGAAGGTAGAGGAGTGATACACTGTGAGTAAATCAAAAGCAAAAAAGCAGCGAGAAAAACGCATACGTGAGGGGAAGCGTAATCCAGCACTCAATCGAGGCGTTTATGCAATGACTGATTTAGCGACGAGAAAAACAAAAACAAAACAAGAATATATGGAGCAACAAAGACAAAAAACTCGTCGCTTTGATGAAAGCGACGAGTTTTTTTTAGTTTGGACGAAGGTCTCGCTGCACAACGTCTAATTTACCAGTTTCTGGACTGATAACAAGTCCGTGAACACTGACATCCTTCGGTAATAATGGATGGTTCACAATTAAATCCACACTATGTTTTACGCTATCTGTCACGTCTTCAAATCCTGTTAAAAAGGTGTCAATGTCCACACCTGCATAGCGCAAGGAATCAATATGATCCATTTTTATACCACGATCTTTTGCTTTTTGAAGTACGCCTTCTGAAGAAAGACCTGTCATACCACAACCATAATGCCCGATTACATAAACTTCTTCTGCACCTAACTCATAAATGGCAACAAGAATACTCCGCATAATACTTCCAAATGGATGAGAAATAACAGCACCGGCATTTTTTACAATTTTTGCATCGCCGTTACGTAAATCCATTGCAGAATGAAGAAGTTCGGTAAGTCTTGTATCCATACACGTAAGAATGACAATCTTCTTTTGAGGAAATTTGCCAACATAAAATTGTTCATACTGCTTATTTTCTACAAAGGATTGATTAAATGCAAGAATGGTATCTAGTTTACTCATGATTAAATGCTCCTTTTATTTTCGTTTTTCTATAACAACCACAAAAGGTGGATTGTTGCGTTGGTTTACGAATTGATACATTGCGACATGCGCTTCTTCTTGAGGGAATGAACGTGTAAAATCTAATACTGCATCCTTTTCTACTTTGCCTTCAGGGTGCCCATGATAAATAACAAGAACAATGCGGCCTTCGTTTGTAAGCTGGCAATAGATTTGCTTAATCGCTTCGATGGTTGTATCTCCTTTAGTGGTGATACGTTTGTCCCCCTTAGGCAAGTAGCCTAAATTAAAGACAGCCGCTTTTATGGCGGTAGATTTAAATGCAGACACGTGACGAAGTTGCTCATGACCGATTTGATGAAGTTCAACTCTTTCAACCATGTTCGCTTGGGATAATCGTTCAGCTGTTGCTTGAATCGCATCTGCTTGTATGTCACAGCTGATGACCATGCCTGTGTCTCCTACAAGTGTAGCGAGAAAAAGCGTGTCATGGCCATTCCCAGCAGTTGCGTCAACGACCGTATCTCCAGGTTGGACGACTTCTTGTAAAAGTGTACGTGCAAACGGTAAGACCCCTTTTAATTTCATGGTGAAACTCCTTCATAATGCTTTCCTTGCCAACTAGAACGCTTTTGAAACTCTGCTTCAATACCGTTTAAAACAGACCATTTATTCGTGCTCCACATAGGACCTATAAGAATATCTGCAGGTCCATCACCTGTTAACCGGTGGATCATCATTGTTGGCGGGAGTACTTCAAGTTGATCCACAACAATCTTTGTATAGCGTTCTTGATCTAATAGTTCAACATAACCCTTTTCAAATTGTTTGACCATCGGTGTTTTTTTGAGAAGATGAAGCAGATGAATTTTAATTCCTTGTACATCGAGTTTAGCTACTTCTTTCGCTGTTTCTAGCATCATGTTCTCTGTTTCAAGAGGTAAACCATTAATAATATGAGCACAAACACGAATGCCATGTGCTCGAAGTTTGGCCACTCCTTCTTTATAGCAGTCATAATCATGAGCGCGATTAATCAGGTTTGCCGTTCTTTCGTGTACGGTTTGAAGCCCTAATTCAACCCATAAGTAGGTGCGTTCATTTAGCTCAGCTAAATAGTTAACGACTTCATCTGGTAAGCAGTCTGGTCTAGTCGCGATGGATAATCCTACGACTCCTTCTTGCTCGAGAATCGTTTCAAAGTACGAACGGAGCGTTTCCACAGGGGCGTATGTATTGGAATAGGCTTGAAAATAGCCAATGTATTTGTCTGTTTTCCATTTTCGTTCCATTTTCTCTTTTTGAGAGTGAAATTGCGTCACTAAATCATCTTTTCGATCACCAGCAAAATCGCCGGACCCTCGCTGACTACAAAACGTACAGCCTCCATAAGCAACTTGTCCATCACGATTTGGACAATCAAAACCAGCATCAAGAGATATCTTCATCACTTTTGAGCCAAAATGATCTTTCAAATGATCATTCCACGTATAATAAGGTTTTGCGTTTTGGTTATTGTGTAACCTATTGAACATGTTAACCACCATTGCCTTTTAAAGAATAAGATTAGTGTATCATCTCTTTCATTAGAAGTCTTCTTCTTCTTCTTACAGAGTAAATGCTATTGCTAATTATGCAGATTTCTTCTAAACTAATGAGGGTTTTTTAACGTTAAAGGAGGCAGGTTTATGCCTAAATCCATATGGATTTTAATTATTGCAACGGCAATTAATATTACAGGTGCATCTTTTTTATGGCCTTTAAACGCTATTATTATGACGCAAGTGCTCGGACAAACCTTAACGGCATCGGGTATTGTTTTAATGATTAATGCTGGTGCCGGGGTGTTAGGCAGTTTAATCGGTGGAAGACTTTTCGATAAATTAGGTGCATATCGAACGATTTTAATAGGGGCTTCGACGTCCGCAAGTGCTTCTGTTTTACTAGCGTTCTTTTTTGAAACGTATACGCTATATGGCTTATTTTTAGCGTGTATGGGATTTGGTTCTGGAATGATGGCGCCTGCTATGTATGCATTAGCAGGAAGTTTATGGCCTGACGGAGGTAGAAGGCCGTTTAACGCCATCTATGTGGCACAGAATGTTGGCGTCTCCATAGGGACAGCTTTAATTGGAATTGTTACACTTGTTCGTTTAACAGACGTGTTTATTGCTAATGCGGCAGTGCATGTCTTTATGCTTGGATTTATTGTCTATTTCTTTCGGCATTGGAGTGGACAGCTTGGTCGCACCGCTGACTCTAGTCTCTCTATTTCTCCTAAAATTCCATTTAAACAACAATACCGTCTTCATGCACTCATTATTATCTGTGGAGCATTCTTTATTTCTTGGCTAGGGTATACACAGTGGCAAGCCAACGTGTCGGTTCACATTCAAGATTTAGGCATTGGACTCCCGCTTTACAGTGTATTGTGGACAATAAATGGCTTACTTATTGTCTTTGCTCAACCTCTTATTGCTTTTATTATTCGACGATTCCATTTAAGTATTAAAGGGCAAATGACAGCAGGCATTATTATCTTTGCCTTATCGTATATTGTGTTAACACAAGCAAGTGTCTTTTCCATGTTCTTAGTGGCGATGTTGATCCTAACGGTTGGGGAAATGTTTGTTTGGCCAGCGGTACCAACCATCGCCAATCAACTTGCTCCAAAGGGGAGAGAAGGATCTTATCAAGGCATTGTCAACAGTATTTCAACAGGTGGAAGAATGATTGGTCCTCTTCTAGGCGGCTTAATCGTTGACTTTTATTCAATTGAACTTTTATTTTTAATCATTAGTGGACTCTTATTGCTATCGTTACCACTTGTTCGGTTATATGATCGACCTTTACAAAAAGAAGAGAAAGTAGAGCAATCCGCTTCATAATAGGGAAAATAGGTATATGCCTGCTTGACATTGGGCATAACTTTGCATACAATGACGATAATAATCGATAATGATAACACAGTCATAAAGGAGTAGTAGCGAACGCTTGGAAAGAAGAGAACTGACGGTAGGTGCAAGTCAGTCTGATAGCGTAGCGAACTCGCCTTTTAGTGATTAAGAATGAACATAAAGTAGTTCTTAACGGTACACACCGTTATGTGTAAGGTGATTAAGCTAATGGGCTTAATAAACTGGGTGGTACCGCGGGATATACGAGCTCTCGTCCCTTTAACAGGGATGGGGGCTTTTTGTGTTTTATCGACTTTGAAAAAGGAGGAAGACAAATGTCATTTTCACATCAACAAATCGAAAAAAAATGGCGAACGTTTTGGCACGACCATAAAACGTTTAAAACAACAGAAGACCCAAATAAACCAAACTTCTATGCACTTGATATGTTTCCATATCCTTCAGGGTCAGGCTTGCACGTTGGTCATCCAGAAGGATACACGGCAACAGATATCTTGGCACGTATGAAAAGAATGCAAGGGTATAACGTTTTACACCCAATGGGATGGGACGCATTTGGTTTGCCAGCAGAGCAATATGCACTTGATACAGGGAATCACCCAGCGATTTTCACAAAAGAAAACATTGAAACCTTTAAGCGACAAATCCAAGAACTTGGGTTTTCCTATGATTGGGATCGGGAAATTAGCACGACAGACGCAGACTACTATAAATGGACCCAGTGGATCTTTATTAAATTGTATGAAAAAGGCCTCGCTTATGTGGATGAAGTTGCTGTAAACTGGTGCCCTGCTCTTGGGACAGTTCTAGCAAACGAAGAAATTGTTGATGGTGTAAGTGAACGTGGCGGGCACCCAGTCGAGCGACGTCCAATGAAGCAGTGGGTGCTTCGGATTACGGAATATGCCGATCGCTTGCTTGAGGATTTAGAAGAACTTGATTGGCCTGAAAGTTTGAAAGATATGCAGCGTAACTGGATTGGAAAATCAGAAGGTGCAGAAGTAGCGTTTAAGATTAAAGGCGAAGAAGTGCGTGTGTTTACTACGCGACCTGATACACTTTTTGGTGCAACATACATGGTACTTGCACCGGAGCATAAACTTGTTGATCAGATTACAACGGATGAACAAAAGGATGCAGTAGAGGCCTACAAGAAACAAGTCTCATTGAAGAGTGATTTAGAACGTACCGATTTAGCCAAAGAAAAGACAGGTGCATTCACTGGTGCTTTTGCGATTAATCCAGTTAATGGAGAAGAAATTCCTGTATGGATTGCAGACTACGTTCTAATAAGCTATGGTACCGGTGCTGTTATGGCGGTTCCTGGTCACGATGAGCGTGATTATGAATTTGCGGCAACGTTTGATCTACCGATTAAAGAAGTGGTTGCTGGTGGAGACGTGTCGAAAGAAGCGTACACAGGTGATGGAGAACATGTAAACTCTGATTTCTTAAATGGTCTAAATAAAGCCGATGGGATTGCGAAGATGATCGATTGGCTAGAAGAAAAAGGATCAGGTACGAAGAAAATTACGTATCGCTTACGAGATTGGCTTTTTAGCAGACAACGTTATTGGGGTGAACCGATTCCTGTTATCCATTGGGAAGATGGATCAATGTCAACGGTGGATGAAAGTGAGCTACCGCTCATGTTGCCAGAACTTGATGAAATCAAACCATCCGGTACAGGAGAATCACCGCTTGCCAATGCAACAGAGTGGTTAGAGGTAACTGATCCAAAAACAGGGATGAAAGGTCGTCGTGAGACAAATACGATGCCGCAATGGGCAGGTAGCTGCTGGTATTACTTACGCTATATTGACCCTACTAATGAAGACGTGCTTGTTGATCCAGAGAAAGCAAAGTCGTGGCTGCCAGTTGACATATATATCGGTGGTGTGGAGCATGCAGTCCTTCATCTCCTTTATGCTCGCTTTTGGCATAAATTTCTATATGATATCGGTGTGGTGCCGACGAAAGAGCCATTCCAGAAACTGTTTAATCAAGGCATGATTCTAGGTGACAACAATGAGAAGATGAGTAAATCAAAAGGTAACGTTGTTAATCCTGACGATATTCTTGCCAGTCACGGTGCTGATACCCTTCGTTTGTATGAAATGTTTATGGGACCACTTGATGCGTCGGTTGCTTGGTCAACAAATGGCCTTGATGGATCAAGACGCTTCCTAGAGCGTGTGTGGCGACTAATTGTAAACGAAGAAACAGGCCAGTTAAACGAAAAAGTTCAAGAAGCAGAGGCAACAGATGTGCTTACACGAACGTATCATCAAACAGTGAAGAAGGTAACGGAGGACTTTACGGAAATTCGGTTTAACACAGGCATTTCACAGCTTATGGTATTCGTTAACGAAGCAAACAAGCAAGAGGTTTTGCCGAAAGAAATGGCAGAAGGATTCGTGAAATTACTGTCACCGATTGCTCCTCATATCGCAGAAGAAATTTGGCAGAAGCTAGGGTATGATGAATCTATCGCTTACGCTGCATGGCCAACGTATGATGAGTCACTTCTAGTTGAAAATGAGATTGAAGTGGTCGTCCAGATTAATGGAAAAGTGAAAGCAAAGTTAATTGTCGCGAAGACTGCAACAAAAGATGAACTAGAGGCAGCTGCGAAAGCAGACGCTAAAGTGCAAGAAGCGATCGGAGACAAAACGATTCGTAAAATTATTGCTGTTCCTGGAAAGCTAGTAAACATTGTTGTCGGATAATAAAAAAACAGGATGCCAAATCGGCATCCTGTTTTTTAATCTTTCGTTTGGAGCGCAGCCCCAGCACCGGCAGTGTAGCCAGTAGAAAAGGCACACGTAATATTGTATCCACCTGTATAACCATGAATATCAAGAACTTCACCGCAAAAATAAAGCCCTTTTGTTTTGCGTGATTGCATCGTTTTCGGCTCGATTTCTTTAACGCTTACGCCACCACCTGTAACAAATGCTTTTTCAATGGAGAGGGTTCCATTTGCCTTTAACGGAAACGCTGTTAACGTCTGGGCAAGCTTACGCAACGTTTCGTGAGATGTATTGGCACATACTTCGTGCTCGTCAATGTGTAAGTCTTTATATAGAAATGTCAATAAACGTTCAGGAGCAAATCCTTTTAAAACCGTTTTTAACGCTTTTTTTGGCTCGGCTTTGACTAGTTTCACCAACTGTTGAAAAAGATCTTCATGGGTAGAACCAGGAAATAATTGAATGTGCATTGGAATCCACTGTGCATGAAACTTTTTTAATGCTTTTACAACATATTGGCTACAACGTAAAGCAGCTGGGCCGGAAATACCAAAATGTGTAAAAATCATATCCCCTTCATGGGTTTTTATTTTCTTACCGTTTGGTGCGGTCACCGTTAGTTCAATTTCTCGTAGGGACAACCCTTGTAAATCTTTATTGGTAATGAACGGTTGATCAATCGTAATGGGAACTTCCGTAGGGTAAAGCTCAGTGATTGTATGTCCTGCTTTTTTCGCCCATGGGTAGCCGCTCCCATTGCTCCCTGTGTGAGGAACGGACTTTCCACCAGTAGCAATAATGATGGCTTTTGTGGAAATCGTCGTTTCATCTTTTAAAAGAACGACATGCGGTTGTTCATTTCCAAAATGAATGTCTTTTACTTCCGTATTTGTGCGAATGTCCACGTTTAATGCTCGTATTCGATTTAATAATGTATCAACAACCGTTTGTGCCTTATCACTTACAGGAAACATACGGCCACGATCTTCTTCTTTTAATTGAATGCCTAGGTCTTCAAAGAATGTGATAATATTTTCGTTATCAAAAACAGAAAAAGGACTATGCATAAATCGTCCATTACCAGGGATATGTTCAATTAATTGCTTGCGTTCCATTCGGTTCGTGACATTACAACGTCCTCCACCTGATATAGCTAGCTTTCTTCCTAGTTTCGTGCCTTTATCAAGTAAAAGCACCTTCGCCCCATTTTCAGCAGCTGCAACGGCTGCCATTAAGCCGGAAGGTCCTCCACCAATAATTACAACTTCGTACATCTATTTTTCCACCTAACATTTTAACGATCTCTTTCTATTGTACACATTCTACTGCAAAACAAAAGCATGAAAATCTTGCAGGAAAAAGAAGAAAAATAGCGAACGTTTCTGTTAGTACGAAGAGAGGATGATAAATATGGCGTTAGAAACAGAACAGAAAGTAGAACACATCCACGAGCAAATGGTCATGTGGCGTAGACATCTACACGAGAATCCGGAATTATCGTTCGAAGAAGTAGAAACACCCTTGTACATAGAAAAGCAGTTACGAAAAGTAGGTATTACAGATATAAAGACTGGTGTAGGTGGACGGGGAATTGTTGCGCGTTTGAAAGGAGCCAAACCAGGAAAAACAATTGCGTTTCGCGCTGATTTTGATGCACTTCCTATTGATGAGGAAAACGATGTGCCGTACGCCTCTAAAGTACCTGGAAAGATGCATGCTTGTGGACACGATGGACATACGGCTGCATTACTAGGTTTTGCAGCGATTATGAGCGAGCAAGTGGAACAATTAGCGGGTACCATTGTCCTTATTTTTCAACATGCAGAAGAACTTCCTCCTGGTGGAGCGAAAGAAATGATTGCAGATGGCTGTTTAGACGATGTGGATGTTATCTTTGGTGCGCATGTATCTAGTCACTTACCTCTTGGGAAAGTAAGCTGTACCCCTGGAGCGGTCATGGCAGCAGTAGATAAATTTCGTATACATTTACAAGGAAAAGGTGGGCATGGGGCGCAACCTCATACGACTCTCGATTCTATTGTTGTCGGTAGTCAGCTTGTAAACGACTTGCAGACAATTGTGAGTAGAAGAGTTGATCCAATGGCTCCAGCAGTTGTCACAGTAGGCGTTTTCCAAGCGGGTACAGCCTTTAATGTCATTGCAGATACAGCAACAATTGAAGGAACGGTTCGTACGTTTGATGCCGGGGTTCGCCAAAAGGTTGAAGACGAGCTTCGAGCAATTGTGAAGGGAAAAGAACAAAGTGCTCACGTTACGACAACTATTGATTATCTAAATGGCTATCCGACACTTGTTAATAGTGAACAGGAAAGCGAACTCGTTCGTAAGCTTGTAACAGATGTTTTAGGAGAAAATAGTGCTATGATGGCTCCACCTATTTTAGGAGGAGAGGATTTTGCGTATTATTTAACAGAAAAGCCAGGTGCTTTCTTTCATGTTGGGGCGCGTACAGAGGAGGCTTACACCCAATTCCCTCATCATCACCCCCGTTTTGATTTTGATGAGCATGCATTAAACCATATTGCATCTTTGTTCTTAGCACTAACAAATCATTATTTAATTGAAAAATAAATAGATAGGGCAAGGTGCACCGCTT
This sequence comes from Shouchella oshimensis, assembly GCF_004375095.1. Lineage (NCBI taxonomy): Bacteria > Bacillati > Bacillota > Bacilli > Caryophanales > Bacillaceae > Shouchella > Shouchella oshimensis. The sequence continues at coordinate 856,822 of NZ_SNUX01000001.1, read as the reverse complement.
CCAGACGTTTTTGGGATCATACAAAGTCAGAATAAGTGACTATGGTTGCCAGAATCGTTTCAGGGAAGAGGTGCATTTTTTATAAATTCCACACACGTAACGGTTATACTTACTTCCAAAAGGGTAGAAGAACAGCAATAGGAGGGGCTAATCATTGAAGACATTTACGATTCAGACGAAAACACACAGTGCTATGATTGATATTACGTCTCATGTTACACAGGTAATTCAAGAGAATGAAATAGAAGAAGGATACGTTATTGTTCAATCCCTTCATACAACTGCAGGGATTACTGTAAATGAAAATGCTGATCCTGATGTGGTGACTGATTTTTTACGACGTCTTGACGAAGTGTACCCATGGGAGCATCAAAAAGACCTACATATGGAAGGTAATACAGCGGCGCACTTAAAAACGTCAACAGTGGGTTCTTCTCAAACCATACTCGTATCAGGCGGTAAACTTGTGTTAGGAACGTGGCAAGGGATTTATTTCTGCGAGTTCGATGGGCCAAGGCGCAATCGATCATTTGTTGTGAAAGGAGTTCAAACATGAAAATCAATGAAGCGAAACGAGTATGGAGCGGCAAAGCGCTTTTAGGAGAAGGTCCTTTTTGGGATGAACAAGAGCAGCGATTATTATGGGTTGATATTGAAGGCTATAAATTACATGCCTATGACACTAAACAAGACACTACTGAAACATTGCCTTTTGCCCAGCATGTCACTGCTGTTGTAAAAAAAGAGCAGGGTGGCTTATTACTGGCGATGAGGGATGGGCTTTACAGTTACTATCGAGATCGCCTGACTCTTCATATGAGGCTGAATGAAGAAGCCGTTCGGTTTAACGATGCAAAATGTGACCCAAGTGGGCGTCTTTGGGCGGGAACAATGGCATTTGATGGACAGTCTACAATCGGGAAATTAGTTGTTTTCGATGAGAATGAAGCGATTGAAGAAAAACGTTCTGACTTAACGATTTCTAATGGGATGGCTTGGGATGAGCAAAAGCATTTATTCTATCATAATGAAACGGTGACGAGTAAGACGGCTATTTTTAGCTACGACCCAGACGATACGAGAACGATAACAAGAGTTGGCACTGTACCGATTGATTACCAAGAATACGGTGGGGCGCCAGATGGGATGACCATTGATAGTGAAGGGAAGCTATGGATTGCCTTGTGGGGAGCAGGTGCTGTAATTCGAGTTGATCCTGAAACAGGGTACGTATCAGAAAGAATTACTGTCCCTGCTTCAAATACGACCTCCTGTGTGTTTGGCGGTGCAGACTACAAAACCCTCTTTATCACAACCGCTTCAAAAGATGGAGAAGAGAAAAGTGGAGGTTTGTTTTGTGCAAAACTAGACTGTAAAGGAACGGCATCCATCTCTTATAAAGGGCAAAGGAATGGTTTATAATGGAACTATTTACTCGTTTATTCACATGGAATAAGCGAGTTTTTCATGCCTTAAAAGTGAATTCTTTTTGTCGGATTGGATAGTTAAGGCAATCCATGACAAACTATGCTAAAATGCGAAAGAAGTCTTTTTTTTGCTTGAACGGGGGAAGTCATGGCTGGGTCAAAATTAATGCAAGGAACAAAGGCACTAACCCTTGCAACACTCATTTCTAAAATTATAGGATTTCTTTATATTATTCCCTTTTTCCCGTTAGTAGGCGAACAAGGGGTTGCTCTTTATCAAGCTGGCTATATGCCTTATGGGATTATGATTGCACTTGCGACAATGGGCGTACCAGTCGCTTTATCAAAATTTGTATCAAAATATCACGCATTAGGAGATTACGATACCGCCCATCGTTTGTTTAAATCGGGCATTCCACTTATGCTCTTTATGGGCTTTCTTTCATTTTGGATTTTATTTTTAGGAGCCCCTTTATTAGCGTCAATAGTTTATACAGCAAATGCTGGAGATCAGTATGGATTTGATGATGTAGTGTTCGTCATTCGCATGGTCAGCTTTGCATTACTTGTCATTCCTGTTATGTCTTTGATTAGAGGGTATATGCAAGGATTTCAACAGATGGTGCCAACATCTGTCTCCCAAGTAATCGAACAGATTATTCGAATTGTGTTTATTTTAGCTGCCGCCTTTGTCATTATGAATCTGGGAAGCGGTAATATGCCTCTAGCAATTGGGTTTGCTACATTAGGTGCACTAGTAGGCGCTTTTGGTGGATTAGCTGTATTAATCTATTACTATCGAATGCAACGAATGTATATTTTAAAAAAAGTTTCGGAAACAAAGCAACCAGCCGAGACCCGTCAACCGTTGCCGAAAATGTATAAAGAGCTTATTTCTTATGCTCTTCCACTATCCTTTGTTGGCTTATCGATCCCACTTTTTCAAATGATCGATGTGTACACGATTGATGGGGCAATGGCCGCAGCGGGATTAGGACACTTAGGGAAGCCCTTTATTGGAGTGCTAACTGGTATGGCGCATAAGATTGTACTTATCCCAATGGCACTTGCCACAGCGTTATCAATTACGCTCGTACCTATAATAACAAGAGCTTATGTTTCTGGTGATCATACGATCCTACAAACCTATATTACCCAAACGTATCAAGTGATTTTATTTATTACCATTCCAGCATCATTTGGGATGTTTGTGTTAGCTGAGCCGATTTACTATTTCTTATTTGGTGCAAACGAAAGCTTCGTACTTGGTGTGGAAACGTTGCGCTATTATGCACCTGTTACCATTTTATTTGCGATTTATGCAGTGACGGGCTCTATCTTACAAGGAATGAATCGCCAAAAAAATGCTGTGTTAAGCCTTGTAATTGGCTTGCTTTTAAAATTAGGATTAACCTATGTCTTTATTTTATGGTTTGGTGCGTATGGTGCTATTTGGACAACCTACATCGGATTTGGTGTAGCCTTAGCCCTTAATATTTATGCCATCGGAAGGCATGCGAACTTTGATTATACGATTATTTTTAGAAGGACGATTCTTATTACGATTTTTACAGGAATGATGATGATGGCAGTAGGATTAATTTGGGGAGGCATGAAGGTTTGGCTTGGAGATGTTAGTCGAATAGGGGTAGCAGTACCGTTGTTTATTAGCGTTGGCGCAGGTGTCGTGGTTTACTTTTATTTAAGCATTCGCTCTCACTTAGCAGGGAAGGTATTAGGTGATCGATTTAAGTTAAGGTAGAGGCGCTGTATAGGTGTCTCTCTTTTTTCTCACAGCTTTCCCATAATGTAGATGATTTTCGACATTTGTTTCATCGTTAAGCCTCTTTTTCCTGCGGACAAGCTTTGGTATAATGAAGCCAGTTTGAAGAGAGAGTAAGGAGACTTGATCGTACGTAACAAGTCAATTAGGAGGACGAATGAATTATTCCTTTCGTAAAGACAATGATTGGCTTTTAATTGGTGCAACGATTATTTTATCACTATTTGGATTACTGATGGTATATAGCGCGAGTTATGTTGAGGGGTATTTACGCTTCGAAAACCCCTACTACTATGTCATTAGGCAAGGAATGTGGCTAGGTTTATCATCGGTAGCATTCATTGTACTGATGCATTTTCAGTACCGGCATTTTCAGAAGATCACACCGTTGATTATTTTTATGTCCATTGTGTTATTAATCCTTGTTAAGCTCATAGGACTAGGAGAAGATGTTGGTTCTAGTCGTTGGATTCGAATTGGTCCAGTCGGATTACAGCCATCTGAATTTGTGAAATTAGGGTTAATTATTTACTTAGCGCATGTGTATTCACGAAAGCAAGCCTATATTGATGATTTTGTGAATGGTGTCATGCCACCGTTAATTATTGTCGGTGTCATGTTTGGATTGATTATGTTACAGCCAGACCTCGGTACAGCTACATCAATTATGCTGACAGCCATATTGTTAGTTGTCATTTCAGGTGCGAAATGGCGCCATCTGATCGGTTTAGTCATGGTAGGTGGGCTGGTTTTTGCAGCTTTAGCTATATTTGAACCATATCGTTTAAGGCGTTTAGTTTCTTTTGCAGATCCTTTTGCAAATCCAGATGGAGATGGATTTCAGCTTATTCACGGGTACTTAGCGATTTCAAATGGTGGTTTTACAGGTCTGGGGTTAGGTGAGAGCATGCAGAAGTTACGAAACCTTCCAGAAGGCCATACGGATTTTATTTTAACGATTATTTCTGAGGAATTAGGCTTTCTTGGCATTGCCATTGTATTTCTGTGCTATGGCATCATTCTATTTCGTGGTGTCTCAATTGGAACCAAATGTAAAAATCCTTTTGGGAGCTTGTTAGCATTTGGGATTGTCTTTTCCCTAGCCATCCAAATTATTTTTAACGTTGGTGCTGTTTCAGGGATGTTGCCTATTACAGGGGTTACGCTTCCGCTTGTTTCTTATGGTGGAACTTCCTTGCTCGTGACATTAATGAGTGTTGCTATTCTCGCTAATATTCATCAAAACAACGAACGGCAAAAACGAAAGCAAATGGATGAAGGAGAATCACTAAGTGCTTAATTGGAGTTTGGAGGCTTAAGATGGAACGAAAACAACATGGGTTGGATTATACGCTTTTGTTCCTTGTTTTTTTGTTAATGTGTATTAGCCTACTCGCTATTTATAGTGGTGCAGGTCAGTATTTTAATGAAGACCCAACGTATTTTGTCGTGAGACAAGTCATATGGTATGGAATTGGGGCCATTATGATCGCAGGTGTGATGTTGGTTGACTTTGATCATTTTAAATTTTTGACAATCCCTTTTTACGGGTTTGGAATGATGATGCTATTAGCAGTCGAATTTTTTGGAACTGAGCGAAATGGAGCGCAACGCTGGATCTTTGGCATTCAGCCGTCTGAGTTTATGAAGATCTTTCTCATTCTTGCTTTGGCTCATTTACTTTATCGGTTAACGAGTGAACGTAACGATTTTAGTGTGAAGGCAGATTTAATTCTTCTCGGTAAAGTGCTAGCAGTTGGTTTGCCACCATTTTTACTCATTCTTAAGCAACCAGACTTAGGAACTGCTCTAGTTATAGCTGCGGTTATTGCAACGATGGTTTTAATGTCAGGCATTCGTTGGAGGATTCTTTTTACTCTTGCTGGCCTAGGGGTGGGATTTCTTGCAGTAATGGTGTATTTACATCAAGCACATTTTGAATTTTTTAGTGAATATTTAATTGAACCCCATCAATTAGCGAGGATTTACGGTTGGCTTATGCCAGACGATGATACAAGCGGAATTGGCTATCAATTAAACCAAGCGATTCTAGGAATTGGTTCTGGGCAGTTGTTTGGAAGTGGATTTATGGAAGGACTTCAAACCCAAAGTGATGTTATCCCTGAAATTCATACTGATTTCATTTTTACGGTAATTGGAGAAGAGTTTGGCTTTTTAGGAGCTATGGTTTTACTTATCGTGTATTTCTTGCTTTTTTACCGTATGATCATGATTGCGCTAACTTGCAATAATTTGTTTGGAACGTATCTTGTTTCAGGTGTGATTGGCTTACTAGTCTTCCAAGTGTTTCAAAACATTGCGATGACCATTGGTTTAATGCCTATTACTGGCTTAGCACTGCCGTTTATTAGTTATGGTGGTAGTGCCTTATTAACCAATATGTTAGCGGTAGGGATTGTGCTGAACGTCCATTACCGAACGAGAGAATATATGTTTAAAAGTAAAGAAGCGTATAGCTGAAGATAGGGGAACCTCCTTCAGCTATTTTTCATGAAGAAAGGGGTGTACGCATGCGAATTGATAAACTGTTGGCGAATGCAGGTTTTGGCTCAAGAGCAGAAGTGAAGAAGCTTTTAAAGCAAGGCATTGTAACTGTTAATGAAGTGAAAGTAAAAGATCCAAAAACACAGGTTAATGGTGAACGTGATCTCATACAAGTAAAAGGTGTTGAGGTTCACTACCGAGAGTTTGTATATATCATGTTAAACAAACCAAAAGATGTGATATCTGCAACTGAAGATCGAATCCATCAAACAGTGGTAGATTTAGTAGCACACGAGTATGGTCACTATGAGCTTTTCCCCATCGGGCGTCTAGATCTTGATACAGAAGGGCTGTTGTTGCTTACAAACGATGGTCAGTATTCACATCAATTAATGGCTCCAAAAAAACATGTTGGTAAACTGTACCAGGCAGAAGTAAGAGGTTGTGTAACTGAAGAAGATGTAGAGGCTTTTCATAATGGGCTAGAGCTTAAAGACGGCTATAAGACAAAACCAGCACATTTAGAGATTTTAAAAGCAGGTGACCATTCCCTCGTTCAAGTAGAGGTGTCAGAAGGGAAGTATCATCAAGTAAAGCGTATGTTTGAAGCAGTAGGGAAACAAGTAATGAAACTTGAACGATTGCGTATTGGAGAACTGTGGTTGGACGAAGGACTTTCTCGTGGTGAATACCGAGAAATGTCCATAGAAGAACGTGAATTAGCGCTGAGAAACCAAAAAAAAGACCATTAAGGATGGTCTTTTTTATTATGAAACCTTTGTTTTTTTGCTCGTTGCTTTCCACTTACCTCGTGCTGAGCTAACGACAAGATTATTATATTCAAGTACATTTAAGTCTCGCTGCACGGTTCGTTGAGTGATGCCGAACTCTTCAACTAATTCATTCGTCGTGACAGTTCCCTTCTGTTTGATGTACAGGTAGATGGACTTAATTCGAGTCAGCATACGATCAGTTGAAGTTTGCAAAAAACCACTCCTTCTTTATACATGAATTCAAATCCCTATACCCAATCCTATGCAAGTTGAAAACCATTTAGTAAAAAGTGTCGTCAAAAATTGCTAGGTAAGGTGAGGTGATGGTCTTGATTTTCGTGCATCGACTATATAAAAACGTACTCTTTATATAGACACTTATAGTTTACACCAAAACAATAAAAAGCGCAAAGAAGAAATCATGTAAATTGTTGGATAGAATCTTGGAAAGTAAGCAAAAAGTAATGTTAAAGCCGAACGATTATACTTTTACGGGTTGAATTGTAAAGATTATGTAAGGGAATGAAGAAGATGCATTCCCTGTGTATTAGTCTTCAAACTGAAATAAGTCTGTTGATAAATAGCGTTCCCCTGTGTCACAGGCAATGGCAACAACGTGCTGGTCTGTGCTCATTGTCTTCGCTAATTCTAATGCCGCAAAACAGGCTGCTCCAGACGAAGGACCAACAAGGATCCCTTCTAATCGTGCAAGATCTCTTGTCGTCTTATAGGCATTTTCATCGTCTATTCGTCTGATCTTGTCATAAACCGTTTGGTTTAAAATTGGAGGGATAAAGCCTGGGCTCGTACCAACAAGTTTGTGAGGACCTGGTTTACCACCAGATAAGACAGGTGAACCCGCTGGCTCAACAACATGAATAATGGCTTCCGGATACAATTCCTTTAAGGATTCCCCGGTTCCAGTAATGGTTCCTCCCGTCCCTGATGCAGCAACAAAGCCATCTAGATGGGCACCAATAGAATCTAAGCTCTTTTTAATTTCAAATGCCGTTGTTTTTCGATGTGCGTCAGGATTTGCTTCATTTTCAAATTGCATGGGCATATAGGCTCCAGGAATTTCATTGACTAATTGTTTTGCTTTATCTATGGCGCCTGGCATTTTTTTGTCGCCTTCTGTTAAGACAACTTCTGCTCCGTATGCTTTTAATAAATTGATACGCTCTTGACTCATTGTATCAGGCATCACCAATATAGCTCTGTAGCCACGAGCGGCAGCATTCATTGCAAGACCAATTCCAGTATTACCAGATGTTGGTTCAATGATGGTGGAACCTTTTTTTAAGAATCCATCTTTCTCAGCTTGTACAATCATGGAATAAGCAGCACGATCTTTTACACTGCCACTTGGGTTAAACATCTCTAATTTTAAATAGACGGCTGCACCATTTGGATCTCCTAGTTTGTTTAAACGAATTAATGGTGTTTCGCCAATTAATTCAGCAACGTTATTTACAACTTTCATGTTTTCACCTCATTGTAATGTCTTTCTCTACGCTTCACATTATAAAGGGAATGATTGCGACATGCGAACAAAAATGATTATTTACTCTGCTTATAGTTTCCCTCTGTATAGGACAATTATCATTAAATCATAATAGATATTTGGAAAATTTAATGGTAAACAGCATTGAAACAACCCGTCGAAGAAGCTATAATAAAAAGGTCGTGTTAAAAATTATGTCCGTAATACGTTAAAAACATTATTGTATATAGACCGTTAAATTGCTTAAGGCTGTTCAGGAATAAAGGAGGTATTTGATGCGTCAGAGCAGCTTCATGTCTACCTATGATTTACGTGTAAGAAAAGTATATAATTGGCTTGGTTCAACTGAGCTTATGATAGAGCTATATGGATTGGAAGAATGTGTTGGATTTGGTGATACATTTTTAGAAGCGAAAAAAAACCTTTCTGAGAGTATACAACGATGGGAGCAAACATTTGGATTGGATCGTTTGCCACCCCCTAATAATCGACCACAACTGATTTTCATCGATGCTCCGATGGAAAAAGCGGAATTTACTTTTATCAATCATGAATTACTTGCTTTAGAACAAGGTTAACGTGTTAAACAGCGCTCTCTATTAACGAGAGCGTTTTTCATTTGGTTAAAGGGGGGAATAGTAAGGACAATGAACAAAAAGGAGATGAAGTATGGATAAGCGATTAATGGTTATTTCAGGTGGTGCAAATGGCATTGGGAAGGAAGTAGCAAAAGCATTTGCCCACAATCGTTACATCGTCATCACGATGGACAAAGAAAAACAAGATTGGGAACATGACCAAGTCCATGCAATACAAGTAGATGTAACGGATCATGAGCAACTTCAATCAGCTATAGACGGTATTCATCAACAGTATGGTTCGCCATCTGTTCTCATTAACAATGCAGGTGTGTCTACCTTTAAACCTTTTTTTGACCTTACTCTCGATGACTGGAACCACGTGCTAAAGACTAACCTAACAAGCGCATTTTTGCTTTCCCAAGGTTTTGCTAAAACGATGAAACAAAGAAAAGAGTCCTGCTCTATCATAAACATATCGTCGACTAGGGCTTTTATGTCTGAGGCTAATTCAGAAGCCTATGCAGCATCTAAAGGTGGAATAACTGCCTTAACCCATGCCATGGCAATGTCCCTTCAAGATACTCAGATAACGGTCAATGCCATTGCGCCAGGTTGGATTCACACAGGAGATATCAAGCAATTAAGAGATATTGACCATACTCAACACCCTTCAAACCGCGTAGGTACACCGAGAGATATTGCGGAAGCCTGTTTATTTCTAGCCCACCCAAATAATAATTTTATAAATGGAGAAACACTTACCATTGATGGTGGTATGACTAGAAAAATGATCTATGCACATGATGAATAGCAGAAAAAGAGCTTATCGCCAGGAAGGCGGTAAGCTCTTTATTCATTAGAAAACAATCGTCTTGTTTTGATGAACGATGCAGCGGTCATCTAAATGCCACTGAACGGCTCTTGCAAGTGCAATGCGTTCAATGTTTCGACCGACGATTTTTAAATCTTTAGCTGAGTGGCGATGATCAACGCGCATAACATCTTGCTCAATAATCGGCCCTTCGTCTAAATCGTCTGTTACATAATGAGCGGTAGCACCAATAAGCTTAACACCACGTTCAAATGCTTTTACGTAAGGGTTAGCCCCAATAAAGGCTGGTAAGAAAGAGTGGTGGATATTAATAATCCTCTCTGGAAATTGAGAAACAAAAGATGACGATAAAATTTGCATGTAACGAGCGAGAACCACAAGTTCAATCTGATGATCCTTTAACAGTTGAATAGCTTGTTCTTCTGCTTCTTTTCTGTTTTCTTTTGTGGCAGGGATATGGTAAAACGGGATGCCATACGATTCCACTTCTTCTTGAGCGTCTTTGTGGTTGCTAATAACAAGTGGTATATCTGCATACAACTCACCTGCTTTCCATTTCCATAAAATTTCTGATAAGCAATGATTTTCTTTAGAAACGAAAATAGCCATTTGTTTTTTTCGATTGGCTTTTTCTATTTTATATGTGAAAGCATATTCTTGAGCAATTTGTTTTAATGCCTCTTGTATGGATTGAAAGTTTGCCTTTGATTCTTCCCATTCAAATTCAACTCTCATAAAAAATCGCCCGTGTTCTGGATCTGTTGAATACTGATCCGATTGAACGATATTTGCATGGTGATGGAATAATAAAGTCGAAATAGCTGATACAATACCTGGCTTATCTTGACATGTAACAAGTAAAATAGCTCGATTTTCCTGATGATGCACGATTTGTTCCTCCGTTCTAAAGGCCTTCTTAACAAGTATGTCGTTTTATAACTCCCCTATTGAAGCAAACTTATTCAACTGCTGTCAATCTAAAAGGGTATTTTTATCTGCGAAGTCGACTGTTTTTTGAAATCTCACATTGACGATCGTTATACCTTTTTGGTACCATAAGACCTATCTATTAAATGCAAGTATGCATGATGCCGCTTCAATTGTAACCATTTTTATAGCTTACATGATTAATGGCAGAGACTTTGCTGTGCTCTGCTTTTTTAATGGTTTTTTTTCCAGTCTTATTTAAGGTATACTAAACGAAGGCAGTAAGGAAGCGGAAGAAAAGAAAAGGAAATTGAGGGTGAACCTGGTGGAATTGTTTTTAGGAGAAGGCTGGGATGTCTTACCCGCTGGAGGCGCAACTGGTGAAGCATATGTTGCTAGACAAGGCGACTATCAATTATTCATAAAGCGAAATTCATCTCCTTTTCTTGCGGTTCTTTCTGCTGAAGGAATTGTCCCAAAATTATTGTGGACAAAGAGGTTGGAGAGCGGTGATGTGATTACCGCACAGCGTTGGATTCAAGGAAGAGAACTAAAAGCAAAGGAAATGAGGCATGCTCGTACGGCTAAACTGTTAGCCAATATTCATGAGTCTGCAGACTTGCTTGATATGTTTACACGGATGGGGAATAAACCATTGATCCCGTCAGTTATGATTGAGAATATGCACCTACAAGTATCGCTTTATTGTCTTCAAAATGAAGTCGTTGATAGAGGGTTAAGCGAATTAGAAAGGCTTCTTGGGAAACTTGATGATACAAAATATGCTGTTTGTCATGGCGATATAAACCATAATAATTGGATGCGTGATGAACATGACAACTTATATTTAATTGATTGGGACGGTGCTACAGTTGCCGATCCGGCCCTTGATTTAGGGTTATTACTTTATACGTATATCCCAGAGGAGGAGTGGGAGATTTGGCTCCATTCCTATGGAGAAGAGCTAACAGATTCGTTACGATTACGAATGTATTGGTATATGATCGCACATTCGATATCAGAATTACTATGGCATCATAGTCGACATAATGAAGAACAAGTACGTAGCTATGAAAAGAATTTGTCTTATTTAATCGATAGCTCATCTATTAAAAGATGAGCTATTTGTTTGAGAGAAATTGGCTTATTTCCTAGGAAATAAGCCAATTATAATTGTTCTATCCACATATTCACTGCTTGTGCATCCAGCGTATCTGTATAGTTTGCACTTGAGATTTGCGAAATAGTATCAGAAATACGCGAATCCAGTGTTGTTTCATCTGCAAGATTAGACAAGAGTTGCGTAAGCTGCTCACGTTCATTTCGAGTCAGAAAATGTTCAGATTGGTGGCTTCGTAATAGATCTTTTATTAATGAAAGTTTATCGTTCGTTGATAAAGGCATACGATCCCTCCTTTTTATAGCGTGAGTAAAAAAATGAAAATTATACATGTATTAACGAAAAGGAGTTAGTTGCAATGCGTTTAAGACATAAGCCCTGGGCAAGGGAAGAATTAAGCAAGCGTCCGGCTATTGTAGTTCAAGATCCGACGACTCAAAAAGGAAATTGGAACGATCTGTTTAACAACGACAACCCGATCTACGTTGAAGTAGGGACTGGGAAAGGTCAGTTTCTAACAAAAATGGGGATGGCTCACCCTGGCATTAATTTCATTGGTGTTGAACGCTACGAAAGTGTACTATTAACAGCGATGGAAAATGTAGAACAAGCAGGGCTAATGAATGTGAAGCTATTAAGTGAAGATGTTGGTGATATAGAGGAATTTTTTGGTGAAAGTGAAGTGGAACGAGTATTTATAAACTTTACAGATCCTTGGCCGAAAACTCGCCACGCTAAAAGGCGTTTAACGCATCCTTATTATTTAGAGAAGTATCGCCGTATGTTAACAAACAATGGAGAAATTCATTTTAAAACTGATAATCAAGGCTTATTCGAGTATTCACTTCATAGCATGTCCAGCTATGGTATGGCATTCAAAAATGTAAGTCTTGATTTGCATAAAAGCAACATGGAGGGCAATATGATGACAGAGTATGAAGAGAAATTCTCAGCAAAAGGCGATCGCATATACCGTTTAGAAGCAACCTATTAAAAAAACAAGCCTACATAGGCTTGTTTTTTTATTTATTAAATTTGATCGAGCTTTAAAAGTACGCCACTTTCTACATCTGCAACAAATTCATATTGTACTGGGCCGTCCACGGTTGAGCTTGTAAGCCCACCGCGATAGACTCGATAGGTTAAGCCAAGATGTTCGACGGTTTCAGATTGCATATGAATCCAAGATCCATTGATGATATATTCTTGCTTCACAACCGCTTTCACTTTTTTAAGAACTTGTTCAGGCTTTAATTCTGTTGTTTGACAAGCTTTTGAAGCAAGCACACCAATTAACACACCTACACCAATGCCGATCGAAAAACGTTTCAAATGTAACCTCTCCTTGTATAAAAAGTAAATGGGAACCAATTGCACAGGAATAGTAGACAAGTATTGCTATCCCCTAAAACTAGAAATTAAAAACCATCTCTTATGTACGCAACATTACGATACCACATTTTTTGTAAGAAAAGTAACTTTTCTTTCATAAGCCTTTATAAGGAATAAAATCATTTGCTAGCTTATCAATATGAAGTTTTGTAAAATAGTAAAGATACTAGCTTGTAGGAGGTTCAAAATGAACGATAAAACAAAACAAATGTTTAAAACACTAACGGAGCTTGTAGGTCCTCCAGGTTTTGAACACGATGTAAGGGCATACGTGAAACAAGAATTATTAAAGCATACCGACGAAATTGTCCAAGATAAATTAGGCAGTATTTTTGGTGTATTAAGAGGGAATTCAGCTGGTCCAAAGGTAATGGTGGCAGGTCATATGGATGAAGTTGGATTTTTAGTGACATCGATAAATGAAAAGGGCTTAATTAAATTTCAAACATTAGGCGGTTGGTGGTCACAAGTTCTTCTTGCCCAACGAGTGCAGATTATCACAGACAAAGGACCAATTGTCGGTGTTATAGGGTCAACACCACCTCATCTTCTTCAAGATGCGCAGCGCTCAAAGCCAATGCCAATTGAAGAAATGTATATTGATATTGGTGCTGACGATCGAGAAGATTGCTTGGCTTTAGGAATAAAACCAGGACAACCGATTGCGCTAGAGTGCCCGTTTACGCCAATGGCAAACCCGAAGAAAATCATGGCAAAAGCGTGGGATAACCGTTATGGTGTTGGCCTTGCAATTGAATTATTAGAAGAATTAAAAGGGGAATCTCTTCCAAATACGTTATTCTCAGGAGCGACAGTTCAAGAGGAAGTTGGGCTTAGAGGCGCAGCAACAGCAGCACATTTAATTGAGCCTGATTTAAGCTATGTGCTTGATGCTAGTCCTGCCAACGATGCTACTGGTGGAAAAGACGCATTTGGTCAGTTAGGAAAAGGTGCGCTTGTTCGAATTCACGATCGTACAATGATTACTCATAAAGGAATGCGTGATTTTGTTTTAGATACAGCTGAATCCAATAACATTCCTTACCAATACTTTATTTCTCCAGGTGGAACAGATGCTGGCCGCATCCATACATCAGGTGATGGAGTACCGTCGGCTGTAATTGGGGTTTGCGCACGTTATATTCACACTTCTTCATCCATCTTACATGTTGATGACTACGCTGCAGCAAAAGAGCTACTGGTCAAACTTGTTCGCTCAACAGATCAATCAACATACGAAAGCTTAACGTCATACGAATGATTACGTTAGCAATAGGTACAAAAAACCCAGCAAAAGTTTTTGCAGTAAAAGAAACGTTGCTTAAGGAACCGATTAAAATGGAAACGGTCTCTGCACCGTCAGGTGTTTCAGACCAGCCATTTTCAAATAATGAAACAAAGTTAGGGGCGTTAAATCGAGCACAATATGCGAGAGAGAAGATTGACGCTGATGTTGGAATTGGTCTAGAGGGCGGCGTTTATTTACATGAAGGTGTTTACTACTTATGTAATTGGGGAGTCATGGTGACGAAAGATGGACAAGTGTACGCTGCATCTGGTTTAAGTCTTCCTTTACCGAGGGAATATACGACTGGACTTGAAGCTGGGAAAGAACTGTCACATATCATAGGAAATGATATCGGCAAAAAAGACGGTGCAGTTGGCCTATTAACAAATGGGCGTATAACACGCAAACAAATGTTTGCTCATATTGTAGAGAGTTGTTATGGAATGTATCAATTCAATCAGTAAAAAAGCAATCGCTTTAAGCGATTGCTTTTTTATAATAAAGGTTATTCTTCTGCAAACACATAAGCTAAGATGTCAATAGCTTGCTCAGGCGTTTCAACAACGACTTGAGCTTTATTTGCTAACTCTTTTAAAGCATGGTGTAATTTTTCGGGACGAATTAAGATAACAGGAATACCGGCTTCTATTGCTCTTGAAGCATCCATAGCCGTGTTCCATTGCTTATACTCTTCTCCAAATAAAGCGATAACTACGTCTGATTTCTTCATCAGTAGTTGGGTTCTTAAGTTATTAATGGAAGAAGCAGCTTCGTCCGTCAACATGTTCGAAGGCTGTTTTCCTAAAATCATTTCGCCAATCTTATCACTTTTGTCATGATTTTCCATTGGCCCTTTAAACTGTAACGGCAAGTTTTGCTTGGTTGCTAAATCCTTTATTTCTTTACGCCAATTAGAATGGATTTCTCCAGCTAAATAAACAGTCAGTTCCATATAGATGCTCCTTTTTACTTATTTCTCTATAGTAATGGATATCCTAAAAAAAGAAAATAAAACCTTTTTAAATGTCTTGTCACATGAAAAGACATGTCGTATTCTAAATAGGGTAAGAATAACTTCTGGAGTGTGAGCGATGCGAGCGTTTTTAACTAAAAAAGGTGTAAATCCTTCTCTTCGTACCTATTTTATAAAAGCGATGGGGCAAATGACGTTTGGTTTATTTGCGACATTAATTATTGGCATTATGATTCGAACGATTGGAGAACAGCTTCAGCTTGAGCACGTAATTGAGCTCGGTCAATTTACAATGGACTTGTATGGTGCGGCTATAGGTGCTGCCGTGGCTTTAGCATTAGGAGCACCAAACTTTGTTGTGCTTGCGACAGTCGTTTGTGGCGCTGCTGGTGCATTATTTGGAGGACCTGCCGGTAGTTTTCTAGCTGCGGTTGTAGGTGCTGAAATAGGAAAGCTGGTTGCAGGTGAAACAAAAATAGACATCCTTGTTACTCCTATTGTAACAATTGTTAGTGGCTATACAATAGCATTCCTACTTGGTGCGCCAATACAATTTGTGATGCTTTCTATAGGAGAAGCAATCACGTGGGCAACAACTCAATCTCCTTTTGTGATGAGTGGCATTGTTGCTGTATTAATGGGGTTGGCACTGACGGCACCGATATCGAGTGCGGCTATAGCAATTATGCTAGATTTAACGGGAATGACTGCCGCGGCTGCCGCAATCGGTTGTGCAGGTCAAATGGTCGGATTTGCAGTAGCAAGCTACCGTGATAATCGTGTAAGCGGGTTATTTTCTATCGGAATTGGGACATCGATGCTCCTCATTCCTCATATTATAAAAAATCCAAAGATACTTATTCCACCTACTGTGGCAAGCTTTGTAGCTGCACCAATCGGGACAATTGGATTTGGTTTAGTAAACAATGCTGCAGGAGCAGGAATGGGAACGAGTGGTCTAGTTGGACCAATTATGACTTTTACAGAAATGGGGTTTAGCTGGTTGCTTTTCGCCCAAGTTGTAGTATGCTATGTAGTGATACCAGCTATTGTTGCTCTTCTTCTATCCGAATGGATGAGAACAAAAGGCTGGATAAACGTAAATGACATGAATATCATGCAAAAAGAAAAATGAGGTGCTAAAATGGAACATGTAGCAAGTGTGGAGGAATTTAATAAAATTAAAGAAACGGAAACAGCTGTCTTTTTATTTTCTGCTGACTGGTGTCCAGACTGCCGAGTAATTGAACCATTTTTACCGCGATTAGAAGTAGATTATCCGACATTTACTTTTTATTACGTTGATCGAGATCAATTGTTAGATGTATGCATTGCTCATGATATCTTTGGTATTCCAAGCTTTCTTGCTTTTTCAGAAGGAAAAGAGGTAGCACGATTTGTTTCAAAAGATCGTAAAACAGAAGAAGAAATTCAAACATTCTTAACAGAAGCGGAAACAAAAGTCGGCTAGGAAGGTGAAACCACCTCCTAGCTTTTTCGTTTGACCACATTCATGTTAAACTTAGAAAGAGAAGGAGGGTTAACGTTGAATCTTCAAACCTTTAGGAAACAGATTGAAAACAAACTGCAACGAGATGGCTGGACCATCCGTTATGATCATAAAGAAAGCACGTTACGAGTTGAGGATCCGTCTATTAATAAAGGTGTGACATTAGCGCTTAAACCATTATTAGCAAGGTGGGAGCGAAAAGAATATGATGCGATTGATGAAGCCATTCGTCATGTACGAGTTGGTTTAGAATCAATGAAAGAAAAAATCTCGCTTGAAGGGAAAGAGAAACAAATTTTCCCAGTTATTCGTGCGGCGTCATTCCCAGAAGAAACGAAAGACGGTAAAAAATTAATTTTTGATGAGCACACGGCAGAGACAAGAATTTATTATGCACTTGACTTAGGTGAAACCTACACTTTACTTGACGAACAGCTCCTAGCTAATAGTCCAATAAGCATAAAAGAATTAAAAGAAATTGCGCTGTTTAACGTGCGGTCACTTGATTGCCCATTAAAAAAGGATGAGGTAGCTGGAAATACGTTTTACTTTGTGAGTGCGAACGATGGTTATGATGCCAGTAGAGTGCTTGATCAATCATTCATTGAAAAAATGGAACAACAGGTACAAGGGGAACTTGCTATGGCAATTCCACACCAAGATTCTTTAATTATTGCAGACATTCAAAATCATACTGGCTACGATGTGTTAGGACAAATGGCCTTGCAATTTTTTAGGACAGGTCGCATTCCAGTAACGGCATTGCCTTTCGCTGTCGAAAATGGCGAACTTGAGCCTGTGTTTATTTTGGCACAAAAAAAGCCTAAAGACCGATAGTACATCCGAACAGGATTCAGTATACTAGAAACGCTACACATAATTGTAGCAAGAGGAGAAGAAGATGAACGCTTTTTATAACAAAAAAGGAATTGGCGATGTTTTATTACTTGTGAAAGAGCAAGTAGGCATCGACGATCGATTCGTTGAGCAACATGGTGATTTTGTACAAATTAGTAAACGTGAATCTGGAGAAGTAGTAGGAATAAATGTGTTAAATGCTTCAAATTACGGAACGATTGATGGTGAAGGTGCGATTGACTTAACAGAAGAGCTTCAAACTCTTCTTAAAAAGGCGGCAAAAGAAAATGGTCAAGTGATTAAACTTGATTTAGAGCAGAAGCCTTTATTTGTTGTAGGCTATATCGATGCCTGTGAACAACATACGAACGCCGACAAGTTATCTGTGTGTCGTGTAAATATTGGAGACGAAACCGTGCAAATCGTATGTGGTGCTCCAAACGTAAAAGCAGGTCAAAAAGTTGTTGTTGCAAAAGTTGGTGCAGTTATGCCGAGTGGGATGGTCATTAAAGAGGCAAAATTGCGAGGAGAAGAGTCTTACGGTATGATTTGCTCCGCAAAAGAGTTAGGCCTACAAGATGCCCCTTCAGAAAAAGGCATACTTGTTTTACCTGAGGATAGTGTTGTAGGTTCTGCATTTCTATAATTGTAAATGGGGGGCTGGCTTTCTTACGACTGCCAGCTCTTTGACATCAGGTGGTGAAAAGATGAGTATTTGGAATAAGTGGGCACGTTTTTTTAAAGGGGACGACGAGGAAAGAGACTCGGAACTAGAACAACCCCTCATCCATGACGAACGTAATGAACAAATGCGTAGCAAGAACACTAAAGAAGAAGAATTAGAAGAAGCGCGGATGACGTTTTATTATGGGTATGCCCATCACAATGATAAAGGTACGAAAGAAGCAGTTAATAAAAATGAGCAAAGTAGTGGAAAGCACTCAAAAAAAAGTTTGAAAAACCGTGTGACGAATGTAGGGAATTCAACTTTCTTTCAAGGCAATTTTAAACCGACAGCTACGCCATCTCCTATACATGGACTACCTAAAGATCCGATACGAGATAATAGTGATTACAATTGGTTATTACGAACTACGCGACAGTCGCAACAGACATTTATGGAGCGTATAAATGAAAAGGATCATCATCTTAGTCAAGAGAGTGACCAAGAAGATGTTCATCAGTCTCTTCAGCCGAAAGTAGATGCCGAGCATGCGGAACATTTTGAAGATGTTGCGATAGTGAGAAAGACGTCAGAGCAGTTGGCTGGGAAAGAAGGTTTAAAGGCTGAAAAGCAGACTACATACGGTTCAGATGACAAGAAAGAATCAACACGTTTTCATACAACGGATCAAACTGTTTTGCCTATACTGAAATCGAGCAGAACGGTTGTGTCAAAAGAGATAGCGTCTAAGCGAGCTGAAGCTGTGGAACAAGAAGACACAGAATCGAAACAAGCTGATGCAGAAATCGCTGTTCAAGAAAAGGAAGAGCCAAAACAAGTTGAAGCTGTGGAACAAGAAGACACAGAATCGAAACTAGCTGATGCAGAAATCGTTGTTCAAGAAAAGGAAGAGCTAAAACAAGCTGAAGCTGTGGAGGCACCTTCTCAGGGGAGCGACGCGAAAGAGCATCGAAAAGAAATCCCATTTAATGTGCTAATGTTACCTTCTGATCGCAGGAAGAAAAAAGAGTATCAAGAGCAAAAAAGAACGAGTGCTTATGAACCGCCACCGCTCAAACTGCTTTTATATCCGGAGCGAACGACAGATGATGATGGTGCTTGGCTCGATGAACAAGCTACTTTACTAGAGGAAACCCTTCAAAGTTTTCATGTAGATGCAAAAGTGGTCAATCGTACTAAAGGTCCAGCTGTGACTCGCTTTGAAATTCAACCTGCACGAGGCGTAAAAGTAAATAAAATTACAAATCTAACAGATGACATCAAGTTGTCACTTGCTGCTAAAGATATACGAATTGAAGCACCAATTCCTGGTAAGAACGCTATCGGCATTGAAGTGCCTAATCGAACTTCAAACCCGGTTATGTTAAGGGAAATTTTGCGAAGAGATGTATTTCGAAACCCAACTTCTCCCTTAACTGCAGCATTAGGTCTTGATATATCTGGTAACCCTGTTGTGACAGATCTTAATAAAATGCCTCATGGGCTTGTGGCAGGAGCTACTGGTTCGGGAAAAAGTGTATGTATAAACTCAATTTTGATTAGCCTATTGTATAAAGCTTCTCCAGAAGAATTAAAGCTTCTTTTAGTTGATCCGAAAATGGTTGAACTGGCTCCATATCACGATATACCCCATTTGCTTGCACCTGTCATTACAGATCCGAAGCAAGCTACAGCGTCATTAAAATGGGTTGTTCAAGAAATGGAAAGAAGGTACGAGCTCTTTAGTCAAATGCGGGTTCGGGACATCGAGAAGTACAACGAACGTTATGACAAGCTTCCATATATCCTTGTTGTAATCGATGAGCTAGCTGACCTTATGATGGTATCACCTCAAGATGTCGAAGATGCAATATGCCGTATTGCTCAAAAGGCGAGGGCATGTGGAATTCATTTGCTTTTAGCTACGCAAAGACCTTCAGTTGATGTTATAACAGGACTCATCAAGGCGAACATTCCTACTCGAATTGCGTTTTCTGTCTCGTCTCAAACCGATTCAAGAACCATTTTAGATATGGGGGGCGCTGAACGTTTACTTGGCAGAGGAGATATGCTGTTTCATGAAAATGGTGCTTCCAAACCTGTACGAGTTCAAGGTACATTCGTTTCCGACGATGAAATTGAAGCCGTCATTGAGTATGTGAAAAAGCAAGGAACACCTAACTATGCATTTGAGAGTGAGACGATTGAAAAGGTGTTTGAGCAAACGGAACAGGCTGATGAACTGTTTGAAGATGCTTGCTACTTTGTTGTCGAGCAAGGTTCTGCTTCAGCTTCGAGTATTCAGCGTCGTTTTCGTGTAGGCTATAACCGAGCAGCAAGGCTTATCGATATGATGGAACAAAGAGGGGTTATATCAGGTGCTATGGGTAGTAAGCCAAGAACGGTACTTGCAACAGAGGATCAGTTAAAGGAATCAGATTTAGCTTGAACTTGAGAAATACACAAAATTTATATATGATATGTATTGGAAAGCGATGGATTAGTATGATTGATCGGACCTTTTAACGGTTACGGCATATACTAACCATTATTAGCGGAAATTTAGTGATTGGATCTGCACCTAGAGAAACCTAGGGCTTAGATTGGAGGCTTTATCATTGACAACATACCATTTTACCGGAATTAAAGGCTCTGGTATGAGTGCTTTGGCACAAATATTAGATGATATGGAAGAAGACGTTCAAGGATCGGACATTACAGAAACGATTTTCACCCAGAAACCATTAGAACAAAAAGGGATTCCTTTACTCCCTTTTTCAGCAGAGAATATTAAAGAACAACAGCACGTCATTATGTCAGCAGCCTATGGGGAGACACATGAAGAAATTGTTCGTGCTCGTGAGTTAGGTTTAAAAGTAGATGTATATCCACAGTTTTTAGGAACATTTATTTCGCAATTCACTAGTGTAGCCATTACAGGCTCTCATGGTAAAACATCGACTACTGGTTTACTTGCTCACGTATTAGGCTCAATAAAACCTACCTCTTATTTGATAGGTGACGGAACTGGGAAAGGTACGAGTAACTCTGACTATTTCGTTTTTGAAGCATGTGAATATCGTCGTCATTTTCTAAATTACTCTCCTGATTACTGCATTATGACGAATATTGACTTTGATCACCCAGATTATTTTTCAAGTGTAGCAGACGTAATTAATGCCTTTCAGGAAATGGCAAGTCAAGTAAAGAAAGCAATCATTGCTTGTGGTGATGATGAACATTTACAAGAACTCAAAGCCAATGTACCTATATTGTATTATGGGCTAAATGAAGACAATGATTTTCAGGCAAGAGAGATTAAAAGCACAGATGAAGGCACTGTATTCGATGTTTATATTCGTGGTGACCTATACGGCACGTTCTTAATTCCTGGTTTTGGCGACCATAATGTGAAGAACGCGCTAGCAATTATTGCGCTATGTCATTATGAAGGTCTTCAGTATGAGGATGTAGCCAAGCACTTGAAAACATTTGCAGGTGTAAAAAGAAGGTTTAGTGAGAAAGTATTCGGCTCGCAAGTATTGATTGACGATTATGCTCATCATCCAACTGAAATTGCTGCAACGATTGAAGCGACAAAGAAAAAATATAAAAATCGAAAAGTAACAGCGATTTTTCAACCGCACACCTTTACACGTACTAAAGCTTTTTTGCAAGAATTTGCTGATGCTCTTAGCCAAGCGGATACGGTGTATTTGTGTGATATTTTTGGCTCAGCAAGAGAAGACCAAGGCTCCCTTACGATAGAGCAGTTGCAACAGCTCATTAATGGAAGTCACCTTATGAATGAAGGGGATATTGACGGTTTGCAAGCTCATGAGCATGAAGTACTTTTATTCATGGGAGCCGGGGATATACAAAAATATCAAAAAGCGTATGAGATTAGTCAGAAAAAAAGCGGCTAATGCATAGTTTCTGTTTATTGAGGGTATAGAGAGGTAACCGAGAATATTGGTTACCTTTTTTGCTTTGTTTTTTAACCAATTCATCATGCAAGTAAGAAGGAATTTAACTGAAGGTGTCGAATTACTTTTTCCAACCCCTAATTTGAATCTTTTGTTTTAAGATAGTAAAATTGGGTAAAGAACAAGAGGAGGGGGTATGCTAATTGGAAGCTTTGCTATACATAAGTGTATTCATTATTGCGATAGCAATTGCACTTTTTGTTATTTACATAATCATAACGCTGAAATCGACAACGAAGACATTAGAACAAATTTCAGCAACGATTAAATCACTTGAAGTGCAGATGAAAGGTATTACAACCGAGTCAGAACAGCTTTTAAAGAAAACAAACGCTTTAGCCGATGATGTTCAACGCAAGTCTGATTCACTTCAAGTACTATTCGACTCATCGAAAGACTTAGGAGAATCATTAAAGTCAGTTAACCAATCGGTTAGACAAGTAACAACGAAAGTGAACGCAGAAACTAGTCGAAATGCTGAAACAGTTTCTCAAGCCATTCAATGGGGGCAGGCTGTTTTAGATTTCTATACAAAGTTTAAGCAACGCAAACAACAATTAGAACAAAAACATTCTAGGGAGGAACTTTAAAATGGGTGACATGAATACAAAAGACTTTTTAATTGGTACATTAGTAGGTGGAATTGTAGGAGCAACTACAGCACTTTTTCTAGCGCCGAAGTCAGGAAAAGAACTTCGCAGCGATATTAGTGAGCAAGCGTATAACGCAAAAGAAAGAACAGCGCAGCTAACAAGCGATGTGTATGAAAAAGGAAATGAGTGGGCTGACATTGCTAAAGAGAAATCATCGAATTTAGCAAAAGCGGTAACAGATCAGTCACAGCAAGTAGTAGATAAAGTGAAAGATTTAAGTGCTACAGCAAAAGAAGAAGCGGAAAACCAAGTAGAAGAGGCTAAGAGTTTAGCAAAAGATTTAAAAGAAGATGCTGAAGAAGCTGGTAAAAACATTTCCGAAACTGTTAAAAGTGAAGTAAAAGATGCTGAAAAGAAAGCAAAGCAAGCGGCAAAAAAATAATAAACGATAAAAAGAGTGGGTAAAGCCCACTCTTTTTATCGTTTATTTACTTTAGTACATAAAAGCGTTTAAGTAATAAAGAAAAAAGTCGTGACTTTTTGCGATGTCTTCGTTATAATAAACAGAATAAAACAAAGAACATTGGAGAGGTGGAGAGAAATGAGTCACGATCAGCTAGACGAACTAAGAGATCAGTTAGATAAGGTGAATTTAGATTTACTTGAACAAATTAACAAGCGGGCTCGTCTTGTTAAAGAAATTGGTGAAGTAAAAAGACAGCAGGGCATTGCTCGATTTGATCCAGTACGTGAAAGAAAAATGCTTGATCATATTGCAGAGCACAATAGCGGTCCATTTGAAACAGGAACCCTTCAACATTTATTTAAGCAAATTTTTAAAGCAAGCTTAGAGCTTCAAGAAGAAGATAATAGTAAAGCACTTCTCGTTTCTCGAAAAAGGCACCCTGAAAATACAACCGTTAATGTAAAGGGTGAAACAATCGGTGATGGCAAACAACGTTTTGTTTTTGGCCCATGTGCAGTAGAAAGCTATGAGCAAGTATTAGCTGTTGCAAAAGAAATGAAAAAACATGGCCAGCGTCTATTAAGAGGCGGTGCCTTTAAACCAAGAACATCACCTTATGATTTCCAAGGGCTTGGTTTAGAAGGGCTGAAAATTTTAAAGCGTGTTGCTGATGAGCTTGATATGGCCGTTGTCAGTGAAATTGTTACACCAAAAGATATTGAACTGGCATTGGATTACGTAGATGTGATTCAAATTGGAGCACGCAACATGCAAAACTTTGAGCTCTTAAAAACAGCGGGTTCTGTTAAAAAACCAGTCTTATTAAAACGTGGACTATCGGCGACGATAGAAGAATTTATTCATGCAGCAGAATACGTGGTGTCGAAAGGAAACGACCAATTGATGCTATGTGAAAGAGGTATTCGAACGTATGAAAAAGCAACAAGAAATACGCTTGATATCTCTGCCGTTCCAATTTTAAAACAAGAAACTCATTTGCCTGTAATGGTTGATGTTACCCATTCAACAGGAAGAAAAGACCTATTGCTTCCTACTGCAAAAGCAGCACTTGCTATTGGCGCAGACGCGGTAATGGCTGAAGTGCACCCAGACCCAGCTGTTGCGTTATCTGATTCTGCTCAACAAATGAACTTTGATGAGTTTAATACATTTATGACTGCGTTAGAATCATCAGGGTTAATTAAACAAGCAGTGACTCAATCTTAATCATGGTCGAAAGAAAAAAGCGCATTTGCGCTTTTTTCTTTTTTTGTTCTGTTTACTTCGTTCCACTTATTTAAATCGTTTGTTTAAAGTTTACTAAAAACGGGCACATTAGTAATGATAGCGCTTCAACTGTTTTCCATAAAAAAGAAAACTGTTTTTCATTTATGAAAATGTTTGTGATAATGAGCTTTTTTATTGCACTAAATCTTTGTATATCGTATTCTTAAAAGAAATAAGTTTGAAAAACAGAGTTTAATGAACTTAATAATACACATTTGAGAAATCATAAAAAGGAGGATAACTGCTGAAGTTTAGCAGGTAAAACATATGAATACAACCATTTATGATGTAGCAAGAGAAGCAGGCGTGTCTATGGCAACCGTATCAAGGGTTGTTAACGGAAACCCAAATGTAAAACCAACAACAAGAAAGAAAGTTCTCGAGGCAATCGAACGTTTAGGCTATCGACCTAATGCTGTAGCACGAGGATTAGCAAGTAAACGTACAACAACAGTTGGTGTGATCATTCCAGATATTTCAAGTATTTTCTTTTCAGAACTAGCACGTGGTATTGAAGATATCGCCACGATGTACAAATATAATATTATTTTATGTAACTCTGATCAAAATAAAGATAAAGAAATTCATCTTATCAACACATTACTTGAGAAGCAAGTGGATGGTATTGTGTTTATGGGTGGAGAGATTACAGATGAACATGCAGAACAATTTAAACGGTCACCAGTACCAGTTGTGTTAGCTGCAACGTTAGACAGCGAGAAGTCATTCCCATCTGTTAATATTGACTACACGAAAGCGGCAGAAGACGTTATTCAATTTTTAATTGATAAAGGTCATGAGCGCATCGGTATGTTAAGTGGATCACTGGAAGATCCAATTAACGGCTACCAAAAATTTGCTGGCTATCGAAATGCGCTAGAGAAGAATCAGATTGAATTTGATGAGGATTTAATTGTTATTGGTGATTACTCATACGATTCAGGCATTGAAGCAATGGATTCTTTTGTAGAACTTGAGAAAAAGCCTACAGCCATTTTTGCTTCAAATGACGAAATGGCACTCGGAGTTATTCACGGTATTCAAGATAAAGGGTTGCACGTTCCTGAAGATTATGAAGTAGTTGGGTTTGATAACACACGTTTAGCGACAATGGTTCGCCCTACACTATCAACGGTTGTTCAGCCTTTGTATGATATAGGGGCTGTATCCATGCGTCTGTTAACGAAATTGATGAACAAAGAAGAAGTTTCAGAGTCAACTGTTACATTGCCTCATCGTATTGAAAGCAGAGATTCAACAAAATAAAGAAAAAAATGATTGGCTCCGGCCAATCATTTTTTTTCTTGTTCACGTCGAATATGGTAAAGAGCTTTATCAACAGTAAGTCGGTTTTTTTCAGTAATTTCGGTTTTACGTGGGATAACCGGAAATGATGGATCTGACCAAGTAGCAGGAAGGATCTCCGCCGCTTCTTTTTGCCACTGCTGTAACCAAGATGCTGGAATACGTTCTTTAGCCAGGTGAAGCTGATCAGTCATTGCTAGCCAAATGTAAGACCAAGCTCTCGGAACCACGCGCCACTTGTCATAGCCACCCCCGCCAATTGCTACCCAGCGACCATCACAATATTCATGAGCCAACTCATGCACAATGGTTGGAATTTCACGAAATGATTGAATAGAGAGGTGGAGGTGAGACAATGGATCATAATAATGCGCATCTGCTCCATTTTGCGTTAAAATGATATCCGGACGAAAAAATGTTACGGCCTCTTTTAGTGCTTTGCGGTAAGCATAAAGAAAGGAGTCATCTTCTGTGAAAGCATCTAGCGGAATATTAATGGAATAACCGTAGCCTTCTCCAGACCCTTTCTCTGTCACATGCCCTGTTCCTGGAAATAAATAACGCCCAGTCTCGTGAATACTTAGTGTACAGACATCAGAGTCTTCATAAAAAGCCCATTGAACACCATCTCCATGATGGGCGTCTGTATCAACATATAGTACGCGAGCGCCGTATTTACGCCGCATATATTCAATGGCAATAGAAGAATCATTGTAGACACAAAAACCAGATGCTCGTCCTCTAAAGCCGTGATGTAAGCCTCCTCCAAGATGGAATGCATGCTCGTATCCATCTCGTAATACTGCGTCACAGGCAGCAATCGTCCCTCCGACTAAATAAGAAGATGCTTCATGCATATGAGGAAATACAGGCGTGTCTTCGGTTCCTAATCCAAATGTTTGAGCTTTAACTGTATCAAGTGATCCTTTTCCGCCTTCTTTAACAGCTTCAATAAAGTTAGTATCATGAATATAGGCTAACTGCTCATCAGTTGCCCGCTCTGGTGAAATGATGTCTACGCCTTTTAAAGCACCTATTGACTCAAGTAAAGAGTGGGTCAGTTGAAGCCTAAGAGGATGAAATGGATGTGTATCACTAAACTTGTATGGATACGCATCTGCCCCATAAATAAAAGCAGAACGCTCTTTCGTCATGAACGTTCACCTCCAATGGATGGGAGGGATGGTCCGTATACGTCATAGCCACTGTCGGCAAGCTTCTGAATAACTTTTCTTGGATCAATCGTTTGAACACGAAAAGAAAGCATATGGTAGTTTGCTTTTTGACTTGGGTACGCCACAGCACTAACAATGTTCACACCAACATCTTTGAAAATCGTTGCCACATCTGCAAGCATTCCAGGATAATTTTGCACACATACTTCAATCACAGACGTTGGGCGGTCTGCACCAAGGAGTGCTGTCAAGCTGGACAGAATATCTGACTCTGAAATAATTCCTACCAAGCGTTCATTAGCGGTTATTGGTAAGCAGCCAATCCGATGTTGATAGAATATCTTAGCTGTTTCTTGTACATCGTCGTCTTCATGTGCTGTTAAAACAGGATATGCCATTATAGATGAAATCGGTTTCAAAAAAAGGTCTTTTTCATTTAATGGCATAAGGATAGAAGGTCTACTATCGCGTATATCTCGATCAGATACGATACCGACGAGTTTTTCATCCTCGTCTACAATGGGAATATGACGAATGGATTTCTGCTCCATTAAATCAATAGCGTCTTGTATTGAATCGGTTGGAGAAAGTGTATAAACGTTTGTACGCATAATAAGTTGTAGTTTCATTTGTTTTTACCCTGCTTACTAAGCAAAGCGTAACCTCCTCTCGTTCGTTAATACATAAAGCGGTTAACAAAACGAAGCTGATCAAACTGTTCCATAGATGCTTGATCAATATTCGCACCAATACGTGCCATTAAACAATTGGCAGGATGTGAACTAATTTCTGGATCATCTGTAGCAAACCAAATGAGTCCGCCTGCATTCATCATTTTTTCCATTACTTTGCGATATTCCCAAACATCGAGACCGCTTCCTTTTAAATCCCAGTGCCAATAGTACTCTGTTGTTATAATAATATAGTTTTCCATTGCAGGGTCTTTCATTGATAACTGGAGCAACTGTTTTCCTAAACCATTTGCGCGATATTCAGGTGCAATTTCAATCGCACCAAGTTCAATTAGGTTTTCCATTTTCCCTTCTGACCAGCGCTCAAGTGGGTCAGGATAAACGAAGGTGACGTAACCGACAATTTTCTGATCGTCACGAATGACATTAATTCTTCCTTCGGGAAGTTCAGCTATTTCGATTAGCGCTTTTTTTTGCGCTTCAGCAGGGCGGAAAGAAACGAGTGCTTCATGATAGTCTAATGCTTCAATTTCATTTGGTTGTAATGGGCCTTCTAAATAAAGCGTTTTCGACTGAAAAGAGAAAGGTTCTCTAACAAACTTTTTTGGATGGTCCATAGCTTCACCTCAATTAAACATTCTTCAAACCTAGTATACTACAGATCAAGTCTAACGTCTTTTCATATCATTAAAGGACAAGAAATTGACGAGCACTTCTGAAAGTTATTAAGATGAATCAATTGAAATCGAGACGTTTCTTGTATATAATAAACTCAATTAGAGAAGGAGAGGTGTGAAGCTATTATGAAAGCGCTTCCTGTTGTTACTGGACAATATAACTTAAAAAATTACGAAGAAGCAAAAGAACAATTTAATTGGGATCAAGTAAAACAAGCATTCTCTTGGAATGAAACAGGAAAAATGAATATAGCCTATGAAGCCATTGATCGCCACGTTGAAAACGGGAAAGCGGATCAAATCGCGCTTTACTATAGTGACGCACGTCGAGATGAACGCTATACATTTAAAGAGTTAAAAGCCTATTCTAATAAAGCTGCAAATGTATTGAAAGAAGCGGGTGTAGAAAAAGGAGACCGTGTATTTATCTTTATGCCAAGATCTCCTGAGCTTTATTTTGCGCTTCTTGGTGCAGTCAAATTAGGTGCGATTGTAGGACCACTATTTGAAGCGTTTATGGAGGGAGCTGTTAAGGATCGCCTTGAAGACAGTGGCGCTAAAGTACTTGTAACAACGCCTACATTACTAGAGCGTGTGCCGTTTAACGATTTACCGCAGCTTGAAACGGTTCTTGTTGAGGATAAAAATTATGAAGATAACGGCGCGTTTCTTCAATTCAATAAACGGTTAGACGAAGCTTCTGATGAATTAGAAGTAGAATGGGTGGATAAAGAAAACGGACTTATTCTTCATTACACATCTGGTTCAACAGGAAAACCAAAAGGTGTTTTACATGTTCATGAAGCAATGGTTCAACATTATCATACAGCTAAGATCGTTCTTGACTTAAAGGATGATGATATTTATTGGTGTACAGCGGACCCAGGTTGGGTAACAGGTACATCCTACGGAATTTTTGGTCCTTGGCTTGCTGGAGTCACGAATGTCGTTCGCGGCGGACGTTTTTCTCCTGATGATTGGTATGAGACGATTCAACGTTATCATGTAACCGTTTGGTATAGTGCACCTACTGCATTTAGAATGCTTATGAGTGCAGGGGATGAACTTGTGAAGAAATACGATCTTTCTTCATTACGCCATGTACTAAGTGTTGGCGAGCCTCTCAATCCAGAGGTTGTCCGTTGGGGGAAAAATGTCTTCGATCTTCGTATCCACGATACATGGTGGATGACAGAAACAGGCGCTCAAATGATTTGCAACTATCCAGCAATGGAAATTCGTCCAGGTTCAATGGGGAAACCTATTCCAGGTGTTTATGCGGCCATTGTTGATGATCGAGGAAATGAACTACCTCCAAATCGAATGGGGAATTTAGCCATTAAAGCCGGCTGGCCATCCATGATGCGCTCAATTTGGAATAACGAACCAAAGTTTAAGAGTTATTTTGAAGTAGCAGGTTGGTACATTTCTGGAGATTCCGCTTATATGGATGAAGATGGTTATTTCTGGTTCCAAGGAAGAATTGACGATGTCATTATGACAGCAGGTGAACGTGTTGGTCCATTTGAAGTTGAAAGCAAACTTGTGGAACATCCAGCAGTTGCTGAAGCGGGAGTAATTGGTAAACCAGACCCTGTCCGTGGTGAGATCATTAAAGCATTCATCGCATTACGTGATGGTTATGAAGTAACAGATGATTTAAAAGAAGAAATTCGTCAGTTTGTGAAAAATGGTTTAGCCGCCCATGCGGCACCGAGGGAAATGGAGTTCCGTTCTTCTTTACCTAAGACGCGCAGTGGTAAAATTATGCGTCGTGTTTTAAAAGCATGGGAACTTGATTTACCAACTGGTGATCTATCGACAATGGAAGATTAATCAAAAAACCATCCAACTAGTTGGATGGTTTTTGCTTACTTGTTTATTCTTCATCATCATCGTTTGAATCGTCGTCTTCGTCTGTTGTTACCTCGTCTGTGTCTTCATCATCAGAGTCTTCATTTTCATCGTCTTCCTCTTCATCAGCACGATCGTTCTCTTCGTCTTCTTCTTCGTCATCAGAGTCTTCATCATCATTATCTTCACGACGTTCGTCTCTTTCTTGTTTGCGTAATTCATCCAGTTGCTTTTGAACCGTGCTTTTTAATTCACTTTGGAAAGGTGACAAGCCATCGATTCGAGACAATAGATTGTTATTATAAAGATCCGTTGTAACTAAATCTTCTTCGTCACAAATGGCGTTTGAAGAACCGCCTGTTAATCCGCATACTCGGCGCTCGGTTAGCCCACTTGGTCGCTGAAATCTCGTTCCTTCAGCCGTCATCAGGCTTGGTTTCACACTATACGCTGCATTGGCAATGTTGGCCCATATATTTTGCGTACGCTCACCAGTACCCATTCCGTTGTAGCGCTCTAACAATGGTGATTGTTTGCTGCCTGTATACCCGTTCCAAACTCCAAGGGAGACATAGGGGTTTGACGCAACAAACCATGAATCAATATTCTCATTAGATGTACCTGTTTTACCTGCCCAGTCGGCGCTAAAATTTAGTAAACCTGGAACTCGACTAGCTGTTCCGCCACTAGTATTAACAACATCCCGCATCATATCGACGAGTAAGTAATTTGATTGTGGGCTAATGTAGTCGAATTCTTTCTTTTCGTGTTCGTACACAATTTCCCCATCGTATGTTTCAATTTTCTCAATCATGTATGCTTCAGGCCGTTTTCCATCGTTCGCAAAGGCAGAGTATGCAGAGACAATTTGTTCTACCGTTGCGCCTCCACCGCCAATTGCCGCTGATTCAACAGTTGACATGCTGGTAACACCTGATGATTCAATTAACTGCTGTTTTAATTCCTCTGGTACGTGCCACCATGCTTTAACAGCAGGTACGTTGCGGGAACGCTTTAAAGATTCACGTAGCGTAATATTCCCATCATGACTATTATCCCAGTTGTCAATTGGTTCTCCATCTACTCTACGATTAGTCGGTGTATCTGGAATGACAAGCCCTGGCTGGGTCACGCCTGCTTCCAAAGCACCGGCAAAAGGTAGGATTGGCTTAATCGTTGAACCAGGTGAACGTAAACGAGTCGTATAATTTAACTGATTATCTAAATTTTCTTCCCTTCCACCAACGAAACTAAGTATCGCTCCTGTACGGTTATCAATTAAAACGGCACCGACTTCTTCTGAGTCCCCATTGCCATTATTCGGACCGAAATAATAATCAGAATGGCTAGCAGCATCATTCATTACGCTATATAATTCTTCATCAATGGTTGTAGTAATTTTGTATCCGCCGTTTTCAATTCGATTTTGCACAATCCCGCGCATTTCCTCTTCCTCTAAACTTTGTGCGCTAGCACTAAGCTGATCCCAACCTTCAAAAGACTCTTTCTCTATTGTAAGCAATACTTCTGTTGCACGCTGGAGAATTTCAGATGTTAGTCTGGGGTGTCTGGCCATTGGATCTGGAGCATACTCGATAAAATCAGCGGCAAGGTCGTAGTCAAGGGCTTCATCACGCTGCTCTTGGTCAATGTACCCACTCTCATACATACGATTAAGAACTGTGCGAAAGCGATTAAATCCTGGACGTAAGCCATCTTCATCTTTCAAGTCCGCATCACCCGTAAACGGTGTGTAGCCGAATGGGCTTTGTGGCATCCCAGCCAAATAGGCTGATTGAGCTAAATTTAACTCAGACGCAGCTACGCCAAAAATGCCCATTGAAGCCGCTTGTATGCCTTCTACATTTCGACCTGAAGCATTTCGTCCAAATGGAACCACATTTAAGTAAGCTTCTAAGATTTCGTCTTTTGACATGAAATGTTCTAGGCGCATGGCAAGCATAATTTCAGTTGCTTTCCGATCAAACGACACCTCGTTAGAAAGGACTTGTTGTTTAATTAATTGCTGGGTAAGTGTACTTCCACCTGTTTGAACAGATGAATTGGCGATTTCTTGCATCGTTGCGCGAAGCAGAGCTTTTGGAACAATGCCTTCGTGCTCGTAAAAATGTTCATCTTCTGTTGCAACAATTGCCCATTTTACTTCATCTGCTATGTCATCTAGTGTCACAATGTCTCGCTCAACATCACTTCGTATTTTTCCTAAATAGACGTCATTAGCTAAATAGATTTCACTCGTTTCTGTTAAAGACCCTACATGGGTACGTAATTCTTCTTCTGAGTAAGACTGCTCATCATGGACAAGAGATGCAAAATAACCGGCAGCTGTCCCACCAGCTAAAAGAACGAGTAAAAACCCGACAATAAGTGCAACAAGTAGTAAATTCCAAAGTACTTGGTAGGTGATGCCTACCTTACGAAAAAAATGAATGTCGGCAAGCTTTTGATTCACTTGCTCAAAGGATTTTCTTACATGTAATAGAAAAGATTTCATTGTTTCCCCCCTATAAAGGTGAGTATACCATAAATGAGAATACGGGCATACACGTTCTGTTGACTTTAAAAACGAGGTATGATAAAACTAAGTTTATATTTAGTATACAAGCGTTGAAAAGCCGAAGTATGCCTATGATGTTGTAGACAGTAGAGAGTTAGCGGACGGTGAAAGCTAGCACGCGTCATAAGCAGAATTACAGCTGGGAGCTTTCTTTGTGTTTAGCACAAAGACGGGAAAACCGTTATCGTTAGAGTGGAAGGCTTATTCTGCCTTCAACAAGGGTGGTACCGCGACGAATGTTCGTCCCTTTTTGGGAGGAGCTTTTTTTGTGTTCAAAAATAGAGGAGGAAGAGAGATGTCAGAAGAAAATCAGTTAACTGCTGAACAAATAAATCGAGTAAATGAGCAAGTTGAAACGCTAATGCGTGGGGTTGTAGAAATTGTGCCAGAAGAAGCCTTTCGCAAAAAAATTGAAAAAAGTGTGCGCACAGGTAAGCCCCTTAACATCAAATTAGGAATGGATCCATCTGCGCCTGACGTGCATATTGGTCATACCGTTGTGCTTCAAAAGCTCCGTCAGTTTCAGGAATATGGTCATCATATTCAATTGCTCATTGGTGATTTCACAGGAAAGATTGGAGATCCAACTGGAAAATCAGAAACACGTAAAGTGTTAACAGACGAGCAAGTAAAACAAAACGCACAAACCTATGTAGAGCAATACGGCAAAATTTTAGATATGAATAAAACCGAAATTCTGTATAATTCCCACTGGTTATCAGAATTGAAGTTTGAAGATGTATTAAATTTAGCTGGCCAAATGACAGTTGCCCGTATGTTAGAGCGAGAAGACTTTAATAAACGTTATAAGTCTGGTCAAGCGATTTCTGTTCATGAATTTTTCTACCCACTTATGCAAGGATATGATTCTGTGGCAATGGATACAGATATTGAAGTGGGTGGTACAGATCAGACGTTTAATCTCTTGATGGGCAGACAGTTACAAGATGCGTACGGTAAAGAAAAGCAAGTCATGATGACACTTCCTCTAATTGAAGGGTTAGACGGTGTTCGTAAAATGTCTAAGTCATTAAATAACTATATTGGTATTGATGAAGCCCCAAATGAAATTTTTGGTAAATCTATGTCCATTCCAGATGAGTTAATGGCGAAATACTTTAAGCTTGCAACAGATGTACCGATGGAAGAAGTAGAAGCCATTGAAGCAGGGTTAAAAGATGGTTCTGTTCATCCTCGTGATGCGAAAATGCGCCTCGGTCGTAAGTTAGTTGAAATGTACCATGGTGAAGAAGCAGCAAAAGAAGCGCAACAATATTTTGAGACAGTCTTTCAAAAACGAACGTTACCAACGGATCTACCTGTTGTAGATTGGACTGGAGATACGGACGTATCCATCATTGATTTACTTGTTGAGTTGAAACTTCAAAACTCAAAAGGGGAAGCCCGACGCATGATTCAAGGTGGCGGCGTCAAGATTAATGAAGAAAAGCAAGATGATATAAAGACGATCGTAACAGTGGAAAACGATATGATTGTGCAAGTTGGAAAGCGGAAATTCGCGAAATTACGTTTAGTATAAGGACTTGCGGCGATGCAAGCAAAAAAAAACGTCTACCTTTATCAGGCAGACGTTTTTTACGTGCTTATTAACGAGAATACCACTCAACGATAAGTGCTTCTGTGATTTCAGCAGGAAGTTCAGAACGCTCAGGAAGACGCGTGTACGTTCCTTCAAGCTTTTCTTCGTCAAATGATACATATGCTGGAGTGAAGTCATTTACTTCTAAAGACTCTTTCACTGCAGTAAGGTTGCGAGAACGCTCACGAAGAGAGATCGCTTGACCAGGCTTTACGCGGTAAGATGGGATATCTACACGAGAGCCATCTACCATTACGTGACCGTGGTTAACAAGTTGACGAGCTGCACGACGTGTGCGAGCAAGACCTAAACGGTAAACAAGATTGTCTAAACGAGACTCAAGAAGAATCATGAAGTTTTCGCCGTGGATACCAGACATTTTGCCAGCATCATTAAAGATACGAACGAATTGACGCTCATTAACGCCGTACATATGACGAAGCTTCTGCTTTTCTTGAAGCTGAAGCGCATATTCAGAAAGTTTTTTACGTTGGTTTGGACCGTGTTGACCTGGAGCGTAAGGACGCTTCGCAAGTTCTTTTCCAGTGCCGCTTAGTGAAACACCAAGACGACGAGATAATTTCCAAGATGGACCTGTATAACGAGACATAAGTAGTCTCCTCCTTGTTATTTTGATTTGCAAAATAACAACCTGTCTGACAATCTCTGAATGTAAGTTATTCCATTTTCATGCACCTTCGCTTCGACAGCTAGAAGTTACACAGTGCACCTCATACCTTGCAGCCGCGAGGAATGGAATAAAACAAACAACAGCTTGTCTCGGCTGTCTTTCACACCGAATAATCATACTTAACATTTGCTTAAAAGTCAAGGTTTGCTTTTAAATAGGGCTCTATTGTTGCAACGAATTGCTCTAAATAGTGCTGATCTTCCTCCGTAAAGCGATTTTTTAGTGGACTATCGATATCCAACACAGCAATGACCTTTCCATCATACCGCACTGGAACAACTAGTTCCGAATTTGAAGCTGCATCACAGGCAATATGACCAGGGAAGGTGTGAACATCTGCAACCCTCATCGTTTTATTCTCAGAGACCGCCGTACCACAAACCCCTTTTCCAATAGCTATGCGCGTACAAGCAGGTAATCCTTGAAAAGGACCTAAAACAAGTTCGTTTTTATTTAATACGTAAAAGCCAACCCAGTTAATATCCGTTAAAAATTGACCAAGCAAAGCACTTGCATTCGCATAATTTGCTATCGTGCTTGGTTCATCCTCTAGTAGCGCTTTTGCTTGTTTTAGAAGCAATTCATATGCTTCTTGTTTATCATTTGAATATGAGCTTGTTGAAAACATGACAGATTCTCCTTTTATGATACAATAATCGCCTTTTTATCTCGGTATTTGTCTAAAAATATTTGGTCTAGAATTGGATTCTTTAACAGGAGCTTGTAAGAGCAAGTCGAATACAGAAGTAAGTGAAAAGATCGTGCGCAATCGACTCTTATCGGAGGGGATCCAAATGAGTGATCAAACAAAAGATTCTATTAAGCTTGCTGCAACGCGGCTCTTTTATACGAATGGTTATCATGGTACATCTGTCCGAGATATTGCCAAGGAAGCTTCGGTTAATTCTGCTTTAATTTCTTATTACTTTGGTGGGAAACACGTCTTATTTGAAACGCTACTCATTGAATTTTTCGAAGGCTACATTCATTCTATAGAAGAAGCTATGCGCACATCAGATGGCGACTTACATCAAGTATTATCCCAATTATTTAAACGAGTCTTTACGTATCAACAATCGTGCCATTTACTTGCACGGATGGCGCATCGTGAAATGACAATGGACTCTACACTCGTACGTGAAGTGATGAGTACGTATTTGAGAAAAGAGCAATTTCTTCTAGAGCAAGTTATTCAGGTTCATCTTAGTGCAAAGCAAATGAAACGAGTACCAATTGATTTAACTGTTCTTCATTTACGAAATATGTTAACACTACCTTTTTCATCTCCGCAATATTTAAAAGAACTGTTTTTAGTTGCGCCAGATGACCATCTGTTTATGAGACGATACGTGACACATGCCGAGCAGTGGATGCGATCGTTATTAGAAACAAAGGATGTTAAACGACTTCATTTAGTTAGAAGTTAGGAAGCAAAGCATCATATCCGCTTTTTAAACCGGATACAGTGTGGGCATCTGATCCGTAAATAAGCGGAATGCCCATCTCTCTAGCCTTCTTCGCCATAAAAAGAGGTGGATACGTTTCTTGACAGTCAGGCTTTATGACGCCTGCACCGTTATAATCCAATTCTAGATTTTGCGCTCGAACTTCTTTTAATATGCGCATCCACTCTGTTGTAAAAGACTGACTGGCTGGGTAGCGTAGTTGATATTTTCTACAAAGTGTCATATGCCCAATCCGTTTTGGCTTAAAAGAGCCTAGTGAAGAATCGATGGACAATTGCACAGTTTGATAATAAAGACGATATAAAGCGTCCACACCTCCAATTTTTTCTGCAAGGGACCAGAAGCCATCGGCGCTGTAGTCTAAGCAATGATAACCGTTGGCTGTTTGTAAGAAGTGTACTGATAAAATACT
Organism: Shouchella oshimensis; assembly: GCF_004375095.1. NCBI lineage: Bacteria > Bacillati > Bacillota > Bacilli > Caryophanales > Bacillaceae > Shouchella > Shouchella oshimensis. Next base: position 819,903 of record NZ_SNUX01000001.1, on the reverse strand, counting down.
GTCTTCTAAACACGGTCCAAGCTCATTTAGCATAGCAGTCGTTTCTTTTTCAAAACCGACAATATAATCAACTTCCAAACCAGCGAGTATGCGTAAAGATTTGGCGTAGTCGCTTTTTAACTGTTTTATTGTGGCAAAATAAGCAGGAACATCGTCCCAACGCATCGCACTGTCTTGAGCTGGGGTAGGGTCTTTAAAACCCTCGGGAAGAGGGGCGTGCTCTGTAAATGAAAGCTGAGTAATCCCTTGTTTGATGGCTTCTTCACAATAAGAGGCCATTGCGTCTGCCGATCCATGCGGACAATAAGGTGTGTGGACGTGACCATCTACCATTTCTATTAAAAACCTCCTTAGTCTGTGAATAACAATTGAATCGGTTTTAGGTAATGCGAAAATTGTCTTGAAGTGATCTGTTGAATCTACACACAAACTGTCGCTTTCATGATATTATAATACGTATTAGAAAACGGATAAACTAGAAATTTAGCAGAGGATGAAAGAGCTTGTCGGAAGGGAGTCTCCAGTGGATATTATTGTTGGTATCGTTGTCGTCTTATTAATTGTGGTTGTAATTGGTACAGTTGCTGGAATGTTAATTAGGCGAACAATACATAAATCAGTCGATGAATTAGATAATCGAAAAAATCAAATACTTAATCGGAATATTTCAGAGGAAATTTCAAAAGTGAAAAAGCTGAAAATGTCTGGAGAAACTGAACAGAAATTTGAAAGCTGGCGAAAAGATTGGGACGAAATTCTCGAGTCTATTTTACCTAGCGTTGAAGAGCAACTTATTGAAGTTGAAGAATTAGCTGGTAAATACAGAATCACGAAGGCGAAAGATCAGCTGAAATGGGTTGAAAATCGACTTCTTTCTGTTGAACAGCAGCTCGATTTAATGGTAGAAGACATTGATAAGCTCGTTTCTGCAGAAGAAAAGAATCGCAGTGAAATCGCTGTAATAAAGGAGCTATACCAAACGCTCTCTGCTGAATTGTTAAAGAAACGAGGCTCGTTTGGGGAATCCATTAAAGCCCTCGATGAAGAGATGAGTCATGCTAAACAAGCGTTACTTGCTTTTGAAGAGTCGACACAAAATGGAAGTTATCTGCAAGCAAGAAAGCAGCTTTTGCAAATTAAAGATTCTCTCTATATTTTAAATGAGAAGATGGAGCGCATCCCTCACCTTCTTATGCAAGTCCGCTCTACACTTCCTGGTGAACTATCAAACTTACAGTTAGGCATTAAAGAAATGGAAGAAGACGGTTATCATCTTGAAACATTCTCTTTTGGATCAAAAATCTCCATGCAAAAAGAAGAGATTGATCAGGCGTACATAGCATTAAAAGAATTAAATGTGGATGAAGCGGCATCAGCACTTGAATCACTTCAAACAGAAATTGATGAGATGTACGAAACTCTTGAAAAGGAAGCAAATTACAAAAGCAAACTGTTAGCGCAAGTTCCTGCTTTAAAAGCTCAAGTGGAAAAAGCCTATCAAAATATGAAACAGCTTATTGATGAAACAACGCAAGTGGAAAAAAGCTATATGATTGCAGAGGAGGAAATTCAGCTCCAACAAACGTTGCAAAAAAACTTGCGAAATGTACAGAGCCAGCTCACGCTTATTATGGATGTATTCGAAAATCGTAAACAATCGTTTTCTTCTATTTTTGAAATGACTGAAGAATGGCGAAAGCAAATGGAAGAGCTTTCTAGTGGAATTGAAGAAAGCATTGACCGTTTAAAAAGACTGCGAAAAGACGAAATACAAGCACAAGAGACAGTTAGTCAATTGCGCGAACTAGTGCTTGAATCAAAGCGACTGCTTTATAAAAGTAATTTACCAGGGGTTCCTGTTACCTATTTAGAAGCTTTAGATGAAGCAGAAGGAAATATCAATAGAGCAATTGAAGGACTTGAATCCTTTCCTCTCGAAATGACAGAGGTAGAAGCTCTTGTTCAAGATGCCGTAAGAGTTGTTGAAGGAAACAGTGCTGCGATTAAAGAAATGGTCGAAACCGCACAAATGGCAGAGCTTGCCATTCAATATAGTAATCGTTATCGTGGGCAGGATGATGCTGTTCGAAAAGAGCTTGATGAAGCGGAGCAAGCTTTTCTAGAATATGATTACGAAAAAGCCCTCGCCATTGTTCAAGAAGCTGTTCAACGCTATGAGCCAGATTTACTTAATAAAGTGACAAAACATCTTTCAGCTTAAAGAGGCTGGGACAAAAGTAGATAGACAGACCAAAATGACGAACATTCCTGAAAATAGGAACGTTCGTCGTTTGTTTTATATGAACATTAGCGGAAGGAGAATCCGAAGACTCCTGGGGGATCAGCACGTGTCTGAAGACTCGGAGTGGCGGTTTTCCACGGAGGAGGCTGAGGCCGTGTCCCCGGAAAGCGAAGGATTCACCTGTAGCGGTGCTACTCAGCATATTTTAGACTATTCGTCTTTTCAAATACTACTTTTCGTTATGTCCCAGCCTCTTTTTTTGTCTGCACAAACAACGTATCTATGCTAAGATTAGCTGTGATTGTACAGTGTTTATAGGTTAAAGGAGTTCGTTATATGATTTATCTTGACAATAGTGCAACAACAAAACCTTATCCAGAGGTCTTAACATTATATACAACGATTTCTTCGCAGTATTTTGGAAATCCCTCATCCCTACATTCATTAGGAATGGAAGCGGAGCAGATATTGAACCACGCAAGAAAGAAAATAGCACACTTTCTGTCTTGTCAAAAAGAACAGCTAATCTTTACAAGTGGCGGTACAGAAGCAAATGTTTTCGCCATAAAAGGCATTGTGACAAAAGAAAAGGCTGCACATATTATTACGACCACCGTTGAGCACGCTTCTGTGTACGAAACAATTCGACATTTAGAAGAGGTCGGTCATGAAGTGACCTATCTTCAAGGCGATGCTTTTGGGAGAGTAACGGTGGAGCAAGTGAAAGGAGCTATCAAGAAAAACACAGTGCTTGTTAGCATCGGTCATGTGCAAGGAGAATTAGGAACGATCCAGCCCATTCAGGAACTAGCGGAGATGCTATCAGCTTATCCGAGAATACAGTTCCATGTTGATGCTGTGCAAAGTTTGTTAAAAGTATCGATTGGTTCGCTAGCAAAAATAGATTTAATGACGTTATCTTCTCATAAAATTCATGGAACAAATGGAACAGGGTTGTTGTATGTGAAAAACCTATCTCTAGTTAAGTCTCTCCTACATGGCGGTGGTCAAGAACAATCCCTTCGGCCAGGTTCAGAACATGTAGCAGGAATTGCATGTTTTGCAAAAGCCCTCGAAATGGGAGCAACGGTTGCGGAGAAAGAGCAAGGACGTCTTTTGTCACTGCGAAATCTATTGGTACACGAACTGGAGCAACTACCAGGGGTGTTCATCAATTCAGCTATCGACACTAGTGCGCCACACATTTGTAATATCTCTATATCAAAGATTAAAGCAGAAGTACTGGTACAATCTCTGTCTCAAGAAAAAATATACGTTTCAACTCAATCAGCATGTTCAACCAAAACAGGTGCGCCAAGCCGGATTTTACTAGGTGCAGGACATGATCGTGAGCGTGCAGAAACGGCAATACGAATTAGTATGTCTTTTTTAACAACGGAAAAAGAGGTCACCACTTGTATAGAGGCACTAAAACGACTCGTTCCAAAACTTCAGGAGGTAACATAATGAATATCGATCACATTGTAGTACGTTACGGAGAACTAGCATTAAAAGGAAAAAATCGGAGTCATTTTGAAAAGCTTCTCCTTGCTAATATACGTAAAGTATTAAAGCCGTTTCCAGGTGTAACGGCAAAACGAATTCAAGGGAGAATCATTGTTCACTTACACGGTGCGGACGAAACACCCATTCAAGAAGCATTAAAAAACGTTTTCGGTATTTATTCTTTTAGTTTAGCCATGCAGGTGGAGAATGACGTAGATGCAATAAAAGAAGGTGCTCTTTTTTTTATTGAAAAACTTCATCCGAATGTTAAAACGTTTAAAGTCTCAGCTAGACGGGCGAATAAAGGATTTCCGATTCAATCTCAACAACTTAACCATTTAATCGGAGGACACATCTTACGTTCTTTGGATGGATCCATAAAAGTAGATGTTCATCATCCTGAACTTGAGCTATCCATTGATGTGCGTGATGCAGGCACGTATATAACAGGTGGTGCAATAGAAGCAGCGAAGGGGCTTCCAGTCGGAGCAAGTGGAAAAGTGTTGCACATGTTGTCTGGAGGAATTGATTCGCCTGTTGCGGCCCATATGTTAATGGGACGTGGCGCCCAGATCGAAATGCTTCACTTTCATAGCCCACCATATACGAACGAACGAGCTAAACAAAAGGTTCTTGATTTAACAAAGGAACTAACAAAATACGGGACAAGCATTAAGGTGCACCTTGTTCCATTTACAGAGATTCAAACCCATATTCATAAAGAGGTTCCCTCTAATTATGAGATGACGATTATGCGCAGAATGATGTTACGAATTGCAGATGCATTTGCTAAGAACAACGGTATTTTAGCGATTTCGAATGGAGAAAGTCTCGGACAAGTGGCTTCGCAAACGTTGCAGAGTATGAATACGATTAATGAAGTTACGACGTTGCCTGTTATTCGACCGTTAATCGCGATTGATAAGGAAACAACGATTGCCTATGCAAAACGAATTGGGACATATGAAACATCCATCTTGCCATACGAAGATTGTTGTACCATTTTCTTACCAACAGACTCCAAGACGAAGCCAAAACGAGAAGGCGCCTTAAAATTTGAGCAATATGTGGAGATTGAAAAAAAATGTGAAGACGCCTTAAATAGGGTTGAGACAGTTCATATCAACGCTTTTGAAGGCAGTTCTTCCGTTGAATCGTTATTTTAAAAAATTTCCAGTGATTTTCTATGTATGTTATTTCCTCTTTCGCACATTCTAGAAGTACCGAAGGAGGTGAAACAACATGGCAAACTCAAACTCAAACAACTTAGTAGTACCTGGTGTACAACAAGCTCTTGATCAAATGAAATACGAAATCGCTAGCGAATTCGGAGTAAACCTTGGTCCTGATACAACTGCTCGTGCTAACGGATCTGTAGGTGGTGAAATCACTAAACGTCTAGTAGCTCAAGCTGAACAACAAATGGGTGGATATCAAAAATAATTTCATATTCATGGCTAGGAGCAGGGTTTCCCTGCTCCTTTTTCATGTTCTCATTTGATGTCTAATGCTATACTTAGTACAAAAAGGAGGGGGAGCATGGGAACACTTCTTTATAACGCAGTCATTTATACGATGGAATTAGAAGGGGAGCAGTTAGAGGCACTTTACATAGAAGAAGGAAAAATTGTCGATTGTGGTTCATCGAAGCGCTTATTGGAAAAATGGTCTAGGCAAGCTTCGAGAGCGAGAAATCTAAATGGCGCTTTTATTTATCCTGGTTTCGTAGATAGTCATCTTCATTTAATTGCTCACGGACAAAAGCTACTGCGATTGGATTTATCACAGTCTACTAAGAAAGACGCGTTAGCGAAATTGGAAGCACAATCTGTGCAGGATGGGGAATGGATCGAAGCGTTAGGTTGGAACGAGCACAATGATCCAGATCATGCGTTATTAACAGTGACTGATTTAAACAAGATTAGCATAAACCAGCCTATATTTGTTATGCGTATTTGTCGTCATGCAGCAATTGTCAATCAAAACGTTCTTGATTTAGCCGGAATTGATCGGTTTACACCTGACCCGAAAGGTGGGAAAATTGAACGCGATGAACATGGAAACCCTAATGGCATTTTGCATGATGCCGCTATACAGTACGTCCAAGCTGTCATGCCCCCTCTGTCAAAAGCGTCGGTAAAAAAAGCGCTTCAGACGGCTATTAATGATTGCCATGCAAAAGGGCTAACAGGAGGTCATAGTGAAGATCTTCATTATTACAACGGTCTTGCTGAAACAGTAGACATCTACCAAGAAGTTGTGAATGAAAAAAAGCCGTTCCGTGCTCATTTACTCATTCATCATGAAGAACTTTCTGCATATGACGCATCACCTTATACACAACAACAAGCATTAAGCCCCTATGTAGAGTTTGGCGCTTTAAAGATTTTTGCAGATGGTGCTCTTGGTGGCAGAACAGCCGCTTTAAGTGAACCTTATGAAGATGATCCGAGTACATCTGGATTGTTAATTCATAATCAGACTGCTCTTTACGATTTGGTTTACCAAGCAAGGAAACGACAGTTAGCGGTAGCGATTCACGTTATTGGCGATCAAGCATTGGAGTTAGCGTTAACAGCCATTGAACAAAATGAAACAGTAAATCAGCGTGATCGACTTATTCATGTTCAAGTAGCGAGAGAGGATTTAGTGCAACGTATGGCAAAATTGCCAATCGTCATCGACGTGCAGCCACATTTTGTTGTGTCTGATTTTCCTTGGGTAGAAGAACGGCTTGGAAAAGAGAGAATGTCGTTTTCTTTTGCATGGAAAACGCTGCTAGAGACTGGCATTCATTGTGCAGGGGGGTCTGACGCACCGATAGAACCAATCGAGCCTTTGAAAGGGATGCATGCAGCAATTTTTCGTAAAAACGACCAAGGTACTTATAATGTTAAGGAAGCATTAACCCCCTATGAAGCAGTAGCGTTATTTACGACAGGAAGCGCCTATGCCATTGAAAAAGAAGCTACACGAGGAAAAGTTAAGATCGGCTATGACGCAGATCTTACGATACTTGATCGAGACCTATTTAGAGGTGGAGAAGAGGCATTTAGCCAAGCGAGGGTTTTGGAAACGATTGTAAATGGGTATACGGTTTATGAAAAAGGAGGAGTAACAGAATGAAAGCAAGAAGATGGATTGCATTAGGAATTAGCGCCTTTGTGCTATTGTTTACACTGATTACGACCATTTCAGTGGCATTTAATACATATTCAGCACCAGTTCTTGGAGGGTCTGACCAAACGATTATAAGTGATGGTGATCCTAGTGGACAGATCGCGTTACTTGATGTGACTGGTCCAATTATTGATACAGGAGAGCCTGGTTTATTTGACACAGGTGGTTATGACCACGCTGCTTTTTTAACAGAGCTTGATACGGCAATGACAGATCGTAATGTACAAGGGATTATTTTGTCAGTAGACACACCTGGTGGTGGTATATTAGAATCTGCAGAAATTCACCGCGCCATTGTCGAAACGAAAGAATTAACAGATAAGCCTGTGTATGTTGCTATGGGCGGTATGGCTGCTTCAGGAGGCTATTATATAGCTGCACCAACCGATCGAATATTTGCAACCCCACAAACACTAACAGGCTCCATAGGGGTTATTATGAGTTCCTATAATGTAGCTGAACTTCTTGACAACATTGGAATAGAAGAGCAAGTATACAAAAGTGGTCCTTATAAAGATATTCTATCTCCAACGAGAGAGCCACTTGAAGAGGAAGATGAAATCATTCAAGCGATTGTCGATGAGTACTATGATGAATTTGTAGATGTCATTGCTCAAGGTCGCGATATGGAAGAAGACCGTGTACGTGAACTTGGTGACGGCCGTATTTATACGGGACGACAGGCGTTAGAAGAAGGACTAGTCGATGACTTAGGCTCGTTAGAAGATGCGATTTCCGCTATGCGTGAAGAGTTAGGAAGTAATTATCAAGTCGTATCAAACGATGAATTTTTGAATTTCGGAAACTTATTTGGATTAACGTTGCAGCAATTATTTGGGAACGATAGCCCGATCAAAATTGATTTTAATCAACCAAAGCCATACTACATGTACAATCATGAATGAGGTGTGAACAAATGGAGTATACAACAGGATCAGTACGATTAAAACGACACCTTAGAACAGCAGATGCCACCGAGATCAATGTAGAAGAGGCACATCCCCATACCTATCGTTATGCTGGATTTTGGATGCGATTTTGGGCATTTATAGTTGATTTGTTAATTGTTGCAGGCTTAAATGGTGTGCTTGTTAGTACATGGGTTCCGCTTATTGCAGACGGAGATTCACGGTGGGGATTTTTTGCGACAGTCTTCTTGCTACCTAGTGTTCTTTACGCTATTGTTTTCTTTCTTTACTTTGCTTTAATGACCCGCTATTTTCAACAAACGTTAGGAAAGATGATTTTTGGCATTCGCGTCATCTCAACGAATGGTGCAAATTTAACATGGAGTCAATTGTTTTTCCGAGAAGGGGTAGGACGTTTTTTACAACATGCCCCTCTGTTAGGAAATCTTAATGGGCTTGCTTACCTTGTTGTCGCATGTACACCAAAAAAACAAGGCATACATGACTTATTTGCTGAAACGTATGTTGTCCATATTGATGAAACCAGCTAAATGATTAGCTGGTTTTTTTTTATTTAGTTGAGCATAGTAAAGAGAAGGAGGTATTTTTATGCTTGTATGGATTGTACTCCCATTGATCATTCTACTTGTCATTTTACTAATTATGTTATTCATACCAATTAAAATACATATCCGCTATGCTCATCATCAGGAAGATGATTTGCTAACCCTGTCCGTATCTTTTTTAGGCTTGAAAGTATATAAACTGGAAGTGCCTGTCATTCATGTAAATACTTTAACCCAAACGGTCACAGCCGAAGAAAAAGAAGAATCGCTCTTTAAAGATAAGAAAAAGAACAAAAAGTGGGGAATAGAAAGTCTTAAAAACTATGTCAAAACGGCAAAACGATTTGCGGCTCATTTTCCGAAACTAAAACAAAGGGTGTATCGTTTTTTAGCAAAAGTTACATGCAAACATGTGACATGGAAAACAGAGTTCGGAACAGGAGATGCTGCGATAACTGCACAGCTAGCTGGACTAATCTGGACGATAAAATCATTTTGTATAGGATGGATCCAAGCGAAAGTAAATTGGAAAGGTGAAAAAAGACTAGAAGTAACGCCACATTTTCAAGTAAAGGGCTATCGCATGTTTGTATCGTGCATAGTCACCTTTACATTGTGGCACGCTATAACTACATTGCTGTTGTTAGTAATCAGTTACAAAAAAATTGAAAAGCGTTTTAAACCAGCTTCAAGTGGTGAACGTTATTTTCATTCATAAAGGAGCATACATGAAATGGAACATCCTATTCAAGGTTTAATGAAAACTGCTATGGAAAACATTAAAGCGATGGCAGACGTCAACACCATTGTCGGTGATCCAGTCGAAACACCTGATGGCAGTGTTATTATGCCTGTGTCTAAAGTGGGTTTTGGCTTTGCTGCTGGAGGAAGTGAGTTTTACACAGAGCATTCGCAAACTTATGCTGAACAAGGGCATCCTTTTGGCGGAGGGAGTGGAGGTGGCGTGTCTATTACGCCTATCGCTTTTCTTGTAGTGAATCACAAAGGCGTTAATATGGTACACCTTGACAGTTCAACTCACTTATACGAACGCTTATTAGACTTAGCGCCTCAAGCATTTGAAAAAATTCAACATCTTATGAAGCACGACGGACATGTCCATCATGACAACCATCACGCTTCACACGATGATGACCCTTATGAAGATCCAATTGTATAACCAATAAAAGTGTAAAGACCTCTGTCTTTATGCTTTTTTACTTACTAGTGAGGTGCGTCATTTTTGCATTAATCAAGGAAGAGACGGTATGATAAGAAGATAAAGGAGTGGATTACATATGACGCAAGTAACGTTTAAGCAAAAGCCAGTTACATTAGTAGGTAAACAAGTACAAGTTGGTGATAAGGCACCTGACTTCCGTGTGCTAGCAAATGATTTAACGGAAGTGACTCTAGCTGATTTTAAAGGAAAAGTAAAGCTAATAAGTGTTATTCCTTCTATTGATACAGGTGTGTGTGATGCGCAAACCCGCCGTTTCAATGAAGAAGCAGCAACTTTAAATAATACGGTTGTATTAACAATTAGTGTCGATTTACCTTTTGCTCAAAGAAGATGGTGTGCTGCAGAAGGAATTGATGAAGTGAAAACATTATCTGACCATAAAGAGGTTGATTTTGGCCAAGCGTATGGTGTGTTAATTGATGAGTTGCGTTTACTAGCACGCTCTGTATTCGTCGTAAATGAAGAAGACGAAGTGATTTATGCGCAATATGTGAACGAAGTGAGTGAGCATCCAGACTATGATGCAGCATTAACAGCAATAAAAGATCGGTCATAAAGGGTAACGTGTCTTAAAAACGTTCATAGTAGTCAGATAAACATAAACACATGAATAGAGATAGAAAATGGAAGATCTCCATCATGGAAGTACATCTAATTGACTAGATTGAAACGTAAGAACTAGAGTGGCGGAGCGCATTCGACGGTGATCATGGTAGGAGAACGGCAGCTTAGAAACATAAGAGCGATCTATGTGAAAAAAGCTAAAGCGTTGTCCAAGAACATTTGCCGTCGATAGCGCTTTTTCATTTGCTAAATGTGAAAATGAGAACAAAAGGGTGAACGTTGTATGGAACAAACCAATGTAACAGCGCTATATGAGTATTTAGACGAATCTGCTAAGGTACTAGAGCACGTACTGGATGTAACCTATTTAGACGCGTTAGCAGAAGCAGGAGACAATTTATTTGAACAAGCCATTATTCAAGACCTTGCTAGTGAACGTAAGGAACAGCTTCTTCCGTTAATGGAGCGAGTAAGTTCTATGACGTTTACGAAAGAAGACGTTCGAAAAGCATTTCAACTTGCTGTAATGAAAGGAATGAAAGGGGTTGTTCAGCCTAATCATTCCATGACCCCTGATGCAGTTAGCTTGTTCATGAGCTATTTGGTGAATAAGCTACAGAAGACAGATTCAAAAGGGGATGTCCTCGATTTAGCGGTTGGATCTGGAAACTTGCTTTTCTCAATTTGCAACCATGCAGAAGGTCGAATTGATAAGGCCTATGGCTTTGAAGTGGATGAGACGTTGTTAAAGAACGCTTTTGCAAGTGCTAATTTGCAACAGCATGAAATACAGCTGTTTCACCAAGATAGTTTGCTTGTCAACATGCCTGATGTTCATCTTGTCGTAGCAGATTTGCCTGTAGGTTATTATCCAAAAGATGATATCGCACGTACCTATGATCTAAAAGCGGAATCAGGGCATTCGTATATTCATCATTTAATGATTGAACAAGGTATTCGTGCTCTTCAACCAGGAGGTTTTGGCTTGTTACTCGTACCAAATTTTATTTTTGAAAGTGACCAAGCCGACAAACTTCATGCTTATTTAAAAGAGCACGCGGTGGTTTTAGGCTTACTGCAGTTACCAGCGTCAATGTTTTCCAATAAGCAACAGCAAAAAAGCATCTTAATGATTCAAAAGAAAGCGGAAAAAATGAAGAAGCCACAGCAAGCCCTTCTTGCAGAGCTACCATCGTTTTCGAACGTAACTGCGATGCAGGAAATGATGAGTAGTATTAATAAGTGGTTTAAGGAGCAACTTGGTCGCTAAGAGCGCTAGGTATCATGTGAGCATGGTACCTTTTTTTTGTAAAAAAACTATGCGAATTCACAGTAAATTTTAATTATTTCCATGTATGCGCTTAACCGATTTTGTCCGCTTGAAATGACGTATGGAGAATGCTTAAATGGTAGAGATGGCTTTAGACTAAAGGAGTGCAGTAAAAATTATGGCTACGATTATGGCAATTAATGCAGGGAGCTCATCCCTAAAGTTTCAACTACTCTCAATGCCGGAAGAGACAATTATTACAAAAGGTCTTGTTGAGCGAATTGGATTGAAAGACTCTGTTTTTGCAATCGAGAAAAATGGAGAAAAGCACGAAACCACAGCAGATATTGCGGATCATTCCGAAGCTGTGAAAATATTACTTGATAAACTAACAAGCTTGAATATCATTTCCTCTCTAGATGATATTGAGGGGATTGGTCACCGTGTTGTTCATGGCGGCGAGAAATTTAATGATTCAGTTCTTATATCAGACGATGTTTTGGCAGGGATCATAGAAGTGTCGGAGTTAGCTCCACTTCACAACCCAGCAAATATTACAGGAATAAAAGCCTTTAAAGAAGTGCTTCCAAATGTACCGGCAGTTGCAGTATTCGATACGGCTTTCCATCAAACGATGCCAGAACACGCATACTTGTACAGCCTTCCATATGAATACTATACAGAGTACGGTATTCGTAAATATGGATTCCATGGCACCTCTCATAAGTATGTGTCTGAGCGAGCTGCTGAAATGCTTGGTGAGCCACTTGAAAACTTAAAAATGGTTTCTTGTCACTTAGGAAATGGAGCAAGTATTGCAGCTATTGATGGTGGTAAATCAATTGACACGTCAATGGGTTTTACCCCCCTTGCAGGCGTAACAATGGGCACACGTTCTGGTGATATTGATCCGGCTCTTATTCCGTTTATTATGGATAAGACAAATCAAACGGTGGCAGAAGTGATTTCTACGTTAAACAAGGAAAGTGGACTACTTGGTCTTACAGGTTTTTCAAGTGATTTACGAGATATTGAAAGTGAAGAAGCAAAGGGTAATGAGCGTGCAAAGGTAGCTCTTGATGTCTTTACTTCAAGGATTCAGGATTATGTTGGTTCTTACGCAACACGTATGGGCGGCATTGACGTTCTTATTTTCACAGCGGGAATCGGTGAAAATAGTACCGTTGTTCGCGAACGTGTTCTAAAAGGTTTAGAATTCATGGGAATCGAAGTCGATTTGTCCAAAAATAATGTACGTGGAAAAGAGACGTTCTTACAAACTGCGGATTCAAAAGTAAAAGTCTTGATTGTTCCTACAAATGAAGAAGTTATGATTGCTCGTGATACTGTTCGATTAACGTAATAAGAAAAAAGGCTTTCCCATTAGGTTGTGTTGCTAAACCTAATGGGGATAGCTTTTTTTATTTTAAGAATGCCAGTATGAATAATAGAAAATAGCTCTGGGGAGGCAGCAAGAATAGGGTAAGAACTTCTTTTGCCTTTTACACACTTCTCAGCTAAGATAATGGATGGAGGTGTTGATGATGGAAGCTGATTTTTATATGATTCGAGAACGTGAAATTAAACAGGCAGCAAATGGATCGCTTTACGCAAATTTCACGTTGCAACAACAGCATAACCTCCTCTCTGCTCGGCTGTGGGATATAACAGATGACCAGCAGCAAAAGTTTGTTCCAAAATCGGTTGTGAAAGTGGAAGGTGCCCTTGAAACCTTTCGCTCAAAGCAAATGTTAACCATAAAGAAAATTCGATTAGCAACAGAGGATGATCAAATAAATCGAACTGAACTAATCTCAAAGCCGGGGTTATCTCGGGAAGATCTATGGCATGAGCTACGGATGATGATGGATGACATTGAGTCGCCTACTTTACAACAGCTCGTTAAAGAAATATACAGTAATCGCGGAATTCGTGAGAAATTAACAACATATCCGGCTGGTAAGACGTATCATCATGCTTATTATGCAGGGTTATTAGAGCAAATTGTTGAACTTATGACGGCAGCGTTGCAGCTCCTTCCGTTGTATAAGACGATTAACGGAGACATTGTTTTAGCGGCCTGTTTATTAGGGGACATTGGAAAAATCCAAGCATTAAATGATCCACTCACCCCTGAATACACAACCGTAGGTGAGCTGATTGGCCAAGTCGTATTAAGTATTGAAATGATCAACCAAGCAGCACAGCAACAAAAAATAGATGTGCTTAATAAAGAGGTTGTACAATTAAAACACACCATTCTTGGTCAGTATGATCAAACAGAAGAAACATCCGTAAAGCCAAAAACAGCGGAAGCCATTTTGTATTTTTACTTAAAGCGCATGAATACAGAATTACGAGCTTTGGAACAAGTGAATGAAGAAGGGTTTCCATATATCCCTTTGTTTAAACGAAAAATGTTTACCCACTTTGAAGAGGAAGGAGAATAACAATCATGTCTAGTGTTGAGCAGTGGCAAAAAGAAATTGAAGAGTATGAAAAGCAGTTGTTCTTTCAAGCGAAGAAAAAGAGCCCCAGTGGTAGACAGGTAATTGATGAAAGTTGGACTCACTACATGGATCCAATAGCCATTCAATTGTACCAATGGATTCAATCCGATTTCTTACAGTCAACATTCCAGTCCACTTTGCAATTAGAGCCTGATGATTCGATTGCTGTTAGGAATGAAAAGCAACATCTCTTACATAAAGAATTAGCTCGCACTCGACTACTTGCCCTTGTTCAAGGGGGGATGAGTACCCATTCGAACACAGCTTTACTAACACACCTTCCTCTCAGTCTGTATGTATCAAAAAAAGCACTTGATAAAGTCGGTCATTTCTATCAATTCACTCAAACAGGTGGGACTGCAGAAACCATTTTATCACTGCGGCTTTTCATATACAGTTTTTTACCAAAGCAGGTAAAGTACGAGGAGTGGCGATCGTTAACAAAGGATGGCATTGCTTGTGACCAAAACGAGCCTATGTATCTTGGCAAAGAAGACATGGTGTCAGAAGCTGTTGTGAAGCAGTTGTTAAAACAGATTATACGCATGTCACTGTATAAACAAATTGGGCATAGACGTGTTCCGTTTAAGCGTCTCTTACTTGGAGCATACCAAGCTTCTGTCTCTTATAAATCTATGCAATCATTAACAATGGATGCACAGTGCTTTTACAAAAAGCGTTGGCTTCATCGCTTTTCAGAGTACTAACAGCCTGTAGATTTACAGAAACGAATGGTTTAAGAAAAGGAATTAAAACTTAGAACAAAAAATCCCAAAAACCTCTTGTCAAAACAATCTATGACTGGTAAAGTAATGTATATTCATAAGTTAATTGTTTGGTTTTATACAACTGGGGCACATACCCCCGGTTCATTTTTCACCTTTTATTGTATAAAAATAATATAATGAGAATTTTTATTCATAAAAACTGGAGGAGATTTTTGTGGCGAAAGAAAAAGTAGTACTTGCATATTCAGGTGGTTTAGATACATCAGTAGCAGTAAAATGGTTAACCGATAAAGGATATGATGTGATTGCTGTTGGTCTTGATGTAGGTGAAGGAAAAGACTTAGAATTTGTGAAACAAAAAGCACTGACCGTTGGGGCTATTCAATCCTATACTATTGATGCAAAAAAAGAGTTTGCTGAGGAATTTGTTCTTCCAGCTCTCCAATCTCATGCACTCTATGAACAAAAATATCCGCTAGTATCTGCTCTTTCTCGCCCGTTAATCTCGAAAAAGCTTGTTGAAGTCGCAGAACAAACAGGTGCTTCTGCAGTGGCCCATGGATGCACTGGAAAAGGGAATGATCAAGTCCGTTTTGAAGTGTCGATTCAAGCACTTAATCCAGATTTAAAAGTACTTGCACCTGTTCGTGAGTGGGCATGGTCTCGTGATGAGGAAATTGAATATGCTAAAGCAAACAATATTCCAATTCCAATTGATTTAGATAACCCCTATTCTGTTGATCAGAACTTATGGGGGAGAAGCAACGAGTGCGGCATTTTAGAAGACCCTTGGGCGACACCACCAGAAGGCGCCTATGAATTAACAGCGCCATTAGAAAAAACACCTGATACAGCCGATACAATTGAGATTCATTTTGAGAAAGGGGTACCCGTGGCCATCGATGGTCAAGCGATGCCATTAGATGAACTGATTCTTTCTTTAAATAACCTTGCTGGTAAACATGGCGTTGGACGTATTGATCATGTCGAGAATCGTCTCGTTGGGATTAAGTCCCGTGAAGTCTACGAGTGTCCAGGTGCAATGACCCTAATTAAAGCCCATAAAGAGCTTGAAGACTTAACGTTGCCGAAGGAATTAGCTCACTTTAAGCCTGTTATTGAAAAGAAATTAACGGAATTAATTTATGAAGGTTTATGGTTTTCTAGCCTTCAGCCAGCCCTTCAAGCTTTCTTGAAAGAGTCTCAGCAGCACGTAACAGGTATTGTACGAGTGAAACTCTTTAAGGGGCATGCGATTGTAGAAGGAAGAAAATCACCTTATTCTCTTTACAATGAGAAATTAGCAACGTATACACCAGATGATGAGTTTGATCACAATGCAGCAGTTGGATTTATTTCCTTATGGGGCTTGCCAACGAAAGTACACAGTATGGTAACAAAAGAAAAAGAGGAGGTAACATCGTGAGTAAACTGTGGGGCGGAAGATTCACCAAATCAGCTGAAGAATGGGTCGATGAATTTGGCGCCTCTATTGGATTTGATAAACAATTAGTATTCGAAGACATTCAAGGCAGCATCGCACATGTGACGATGCTTGCCGCTTGTGAAATCGTCACGGAAGAAGAAAAGAATACGATTGTAGCTGGCTTACAAACGTTGAAGAAAAAAGCCGAAGAAGGAACCCTTGCCTATGAAGTTGCTCAGGAAGATATTCATTTAAATATTGAAAAGCAACTAATTGATGAGATTGGTCCTGTGGGAGGCAAGCTACACACAGGGCGTAGCCGTAATGATCAAGTGGCTACAGATATGCATCTTTACTTGTATCATGAGACAAAGACCATTATGGAAGCCATTCGTGCCATGCAAGAGTCGCTTATTCACAAGGCGCAAGAGCATGTTGAAACACTTATTCCTGGATATACACATTTACAGCGTGCTCAGCCAGTTTCATTTGCACATCATTTACTTGCTTACTTCTGGATGCTTGAGCGTGACTACAGCCGTTTCAAAGACAGTTTAAAACGTGTAAATGTGTCGCCTTTAGGTGCGGGTGCTTTAGCAGGGACAACGTTCCCAATTGATCGACATCTGACAGCAGAACTGTTGGGGTTTGATGGTATATATGAGAATAGCTTAGATGCGGTTAGTGATCGAGATTTTATTCTCGAATTTCTATCAGCTTCATCTACACTCATGATGCATTTGTCTCGTTTGTGTGAGGAAATGATTTTTTGGTCCTCTCAAGAATGCCAGTTTATAGAATTGGATGATGCGTTTGCTACAGGTTCAAGTATTATGCCACAAAAGAAGAACCCTGATATGGCAGAACTCATTCGCGGAAAAACAGGTCGAGTGTATGGGAATTTATTTTCTTTATTAACAACGCTAAAAGGACTTCCTCTTGCTTACAACAAAGACATGCAAGAAGATAAAGAAGGCATGTTTGATACGGTTGTAACAGTGAAAGGGTCATTGCGGATCTTTTCGGGTATGATTTCGAGTATGTCGGTAAAAACCGAGCAGATGGAAGCAGCAGTAAGTCAAGATTTCTCAAATGCAACTGAATTAGCCGATTACTTAGCGACAAAAGGAATGCCGTTTCGTGAAGCTCATGAAGTAGTAGGGAAACTTGTGTTAATAGCAATTCAAAAAAACGTATACTTACTTGATCTAGCAATGACAGATTATACAGAGGCAAGTGCCTTATTTGATGAAGATATTTATGAAGTCTTACAACCAAAGACAGTAGTAGCTCGTCGAAATAGCGCAGGTGGTACTGGCTTCGATCAAGTTGAAATCGCTATAGAAAAAGCAAAAGAATTGGTAAACAAAGGATAGTAGAAGGGGTTGGATTGTAAATCCAAGCCCTTTTGTTTTTCTCATAAGTTTTTGTTCTTTAAGGCATTCTATACTAAAAGGAGGTCATAAAATGGACAAACACGAAGAAAGAAAACAACAATCAGAAGAAACGCTTGTACACGATCAATTGATGGCATCTTATCAACAAGGTACAGTAGAAGATCAAGGAAAAGCAGTAAGCCAAACGAAAGAGGATCATAAAGACGACGCTAAATAAGGTCATGTCTATGTCTATTCTAATTCCGACAGAAGGACAATTTTCCATTTAGAAAAGTACCTTGTGACGACCACGCTCCCATCCTTACGAGTCCGGTCGTCTTTTTTTTTGCCTACAACCATAAAGGTAGTGTATCTTAAAAAGAGAGAACGAACGATGGTGGTGAATGAGTTGCGACATGCAATGGTAACGGCTGGAACAAAAGGGCTAGGTTTGAAAGTAACTGAATCGCTTCTGAAGTCAGGCTATCAAGTAACGGTTACATACTTAAATGACCACGAACGTGCGAAAGCGCTGCAAGAAAAATGGGGAATAGAGTATGTGCAAATTGTTCGAACAGATGTCACAAAGGGAGACGATTGTAAAGAGCTTGTCACACGTGCTCAAGCATTCGCAGGCCGGATTGATGTATGTATTCACAATGCAGGCCCCTATGTATTTGAAAAGAAGAAGCTGGTGGATTATGAAGAATCTGAGTGGAATGCTATGATTGATGGCAATTTAACGTCTTCTTTTCATCTCATGAAAGAAGTTGTGCCGATTATGAGAAAACAAAAGTTTGGGCGTATCGTATTTTATGGCTTTCAAGGTGCTAACAATGCGCCTGGTTGGATTTACCGGTCTGCTTATGCAGCTGCTAAAGTGGGGCTTGTTTCGTTAATGAAGACCATTTCAATTGAAGAGGCTGAGTACGGCATAACGGCAAATATGGTATGTCCAGGGAATATAATGGGTGAGATGAAGGAAGCAACGATTGAAGAAGCACGTCATCATAAGGATCAAAATACACCAATAGGTCGATCAGGTACAGGAGAGGATATTGCTCGAACCGTTATGTTTCTATGTGAAGATAATGCCGATATGGTCACAGGCACTGTAATTGAAGTAACTGGCGGAGTCGATGTTATCCACCGATACCGATGAATAAATACAGCAAAAACCACACACGTTAAGAAAAAAAGAGGTGTGATATGAAGCGTGTGATCGGTATGTTGCTACTTATATTGCTTAGCTTTTCTCAAGTGTCAGAGAAAGCAGTAGCGGTATCTGGAAATGAATTGATGGATGCTTTTTCGATACGAATTACTGTTGTGGAAGAGGATGTAGAATATCAATGGGAGTTTGATAATCCAAACCATTATGAGTACGAGAAAGGCACTAAAGTGTTGAAAGGTGACCATGCAAAGATCCAAGTAATAAAAATGACTTCTTTGCTCCAATTAGATCAAGATAAAACAGCAGAGCAGTATAAAAAAGTATTGAAGCCATATTATCCGGAGATGTCTAGCTTTGAGATACGATGGATGGATGCTCACAGTGAGCGTTATATATGGAGCTGGGAAAAGTAAAACAAGGGGCGTCCATAGCCCCTTTTTTTTATATTAGTGCGCTCTTGGTGGGACATTAATAAGGTTTTTAGGAAAGATGGTTAGTGTCTCGACTCCACTATTTGTGACAACAACATCATCTTCAATTCGTACCCCTACTACCCCAGGGATATAAATACCTGGTTCAATAGTAAACGTCATGCCCTCCACAAGTACATCGACGTTGTTCTGACTCATAGAAGGAAATTCGTGTACATTTATACCGAGACCGTGTCCTAAACGATGAGTAAAATAATCGCCAAACCCAGCGTTTTCAATTACGGTTCGAGCGATCGAGTCTAATTGTCCAATAACGACATCTGGTTTAACCGCTGCAACCGCTGTTTCCTCTGCTTCTAAGACTGTATTGTAAACGAGCTGGTGCTGTTCAGCGACTTCACCATATGCCACTGTGCGTGTAATGTCGGAACAGTAGCCATTTACTACAACTCCTAAATCAAACAAAACAAATTCGCCTTCCTTTAACGCGCGTGTCCCAGGTTTACCATGTGGGGAGGCAGCATGATCACCAAACAAAACGGTGGTTTGAAATGCCATTTCCGAAATACCTTGCTTTTTTAACTCGTATTCAATTTCAGCAATAACTTCTAATTCGGTTACTCCTGTGTACAATGCTTTAATGCCGAACTCAACACCAGCATCAGCAAAAGCAGCCGCTTGTTGTAAAATTTCCAATTCATCATCAGATTTTACTAAACGCTGATTCATTAAAACGTGTTCACAATTGGAGAAGCGAATCGATTGGCCCAGTGATTCCAACGCCTTCATACGGGCGAATGTTAGTGTGCTTTCTTCTATTAAAACCGACGTTATGTTCGTTAGCTGATTTTCCTGAAGCTTCTCTTTTATCAGTTGCCATACGTCTTCATGGTCACTATAAGGAAGAATATCGCCTTGATATCCTGCTTGACGAACAAGCTCTTGTTCCATTCTTGGAATAACAAACACATAGGAATCTTGTAAGATAAAAAGTGCCATTAATCGTTCATGTGGATTGGCAAGCAATCCAGTTAAGTAAAATAAAGAGTCTTTGTTCGTAATAAAAGCAAAGTCCGCTTCTTCTTGTTTCGTATGTTGCTGTAATAGTTGCAGTCGCTCTAGGTTCATTCTTTACCTGCCTCCTCTTCTCTACTATTATAAAACATAAAAGTAGGAATGTTTAGGTTAATTCTAAACAGGCTAATAAAGAAATGAATGAGTCTGAATTGGAGGGATAGAAAATGGAAGTAAGTTTTCATGGACATTCAGTTGTTAAAATGAAAACAAGGGGGAAAACGATCTTAATTGATCCGTTTATTACTGGAAATAGCCAAACAGATCTAACAGCACAAGACGAAAATCCTGATGTCATCTTACTTACCCACGGTCATAATGATCATGTTGGAGACACTGTGGAGATAGCTAAACGCTCTGGTGCACTTGTGGTTGCGGTAGCTGAACTTGCTACTTATATGAGTTTTCAAGGTGTAGAGTCTGTTCATCCGATGTCCATTGGTGGTGCGTATGAATTTGATTTTGGTATTGTAAAGTATACACAGGCATTTCATGGTTCTTCGTATACAGAAGAAGAAAATCAAAGAATTGTGTATACAGGAATGCCTGGTGGAATTTTGTTTAAGGCAGAAGGAAAAACCATTTATCATATGGGTGACACCGCGTTATTTAGTGACTTAAAAATGATTGGTGAACGAAATGATATTGACGTTGCCTTTGTCCCAATGGGGGATAATTTCACGATGGGCCCTGAAGATGCAGAGACAGCTGTTGAATGGATCAATCCAAAAGTAGCAGTTCCAATTCATTTCAATACCTTCCCACCTATTAAGCAAGATGCTAAGGCTTTTGTGGAGCGACTGCCTCACGGAAAAGGAAAATTTTTAGAAGCGGGTGAAACGATTCGCCTTTAAGGCATAGAGCTGAATGCAAGGACAAACTCCTTTGTATTCAGCTTTTTTTAGTCATGTTCTTCTTGTTTGTACATAAAGTAGTAGACAAGGAGGGATTCGATGAAACAACGTGGCGTAATTTGTATACTACTCGCCTGCATTATGGGGGCGTATGCTTTTGAAAATTTACCATTCAAGGAAGCTGGTTTAAGCCAAGTTTTTGCTTATTCTTGGGTCGGTTTTTGCTTGCTAGTCGTCTTAGGAAATGGACTTGCCGTTTTAAAAGCCCAGCGTTTGGAACAGAAGGAAAAACTTGCTTCTAAAGCAGCGAATCGAAAAAAGTTAAGACAGTACGGTTAAGAAGTTGCTAGGGCACTACGTCAAGTCGTATACTAAAAAGAAGTGAAATGGTGAAAGCGTGGTGCCAAGGTGACTAAACACGAGCAAATAATTGACTATATTACTCAGCTTCCCATTGGAGGCAAGATATCCGTTCGTCAAATTGCCAAAGCAATGTCTGTAAGTGAAGGGACAGCTTATCGGGCAATTAAAGAAGCTGAATCGCAGGGGCTTGTATCGACGATTGAACGAGTAGGAACGATTCGCATTGAGAAAAAGAAAAAAGAAAACATCGAGAAGCTAACCTTTGCAGAAGTTGTAAATATTGTTGATGGACAAGTTCTTGGAGGGAGATCTGGTTTACATAAAACGCTAAGTCGCTTTGTCATAGGAGCGATGAAAACAGAAGCTATGATGCGCTATGTAACGGCAGGAAACTTACTCATTGTTGGAAATCGTTATCAAGTCCATAAGATTGCCCTTGAAACAGGAGCAGCAGTGTTAATTACAGGAGGGTTCGATACGAGTTCAGATGTGATTAAGCTTGCAGATGAACTTGATTTACCGGTTATTTCGACGTCTTACGACACATTTACAGTTGCTGCAATGATTAACCGTGCGATATACGATCAACTTATTAAAAAAGAGATTGTTGTAGTAGATGATATTTTAATCCCATTAGAAAAAACGTACTATTTAACGATAGGTGAATCGGTTCAGCACTGGCAAGCATTAAATGAGCGTACAGGTCATAGTCGCTATCCGGTTGTAGACAATACCCTTAAAGTCCAAGGGATGATAGCTGCTAAAGACGTATTTGATCAATTAAAACAACAGCCGATAGAAAAAGTGATGACGCAAAACCCTATTACTGTGAATGAAAAAACATCAATCGCTGCTGTGGCCCATATTATGGTGTGGCAAGGTATTGAATTACTCCCTGTTACAGATGGACAAAAAAGGTTGATTGGTGTTGTGAGTAGACAAGATGTGTTAAAAGCTATGCAAACAACACAACGTCAGCCGCATGTAGGAGAGACCTTAGAAGAAATTGTAACAAGCAGGATGGAGCAAGTAACAGAAACGAAACAAGAGCCTGTTTATCGTATTGTTGTGAGCCCACAAATGACTGATCAACTTGGGACGGTTTCTTATGGGGTAATGACAACGATTATGATTGAAGGTGCAAGACGGACATTGCGTATGCACAAGCGTGGTGATATCGTTGTCGAAAATTTAACGCTATATTTTTTAAAGCCCATTCAAATTGACACAGAAGTAAAGGTAATACCTCGATTGCTAGAAGTCGGGAGGAAGCATGGCAAGTTTGATGTGGAGGTATACAGAGAAGGAGAGATTGTTGGGAAAGCATTATTAACAGCACAGTTGATCGAAGCTTAAAGAACTTCCCTAGTAGCCTAGGGAAGTTTAGTCAAGTTGAGCGGTATAATGTTTATGGGCGCGTGCCCCGTGAGTAGCATTGGCAATACCAAACAGTAAAAAGACGCCGCCAATAAGTAATTGAATGGCAGTGTAGTTTGACAACAGTAGTAAAATAACACTAATAGCAATTAACGTTGCGCCTAGGGCCAATTGCGCTCGAGATTCTAAAATTTTCTTTTCTAAAGAGTCTTTTAGACGGAACGCTTTTATTCGACTAAATAGATATAAAAGAAAAGCAGCAATGGCTACAATAATAAGAATTTGATTCATTACACAGGTCCTCCTATATAGACAAGCTGTTTTTATTGTACAGTGTAAAAAAAGAAAAGACTAGTTCTGATTGAAAGAGGTTATCAAATGTTTACCCATATTATTGAGAAAATTGAACAGTTTGAAACAGTCATTATTCATCGACACGTACGTCCAGATCCTGATGCATTAGGATCACAACTTGGCTTAAAAGCGATCATTAAACAAAGCTTTCCGAATAAACATGTTTATGCTGTTGGAGAAGAAGAACCATCTCTTCTGTTCTTAGGAAGAATGGATACGATTGACGACGACATGTATGACGGTGCCTTAGTCATCGTTTGTGATACGGCAAACACAGAGAGAATTAGTGACGATCGTTTTAATAGCGGAAAAATGCTGATTAAACTTGATCATCACCCGAATGAAGAGCCTTATGGAGACATTGTGCTTGTGGATACTACAGTAAGTTCAACGTCTGAATTAATTGTTGCACTACAAGAGCATTCTTCTGTTTTATCTCTGACTGAAGAAGCATCATTTCTTCTTTATTCAGGAATTGTAGGAGACACAGGTCGTTTTCGATTCCGCAATACAACAGGAGAGACGTTAAGAAGAACAGCTTTACTGCTAGATCAAGGAATTGATACTCAAACATTATTTAATCAACTTTACAAGCGAGAATTACCGCTAGTCCGTTTAGAAGGCTATATTCTACAGCATTTTGAGTTGTTTGATGGGCGTGTTGGGGTAATGAAACTGCCAAAAGCGACGCTACAATCGTTTGATGTTACATCCAACGAATCTTCTTTACTTGTCAATTGTTTCTCTGGTGTAGAGAATATTCAAATTTGGGTCTTTTTTGTAGAAGAGGACGATCGTATTCGAGTACGACTAAGATCGAAGGCTGTTGTCATTAATGGGATTGCGAAAGAACACCATGGTGGTGGTCATCCTGTAGCTGCTGGTGCAACGGCGTATTCTTGGGAGGAAGTGGAAGAAATCATTCAGAAGTTACGACAAGCAGTGAGTGTTTAAGTATTTAAGGGCTGCTCCTTTGCTCTTCGTGAATGATTTCAACATCAATTCGGAAATCTGGTAGAGCGTACGTTCTCGTAATTTTTACAGTATAGTGGTTATCATTAATTTTGTAGACTTTATTTTCAACTGCGCTCTCCATGACTTCGGTTAAACTTGCGATGGTTTCGATACTTGTCCCTTGAAGATGCTGTAGCTCTTTTAACATTTGTTGTCTTAGCTCATATACATTTAGTTGGCTTAGGTGGTAGCGTTCAGCATTTAGAATTGTGACCGACACCGTTTGAACAAGGAGCTGTCGGGCATTTTCTTCATTTTGTAGTGATAAGTCATGAATAAATTGCGCGTTCTTTGCTTGTAACTCTTCAATGATGATGTCTTTTTTACCAATTTCTCCATGAAGACGGTCGTGTTTTTGACCGTATTCGGCAATGAAAAAAGACCAGCCGATTAAGGCGCCAATCATGATGCCAGCAAAAAAACGCAGCCATCCTCGGTGCTTTGAGTAATTTGGAACGAACATTAGACTGGGTCACCTACAATCCACCTTAGCAAAATCGAGCCAGATTGTGCTCCACAAAAAGCAACCAGCAGCATGGCAAGCGTTCGATAAACATCTTCATGTACACCGCTAAATAAGCCGCTTTCTATTTTCGTAATCGCATCAAAAGAACCACCAATGGCCGCGACAATGGCCCAGATTTTTAAGCTGTTTGATAAGCTGAAAATTTCACTAAGGACTGGTTTTCCAATAAGAAAAGCACCAATTCCACCAATTAATGCACCACCAATCATTACGCCAAAAGCAATGAAGAAGTTCATGACTAAATGAGCAAGCATTTCTTTCGTTAGAAGCATTGCATTCACCACCTAGTTTTTACGTATTAATTATATATAAGGACAAACCAATACGATTATGACAATAAAAAACGAAGATTCGTTAGTAGAAGAAGATAAAGGAGAGTGATGGTGTTGAGCACCTTGCTTTCAAATATTTATAGTGAGCATAGTCTACTTCAGTCTGGGTTAACGATAAAAGCCTATGTACAACAAGCCAAACAATTAGGATATAAAAACCTTGCATTGACAGACAAACATACATTGAGTGGCGTGTATGATTTCTTAAGAGAATGTGAGAAAGTTGATATGAAACCATTGGTCGGGCTAGAGTGTACAGTCCTTGTTAAAGACGTTCGACTTACCGTACGTTTGCTTGCTAAAAACAAGCAAGGTTATCAACAATTAGTTGAACTAAGCTCTGTGATGCGGATGAGCAAGGAAAACGGAATTTCATATGAAGTTTTTCAACAGCAGACAACGGCATGCATGGTTTTATTGTCGCGCCAGTCATTTATTCAAGCAAAGGACTGGTATAAAAGGTGGCTAGCACTTACTGCACATAGTGAAGGAAGGTTAGAGATTCATGGTGCAAGCGATTATACGCTAATCGAGTTTGCAGAAGCTCATAACATTGTATGTGTGGCAGCTCCGCCTATACGATTTTTAAGGAAAGAAAACTACGATTTCTATCGTCTGCTCACTGCAATCGGTGCAGGGACTACAGTGGACCATGTTGTGCTAGAAGAAGAAACGGAAAAGGCGTACCTATTGTCGTTAACGGAACGAAGGGAACGGTTCTCAGAAGCCCTTCTGAACGAAACAGATGCGCTTGCTGACGAGATCGAGACGTTCACCCTTTTTCAAAAGCCGACAATCCCGCGTTTTGACGGTTTAGAAGAAAACGAGGCACAGGAACGACTGCAGAAAAGCGCATTGAAAGGGTTTCAGCAACGTTATCAGTCAAACCCGTCCGAAGAAGCAATGGAGCGGTTGAAAAAGGAATTGGCGGTGATAAAGCAGCTTGGTTTTGCTTCGTACTTTTTAATTGTGGCTGACTTTATGGATTATGCACATCGATCTAATATCCTGACAGGTCCAGGAAGGGGCTCCTCGGCGAGCTCTATTGTTGCTTATGCATTACGTATTACAGATGTTGATCCTCTTAAGCATGGCTTACTGTTTGAACGTTTTTTAAATCCAGAGCGTATTTCGCTACCGGATATTGATATTGATTTTCCTGATTACCGCCGAGACGATGTTATTCATTACGTTCGAGAACGGTTTGGAAAAGAGCATGTGGCGCAAGTATTGACATTCGGTACGTTTGCAGGAAAAGCAGCGATTCGTGATGCAGGAAAAGCATCTGGTCTGAACAGCGGCTTTGTTGATCGTGTTGCAAAGGCGATGAATTCTGGGCTTACACTGGAAGAAGCTGAACAGCAGGGGGTATTTTCATCGTTTCAATCAACTGAGCTTGATACACTTCTTTTCTTTGCAAAGCAGTTAGAAGGCATGCTTAGACATGAATCAACTCACGCTGCTGGAGTTATTATTAGCGATCGTCCCCTTAAAGAAAAAGTAGCTCTCCAATATGGAAGTGATGAAAGGGTCCTTACACAAGCTGATATGAATAGCCTCGACGCTCTAGGCTATGTGAAATTTGATTTTCTTGGCTTGAAAAATTTAACGTTGCTCGAACGGATGCTTCGTTTAATTGAAGGAGCAACCAGTCAGAAACTTAACTTACGCGACATTCCGTTTCATGACGAGAAAACGTTTCGCTTATTACAACAAGGAGAATCAACGGGTATTTTCCAATTAGAATCTGACGGAATGAGACGGGTGTTAAAGCAGTTAAAACCGTCCAGTTTCAATGATATTGTTGCAACGACTTCGTTGTATCGACCAGGTCCCATGACATTTATTAAGGACTACATTCAGAGCAAACATGAGCAGAAAAAAACATTTTCTCATCATGTTGAGATCAATCGCATTTTACAACCGACTTTTGGGGTAATTGTCTACCAAGAACAAATTATTCAATTGATTCAAATTAGTGCTGGATATAGTCTTGCTGAAGCAGATGTCTTTCGACGAGCCATTAGTAAAAAACAGCGAGAGTTAATGAATAAAGATGCTTTTGTCGAGCGTTCAATCGCAAGAGGCTATACAAAAGAGGAAGCGGAGACATTATTTGCGTTAATTGAAAAATTTTCGAATTACGGTTTTCCAAAGTCTCACGCAACGGCTTACAGTATGATCAGTTACTGGCTGGCTTATTTGCGCGTGCACTATCAAGAAGCGTTTTTTGCAGCCCTCTGTTCAGCTAATTGGCAAGATCATCAGAAGCTGTATAACTATATTTATGAAGCTAGAAAAGCAGGGGTTGAAGTGCTTCCGCCCTCTATTCAAGAGAGTCATGCTTTATTTACTGTTGAGAACAAGAGTATTCGATTTGGTCTACTTCCAATTACAATGGTCAATCGTCGTATTGTCGATCAGATTAAAAAAGCACGAACGACACCGTTTCAAGATTTCTTTACCTTTGTTGCAAAGGTGTATTCTTCAACGATTACTCAACCAGTTATAACGGCATTTATTAAAGCTGGTGCTTGTGATCATTGGGGCTATTCACGAGCAGTTTTATTAGCAAATGTAGACAAAGCCATTGCATTTGCTAAACAAATTGATGATTTTAAACAGTCAGCAGGCAGTTTGTTTACCATTAATCCTGTTACACCCGCCTATATTGATATTGAACCGTCAACAAAGATGGAAGAACTAGGTTGGGAGCGAGAGGTGCTGGGGTTTTATTTTTCTGGTCATCCTATTGAAAATGTCAAGGAGCGTCTTGCGCCTTTTCACCGAACGACACTTATTCAAGCAGAACCTTCTAGAAAAGCTATTCGAGTTGGTGTTTTAGTGAAAGCACTAAAAAAAATCACAACAAAAAAAGGGAAAGCAATGGCTTTTTTTATTGGTAGCGATGAAACGGAAGAGTGTGAATGTGTTGTTTTTCCTACTGTGTGGAAAGATGTGGAAACAGTCTTGACTGAAGGAAGTCTCGTGCTTTTAAGTGGAGTTGTAGAAGAAAGAGAAGGAAAAAAACAATTCATTGTTCAAAAAGCCATTGATCTGAATCAACTGCCGTCCACTGAAAGCAAGCAATTTCTCCACGTTCATATTGAAAAAGAACAAGATGTGCCAACCAAATTAAGTGACTTAAAGTACATTTTAAGTCAAGACAGAGGCACAGCACCTGTTATCTTACATCGTAAAAAAAATCATACAAAAATAAAGCTGCCAGATAAATATGCCGTACAGCCGTCAAAGCGAACGATTCAGCTTTTAAAACGGTTATTTGGGGAAACGAATATCCGCTTAGAAGAACGTGAGGATGAGCAAGAATAAAAGAAGTTTCCATCAACCTATTGGCAGATGGAACGAACGTGTTTATAATAGAAGGCGAACAATAGGTGGTCTGACCAGTCAGGTTTTATATAAAGGAGAGAAAATTGTGTCTACTACGAGAGAAGAAGCGCTTCACATGCATCGTGTCAATCAAGGAAAACTAGAGTCAAAAGCGAAAGTGCCCGTTAAAGATGCGAGGGATTTAAGCTTAGCTTATTCACCAGGAGTAGCGGAGCCATGTAAAGAAATTTTTGAAGATGTTGAATCGGTTTATGAATATACGATGAAAGGTAATATGGTTGCGGTTGTGAGTAACGGGACGGCTGTACTTGGGCTAGGGAATATTGGTCCAGAAGCATCATTACCTGTTATGGAAGGGAAAGCAGTGTTATTTAAATCATTTGCTGGAGTAGACGCGTTCCCAATATGTCTACGCTCGAATGACGTGGACGAAATTGTGAATACTGTTAAAATGCTTGAGCCGACATTTGGTGGAGTGAATTTAGAAGATATAGCTGCACCAGATTGTTTTGTTATAGAAGAACGTTTGAAAAAAGAAACGAATATTCCTATTTTCCATGATGATCAGCACGGAACAGCCATTGTGACATTAGCTGGTTTAATTAACGCGCTTAAGCTAAGCGGTAAAAAACTATCAGAAATTAAAGTAGTGGCGAATGGTGCCGGTGCTGCTGGTATTGCGATTATTAAATTAATGCTTCGCATGGGTGTTCGTGATATCGTTATGTGCGACACGAAAGGCGCAATTTATGAAGGTCGTCCTTATGGAATGAACGCTGTTAAAGAACAAGTGGCAAAGCGGACAAACCCTAACAGACAAGAAGGTCAACTGGCAGACGTTATGAAAGGCGCAGATGTCTTTATTGGCGTGTCTGTTGCTGGAGCCGTTACAAAAGAAATGGTTGAAAGCATGAACGTTGATCCAATTATTTTTGCTATGGCGAATCCAATTCCTGAGATTATGCCTGAAGATGCAAAAGCAGCAGGTGCATCTGTTATCGGAACAGGTCGTTCTGATTTCCCTAACCAAGTAAATAACGTACTTGCTTTCCCTGGCATTTTCAGAGGAGCATTAGATGTACGAGCTACGCATATAAATGAAGAAATGAAAGTGGCTGCCGTTTATGCCATTGCGAACTTAGTAGATGAGAAAGACTTAACTGCAGATTATGTTATTCCTGCACCATTCGATCCTCGTGTTGCGCCAGCTGTTGCAGCGGCAGTAGCGAAAAAAGCAATGGAAACAGGGGTTTCAAGAGTGAAGGTCGATCCTGAAGAGGTTGCGGAGAAAACGAGACAATTAACGATCATCGACTAAGGAGGCGCTATGGCTACGGACAAACGCTACATTGAAATTATTCGTGCCCTTAGCGAGATGATTCAGAAAGATGACTTAAAAAGT
Source organism: Shouchella oshimensis (assembly GCF_004375095.1). Lineage (NCBI taxonomy): Bacteria > Bacillati > Bacillota > Bacilli > Caryophanales > Bacillaceae > Shouchella > Shouchella oshimensis. The sequence goes on along the minus strand of NZ_SNUX01000001.1, from coordinate 790,129 downwards.
GGCGACAAGCTACCATCAGAAAGGGAACTGAGCGACCGACTTCATGTTGGTCGCTCATCCATTCGTGAAGCTTTACGAGGCTTAGAACTTCTTGACATCATTGAGACTAAAAGAGGCGAAGGGACTTTCATGAAAGCCCCCTCCAGCTATAGACTAGTGGATTTGCTTTTATCTTTTATCTTAAAAGACGACCAAGCAAGGAAGGATTTAAGTGAGACGAGGCGAATTGTAGAGATAGAGGCGTTAAAATTAGCTGTCTTTCGAATTTCAGAAGATGAAGTAAAACAGTTAGACGAGCTTATTTCCCATTCAAAAGTGAAATGGAGTCATGGGGATTTTCCTGTAGAAGCTGATTACCAGTTCCATGAAACCATTGTTAAAGCTTGTGGAAATGTTTTACTTTATAATATCTGGAAATCGTTGGTGGCGTTTAATAAAGAAGCGATTAAAGAATCTCTTGAACGTAAGGGAAGACCGCCTGAGTCGATTAAAGAACACGAGCTAGTTGTCGAAGCAATAAAGCATGGAGAAGTAGAGAAGGCGTTAGATGCGATGAGTCATCACTTGAAAAACAGCCGTTTTTAAAGGATATAGCAAGGAGCGATCCCATGTTAAAGGATATGTTTTCTAAGAAAAAGAAACGATATGCAACAATTCCATCTGAGCGAGCAAAGATAGAAGTACCTGAAGGACTTATGACAAAATGTCCATCTTGTCGAACCATTATGTACACAAAGGATCTGAAAAAGAATTTGAGTGTATGTCGAACATGTGGACATCATCACCGGATGGGCGCTTGGGAACGAATTGAAGCGTTAATTGACGAAGGAACGTTTCAGGAAATAGATGCCGATGTGATTGGTGGTAATCCGTTAGCATTCCCTGATTACGAAAAGAAACTTGAAGCAGACCGTAAGAAAACAGGCTTAAACGAAGCATGCGTGTCAGGTGTAGGGGAATTAAATGGTCATCCTGTTGTTTTAGCTGTTATGGACCCTCAATTCCGAATGGCGAGTATGGGGGCAGCTGTCGGTGAAAAGCTTACACGCGCAATTGAAAAAGCGATTGAATTGAAGCATCCTCTCATTATTGTGGCTGCCTCTGGCGGTGCGCGAATGCAAGAGGGGATGATTAGTTTAATGCAAATGGCGAAAACAAGCGCGGCGCTTGAGAAATTAGATCGTACCGGTGGCTTGTTTATTTCAGTCATGACACACCCGACTACAGGTGGTGTTTCCGCAAGTTTCGCATCGTTAGGTGATTACAATTTTGCAGAACCGAAAGCACTTGTCGGCTTTGCTGGTAGACGCATTATTGAACAAACGATTCGTGAGGAACTTCCGGAAGACTTCCAAACTGCGGAATTTCTGTTAGAGCATGGGCAATTAGATCGAGTTATCCCGCGACTAGAAATGAAAGATACGCTGACAACAGTGTTGGCAATTCACCAGTAGGTAGGGGGAGTAAACATGACTACTGAACGAAATTTTGAAAAACCTGTACTGGAGCTTCGAACTAAAATAGAAGAGCTTCGTAAATTTGCAAAAGAAAAAGACTTAGACTTAAGTTCTGAGATTCATAAAATGGAAGTTCGTCTGCAAGAACTAGAGGAATCGGTCTATACGAATATACAACCATGGGAACGGGTGCAAATTGCTCGAGATCATGAGCGGCCAACGAGTCTTGATTATATTTCTCTTTTGTTTTCCGATTTTCTGGAGCTTCACGGTGATCGACTTTTTGGCGATGATAAAGCGATTGTTGCTGGAATTGCAACGTTTGAAGATCAGCCTATTACCGTGATTGGTCACCAACGAGGAAAAGATACAAAAGAAAATATTATGCGCTTTTTTGGTTCGCCTCATCCTGAGGGTTATCGAAAAGCGTTACGTTTAATGAAACAGGCAGAAAAATTCAATCGCCCGATCGTTTGTTTTATTGACACAAAAGGTGCTTATCCAGGTAAGTCGGCAGAAGAGCGCGGTCAAAGTGAGGCCATTGCAAAAAATCTACTTATGATGGCTGGGTTAAATGTTCCAACGATAAGCATAGTGATAGGAGAAGGTGGAAGCGGTGGGGCACTTGCTCTAGGCGTTGCTGATCGAATTTATATGTTAGAGAACTCAACGTATTCGGTTATTTCACCAGAAGGTGCAGCAGCATTATTATGGAAAGACTCTACGCAAGCGAAGAGAGCGGCAGAGACAATGAAAATTACTGCACCTGATTTATATGAGCTTGGTGTAATCGATTCAATTATTGAAGAACCTAAAGGCGGCGCGCAACGTAACATTGAGGAGCAGGCTGTTAGTATGAGACGTGTGCTACGTGATGCTTTAAGTGACTTAAAAGCAAAGTCTGTAGAGACGCTTTTAGAGGAACGATATGAAAAGTATATGAAAATGGGACAAATAGCTGACAAACGAGTTAAAGCAGAATCTAAATGATTTGGAAGTGCTTTCATTGATATGAAAGCATTTTTTGTAGTATGGAAACACTTGTGTTCAGTAAATCAAAGTGGTATCTTTACTTGCAGAGACTAGTTAAGACAAGCTTCGTCTGTCTTATTGTTCGTGAGGAGGAACATAATTGAAACGTATTGGTGTATTAACAAGTGGTGGCGATTCACCTGGTATGAATGCAGCGATTCGCGCAGTTGTTCGAAAAGCAATTTATCATGGAATTGAAGTGTATGGAATTTCTTATGGCTATCAAGGCTTAATTGAAGGCGATATTAAGAAAATGGAGCTCGGCTCAGTTGGAGACATTATCCACCGTGGTGGCACAATGTTATATACAGCACGATGTGAAGAATTCAAAACCCTTGAAGGACAAAAAAAGGGGATTGAACAACTTAAAAAACACGGGATTGAAGGACTTGTCGTCATTGGTGGAGATGGGTCTTATCGTGGCGCGCAAAAATTAAGCGAGCATGGATTCCCAACAGTCGGTGTCCCAGGAACGATTGACAACGATATACCAGGAACAGACTTTACAATTGGGTTCGATACAGCATTAAACACTATTATTGATGCCATTGATAAAATTCGTGACACTGCTACATCTCATGAGCGTACGTACGTTATTGAAGTAATGGGTCGACACGCAGGAGATCTTGCGCTTTGGGCAGGGCTTGCAGATGGTGCTGAGACAATCGTCATTCCCGAGGAAGAACATGACATGAATCTGATTCTTGCTAACATTAAACGGGGTGTTGAGCGAGGCAAAAAGCATAGTATTATTATTGTTGCTGAAGGTGTTGGGTCAGGCTTTGACTTTGGTGAAAAAATCAGTGCTGAAATGAATGTGGAGACACGTGTAACGGTACTAGGACATATTCAGCGCGGTGGTTCACCAACTGGAGCAGACCGAGTGCTTGCTAGCCGTTTAGCTGCAAAAGCTGTTGACTTATTATTAGAAGGAAAAGCGGGCATGACTGTAGGCATACAACGTAATGAAATTGTTTATCATTCCATTAATGATATTTTAGATCAACCACATAAAATTGACACAGATATGTACAAGCTTTCGCAAGAACTGTCGATTTAAGAAAATAGTAGGAGGAACAAAATGCGTAAAACAAAAATCGTATGTACAATAGGACCAGCAAGTGAAACGGTGGATCAACTGGTTTCATTAATAGACGCTGGCATGAACGTAGCACGTCTTAATTTTTCCCATGGAGACTTCGAGGAACATGGAGCGCGTATTCGTAATATCCGCGAAGCATCGGAGAAAACTGGAAAAACAGTTGCAATCTTACTAGATACAAAAGGTCCTGAAATTCGTACACAAACGGTTGTAGACGGTGCAATTGACCTTGTAAAAGGACAACAACTTATTGTATCGATGGAAGAAGTAGTAGGTTCTACAGAGAAGATTTCGATTACGTATCCGGGCCTTGTTAATGATTGTAGTGTAGGTAGTACGTTATTACTTGATGATGGTTTAATTGGTCTTGAGATTACAGATGTTCGTGCGAATGAAATCGTGACTACAGTAAAAAACAGCGGTACTTTAAAGAATAAAAAAGGGGTAAATGTGCCTAATGTTAGCGTCAACCTACCAGGTATGACGGATAAAGACGCAGCAGACATCCTGTTCGGTGTTGAGCAAAATGTTGATTTCATTGCAGCGTCATTTGTGCGTCGTGCTTCTGATGTGTTAGAAATTCGCGAATTACTTGAGAAAAACGGCGCAGCTGACATTGCCATTATCCCTAAGATTGAAAACCAAGAAGGCGTCGATAATATCGATGAAATTCTTGAAGTATCGGATGGATTAATGGTCGCTCGTGGGGACTTAGGCGTTGAAATTCCTGCCGAAGAAGTACCACTTGTACAAAAACAGTTAATTAAGAAATGTAATGAACAAGCAAAGCCTGTCATTACGGCAACACAAATGCTTGATTCAATGCAAAGAAATCCACGCCCAACTCGTGCCGAAGCAAGTGACGTCGCTAACGCTATCTTTGACGGAACAGATGCTATTATGCTATCAGGTGAAACAGCAGCAGGTGATTATCCTGTAGAATCTGTACAAACAATGCACAATATTGCTAGTCGTACCGAGCAAGCCTTGAATTACGATCAATTGCTACGGAAGAAAAGTGAAGAATCAAAGCAAACGATCACAAGCGCAATCGGTCAGTCTGTAGCGCATACTGCCTCTAATTTAGATGCAACTGCTATTTTAACAGCAACAGAAAGTGGTTACACGGCACGTATGACTTCTCGTTTCCGTCCTAAATCACCTATTTTGGCGATTACAAGCAATGAAAGAGCATTCCGTAAAATGGCCCTTGTATGGGGAGTAACACCACTATTTGGTAAGCAAGCAAGCACGACAGATGAAATGCTTGATTTAACTGTTGAAGCAGCTATGGAATCAGGGCATGTTGCTCAAGGCGATCTCGTCGTGATTACAGCTGGTGTACCAGTAGGAGAAACGGGAACAACAAATCTTCTTAAAGTACATGTACTAGGCGAAGTGAAAGCAAAAGGCCAAGGTATTGGTCAGCGTTCTGGCTCAGGTAAAGTCGTGTTAGCAGAGAATGCAGCGGAAGCAAGTGCAAAAATGACACAGGGTGCCGTTCTTGTTACTAAATCGACGGATAAAGATATGATTGATTCCTTTGAAAAAGCTGTTGCTGTTATTACAGAAGAAGGTGGGCTAACGTCTCACGCAGCAGTAGTTGGCTTGAATTTAAGCACACCTGTTGTTGTAGGTGTTGACGATGCATTAGCACTTTTTACTGATGGTGAAGAAGTAACAGTTGATGCAAAAACCGGAAATATTTACAGCGGCAAAGCGCGTGTATTATAATGTAGAAAAGAAGAGCGTTCGCTCTTCTTTTTCTTATAAATGAGGTGGTCATTTATGTTTAAACGGTTTCTATTACCTGTTGCGATTGGGATTCCATTAGTTGAACTCTTGTTCATTGTTTTATCAGTACAGTGGATTGGCGTATGGTACACCATTCTTGCTATGCTTTTAACTAGCATTATTGGCTTTTTAGTGGCACGCCGTCAAGGGATGCAGGTCATACGATTAGCTCAATTGCAAATGCAAAAGCAACAAGTTCCTAGTCAAGCAATGATAGATGGTGCTTGTATCTTTATTGGTGGCGCACTCTTAACGGTACCTGGTTTTTTTACAGATGTTGTTGGAGCATTGTTTCTAATACCCTGGACAAGAACCATTATAAAAGCAGGCTTACTAAAAGCCATTCATTCTGGTATTGCAAACGGTAAGTTTGTTGTCATTAAAAGAAGATAGCATGTCGAAAAATGCTGGTTATAGCCGTATTTTTAAAATTATGGTATGATATGAAGTGCTTAGGTTGTCGCAAAACACTTTATATCTTACCTTCTTTCAGTTATGGTAGAACGATAGGTGTTTTGTCATTCGACATCATTTAAGTTGCTTAACAAGCTTGGTTTATAGCTCGTCTATTAGACTATGAACCCGCTCTCGATTCGGCTTGAATCGTATTCTTTCACTTTTGAAGGAGATAGGAGAGTTCGCATCCTTTTGCGAAAACGCTTCACTTGGTATCGTTACGTCTTGTGAAGGATTTATTAGAGAAAAGGAGAGATATAGGTGACTACTACTCGTGGATTAGAAGGTATTGTAGCAACACAGTCAAGCGTAAGTTCAATTATTGACGATGAATTAACCTATCAAGGCTATGGCATTGATGAGTTAGCAGAAAATGCAAGCTTTGAAGAGGTTATTTATTTACTTTGGAATGGTGAACTTCCGACCAAAGAAGAATTGAAATCGTTTACAGAGAAATTGGCTGTTGAAGCCGAAGTTCCTGAAGAAATTTTCACTCAAATGAAAGCCTATCCAATTAATGACGTACATCCAATGGCGGCGTTGCGCTCGGCTATTTCAGCGCTTGGCTTGTTTGACTTAGATGCAGAAAAGATGGACGAAGAAGAAAATTATAACAAAGCAGTTCGACTTCAAGCGAAAATTCCGACAATAGTGACAGGTTTTGAACGAATTCGCTCTGGAAAAGAGCCAATTAAACCGAATAAAGATCTATCATTTGCCGCGAATTTCTTATACATGCTAAATGGTGAAACCCCGGATGATTTATCTGTAGAGGCGTTTAATAAAGCGCTTGTTTTGCATGCTGATCATGAGTTGAATGCTTCAACATTTACTGCTCGGGTATGTGTAGCAACACTGTCAGACATTTATTCAGGGATAACAGCTGCTATTGGTGCATTAAAGGGACCTTTACATGGTGGAGCGAATGAAGCTGTTATGAACATGCTTTTAGATATTAATGAGCCAGAAGAAGTAGAACCGTACCTTAGAAAAGCTTTAGACAACAAAGAAAAGATCATGGGATTTGGACATCGTGTCTATAAAAATGGAGATCCACGTGCTAAGCATTTACGTGATATGTCTAAACAGCTAACTACTGTTGTAAATGAAACGAAATGGTATGACATGTCGATTCAAATTGAAGAGATGATTACAAAAGAAAAAGGCTTATTGCCAAACGTCGATTTTTACTCTGCAACGGTTTATCACAGTCTGGGAATAAAGCATGACTTGTTTACACCAATCTTTGCAGTTAGTCGTACGTCAGGATGGCTTGCGCACATTTTAGAGCAATATGCAAACAATCGTTTAATTCGACCACGTGCAGAATATATTGGTCCTGATAAACGCTCATATGTTTCCATTGAATCACGATAGCAACTAGTTTAATGTAAAAATTGAACGGAGTTATCCGTTCTACATATTTGGATGGAGGGAATACACATGGCAGCAGAAAAAATTCAAACAACTAACGGAGTTCTTAATGTACCAAACGAACCAATTGTACCTTTTATTGAAGGAGACGGCACAGGTCCTGATATTTGGGCAGCAGCATCTCGCGTATTAGACGCAGCAGTAGAAAAAGCATACAGTGGAGAGCGCAAAATTCACTGGAAAGAAATCTTAGCTGGTGAAAAAGCGTACAACCAAACAGGTGAATGGCTTCCAGCAGAAACATTAGACGCTGTACGTGAATATTTAATTGCGATTAAAGGGCCTTTAACAACACCAATTGGTGGAGGAATTCGCTCGTTAAACGTTGCGCTTCGTCAAGAGCTTGATCTTTATACATGCTTACGTCCAGTTCGTTATTTCACTGGTGTTCCTTCACCAGTAAAACGTCCAGAAGACACAAATATGGCAATTTTCCGTGAGAACACAGAAGATATTTATGCAGGAATTGAATTCCAAGAAGGTTCTGATGAAGTGAAAAAAGTCATCGCGTTCTTACAAGATGAAATGGGCATTAATAAAATTCGTTTCCCTGAAACGTCTGGAATTGGTATCAAGCCAGTTTCAAAAGAAGGAACAGAACGAATTGTTCGTGCTTCTATTCAATACGCTTTGGATGAAGGTAGAAAGAGTGTAACGCTTGTTCATAAAGGAAACATCATGAAATATACAGAAGGTTCATTTAAAAACTGGGGCTACGATTTAGCTGAGCGCGAGTTCGGTGATAAAGTGTTTACGTGGGCAACATACGATAAAATTGTTGAGGAAAAAGGAAGAGAAGCTGCTGATCAAGCACAAAGTGAAGCAGAAGCTGCTGGAAAGATTATTGTAAAAGATTCAATTGCAGACATCTTCTTGCAACAAATCCTTACACGTCCAAAAGAGTTTGATGTAGTTGTTACAATGAACTTAAATGGAGATTATATTTCCGATGCATTGGCAGCTCAAGTTGGTGGAATTGGTATTGCTCCAGGAGCGAATATCAACTACGATACAGGGCATGCAATCTTTGAAGCTACTCATGGTACTGCTCCTAAGTACGCTGGATTAGATAAAGTTAACCCATCTTCTGTTCTATTGTCTGGTGAACTACTTCTTCGTCACCTTGGCTGGGTCGAAGCAGCTGATATGATTATGTCATCAATGGATAAAACCATTGAAAGCAAAGTCGTGACGTATGATTTCGCACGTTTGATGGATGGTGCAACAGAAGTTTCTTGTTCTGGTTTTGCTGATGAACTAATCAAAAACCTCTAATCAAACAAATGTGAATCATAATGGGAACGAGGAGATGTTAGCATGGCGATTAAACGTAGAAAAATTTCAATTATCGGTAGTGGCTTTACAGGTGCAACAACAGCTCTTATGGTTGCACAAAAAGAACTAGGAGACGTTGTTCTTGTTGATATTCCAGATATGGAAGGACCGACAAAAGGAAAAGCGTTAGATATGATGGAATCAACACCTGTACAAGGTGTTGATTCCCGAATTATTGGCACATCGAGTTATGAAGATACGAAAGACTCCGATGTTGTCGTCATCACAGCTGGAATTGCGCGTAAGCCAGGTATGAGTCGTGATGACCTAGTTTCCACGAACGCGAAAATTATGAAGTCTGTAACCAAAGAAATTGTCAAACATTCTCCAGATTGCTATATTATCGTGTTAACGAATCCAGCAGATGCGATGACGTATACAGTATTCAAAGAATCGGGTTTACCGAAAAACCGGGTCATTGGTCAGTCTGGTGTATTGGATACAGCTCGATTTAGAACGTTTATTGCCGAGGAATTAAATCTATCTGTTGAAGATGTTACGGGATTTGTTCTCGGTGGTCACGGTGATGATATGGTTCCACTTATTCGCTATTCAGCAGCTGGGGGCGTTCCACTTTCAACATTAATCTCACCTGAGCGTTTAGAGGAAATTGTTGAACGGACACGAAAAGGTGGCGGTGAAATTGTTGGACTACTTGGAAACGGTAGTGCCTACTATGCACCGGCAGCATCCTTAACGCAAATGGTTGAAGCGATTGTTAAAGATAAGAAAAGAGTGATCCCAACAATTGCTTACTTAGAAGGCGAGTATGGACATCACGACTTGTATCTAGGCGTTCCTACTATTTTAGGTGGAGACGGTATTGAAAAAGTAATTGAGCTTGACTTAACTGATGAGGAACAAGACCAGTTAAATAAGTCTGCTGATTCTGTTCGTCATGTGATGGATGCTTTACCAACAGCATAAGTAAAAAACCCCTCATGCCTTGACGCATGAGGGGTTTTTTACGCTCCAGCGCCAGAGACAGAGGCTTTTTGGAGTTTAACTGGTTTGACAAAGCGATGTTTGTAAAGGCTAATAATTTTAGAGGTAAGGACAATAGACAGAATGGAAAAAAGCCCAGGGATCATACCAACGACTAGAAAACTGAGAAGAACAACAATCCCATCAAAAAGAAAGTTTGTTTTACCTGGATCTATTCCCATTTTTCTTTGTAAATACAATGCAAGAATATTGGCTCCACCTAAGGAGGCTTGATGATTGAAGAGAAGCGTTAATCCTACACCAATGCTAACGCCACCTAAGACTGCTCCAAAAAACATGGAGACTGTAAAAGAAGGTAAAAACGTGTCAACAGCGGTTAGTAAGGATAAAAAAGTAACGGATAGTATCGTCACAATTGTGAAGCGTAAGCCCATTCTTATAAAAGAAAATACGTAAAACGGTATGTTTACTAGGAAAAAGAGTAAGGAAAAAGGAAGGTTAACTACATACGATATGGTCAAGGTCAAACCAGCCGTTCCACCAGTGATTAGACCAGCATGACGAAGTAATAAAACGCCAATTGAAACGATAAAACAACCTGTTAAAATCGCAATGGCCTTTCGAAAAACATTCATTCAATCACCTACATGTTATTGTTACTATAAGTTTATATAACAATGAAGGAGTTTTGTATAACAACTAGTAGGATCTTCTAAAATGTGGTTTAATAAATGAAGGGAAATGATAAATTATTTGTACAAAATGAAAAAAGGTGATCTTTTTAATGGATAAAATGGATTGTGATATCCTAAAGCTGCTTCAAGACAATGGCAGAATGACAATTAGTGAATTATCAAAGGAACTAGCATTAAGCCGACCGAGTATGTCAGAACGTCTCGTACGTTTACAAGAAAAAGGTGTTATTGAAGGCTTTACAGCACGTGTTTCGTTAAAAGAAATTGGCAAGGATATCTTGCTTTTAATACAAGTGAGCGGGTTAAAGGTAACATTATCGGATTTTGAAGAGGTTATAAAAGATGAAGCAGAAATTATAGAGTGTCACCGTGTAACCGGTGAAGTAAGCTACTTTTTAAAAGCTGCTGTGTCCGATGTGAATAGCATGCGTTCACTAATTGATCGATTAATACCGTATGGAACGATTAATACATCAACTGTATTAAATTCTCCTGTCCCTTACCGAACCATCCTTCCTGATATAAAGGAATAGCACATTCTCATATTTTTGCTATACTTAAGAGAGAATAGAGAGAAGAAAAGATAAGACCGTTCAAACACAAGAAAAAGGAGTGCAACTACCTATATGGCAAAGCGCATTTTAGTAGTCGATGATGAACCATCCATTTCCACCTTACTTAAGTACAACTTAGAACAGGCTGGCTTTGAAGTGGAAACGAGGTTAGATGGACTAGCTGGGTTTGAGCGAGCAAAAGAAGTTCCTTTTGATTTAATTATACTTGATCTCATGTTACCAAGTATGGATGGAATGGACGTGTGTCGTAATTTAAGGCAAGAACATATTTTTGTACCAATTTTAATGCTAACGGCAAAAGATGATGAGTTTGATAAAGTACTCGGTTTAGAATTAGGTGCCGATGACTATATGACAAAACCATTTTCACCTCGAGAAGTATCCGCAAGAGTGCGTGCCATTTTACGTCGGGTCGACCAGACACAGGCTACTAAAGAAGATGTAGCAGTAAAAGGGAAGGGACGCGTCATTAAAGACTTAACCATTTACCCAGACAATTATGAAGTATATGTAAAGCAGGAATTACTCACTTTAACGCCAAAAGAGTTTGAGCTCCTTGTCTACTTATCAGAGAATAAAGGACGGGTGTTGACGAGGGACCAGCTACTTAATGCTGTATGGAACTATGAATTTGTTGGCGATACACGGATAGTCGATGTGCATATCAGCCACCTGAGAGAAAAGATCGAACCAAATCCGAAAAAGCCAGTGTACATTAAAACGATCCGTGGGCTTGGCTATAAGTTGGAAGAACCAATTTCAAATGAATAATGTAAAAAATCGGTTCGTTGTAAGCATTATGCTTGTGGTGACCTTTGTTTTGCTAGCGCTAGGACTAACGATTGGCGCTTGGTCAAATGAGCAATACTTAAATTTTATTGAAGAGCGTATGAAGAATGAAACAGCATTAGCAACATGGACCGTTACAGAAAATGGCTTTCCTGAACAGGAGGAGGCACAACGAATTGCTGCTAAAGCTGGAGAATTATTTGAGGGACGTTTAACCATTATTGATGATAACGGAACGGTTTTAGGAGACTCTTGGGCTGAGCCAGAAGCAATGGAAAATCACCTTGATCGACCTGAGATTAAGCGTGCCCTCGCTGATAATAACGTTGAACTAAGGTATAGTGAGACAATCGGGGAAGACTTACTTTATTATGCTTTACCTCTTTATGAAGATGAAGTGCTGTTAGGCTATATTCGTGTAGGTTTGTCGGTGGAATCACTAAATCAAATTAATCAAACCGTTTGGTTCGTCATAGCTGCAAGCTTCTTCATTGCATTCTTTATTCTGTTTATTCTTGTTTCGCGCATTACTAAGCAAATTATTAAACCGATTGATCACGCGACAGATGCAGCAATTCGTCTAGCAGAAGGGGACTATAAAACACGGACCTTTGAAGACCAGCATAAAGAACTGGGACGTTTAGGTCGGTCAATCAATATACTCGCCTACAATCTAGAACAGCTTTCAAGACGCCATAAAGTGCAGCAAGAGCAAATGGCAGCATTGATCGACCATATGGGAAGTGCGTTATTATTTATTAATGTTCGTGGTGATGTAGAGCTGGTGAATCGTACAACGGAACAACTTTTTTTTGTTGAAGCCCAGAAAATAACAGGTAAGCCTTATTATGAAGTCATCCCAAGTGACAACCTTAGTAAGTTCGTCCAGTCGGTTTATATGACTGAAACAAAACAGCGTGGGCAGATTGAATGGACAGAGCATTTTGTCACGAAAGTCTATGACGTCTATGGAGCTCCAGTTGTGACAGATTCGGGTCGTTTGCGAGGGGTAACGATTGTACTCCATGATATAACAGAGCAAAAGAAACTTGAACAAATCCGAAAAGATTTCGTCGCAAATGTCTCTCATGAATTAAAGACACCTGTAACGTCCATTAAAGGATTTGCAGAAACATTAATCGATGGGGCTCTCCAAGAGCCTGAATTGGCAAATCAATTTACGGAAATTATTTGGAAAGAAAGTGATCGGTTACAAACGCTAATTATGGATTTACTTGAACTGTCTAAAATCGAGAATGCTCAGTTTTTACTTCATTTAGAAGAAGTATCCTTAAAAGGAATCTCTGATGAAGTTGTCACACTGCTATCAAGCAAAGCAGAAGAAAAGAAAATGACCATTCATGTAACAGAAACAGGTCAAACTACAATTGAGGGTGACGCTCAGCGCTTAAAACAAATTATTTTAAACCTTGTTACGAATGCGATTGCCTACACACCTGCGGATGGTACCGTACACATAAAGTTAATTGAAAAAGAACATGATGTGGAGCTTCAAGTGAAAGACACAGGAATTGGTATTAGTGTGCCAGAAAGGCTTCGGATTTTTGAACGTTTTTATCGGGTAGATCGGGCGAGAAGTCGAAATTCTGGAGGAACAGGCTTAGGTCTCGCGATTGTAAAACATTTGGCTGAAGCACATCATGGAAAACTAGAAGTAGAAAGTGAAGAAGGAAAGGGATCAATCTTCAAAATTTTGTTCCCGAAAAAACAAGCTTAACAAGATCTTTACAGTTTGTTTATATCCTCAACACAATTGTCGCCTACACTTAGGAAGAACGGTCTTATCCTGATCGATATTCCTCTGTCGGTCGATTTTGATGGCAAGAGCTATGTCTCTTGTCTTTTTTTGCGTACGCTCGTTCCCATCTGTTTTCTTTTTCAATTGCGAGTATGGTACAATACCGATACAAGTTATGCTAGAAGGGAAGATCCCGATTGAAAAAATTAGTATTAATTGACGGAAATAGTATTGCCTATCGAGCCTTTTTCGCTTTACCGCTATTAAGCAATGAAAAAGGTGACTATACGAACGCTGTTTATGGCTTTACAACCATGCTTTTGAAAGTGCTTGAGGAAGAAAAGCCCACTCATTTGCTCGTTGCATTTGATGCAGGCAAATCGACATTTCGACATAAAACGTATGCTGCATATAAAGGAACACGTCAAAAAACACCTTCAGAATTATCCGGTCAAATTCCTATGATTCACAAGCTTTTAGATGCTTTCTCGATTAAACGATATGAAGCGAAAGAGTACGAAGCAGATGACATCATTGGAACACAGGCTGTAGAGGCAGCGAAAAAAGGTTATGAAGTGGTTGTCATTACAGGAGATAAAGATTTACTTCAGCTTGTTGATGACCGCATTGAAGTCGTACTTACTCGAAAAGGTATAACCGAAGTTGATCGTTATAATGAAGCAAAAATAGAAGAGCGATATGGATTAACACCAAAACAAATTATTGATTTAAAAGGGCTTATGGGGGATACATCTGACAACATCCCTGGTGTTCCTGGTGTTGGTGAGAAAACGGCGATTAAATTGTTAACCCAATTCTCAGATGTGGAAACCGTGCTCGCCTCCATTAATGAGGTGTCAGGGAAGAAACTTAAAGAGCGTTTAGAAGAAAATAAAGAACTTGCTATTTTAAGTAAACAACTTGCAACCATTATGACGGAAGTACCGTTAGAAACAGCACTTAACGACTTAGCCTATAACGGATTTGATTATCAAGCTGTCAAGGAATTGTTTAAAGCATATGCCTTCAATTCTTTGTTAAATCGAATTGGTGAAGATGAAGATCAACAAGAAGAGGCATTAGAGGAAGTGGCATTTGAAATCGTTTCAGAGATAAAAGAAGATCATCTTATAAGCCCTTCTGCCTTAGTAATTGAAATGCTTGGCGACAATTATCATCATGCCGATATAATTGGAGTTGGGTTGGCAAATAAGAATGGTAATTATTTTATACCGACAAAGGTTGCTGTAGAATCAACTCTTTTTCAAACGTTTATGGCTGATGAAAAGAAAGAAAAATATTTATTTGATGCCAAACGAGCAGTTGTTGCTCTCGCATGGCAAGATATTGAATTAAATGGCGTTGCGTTTGATTTACAAATGGCATCGTACTTACTTGATCCATCACTTTCTTCCCATGAAATGAGCGATATTGCGTCGCGAAAAGGATCCGTTCGTGTATTAGAAGATGAGACTGTTTATGGAAAAGGGGCAAAGCAAGGGATTCCTGCTGAGCAACAGCTTGCTGAGCATTTATCTAGAAAAGCATATGCGATGCATGTCTTAAAAGAAATTTTGGCAAATGAGCTAAAGGAAAATGAACAATACTCGCTTTTTGCAGAATTAGAGATGCCTTTGTCTGTTATATTAGGGCGAATGGAAAAAGAAGGCATTAAGGTCGATCGAGGGCAGCTTCAGACTATGGGTGGCGATTTATCGACGCGGTTAGCAGATTTAGAGAAAGAAATTCATAAAGAAGCTGGAGAGACGTTTAATATTAATTCTCCGAAGCAATTAGGCCAAGTATTATTTGAAACGTTAGAGCTTCCACCCGTAAAGAAAACAAAAACAGGCTATTCTACAAGTGCAGACGTTCTAGAAAAATTAGCAGGATCACACCCGATTATTGAACATATCTTACTCTATCGTCAGCTAGGGAAGCTGTATTCGACTTACATTGAAGGGCTTTTAAAAGTAGCGAATGAGGAAACAGGAAAAGTGCATACCCGATTTAATCAGGCGCTTACACAAACTGGACGGCTTTCTTCAACAGATCCGAACTTGCAAAATATTCCTATTCGATTGGAAGAAGGAAGGAAGATTCGTAAAGCATTTGTCCCTTCTCACGATGATTGGCTGATGGTGTCTGCTGACTATTCACAAATTGAATTACGAGTACTTGCACACATATCAGGCGACGAAAGAATGAAAGAAGCATTTTTGAAGAATATGGATATTCATACAAAAACGGCTATGGACGTGTTTCATGTTGAAGAAGATGAAGTGACGGATCAAATGAGACGTAGCGCAAAAGCAGTAAACTTCGGTATTGTGTACGGAATTAGCGATTACGGTCTCTCGCAAAATTTAAACATCACTCGAAAAGAAGCAAAAGAATTTATTGACCGTTACTTAGCAAGCTATCCCGATGTAAAGGCATATATGGAAAATGTCGTAAAAGAAGCGAAAAAAACAGGTTATGTGCAGACTCTATTAGCAAGGCGTCGTTATTTGCCTGAGTTAGCTAGTAGCAATTTTAATCAACGTAGCTTTGCTGAGCGAACGGCAATGAATACGCCTATCCAAGGGACGGCTGCAGACATTATTAAGCAAGCGATGGTCATTATGAGCGAAGAGCTGGCGAATTCATCATTGAAAGCCACGATGCTCCTACAAGTGCACGATGAATTAATTTTTGAAGTAGCGCCAGAAGACGAACAAGCTTTGAAGGAACTTGTGACAAATGTAATGGAAAACGCATTATCATTAGATGTGCCCCTACAAGTAGACGTGTTAAGTGGTTCTTCTTGGTATGACGCAAAATAAAGGGGAGAAGATGAAATGCCAGAGTTACCTGAAGTGGAAACGGTCAGAAGAACATTACTTGAACTCGTAAAAGGCAAAACGGTTCATCGTGTGACGATTCATTGGCCAAAAATGATTAAAGAACCAGACGATGCGCATGCGTTCATGCAAAAGATTGCTGGTCAAACCATTTTTGATATCAGACGTAGAGGAAAGTTTCTTTTATTTGAACTAACTGATTTTGTACTTGTCTCCCATTTAAGGATGGAAGGACGTTATGGGGTATATGCGCCTGAAGAGTCTCCAGATAAGCATACGCACGTCATTTTTCATTTAACAGATGGAACAGAACTGCGCTATGCAGACGTACGAAAGTTTGGAACGATGCACTTATTTACGAAAGGTACAGAAGAATTGGTCTTGCCACTTGTACAACTAGGGGTGGAGCCATTCTCTGAGCAATTTACGGTTGAACAATTAAAAGATGCCTACAAACAATCAAAGCGCACGATTAAAACGGCTCTGCTAGATCAAAAGACCGTTGTAGGTCTTGGAAATATCTATGTGGATGAAGCGTTATACCGGGCGCGTATTCAACCTGAGCGTTTAGCCTCATCTATTGGAGAAGAAGAAATGACGGTTTTGCATACAGCTATCGTCGAAACATTGCAGGAAGCAGTAGATGCTGGAGGAAGTTCAATTAAATCCTATGTAAACGGTCAAGGTGAAATGGGTATGTTTCAACAAAACTTGCAGGTCTATGGTAGAAAAGGCGAACCTTGTCATGAATGTGGAACGCTTATTACAAAGACGGTTGTAGGAGGACGAGGCACACATTATTGTCCTCAATGTCAGCATTAACACACAATCTGTCCTCTCCATATACTAGTTCAATGATGAATTAGTAAGGAGGGGTCTTTTGTTTTCCTTAATCATTTTAGCTATGGCTTTGAGTCTTGATAGCTTTGGTGTCGGACTAACATACGGAATGCGAAAAATTAAAATTCCGTGGCTTTCACTTGCCTTTATTGGTTTATGTTCTGGGCTCTCCATTTTGATTGCCATGAGCGTTGGAGCGACGATTGCGCAAGTCATTTCCGTCTCTGTAGCTGAAACCATCGGTGCTCTAATTTTAATTATTATTGGTGCATGGGCTCTAATTGAAACGTATCGCCCAAGAAAGGAGCCTGTTCAACGGCTTCAAAAACAAGATATTGACTTTACCATAAAAATGTTCGGGTACGTCATTCATATCTTGCGTGACCCAGCCAAAGCAGATATGGATTCATCTGGAACCGTAACAGGACGTGAAGCTCTCTTACTTGGCTTAGCGCTTTCACTTGATGCGTTTGGAGCAGGAATTGCCGCTGCCTTAATGGGCTTTTCCCCAATTGGTTTGGCCCTAATGGTTGCTTTTCTAAGCGCTCTATTTGTATCATTAGGGATGGTAGGGGGATATCGCCTCGCTCATGTGAAATGGGTTAAACGATTGTCTTTTCTCCCAGGCTTATTACTTATACTTATTGGGCTTTTGAAGCTGTAGTGGAGGGAAACCGTCTTGAAAATTGGTTTAACAGGTGGAATTGCAAGTGGAAAATCTTTAGCTTCAACCTATCTTTATGAAAAAGGCTACCCTATTATTGACGCAGATAAAATTGCGAGACAGGTTGTTGAACCTGGTACACCAGCGCTTGAAGCAATTCGGAACACATTCGGTAAAGCTGTAGTGCACGAAGATGGTCAGTTAAATCGAAAAGCGCTGGGATCGATTGTTTTCGCAAGTGAAGAAAAACGTCAGCAACTTAACAAAATTGTCCACCCGGCAGTAAGAAAACAAATGCTTAAGGAAGCTGACACTTTTGAAAGAAACGGGCACACGCTTATCATTTTTGATATTCCACTTTTAGTAGAAAGTCATTTATTTCATTTAGTTGATCAAGTTTGGGTTGTTTACGTGGATGAAGAAACGCAATTAACGCGTTTGATGCAGCGAGACCAATCAACGAAAGATGAGGCATTACAGAGAATACGTGCACAAATTCCTTTAGAGCAAAAAGTACAGTATGCAGATCAAGTCATTAAAAATTCCGGGACAAAGCAAGAAACGTACGATCAAATCGATGCTATTTTGACAACCGTGACGACCACGTAATTGTGGAAGAAAAAAGCTTTCATCATGAATAAAATGATGAAAGCTTTTTCGCGTTCATGTACATTGGTTTTATCCTTTTTAAAGTAAAAATGATCCTCAAAACGAAAAATTTCCTGTTGAAGAAAAATAATGGCGCTATTTTGTTCATTTATGTTATACTATTTCATAGAATGATACTAAAAAATATAACACATTTCAGACCGAGAGGATGAAATCCCGATGAAAACAAACATAGCGATTAATGGTTTTGGAAGAATTGGAAGAATGGTATTCCGTAAAGCATTTATAGAAGGTGATGTAACCATTAAAGCGATTAACGCCTCCTATCCGGCAGAGACGTTGGCGCATCTTATAAAATATGATACGGTTCACGGTCCGTTTATCGGTGAAGTATTTGCGAAAGATGGTAAACTATTTGTAAATGGACAGGAAGTAATTTTATTGTCCGAAAGAGACCCTAAACAGCTTCCTTGGAAAGAACTTAATGTAGATATCGTTATTGAAGCTACTGGTAAATTTAAAACAAGAGAAACAGCTGGTTACCATCTTGAAGCTGGGGCACAGAAAGTGATTATTACAGCACCTGCTAAAGGGGAAGATGTGACAATTGTAATGGGCGTAAACGAAAGCGATTACAAAGACGATCATCACATTCTATCAAATGCTTCATGCACAACAAATTGTCTAGCTCCTGTAGTCAAAGTTCTGGAAGAAACATATGGAATCGAGAGTGGAATGATGACAACGGTTCATTCTTATACGAATGACCAAAAAAACATTGATAATCCACATAAAGATTTGCGTCGTGCCCGTGCGTGTGGTCAATCAATTATTCCAACTTCAACAGGCGCAGCGAAAGCCATCTCGAAAGTACTACCTGAGTTAGAAGGGAAATTAACTGGTATGGCTTTACGTGTGCCAACACCAAATGTATCCCTTGTCGATCTTGTTGTGCAACTGAAAACGGATGTGACGGTTGATGAAGTGAATCAAACTTTTGTTCACGCTGCGAATCACGCCATGAAAGGGATCATAGGCTATACAAGCGAGCCTCTCGTCTCAATCGATTTTAATGGCGAAGAGCAATCTGCAGTGATTGATGGGCAATCAACAACTGTATTAAACCGTCGTCAAGTCAAACTATTAGCTTGGTACGACAATGAATGGGGTTATTCCTGTCGAGTTGTTGACCTGATGAACTTTGTTGCTGAACGAATGAAAAACAAGAAAGAAGCGTATTCAGCATCGTAAGAGTGAATTAAACCCATTCTTTAATTTTCAGTTGCAATAACGATTTAAAACAAGTATACTGAATCCCGTGAGTTCGTTTAACTACGGGATTCGTTTTTTCTTACAGCATGGGTTAGGACCTCTTTGGACTAACTTTCCCCCCTGTACGGATGCGATCCTACATGCAGATAGGTGCATGGCGAATAACGATTAAGGGGGATATCGATATGGATACAATGGGTCGTCATGTCATTTCCGAGCTTTGGGGTTGTGACACAGAGAAACTGAATAACATGGAGTTTATTGAAAAAGTATTTGTTAATGCAGCGTTAAAAGCAGGAGCCGAAGTAAGAGAGGTTGCTTTTCATAAATTTGCACCACAAGGTGTAAGTGGAGTTGTGATTATTTCTGAATCACATTTAACGATTCATAGCTTTCCAGAGCATGGATACGCAAGCATTGACGTTTATACGTGTGGTCCAATTATTGATCCTAACGTAGCTGCATCCTTTATTGCAGAAGAGTTAGGCGCGAAAACGAGTGAAGTAGTTGAAATTCCTCGAGGCATGGGACCGATAAAAATGGATAAGAAAATGGAAATGAGCGAAACAGCTCGTTAATGAATAAAAAGTATCGCATACAACATGATGCGGTACTTTTTTTGTGTGGCTGAAGTTTAAAGAAAGTACATGCATAAAACCCTTCTGTACCGCTTACAATCTTATGGTATGATAAGAAAAAAGGTGATAAAGGGAGTTGGATGCTTTGGGCGTTCGCGATACATTTAATCGAGTGTTTAGTACAAGAACTGAAACAGGGGAAGTGCATCCTAGTAAAGAACTGCAAACACGTTACTATAAAACGTCAAAAGACAAGGCTATGAAAGCAGTGGAAGATGTATTAAAAAAACGAGGATTTGCAATTAAGCGCAGTGAAGAAGAGCGTGGAGAGATTGTTGGACAGTCCACAAAAGGAAAAAAAGTACTCATCGTTGTATCGGTCATAACGGTAAAACCGTTCCGCACAGCAGTCGATTTTTCCTGTGCAACGGAAACGTCTTTGCCAAGTGATTTTGGAAGCAGCCGTAAATTGACTGTTTCTTTATATAAGGAACTAGACGATGCCCTTCCATACATAGGCTCAGCACTTGGGAGTGAATTATTATAATTGCTTGCCAGAACGTGTTTTTTTTACTATGATAGACTAAAATGAAGTGTATAGGTCACAAATGGAGATGATGAGATGCGCTGTCCCAAATGTCACCATAATGGTACACGGGTATTAGATTCTAGACCAAGCGATGAAAGTCGTTCAATTAAACGAAGACGCGAATGTGAACAGTGCATGCAGCGTTTCACAACCTTTGAAACGGTCGAAGAAACACCGTTACTGGTCATAAAGAAAGACGGAATGCGGGAAGAGTTCAGCAAAGAGAAGATGCTTAGAGGGCTCGTTCGTGCGTGCGAAAAACGTCCTGTCCCTATTGAAACCCTTGAAGACATTGTTCTGAACATCGAACGCCAATTGCGTGATGATGGGAAGAAAGAAGTTCAAAGTGAAGACGTAGGTGAACTCGTTATGGGGTATTTAGCAGAAGTCGATGACGTTGCCTATGTTCGATTTGCTTCTGTTTATAGGCAGTTTAAAGATATTAATGTTTTTATAAAAGAACTAACGGATTTAATGAACAAAGGATAAAAGGAGCTAAAGCGAAGCTGCGCTTGAGCTCTTTTTTACGCTAGGAGGAGAATGATGTCTACACACTGGAAAGAAGTGTTGCCAGTTGACTCATATAGAATTAGGCTAGCGGACTTTATTACCGAAATTGATACACACGTCCTCACATTGCTTTATCAACCGTTAATTGGAGCGGACGCTGTTGGGCTTTACAAAAGCCTTCTTGCTCAGCTACCAAAAGACGTTTTTGAGGGGGATGTTCATACTCACCAGCACTTACGTTTAATGGTTGGCTTAACAATGCCAGATTTGCTAGAAGCTCGAAAAAAGCTAGAAGCGATTGATTTAATGCGGACATATCAACATAAATCACAGGATAAGCGATCGTTTATCTATGAGATTCAGCCGCCAATGAAACCAGTTCAATTTTTTACTGATGATGTGCTTAGCGTTTTTTTGTTTAATAAATTAGGAAAAAAAGGCTACCTCGCTATTAAGGAACGATTTAGTTTAAAAGAAATTGATCAAGAAGCTTATGAAGAAGTTACGGTATCGTTTTCGGATGTCTTTGCATCGTTGCAACACTCAGAAATGCAGTCTGCTTTAATGGATCGCCAAGGTTCTACAATAGATGATCGCTCGAACGTTCTCGGAAAAGAAAAACAAGGACTATCGTTTCAGACCTTTGATAGTGAACTCATGATTCAATCATTATCAAGTTATGTGGTGCCTAAAGATGTGCTAACAGATGAGTTACTAGAATTAGTGAAAAAATTAGCCTTTGTTTATCAAGTTGAACCACTAACAATGGCAAATTTAATTGAGCGTGCCATCGTAAACGGTGAATTAGAGGATAAAAAACTGCGGAAAACAGTGCAAACGTGGTATAAGCTTGAAAGTAGTGCAGTGGCACCGGCCCTTGGATTAAAAACACAACCACAATCAAAACGGACGGTTCAAAAGGAGCCGAAGTCAGAGGAAGAGCGGGTTATTCAATTTTATGAAGAAACAGCTCCGTTAACGTTACTGGAATTAAGGCAAGAAGGGGCAGTTGTATCGCCTCCTGACATAAAAATTATTGAAGAGTTAATGGTGGATTATTTATTAAACCCTGGAGTCATTAATGTACTGATAGATTACAATTTATTTCAGAATGATATGAAGCTATCAAAACTATTTATGCAGAAAATGGCTGGTCATTGGAAGCGAAAAAAGATTGGAACGGTTCCAGAAGCTATTCAGCTCGTAAAAACGGATAAGCAAAAGAAAAAAGAAGGACAGGCAAACCGTTCTTCTGGTAAACGGAATAAGCGACAGGATGCGCTGCCGAAATGGCTAGTTCAAGAGAAAGATGAAGAGAAGAATCAACAGCAATCATCTCAACAACCAGCTGTGAAAACAAGCGAATCGAAAGGAAATACGGATACTCAAGAACTCGCTCAATTGATGGCGGAACGAAACCGTCGTCGTGCGCAGAAGGGAGATCATTAAATGGATTCCATTCAAAAATCGTTTGCTGCCATGGATAAAGGTGGACGACTTCAAAAACAAATTGCAGAACAAAAAAAACGAGTCGTCCTGTCGAAACCAGTTCAATCATTTTTACGGGAAGCAAATGAAGTGACCGAAGATATGATTGATCGTGGCCTAAGCAAGCTTTATGAGTTCAAAAAGGAACGAGAGCATTGTGAGACTTGTCCTGGACTAGAAAATTGTCCGAATATGATGCAAGGGTATCGTCCAAGTGTTTATGTGGAAAGAGGCAGTTTGGAGCTAACGTATTCTAAATGCCCACTTAAAGTAGACGATGAAGAAAAGAAGCTTCAGCAAGGCATGATTCAATCTTTTTATATTCCAAAAGATGTGTTAGAAGCTACTTTTGACCTTATTGAGCAAGATTCCGATCGAACAAAAGCGATAACGGAAGCGATTAAATTTGCTTCAACTGCACAGCCAGGAGAGAATGGCCACGGTTTGTATTTATATGGGAAGTTTGGTGTTGGAAAATCCTATTTATTAGGTGCAATTGCCAACGATTTAAAAGAAAGTCGTATTCAAAGTGCCTTAATTTATACACCCGATTTCTTTCGTGAGATGAAGGCAGCTATTGGAGACGGTACCTTTCAAGAGAAATTAGAGGCAGTTCGTCGAGTGCCGGTTTTAATGTTAGATGACATTGGAGCAGAAACAACAACAGCGTGGACGAGAGACGAAATTCTTGGTCCTATTATGCAGTACCGTATGTCAGAGCGATTGCCTACTGTTTTTACGTCAAACTATGATTATGATGAATTGGAGGTTCAGCTCGCTTATTCGGATAAAGGTGGAACTGAGGAATTAAAAGCAAAGCGGATCATGGAACGAATTAAGCACTTTACAACTCTTGTTGAAGTGAAAGGGAAAAATCGACGAAGTTAGAGGCTGGGACAAAAGTAGATAGACAGACCAAAATGACGAACATTCCTGAAAATAGGAACGTTCGTCGTTTGTTTTATATGAACATTAGCGGAAGGATTCACCTGTAGCGGTGCTACTCAGCATATTTTAGACTATTCGTCTTTTCAAATACTACTTTTCGTTATGTCCCAGCCTCTTCTTTTTATATAAAGTGTTAGAGCCGATTGAATTGGAAGTTTAAGAATAACTATGATACGATTAAGAAGACTACTAGACTATTTATTTGTGCTTGGGGGTACAAGAGATGAGCGTAGATGCGATTCTAGAAAGAGCCGTTAACGGCGAACGTATTTCCATGGAAGATGCTGTGGAACTTTATAAATGTGATGACTTAGATAAATTAGGACGAGCGGCAGACGCAATAATGAAGCAATGGCACCCTGAGCCAGTGACAACTTTTGTAATTGGTCGTAATGTCAATTATACAAACTTCTGTGATACGTATTGTTCGTTTTGCGCATTTTATCGTCCGCCAAATCATAAAGACGGCTATGTTCTTGATGATGAAGTGATTTTTCAAAAAATAAAAGAGACAGAAGATGTTGGTGGGACAGAAATTTTAATGCAAGGTGGAACAAACCCGAATTTAAAACTTGATTATTATACAGATCTCTTAAAAGGAATTAAAAAGAGGTTTCCTAACATTTGGATGCACTCGTTTTCACCAGCTGAAATTTGGAAGATAGCGGAAGTAATGGATATGACTGTTGAAGACGTATTGCGTGAACTTCATGAGGCTGGACTGGATTCAATGCCAGGTGGTGGCGCAGAGATTCTAACAGAAGAAACAAGAATGCGTGTTAGCCGCTTAAAAGTAACAGCTGATCAATGGTTAGAAGCCATGAAGGCATCTAAAAAAGTTGGGATGTTCGGATCAGCAACAATGGTTATTGGGTTCGGCGAATCATTCGAGGAGCGAGCGCTTCACTTACAACGCGTTCGGGATGCTCAAGATGAAACAGGTTGCTTTACTGCGTTTATTTCATGGCTGTTGCAGCCTGAAAATACAGGCTTGAGACGTTTAGAAAAATTAACCCCTGAAGACTATTTAAAAAATGTGGCGATCTCTCGTATTTTCCTTGATAACATTGCCAATTTCCAGTCTTCCTGGGTAACAATGGGCCCTGAAGTTGGGAAGAAATCATTGCATTTCGGCTGTAATGACTTTGGCAGTACGATGATGGAGGAAAATGTTGTATCAGCTGCGAACACAACACATAAGGTCAATTCTAACTTAACCCTAAAACTTATTCGCGAAGCTGGTAAGATTCCGGCTCAGCGAAATACAAAGTATGACATCCTTCACCGTTTTGAAGGCGATGAAACGGTTGATAAAGATTTCGTGATGCAAAATTAAATAAAGTAAATGCCCTAGAGTGCTTGGCGCTTAAGGGCATTTATTTTTTATAACAGCCTCTTCATTCGGAAGGCATGTTTCTTCTCTTTTATACATACGTTAAAAGTAAAGTGTGCAAAAGGAAGAGTATGCGGAATGTTAGGGGGACTTGAGTTTGCTTGCGATTTATTTTGAGGATCAAGACAATTGCACTAGACTAGCTAAAAAAATAGCGATAGCCATTAAACAATTTCATAAACTCGGCATAAACGCCACAATGGAACAAAGGGAAGGGAATGAACTACGATTCCTTCTTACCGATGAAACAGATCAATCAGATGACCCTTACTATAGTTTTTTAGCCGCGCTATTAACGGAAGATCTTATAAAAACGAAGGAACATCTACTGTTAAAACAATATGCGTATACAGATTTTCATTTAGTAGAAGAGGAACAAAGGCAAGTGGTTTCCATTGCGCAGGCAATATTCAACGAAGATCGAGAAGATGGTGTGAGTAAAAGATTGGCAAGCAGTCGATGCACAGCGCTCTATCAAGCTTTTTTTCACCAAATGAAGGCACAAAAAAACCTATTCTATGAACCTTTTTTAACGTTTAGAATGAAAGCGTACACGGAAATTGTGTTGGATTGTTTGGAATTAGCAGTAGACGAATATTGGTTAGAACAAGAACATCAAACAACCTTTGATGCCATTCGTCAGACCGTTGAACAGCAAAAAACAAAACGACGTCTAATTTATCTCGTGCACGATGAAACGTTCCGGTTTTATGATGATGCGTTTCGAGAACTAACAAAGGATGAATGTCACTTCTATATGTCTGAAAAAACAGCCGATCATACGGTTGTAGGGAAAATGGAGTACCTCATTCTTACCCTCATTGAAATGTCCCCAGAATACATCTACTTATTTACAAAACAGCCGGACCATCATACTATTTTACTGATTCAATCGATTTACCAAGAGCGCTTAAAAGTGTATCCTTTTGAACGCTATGCGACAACATCAGGTAAGTAAAAGAGGAAAATAGACTTGCATTCTGCACATGTGTCTATGTATAATGTGAAGATGGAAAGCAAAAAGTGATGAGAAGGACAAGATGTTTCAAATTATGACTTATTAGAGAATGGAGTCTAGGCTGAAAGCTCCTAAGTTTGATTGAATCATTACCACCTTTGAACTGTTTCGGTGAAAACAAGTAATCGAAGCCGGCCCGCAACCGTTATCTGTATGTAGAGTATTGTAATAGGGTGGAACCACGAAACCACACTCGTCCCTTTTTTAGAGGAACGAGTGTTTTTTTATTTTTAAAAAAAGCGAAGAAGAAAGGATGAATACAGATGGAGTTTGTATTTCCAGATGGAGCTAAAAAGGAATTTCCAAGTGGTACATCAACAGAAGCAATTGCAGCTTCTATTAGCCCAGGACTTAAGAAAAAAGCGTTAGCAGGAAAATTGAATGGGGAGTTCGTTGACTTGAAAACGCCATTACCACACGATGGTAACATTGAAATCGTTACGGCCCCTTCAGATGAAGCACTGGAAATTATGCGCCATAGTACAGCCCACTTACTAGCCCAAGCAGTAAAGCGTTTGTTCCCGAACGTGCAGCTCGGTGTTGGACCAGTTATTGAAGGCGGCTTCTACTATGACATCGATGCAGATGAGTCTATAACTGCCGAAGACTTACCAAAAATTGAAAAAGAAATGAAGAAGATTGTTGGTGAGAATTTAGAAATCATTCGCGAAGTAGTTAGTCGAGAAGAGGCGATTGCTCGCTTTAAAGAAATAAATGATCCGTATAAGCTTGAATTAATTGAAGCCATTCCAGAAGGTGAGAAGGTTACGATTTATAAGCAAGGTGAGTTTTTTGATTTATGCCGAGGCATTCATGTGCCTTCAACAAACAAAATAAAAGAGTTTAAACTGTTGTCAACAGCAGGTGCTTATTGGCGTGGGGATTCTAAAAATAAGATGCTACAGCGAATTTATGGAACGGCCTTCTTTACGAAAGAAGACTTAAAAGCTCACTTACAAATGCTTGAAGAAGCAAAAGAGCGTGATCATCGTAAATTAGGAAAAGAACTCGGTATTTTCGCGTTATCTCAAAAAGTAGGACAAGGATTGCCACTATGGCTTCCTAAAGGCGCGACAATTCGCCGTATTATTGAACGCTATATTGTTGATAAAGAAGAGCGTCTTGGTTACCAACATGTATATACACCAATATTAGGTTCATCTGAATTATACAAAACATCTGGACATTGGGAGCATTACAGCGATGATATGTTTCCACCAATGGAAATGGATAACGAAACCCTCGTGCTCCGTCCAATGAACTGTCCACATCATATGATGGTTTATAAACAAGATATGAGAAGTTACCGACAACTTCCATTACGCATCGCGGAGCTTGGAATGCAGCATCGCTATGAAATGTCAGGAGCAGTTTCAGGATTACAGCGTGTAAGAGGGATGACGCTAAATGATGCACATATTTTCTGTCGTCCTGATCAAATTAAAGATGAATTTATTCGTGTTGTTCGTCTTGTTCAAGAAGTGTATAAAGATTTTGGTTTAGAAAATTATTCCTTCCGTTTATCTTATCGTGATCCTGAAGATAAAGAGAAGTATTTTGATGATGATGAGATGTGGACTAAAGCCCAATCCATGTTAAAAGAAGCAATGGATGCTCTTGGTGCTACTTATTATGAAGCAATTGGTGAAGCAGCCTTTTATGGTCCGAAGCTAGATGTTCAGGTGAAAACGGCACTTGGTAAAGAAGAAACGTTATCAACCGTACAACTTGATTTTTTGCTCCCTGAGCGTTTTGATTTAACGTATGTAGGAGAAGATGGAAAGCAGCATCGACCTGTTGTCGTTCACCGTGGGGTTGTTTCCACAATGGAACGGTTTGTTGCCTTTTTATTAGAGGAATACAAAGGGGCTTTACCAACATGGTTGGCACCTGTTCAAGTTCAACTCATTCCAGTTTCAAATGAAGTACATTTAAACTACACAAAACAAGTACAAGATGCGTTGCAAGCCGTTGGTGTTCGCGTAGAAATTGATGACCGAGACGAAAAGCTCGGCTATAAGATTCGTGAGTCACAAATGCAAAAAATTCCTTATATGCTTGTTTTAGGTGATAAAGAAGTAGAAGCAGGTACTGTTAACATTCGTAAGTATGGTGAAAATCAATCAGAATCACAGTTGTTGCAACAGTTTGTCGATACGATTAAAGCAGAAGCACGTAAGTAAAACGAAAGGCTGGCATGGAGATCTCTCGATGCTAGCCTTTTTTATGATTTAGCAAATGAAAACGAATGGTCTCATCTTTACAACTAATGAAAAGAATTGGTTTCTATAACAATAAGTTGTGCGTCTTCTAGTGCAATCGTTTCATGAAGTTCACCTTGTTCCCATTGAACACAGTGATAAGGCTTGACTAATTCAATACTTGATTCATTCCGTACTTCTAACAAGCCACTTACACAGTATAGTCGTTGGGGTGTTGTCGCTCGATGCAAGCCGATTTTATTGCCTTTTTGCAGGGTCATTAGTTGAATATGTGCAGCGTCTCTTGTAAGTGCAAGGGGGAAGGAATGCACATTTGAATGGTAATGGGTAATGTGTTTTCCAGTAAGTTTAAAAATGTTCATTTGTGATCACCAGCTTTTTGTAAGATCTCCTGAACAAATGCTTTTTTTCCATCTGTATATGCTTTTGGATCTGTGGGGAATTGTTTTGCTAACGAGCGTTTAAGTTGTTCGTACAGACGTGCGCTTTCCTGATGGTTTGTCAAATAATCGCGAAATAAGAGAAGTGTGCTGCGTGTAGTTGAATCTCTTTCAACAATGTGTAGAACAACCGATTTGTTCGTATACGTTTGATCGGTGAACTTAGCTAAAACAAAGCGGTCGTCAAGCTGAACATTTTTTAAACGGTGATACTGTTCGTGTTGAAGTGTTTCAAATGGAAATTGATGAAAGAGGGATAGGTTGTCGATACCAATACAAATATCAAGGATAGGCTTTGCTTTTAAACCAGGAATGGCTGTAGAACCAATGTGTTCAATCGACGGAGTAAACGCATGAAGAATCGTCCTTAATCGATGCTTCTCCTTTTGAAAACCTTCTGTCCAAAGATCATTGTGTAGGGAAAGGGAAACGCGGTTTTGTTCCAGACCAAACATATCATCACTCCATATAAACAGTATAGGTACGATGATACGTCTATTTCTCAGCAATGAATAGACTGTTTTTTCTTTTAAAAGTAACGTATACTAGAAGGAGAGAATAGGAGTGATTTAGATTGCTTAACTATAAAATGAAAGATATCGGGTACACAATCGATTTACCATATGGAAAACTCGATATAAGTGGAGATGAATCCGCTGGATTTAGACCATTCCAACTACTTGTCTCGTCTATTGCCGTGTGTAGTGGAGGCGTGTTTAGAAACATTTTGGATAAGAAACGTATTTCATACAAATCGATTAATATAGAAGCTGACGTTGTTCGAAATGAAGCCAACGTAAATGAAGTGACGGCAGTATATCTAACCTTCGTCATTGAGGGTGCTCAAGCGAATGTTGAGAAATTGGAAAAAGCGTTGCAATTAGCTACGAAAAATTGCCCAATTGTCCAGTCGGTGAACAAAAGTATAAACATTACAGAAACGATAAAAATAATATAGATAAATCAAACGCCGTCTCCTTTAGGAGACGGCGTTTTTAACAATTCTATCTTCATTAGGTTTAATCAAACATTATTCCCTAAAAAGGGCTCATTTAAACAAAAAAATTCTAAAGTTTTTCTAAAGTCGCCCCTTTTTTTATGAAATGCTTGTATAATTAAGGAAATAAAAAGAAAAAAGGGGATCGTGTAATGGAGCAACGAAGTGAGCTACACCATACGGAGGAAGCTAATTATTATAAAAAACCAAATATTTTTTCATTTATCATAAGCCCTATAAAGCAATTCGATCGAATTCGCTATGAACCTAAAGCGCTAGGACCAATGTTTTTAATTTTAGCTATCGTGCTTATTGGCTTACTCATTCCTGTTTTAGCAGGACAAGGTGGTCTTGTTCCATCTCAAACTGGCGAGTTTTATGGTGAGGACATGTATATGGATGACTATTACTATGAGCCCGACCCACTTTCAAGTATGAATATAGATTCATTTGTGACGAACGCGATAGTATGGCTTTCTGTCTTAGGGGTTTTTGCTGCTGTGCCACCTCTTCTTTCGCTTCTTTTCTTTGCGTTTGCGAAGATGCACAATCGTGATACGACCTACGGGACTCTCTATTCGATGACGGTGTTCGCTACACTTGTCGTAGGTGTAGGCTTTTTGTACGTCATGATTATGAACACGATTGCAGGTACATATGGCTACATGTACACAGCACCAGCAGTGTTTGTTAATCAAGAGCACTTACTCTATCCCTTTTTAGCAAGTTTAGAAGTGTCGACGTTGCTCTTTATCCTATTAATTGTGATCGGTTTAATTCGAACTGCAGCATTTGAACGTTTTGTTGCCATTGCAATTGGTGTAGGGATGTTCGCCGTAGTGTTTATTTTTCAAGTAGTAGGAGGAATGATGTAACGTGAAAGCTTGGAAAAAAGGAATCATTGCTAGTTTAGTTGTGGCATCTGTTGCAACATTTACGGTTTATGGGATGACAAAAGGAAAAGACTTAGCGGTAAGTGGTTATGAGGAAACATTTGAATTAATTTCTCCTATGTATGAAGATTTAAGTACAGTTGTCATGGTGCCTGGGTCACTTGAGCTAGTGAATCGACAAATCGTACAACCTTCTGCTGAACAAGGTTCCTATCAAGTGCTTGTTGAGGTGGGAGATGAAGTAGAAGAAGGCACGCCAATCTTACAATATAGCACAACAGAAATTGATTTTGAAATCCAAGATCTTGAATTACAAATTGAACAAGGACAAACGACGGTCCGTAATTTAACTGCTTCAGAGGCAGAATTGACAAAAAGAAAAAATGGACCTGACGTTAAACCCACTTATCTTGAAGATGAAGAAACAGGAGATCGGACGGAAATAGAACCTCTTGTGACCATTGCGGAATTAGATGCTGAACTGGCAGAATTAGCAGATCAAAAGAAAGCAGAAAGCTATGCCATCTCACGTCTGCAAAATCAATTGGAAACCGCGAAAAAGCAAAAAGGAGAGCTGACGCTAACGAGTACAATTAATGGAAGAGTGCTGAGCGTCAACGATCAAGGTGGAAATACTGACGATTTAGGGAACTCGTTGCCTTTAATGGAAATCGCCGATACGACTCAATTTACAATTACAGGGAATGTTTCGGAACGACAATCGCTAGATGTGGAGCTTGGCCATGTGGCGTCTATTTATTCCGATACAATTGAAGAAGGATTTTGGTCTGGTGAAGTGATTGATGTATCTTATTTTCCAACAGAGGGTGACGATTGGTATGGAGATTCTTCTGGTTCGCAATACCCTGTTACCATTAAAATAACCGAGGGAGAAACGGAAAATTTACGTCCTGGTTATCAAGTGATGGCGGAAATTGTGACAAGTGAAGAGATGGGTCTGACGCTGGACATGGAGTTGGTTCAATATGATGAGATGGGTAGCTTTGTTTTTGTTTATGAAGATGGGGTTGCCGTTCGTCGTGAAATAGAAATTGATTACGCGAATGATTACTCAGTAAAAATTCTAGATGGTCTAACAGAGGAAGATTTTGTAATTGCAGACTATATGCAAATGGTTACAGAGGGAATGTCGATTACGGTAAGCGAATTTAATGAAGAAGGGTTTTATGAAGAAGGATTTATTGAAGGTGAATTTGAAGAAGGCGAATTTGAAGAAGGCGAATTCGATGAAGGTGAATTTGACGAAAATGAATTCGATGACGTGGAACAAGAAGATGAGACTGAAGAATTAGAGGAGCAAGAAGGAGATGATGAGTTGTGATTACGTTAAATCAAGTGACGAAATCATTTCGCTTAGGGCCTTCTTGGTCGCAAGTGCTCTCTCCAATAGACTTACAGATTGAGAAAGGGAGTTTTATGTCGATTATGGGCCCTTCGGGTTCTGGTAAATCAACGCTTATGAACATCTTGGGCTGTCTTGATAAGCCAACAACAGGTCAGTATGTACTCGATGGCGAAAAAATTGATCGGCAGACACCGCGACAGCTTGCGCAAATTCGAAATAAAAAGATTGGCTTTGTGTTTCAACAGTTCCACTTACTTCCACGACAATCTGCTTGGAGAAATGTTGAGCTACCATTAATCTATAGTGGAATGAAGAAAAAAGAACGTAAGGAAAGAGCATTTGCGGCCCTTGCCAAAGTTGGCTTAGCAGATCGTGTCCATTACAAGCCAACCTCCCTTTCAGGTGGACAAAAACAGCGTGTCGCTATTGCCCGGGCAATAGTCAATTCACCATCCTTAATTCTTGCTGACGAGCCTACAGGAGCACTTGATACAAAAACTAGTGAAGCCATTATTCGCTTACTACGAGAGCTCAATCAAGCAGGTACGACGGTTGTTATTATTACCCACGAAAACGAAGTAGCAGCTCAGACGGATCGAGTTGTATATGTACGTGACGGTAAAATTAACGATGCCGCATCGTAACGTGTTAGGGAGAGGACTGAAAACGTGAACATTATTGAGAATATAAAAATGGCCTTTAGTTCAATTGTTGCCCAAAAGATGCGCGCTATTTTAACGACATTAGGAATCATTATCGGTGTTGCTGCTGTTATTATCGTTGTTGCTATCGGACAAGGAGCTGAACAAAAGCTGAAAGAGCAAATGATTGGTGTGGAAAACATTCGCACCGTCTATTTTGAACCATCAGAGGAAGATCAAGCACAGAACCCAAATATATGGTTTGGACAGCAATATACCGAACAAGACCTAGAAGATATTCAAGCATTACCAGATGTGCAGTCAGTAGTTGCTACAGCCTCTGACTACCGGACGTTAAGTGTTGGAGAAATGGAAAGCGAAGCCGATATTATTGGCACGAATATGCATTACTTTGATCTTTACCAATATAATGCGATGGATGGTGAGTTGTTAACGCCTATTGATTTTTTAGCAGGTACGAGAAAAGTAGTCATAAGCACATCATTAGCAGAGATGTTGTTCCCATATGAATCTCCTGTAGGTCAAACGATGAAAATTGGCGCTTATCCAATGGAGATTATCGGGGTACTAGCTCCTTCAGAGAGTATCCTTAGTTATGAATATGAACAAGTGATTATGCCATATGAAACGTGGAAACAAATTTTCTTCAGAGAAGGATACTCAGGTTTGAGTATTTCTGCAGAGTCTGTTGAACAAGCGGAATGGGCCGTTGCCGATGTGATGTATACGTTAAATACGAACCACGATACAATTGATGCGTATCAAAGCCATGATGCCAGCCAATTTTTAGAAGCGGATGCAGGGATAACGCAAATTTTGACGGTCATCATTGGGGGTATTGCGGGTATTTCTTTACTCGTTGGAGGGATTGGCGTAATGAATATTATGCTTGTCTCCGTTACAGAACGAACTAGAGAAATTGGCATTCGTAAATCAATGGGTGCGACAACTGGACAAATTATGCTACAATTTCTCGTTGAATCGGTCGTCCTCACATTTTTAGGTGGACTAATTGGGATCTTAATTGGAAGCCTACTTGTTGTGTTAATCGGAAATGGGTTTGATTTAGACGTAGCACTTTCCATTCCTGTTATTACCATTGCCACAACGTTCTCTATTGTTGTTGGAGTCGTTTTTGGTTTACTACCGGCTAATAAAGCTGCTAAGTTGGATCCTGTTGATGCGTTGCGCTATGAATAAAGCAATCATACGTTGACAAGGGTAATAAATAATGGTATATTAGCACTTGTGTTAGTCAAATAAAGCAAGAAGAAGCACCCGCTTCTCACCTGTTGACAACGGTTGTCAGGTTAGAAATCGTCAGTTTTTATTTAATGAGCTGATTAAATGTGGGTGCCGTGTGTACCTGCATTTTTTTGCGTATCGACGTTTTATATTGCTTTAGCTGCATCACAAAAACCACTGGAGGTGGCTCATTATTAGCAAGGACATGTTGGTCAATGAAGGGATTCGAGCTCGAGAAGTACGTTTAATTGGCGCTAATGGCGATCAAATTGGCGTGAAATCAAAGCATGAAGCACTGGAAATGGCACAGAGAGTAAATCTTGACCTTGTCTGCGTGGCACCAAATGCGAAACCGCCTGTCTGCCGTATCATGGATTACGGAAAATATCGCTATGAGCAGCAGAAAAAAGATAAGGAAGCACGTAAAAAGCAGAAAGTAATTACTGTTAAAGAAGTTCGTCTTAGTCCAACGATTGAAGACAATGATTTTAATACGAAATTACGAAATGCACGTAAATTCCTTGAAAAAGGCGATAAGGTAAAAGCTTCTATTCGTTTTCGCGGTCGTGCGATTACACACTCTCAAATCGGGCGTGATGTACTAGAGCGACTTGCAAAAGAATGTGAAGATATTGCCACTATTGAATCGCGTCCGAAGATGGAAGGACGTAGCATGTTTCTCATTATGGCTCCAAAAGCGGAGAAATAATTTTAGTTTTTAGGATTAGTTAAAAGGAGGACGTTATTATGCCTAAGATGAAAACTCACCGTGGCGCTGCAAAGCGTTTCAAGAAAACTGGGACTGGCAAGCTAAAGCGTTCACACGCGTATACTAGCCACATGTTCCGTAACAAATCTCAGAAACAAAAGCGTAAATTACGTAAGTCTGCAATTGTTCATTCTGGAGACTTCAAACGTATTCGTCAAATGCTAACATACAAGAAAAAATAAACTGTTCGTTCAGATAGAAGGAGGGATTTGCGATGCCAAGAGTAAAAGGTGGATATGTCGCTCGTCGTCGTCGTAAAAAGATTTTAAAACTAGCTAAAGGATATTACGGTTCTAAACATACGTTATTCAAGTCCGCTCAAGGACAAGTAATGAAATCACTTCAGTATGCTTACCGTGACCGTCGTCAGAAAAAGCGTGATTTCCGTAAGCTTTGGATTACACGTATTAATGCAGCTGCTCGTATAAATGGTCTTTCTTACAGCCGTTTAATGCACGGATTAAAGCTTGCTGAAATTAACGTAAACCGTAAAATGCTTGCAGAACTTGCTGTAAATGATGAAAAAGCATTTGCTCAATTAGCTGACCAAGCAAAAGCTAGCTTAAATAACTAATATAAAGTACAGCCATTTGGCTGTACTTTTTTAAAGTATATAGGAGAAGATAATCAATGCTTGTTTATCTTAGTTTGCTTTCGGTTTTTACTTTTATTGTAATGGGTATGGATAAGCACAATGCACGCCATCAAAGAAGTAGAATACCGGAAAAGAGTCTATTTTTATTTGCTATAATTGGTGGTAGTGTCGGCTTACTAGCAGGTATGTATAGTTTTCGCCATAAGACAAGGAAGCCCTCATTTAAATATGGAATACCGGCAATTGTTGTTTTGCAACTAGCTGTAGGGTTGTTCATTTACACATCGTTGTAGCATATACATGGTAATAAGGAGGCATGACGATGGACGGCTTACTTACAGACGCACTCGCCTATATTGAAGCTGCTGGCTGGTTGGCACCGGTATTATTTATTGTTCTTCATATTTTACGTCCAGTGTTGTTTCTACCTGTTTTGCTTGTAACGCTAGCTGGTGGTTATGTATTTGGACTTTTCTACGGAATGATTTTTTCATATGTTGGATTAATGGGAGTGAGCCTAACGTTTTATTGGCTCATTGAGCGTTTTCCAAAAGTGTATAACAAGCTAAAAATGGTTAAAGAAAAATTGCTCGGCTCGAAAGCAAGTTTAACGATTTGGCAACTACTTCTTTTGCGTATTATGCCATTTGTTCACTTCCATGCTCTTTCCTTTTATGTAATGGAAGAGTCTAAGCATTATCGTGATTATGTTAAACAATCAGCAGTGATGAATATTTCACCAGCTATTGTCTATACTGCATTCGGTGGATTAATCCATGAGTTACCACTACCTGGCTTAATCGTGTTTTCTTTATTCCTAGCTTTATTTATGTTTATTATTCGTCCTAAAAAGCCTACCGACGCGTATCAGCCAAATGACATTGACGCCCCTTTACCTCAAAAGTAAAGGGATTTTCTTTTTTTAGAGGTCGATAGATGGATAGAAAGCGTGGAATGAGAGAACGTAATTGTTATTTTTAGAAAATTAATAATTGACTTATTGATAGCGTTTACATAAACTAAATATATTCTGATTTGTTTAAGGAGGAAAATCGATTTACTAATGAATAGTGATTCATAAAGGAGGAGTCGGCGTGAGAAAAAATCAGGATTCATACTATGAGAAAATGGAGAAGAGCCCGTCATTTAAACGTCTGATGAAAGAGAAAAAAGGCTTTTTAGTTCCTTCCATCATCTTTTTTATGATGTTTTACTTTTCGTTACCAATACTTGCCGTTTATACAGACGTATTAAATGGACAGGTCTATGGCGATATTACGTGGGCTTGGGTGTTAGCTATAGCACAATTTATCATGACTTGGACTTTGTGTACCCTCTACGTAAGAAAAGCGGCTAAATTCGATAAACTCGCTGAAGAGGTAATTGAAGAAAGTGAGCGGAAAGAGAGGGCTAGTCTATGAACCCAGCCGTCATTACACTGTTTTTAGCTATCGTTGCCTTAACTCTTGTTATTACGTATTTTGCTGCAAAGCGGACAAAAACAGCAAGTGAATTTTATACAGCAGGAGGCGGGCTTACAGGTTGGCAAAATGGCTTAGCCATTGCTGGGGATTATTTATCTGCGGCTTCCTTTCTAGGGATAGCAGGCGCAATAGCCCTTTTTGGATTTGATGGTTTCTTTTATAGTATTGGTTATCTAGTTGCGTACCTCGTCGTTATGTTTATTGTTGCTGAGCCGTTGCGTAACCTAGGAAAATATACGCTAGCGGATATGATTCATTCTCGATTCGATGCTCGAAAAGTTCGAGGTGTCGCCGCTGGAAGTACGATTACCATTGTCATTTTTTATATGATTGCGCAACTTGTAGGGGCCGGTGCACTTATACAACTTCTTTTCAATATCCCTTATACATGGGCTGTTTTATTAGTCGGCGTGATGATGACAACGTATGTACTTTTTGGAGGAATGACGGCAACGAGCTGGGTTCAAATTGTCAAAGCTGCATTGCTTATGATTGCTACAGTTCTTATTTCTATTATGGTGCTGTTTCAATTTAACTTTAATATTGCTGAGATGTTCTCAACGGTCAGTTCAATGGAAGGAGAAGGGTTCTTAAATCCAGGTGGCCAAGGAAGAGCACCAATTGATTCCATTTCCTTAATGCTTGCATTAGTGCTCGGTACAGCAGGGCTTCCACATATTCTCATGCGTTTCTTTACAGTAAGAGATGCGAAGACAGCAAGAAGTTCTGTTGTAACAGCGACGTGGATTGTTGGGATTTTCTATTTATTGACGATCTTCTTAGGCTTTGGTGCGGCTGCTTTTGTTGGTTCGGATGCTATTATGGAAGCAAATCCAGCTGGGAATATGGCTGCCCCATTATTAGCTGAGGAACTTGGTGGAGAACTATTCATGTCGTTTGTAGCAGCTGTTGCATTTGCGACCATTCTTGCCGTTGTTGCTGGTCTGGTTTTGTCAGGAGCATCTGCATTTGCCCATGATGTGTATGGACAGATTATTAAAAAGGGTAAAGCAACACCAAAACAAGAAGTAGTAGCAGCACGACTAGCTTCTGTCACAGTTGCGATCTTGTCAATTATACTTGCCCTATTCGCGCAAAATATGAATGTTGCTTTTTTAGTTGCGCTAGCATTCTGTGTGGCGGCAAGTGCGAATCTCCCAGTCATTGTATACACAATCTATTGGAAGCGCTTTAACACAGCAGGAGCTATTACGGCTATGCTATCAGGTCTACTGTCTGCGTTGTTCTTAGTTGCTGTTAGTCCGAACGTCATAAAAGCTGATGGCACTGCGTTTATAGTCGGTGATCCGTTAATTGATTTAACGAATCCGGCAATTATATCAGTCCCAATTGGCTTCTTAGGAGGCATTATTGGAACCTATTTATCTAAAGAGCGAAATGAACAAAAATATTCTGAAGTAAAGGTTCGCGCTAACATTGGATTGAAGAAAGCCGAGTAATAATAAACGCCAGCTTACTCAAAAAAGAGTATGCTGGCTTTCTTGTTGCTTACGTAGTAGGTTGAGCGCTAGTTGATGATGATTTCATGAACTCTTTAACTGGTTTTGACCATTCTATTGTAGCTTTCGGATAGCGAATTCGAATTTCTTCTTCTAAAAAATGAAAATCTTCATAGCGAAATCCCTTTAAAGAATGCTGATCCAAGTTCATATGAATACGTGTAATGTCAAAGGAATCAGCTGTAGCCTCTAAATATTTCTCCCCTTCAAACAATAAGCCCTTATACGTAATAAAAAAATTTTTTCGGACATTTTCTTCTTCATCAAGGAAATAAAATTCTCTCTTTTCCTGTGCCTTTGTCAGCTTCCTCTCAGGCTTTACTATATATTTAACGAGGCTATAAGCAATGACAATTATGGTTAAAATAATGAGAATGCGGAATAGAATAACAAGCATGGAGGACAGCTCCTTTCAAAATAGATCCCTTACTAGTCATACTACGTAAGATGGAAAAGGAAGGTTTCAATAATTAGTTATAAAGTTTCCCGAACAACTTGTCTACTAAACGTTTGTTGAAAAAAAGAAATTTCGTTATACTAACGGTATTGCGCAAAGAGGGAGTGCTTAATTTGGATCAACAATTACAAATGCTAAAAGATTTAACAGATGCTAACGGAATTTCTGGCTTTGAGAAAGAAGCTAGGGATGTAATGAAATCATACATCTCTCCATATGCGGATTCAATCGAAACAGATCACATAGGAAGTTTGATTGCGAAGAAAGTGGGCAATGAAGCAGGTCCAAAAATTATGATTGCTGGCCATTTAGATGAAATTGGCTTTATGGTGACGACAATTGACGATAAAGGTTTCCTCCGTTTTCAAACGATTGGTGGCTGGTGGGGGCAAGTTATGCTTGCGCAACGAGTGACCATTATGACGAAAAAAGGAAATGTTGCAGGTGTCATTGGCTCTAAACCACCTCATGTTTTGTCACCAGAGGCTCGAAAAAAACCTGTTGATATAAAAGACATGTTTATAGACGTTGGGGCAAGCTCCAAAGAAGAAGCAGCTGAATTTGGAATTATGCCTGGAGATGCTGTTGTACCTGTTTGTGAATTTACTGTTATGAAAAATGAAAAGCTATTAATGGCAAAGGCTTGGGATAACCGCATCGGCTGCGCAATCGCGATTGACGTCTTAAAGCAGTTACAAGGTCAAGAGCATCCTAATGTTGTTTATGGTGTGGGTACCGTTCAAGAGGAAGTAGGATTACGAGGAGCAAAGACAAGCGCTCATGCTGTTCAACCTGACATTGGATTTGGTGTTGATGTAGGGATAGGAGCTGATACACCTGGAACGAAAGGCGAAGGTACCCTAGGTAAAGGTCCACAAATTATTTTGTTTGATGCATCGATGATTCCTCATAAAGACCTTCGAGATCTTGTTATACAAACAGCAGATGAAAATCAAATACCGTATCAATATGATTCTATCGCGGGTGGAGGTACCGATTCTGGCTCTATTCACTTAACAGCGAATGGTGTACCAGCACTGTCTATTACGGTTGCGACGCGATACATCCACACTCATGCAGGTATTTTACATCGAGATGACTATGAAAACACAGTGAAGCTGTTAGTGGAAGTGATAAAAAAATTAGACGCAGACACAGTAAAACAGTTAACGTTTGGTTCATAAGTAAAAGGGGTTAGCAAATGAATCGATACGGAAAGTGGTCTTTTGTGTTAACGGTCATTTCTTCAATGATGCTAGGCGTATTTGCAGTGTTTCTGCTAACCGGATTTGCGACAGCTTTTCCTTCATGGGTAACCAATGCCCTCGGCTCCATTGCCTTACTCGTCTTATTTGCAAGTGTTGGCTTTAGTTTGGCTTCCCTTGGAAAAGGAGAAAAGGAAAAGTGGAAATTGGCGCCGTGGGTTCTAATCGGGTTAAGCGTTGTTGTGTTATTTATTCTAATTAATGTTGTTTATATCCAGTAACGTCACTTGGGATGATTACGAATTAAATCAATGCCATATAAGAAGATGCAAAGATGGAGAATAAATAAGAAAAAGCGAAATCCGCGGAACCCATATGTTTCCATCGGGTGGTGAAACATAAACGATATACCGTAGCACAATAATAGAATTGCAAGTATGGAAAAGAACCATCGAAATAGCAAAAGGTACACCTCAATAAAATAGACATGCTTTATGTCTATGTCGTGAAAAAGACAAGTAGTCTTATACACAAAAAAAGCGAGCGGAATCGCTCGCTTTTTTTAGTTTAAGCCTTTGCTAATATCAGCGCAAAGTTGATCTTTTGTTGATTCATCTGCTTGCTGCCAGTACACTTCAAAGAGAACGCCGAGACCAGGAAGCATCTTTTCTTCTCCGCTTTGTATAGCGTCTAAAATCGTTGCTTCAACGTCTTCTTGACTTGATCCTTGAATATTAGACATAATAGCACCACGTAAGTTAAATCCCATGCGATTACCCCCTAGGTTAAATGAATCCTCTATAGTATGGCTTTAAAAGGGTAGAAATTATGTATAAAACAAGCTATTCTTTTAGGAAGAACAGTAAAAAAGAGAGGCTAGACAGTTGAAGACAATTGAATCAACGAAAAATGAACGGGTAAAAGCATGGAAAAAGTTACACACGAAAAAAGGGAGAGAGCAGACTGGTTCCTTCCTTATAGAAGGTGATCATTTAGTTGACGAGGCACTTGCCGCATCTGTTGTGATTGAGACAATTATTACAACTCGCAAAGAGTATGTGGCGAATTTCTCTGGTTCAATTTACTATGTTACACAAGCGGTTATGGCCGAATTATCAATGACCGAAACACCGCCAGGTATCATCGCTGTTTGCCAAAAAAGAATAATGAAGCAACCGACGTCTTTAGACGGAATATACGTATTGCTTGATGGCGTTCAAGATCCAGGAAATGTTGGTACGATTATACGTACGGCACTTGCCCTACATGCGTCAGGCGTCATTCTAGGAAAAGGAACAGTGGATTTATATAACGATAAAGTCATTCGCTCGACCCAAGGTGCTTTGTTTCACTTGCCCATTTACACAGGTGATCTTCATCAATGGGTAGAAATGTTTAAGGAGGAAGCTGTACCTGTCATAGGCACCGCTTTAACAAACGCTTCTCCAATAAACAGAGGTCAAACCTATCCAGCTTTTGCACTACTTGTAGGGAATGAAGGAGAAGGCGTACAGCCCTCTTTACTTGCTCAAACCACCGAAAACGTCTATATTCCAATCAATCATGATTCGGAGTCACTTAACGTAGGAATTGCAACAGGCATTTTGCTTTTTTCTTTACAAGGGTAGCCTTGCACATTAAAGATAAGTTGATTATAATAGAAGACAATAAAATAATAATAAAAGCAATGATAGAGAGTAGTACGTTCATGACCACCTTATAGGGAGAAGTTGTCTAGACTGGAAGCAACTTTAAGGAACGGCAGGGCTGAATTCACTCTGGAGCTGTCCTCTTAAAAGAGGATACCGGTTAAGAGCCGTTATAGTGAATGAAGTCAACGTTTTTACGTATGTGAACTAAGGGTGGTACCGCGAGCTTTCGTCCCTTTCCAGGGGATGGAGGCTCTTTTTGTTGTTTTCTTGAATGCTAAGGGAGGCTATAAGATGCGAGAACAATTAGAAGGATTAAAGCAAGAAGCGCTAGCTAAAGTAACAGCAGCTCAATCAGAGAAAGAATTACAAGACGTACGCGTCGCTTATTTAGGAAAAAAAGGTCCAATTACGGAAGTGTTACGTGGGATGGGTAAGCTATCTGCTGAAGAGCGTCCAGTTATTGGCGCACTGGCTAATGTCGTTCGTGACGATATTAAAGCAGCTATTGATGAAAAAATGGAGGTAATGGCTGCATCTGCTCTTGAACAGAAGTTAAAAGCAGAGACAATTGACGTGACGCTGCCTGGACGCAAACCGAAACAAGGAACAACGCATCCACTAAATCAAGTCGTTCGCGAAATTGAAGAAATCTTTTTGGGAATGGGCTTTTCAGTTGGTGAAGGTCCTGAGATTGAAACGGACTATTACAATTTTGAAGCATTAAACTTACCGAAAGATCATCCAGCCCGTGACATGCAAGACTCTTTCTATATAACAGAGGACACACTACTTCGAACGCAGACATCTCCCGTACAAGCACGAACAATGGAAGCCCATAAAGGGAAAGGGCCAGTTAAAGTAATTGCACCAGGGAAAGTTTTTAGACGTGATGATGATGACGCCACGCACTCTCATCAATTTATGCAAGCTGAAGGGCTTTATGTAGATAAAGACGTTCGTATGAGTGATTTAAAAGGTGTACTTGAACTCTTTGCTAAACAATTTTTTGGACAAGACCGCGATATTCGTTTACGACCAAGCTTTTTCCCTTTTACAGAGCCGTCAGTGGAAATTGATGTGTCTTGCGGGATTTGTAAAGGACAGGGCTGTCGAGTGTGTAAGCAATCTGGGTGGATTGAAGTATTAGGCGCAGGGATGGTTCATCCGCGTGTACTTGAGATGAGTGGGTTTGATCCAAATGAATACAGTGGATTTGCTTTTGGAATGGGTGTTGAGCGCTTAGCAATGTTAAAGTATGACATTGATGATATTCGTCAGTTTTATACAAATGATCACCGGTTCCTACAACAGTTTCATACAAAGTGAGGGGAGAAAAAATAAATGTTAGTTTCATACGAATGGATACAAGATTACATTGAAATAGACGATATTACACCAGAAGAAATTGCGGAGAAGATGACGCGAAGTGGAATCGAAATTGATTTTATTCATAATCGAAACAGTGGTGCAACCAACATCGTTGTTGGTTATGTAAAAGCAATAGAACAACATCCAGACGCAGATAAATTAAATGTCTGTCAAGTAGATATTGGTGAAGAAGAACCGGTTCAAATTGTGTGCGGGGCCCCAAACGTTGATGCTGGTCAATATGTAGCTGTTGCGAAAGTTGGAGCACGCTTACCTGGTAATGTAAAGATCAAAAAGGCAAAATTACGAGGGCAACTTTCTCAAGGAATGATTTGCTCTTTACAAGAACTTGGAATTGAGGGGAAGCTTGTTCCAAAGCGCTATGCAGAAGGGATTTATGTTTTTTCTGAAGATGCAGCAGTAAACCCTGGAGATGATGTGCTTACCATTATGGCATTGAATGACCGAGTGCTCGAACTAGACCTTACAGCAAATCGCTCAGACTGTATGCATATGATTGGTGTCGCCTATGAATTAGCGGCTTTGTATGATCGTCCTGTTAAATTGCCAAAAGCAAAAGTGAGAGAAATTAAGGAAATGGCTGAAGAACATATAAGCGTTCAAGTCGATCATGCTAA
Organism: Shouchella oshimensis; assembly: GCF_004375095.1. Lineage (NCBI taxonomy): Bacteria > Bacillati > Bacillota > Bacilli > Caryophanales > Bacillaceae > Shouchella > Shouchella oshimensis. The sequence goes on along the minus strand of NZ_SNUX01000001.1, from coordinate 746,491 downwards.
AGATACGCCATTTTATCAAGCATTAGTCATAAAAAATGTTCAAGTTGGACCTTCCCCTGCTTGGTTGCAAAATCGACTAATGGCAGCAGGAATACGTCCGATAAGCAATGTTGTTGACGTGACAAACTATGTATTACTTGAATATGGTCAACCATTACATGCTTTTGATTTTCATGCTCTAGGAACAGGGGAAATTCACGTTCGACGCGCTTACAACGACGAATCATTCACCACATTAGATGGAATTGAGCGGACATTAAGTGAAGAGCAACTCGTTATTACGAATGGTAAAGAGCCTGTTGCTTTAGCAGGGGTAATGGGTGGATTGGATTCAGAAGTAACGGATTCGACAACTACGATTGTTCTTGAAGCAGCATCGTTTGCGCCTGCACTTGTTCGGAAGTCATCTAAATTAATGAATCTTAGAAGCGATGCAAGTGCTCGATTTGAAAAGGGAGTCAATGAGAGCAGGATTGGAGAAGCAGCGAGAAGAGCTGCATACTTGATTCAAGACTTAGCTGGCGGTCAAGTGTTAAATGGTGATGTAACCGTTGATCATCGTGTGAAAAAAGAAACAACGATCTCTCTTAACTTGGAGCAAATGAATCATCGTTTAGGAACAAGTTTATCTATATCAGAGGTGGCTAACATCATGGGACGCTTACAGCTTCCATGTGAAAAAGTAGACCATGATCTCGTTGTCACCATCCCTGAGCGTCGAAAGGATCTTGTGATAAAACAAGACCTCTATGAAGAAGTCGCTCGCATACACGGGTATGATAACATTCCTTCTACTTTACCCATTGGTACAACAACTCAAGGGAAACGGTCACCAAAACAGCTTGTTCGCTCTCAAATTCGTAGGGTTCTAAGCGCAACTGGATTGGCAGATGTCATCAGCTACTCTTTAACAAGTCCGGCAAAAGCAACACGTTTTGTAGAGGATGTCTATCGACCGATACGAATTGACAAGCCGATGAGTGAAGAACGCAGTGTTATGCGGACGAGTTTGTTGCCACATTTATATGATATCGCCGCCCATAACCGTAATCATCGTAATCAAGACCTATTTATTTATGAACTAGGTTCCGTCTTTTTAACAACGGAAGAAAGATTAACGGTATTACCTCGAGAAGAAGAACGCGTTGCAGGTCTTATTAGTGGTACCTATTTAAATCACATGTGGCAAGGCGAGAAAAAACAAAGTGATTTCTTCTTGTTGAAAGGCATGGTTGAGCAACTATTTGCTTCACTTGGTTTAACAGCAGACGTGACTTTCAAGCAAACAGAACAAGCGGATTTTCATCCTGGTCGTACCGCAACGATCCTGTTAAAGGGTGAGCCAATTGGAATAATAGGACAAGTACACCCTGCCCTTGAGGATGAATGGCACCTTGATGAATCATATGCGTTTGAATTAACAATAGAGCCGCTTTTTAACCAGGCTAATCAAATGGTTCTGTACCAAGGTGTACCTAAATTTCCATCAATTGGACGGGACATTGCTCTTGTAGTAGATCAGCACATCCCTGTTGCCGACCTAACAACCGTTATTGAAGAAGCAGGTGGTAGTTTACTTAAGCAAGTTAACCTATTTGATTTATATGAAGGTGAGCATTTAGAAGACGGTAAAAAGTCAGTTGCTTTCTCGTTAACGTATCGTCATAACGAACGCACGTTAACTGATGAAGAAGTGCAAGAGCAGCATGAACAAGTGTTGGAAGCTTTAACAGATACGTATCAAGCGACATTACGTTCGTAAGAAAAATCCCCCCTTGTTTGCTTAAATGATGAGCTTTTCCAATAAGTCACTTTTAGTGATAAATGGAAAAGCTCTTTTTGGATTTGACACTATTGCATGTGTAAAAATTCTCTTGTACTGGACAAAGAAAAGGAACAGCGCATCTACTGAAAGGCGAATTTATGTGAAAGAATGGAAAAACTGCGCCAGCGTTGGGAGTCAGCTATTTAGCAGTTTCCAATTTAAGTCTAACATGGTATGATGAAGATTAGTTTCAACTAATGCCTTAACGGTATGGAGGTTCTCTCGTGGAAAATGACGATAATAAAACGAGGACGACAGTCCGTATTCAAGGTCAAACGTACAATGTGGTAAGTGAAGAACATGCTGCCCATGTCAAAACGGTTGCCAAATATATAGACGATAAAATGGACGAACTAAAAAAAAGAAATCCATATTTAGATACAACGAAATTGTCCGTACTTACTGCATTAAATATTGCGGATGACTATTTAAAATTAAAACGGGACATTGAAGGAGAGTAAGATGCTCAGTTTAATCATCCTTGTATTATTGCTCTTTGGTTTCTTTATTGGAAGACGCCGAGGGTTTATTTTGCAACTCATTCATTTAGTAAGCTTTTTTGTAGCAATCTTTATTGCATGGCGGTATTATGAGCCATTAGCAAATACGATACGACTATACATTCCGTATCCGGATTTTTCTGGTGATGGCGCCATTGGCATGATTATTCAATCGTTCGATGCAGAAAGCGTGTATTATTCAGCCATCGCGTTTGCGATTCTCTTTTTTGTGACAAAAATTATTCTGCATATTATCGGATCGATGTTAGATTTTGTTTCTCATTTGCCGATATTAAAAACGGTAAACAGACTTTTAGGAGGCGTATTAGGTTTTCTAGAGATTTATTTGCTCCTATTTGTTTTGTTATTCGTCGCAACCGTTATCCCAGTAGGGAGCGTTCAAGGGGCGCTTCAATCATCCGTTTTGGCCGATCTAATGATTAATCATACACCTTATTTATCAGACTGGTTAAGTGAATTATGGGTAAGACCTTCATTTTAATGATTGCTCGCGCATAGCGAGCTTTTTTTTGTAAAGGAGTGTTAGAAGTTGGATAAAAAACAAGTCATTCAAACCATTGAAGAAATTGCACGTTATTTAGAAATTAAAGGGGAAAATACATTCAAAATTTCTGCCTATCGAAAAGCGGCACAAGCTTTGGAGAAGGATGAACGACCTTTGCAAGAGATTGATAAACCACAGCAACTTGCTGGAATTGGGAAAGCTACTTCAGAAGTTATTTTAGAGTTAAAGGAGACAGGGCAGTCAACAGTGTTGCGCGAGCTACAAGAAAGTCTACCTGCCAGCTTAATAGAACTTATCGAAATTCCAGGTTTAGGTGGCAAAAAAGTAGGGCGCTTGTATCGAGAGTTAGGGATTGAAAGTAAAGAGGGGTTGCTAGAAGCAGCTAAATCGAAGACGATTCAATCACTTGAAGGGTTTGGAGCTAAATCTGAAGAGAAAATGATTCAAGCGATTGAGTCGTGGAATGAACGACCTGACAGATTTCCCCTAGCGGCTGTTTTGCCTATAGCCAAAAAGGTAGAAAGTCAATTAAGCGAATGGTCAGAAGTCATCCGTTTTTCAAGAGCAGGGAGTTTAAGACGGTTAAGTGAAAGCGTAAAAGATTTAGATTACATTATTGCCACCGATCAACCGGCTGGAGTGAAACAGCGCCTTCTTGATTTACAGGATCGAACCGATATTATTTCAAAAGGTGATACGAAAGTTTCGTTGAACATAAAAGGAAACCCTCATACTGTGTCTGTCGATTTCCGCATTGTGACAGATGAGGCTTTCGCCACTGCTTTGCACCACTTTACAGGCTCTAAAGACCATAATGTTCGGATGAGGCAGTTAGCAAAGCAACAAGGTGAAAAAATAAATGAGTATGGTGTAGAGGTACTTGAAACCGGCGAAATCCTCACATTTCCTAACGAGACTGCTTTTTTTCACCATTTTCATACTGCCTATATTCCTCCTGAAGCACGAGAAGATGGTACAGAGGTTGATAGATATCCAATTGAAAAACCATATAAGCCCTATGTAGTGCAGTCCGACCTACACATGCATACGACATGGAGTGATGGAGCTCAGTCAATTGAAGAAATGGTCGAAGCTGCAAAAGAAAAGGGCTACCGTCATATTGCCATTACGGATCATTCACACTATTTAAAAGTGGCAAATGGACTTTCAGTTGAACGGTTAAAAGCACAGCATCAAGCGATTCGGGATTGGAATGAACGCCATACGGATTTTTTAATTTTTACTGGGATTGAGATGGACATTTTGCCAGATGGCAGTCTCGACTATGAAGATGACGTGCTAGCATCCATTGATTTTGCCATTGCGTCTATTCACTCTTCTTTTTCACAGAGTAAAGCCGCTATTATGAAACGATTGAAGCAAGCGATGTTTAATCCTCACGTCGACATGATTGCTCATCCTACCGGACGTTTAATCGGAAAGCGTGCAGGTTATCAAGTAGATGTGGAACAGCTTATTCAATGGGCAAAAGAGACAGGCACTGTCTTGGAACTAAATGCGAATCCAAACCGTCTCGACTTAGAATTAATGTGGCTAAAGCGGGCCGTTGAAGTTGGGGCACCTCTTGCAATCAATTCCGATGCTCATCGGATAGAGATGCTAGATGATGTTGTTTATGGGTATGGACAAGCAACAAAAGCGAAAGTACCTCATGATACAATTATGAATACATGGTCAACGGAAAAATTGACTGCATGGTTAAATACGAACAAGCAGGACAGGAGGCTTTAATAATGGAGCACGTACTCCGAGTGTTAGAATACGATAAAATGAAAGCGCAGTTGATTGGGTTTGTGGCATCAAGCTTAGGAAAACAACGTGTACAAGCATTGAAGCCTTTGATCGATTTAGAGGACGTACAATTAGAACAAAACGAAACTGCTGAAATAAGTGATATTATTCGCCTAAAAGGCCATGTTCCATTAGGTGGAATTAGTGATATAAAAGCCCATGTAAAGCGAGCAGCAATTGGAGGGGTACTTTCTGCAAGTGAACTCACAGAAATTGCTTCAACTCTTTACGGAAGTAAACAACTTAAGTATTTTTTTGAAGAGATCATTGATGAGGGGAATATTGATATTCCGTTGTTGCAAGAACGAATACAAGTCCTCGAACCATTGTCATCACTTGAAAGGGAGATCAAAAGCTGTATTGACGATTATGGGACTGTTTTAGATCAAGCGAGTCAAGCATTACGTACGATTCGTCATCAAATGCGTAGTTATGAATCGACAATTAAGTCTAAACTCGAATCCCTCACTAGAGGAAGCACTACGAGAAAAATGTTATCTGACGCTATTGTAACGATTCGTAGCGACCGCTATGTTGTTCCGGTTAAGCAAGAATATCGAGGAAGTTTTGGCGGAATTGTTCATGATCAATCTTCATCGGGAGCGACGCTGTTTATTGAACCTGCATCAATCGTAACGTTAAATAATCAGTTAACAGAAGCGAAAGCGAAAGAAAGAAGAGAGATCGAACGTATTTTGACTGAACTGTCATCAAAAGTAGCTGAAGAAGAAGCGCAATTACTAGTCAATGTAGAGACATTAGCAGATATAGATTTTATTGCGGCGAAAGGCTATTATGCAAAGTCGATTAAAGGGGTAAAACCCATTTTAAACAATCAAGGGGTCATTGATTTAAAACAAGCGAGACACCCTTTATTGCCAAGTGAAGACGTTGTTCCAAGTGATATCGCTATGGGAAATCAAGTTCGTTCTCTCGTTATAACAGGACCGAATACAGGTGGTAAAACGGTTACCCTTAAAACAATTGGTCTGCTAACGGTTATGGCTCAATCAGGACTCCATGTGCCTGCTGATGAAAAAACAGAATTAGCTGTATTCGAGCATGTATTTGCAGATATTGGGGATGAGCAGTCTATTGAGCAAAGCTTAAGTACCTTTTCATCTCATATGAAGAACATTGTTTCGATTTTAGAGAAAATGAATGCAAATAGTCTTGTGCTTTTTGATGAGTTAGGAGCAGGAACCGATCCAACGGAAGGCGCAGCACTTGCCATTGCCATTCTTGATTTTGTTTACAAGAAAGGAGCTTTGGCAGCAGCAACAACGCATTATAGTGAATTAAAAGGGTACGCGTTTAACCGGGATGGTGCGATTAACGCTAGCGTTGAATTTGATGTAGAAACCCTTCGACCGACTTACCGATTGCTCGTTGGTGTACCTGGACGAAGCAACGCCTTTGCGATTTCGAGACGTTTAGGCCTTGCAGAAGACATTATTGCGGACGCGAAACTACAGATTGATAGCGATTCGACACAAGTGGAAAATATGATTTCTTCTTTAGAAGATAGTCGTAAATCGACTGAACAAGAATGGAGTCAAGCACAGCAAGTACGGCTTGAAGCAGACAAGCTTCGAACTGAATTAGAAGCAAAACTCGACGAAGTTGAACGAATGAAAGAAAAAATAATGGAAGAAGCAGAGGCAAAAGCAGCAAAAGCAGTAGCTGATGCGAAAGAAGAAGCTGAAGTGATCATCTCTGAGCTAAGAGATTTGCAAAAAGCCGGCTATCAAGTTAAGGAACACCAGCTTATTGATGCACGAAAACAACTGGATCAAGCTGTGCCAAAGCTCAATAAAAAGCAAAAACAAGTGAAGAAAACGGCGGAAAAAGCGAAACGTATTCCAAAAGCTGGCGATGAGGTAAAAGTCATCAGCTTTAATCAAAAAGGTACTGTTGTAAAAAAGGTTACGGACAAGGAATATCAAGTTCAACTTGGTATTATGAAAATGACCGTTGCCATTGATGATATACAAGTGCTGGAACAAGCAAAGTCTTTAGAGCCTCAAAAAGCAATTACAACCATTCGTGGGAATGATGCTCATGTAAAGGCGGAGCTAGACCTACGTGGTGTCCGCTATGATGATGCGATGAATCGAATTGAAAAATATATTGATGATGCGCTTCTTGCTGGTTACCACCAAGTCTCCATCATACATGGAAAAGGCACTGGGGCACTAAGAAAAGGTGTAAAACAATTTGTTGCTAGTCATCCACGAATTAAATCTTCTCGTGATGGTGGAATGAATGAAGGTGGACTTGGCAATACGGTTGTGGAATTGAAATAGGAGGCTATAGAGATGGAGCGCTTATTATCAAACGAATGGATTCAAACAATCGCAAATTATAGTGTAACGATATTAATGCTCATTGTTTTTCTGGCCATTTTTGAAACAGTCACAAAGTACAATAACTGGGAAGAGATTAAGCAAGGCAACGTCGCTGTAGCAATGGCTACTGGTGGGAAGATGTTTGGCGTGGCGAATATATTTGCCAACGTCATTCATCAATCTGAATCGTTGCTTATGATGCTCATGTGGGGGAGCTTTGGCTTTGTACTTCTATTATTTAGCTATTTTATTTTTGAATTTTTAACACCGGGTTTTAACGTAGACGAAGAAATAGGCAATGATAATCGAGCGGTTGGTCTAGTATCTCTCCTTCTGTCAATTGGATTGTCTTTCGTTATTTCAGCAGGAATAAAAGGGTAGGGGAAAACCATGAAACTGTTAATTCGCATATTGTATATTTGCTGTGCTATTTTTGCGCTAGCAGGAATTCTATTCTTGTTCATATATGCGTAACGTGCTCAAAAGCGTAAAGAAACGGACATTGTTCGTTTCTTTTTTAATGGACAAGCGAAGCTAGGGTAAAGGCTGATTTCTAGAGTGAAATTCTTTTAGAACACATATTTTTTTGAAAAAATAAGAAAAAACAATTGGAAACTGTAAGCGATTACAATACAATGGAAATGAGGAGAATACATTTCTATTGTGAGGAGCCTGAATGAGGAGGGGAACGATGGAGATCGTTGAAAAAAGATGGACGAAGCACTATCCGAAAACTGTAGAGGGATCCATGCATTATGATGAGCTTCCGTTGCAACATTTTTTCACTGAATCTGCCAAGGCGTATCCTGAACACGAGGCTGTTCATTTTTTAGGAAAATCAATCACATATGAGGATTTGCATAATCAAGCCGTTTCTTTTGCAAATCAGCTGATTAAATTGGGGGTGAAAAAAGGGGATCGAGTAGCAATTATGTTGCCAAACTCTCCACAGTCAATCATCAGTTATTACGGCATTTTAATGACAGGTGGAATTGTTGTTCAAACAAACCCTCTGTATGTGGAACGAGAACTCCAGCATCAGTTATCTGATTCAGGAGCGAAACTAATTGTTTGTCTGGACTCAGTCTTACCTCGAGTACAAAAGGTAATGGAGCAAACACCACTTGAACTGATTATCGTTACAAGTATTCCCGATTACTTACCATTTCCAAAAGGCATGCTTTTTCCACTTGTACAGAAAAAGCAAGGTATTCCTAAAGTGAAAGTGGAATACTCAGATCGGATATTACGGTTTACGAAACTCGTTAAAGAGGGAAGTCTTCAGCAGCCGGATGTTGAAGTCACTAGCACAGATGTTGCTTTATTGCAATATACTGGGGGAACTACCGGACTAGCGAAAGGCGTTATCCTCACCCATTATAATCTTGTTGTGAATGCTCAACAGTGTGATGCATGGCTCTATAAAGCTAAACCCGCGAAAGAACGTGTACTCGGTGTGATGCCATTTTTTCACGTGTATGGTATGACAACCGTTATGAATGTCGCCGTATTGAAGGCACAAACAATGGTTCTTTTGCCACGATTTAACCCGAAAGACGTACTAAAAACAATTGAAAAGCAGAAAATAACGCTATTTCCAGGTGCACCAACGATGTATATTGCGCTCTGTAAGCAAGAAGATATTACTGAATATGATTTAACGTCTGTTAATGCATGTATTAGTGGCGCGGCTGCTCTTCCATTAGAAGTTCAGCAGAAGTTTGAAAAGTTGACAAATGGTCGAATTGTAGAAGGATACGGTTTAACGGAAACTTCTCCAGTGGCATGTGCCAATCCTATATGGGATAAGCGGAAGCCAGGAAGTGTAGGCATTCCTTGGCCAGATACAGATGTGATGATTTTCTCATTAGAACGTGACGGACCTGCAGAAATAGGAGAAATTGGGGAAGTGTTTATTAAAGGTCCCCAAGTGATGTCAGGCTATTGGAACCGTCCTGAAGATACGAGTCAAACGTTTCATGGTGACTGGTTTAAAAGTGGTGACATGGGCCGAATGGATGAGGAAGGCTACGTCTATATAGTGGATCGGAAAAAAGAATTAATTATTGCAAGTGGCTATAATATTTACCCTCGTGAAATTGAAGAAGTATTATATGAGCACGAAGCAATCGTGCAAGCTGCTGTAATCGGTGTACCAGACGAATATCGTGGTGAAACTGTAAAAGCATTTGTTGTATTAAAAGAGGGTGCTTCCGTTACGGAAGAAGAGTTAAAGAGCTATTGCGCAAAACGAATGGCTGCCTTTAAACTTCCTAAGTACTATGAATTTAGAGAGGAATTGCCTGCTACATTAACAGGTAAAATATTGAAAAGAGTATTATTAGATGAAGAACGAACAAAGAGAGATGCCCACGAAAAAAAGCAAGCTTAGAACAAAAGGTTTCTTTGCTATGCAGGCAAAGAAACCAGTTTCTTATTTGACAATTATCCTCCCATTTACTATAATATCAATATGAATGAATACTCATTCATGATTGTGGTAAGGAGAGATTGTAGTGAGTAAACGTAAAGGTCAAAAATTCGATAAAATAATTGATGCAGCAGTATTAGTCATAGCGAAGCATGGGTTTCATCAAGCTCAAGTGTCTAAGATTGCAAAAGAAGCTGGAGTGGCAGATGGAACCATTTACTTATATTTTAAAAACAAAGAAGATATATTAATCTCCTTATTTCAAGAAAAAATGGGTTCTTTCGTTGAAACAAGCAACCTGAAAATTAAACAAGAGAAAACCATTGAAGATAAATTAAACGTGTTAATTTCGTCTCATTTTGCTCAATTGGAGAGGGATTATCACCTTGCTGTTGTTACTCAATTAGAGTTACGTCAGTCTAAAGTAGAATTGAGGCAAAGAATAAATCAAGTTTTAAAAGGATATCTTCTCTTAATAGACGAAATAGTACAAGAGGGGAAAAAAAGTGGCACGTTTCATGTCGATTTGGATCCTTTATTGGCGAGGCAAATGATTTTTGGAACGCTTGATGAAGTGGTTTCAAACTGGGTCATGTCCGAAGGAAAATTTTCGTTAACAAACCAAACAAACACGGTACAAGAAATGTTACTTCATGGCTTAACCGGTAAAAAGGAGAGGGGTTAGAGAGAATGGAGCATGTTATGTGGCAGGTTGAAGAAGGTGTAGCCATTGTGACACTAACTCGACCACCAGCCAATGCGCTTTCACGTGGCGTAATGGCTGAGTTAAACGAGATTTTTGAAAACGTATACAAAGACAATGAGATTAAGGCAGTGGTTCTTCATGGTGAAGGACGCTTCTTCGCCGCTGGTGCGGATATTAAAGAATTTACAGAAGTGAAAAATGAACAGGAGTTTGCACAACTAGGTCAAATTGGACAAGAAACGTTTACGAAAATTGAGCAATCCCCTAAACCAGTTATTGCTGCTATTCATGGTGCGGCGTTAGGTGGTGGCTTAGAGCTTGCATTAGCTTGTCATATACGACTGGCTGCAAAAGGAACAAAGCTCGGATTACCCGAACTAAATCTTGGCCTCATACCTGGGTTTGGTGGAACACAGCGATTGCCTAAACTCATAGGAAAAGCTAAGGCAATAGAACTGATGCTTACAAGTGAACCAATGACAGCAGAAGAAGGGTATTTAGTTGGGCTAATTAATCATGTCTTACCTGAAGAAGACGTTCTTTCAGCAGCGCGTTCAATGGCAACGGTCATTGCAGGAAAAAGCCCTCTCACCGTTCAAAAAACGTTAGAATTAGTGGAGTTTAGCGACAGCAAGCTAGAAGTAGGATTAGAGAAAGAACGTGCCGCTTTTGGAGATGTGTTTAAACAAGAAGATCGACATGAAGGCGTTCAAGCATTTTTAGAAAAGAGAAAGCCTGTATTTAAAGGGAATTAATAGAGGAGGGTTCATAGATGAATATTTTTGTTATTTTAAAGCGTACGTTTGACACAGAGGAAAAAATTTCAATAACAAATGGAAAAGTTCAAGAAGATGGTGCAGAATTTATTATTAATCCATACGATGAATACGCTGTAGAAGAAGCGCTCGTTCTACGAGAAGCCCATGGTGGTGAGGTAACCGTCGTAACCGTTGGCGAAGAAGATGCGGAGAAACAGCTTCGCACTGCGCTAGCAATGGGGGCAGATAAAGCGGTGCTCTTAGACCGGGAAGAGGTTGAAGAGAGTGACCCTTATACAACAGCATCGTTGCTGCATGCGTATTTCAAAGAGCAGGATTTTGATATTATACTAGCTGGAAATGTAGCCGTTGATGGTGGATCGGGTCAAGTTGGTCCAAGACTTGCAGAACTATTAGATATTTCACAAGTGACAACGATTACAAGTCTTTCTATTGATGGTCAAACCGCATCTATTGTTCGTGATGTGGAAGGAGACGAAGAAAAAGTAGAAGCACAGCTGCCTTTGCTCGTAACGGCTCAGCAAGGCCTGAATGAGCCTCGCTACCCTTCTTTGCCAGGGATTATGAAAGCGAAGAAGAAGCCTTTAGAAACACTTGACCTTGATGATTTAGAGGTGGAAGAAGAGGATGTTGAAGCAAAAACGTCTGTTAGTGAAGTGTATTTACCACCTGAGAAACAAGCTGGTAAGAAATTAGAAGGTGAACCAAGCGAACAAGTAAAAGAACTTGTTTCATTATTACGATCAGAAGCGAAAGTGATATAAAAGGAGGCTTCATCATGAGTAGAAAAACACTTGTTCTTGCAGAGGCGAAAAATGGTGAGTTAAGAAATGTATCGTTTGAATCCATTGGAGCAGCAAAGCAAATTGCTGATGGAGGGGAAATCGTAGCTGTTTTAGCTGGCGATACTGTGAGCGATCTGGCGAAAACGTTGTTTGCATATGGAGCAGACCGCGTAATCGCAGTAGAGAATGACGCACTGAAGCATTACACAACGGATGGGTTTAAACAAGCATTTTTACAAGTGTTCGATAAAGAAAACCCTGACGCAGTGGTTCTTGGTCATACGTCTATCGGGAAAGACGTATCACCACGATTGGCTGTGAAAATGGACGCTGCCTTATTCTCAGATGTTGTTGCCATTGAGGGCTTACACTTCACAAGACCGATATATTCCGGTAAAGCATTTGAAAAACGAACAACGCAAAGCGAGAAAATGATTGTGACAATCCGTCCGAACAATATTGTGGCACCGGAAAAAGATGAAACGAAAACAGGTGATGTGGAGACAGTAGCGGTTGATATTCGTGACTTACGCACCATTGTGAAAGAAGTTGTTAAGAAAGCGACAGGTGGGGTCGATCTATCTGAAGCAAATGTCATTGTAGCAGGAGGACGAGGGGTTAAAAGTGCTGATGGCTTTAAACCGTTAGAAGAATTAGCTGAACTCCTTGGTGGTGCAATTGGAGCTTCACGAGGTGCATGTGATGCGGAATACTGTGATTATTCACTGCAAATTGGGCAAACAGGCAAAGTGGTAACACCTGATTTGTACTTTGCTATTGGTCTATCTGGAGCGATTCAACATTTGGCCGGCATGTCAAACTCAAAAGTCATTGTTGCCATTAATAAAGATCCGGAAGCACCTATTTTTGAAGTGGCTGACTATGGGATCGTTGGAGACTTGTTTGAGATTGTACCGCTACTAACAGAAGAATTACGTAATGTATTAGTGACCAATTAAGTTTGAAAGCCATTTGCTTGAGCAAGTGGCTTTTCTTTTATAACTTTATCGTTTATCATAAATCAACAGTGGGCACTCTACATGGTAGAGCAAATTATTTTCTTGCTTCAAATGGAAGTGTTATACTTAAAGTACGTTGTAATGGAAAGGGGATTTTTAAAAATGGCAATTGTAAATGCAACTGATCAAAACTTTACTGAAGAAACAAAAGACGGTGTTGTACTCGTTGATTTTTGGGCACCTTGGTGTGGACCTTGTAAAATGATTGCACCAGTTCTTGAAGAGTTAGATGGAGACCTTGGCGACAAAGCAAAAATCGTTAAAGTTGACGTTGATGAAAACCAAGAAACAGCTGGTAAATTTGGTGTTATGAGTATCCCGACTTTACTTGTTCTGAAAGATGGAGAAGTCGTTGATAAAGCTGTTGGCTTCCAACCAAAAGAAGCGCTAGCTGAACTTCTTAACAAACAAATGTAAGACGATCCGCCTTCTTTTTAAAAGGAAGGCGGTTTTTTTACACATAGGAGGCCAATTTATGAATGATGCCATTCAAAATAAACTTCCGCTACTTCCTGATAAGCCTGGTTGTTACTTAATGAAAGATAAGCAAGGAACGATAATCTATGTAGGAAAAGCGAAAGTACTTAAGAACCGTGTGCGCTCTTATTTTACTGGCAGTCATGATACAAAGACACAGCGCTTAGTTACGGAGATTCATGATTTTGAATACATCGTTACTTCGAGCAATATTGAAGCGTTAATCCTTGAATTAACATTAATAAAAAAGCATGACCCTAAATACAATGTCCTTTTAAAAGATGACAAAAGCTTTCCTTATATTAAAATTACCAATGAAAAACATCCACGCCTTGTGATTACTCGCCAAGTAAAAAAGGATGGCGGAAAGTACTTTGGACCCTATCCAAATGCAGGGGCTGCTTCTGATACTAAAAAGCTGTTAGATCGTTTGTATCCTTTACGTAAGTGCCGAAAGATGCCAGATAGCGTTTGCTTGTACTATCACATCGGCCAATGTTTAGCTCCATGTGTGTATGACGTAACTGATAAACAGAATCAAGAAATGGTTCAAGAAATAACCCGCTTTTTAAAATACGGTCACACTGAGATAAAAGAAAGTCTTCAAGCAAAAATGACAGAAGCGGCTGAAAAATTGGACTTTGAACGTGCGCAAGAATTGAGAGATACGCTGATTCAAATGGATAAAGTGATGGAAAAGCAAAAAATGTCCTTTTCAGATCAAACCGATCGAGATGTATTTGGGTTTTCTTATGATAAGGGCTGGATGTGTGTCCAAGTCTTTTTTGTGCGACAAGGGCGATTAATTGAGCGAGATGTTGCCATGTTTCCGATTTATCAAGAAGCATCTGAGGAGCTGCTCTCCTTCATTGCACAGTTTTATTTAGAAAAGAACCATATTAAACCGAAAGAACTATTTGTTTCTGAGCATGTGGATGCAGAATTATTAACAGAACTCTTAAAAGTAAAAGTTAGCCAACCGAAAAGAGGACAGAAGAAATCTCTTCTTGATCTAGCGGAAGAAAATGCGGCAATTGCACTAAAGGAGAAGTTTTCGTTAATTGAGCGAGACGAAGAACGAACGATTAAAGCCGTTGAACGTCTAGGAGAAGCAATGGGTATTTCAACACCTTACCGTATTGAAGCGTTTGATAACTCCAATATTCAAGGAGTAGACCCGGTATCTGCAATGGTGATTTTTATTGATGGCAAACCGGCACGAAAGCATTATCGAAAGTATAAAATTAAGACAGTAGCAGGACCTGATGATTATGGTTCTATGCGAGAAGTAGTGCGGAGGCGTTATGTACGGCTACTAAAGGAAGAAGCCCCATTACCCGATTTAATCGTAATTGATGGAGGCAGTGGTCAAATTACAGCAGCAAAAGAAGTTGTAGAAGATGAGTTAGGGCTGTCGATCCCTGTTTGTGGTCTAGCAAAAGACGCGACGCACAAAACGTCACAGCTCCTTGTTGGTAGCCCGCCTCAAGTAGTGACTTTAAAGCGAGATAGCCATGAGTTCTATTTACTACAGCGAATCCAAGATGAAGTACATCGATTTGCAATCACATTCCATCGCCAAACCCGTTCAAAGAGTTTTTTCCAATCTGCACTTGACGACATAACGGGTGTAGGGGAGAAACGAAAGCGCACACTTTTAAAGGCATTTGGTTCAATGAAAAAAATGCGGGAAGCGAGTGTGGACCAATTAGCAGAATATGTGCCTAGAAACGTGGCAAAGCAACTATATGAAAAACTGCAGTCAGAGAAGTAAACTGCAGTTTTTTTCTAGTTATATGGCTACGGAGTCTTTATGATCAAAGTGAACGGTAAGACGAATTGCCTTGCCTTTTTTTGTGTAGGTGGCAGCTGTTGCAACCGCAAACTGGGTTTCAAGCGTCTCAGCTAGAAATCCTGCTTCTAATTGGTACGACCGTTCATCGTCTTTCGTCATCCATTCTCCGCTTAACTCATAGTGCCACTCATTTTTCTTTTGCTTAATTAAGGAGAGGTCTCCCCAATACACTTGTTTAAAAAACGTATGTAGTTCTTCTATTTGTTCTAGCTTATACTTTCGCGCTAACGATTTTCCAACCCAATACAATAAGTGATCATGCTCCTTGCCTAAAACAAGTTGAAGCACGTCGTTTCGGATTAATTCGTAGCCTTTTAATTGATGGTTCGTTTCACTCATTACAGCACCCCATTGTTTCAAAAAAAATTGCTCCTTCTATAGTACAGTTCTTTGAATCATTTGTCAGCCTTTTTAAAAGATCGATCAGACAGAAGATTCTAAACCCTTTTAAATCAATAAGAATTGAATCCGTTTTCTTGACTCAAAAAACCCCTAGGAGTAAAATGAAAGTGTTCTGTTTGTTTCATAGTTTTGTTGAATTTTTGTGAATAGGCAAGAAATGGAGCGGGAGGTACATGTATACGAAAGAGATAGAAATTGTCATTCATTTCTAAAAGGGGTAAGGAACTGGAAAACATATGTGGAGGGAACGTGTATGCCGAGTAATTTAGAGTACTTTAATCGAAGACTGCATTCGTTATTAGGAGTTATTCCTATTGGTATTTTTTTAATTCAACACTTTGTTATTAATCATTTTGCAACAAGAGGTCCAGAAGCTTTTAACCAAGCTGCACACTTTATGGAAAGCCTTCCATTTCGCTATGCACTTGAAATTTTTATTATCTTTTTACCAATTATGTTCCACGCAGTTTATGGCATTTTTATTGCTTTTAAAGGCAAGAGCAACACAAGCCGTTATGGATTTTTTAGAAACTGGATGTTCTTGTTACAACGTGTATCAGGCGTTTTCTTAGTAATCTTTATCGCTTGGCATGTCTGGGATACAAGAGTCCAAGCTATGTTAGGTCAAGAAGTAAATTACGAAATGATGGCAAATATCTTGCAAAACAATTGGATGTTTGCATTTTATATAGTGGGTATCGTCGCAGCAACTTTTCATTTTGCAAATGGATTGTGGTCGTTCGCGGTATCGTGGGGAATTACCGTAACACCTAAGTCGCAAAAAATTATGACGTATGTATCGATCGTTGTATTTATAGCACTTACATATGTAGGTGTTGCTTCAGCTCTGGCATTTGTGTAAATAAGACTTGCAACGTATAGGGAGTGGACGAAAATGAGTAAAGGAAGAATAGCTGTAGTCGGCGGCGGTTTAGCTGGCTTGATGGCTGCTATAAAAATCGCTGAAAAAGGGGTTCCAGTTGATCTTTTTTCGATTGTACCGGTAAAACGTTCTCACTCTGTTTGTGCCCAAGGTGGTATTAACGGAGCGGTAAATACAAAAGGAGAAGGCGATTCTCCAGCACTACATTTCGATGATACAGTCTATGGTGGGGATTTCTTAGCAAACCAACCTCCAGTACAAGCGATGGCAGACGCAGCACCATCGATTATCCATTTAATGGACCGAATGGGCGTCATGTTTAACAGAACGCCAGAAGGATTGCTTGATTTTCGTCGTTTTGGTGGAACACAGCATCATCGAACAGCCTTTGCTGGTGCAACAACTGGTCAGCAGTTACTATATGCATTAGATGAACAAGTTCGACGTTATGAAGTACAAGGTCTCGTAACGAAATACGAAGGTTGGGAGTTTTTATCGGCCATTATTGATGACGGTGTTTGTCGTGGCTTAACAGCACAAGAATTAAATTCTGCCGAGATTAGAAGTTTTCCAGCTGATGCTGTCATTATGGCAACAGGTGGACCGGGAATTATCTTCGGAAAATCGACGAATTCCATGATCAATACAGGCTATGCAGCAGCGAAGTTGTATGAGCAAGGCGTAGCCTACGCAAATGGTGAATTTATTCAAATCCATCCAACAGCGATTCCAGGAGACGACAAATTACGTCTGATGAGTGAGTCAGCACGTGGTGAGGGTGGACGAGTTTGGACGTATAAAGATGGAAAGCCATGGTATTTCTTAGAAGAAAAATATCCGGCTTATGGCAACCTTGTTCCTCGTGATATAGCGACACGTGAGATCTTCCATGTATGTGTTGATGAAGGTCTTGGCATTAATGGGGAAAACATGGTGTACCTTGATCTTTCCCACAAAGATCCAAAAGAACTTGATATTAAATTAGGTGGCATCATTGAAATCTATGAAAAATTCATGGGTGATGATCCTCGTAAAGTACCAATGAAAATTTTCCCTGCTGTTCACTATTCAATGGGTGGTATGTGGGTTGATTATGATCAAATGACAAATATTCCTGGACTATTCGCAGCTGGTGAGTGTGACTACTCTCAGCACGGTGCAAACCGTTTAGGCGCAAACTCCTTACTATCTGCTATTTACGGTGGTATGGTGGCAGGACCAAAAGCACTTGACTATATTAACGGATTAGATCAAGCAGCAGAAGACTTATCTTCTTCATTATTTGAAGGAGAAGTGAAAAAAGAACAAGATAAGTTTGATTCGATTCTAAAGATGGACGGAAAAGAAAATGCTTACGTTCTTCATAAAGAGTTGGGCGAATGGATGACGGATAACGTAACTGTTGTTCGTTACAACGATAAGCTTTTAAAAACCGATGAAAAGATTCAAGAACTAATGGAGCGCTTTAAAAACATTAACATTAACGACACATCTCGCTGGTCAAATCAAGGAGCATCCTTTACACGTCAGTTAGAAGGAATGTTAAATCTGGCAAGAGTTATTACAATTGGGGCTTACAATCGTAATGAAAGTCGCGGTGCTCACTACAAACCAGATTTCCCTGAGCGTAACGATGAAGAGTTCTTGAAAACAACAAAAGCTTGGTATAATCCAGCAACAGGAGCTCCTGATTTTGAATATGAAGAAGTTGATACGTCACTTATTAAACCGCGGAAACGTGACTATACACAAAAAAGTAAAGGAGCTGAAGCGAAATGAGTGACATGATTTCGATAATTATTTCGAGACAAGACGGTCCAGACGGTAGTGTTTACGATGAAGAATTTAAACTTCCTTATCGCCCAAACCTTAATGTCATCTCTTGCTTAATGGAAATTCGACGTAACCCAGTTAACGCGAAAGGTGAGCGTACAACTCCTGTAGCGTGGGATATGAACTGTTTAGAAGAAGTGTGTGGAGCCTGTTCGATGGTCATTAACGGCAAGCCTCAACAATCGTGTACAGCTTTAATAGATAAACTAGAACAGCCGATACGCCTAGAGCCAATGCGTACTTTCCCAATCGTGCGAGATTTAATGGTCGATCGTAGCCGCATGTTTGACTCTCTAAAGAAAGTAAAAGCGTGGATTCCAGTCGATGGGACGTACGATTTAGGTCCAGGGCCGAGAATGCCTGAAAAACGTCGTCAGTGGGCGTATGAACTTTCAAAATGTATGACGTGTGGTGTTTGCTTAGAGTCTTGTCCAAATGTAAACTCAAAGTCAGAGTTTATCGGGCCAGCAGCATTGTCGCAAGTTCGTTTATTTAATGCCCACCCAACGGGCGAAATGAATAAAGAAGAAAGACTTGAAGCATTAATGGATGAAGGGGGACTTTTAAACTGTGGAAACTCACAAAACTGTGTGCAGTCATGTCCAAAAGGTATTCCGTTGACAACATCTATTGCTTCATTGAACCGTGCAACGGCGCTTCAATCGTTTAAAAATTTCTTCGGTAGTTATTAAAACTCGAAAAAGGCTGTCTTTTAGGCAGTCTTTTTTTTATCAAAAGGAGCGATACTTTTGCGGTTACCAGGATATATTGAGAATTTAGAAGACTGGAAAAAAGAATTTGCTTTCTTTACAGACATCTCCGTCCGTTTTTCGGAAACAGATGCATTTGGCCATGTTAATAATACGGTTGCCTTTATTTATTTTGAGCAAGCACGTTTAGCTTTTTTTGAAAACAAGGGGCTAATGAAAGAATGGTTAAACAATGGGTTAATGATTGTTACTGCAGACTTGCAGTGTGATTATGTTGCGCAAATCCAATATGGAGATCAAGTGAAGGTCGGTGTAAAAGTACATAGACTGGGGACATCGTCAATGGATCTACATTATCTGGGTGTAGTAAACGATCGACCGGTTTTGCTTGGTCGTGGTTCACTTGTCCAAATTGATGGAAAGACAGGGAAGGCATCACCTTTTCAGAAATCTATTGAGGAAAAAATGCGCACATAAAAAAAGCCCTTTGCAGGCTTTTTTTATATTTGAATTTCTCCAAGTCGAATAAGCTCAATTACTGCTTGAGAGCGCCCCTTTACTCCCAATTTCTGCATTGTGTTCGAAATGTGATTACGAACGGTTTTTTCGCTAATAAAAAGATGATTCGCTATTTCTTTTGTCGTTTGATCTTGGACAAGTAGTTCGAATACTTCGCGTTCCCTTTTTGTAAGCAAGGGTTTAGGTCCGAAGTCTGCTCCTTTCAATATGTTCACTCCTTCATGCCGGGCTAAGAGATGGCTATCGTAACCAGAAAGGCTTTAGTCAAAACAGTATATGTATGAAGAATGGAAGATGTGAGCGTTCATGAAAAAACTTCTAAAACAAGATGTCGAAATATGCTTGTGAGCATTTGTTGTCGGATTTGGTCTAAATACAAAGAAATAAGGATTCTTTTGTGTTGAAAGGGGAAATGGGGCATGCTATAATGACGATGTTTTAAACAAAGATCTAGCTTGAATGAGGTTTTAGATTTTTTAATGAAACAAGATGTTAGTTATTTCTCATACCGGGTATGGTTGAGAAAGATCAAAAATCGGACACAACTAAATTATTCTATAGAAAAGAGGAACTTATTATGCCAGAAAAAACATTTAAAATTACAGCGGAAACAGGAATTCACGCTCGTCCAGCAACACAGTTAGTGAACAAAGCAGGTCAATTCTCTTCTGATATTACATTAGAGTACAAAGGAAAGTCTGTTAACTTAAAATCCATCATGGGCGTAATGTCTTTAGGTGTTGGCCAAGGTGCTGATGTAACAATTAAAGCTGAAGGTTCAGACGCTGATGAAGCACTAGCAGCAATTGAAGAAGTTGTAAAAGAGGGATTAGGAGAATAATGAGTAACACACTAACAGGAATCGCTGCTTCTGCAGGAATCGCGATTGCTAAAGCTTTTGTTCATGAAGAACCAGACTTTACGGTTAAGCAAAAAGAAGCATCGAACAAAGAGAAAGAAGTAGAACGTTTAACGGAAGCGTTAGCACAATCTACAAAAGAACTAGAAGAAATCAAACAAAAGGCATTAAAAGAACTTGGCGAAGACAAAGCTGAGATTTTTTCTGCCCACTTACTTGTATTAAGCGACCCTGAATTAATTGATTCTGTAAAAGGAAAAATTAATGACGATGGTGTTACAGCTGAATATGCATTAAACGAAGTTGCGGATATGTTTATTACAATGTTCGAAAACATGGATAATGCATATATGCAAGAACGTGCTGCGGATATTCGCGACGTATCTCGTCGTGTATTAGGTCATTTAATGGGGATACAAGTGGTATCATTAGCGGCAATCGCCGAAGATACTGTTATTATTGCCCATGATTTAACGCCATCAGATACGGCGCAATTAAACCCAGCTGTCATTAAAGGATTTGCAACTGATATTGGTGGCCGTACGTCCCATTCTGCGATTATGTCTCGTTCTTTAGAAATTCCAGCAGTGGTTGGAACAAAACAAGCGACGAAAACCATTGCCAATGGCGATATGATTATCGTTGATGGGATTGATGGTGATGTTTTAATTAACCCATCAGAAGAGGAACTCGCTACTTATAAGCAAAAACAACAACAATTTGCTGCGCAGAAAGCTGAGTGGGCTAAGCTTGTTAACGAAAAAACCGTTACAAAAGACGGTGTACATGTTGAATTAGCAGCCAATATTGGTACTCCTCAAGACTTAGACGGTGTACTTGCAAATGGGGCAGAAGGCATTGGTCTTTATCGTACAGAGTTTCTTTATATGGGACGAACAGAGCTTCCTAGTGAAGAAGAGCAGTTTGAAGCGTATAAAGAAGTGGTTGAACGAATGGAAGGAAAGCCTGTTGTTATTCGCACACTCGACATTGGTGGCGACAAAGAGCTCCCGTATCTTGATTTACCAGAAGAAATGAATCCGTTTTTAGGATTCCGTGCGATTCGTCTTTGTTTAGAAAAACAAGACATGTTTCGTGATCAATTGCGTGCGCTTTTAAGAGCTAGCGCATACGGAAATTTAAAGATCATGTTCCCGATGATTGCGACAATCGAAGAGCTTCGTGAAGCGAAAGAAATTTTAGCTGATGAGAAAGAAAAGCTAAAAGCAGAGGGTGTAACAGTATCAGAAGAACTGGAAGTAGGAATTATGGTAGAAATCCCTTCCACTGCTGTAGCATCACCACAATTCGCGAAAGAAGTTGATTTCTTTAGTATTGGAACAAATGACTTAATTCAGTACACAATGGCTGCGGATCGCATGAATGAACGTGTGTCCTATCTCTATCAACCTTATCACCCTGCTGTGCTAAGGCTCATTGATATGGTTATTAAGGCAGCCCATGCAGAAGGAAAATGGGTTGGTATGTGTGGTGAAATGGCAGGGGATGAAATTGCCATTCCGTTGTTGCTAGGTCTTGGATTAGATGAATTTAGTATGAGTGCGACGTCTGTATTACCAGCCCGTAGTCAGCTAAGTAAGCTTTCTAAAGAAGAGTTAAGTGCTTTTGCTCAGAGTGCCTTGCTTGAGAGTACATCTGAAGCAGTAGAAAACTTAGTTAAGAAGCATTACCAATAAAAAAATTATTCGGTAAGCGGCGCTATAGGCTTAAAAAGGTTGAGAGAATGATAACGCATTCTCTCAATTTTTTTGGTTACACGTTGTTGCCCAGTCTAGTTAGAGAATGTAGCAAAAACTGCCTTCAAATTGTTAGAAGTATCGGTTGCAGGAATAGGAAATAGTTAGGTACAATAAGAACAAAAGAGGCACGGTTTTGATTAAATGCGGAGGTGTTTTGGTTGGAAAAAACGTATGAGGTATCTTATCGCCAGTTTGAGGATATTGAAAAGTCTCTACGAAAAGTAGCAGATTTAGTGAGACAAAAAGGAAGGGAGATTTTAACGCATTTTCCTATTACTCCACCACAATTTGTCGCACTCCAATGGCTCAATGAATATGGTGATATGACCATAGGTGAACTTTCTGATCGCATGCACCTCGCTTGTAGTACCACAACTGATTTAATTGATCGTATGGAAAAGAATGAGCTCGTATCAAGGGTTAAAGATGAATCCGACCGACGTGTGGTACGAATACATTTAAAGACTAAAGGGCAAGAGATTATTTTAGAAGTGATAAAAAAGCGTCAACACTATTTAGCTGAGATGCTTGAAGATTTCTCATGTGAACAAGTTAACATACTCGAAGAAAATTTGAGCATGTTGTTAGAAACAATGAAAACAAAACGAGAAATTCGATCATAATCTTGTAAAAGTGCTAGTTTTATTGAGGAGAGAACGTTATGGATAAACCGATCGGTGTTATCGACTCGGGGTACGGTGGATTAACGGTTGCTACGGAATTGATGCGTCAATTACCAAAGGAGGCCATTTATTATGTAGGCGACTCAAAACGTTGCCCCTATGGTCCGAGATCCGTTGAAGAAGTCCGACGCTATACGTGGGAAATGATTGACCATTTATTGACATTTGAAGTGAAAATGATTGTTATTGCCTGTAATACTGCTACGGCTGTTGTGTTGCATGAAGCAAGACAAACGTTAGCTATCCCTGTAGTTGGTGTTATTCAACCAGGGGCGATTACTGCTATGAAAGTGACAAATAATCAACAGATTGCTGTTATTGGAACAACTGGAACAATAAAGAGTCAAGCGTACTCTTTAGCTCTTTCATCCATAAGTGAAGACGTTCAGGTGGAAAGTCTAGCCTGTCCACTATTCGTTCCACTCGTAGAACAGGGGATCATCGCAGGCGAAGAGGCAGAATTAATCGTAAAAGAATCCCTTGAGCCGCTACAAAATGGAACTTATGACACACTAATCTTAGGGTGTACACACTATCCGTTGCTAAAGCCTATCATTGAACACTACCTACCCTCTCATGTAACAGTTATTTCTTCCGGAGAAGAAACAGCTAGAGAAGTAAGTAGCGTGCTGTTTCACCACTCGTTAAACCGAAAAGCAGGCCAAATGCCTCAGCACAGGTTCTTTACTACAGGTGAAGCAAAGACTTTTAAAGCGTTTGCCCAGGATCGGTTTAACCTGTTGTCTGCTAAAATCGAGTCCATTACACTTGACCACCGTTTAAAACTAGAGCGTTAGGGTATAAATAAGGAAAGATTTTGAGTGAAATACTTTAAGTTTTTTGGAATCGAGTGTATGCTAGTACTATAATGAACTACAAAATTTGAAGTAAACAAGCTTCGGTTTTATACAAAGGAGTGTAACAAAGAATGGCTTTTGTAATTTTAAGTCCATGTATTGGTGAAAAAGCGGGCGAATGTGTTGATGTTTGTCCTGTAGATTGTATTGAAGAAGGGGAAGATCAATACTATATTAACCCTGACATTTGCATCGATTGTGGTGCTTGCCAAGGTGTCTGCCCTGTAGATGCGATTGTTGAGGAATATGAAATGGCACCTGAAGACGAAAAGTACTTAAAGAAAGCAGAAGCGTTTTTCGGCGTTGAATAAATAAATTCAGTAGATGCTGTCCTGTAAGGTTTCTTCTAAACCTTGACGGGACAGCTTTTTTTTGCACGCTAGACATTTGATGATATTTTTGTATAATATGGAGTGGAATAAAAGTAGCACAGATGTAATTATTGAGGTATGCCACCTGCAAATTGTATCTTGCAAATATAAGGAGATAGGTGAACATGGAAAAAGAATACCGCGTATTGTTGTACTATCATTACACAACAATTGAAGACCCAGAGCAATTCGCGATTGATCATTTAGCGTTTTGTAAAAGCTTAGATTTGAAAGGGCGCATTCTTGTTGCGACTGAAGGAATTAATGGAACGGTATCTGGCTTAAAAGAGCAAACCGACCAGTACAAACAAGCCCTTGAATCCAATCCGATCTTTAAAGGTATTGTGTTTAAAGAGGATCTTGAAGAAAAACATGTCTTTAAGAAAATGCACGTACGACCACGAGAAGAACTTGTAACGTTGCGATTGCATGAAGATGACGTTAATCCCCTTGAAGTAACAGGGAAGTATCTTTCCCCTGCTGAGTGGAAAGAAGCGATGCAGCAGGAGAATACGGTAGTTATTGATGCTCGAAATGATTATGAATACGATGTCGGTCATTTTCGAGGTGCGGTTCGACCAGATATTAAAACATTTAGAGATCTCCCAGAATGGATTCGTGAAAACAAAGAGCAATTTGAAGACAAAAAGATTTTAACATACTGTACTGGCGGCATTCGCTGTGAAAAATTTTCTGGATGGTTAAAACAAGAGGGCTTTGAGGATGTATCTCAACTTCATGGTGGAATTGTGACATACGGAAAAGATCCAGAAGTACAAGGTGAATTATGGGATGGACAGTGCTACGTTTTTGATGAACGATTAACGGTTCCGATTAATCAAGTTGATCCGAAGGTAATTGGAAAAGATTATTTTGATGGAGAGCCCTGTGAACGCTATGTAAATTGTGCAAACCCAGAATGCAATAAACAGATTCTTGCTTCAGAAGCAAATGAACATAAATATTTGCGTGGCTGTACACCTGAATGTCGTGTGCATCCGAGAAATTTATATGTTAAGGAACAGCAGCTCTCACCAGAACAGCATCAAGAACGCCTAGACGTATTAGGGGAGAAGCTTCCGGTACGTTCGTAGATGCTTTTTAAAAAATTGGTTGAAAAAAAACGCTCTTTTAAAGAGCGTTTTTTTATTTTCTTTGAACAAGCTGGTCTAAACCAAATAGTAGGCTCGTATACATGGAAGTACAACCATTCTGGGAGGGAAAGCAATGCGGAAATTAATTGGAATCAGTGCGCCACTTATTGTCACACTTACATTAGCGGTAGGGTGTTCAACTGGAGCAGATGAACCTGTAAGTTTAGATGATCCAGAAATCACATACACAAACGAAACGGAAGAAACGGATCCTTCCTTGAGTGAAGCAGATGAAGAAGGTTCGGAAGAGGAAAAGGGTGCGGAAGAAAATAAGAATACAGATGAAGACGAGGATGCAGATGCTGAGCCAACTCCTGATCAAGATCCAGAAGCACAAAACCTGCGCCAACTTTATTTGTTCGATAGTAATGGTATGGTCGTACCACAAACAATTGAACTTCCTAAAACAGATAGCACAATGAAACAATCGTTAGAATATCTTGTTGCTGATGGCCCACTTCAAGATGTATTACCAAGTGGATTTAGAGCTGTCTTACCTGCTGGAACTACTGTAGATGTGAATCATTTAAAAGAAGATAAAATTGCTGTTGCTAATTTTTCGAATGAGTTCGAAGAATACAATGTGGCAGATGAGAAGGGCATGTTTGAAGCTGTAACATGGACATTAACACAATTTGACGATGTTGATGAAGTGAAAATTGAAGTCAATGGGGTAGAGTTAGAACAGTTACCGATGAGTGAAACACCTATCGTTGGGAATTTCAGTCGTGAAGACGGTATAAATTTAGACTATAGCAATGTCGTGGACTTTACAAATAGTCAAGATGTAACCGTTTATTTCTTAGGGTCTCATGAAAACGAAACCTATTATGTTCCGGTGACACGAAGAGTTGCAGATGCGGATAATGAGATTGCTACTGTTGTAAATGAGTTAATTGACGGTCCGTCTTTACAAATGCGAACACTGCTTACAGAAATGAATGACGATATGATGTTGCTAAACGATCCAGAAATTAAAGATGGAGAACTCGTTCTAGATTTTAATGAAGCCATTCAAACGATGGTTGGCGACCAATCCTATATTGAGCAGTCCATCATTGAGTCTATTGCGCTCTCTTTAACAGAACGAAACGATGTAGAAAAAATTTCAATTCTCGTCAATGGTAAAGAGAATGTCTTTTCTGAATCTGGTGAAGCTGTAGAGACAATTCAAAGACCCGCACATATTAATAAAAATCCATTATAAGAATTGAGCACCTGTCCTTACAGGTGCTCTTTTTATTATGTTATACTATACGACGATAAAGAGAAAATCTTCTTGATAAGAAGAGGGGTAAACATACATGAGACACAATGACAGAAACCATAAGCAAATTCGACCAATTGAGATTGTCCCGAATTTTACAAAGCACGCAGAAGGATCCGTTCTTATTACAGTCGGTGAAACGAAGGTGATTTGTACAGCAACGATAGAAAATAAAGTGCCTCCTTTTTTACGAGGACAAAAAAAGGGATGGCTCACAGCTGAATATGCGATGTTACCAAGAGCGACTGAACAACGAACGATCCGAGAAGCAGCTAAAGGAAAGCTTAGCGGACGAACAATGGAAATTCAGCGTTTAATTGGTAGGTGTTTGCGAGCAGTTGTTGATTTGGACAAGCTTGGTGAAAAAACAATCTGGATTGATTGTGACGTAATTCAAGCTGATGGAGGTACTCGGACAGCTGCAATAACGGGTGCATTTGTTGCAATGGTACTTGCGTTACAGAAGACGGAGGGTGCTGAAAAGCGTCTTGTTAAAGACTACCTTGCTGCTGTGTCTGTTGGAATAGTGCAAGGTAAAGGAGCTTTGTGTGACTTAGATTACAGCGAAGATTCTACGGCAGATGTCGATATGAACGTTGTACAAACTGGTAACGGAGCGTTCGTTGAGATACAAGGTAGTGGAGAGGAAGCTGTCTTTAGTAGAGAACAATTAAATGAGTTGCTAGATCTCGCAGAAGAAGGCATAAAACAGCTAATAGAAGCACAGAAAAGCATTATTGGTGAGCTTACTTAAGGAAAAGAGGGAACTGACCATGAAAGAACTACTAATTGCAACGGCGAATAAAGGGAAAGTAGAAGATTTTAAAAAGCTATTTCAGGGTATGTATGAAGTAAAATCACTTTTAGATTATCCTCACATTCCTGACATTATAGAAGATGGCCAAACATTTCAAGATAATGCACAGAAAAAAGCTGAAGTGCTGTCAAAGGCGCTGAATGAAACCGTTGTTGCCGATGACTCTGGATTAGTCATTGACGCGCTAAATGGAAGACCCGGGGTATTTTCTGCTCGTTATGCAGGCGAAGAGAAAAACGATCAAGCTAATATGAAAAAAGTACTTGAAGATTTAAGAGGAGTGGCTGAACAAGACCGAACAGCCCGGTTTGTGTGTACTATCGCTCTAGCCAGTCCCGATAAGAAAACCATTTTCTTTGAAGGGCAGTGCGAAGGCTTTATCTCCCATAAACAAATAGGAGAGAATGGATTTGGCTACGATCCTATTTTTTATGTTGGTCAAACCACTAAAACGATGGCGCAGTTATCTCTTGAGGAAAAAAATGAAATCAGTCATCGTGCAAGAGCGATAGAGCAGTTAAACAACTATTTGATAGGAGAATAAACATGAAGATCCTTGTTTTAAGTGATACACATGGGTGGAAAGAAGAACTAGTTTCCTTTTTAAACCCTCTCAGAAGTCAAGTTGACCTCATTCTTCATGCAGGAGATTCTGAATTAGCAGAGGATACGAATGCCCTAATGGATGTTAAAACGGTAGCAGGAAATTGTGATGTATTCGCTTCTTTTCCATCAGAAGAGATCCTTGATCTAGGTAAGCATCGCATTCAATTGACCCATGGACATTACGAAGGTGTAAAAAGCTCCTTGAGCGAGCTTGTGCGTAAAGCCCAAGACAATGGTGCCTCTATTGCGATTTATGGTCATACCCACATTCCGAAAGTACAGAGAGTTGATAACGTGATTACCATTAACCCAGGTAGTCTTCGATTACCTAAAGGTCCATTTGAAGGCTCGTATTGCATGATTGAATTATCCGAAGACAAAATAAGCATTGACTACTTCACAATGAATGGAAGTCCCATTGAAGAGTTACAAGCTCGTTTCTAAATATAGCTAGACAAATTTCTGTTTACTAGTTGACACTTTAACTTTAATCGTGTATATTTATAAGCGTCGCAATTAGTTCTTGCGGCGCTGTTTAGAAGCATTACATAATAGTCTGGAACGATTAGAGACATGCGATAGTAATGAAACCATGCGGGTGTAGTTTAGTGGTAAAACCTCAGCCTTCCAAGCTGATGATGTGGGTTCGATTCCCATCACCCGCTCCATTGTCCCAGTAGCTCAGCAGGATAGAGCAACGGCCTTCTAAGCCGTCGGTCGGGAGTTCGAATCTCTCCTGGGACGCTTATATGTGTACATAATGAAAACCCTCTTCCAAGTAAGAGGGTTTTTTTAGTATAAAACGTAGAATCAACTGCTGATGAACGACTGCAACGATTATGTTAATTGTTTCCGCCACTGCTGAAAAGCTGGTAACGCTTCATAATAGCCTTTCATTGTTGAGGATTCGCAATAGTGAATGACCCAAGGACTTGACTGATGTGCTACGCCAACATCATATCCTTCTTTTGCATATTGCAAGGATTGGGCAGTGTCATAAAAATGCCAGCCTGTAATGGCTTCCTCTGGCCAAGTTAGGTCATACTGTGTCACCATTAAAAGACCATCGATACAAGCAACTTTTTCATACATATACGTTGTGTCCACAAAGATGGTTTGCTTAAATGTATCACGAACTTCGATAATTTTTCCGACTTTAAACTTATAGTCACTTAGCCACCACATCCCATGAAATGGCAATTTCCGAGTGCCGATGACACCAAATAAGCCGAGGTTTTTATTATTCTGAAATATAAAAAGCAGGTCGTATAGAAAAGATTGGTTCAAAATAAAACTATCTTGATGTAAATACACTTTGTATTGTCCTACTGCTTGGTTCATACCAGAATTGTAACCAGCGGTCATACTGACAGCACCACGAACGGGTACAATCTCACTCTGATAACCAGAAGGCATATAGAGTTGTTCGATATGTGCGCAGCATCGCTTAAACAACGCCTCATTAGTAACACAACAAATAAAACTAATTGTTTTTTTTAGATTCATATCACTCATTTCACGTCGATCGCTTTTTTGCATAAGTGACTAATTGGTCGATATCACCAGATTGCAAAACAGGCGATAGTTGAATGACCTCATCCTCTGGCCAATTCCACCACTTTATTTGTAAAAGTTGATCTCGCTGTTCCTCTGTAAACCTGTATTTAATAGGTTTTGCTGGGTTTCCACCTACAATGCAGTAGGGTGGGACATCTTTGCTGACAACGGCATTGGCAGCAATAATCGCGCCATCACCGATCGTAATGCCTGATAAAAGGACAGCTCCGCTCGCTACCCAAACATCATTACCAACAACAATATCACCTTTACTCGTTGGGTGTTCAGTTGTTGTTGATATAGTAGGATAGAAAACGTTAAATGGGTAAGTGGTAATCCAGTCTACTTGATGGTCCGCACCTAGAAGAATCCTTACACCTGCAGCAAATGAGCAGTAATTCCCGATTTTTAATGTCACATCTGGAACTAAATGTAATATATCAAGTGTTGATCCATACGAAAATGCGCCAATCTCAAATCCTTGTAAGCTCGGATGATCTTTTAAAAATAGCATAGCACGCTCCTTTCAAAAGCTTCTTACAATGTATTCCTTTGAGTAGAGAACTATGAGAAAGACAAAACAAAAAAACGCCTATATTTATTGGGGGGAGGCGTTTTTAAGGCTTTGAGTCTCTTTAGTAAACGTGTATAAAAAAGTGTTTACATCTTCTTTAAGTTTTTCATCAGAAATGAAATAAACGGTCCATCCTTTACGCTGTAACGAGCGAATTATTTTCTTTCTTTGGATGGTATCTTGTTTTTTCAAGAATGCAATTCGGTAAGGTACCAATGCAACATGAATAAGAATGTTGCCTACAAAAAAATCGGGTGAAGCGTACAAGCCGTTTTCTCTTAACGTGCGGCAAAGTAGTCGTTGGGACTCGTTTTTGCATTCGTTCCAATGATTGGTAACGAGAATGAGAGAAGGACGGTTTACAGGTTTAAATAGATTGACTAGAAAGGATAAGGGAGCAAATTTGTTTTTTCTCTTATTATAGTTTGCTTGCATCAAATCACCACCTTTTTTTACTATCCCCGTTTTTCAGAAATTTATAGCCTTTTTCAAAAAAGATTTTTTTAGGGTTGAATCCTTAATCCCTTGAGACTGTAAGCGTATTCAAATGACAGAAAGATTAAATTTCTTTTCAAAAAAAGGTTGACCTTAAAATTGAAGACGCGTATAGTAAGTTTCAATAATAGTTAAACAAAAAACAGATGTATTTCTCAGGTGGATGTTCTTATTCACAAGAAATAACTATTTAATAAGGGGAGATTGATGTGAGAAGCGACATGATCAAGAAAGGAATTGATCGCGCACCTCATAGGAGTCTTCTTCGTGCAGCAGGTGTAAGTGAGGAAGATATGGATAAGCCGTTTATCGGTGTTTGTAATTCCTATATTGATATCATTCCTGGGCACATGCATCTAAATAAGTTTGCAGAAGTAGCGAAGCAAGCGATTATTGATGCCGGAGGGATTCCGTTTGAATTTAATACAATAGGTGTAGATGATGGAATCGCAATGGGGCATATTGGGATGAGGTATTCACTCCCAAGTCGAGAAATTATTTGCGACGCAGCAGAAACAGTAATTAACGCACATTGGTTTGACGGTGTTTTCTATATTCCAAATTGCGACAAAATAACGCCAGGTATGTTAATGGCATCTGTACGGACGAATGTTCCATCGGTTTTTGTTTCTGGTGGCCCAATGGAGGCAGGAAGAACAAAGGATGGACAAAGTTTATCTCTTGTTTCCGTATTTGAAGGCGTGGGCGCATTTGCGTCAGGAAAAATGACAAGGGAAGAGTTACTAGAAATCGAACAACAAGCTTGCCCAACGTGTGGCTCTTGTTCTGGAATGTTTACAGCCAATTCCATGAATTCGTTAATGGAAATGCTTGGTCTTGCGTTACCAGGAAATGGTACACTTGTTGCTACATCGCAAGGGAGACATGATTTAATAAAAGATGCAGCGAAGCATCTAATGAATTTAATTGAAAAGGATATTCGACCACGAGATATTGTCACAGAAGAAACCATTGACGATGCATTTGCCCTCGATATGGCAATGGGTGGATCGACGAATACTGTGTTACACACATTGGCAATTGCCAATGAAGCAGAAATAGAATATGACTTAACTCGAATTAACGAGGTGGCGGAACGAGTTCCGTATTTGTGCAAAATTAGTCCTGCTTCTGATTACTCGATGGATGATGTGCATAAAGCTGGAGGTGTCGCCTCCATTATCAAAGAATTAATTCACATGGGTGCTATCAAAGGAGATCGACTAACGATAACAGGAAGGTCTCTTTATGACACAGTGGCTCATGCCGAAATTACGAATACCGATGTCATTCGAACGAAAGAAACAGCATATAGTCCTGTAGGTGGCTTATCAATTCTTTATGGTAATATTGCTCCAGATGGGGCCGTTATAAAAGTAGGTGCTGTTGACCCATCCATTAGAATTTTTGATGGGGAAGCGATTTGTTTTAACTCACAAGAAGAAGCTCAGGAGCAAATCAACAAAGGGAAAGTACGAGAGGGCCACGTTGTCGTCATTCGTTACGAAGGTCCTAAAGGTGGTCCTGGAATGCCAGAAATGCTTGCACCCACTTCAGCGATACAAGGAAGAGGCTTAGGCACAAAAGTCGCTTTAATGACAGATGGCCGTTTTTCAGGTGCTTCGAGAGGCATTTCAATTGGACATATCTCACCAGAGGCTGCTGAGGGTGGACCAATTGCTTTTGTAGAGGATGGAGATCGAATTACAATTAATTTAATTGATCGAACCATTGATTGGGATATAACGGAAGAAGAATTAGCCCGAAGACGAGAAGGTTGGGTAGAGCCAGAACCAAAAGTGAAAAAAGGATACCTCGCTCGCTATTCAAAGCTTGTGACATCCGCAAATACTGGCGGCATTATGAAAATTTAATAGCACAACACGTTGAGAAGGAAAGTAGCATTTGATTTTATCTACAGAGAGCCGTTGGTTGGTGGAAAACGGTGGTAAAGGAAATGTGAAACTCACCTTTGAGTACGACTCTGAACAATAAGTAGGAGTTGTCGGATGGTTGAACCACCATTCGTTAACAAAAAAATGAGGCTAATTCTAATATTAGTGAATAAGGGTGGTACCGCGAGAGACTTTCTCGCCCCTTGTATGATAATCATACATGGGGTTTGAGAAGGTCTTTCTTTTTTTATATAAAAGAGGGAAGGGAGAGAGAATGCATGCTACATGCGAGTGAACAAACAGAAGATGAGAACAAAACGACTAAAGAAACGAATGCGCCTTGTACTGGAGCAGAAATTTTATTAAGGTCTTTGGCGAAGGAAGAAGTAGATGTCATTTTTGGCTACCCAGGGGGGGCAATTCTTCCAACGTACGACGAAATTTATAAGCTCGGGATCAATCACATTTTAGCAAGGCATGAACAAGGTGCCATTCACGCAGCAGAAGGTTATGCAAGGGTAACAGGGAAGCCCGGTGTATGCATTGTTACTTCAGGGCCTGGTGCAACAAATGTAGTGACGGGCATTGCGGATGCAATGATTGATTCACTTCCTCTTGTTGTCATTACTGGTCAAGTTGGAACGAAAGTAATTGGTACAGATGCTTTTCAAGAAGCAGATATGCTAGGTATTACCATGCCGATAACAAAGCATAATTATCAAATTCGCTCCATTGAAGAATTGTCACAAACGGTTAAAGAAGCGTTTCATATTGCTCAAAGTGGTCGACCGGGCCCAGTATTAATCGACTTACCAAAAGATATATCACAGCAAATGGGGGTTTTTACCTACGACAAGCCAGTTTATTTACCAGGGTATCAACCGAATGCAAGACCGAATAAGCAGCAAATTCGAAAGGTTCTGGAATCGTTCCAAGAAGCTAAGAAACCGGTTCTACTTGCTGGAGCTGGAGTGCTTCACGCGCAAGCATCTGAGGAATTGACTTCCTTTGTTGAAAAAACAAACATTCCTCTTGTATCAACGTTGCTTGGTTTAGGGTCTTACCCGGGAAATAATGAAAATCATCTTGGAATGGGAGGCATGCACGGCACGTATGCGGCAAATATGGCCTTGCATGAAGCAGACTTTCTTTTGAATATTGGGTCACGTTTTGATGATCGTTTAACGGGTGTATTAGAACATTTTGCCCCCAATGCAAAAATTGCACATATTGATATCGACCCAGCTGAAATTGGAAAGAATATTCCTGCTGAAATTCCAGTAGTAGGTGACGCAAAAGCTGCCTTAACACTTTTATTGGAAGGCGATGTTCATCCATATGCACATCATGATCAATGGCGAGAACAAACGCAGCATTGGAAAAAAGAATTTCCATTATGGTATAAGCTCGATAAAGAAGTGATTAAACCACAAGAATTAATAGAGCGACTTTATGAACATACAGGCGGAGAAGCTATTGTTACCACCGATGTGGGACAGCACCAAATGTGGGCAGCTCAATATTTCTCATTCAATAAACCGAATCGATGGATTACTAGTGGCGGACTAGGCACGATGGGGTTTGGATTTCCAGCAGCAATCGGTGCACAAATCGCTGAGCCTAAACTTCCAGTTATCGCGATTACAGGTGATGCAGGATTTCAAATGACCTTACAAGAGATGTCCATCCTGCAAGAATTGCAGCTCCCAGTAAAAATAGTCATTGTGAATAACGCTTCCCTCGGAATGGTACGACAATGGCAACAATTATTTCATGGTGAACGTTATTCGCATTCTTTGTTCCCTATTCAACCTAACTTCTCTAAATTGGCAGAAGCTTATGATATTAAAGCCATTAAGGTTGAAAAGCGTTCAGATTTATCAGATGCAATTAAAGAAACATTTGACCATCAAGGTCCCGTATTACTGGAAGTTTGTGTTGCAAAAGAAGAAAATGTCTATCCCATGATTTGTCCAGGTCAAGGTCATCACTGTATGGAAGGGGTTGAGCCATTGTGAAACGAACCATCACCGTCCTTGTTCAGAATCGTTCTGGGGTACTAAATCGAATTACAGGTTTATTTGCGAGACGCCAATACAATATTGATAGCATCACTGTTGGTGTCACCGATAACCCCACTGTTTCAAGAATGACATTTGTTGTTGTTGCTGATGCGATGGAAAATGTTGAACAAGTAATGAAACAGCTCCATAAGCAAGTCGATGTTTTAAAGGTGAAAGATGTTACTGAAGAAGCAACCGTATCCAGAGAGCTAGCCTTAATCAAAATAGCCGCAACACCTGAACAACGGGCAGAAATTGGATCACTTGCTGAGACATTTCGAGCACAAATCATCGATGTAGGGAGAGATTCATTAACCCTTCAAGTAACGGGTCACACGGATAAGGTCGAAGCATTTATTGAATTGATTAAGTCCTATGGCATACAAGAAATTGCAAGAACAGGCGTTACAGCCATAAATCGCAGCGTAAAATCACAACATGATACGTCGCGTTTAACACTTATTTATTAAAAAAAGGGAGAGATTGACGATGGCAAAAGTTTATTACAATGGTGATGTTAACGAAGGATTTTTAACTGGAAAGACAGTAGCAATTATTGGATACGGATCACAAGGTCATGCGCATGCTTTAAATTTGAAAGAATCAGGCGTCGATGTAATTGTTGGTTTACGTCAAGGGAAATCTTGGGAAAAAGCAAAAGAAGATGGTTTCAATGTGTTTCCTGTTCAAGAAGCGGCGGAGAAAGCAGAAGTAATCATGGTTCTCCTTCCAGATGAACAACAACCGGAAGTTTACAAAGCTTCTATTGAAAGTGAACTTACACCTGGAAAAGCACTAGTATTTGCACACGGATTTAACATTCACTTTAATCAAATCGTGCCTCCAAGTGATGTAGACGTATTTCTTGTTGCACCAAAAGGACCAGGGCATCTCGTACGTCGTACTTTCACAGAAGGTGCTGGTGTACCAGGTTTAATCGCTGTTTATCAGGATGCAACTGGAGAAGCTAAAGACATTGCTCTTGCATACGCGAAACAAATCGGAGCTGCCCGAGCAGGTGTGTTGGAAACGACGTTTAAAGAAGAAACGGAAACAGATCTTTTTGGAGAGCAAGCTGTATTGTGCGGTGGGACATCGGCGCTAGTGAAAGCTGGTTTCGAAACGTTAGTCGAAGCAGGCTATCAACCAGAAATTGCCTATTTTGAATGTCTCCACGAACTTAAATTAATTGTTGATTTAATGTATGAAGGCGGATTAGAGTACATGCGTTATTCTATTTCGGATACAGCTCAATGGGGTGACTTCCAAGCAGGTCCGCGTATTGTAACAGATGAGACGAAAAAAGAAATGAAAGCGATCCTAGATGACATTCAAAAAGGGAAGTTTGCTAAAGGATGGATTCTTGAAAATAAGTTAAACCGTCCAGAATATAACGCTATTAATACTGCTGAAGCAAATCACCCATTGGAAGTTGTTGGTCGTGAACTTCGCGAAATGATGCCATTTGTTAAGCAATCAAAACAAAAAAAAGGAGCCGTTAACCATGGGCAAGGTTAAAATTTTTGATACAACATTGCGGGATGGAGAACAATCTCCAGGAATAAACCTTAACCATAAAGAAAAGTTAGACATTGCATTCCAACTAGAGCGTTTGGGAGTAGATATCATTGAGGCTGGATTTCCAGCCTCCTCACAAGGTGATTTTCAATCTGTAAAAGATATAGCTACCCAAATAAAGAATTCGTCTATAACAGGGTTAGCACGATCAAAGAAAGAAGATATTGATGCTTGTTGGGAAGCGCTAAAACAAAGTGCTGAACCGCGTATTCATGTATTTCTAGCAACATCACCAATTCATATGCAATATAAATTAAAACTTACACCAGAACAGGTTGTGGAGCGAGCAGTTGAGAGTGTAAAGTATGCAGCAAAAAAATTCCCCTACGTTCAATTTTCTGCTGAAGATGCAAGTCGGTCTGATTGGACATTTCTTGCTAGAATAATTGAAGCAACCATCGATGCTGGTGCGTCTGTGATTAACCTACCAGACACAGTTGGCTATGGGATGCCAAAGGAAATATCCGAATTATTTGAATATATGACTAAAAACGTTCCGAATATTGATCGGGCTATATTGTCTACTCATAATCATGATGACCTTGGAATGGGTGTAGCGAATTCTCTTGCGGCCGTTCAGGGAGGAGCAAGACAGGTAGAATGTACAATTAATGGTATCGGTGAACGAGCAGGTAATGCTTCCCTTGAAGAGATTGCGGTTGGTTTGCATATCCGTTCAGACTTCTATAAGACGGGTACAAATATTCAGCTTAATGAACTAAAACGAACGAGTGCGTTAGTTAGTCGCTACACTTCCATGCCAATTCCAAAAAATAAAGCAGTTGTCGGCTCAAATGCATTTGCGCATGAATCAGGTATTCACCAAGATGGAATGTTAAAACATAAAGAAACATATGAGATTATTACGCCAGAGCTTGTTGGAGCAACGTCTTCAAATCCTTTAGGGAAGCATTCTGGAAGGCATGCGTTTCAAGAAAAAATGAAAGAATTAGGTTTTAAAGGCACTGCAGATGAATTGAATCAGTTGTTTCAGTCGTTTAAAACACTGGCGGACAAAAAGAAAACTGTTACAGAAGACGATCTCTACGCACTCATGATTGACCAAGGGGAAGACGAACAAGTTCAGACATACAGCCTCCAAGCGTTACAAGTATCATATGGGACAAATCAAACACCAACAGCGACAATAAAGCTAGTTAAATCAGGAGATAAAGAAATAACTGAAGCGAGCACAGGATCTGGAAGTGTAGAAGCGATTTATAATACGCTAGCAAAGCTAACAGACTATGAATATCGTTTAACAGACTACCGTATTCAATCCATAACAGAAGGAGAGGATTCGTTAGCTGAAGTACACGTAAAACTGTCTAAAGAGGAGCAGTCCCAGTCCGGCCGAGGTGTCGCACATGACGTTTTAGAAGCATCAGCTAAAGCCTATTTGCATGCTGTAAATCGTATGTTAAATGAGGAAAAACGAAAAAAAGAACCATCAACGGTTGGGTAGGAGGATACAAAATGATAAAAAAAATTACAACACTACCTGGTGATGGTATTGGTCCTGAAATTGTCGAGTCAGGTAAAGCAGTACTCCAAGTCATTGCGGATTTATATGGACACCAATTTGAATTCCAAGAGGGCTTAATAGGCGGAGCCGCCATTGATGCAACGGGTGTTCCACTCCCAGACGAAACAATTGAACGTTGTCAATCATCTGATGCTTGTTTACTGGGCGCAGTAGGGGGACCGAAATGGGATCAGCACCCACCTCATCTGCGACCGGAGAAAGGATTGCTTGCCATTCGACAAGCATTAAATCTCTATGCTAATTTGCGACCAGTGCAAGCCCTTGATGCCTTAATAGAAGAATCCACTTTAAAACCAGAAGTAGTAAGTGGTGTTGACGTTCTCATCGTCCGAGAGTTAACAGGTGGTATTTATTTCGGAGAGCCAAGAGAGCGTCGCACCATTGATGGTGAAGAGGGTGTTGTTGACACGCTTGTGTACAAAAAAAGTGAGATTGAACGTTTATTACATCGGGCTTTCCAGTTTGCTGAAATTAGAGGAAAGCACGTAACGTCAGTCGACAAAGCGAATGTTCTTGAGTCCAGCAGAATGTGGCGAGAATGTGCAAACGAAGTAGCCACTCACTATCCGTCGGTAACACTGGAACATATGCTTGTAGACAATGCTGCTATGCAGCTTATACGCCAGCCAAAGCAATTTGACGTTCTTGTAACAGAAAATTTATTCGGTGATATTTTAAGTGATGAAGCGTCAATGATTACTGGTTCGCTAGGAATGCTCCCTTCTGCTAGTTTAAACGGAACGGCCTTTGGCTTATATGAGCCAGTACATGGATCAGCGCCAGACATCGCTGGGTTAAATCAAGCCAATCCCTTAGCGACAATTGCATCGACTGCGATGCTACTACGATATAGCTTCGGTTTGTTAGAAGAAGCAGATTGTATTGAACAAGCAATCAATCAAGTGTTGTTAAAAGGATATCGTACAGCTGATTTAACGAATGCCAATGCAATCTCGACGGAAGAAATGACGAAAGCAGTCATTAAGGAAATAAAAGTAGCAATTCACTCTTAGGAGGAGCATGTATGGGAAAAACAATTATCGAAAAAATATGGGAGAAACATACGATCGTATCAGAATCGAATCAGCCGGATTTGCTCTATGTTGATTTGCATATGGTTCATGAAGTGACGTCACCACA
This sequence comes from Shouchella oshimensis, assembly GCF_004375095.1. Taxonomy (NCBI): domain Bacteria; kingdom Bacillati; phylum Bacillota; class Bacilli; order Caryophanales; family Bacillaceae; genus Shouchella; species Shouchella oshimensis. Next base: position 707,859 of record NZ_SNUX01000001.1, on the reverse strand, counting down.
GGCATTTGAAGGCTTAAGAATCGCAAATAGAAAGGTGCGAAGACCAGAGCGTACATTTGCAACAATGGACCATAATGTACCGACTTTTAATCGTTACGATATACAAGATCAAATTGCCCGTTTACAAATGGAAACATTAGCAGATAATTGCCGTGAATTTGGTATTGAAATTGCTGATTTGGAGCATCCAGATAACGGAATTGTCCACGTAATTGGACCAGAACTTGGTTTAACGCAGCCTGGACATGTCATTGTTTGTGGAGATAGCCATACCTCGACTCATGGTGCATTTGGAGCGTTGGCATTTGGAATTGGCACGAGTGAAGTCGAGCATGTATTGGCTACTCAAACGGTGTGGCAGTCAAAACCGAAAACGTTACAAGTTCATATTACAGGGAGATTAGGTACTGGCATTGCTGCAAAAGATGTGATCCTTGCGATCATTTCAAAGTTTGGTGTGAATGTAGGCACTGGTTCCGTCATTGAATTTACTGGTGAAGCTATTCGTGGGATGACTATGGAAGAGCGAATGACGATATGCAATATGTCTATCGAAGCAGGGGCAAAGGCAGGTTTAATTAGCCCGGATCTCGTAACGTTTGACTATTTAAAAGGCAGAAGTCGTGTTCCTGAGGGTGAGGCATTTGAAGAGCTGGTTGAATATTGGTCCTCACTAGTCACAGATGCTGATGCAACATACGATCGAACGGTTACGATTGATGCAAGTGAAATAGAGCCAATGGTGACGTGGGGAACAAATCCTGGCCAAGGAGCTCCTATTTCTTCTTTTGTTCCAGATCCACAATATGCTTCTTCAGAAAATGAAAAGCGTGCCATTGCACAGGCACTTGCTTATATGGAGCTAGAGCCGAATACGGCTCTAACAGATATTTCCATCCAACATGTTTTTATCGGATCTTGTACGAACTCCCGTTTTAGCGATCTTGAAGCAGCTGCTCGCATCGTAAAAGGCAGACATGTTCATCAAGATGTAACGGCGATTGTTGTACCAGGGTCGGAAAAAGTAAAGCGTCGTGCTGAAGCAGAAGGACTTGATCAAATCTTTAAAGACGCAGGCTTTGATTGGCGCAGTTCTGGCTGTAGTATGTGTCTTAGTATGAATCCAGACAGGGTACCGGAAGGGGAACGGTGTGCATCAACGTCAAACCGTAACTTTGAAGGGCGACAAGGAAAAGGGTCTCGTACACACCTAGTGAGTCCAGCAATGGCAGCTGCGGCTGCAGTGAGCGGGCATTTTGTCGACGTGCGAACATTTGATGTTAGGAGTGATGCGAAGTGAACCCGATCCGCATTCATAGAGGCAAGGCAGCGGTATTAGATCGTGTAAATGTTGATACCGATCAAATTATTCCGAAACAGTTTCTTAAAAGAATTGAACGAACTGGATTTGGACAATTTTTGTTTTATGATTGGCGTTATGAAGCAGAAGGAAAAGAGAATCCAGATTTTGAATTAAATCACCCATCTGCTAAAGGCGCAAGTATCTTAATTAGTGGTGATAACTTTGGCTGTGGTTCATCAAGAGAACACGCACCTTGGGCGTTATATGATTACGGCTTTAAAGTAGTAATTGCTTCAAGCTTTGCCGATATTTTTTACAACAATTGCGTGAAAAATGGCTTACTACCTATTCGTCTATCTGATGAAGAAGTAAAAACATGGATGACACTAGTGAATGAAGGGAAGAGTCACATAACAGTTGATCTGCTTGAGCAAAAAGTTATCGGTGATCGTATCGAATCTTCATTCGAAATTGATCCTCATTGGAAAAAGATGCTTATTAATGGATGGGATGAAATTGACTTAACGCTGAAGCTAGAAGAGCACATTACAAATTTTGAAGCTTCCTACACGAGTCAGTAGTAGCCAAAGCCATTCAATATTTACTTGAAAACAGTCGTTTTTTTAGAAATTCTTTCATTTAAGCTCCTTAGTCATACACTAAGGAGCTTCTTTAATGTTTTGAATGAAAGGGATTAGGGAAGGAATAACGAATAAAAACATGGGGAACTTTTGTTAGAGAGTGAAGGCGTGTTAAAGTAGGCATATAGAGAAGGCAGGCGATAACAATTGAAAGATAAAAAGCAAGGAGAAGATAAGATCATTTTATTTCCTGGCTTGGTAAAGCGTTTGGTCGAAGAAGGAATGAATGAATTAAAGCAAAAGCATGCAGAAAAGGCATACCAGCTTTTTGCAGAAGCTTCTTCTTATGATCAAGGGGATCCGCAAGCGAGATTCGGGACTGTACTAAGCTTAATTGAATTAAATCGTCAGCAGGAAGCTGTTATGGAGACAGAAAAGTTATTAAATGAAGGAATTGGTCATTACTTTGAAATCTTACAAGTACATGTGTCATTACTTGTTCAACTATCTCGTTACGATCAAGTCGTTCACTTACTAGAAGCTGTACTAAGTGAAGATAAAATTCCTGCAAAGGATGCAGAAACCTTCTATGAACTGCTTCATTTCAGTCGGCAAATGAGTGAATCAAATGAGTATAGTGAAGCATCTTTGTCTAAACAAAATCAAGAAGAAACAATGTTAGAATTAAAAGCAGGGCTTCACGCAGCAAACGAACCAGCTAAATGGAATGCATTGCAAACCGTTCGTAAGCTTGGACTAACCGATTTAACGGATGAGATTAGGAGCTTCGTACTAAATAAACAAACGAACCCTCTTATGCGTACATATGCGTTACAGTTGTTACATGAATGGGGCGACCGTAAGCCATTACGATATGAACGAGATCATCAAGTGGTTATTGTAACCCCTAGTGAGCTTGAAGAGCCAGGTGAAAGACAGGTAGATCAGGCGATAAGAAAAGCTTTAGAAGACCAGCTCGAACAAGAAGATCCAACTTTATTACATATGGCAAAACAACTACACCATACATACTTGCTTATGACCTATCCATTTGAACTTAATCCAGAAAATCCAAAGGCTTGGGCTTGTGCATTTCATTTAGTTGCTGCGGAACAACTTGGCCTTGAAACAGATGAAACGACAATGATGGAATGTTATGAATGTGAGCGATTTGATGTTCTTTCTGCTTCAGATGAAATTGAAGCGTTGGAGCAGGATATTTTACTAGAAGCTCAAAATCAAAACGAGTGGTTTCATACATAGGCTTGAGGGTTTTTATTATAGTAGAAACAACATAAATACATCTAACCTTATTTTATAAGAAGGAAGACATTGAAAGATTCATTCGATATGTTATAATGGAATGGTTGTCAAAAACGTGATAAAGTAGTGTAGAAATTACATGTTGGAGGGAAATATTATGTCTGCAAATTGGGAAAAGACAGAACAAAATACAGGCGTCTTAACGTTTGAAGTTGAAGCAGATAAAGTCAACGACGCTTTAGATAAAGCATTTAAAAAAGTTGTGCAAAAAGTAAACGTACCTGGCTTCCGTAAAGGAAAAATGCCAAGAGGTCTTTTTGAAAAGCAATTTGGCGTTGAATCGCTTTATCAAGATGCTATTGATTTAATGTTACCAGAGGCATACTCAAATGCCGTTGAAGAAACAGGAATTTTCCCTGTTGATCGTCCGGAAGTAGATGTTGAATCAATTGGTAAAAACGAAAAAGCTGTATTTAAAGCAACTGTAACGGTTAAACCAGAAGTGAAACTTGGTGACTATAAAGGTTTAGAAGTCAAGGTGCCAAGTGCAGAAGTTACGGATGAAGATGTTCAAGAAGAAGTAACAAAACTTCAAGAGCGTCACGCTGAACTTGTTGTTGTTGAAGATGGCGAAATCCAAAACGGCGATACAGCTGTTATTGACTTCGCAGGCTATGCAGATGGTGAAGCCTTTGAAGGTGGAACGTCTGAAAACTATTCACTTGAAATTGGCTCTAATTCGTTCATTCCTGGTTTTGAAGAACAACTAGTTGGTCTTAAAACAGGAGATGAAAAAGAAGTAGAAGTAACTTTCCCAGAAGAGTATCATGCAGAGAATCTAGCTGGAAAGCCAGCAACGTTCAAAGTGAAAATTCATGATGTAAAACGTAAAGAGCTTCCAGAACTTGATGATGAGTTTGCAAAAGATGCGAACGAAAATGTTGAATCACTGGATGAGCTTAAAGCTGAGTTGCGTAAGACGCTTGAAGAGCAAAGAAAAACAGAATCAGAAAATGCTGTCCGTGATGCGTTATTAGAAAAAGCAGCGGATCAAGCTGATATTACTGTTCCTGATGCAATGGTTAATACTGAAGTGGATCGTATGCTTCAAGAATTCGGTCAACGTTTACAAGCTCAAGGTATGAATTTGGATATGTATTTCCAATTCTCAGGGCAAACAGAAGAAGATATGCGTAATCAATTCAAAGAAGATGCTGAGAAGCGTGTTCGTGTGAATTTAACACTTGAAGCTATTTCTGAAGTAGAAGATGTACAAGTTTCTGATGAAGAGGTAGAAGAAGAAATTTCAAAAATGGCTGAGATGTACCAGCGTTCTGCTGATGAAATCAAAGCACTACTTTCTGCGCAAGGTGGTCTTGACACAGTTAAAGGCGATTTGAAAATGCGTAAAGCGATTGACGTACTCGTTGATCACAGTAAAGAAGCAACAGCTTAATGTAAAAGGTGCGGGCATAACACCCGTACCTTTTTCCCTTATACGGCGATACGTAACATGAATGTCCGCTTTTATTCATAAGTATAGTATGATTGTTTGCTAATTTGAACAAAATGATAGTAGCTGAAAAAGAAGGGTTTTTACAATCAAGCTTGAATTGTACTCTGAGAGGGAAGAGTAAGGGTAGTGATTGCTCTAGCTCATACATAAAATGCATATCTCTAGTTTGTTGAATTAGTCTATGCTAAAATGATTTGACATTAAGCTTTTATGAGCAAATCATGGAAAAAAAGAAATCCTGTAAGGGGTGAGGTTATGTTTAAATTTAACGAGGAGAAAGGACAGCTTAAGTGTTCTTTTTGCGGTAAAACTCAAGATCAAGTCAGAAAGCTTGTAGCTGGGCCTGGAGTCTATATATGTGATGAGTGTATTGAGCTTTGCACAGAGATCGTTGAGGAAGAACTAGGGACTGAAGAAGAGGTTGAATTAGAAGAAATTCCAAAACCTAGTGAAATTTGCGTCATTCTTGATGATTATGTTATCGGCCAGCGAGATGCAAAGAAATCTCTTGCCGTCGCCGTCTACAACCATTACAAGCGCATTAATTCAATGGCACGTTCCGAGGATGTTGAATTAGCAAAGAGTAATATAACGTTAATTGGACCTACAGGGAGCGGAAAAACCCTTCTTGCACAAACTCTTGCACGTATTTTAAATGTACCTTTTGCGATTGCTGACGCTACATCGTTAACGGAAGCTGGTTATGTTGGTGAAGACGTAGAAAACATCCTACTAAAACTCATTCAAGCAGCTGACTATGATGTGGAAAAAGCTGAAAAAGGTATTATCTATATTGATGAAATTGATAAAGTAGCTCGAAAATCTGAGAATCCATCTATTACCCGTGATGTTTCAGGGGAAGGTGTTCAGCAAGCGTTGCTGAAGATTCTTGAAGGTACAACTGCTAGCGTGCCACCACAAGGTGGTAGAAAACACCCTCATCAAGAATTTATACAAATTGATACAACAAACGTGCTGTTTATTTGTGGGGGCGCATTTGATGGAATCGAACAAATTATTAAAAGCCGTTTAGGAAAGAAAATTATTGGATTTGGTTCCGACGATTCAAAACAAGAAGAGTTAAAACCAGGTGAGTACCTATCAAAAGTACTTCCTGAAGATCTTTTGAAATTTGGATTGATTCCGGAATTTATCGGTCGTCTCCCAATTATTTCGAGTCTAGCGCCACTTGATACAGATGCGCTAGTTGAAATTTTAACGCAACCTAAAAATGCTCTCGTAAAACAATATCAAAAACTGCTTGAACTTGATGATGTTGAATTAGAGTTTACAGATGAAGCGTTAAAAGAAATTGCCAAAAAAGCAATCGAACGTAAGACAGGTGCTCGTGGACTCCGTTCAATTATTGAGAGCATTATGCTTGATGTTATGTTCGACCTTCCATCTAGAGAAGATGCAGTGAAATGTATTATCCATGAAGGTTGTATAACGGACGGTGCAGAGCCGATTATTAAATCAGCAGATGGCACAGAGTTAACCCTTAATAAGCCGAAAGAAAGTGCATAAAGTAGAAACCACGTTGGTCTTTAACCAACGTGGTTTTTTGCATCGTGTTTAGAATTGGAAATAATGCGCTTGACCGTTTTCGACTAACGTCTTGTCTCAAGGTCATACTAACGTCAATAGAACAATTAGGAGGCAAACAGATGGGTTTTACGACAATTGCATTATTTGTCCAATTATTTTTTGGTGTTATTATTGGTGTTTATTTTTGGAACTTATTAAAAAACCAGCGGAGTCAAAAAACGTATATTGATCGAGAATCAAAAGTGGAATTAGATAAAATGAAAAAACTTCGCTCCATTCGATTATCTGAACCGTTAGCTGAAAAAGTACGTCCAAAATCATTATCAGAAGTCGTTGGGCAAGAAGACGGTTTGAAAACATTGCGTATGGCATTGTGTGGAGCTAATCCGCAACACGTTATCATTTACGGACCACCTGGTGTTGGAAAAACAGCAGCAGCACGTTTAGTGTTAGATGAAGCAAAAAAAAGCAATCACTCTCCATTTCAATCAACAGCTGTATTTGTAGAGGTAGATGGTGCTACCTCACGATTTGACGAAAGAGGAATTGCAGACCCTCTAATTGGTTCTGTACACGATCCTATTTACCAAGGGGCCGGTGCAATGGGGCAAGCTGGTGTGCCACAACCGAAACCAGGAGCAGTCACAAAGGCTCATGGTGGTATCCTATTTATTGATGAAATTGGCGAACTACACACGATTCAACAGAATAAATTATTGAAAGTGTTAGAAGACCGTAAAGTGTTTCTTGAAAGTGCCTATTACAGTTCAGAAAACGATCAAATTCCTACTCATATACATGATATATTCAAGCGTGGTTTGCCTGCTGATTTTCGTTTAATAGCTGCTACAACACGACAGCCGGAAGAGATGCCGCCAGCGATTCGCTCTCGCTGTTTAGAAGTCTTTTTTCGCGGTTTAGACCCGGGTGAAATCGAAGAAATTGCTAAGCGGGCTGCTAAAAAAGCTGCAATGACGTTAACCGATGAGGCATCGAAGAAAATGGCTTCATATGCAACAAACGGAAGAGAAACGGTGAATATGTTGCAAATCGCTGTTGGCGCTGCTCGAGCTGATGGAAGGCAAGAAGTACAGCTTAAAGATATTGAATGGGTAGCCCATTCTAGTCAGATGGCTCCTCGTCCAGAGCGACAAATCCATGAAAAGCCAGTTGTTGGTTTAGTAAATGGTTTAGCGGTAACTGGACCAACAAGCGGAGCATTGCTTGAAATTGAAGTGCTTGTGCATGAAAATGCGCAGCATGGTAAATTAACGATAACAGGTATTGCAGAAGAAGAACAATCTGGATCGCAAGTTCGTTCGATTAAACGAAAAAGCATGGCTCGTTCATCTGTTGAAAATGTTATATCGGTTTTAAAAAGAAAAGGTATACCGACAAATGACTATGATATTCATGTGAATTTTCCAGGAGGAACGCCAGTAGATGGTCCATCAGCTGGGATTGCTATTGCTACTGGTATTTATTCTGGCATAAAGCAAATGGCTGTTTCCAACGAAGTGGCGATGACTGGTGAGTTAAGTATTCATGCAAAAGTAAAGCCCATTGGTGGAGTGATTGCAAAAGTGAAAGCAGCTAAATTAGCTGGTGCAAAAACCGTTATTATTCCAAAAGAAAATGAACAAGCGATTTTAAAAGAAATCGATGGCATTGACGTCATTGCAGTAACAACCCTTGACGAAGTGTTTCAACTTGCGTTAATTCAGGAAGAAAGCACAGAAAATGTTATACCTGCCCAAACCTTCTCTACAGGAGGAGCTGTACCAATCTAAATAATGGACAACAAACCACTTCGTGAGCTAAAATGAGTAGATGGTTAACAAACCGGAAATGAATGATTGAAAGCGTCACTCTACTGAGAATGACGCTTTCTCCATTGTGTGTATCATCGTTTTTGTTTTTTAGCATAGAAATAAGATGATTAGACATAATGAATTTTTTATAAAGATAAAGGCGGAGGTGTCATGCGGATGGTTGACCAATATCAAGAACGCCGAGTTCCGCTCCTTCCTTTGCGTGGTGTATTAATCTTCCCAGGGGCAATTATGCACTTAGACGTAGGTCGTGAAAAATCGGTAAAAGCATTAGAAGAAGCCAAGCAAAACGATCAATTTTTATTTTTAGCTACACAAAAACAAACAACAAAAGAAGATCCGACGGAAGAAGATTTATATAGAATTGGTACCTTTGCTAAAATTGTTCAATCAACGAAATTAGCGAATGGAACGGTGCGTGTTCAAGTTGAGGGATTACAACGAGCTTCACTTACTGGTTTTCATGACCATGGAGATGTTCTTGTTGCTGACATTCAATTATTTGAGCAAGATGGTAAAGCTGATACAGAAACAGAAGCATTAATGCGTACGCTCCTTTCCATGTATGATCAGTTCTCCAAACAATCAAAACGCGCTTCACAAGAAACCCTTGCGACTTTGAAGGAAACAACAGCGCCAGAGCAATTTGCTGATTTAATAGCAGCGAATTTAACGTTAAAATTATCTCAAAAACAAACGTTACTTGAGTTTATTGATGTAAAAGAACGATTGCAAAAGCTGATTGAATTTCTTGGTAATGAACAAGAAGTATTAGGTCTTGAAAAGAAGATTGGCCAACGTGTAAAAAAATCAATGGAAAAAACACAAAAAGAGTATTACTTACGCGAGCAAATGAAGGCCATCCAAAAAGAGTTAGGGGATCGTGAAGGGAAAACAGGCGAAATTGCTGAGTTGAAAGAAAAAATAGAATCAGCGGAAATGCCTGAACACGTGTATGAAAAAGCGATAAAAGAGCTAAGTCGCTATGAGAAAATGCCAGCTAATGCTGGAGAAAGCTCCATCCTGCGAAACTACCTTGACTGGCTAATTCAATTACCATGGACGAAACAGACAGAGGATCAGCTTGATGTGAAAAAAGCGAGTAAAATCCTGGATGAAGATCATTACGGCTTAGAAAAAGTAAAAGAGCGAGTACTTGAATATTTGGCTGTTAGAAAGTTAACGAATTCAATGAAAGGCCCGATACTCTGCCTCGCAGGACCTCCAGGAGTCGGAAAGACATCCCTTGCACGGTCTATTGCACGATCGTTAAATCGAAAATTCGTGCGGATGTCTTTAGGTGGGGTGCGTGATGAAGCGGAGATTCGAGGTCATCGTCGAACTTATGTTGGAGCTATGCCAGGGCGACTGATTCAAGGGATGAAACGGGCAGAAACGATTAATCCGGTCTTTTTATTAGATGAAATTGATAAAATGGCAAATGATTTTCGAGGAGACCCAGCCTCTGCCTTACTTGAAGTATTAGATCCAGAACAAAACAATACGTTTAGCGATCACTATCTTGAAGAGGCATATGACTTATCAAACGTTATGTTTATCACAACGGCAAATAATATTGGTACAATTCCAGGGCCACTATTGGATCGAATGGAAATTATCTCTATACCTGGTTACACAGAGCTTGAAAAGAAACAAATCGCACGAAATTATTTGCTTCCTAAGCAAGTAAAAGAGCACGGCTTAACCAAAAGCCAGCTACCTGTAAAAGATGAGGCTCTAACGAAAATTATACGACATTACACCCGTGAAGCTGGGGTTCGAAACTTAGAGCGTCAATTAGCCTCAACATGTCGTAAAGCTGCTAAAATGGTCGTTATGGAAGATCGAAAACGTGTAACGGTAACGGAAAAGTTAGTAGAAGAGATGCTTGGAAAGCCAAGGTTTCGCTATGGCATGGCAGAGCAAGAAGATCAAATTGGTGCAGCAACTGGTCTAGCCTACACAGCCGCAGGTGGTACAACGCTTTCGATTGAAGTTTCCGCTGTTAAAGGGAAAGGGAAATTAACCTTGACTGGAAAGTTAGGAGACGTCATGAAAGAGTCTGCACAAGCAGCGTTTAGTTATATTCGATCTCGGTCAGAAGAGCTTTCTATAGCAACCGACTTTAACGATAAAACAGACATCCACATTCACGTTCCAGAAGGGGCGACCCCTAAGGATGGGCCATCAGCAGGAATTACAATGGCAACAGCGTTAATTTCTGCTCTTACTGGTCGAAAAGTGAAGCGTGAAGTAGGTATGACAGGAGAGATTACGCTAAGAGGTCGAGTATTACCAATTGGTGGTCTAAAAGAAAAAGCGATGAGTGCACACCGTGCTGGGTTAACAACCATTATTATTCCAAAAGAGAATGAAAAAGATATTGACGATATTCCAGCTAGTGTTCGTGATGATTTGACAATTGTCTTAGTGGAACATCTTGATCAAGTCTTGAAAGTCGCATTAAATGAGAGTGAAGATAAAAAATGAAAGTAGTAAAAGCTGAACTAGAACATGTAGCTGTCAAACCTGAACAATATCCAGTAAATCGGTTACCAGAACTTGCCCTTGCAGGTCGCTCAAACGTAGGGAAATCATCGTTTATTAACAAGATGCTTAATCGAAAAGGATTAGCCAGAACATCAGGTCAACCTGGTAAAACGCAAACATTAAACTTTTACGAGATTAATGAAATCCTTTATTTTGTAGATGTACCAGGCTATGGTTATGCGAAAGTGTCGAAGACCGAACGTGCAGCTTGGGGAAAAATGATTGAAACCTACTTATCAGAGCGAGAAGAGCTTAAAGCGGTGTTACAATTAATTGATGCACGCCATAAGCCTTCAGAGGACGATAAGCTAATGTACAATTGGATGAAGCATTTCGGAATTCCCGTCATTTTAGTTGCTACAAAAGCGGATAAAATCTCTAGATCAAAATGGCAAAAGCATTTAAGTATCATTAGTAAAGAGCTTGATCGGGAGGAAACAGATCCTTTGTTACTGTTTTCCTCTGAAACCGGGTATGGAAAAGAAGAAGCCTGGAAGACGATTCAATCCCATCTCCAATTAACGAAAAATAAGTAGTGCTTGCACTGCTTATTTTTTTCACTGTCTGGATTGTCTAGGATTGTTCACAAAAAAATTTTGAGTCCTTATTTAGACATGTTATAATTTAGGCATGATATAATGAGAATTGGATAAAGTAGAAGTAAGAGATTGGAAACGTAGCTTTAGGGGGCTTTTTAAATGCATACGATTGTCGTAGGAGTGAACTATAAGTCTGCCCCGGTGGAAATTCGCGAAAAGCTAGCTTTTGATGAAGACCAGTTGCCGGCGGCTCTTGCCCAACTGCGCTCATCAAAGAGCATTATGGAGTGTGTGATTCTATCAACTTGCAATCGCACTGAGCTTTATGTTGTAGCAGATCAAATTCATACCGGAAGGCATTTCACAAAAACGTTTTTAGCAAACTGGTTTTCCATTCATAAAGATGAATTAACAGCTTATTTAACAATAAAAGAAAATGATCATGCAGTTGAACATTTATTTCGAGTAGCCTGTGGCCTAGACTCAATGGTTATTGGTGAAACGCAAATTTTAGGTCAAGCTAAGCAAGCGTTTCAACTCGCCCAATCTTTACAAGTAACAGGTACTGTCTTTAATCAGCTATTTAAACAAGCGATTACTTTAGGAAAACGCGCGCATAGTTCGACGGCCATTTCTTCTCAAGCCGTCTCGGTTAGTTATGCTGGCGTAGAACTTGGTAAAAAGATTTTTGGTAGTTTTGAAGGCAAACGTGTCCTTATTGTTGGCGCAGGTGAAATGAGTGAGCTGACAGCAAAGCATATACACGCGAATGGAGCCGCTTCCATTGTGGTAATGAATCGAAGTGTTGATAAAGCTGAGAATCTTGCCGGTCGATTTAGTGGTGAAGCCGTTTCATTTCATCATTTAGAAGAAGAGTTGAAGCGTGCAGACGTTGTCATAAGCTCTACAGGAGCAAGAGAATTTGTATTAACAAAAGAGAACACGGAAAATGCTTTACGTTCCCGAGAGGAGCGACCGTTATTCATTATTGATATTGCGGTTCCACGTGATGTCGAGCCAACCTTAAACGAATGGGAAAATGTTCACTTATACGACATTGATCATTTGCAACATATCGTTGAATCGAACAAGCAAGAACGAGAACGCGAAGCTGAAAAAATCTCTTTAATGATTGAGGAAGAGATTGTTGAGTTCAATATGTGGGTAAACACATTAGGCGTTGTTCCTATCATTACAGCTTTACGTGGAAAAGCATTGCAAATTCAAGGTGATACCATGTCTAGTATTGAACGGAAATTACCTCATTTAACCGATCGAGAATTAAAGGTTCTTCGTAAACATACAAAAAGTATAGTGAATCAACTACTTCGTGATCCGCTAACGAAGGTAAAAGAATTAGCAGCTGAGCCTGATGCCCAATTATCGCTACAGCTGTTTACGGATATCTTTGCGTTAGAAGAGACGCTAGAAGAACAGAAAGAACGCGAACGCCAAAATGATATGAAGGCACTATGGAAACAAGAAAGTGAGTCCTATAGCGAGATTGAAGGCACTGTTGCTATGCGCTCGTAACCGACTGTTGTATTTCCATATGAGCGAATAAGGAGAGTTAAAAGCGCATCAGGCGACGACTCCAGTGGGAATGTTACTAGCTGAAGGTCTTGAGCTAGTGAACGTTTTCCACAAAGGCGTCAATCGATTGCGCTTTTTCTTTTTAGAACGAAACTGTACATAATGGTTTTATGATTTTAGGAGGAAGAGCATGAGAACAATTGTACTTGGTACAAGAAGAAGTAATTTAGCGATGACCCAAACAAGATGGGTTATTGAGCAATTTAAGAAATTAAATGTCCCGTATCAATTTGAAATAAAAGAAATTGTAACAAAAGGAGATCGAATACTAGACGTTACCCTTTCAAAAGTTGGCGGTAAGGGCCTTTTTGTAAAGGAAATTGAAGAGGCGTTACGCACTGGAGAAATTGATATTGCCGTTCATTCAATGAAAGATGTCCCATCAGAAATGTTGCCTGAATTTGTGCTTGGAGCCATTACCGATCGAGAAGATCCAAGAGACGCCATTATCAGTGAAAATCACGTGCCATTAAGTGAGCTACCAGCTGGTGCTATTATTGGGACGAGTAGTTTGCGTCGATCAGCCCAAATTTTGCACCGTTATCCGCACCTCTCCGTTCAATGGATTCGAGGCAATGTTGAGACAAGGCTGCGAAAACTTAAAGAAGAATCGTTTTCTGCGATTGTTCTTGCTGCTGCTGGACTAAATCGATTAGGCTATGCCAAATCGGCTGTCACACATTATTTAGAAACAGATGAATGTGTTCCTGCAATTGGTCAAGGGGCGTTAGGGCTTGAAGGGCGTAAAGAGGATGCTGAGGTGAATCGTCTCTTACAATTGTTAAATCATGAAGAAACAGCATCTGCCGTTCAAGCAGAGCGTGCTTTTCTTCATACATTAAATGGCGGGTGCCAAGTCCCAATCGGTGGCTATGCCACAGTGGAAAAAGGCGGTACGATTACTTTAACCGGCTTAGTAGGTTCTCCAGATGGAGAGGTTTTATTAAAAGAAACGGCATCAGGAGACGATCCAGTAAAGTTAGGAACGGACTTGGCAAAACAGTTATCTGCACAAGGGGCTGAAGACATTCTAAATAAAGTGAGAGAGAGTTTAGAGTGATGCTCGCTCTGCGAAACAAGCACATTCTGCTAACGCGAGAGGAAAAGGATGCAAAACAGTTTGCTGATTTAATTACAGCGTACGGTGGAACTCCTTATTTCTTACCTTTAATTAAAATTGTCTTTCGACCGGTAGGTGTTGAATCTACTAAAAAAGCAGCTCGTGCTGACTGGCTTGTTTTCACAAGTGTCAATGGTGTACGTTCGTTTTTTTCTACCTATCAAGGTGAACCCTTAAAGGCGAAAATGGCAGCAGTTGGTGTACAAACGGCTCATGAAATTGAGCGATACGGCTATCACACGTCTGTTGTTCCGAAGATTCAAGATGGTGAAGCGTTGGCGCGTTTGTTACAGATGGTGGTTGGACAAGAAGAACGTGTGCTAGTGGTGCGAGGTCAATTGGCAAAGCCAACCATTATTTATGGATTAAAGAACAAGGGCATTAACGTTGAAGCTCTAACTACCTATGATACGATTATGCCTAAGGAAGCCATTAGGGAAGCGAAAGCTTTGCCAAATCTAGTTTTTGATTATGTAACGTTAACAAGTCCATCTACAGCAACTCATTTGCGAGCTGTTATGGAAGCATGTACGATTTCTTATCGAAAAGTCGCGTGTATTGGACCGAGAACAAATGAGCGTGCTATTCAATTAGGGCTAACCCCAACGGTGACAGCAGATTCTTATTCAACAAATGGACTAGTAAAGGCCATGCTTATAGAGGAGGCACACAAACATGAACGTAACATTTAAGCGACATAGAAGACTAAGAAAAACAGCGGCTATTCGCGAAATGGTGAGGGAAACGACGCTTTCAGCAAATGATTTTATTTATCCCTTATTTGTAACGGAAGAAACAAATAAAAAGACAGAAGTTCCATCAATGCCAGGGGTGTTTCAATATTCGTTAGATCGTTTAAATGATGAAGTGGCTGAAGTGCAAAAATTAGGGATTCGTGCCATTATCTTATTTGGTTTGCCCCATCATAAAGATGAAATTGGGTCTGAGGCATTTGCGAGTCATGGCATCATTCAACAAGCAACAAGACAGATAAAAGAAGCGTTTCCTAATATGCTTGTCATTGCAGATACGTGTTTATGCGAATTTACAGATCATGGACATTGTGGCATTATCCGTGAAGGGGATGTTGTGAATGACGAGAGCCTTACCCTTTTAGTGAAAACAGCTGTTTCACAAGCGGAAGCCGGCGCTGATATCATTGCACCTTCAAATATGATGGACGGATTTGTAGCTGCCATTCGTAAGGGCTTAGACGAAGCAGGCTATGTGGATGTTCCAATCATGTCATATGCTGTGAAATATGCTTCAGCTTTTTACGGTCCGTTTCGTGATGCAGCAAATAGTGCGCCTGCGTTTGGTGATCGTAAAACGTATCAGATGGATCCAGCTAATCGTGAAGAAGCAGTGCGAGAGGCGACGTCTGATTTAGAAGAAGGAGCAGACTTTCTCATTGTTAAACCAGCTTTGTCGTACTTAGACATTGTTCGTGATGTCAAAGAAATGTCAAATGTGCCGATAGTGGCTTATAACGTTAGTGGAGAGTACGCGATGGTTAAAGCAGCAGCACAAAATGGCTGGGTGAACGAGAGAGCAATTGTATTAGAAAAACTTGTCAGTATGAAACGTGCTGGAGCAACCCTCATTCTAACGTACTTTGCAAAAGATGCTGCACAATGGCTGTATGAAGAAACACGAGGAGGTTACTAAAGATGGCTCATTATGAAAAATCAAAACAAGCGTTTGAACAAGCAAAGCCGCTAATGCCGGGTGGCGTAAACAGTCCAGTTCGCGCCTTTAAATCGGTTGGTATGAATCCTGTCTATATGAAACAAGGAAAAGGATCAAAGATTACAGACATTGATGGGAACCAATATATTGATTATGTTCTATCATGGGGACCACTCATTCGCGGGCATGCAGATGAAATCGTAGTGGAAGAATTAAAAAAGGCAACGGAACTTGGGACAAGCTTTGGTGCCCCTCATGAGTTAGAAACGAAGTTGGCGGAACTAGTGATTGAACGTGTGCCATCAATTGAAGTGGTTCGTATGGTTAATTCAGGTACAGAAGCTACAATGAGTGCACTTCGATTAGCAAGAGGCTATACTGGACGTAACAAAATCTTGAAATTTGTTGGTTGTTATCACGGACATGGGGATTCGTTATTAATTAAAGCAGGTTCTGGTGTTGCAACGCTGGGATTACCAGATAGTCCTGGTGTTCCTGAATCAGTTGCGCAGAACACGTTAACTGTTCATTACAATGATATAGAGAGCGTTCAGTATGTATTTGAACAGTTTGGTGACGACCTTGCGGCAGTTATTGTAGAACCAGTAGCTGGAAACATGGGGGTTGTTCGTCCTGAACCTGGATTTTTAGAGACGCTTAGAGAATTAACATCAGCAAATGGAACGGTGTTGATTTTTGATGAAGTGATGACAGGTTTCCGTGTTGGCTATGAGTGTGCGCAAGGAGTGCTTGGTGTTACACCTGATTTAACATGTTTAGGAAAAGTAATCGGTGGAGGACTGCCTGTTGGTGCGTTTGGTGGAAAACGAGAAATTATGGAGCAAATTGCACCTAGCGGACCTATTTATCAAGCTGGTACATTGTCTGGAAACCCACTTGCAATGACAGCAGGCTATTATACTCTTTCTCAATTAACGAGAGAAGACTACGATGTGTTTCAAAAGCAAGGAGAGCGTTTAGAACAAGGTCTCTCAGAGGCAGCGAAAGCACATGGCATCCCACATACAATTAACCGTGCAGGATCGATGATTGGTCTTTTCTTCACTAATGAACATGTTACAAATTTTGATTTGGCGAAAACTGCTGATTTAGAGTTATTTGCACGTTACTTTAGAGGGATGTTAGAAGAAGGAATATCGATTGCTCCTTCCCAATTTGAAGGGCTCTTCCTATCTACGACTCACTCAGACGAAGACATCGAAAAAACCATTGAAGCTGCAAACCGTGTATTTGCTACGCTTTCTCATGCTTAACCATCAAACACAAGCCCTTTGCTAGTGCAAAACTAGAAGGGCTTGTTTTTTTCGTCTATTGTACGCATAATCGACTAGCTTAGCTCATAGACGTAATAGTGTACGTGTATAACGGATGATGGTGAAGAAGGAGGAATTAAATTGTCTCAAGAACAGTCGTCAGCCTTAACGTTTTCAATTGAAGACTCTGTTTGGCTTAATAAAGGACAACAAATTGATGAAATTATTGGCATGTCCCTCACACCGGAGATTTCAGTCAAACAAATGGACGATCATGTAACTATTCAAGGTGGTCTTCGTTTTATTGGCGAATACAAAATGGTAGAAGAAAGACAGGAAGAAGTGGAAGAAGAGGAAGACGCATCTTTTACTGCGTTAAGTGATTTTCGTCATTCGGGTGATATCCAGACTGAAACGGAAGCTGGAGCTGGTCAGATTGAACACGTGTTTCCAATTGATATTACGATTCCGATGACACGAATCCAACATGTTGATGATATTTATGTAGAAGTATCAAGCTTTGATTATGATTTACCAGAAAAAAGCTGCATTCAATTAACAGCAGATGTGTCGATTAGTGGCGTGAAGTCAGACGAGCAACAGCGAGAAATTGAGTTAGTTGATTCTGAGTATAAGTACGATGTTGTTGAAGATGAAAATAATCCAGAGGAACCTGAACACACAGAGGAAACGGCTTTTCAATTTGAAGCGTATCAATCGGATGAAGCGGTTGAAGAAAGTCATTCATATGAAGAGCAGGGGACAGAAGAAAGATCAGAACAAGAACTTGCTTATCATCAAAGGAGCATGGAGCAAGACATAGTAGAGACGTTTACACAGTCCAATTGGCAAGAAGAAGAGACAGATGCAGAAGATATCGCTACTGTTAGTGATCTAAATGACGATGCATCTCCTGCTTATCGATATTTAACGGAAACCAGTGAAATGAACGAGCTTGAAGATCAAATTGATGAAGTCGAAGAAGTGACTGAGCAAGTAGGAAAGAGTGAACGTGACAGCGCTTCATACTTAACAAGCATGCTCCGAAACGAGGATGAACAGTTTTCTAGATGGAAAATGTGTATTATTCAAGAAGAAGAAACGCTACAGGTTATTGCCGATCGCTATGAACTTTCCACTAGTCAACTAACGCGTTACAACAACCTTGATAGTGAAAAAGTTGAAGAGGGGCAAATCATTTATATACCTTCGAAAGGTAAGTAGGTGGTGACCAATGATTGAGCGCATTAAAGAAGAGTATGGATTTAAACAGGCATCTTTAGAATCAAAGCATCAACTGAACACAGAAAAAGGTGTAAAGCAAATCTGCTATTGGGAAGATGAAGCTTGTTTAAAGTGGCATATCGAGTGGCGTGACAACTGTAGTGTCGCGCCTTATGTCATGATGAACCGGATGCTAAGAACCAATAAAGGCGCTGCTTATATAGAGAAGGATAACCAATTCATTAGCCTGCATGATAAAGTCCCTATTGAACAGCGTGAAGATCAAGAAGAAAAGCGGTGGGGAGAAGTTCTTGGTTTAATGATTCAGGCGGGTCGAAGAGATCAATCGACGTTCTCATTACCAAAAGAGGTAATGGGTAATGATCCCATTTTGGAACAAGCCAATCGGGAACAAAGGCTGTTTTTTCAGACACTTTTTCAAGAAGGGAATCGTCGTCTAACGATGGCTAAGAAGCTAGCTAAGTCAGGAGAAATATCAGTACCTAAAATGGATTCATTTACAGAATTAACAGGCTCATTTCGCGGGCATATGCTAATCGTACAAGGAAGTGAAACGACCCCGGAGTACGGGTATCAGTCGTTTAAGACATTCCTTAAATCGTGGTATGAACGCAAAGGGGAAGCATCATTACATGCGTTGATGAATGAATTGGATGAGAAGGCAACGTTGACAAGCAACGAACGAAAAGCCATTATGGCTACTGTTCTTATTCCTGATGAGCTAGATACACTATTGCAAGAGAGAACGACTTCTAATGACCAACCCTTTTCTGACTTAATTGATCACCTAAAAAGAGAATGGGATAAAACGCAGTCGTTTGCTTCGGCATTAGCAAAATGGCTTGATGCAAAGAAGGTGACAACATGAATCCATTTATAGAGGCCTTGCTTTATTATTACGATTTAACAGCCTTAACGGTTGAGCAACAAGGGAATATTTATAGAATTGAAACTGAACATGGAAACTTTGCATTAAAACAATCGTCAATGGACCCTGTTCAAGCTGAAGAATGTATTCATGCGATAAGGAAGCTATCACGTTTAAACTATCCATCATTCGTTCCGATTATTCCGACTAAATTTGGGGAATATTCGTTATTTGTATCTGGGAAGACGTATTATTTAATGCCTTGGATTGAGACGCAGGAATACCAAGGAAGGCAATCAATCGAAGAGTTAATGGCTGATTCAATTGGAACAATTCATCGAATGACAGTTAAATCCCAACCAGCTTCGAAAGAAGTGATTGATCAATCGTGTGAACGCCTTCTGTCCCGATGGGAGATGCACTCGCTCGAATTATCTCGCTTTGCGGATGAAGCAGAAGTAAAAGCGTATTTATCACCATTTGAACTGTCATTTCTTACACATTTTAAAATGTTTGAGCAATTAGCAGATGAAGCAACAACTTATCTTGAGAAATGGTACAAGACTACCATTGATAAAGGGAGTTACCGTAGTGTGTTAACCCATGGTCGTTTATCTCGACATCATTTGTTGCACGCGACGAGTGGGCAACCTTTATTGATTAATTTTGAGCGTGCAAGTTTAGACACACCAGCTCGGGATTTAGCGACATTGTGTAGACACGGTTTCCCGCACTCCTTATGGGATGAAAATGAAGTCTTACGCTGGTTCGCTAGATACGAACAGCATTTGCCCCTTGTTACGGCGGAAAAATATTTAGTAAGTGCGTATCTGCTCTTTCCTGAACCGGTCTACTATACGATGATGGATTATCGAAAAGGTGGAAATGAGTTAGAACTAACGCAAAAACTTGAAAAACGTATTTATGCGCTGCGTAAAGTGCAGCGATTTGTTCCGAAAATTGTTCCTCAAGAAGAAGAGGAAGCAAGTAATCAGTCTTAAGCTGATGCTTGCTTTTTTTTAGGATTTTACACTTGATAAAAAGAAAAATATGGCATTAAATAAAGAGGTATACGCTTAGTTCGGGACGATTCGGGTATGCTTAAAGTAATGGTAGATAAAAGAGAGTAGGTGTATAAGATGGAGAAAAATGGCTCTGAAGCACTTGAAGAAAAAAGGAAAAAGCTTACAAATGAAAAGCAAGTTTTATTCGAAGAAGCCATTGACTATATGGAAGCTGCTAGCTTTTCACATCGGAAACGAAATCAGATTCTTCACCAAATACTAGATGAATGGCTGTACGCTGAAAAAAATGCAATTGATTTAGAGCTGAATCAAAAGAATATTTACACATACTGCGAAAAGCGAACAAAAAACGTTCCAAAAATGTCGACCTCATTAAAAATGGCACTGTTGCTAAGAGTGGGTTTACTTATCCTAGTTGTCTATTTTGTGTTACAGTTCATTATTCAAATGGCAGGCTTGTTAGATTCAAATATTCAGGCATCCTCTTTTTCCTTTTTACCTATTATTCTTTTAGGAAGTGTGGGCTTGTTCGGTTTTTATTTATATGACAAAGCTTCGACAAAAGAAAAAGCCGTTATGTGGAGAGGGATTGGCATTGTAACGCAATTAACGGCATTTCTTCTGTTTTTTGCGAGCATGCGGTTGTGGGACGGTATTTTAACAATTCGCTTAACCCTTATCAATTCAACAGTTATCGCGATTTTTATGGTCGTCTTTTTTCTTGTTGCAGGTAAATGGAAAGATCAGTTAGAAGAAAAAGAACTGGAAAAAGATCAAAATGATGTGATTCTGTTTTCTTAAAGAGGGCAGACATTACACGATACCGAAAAACAAGCAAATGAAAAAGACAATAATAAGCGTTAATAAAAATAAATCTACAGCTGTTGGAAGAAGTAATGTACGAATAAGCTGAAACACCAAAATGGGCGGTAGACATTGAATACAAATAAATTTAAAGCGTCCACACTTTTTAGGTGGACCGGGTGGCGGACATGGTGGCGGAAAGCCTTGAAATCGCTTAGTCATAGCAACCTTCCTCCTTTCGATGATCGTTACCGTATTGTATGCAAGTAGCCTAAAACTGTTGCAAAAGCAGTTCTAAATGTATAGACTATATAAAAATGACCAAAGCTAATATTGACGTACTTGTAAGCAAGCGATAAAATACGGTTAGATCCTATATACAAGCTATGATCAGGAGGAGTAAAGAAACTGCTTCTAGTAGAGAGGAAGGACCTTGGCTGAAAGTCTTTCTAGAAAGCAAGTACTTGAAAGTCGCCTGTAAGCTTTTCTGTTGAACCATTTAGTAAACAGAAACGGTTTCGAGCCGTTAGTCGATTTGAGTTGCACAGGCTAAGTCTGTGAACAAAGGTGGCACCGCGAACAATCCCTTCGTCCTTTGAGACGGAAGGGTTTTTTTGTATTTTTTTAAGCTAAAGGAGGCCTGCCCGATGACGGAGCAGCATACAATGCCAACAAAATATGATCCAAATGAAACAGAAAAGAAATGGTACGACTATTGGAAAAAAGGCGAGTTCTTTAAACCGACAGACGATCCATCAAAAGAACCATATTCCATTGTCATTCCACCGCCAAACGTAACCGGAAAGCTCCACCTTGGTCACGCATGGGACGCAACCTTGCAAGATATACTTGCACGAACCAAACGGATGCAAGGTTACGACACACTGTGGCTTCCAGGCATGGATCATGCAGGAATTGCCACTCAAGCTAAAGTAGAAGCACGCTTAAAAGAACAAGGGATGTCAAAACATGATCTTGGGCGTGAAGGCTTTATTGAGAAGTCTTGGGAATGGAAAGAAGAATATGCTAGTTTTATTCGGAAGCAATGGGCAAAAGTCGGTATTTCCGTTGATTATTCACGTGAACGATTTACATTGGATTCGGGTTTATCAGATGCTGTTACGGAAGTATTTGTATCGCTTTATGAGCAAGGTCTTATCTATCGTGGGGAATATATTATTAATTGGGATCCTCATACGAAAACAGCTCTCTCTGACATAGAAGTTATTCACCAAGATGTTCAAGGGGCGTTCTATCATATGGAGTACCCATTAGTAGACGGTACTGGTTCAATTAAAATCGCAACCACACGACCGGAAACAATGCTTGGTGATACAGCTGTAGCTGTTCATCCTAAAGATGAACGCTACAGTCACCTTGTTGGCAAAATGGTGAAGCTACCGATTACTGGACGCGAAATTCCGATTGTAGCAGACGAGTACGTTGATCGTGAATTTGGTTCGGGTGCAGTGAAAATTACACCAGCTCATGATCCGAATGACTTTGAGATTGGAAACCGTCACGATCTACCGCGTATTCTCGTTATGAATGAAGATGGAACCATGAATGAAAATGCTGGCAAGTATCAAGGGCTAGATCGTTTTGATTGTCGTAAGCAGATCGTTAAAGACTTACAGGAGTCAGGTGTATTATTTGAAATTGAAGAGCACCTACACTCGGTTGGTCACTCTGAGCGTAGTGGCGTTGTGGTTGAACCGTATTTATCAATGCAGTGGTTTGTGAAAATGCAGCCCCTTGCAGAAGAGTCTCTCAAAATGCAGGAGCATGAAGACACAAAAGTCACCTTTGTGCCTGAACGTTTTGAAGGTACCTACACACGCTGGATGGAAAACATTCGCGACTGGTGTATATCTAGACAGCTTTGGTGGGGTCATCGAATTCCAGCTTGGTATCATAAAGAGACGAATGAGCTTTATGTCGGAAAAGAAGCACCTCAAGATCCAGAAAACTGGGTACAAGATGAAGATGTATTAGATACGTGGTTTTCTTCAGCATTATGGCCTTTTTCAACAATGGGCTGGCCAAATGAGGATGCAGAGGATTTAAAGCGCTATTACCCAACGGATGTGCTTGTAACAGGCTACGACATAATTTATTTCTGGGTATCTCGTATGATTTTCCAAGGAAAAGCGTTTACGAACAAAAGACCGTTCAAAGATGTACTTATTCACGGACTCATTCGTGATGCGGATGGGAAGAAAATGAGTAAATCCCTAGGAAACGGCGTTGATCCGCAAGAGGTAATTGATAAATACGGAGCCGATTCATTGCGCTTTTTCCTAGCGACTGGAAGTACTCCAGGGAACGACCTTCGTTTTTATTGGGAGAAAGTCGAGTCTACTTGGAATTTCGGTAACAAGATATGGAATGCTTCTCGATTTGCTTTAATGAATATGGAGGGGCTAAGTTACGACGAAATTGATATAACGAAAGAAAAAACGATAGCAGATAAATGGATTTTAACACGCTTAGGTCAAACAGCAGAGACGGTTACGCGGTTGCTGGATAGTTACGAATTTGGTGAAGCTGGACGTACGCTTTATTCGTTTATTTGGGATGACGTTTGTGACTGGTACATTGAAATGGCGAAACTAACTCTATACGGGGAAGATGAAGAGGCAAAAGCGACGACTCGTTCCGTTCTCGCTTATGTGCTTGATCATACGATGCGTATGCTTCATCCATTTATGCCGTTTATCACTGAGGAAATTTGGCAGTACTTGCCGCATCAAGGAGAGTCCATTACGGTTGCAGAATGGCCGCTCTTTACAAGTGAATTCTATGATCTAAAGGCACTTCAGGATATGGAAACATTAAAAACACTCATTCGTTCTATTCGTAATACACGCTCGGAGCTAAATGTACCAATGAGTAAACAAATTGAATTGTTTATTCGCCCAGCAAATGACGAAACGAAAGCTTGTTTAGAAACCGGCTCTGCTTACATCGAAAAGTTTGCCAATCCGAGTAAGCTTGTCATTGCCAATGATTTAGAAACGCCAGAAAAAGCAATGTCTCATGCTTTAACTGGAATGGAGATTTTCATGCCGTTAGCAGGACTTCTTGATTTAGACGCAGAAATTGCACGGTTGGAAAAAGAAAAAGAAAAATTAACAAAAGAAGTGGAGCGTATTGAAAAGAAGCTCAGTAACCAAGGGTTTGTTGCCAAAGCGCCTGCACAAGTTGTAGAGGAAGAAAAGAAGAAAAAAGCAGATTATGAGTCAAAACGAACCATTGTTATGGAACGAATTGCAGAATTAAGTGCATAGCATGAGCGAGCTCAAGCGTTAAGAACGCCTGAGCTCCTTTTTTAAGGAGAGACGTGCAGTGAAAACGAGTGAAGAAGCAATTGCATGGATTCATTCCTTGCTACCTTTTGGTATTAAACCAGGTTTAAAGCGAATGGAATGGATGCTTAAAAAATTAAATCACCCAGAAAAACAGATAACGTCTGTTCATATTGGCGGAACAAATGGGAAAGGGTCAACTGTAAGTTTTTTACGACATATATTAGAAGAAGAACAGGTTCAAGTAGGAACATTCACGTCTCCCTACATCGAACGATTTGAGGAACGGATTTCCATTAACGGTACTCCAATTTCCAGTGAAGATTTAGTGTGGGGAGCAAACAAAGTAAGACCTTTGGTTGAACAGGTAGCGGAAACGGATCTTGGTTCGCCAACAGAATTTGAAGTCATTACGACCATTATGTTTCTTTATTTCGCAGAACGAGCAAAACCAGACATTTGTTTAATTGAAGTTGGTTTAGGCGGTCGGTTTGATTCGACTAATGTCATTCAACCGATCGTATCGATTATTACAATGATTGGACATGACCACATGCATATTCTTGGGGAGACTCTTGAAGAGATTGCGTTTGAAAAAGCGGGGATTATTAAACCGAACACGCCAATTATTCTTGGCGATATTCAAGGAGATGCACGAGTCGTTATGGAAGAGCAAGCGCATCAAAAGAAGGCAGCTATTTCGATTCTAAAGGATGATTTTACTTACGAGACAATGGATGCAGGTCAATTTACGTATCAACATAATCAATACACGGTGTCGATGCTTGGAGAGCATCAGCACCATAATGCTACTCTTGCATTAAAAGCATGTGAAGAAATCGAAAAGCATTTAGATCGACCTATATCCAATGACGCAAAAATAGAAGGGATACGAAAAACAACGTGGCCAGGGAGGATGGAGTGGTTACATCAGTCTCCTGCTTTATTAATTGATGGCGCACATAATCAAGAAGGCTTTCATGCACTTGCACAGACGTTGAAGCAACAATTTGCCGCCAAAAAAATAAATCTATTTATTGGCGTTACAGAAGGAAAAGACGTTACTCCTTTAATTGATGAGCTTGAAACGATGAATGTTTCTTATTATTGCTGTTCTTTTTCTTTTTTTCGTGGGTTGCCTGCAACAGAATTGTTCCAACAATTTGGGAAGGTTCAACAAAAAGAAGAAGTGATTGATTGGAAGACAAAAATAGTAGAAAAAATAGGAACAGCAGGAACAGATGAAGTCATAATGGTAACAGGGTCCCTCTATTTCATCTCGGAAGTTCGTCATTTCTTAAAAAATAAGGAAGCGAAATAAAGGGATGTGTGGATAAATTGATAAAGACATGCTGTCCTACCAAAGCTCTGTAGGACAGTGATTTTTTGATCGTCCCAAGTTGCACCATCTTGTTTAAGGGATTCTTTTTCTACAGCAGCAGGGAAAGGCATGAATAGTGTGGAATGAGTAAAGACACATAAATGAAAAGGAGGAATAAAGCGGTTGGCTGACTCTTTCTTTATTGGTATTTATTCTGGCATGGTAGGCATGGTTATAGGCTCATACTTTCTTTCATTCTTATCCCGTGGATCGTTTATGCAAACGATAAATGGGCGGTCAACATGTGAACACTGTAAACAGGCAATACAAGTAATCGACTTGATTCCTCTTCTCTCTTATTTGTTTTTGAAAGGAAAATGTCGCTTTTGTCATCACAAGATTCCTTTTTATTTTCCTCTTATTGAAGTGATCACTGGTGGTTTGTTTTTTCTCTCTTGGTTCCACGCTCATCACTTCATAGACATGATGATGTCATTCTTACTCATTTCAATGTTACTCCTCCTTACACTCACAGATATTCGTTCCTTTCGCATACCAAACCGTATTTTACTCTTATTTTCCATTCCGCTTCTTGTCCTACGTTTCTTTAACCACCCTATTGTGTTTGACGTTTTTTCAGTGGCTATTAGCCTTGTACTTTTGGTTATCTTATTTTATGCTTGTCAAAAAGAACAGCTCGGTGGTGGCGATGTTAAATTATTTCTTCTGTTTATGCTGTTATTTGGTACCCAATCAACTTTGCTTATTATTGCAATGGCTTCCTTCATTGCACTTATATTCGTTTTTATCCACCCCTCGTTTAAAGAAAAATTTGAAAACGGTAAGCAAAAGAAGATCCCGTTTGCTCCATTTATTAGCATCGCCGCACTAATTGTCTATTTTTTACCTAATGTGGTCTAAATAAAGACAAGCCTCATATGTATAGAGGGAAAGGGGTGTTTACTTATGAGTGATCAAAAGCATTCGATGAATTTTAAGTTCCCGCAATCAATGAAAAAAAACAGTCGTCCTGCACCCAAAAGTGAAGACTCAGAACCGATTGAAGTAATTAGCTGGGATCGTTCCCTATTTCAAAAAAATCATTCAACGCCACAAGATAATGACGATTCACATCCAGAAGAAGATAAAGTTGTGGACTTCACTGAAAAAGTAAATGTGAAAAAATCTGGGAATGAACCTTTTTGGGATGATGGTGACCGCTCTAAAGGGCCAAAGCTTCCTCCTAAAAATCGAAAAAATAAAATTCAGCTATCGATACCTTGGCCGATTGTTGGGGCTGTTATGTCTGCTATTGTGGTCGGACTAGGACTTGGTATTGTTGTCTTCCAATTCTTTTTAAACGATGACACGGCGTATAGCGAGGCAGCTATACCGGCTCAAGCAACGGTCTATACAGATGTCGCCTTTCCTAGCTTACATGTTGACGTTGTTCAAGGCGCGGCATTCACAGATATGGAAACAGCTGAAAAAGTTGTATCAGAGATAAAAGAAAAAGGGCTGCCTGCCGTACTCATACCAGGCGAGGAAACACAATATATGTTTTTAGGAGTAGCCAATGATCAAGCTAGGGGTACAGAGTTAAGCGTGCATTACGGTGAACAGGGACAGGAGACATATGTGAAGACATATACAGTAGAAGGTGGTGAGGTATCAGTCGGTGGAGAAGATGCTGCAAGTTGGTACACGAGCGCAAATGCAATCTATCAGTTTTTGAATAATGTATCTTCCCAATTCATTGTAGCAAATGAGCGTGGTTCTATTAGCGAGGAGAATATAGCGCAATTAAATCAGTCTGTTGAGCAATTGCGTGATTCTCGTGATAGGGCTTTTTCACAAATGAATGAACAAGCTCGTGAAAGAAGTTTGCAGTATGCAGACACGTTGTTTTCGGCTGTAAAAGCGCTGAATACCTATCATGAGTCTAACGAGAACGATGCACTTTATCAGATACAACAACAATTACTTCAGATGATTGTCCAATATGAAGACGTGTTAACAATCATAAATGAAGAATAGCATTTTCCTTAAAAAGATGTCATACGGCATCTTTTTTCTTTCGTCTTCCGAACTAATTCGGTATACTTTACAAAAAAGGAGGTCTATCGAGTGAAAGAGTTAACGGCACAAACCCTATTTCAATTAAGCACGGTAACGAATCCAGTTGTTTCTCCTAATGGAACGGAAGCAATCATTGTAGTAACAAACTTAGATGAGCAAGAGGATACCTATCAAGCACATTTATATGTAATCGATATAAAGACAGGTAAACAAACAAAATTAACCCATGCAAAAGGTAAGCATATTGCGCCTCAGTGGTTACCGAGTGGGGATGGCTTTACCTATTTATCCAATCGCAAAGGAAAAAATCAAGTATTTTTAAAACAAGGCATGGCCGACGCAAAGCAAGTAACGAATGAGGAGCATGGTGTGCTTTCTTACGTGTTATCTCCAGATGGAACGAGAATTGCGTATTCAGCGTTTTTTAAAGAGTCAGAAGAAAATGAACCAGATCGAAAACCAGAGCCGCTCGTGATTGATCAAATGAAATATAAGTCTGATCAGCGAGGCCTTCATGATGATCGAGTTATGCGAATTGGAAGTATTGATTTAGCAACAGACAACCAGCAGTGGTTAACGACTGATTACTATGATAGCCAGCTATTAGACTTTTCGGGAGACTCTCGCCACGTTTTGTTTGCCAGTGATCGAACAGAAAATCGTGATTTCTCATTTAGCGCACACGCCTACCTTATCAATATAGATTCAAAGCAAGAGCGGCAAGTGACGAAAGAAGCTTGCGTTATTACTGGTGGTGCTGTGTCTCCAGATGGACAGACAATCGCTTTATTGAGCCATCGACGAGAATATGAAAACGCAACGCTTCCAAAGGTAATCTTGCATCGTAGCGGTACAGAGGAAACAGATTTAACTGCAAATGTCGATGCCTTTATTGGTGACATCGCAATTGGAGATTTTTTACAACACACTGGATCAAATCGATTGCGTTTCTCAGACGATGGTCAGTCACTATACACATTAGTTTCCAGTAAAGGTTCAGTTAATATTTGGAAATTTTCGTTAAATGGTGATCACCAGCAATTGACGAACACAGATGCACATATAAATGGTTTTGATTTTCATCAAGATGAATTTATTGTTACTCATAGTTCTGTAGTAGAACCAAGTGAGTGCTATCGTGTTAACCACACAGAAAAGACGTTAAGCCGTTTAACATCCTTTAACGCAGCATTTGAGGAATCATTCCACGTCAGCGTTCCTGAAAAAGTAAAGCTAAATCGGGATGATGGCTCATTTGTAGAGGGCTGGTTAATGAAGCCGGCATTTTACAAAGAAGGACAACAGTACCCGTTAATTTTAGAGGTGCATGGTGGACCCCACGCGATGTACGCACATACATACTTCCATGAATTTCAACTGTTAACGGCAAAAGGATATGGTGTGCTCTATACAAATCCGAGAGGAAGTCATGGTTATGGACAAGCCTTTGTTGATGCTGTTCGAGGCGATTATGGCGGAGGCGATTTTCAGGATCTGATGGACATTCTTGATGATGTCGTGAAAACAACTAATTGGGTTGATGAGTCTAGGCTTGGTTTGACCGGTGGTAGCTACGGTGGGTTTATGACGAATTGGGCGGTTGGTCATACAAATCGATTTAAAGCAGCTGTCACACAACGATCGATTTCGAACTGGATTAGCTTTTACGGCGTAAGTGACATAGGGTATTATTTTTCTGAGTGGCAAATTAAAGCTGAACTTGATGAAATGGAGACGCTTTGGAAACATTCGCCTATAAAATATGTTGCCGATGTGGAAACACCTTTGCTTATTTTGCACGGAGAGAATGACCTTCGTTGTCCTATTGAACAAGCAGAGCAATTATTTATCGCTTTAAAACGATTAGGGAAACAAACACGATTTATTCGTTTTCCAGAAGCCAATCATGAATTGTCTAGAAGTGGAAAGCCGAGCTTGCGTGTCAAGCGATTAGAAGCCATTTTCGGCTGGTTCGAAAAGTATCTAACGTAATTCCGTTTCCTTGCTTGAGCTTTTCTTATCGAATGATGAAAAGATAGGATCGGTAGTTCAACGAACAGAAGCGGTTTGTAAGACGGAAAATCTTTGTTGTAAGGTTTTTCGTCTTCTTTTAAATTGTTATTGTTTTTTCCTCTTTATTATTGGTAAACTATTTCTAACACCTGTACAATAAAAAGAAAAAGTAGAGGTGCTCCATGAACCAATCCCTTCTTTTAGCTTCTAGTTCCCCAAGGCGAAGTGAACTCCTTAAACAATGCCACATTCCATTTTCAGTTTATGCAAGTGATGTAGACGAGTCACTAAATGGAGACCATTCAATAGAAGAAGCGGTCTGTACCCTTGCAAAACGGAAAGCTGTTGCTGTTGCGAACCAATTTCCTGATCAGGTTGTGCTAGCTGCTGATACTATTGTATCTCACAATGGTTGCCATCTAGGTAAGCCACAATCAAAGCAAGAGGCAAAAAACATGTTACGTTCATTGTCGGCTTCGACTCACAGTGTTTCTACTGGAGTTGCTCTTCTTCAGCGTGATAAATCCCTTCTTTTCTCTCAGACAACTAACGTAACAATGACGTCTATTTCAGACGAGCTTCTTCAGAAGTATGTAGAAACAGATGAATGGCGTGATAAAGCCGGTGGATATGGGATTCAAAGTTTAGGTGCCATGTTTGTTTCGGAGATAAAAGGTGATTATTACACAGTTGTTGGTTTACCCCTTGTTAGAACGATTCAAGCTCTCGCTACCTTTCACATCTTTCCTAAAATTTCTTAGATAAAGGAGTTGTGTACGTGTCCATTATTATCCGCGATGTTCCTCCCCAAGAGCGTCCCCGTGAACGATTTATCCGTGAAGGGGCGAAAGCCCTATCGAATCAAGAAATCCTTGCCATTATGCTCCGTTCAGGTACAAAGCAATACTCGGCACTACAAGTTGCTTCTGAATTGCTTTCCACTTATAAAACATTAACGGCTTTAAGTGAATCATCCCTTGAAGAAATGAGGCTCATTAAAGGAATTGGAGTAACAAAAGCAATTGAGCTTGCAGCGGCAATGGAACTTGGTAAACGAATAAACCGAGAAGGCAAAGGGCAAAAAAGCGT
The DNA here is from genome assembly GCF_004375095.1 of Shouchella oshimensis. Lineage (NCBI taxonomy): Bacteria > Bacillati > Bacillota > Bacilli > Caryophanales > Bacillaceae > Shouchella > Shouchella oshimensis. The sequence continues at coordinate 677,299 of NZ_SNUX01000001.1, read as the reverse complement.
TATCGCTTCTCCAGATGATGCGGTCCAGATCGTGGCCGATGATCTAATCGGCATTCATCAAGAGCATTTTGTCGTACTTTACTTAAATACCAAAAATTATGTAATAAAGCAAAAAACAGTCTTTATTGGAAGTTTAAATGCAAGCATTGTCCACCCGCGGGAGGTATTTAAAGAAGCACTACGTACATCATCTGCTGCTGTTATATGCCTTCACAATCATCCGAGTGGTGATCCTTCTCCTAGTCCAGAAGACATTAATGTGACAAAAAGACTGAATGAAGCTGGAAGAATACTAGGCATCTCACTTTTGGATCATATTATCATTGGTGATGAGACGCATTATGTAAGTTTAAAAGAACGTGGATTTATAACTATGTAAAATTATCGATAAACGTGGAATCACTTTTTTTTGCCTAGGGAACTTTAAGGCTATTTTTTTTGCTTACAATTCGATATAATAAAGGGTATGAGTTTGCGTTATAGTGATGTCGAAACGTAGCGAAAGCATGCACATCCATTATAAATAGAATGAAAAACCACGAACCTACGTGAATGCAAAGGGAGGAATCTGTCTATTTATTAGGTCGCTTTTAGTGAAAGCGAAAGAGACAGTATACATACATGTTTGGAAATAGAGACATTGGAATTGATTTAGGGACAGCTAACACACTCGTTTACACAAAGGGAAAAGGAATTGTGCTTAGAGAGCCATCAGTTGTGGCACTACGTACGGATACGAATTCAATCCAAGCGGTGGGAAATGATGCAAAGAAAATGATTGGTCGTACGCCTGGCAATATTGTGGCTGTTCGACCAATGAAAGATGGCGTTATTGCTGACTTTGATACGACTGCGACGATGCTTAAGCATTTTATTCAACAGGCAATGAAAAATAGTTCCATGTTTAGCCGTAAACCAGCTGTGATGGTGTGTGTTCCGTCTGGTATAACAGCAGTTGAAAAACGTGCGGTAGAGGATGCGACAAAACAAGCAGGTGCGAAAGAAGCCTATACGCTGGAAGAACCTTTTGCTGCTGCAATTGGTGCGAACTTACCAGTTTGGGAACCAACTGGTAGTATGGTCGTTGATATTGGTGGCGGCACGACAGAAGTTGCCATTATTTCATTAGGTGGCATTGTGACAAGTCAATCCATTCGCGTAGCTGGTGATGAGATGGACGATGCGATTATTCAATATGTGAAAAAAACGTACAATCTAATGATTGGGGAACGTACTGCTGAAACCTTAAAGCTTGAAATTGGTTCAGCAAGCGCTGACGATGAAGAGAGTCAAGATATGGATATTCGTGGTCGAGATCTTTTAACTGGACTTCCGAAGACAATTACGGTAACGTCAGGTGAAATATCCAATGCGCTTTCAGATACAGTGGAAACGATTATTGAAGCGGTTAAAGATACACTTGAGCAATCGCCACCTGAGTTAGCAGCTGATATAATGGATCGTGGTATTGTCTTAACAGGTGGGGGAGCATTGCTGAAAAACTTGGACAAAGTGTTAAGTGAAGAAACAAATATGCCTGTTATCGTGGCTGAAGATCCACTTGATTGTGTAGCGATTGGCACAGGTCGCGCGTTGGAAAATATTCATTTATTCCGTACAAAAGCAGGTTCAGCTCGATCAAATTGGAAATAGAGGGATAGAGAATGCGATCTTTTTTCTCTAACAAGAAGCTCATTGTTTTATTAGTAAGTATTATCATTTTAATGGCGTTAATTGGCTACACAATGAGAGACGACCGGAATTTATCTCAACCAGAACAAATTATGCGTGACGCTATTGGCTGGGTTCAGAATTTAGTTTCTGCACCAGCGCATTTCGTTGGTGGGATTTATGAAAATGTAAGTGAGATTATACATGTATATGATGAGAATCGGCTACTTCGTACACGATTAGAGGAATACGCACAATTATCTGTTCAAAAAGACTTGTTGGATGAAGAAAATGAGCGACTAAGAGGGATGTTGGATATTGACGAGACCCTTAGCGACTACTCTCGTATATCGGCTGTTGTTATAAATCGTTCACCAGATGCATGGGAGCAGTATATTGGTATTAATCGCGGCGAGAGAGATGAAGTGACAGGTGATATGGCTGTTATTGATTCACAAGGTGGCCTAGTTGGAAAAGTAACGGATGCTAGTAAGTTTACTTCTTTTGTGCAGTTATTAAGTGATAATGATCCAACTAATTTAGTGTCAGCACAAGTGCTAATTGAGGACGAAGATGAGGATCCAGCAATGGGCTTTATTGAAGGGTACGATAGCGCAGAAGATTTATTGATTATGAGAAAAGTGGATATCGATGTACCGATAACAGAAGGAGAAACGGTCACAACATCTGGTTTGGGAGATGTTTACCCTTCAGGCTTATTAATCGGTGAAGTGGAGAGAGTGGAAGTAGATGAATTCGGCTTATCTCAGAATATCTATATTCATCCAACTGCTGATTTTTCAAAACTCGACTATGTGTTCGTTGTTCAAAGACATTTACCTAGCATGGATTCAGGTGAAGAGGAGCTAGGTGATGAAGAGGGTGAGGAAGAATGAGTCGGACATACTTTTCCATTGTACTCGTTTTTCTTTTCATTCTAGAGGGCTCCCTCCTTCCCTATATGCTGGCTAATTATACAGAAGCGACACAATATGTGGTCCCAAGGTTAGTCATAATGACCATTGTTCTAATTGGTTTATACTCGGGCAAGCAAGTTGCGCTAATTTATGGACTTGCTTTTGGTTTTCTGTACGATGTTGTGTTCACCAATTATTTAGGGATCTATATGTTTGGGTTTGCCTGTTTGGGCTACCTTTCAGCAGTACCGTTAAAAGCGGTAAAAGAATCGGCACTTTGGGCAGTTCTGCTTTGTACCATAGCTGTTTTTCTCTTTGAATATTTTCAGTATGGTTTGTTTTATATTCTTAGTGTAACGACGATGACGGGTGGAGATTTCCTTCTCGACCGTTTGCTACCCACACTCGTTTTAAATAGTGCACTAGCCATATTACTAGTGTTGCCGTTTAGAAAATTAGCGAACCATGTAAATGAGCAAGCAAGCTTTCGCAATCGTTAAAGCAGGAATTATGCATTAAACGTGGAATGTATTGTTACAATGGGAGTTAGTAGAGGTGAAATAGGAATGTCACAAGTGAAATCACTCGTTACAATAAAAGGAACAAAAGATGGTTTGATCTTTTTATTAGATGATCGCTGTTCATTTGATCAGTTAATAGAAGATCTTCGTGAGAAATTATCATCTGATTACTATAAAAGTGAGAAGAATGATCCAATTGTTTACGTACAGATTGATTTAGGTAATCGATTATTAACTATATCCGATCAAGAAACGATTGAATCCATTATTACATCGAATAGCCATTTGCGCGTCCACCACTATCATTCGAATGTTGTGACAGTGGAAAAGGCAAAAGCGATGCAAGAAGAAGTACAAACGGCAACCTTAACGAGAATGATTCGTTCTGGCCAAATCGTTAAAATGAAAGGAAATGTCCTTCTAATTGGTGATGTGAATCCGGGTGGCTGTTTAATGGCTACTGGCAACATCTATATAATGGGGGCATTAAAAGGAAAGGCTCACGCCGGTTATAACGGGGATACTAGTGCCTTTATTTGTGCGAGCCATATGTCTCCAACAAGCTTACATATTCATGAACATATGCTTCATTTCGCTGATGAAACAATTGAAGATGCTGAGATGCAAGCGGTATTTATCGACAGCACGAGCGGCGAAATGACCTTGACAAAAGTGCAACGTTTATTTGATGTAGAGAGTAGAGGATTAAAAGAGGCCGAGGCGGTTTCTTAATTTGGATCGTACGAAAGAAAGGGGATATGAGCGTGGGCGATGCAATTGTAATTACAAGTGGTAAGGGCGGTGTAGGAAAAACAACTACATCTGCAAACATTGGAACTGCGCTTGCTCTAGAAGGAAAAAAAGTATGCTTAATTGATGCGGACATTGGCTTACGGAATTTAGATGTGGTGATGGGTTTAGAAAATCGAATCATCTTTGACTTAGTCGATGTCGTGGAAGGGAACTGTGACTTACATCAAGCACTAATTAAAGATAAACGTTTCGACGGAAATCTGTACTTACTTCCTGCAGCACAAACGAAAGATAAAACAGACATTTTGCCAGAGCAAATGAAGCAGCTTGTAGATGAATTAAAACAAGAATACGACTTTGTTCTTATTGATTGTCCAGCTGGAATAGAGCACGGGTTTCGCAATGCAGTTGCTGGTGCAGATAAAGCCATTGTTGTTACCACACCTGAAGTCTCGTCTGTAAGAGACGCAGATCGAATAATCGGTCTTCTTGAACAAGAGAACGTTGAACGTCCTCGTTTAGTGATTAATCGAATTCGAACCCATTTAGTGAAAAATGGTGAGATGCTTGATGTAGACGAAATTACGAAAATCCTTGCAATAGATTTAATTGGCATCGTGCTTGATGATGATCAAGTAATAAAACATTCCAATAAAGGTGAACCAATCGCTCTACACTCAACGAGTAAAGCCTCTATTGCTTATCGCAATATAGCACGGAGAATTCTCGGAGAAACCATTCCATTAATGTCTATTGAAGAAACGACAACCATGTTTACAAAGATTAAACGGTTGTTTGGTGTTCGATAAGGAAGAGCTGAAACGAAGCTAAGCCCATTAAGTCATGTATAAGACTTTAATGGGCTTGTTTTTTTAGACTTCTTAATGGAAGAGGGTTATTAGCTAGTGATTATTACTAGATTGAACAAAAAAGAAAAAAGAGCGACTCACGCTCTTTGATTGCCTTTTCGAGAAAGGTAAGTAGGTCCTAGCACAATCGATAGCGCATCGTGCTGACATAAATCATAAACGGTTAATGCGGCAATAGAAGCTGCCGCCATCGCTTCTGTGTGAATTGGTAAAGGATGCTTTGCTTTTACCTCTACCTCTATAATTAAATCCCAGCTGCCTGAATTGACTTCCCAGTTAAACTGTATCGCTATGTACGTTAGTTCTTTTGGGTGGCTATTTGGCAGAAGGATTGATGTGTTTTTAGCAGCCATGATTCCAGCGAAACGCGCGTTTTCTAAAATCTGCTTATGACGCAAGTCGCCATTTTGAAGGTTTTCATAAAGCTCTTTATCAATTTGAACGCTTGATTTTGCATAAGCATGCTGTTTTATTGCATTCATTGAAGAAATATCAATAAAGCCGCTATGATCAACTTCTTGCCTTCGCCTCATCCTACCCCTCTTTTCTCGACAGATTGTTACCGTAATCATAATCGACAGAGCCGGTCTACGTCAAGATTGTCATGATTGTTAACTATTTATGTAATAGGTTGACAATGAAGTTTTCATCAGCTAATGTTAAGAAAAAAGAGTGGGGTAAATCAAATGGGGATTCGAGATTTAACTAAAATTTCAATGATGACAGCAGTTATGGCAGTGCTTGGAGCGATACCTCCCATTCCACTACCGATCTCACCTGTGCCAATTACAGCACAATCCATTGCACCAATGATTATTGGTGGATTGCTTGGCGCAAAACGTGGGTTTTTAGCTGTAGTGTTATTTGTTTTCCTTGTTGCGTGTTCCCTTCCTTTATTGGCTGGAGGGAGAGGTGGAGTAGGGGTCCTTTTCGGTCCTTCTGGAGGATATATCATTGGCTGGATGCTTGTTGCACTAAGCGTTGGGTACGTTGTGCAAAAAATGAAAAAGAGAACGTTTTTGAACGTATTTTGTGTGAATCTTCTATTTGGATTAGGTTTACTTTACATATGTGGTGCTAGTTATTTAGCTGCTACTACTGGTGTTTCAATAAAAGAAGCATTCGGAATGACTCTTGCTTTTATACCTGGAGATGTCTTAAAAGCCATTCTTGCAACGTTTATAACGCTTCGTGTGCTACGAGCAGTACCAACGATTTAATAGAAAAAGACCGGGACGCCGGTCTTTTTCTACTACATACGATGCTGTTCATAAACATCGTTCTTTGTAATACGTGCGATGTTCTCCAACTCTTTTTCAGCTAATGATTCGTCTGTAATGGCTTTTACATTCTGTCGAATTTGCTCTATGCTGCTTGCGCCCGCTACGACACTTGCTACAGGTGAGTGGGATAAACAGTAGTGATAGGCCAGTCCATTTAATGAATTGGTATGCCCATAATTTTGCTGCAGAATATCTCTTAATTGAGCTAGCTCTTTTGAAGAGTAGGATAAATAACCGTCTTTAGCTGCTTTTACTTGGTGCAATGCTCGATTGGTTAAGATGCCTTTTGCTAATGAGCCTCTAGTAACAACACTAATCTGTTTTTCCTCTAAATAAGGAAACAATTCTTCTGGACGACGATCAAGGATGCTGTACTGCATCATAATGGAGACGATTCCTGAACGCTCCGCATATTCTTTAATAACATTTGGACGGATGGAAGAAAGACCATACTCACGAATATACCCTTCCCTTTTCAATTCTTCGAAAGCGGAGATTGTCTCGTCGATAGGGTCATCAATTGTTCCACCGTGTAATTGGTATAAATCAATATAATCAATGCTCAAACGTGACAGGCTATTTTTAACGGCACTTTTAATATGAGCTTTAGAAGGGTCCCATTCCCAGCCCTCTTTTCCTGGTGTAAAACGATTGCCAGCCTTTGTTGCAAGAATGACTTGATCCCGTTTTCCTTTAATTGCTTTTCCTATAATCTCTTCGTTTTGCCCATAATCATATAAATCTGCAGTATCCAAATAATTAATGCCTAATTCTAGCGCTTCATCGATAATCGATTTTGCGGTTTCTATGTTTGTACCAAGAGACATTCCACCTAATCCCATCGTGCTGACAGAAAGGGACGATTGCCCAAGTTTTCTTTTTTCCATCCAATCACTCCTTCTAGAAAAATCTATTCCCTATTTATTTTAGTATTAATCTGAATAGATGAACAGGACAAGTCATACGATGAAAGAAAGTGTGTTTCGCAAGTTAAGGAGGGCTTAAGGTGGATCGACGAAAACAAATTGAAAAACAAATTGCTTTAAAGCAGAAACAAAAAGAAGGCAATCCTACCCAACTGGAGGACCGCTCGCCATTTCCACGAACAGAAGACAAGGAGCCAACCTCTTCTCGCTTTCATAAATTAGCGCTGCAATCAATTCTCTCAGGTTGTTTGTTCTTTGCAATTGGAATTGCCTATGATGCCAATCATAAGCAAGCGGAAAGTGTTCAAGCATTCGTCAATCATTCATTTGAAGAACATTTTCAATTTGCAGCTGTTTCCTCTTATTTTGAAAGTGTGTTCGGCTCACCATTAGAATTGTTACCTGATCAAAGGGCACAAGAAGGTAGTGACGACATTGTCAATTATGCATTGCCCGCTTCAGGTAGTATTAAAGAAAGCTTTTCTGAAGACCGGAAGGGCATCCTACTTGAAACGGGTGTGGAAGAAGTGGTAAAAGCAGTAAAGGGCGGTCATGTTATTAATTTGTATGAAGATGAAGAATCGCTTGGGCAAGTGGTTGAGCTTCAGCATCAAGACGGGACTGTATCCGTCTATGGAATGTTAGATGATGTGCACGTACGCCCTTATGATATTCTATCAAGAGGAGCGGCAATTGGTACGATCCTTGAAACCGATGAAGAACAGGCTGGATTGTTCTACTTCGCATTAAAAGAAAATGGTGAGTACATTGACCCTAGCACTGTGATGAACTTTGATTAATTTTTTAAAGAAAATACACATCCATCCTTTTTTTTGGGTCATTATAGCAATGGGTGTGCTAAGTGGGCGTTTTAAAGAAGTGCTCATGCTTTTATTCATCGTTTTTGTCCATGAGATGGGTCATGTATGGATGGCGCGGCGGTTTCATTGGGACGTGATTAAGATTGAACTATTGCCTTTCGGTGGAGCCGCTGTTTTAGAACCTAAAGGCATTCGACCTGCTAGAGAAGAGGCATGGATTGTCTGTTGGGGACCCTTTCAACATAGTTGGATGATTGGGCTCTCCTATATTCTTTTACACACGACAGACGTTTGGATGATACAAGATCATCAATTATTTATTAGCCATAACATAGCCATCCTACTCTTCAATTTCATTCCTATTCATCCCCTTGATGGTGGAAGGCTTGTCCATCTTCTTTACAGCGCTTTCCTGCCTTATAAACTAGCAATGAAGGCGACATGGTTAACGTCCCTTATCCTGCTTACCCTTGGCTTCTTTGTTGTACTTGTTCTTATGCTCAAGCTAAATCTCATGATGATTTTTTCTTTCCTGCTCCTTACACTTATCTTAGATTATCGCCAACGAAATTATCGGTTTATTCGTTTTTTAATGGCTAAAATAAACGATCAAACCTCAACAAAGCAGTCAGCTCTTTATGTTGAGAGAGAAACGACCCTTAAAGTAGTAAGTGAACAGATTAGAAAAAATCACTTACACACCATTGTAGTAGAGAATAACGCTCGGTACACTTATTCGTTAGAAGCAGTGTTAGACGCCTACTTTCAAAAAGGTTCACACGTGAAGATAGACGAATTAGATAAAAGGTAACGAGACAAGTTTGTGTCTTCTTTTTGCATCCTTTACAATAAAAAGGAAGGAAAAAGGAGCAGTATACAAATGACCAAAACAATAAGAATGAAAAAAACATCATTAAAACGAGAAGCGGTCGTTATTGATGAACATGGAAAAGCAGTAGAATGGTATGTCGAAAGCGAATTTATTCCTAATCTAATAGGATCTGTTTTTAAAGCGAAAGTTGAAAAAGTAATGCCAAATATGCAGGCTGCTTTTGTGTCAATTGGAGGCGAAAAGAACGGTTTTCTTCATCGAGATGAGTTAGTAGCCTATCAAAGGGATGCTCGTAATGGGAATGAGGAGCGATCGATTAACCAATATGTAAAAGCTGGTTCCGAGATGACTGTGCAAGTTACGAAAGAAAGTGATGGAACGAAGGGACCGCGACTAACGGAAATCATCTCTTTACCAGGACATGCGATTGTTTATTTACCAGAAGGGCATGGTGTGTCACTATCAAAAAAGATACGTGAAGAGGAGAAACGCCAATCTTTAGCTGATTACCTTACTTCTTTACTACAAGGTGATGAGGGTGTGATCGTAAGAACCCAGGGTGAAAAAGCTACCCGTGCGGATATTGAAGAAGAAATCCGGTTTTTAAGAGCACTTTGGAAGAAAACACAGACAGATCAAGCTCAAGTTCCGTCACAACTGTTCCAAGGTTCTTCTTTAATTGAGCAGCTGATAAAACGCCATTGTAACGAGGAGCTTCACGAATGGTTTGTGGATGAGTATGATGACTTTCTAATGTTGAAGCAATTACTACCGGCTTCATTGAAAGAAAGGGTTCGACTGACAGCCGGAAGTGAAGATGTTTTCTTGTCTGTTTCAGGGCAGCTTCAGAAGGCGATGCGACGTCATCTATGGTTGAAGAATGGTGGCTATTTAATCTTTGATGAAACTGAGGCACTTACTGTTGTAGATGTAAACTCAGGTAGATACACAAAGAAAGCAACAAAATCTCAAATGGCTTTTGAAGTGAACCAACAAGCAGCCGTGGAAATTTGTCGACAACTGCGCTTACGAAATTATAGCGGAATGATTTTAATCGATTTTATTGAAATGGAAAGCGAAAAAGCACAACGAGACATTTTGAAACAAGTTGAAGAAGAGTTACTGCAGGATCATATCAAAACGAGTGTAAAGGGCTTTACGAAGCTAGGCATGCTAGAGTTGACACGGCGAAAAGCTTCTTTACCAATGGCAGAAATGGTGCAGCAGACTTGTCCAACATGCGAAGGTAGTGGACGGATTTTAACGAATCATGGTTTTGCTTTTCAATTGGAAAATGAATTAGCCCAGCTACGTGGTGTTGAATGTATGCTTGTTCAAGCTCGACCGGAGCTAGTGCACTTATTTCATGAAAACGAAGCGTCTGTGTTAAAGCGGTTAGAGTCTTGGTTGAATGCAAGTGTTCTTTTGGTAAGCACCAACCAACTACCAGTGGAAAAACCATATGAGATTCTGTTTCAAGGTACCGAACAGGCAGCAAAAAATCGACTCAAAACCCTTACGAACAATGATTGACAGCGAATTCGAAACTGTGCTATGATGATGTGTGTTAGTGATTTGGTAGCACCCAATGAACTTACAACCGCGCGGATTAGGTGTTAAACGGACACGTTCCTGCCTAAAATGGCGAGTCTTATGTTATGAGGAGGTGCAGAAATGTACGCAATTATTGAAACTGGTGGTAAACAAATCAAAGTTGAAGAAGGTCAAGAGATCTACGTTGAGAAACTAGATGCTGAGGCTGGAGCAGAAGTAAGCTTTGATAAAGTCCTATTTGTAGGTGGCGATTCAGCAAAAGTCGGCGCTCCATTCGTAGAAGGTGCTTCTGTTACGGGAACGGTTGAAAAACACGGACGTAATAAGAAAATCATCGTTTACAAAATGAAAGCGAAGAAAAACTACCGTCGTAAGCAAGGTCATCGTCAACCGTATACAAAAGTTGTAATTGGTAAAATTAACGGCTAAGCCCGATGATACGTATTCAATTTCACCATGATCAAGAAGAGAATATTACAATGTTCACGATGAGCGGACATGCTGAAGCCGGTCCTCACGGACAAGATATTGTTTGTGCAGGTGCTTCTGCTGTTTCCATTGGAGCAATTAATGCAGTTCATGCGTTATGTGGTGTTGATCTTGTTGTTGATTTGGCTGGTTCAGAAGGTGGCTATTTACACTGTGAAGTTCCAGAAAATCTGGATACAAAAACATATGATCAAGTTCAATTGCTTTTGAAAGGGATGGAACTTTCTCTTCATTCAATGGAACAATCATATCGCTCATTTATGAGTATTGAAACCGACAGGAGGTGACGATATGTTAAGAATGGACCTTCAATTTTTCGCATCGAAAAAGGGAGTAGGTAGTACGAAAAACGGTCGTGATTCTCGTTCTAAACGCCTAGGCGCAAAGCGTGCTGATGGTCAAACGGTAACGGGAGGATCAATCCTTGTTCGTCAAAGAGGTACACGCGTTTACCCTGGAACAAACGTTGGTAAAGGTGGAGACGACACTCTTTTTGCGAAAGTAGACGGTGTTGTTAAATACGAGCGCGTTGGTCGTGATCGTAAACAAGTTAGTGTATATCCAGCATAAAACCTTGCATACGCAAGGTTTTTTTTTATGAAAAAAATCGTTTTGAAAATGATTAAAAAGTACTAGGTAAGCTAGCAGCTTTTGGAATTCAGATGCGACTTAACACTAATTTTGTCGAAACACACTGTTAAAACAGGAAAAGATGAAGTAAACTAGAATGGTGAATAAATAGGTAAAATTAGGAATTCGTCAAGGAGGAGTTAAAAAAGTGAAATCAACAGGTATTGTTAGAAAGTTAGATCAGTTAGGTCGCATTGTGATTCCCAAAGAGTTAAGAAGCATGTTAAATATTGAGATTAAAACACCTCTCGCTATTTTAATTGATGGCGATCAAATTGTGCTAGAGAAATATCAGCCCTACAGTGCGTGTTTGATTACTGGGGAGAGTTCGGATGAAAATATTAAACTCGCAAATGGCAGTATTTGTTTAAGTAAAGAAGGTGCCGAACAACTCATTAAAGAGTTACAAGAAAAAATGAACGATCCCCACCGTTAGCCAAAAAGAAGGCAGCGGTTTTTTTGCGTCGAACTAGTATAGATAGGAGTTGATGGAATGAAACAAACGGTTATAACGAACGGTAAAGTCTGGTCAGGTGTTAAAACAGAAGTAGAATCAGTTGAAATTTTAATAGAAGGGCATCAAATAATTGATGTTGCCAAGAAGGTAAATCGCAGAGAAGATAGCATTATTATTGATGCAAATGGAAGTTGGGTGACTCCTGGGATCATAGATGTTCACACTCATTTAGGTGTTTACGCACAAGATGTTGGAAAAGCAGGACATGATTTTAATGAGATTACTAAACCATGTACACCAGAGGTACGAGCGATTGATGGAATTGATCCAAGTGATAGTGGCTTTTTCGATGCGCGAAAAGCCGGTGTGACGACTGTTCAAGTTCTTCCAGGGAGTGCAAATGTAATTGGTGGTGAAACATGTGTCATTAAAACAACGGGTCGCTCTGTAGATGAAATGATTGTTAAAGCACCATCGGCAATGAAAGCCGCTTTAGGTGAAAATCCAAAATCTGTTCACGGGGCAAAAGGAAAAATGCCTGTCACGAGAATGGGGGTTGCTGCAGTTCTTCGTCAAGAGTTAATGCATGCGCAGGATTATGGAGATCGAAAAGCAAAGGGTGAGGTTTCCATGAGAGATTTAGGAATGGAACAACTGTTGCCAGTTCTCAAGGGGGAACTACCAATGCGTATCCATGCTCACCGGGCAGATGATATCTTGACAGCGATTCGGATCGCAAAGGAATTTTCAATTGAAATAACCATTGAGCATGTAACAGAAGGACATCTCGTTGAAAAAGAACTGCTTGAAAGTGATTTTCGTTTTACGATTGGCCCTACATTCTCTGCAAGGTCTAAGCAAGAACTTGCCAATAAAAGTTGGGATACGGTGAAAGGCTTTGCAAATGCAGGTGTACCCTTTACTATCACCACAGATCACCCTGTTATTCCAATAGAACATTTAGTCACAACTGCTGGGTATGCACGAAAACACGGAATTGATGAACATACACTTCTAAAGGCGATAACGGTGTACGCAGCAGAACATCTTCATTTAGAACACCGAGTAGGAAGTATTGAAAGTGGTAAAGATGCCGATGTTGTGATTTGGAGTGGCCATCCCTTAGCGATTGACACAGTGGTCGAACAGACGATTATAAATGGTGAAGCGGTCTATACTAGGTAATAAACGAAAAGAGGAAGTAGGTTTCTATGAAAAGCCGAGATCAACACCAGCTTTACACCTTGCATCAAATGATCTGGTGCGCTACAAGTGATGGAGAGCGCAAACGATGTATTACGAAGTTAGCGCTCTTGCAAGCTCAATTAAAGGCTAAACGAGGCTAAGGAAAATGCTGAAATCAGAAGTTATACAAGACGCAAAAAGACGAATGCAGCCTTTCCCTTGTGAAGGATTTCTACACGGTGAAGGCAATGAAAGGGCGCGTGTTTTATTCGTCGGTGAAGCGCCGGGACGAACGGAAATTGTGACCGGGAAACCTTTTTCTGGACAGTCTGAAAAAAGCTTTGAAGCATATTTACAGCTAATCGGACTAAGTCGTGAGGATATTTATGTGACAAGTACTGTTCGTAGTAGGCCCTATAAAACCGATAGTAAAAGCATAAACAAGCCGGTTCAAGAGCGTGGCAATCGTACGCCAACAAAAAGGGAAATTGCGGCACATGCGGTTCTTCTAGATGAAACGATTGCTTCAATTCAACCTGAAATCATTGTAACGTTAGGCAGAATTGCACTAGAACGCTTAGCTGGTTCTCAGTTTAAGGTTAGCGTGCAACATGGAAAACCCTTTTGCACCAAATTACGATCTTATGGGTCAGAGGGGACGTATACACGAAAGAATTGGTCGATCGTCTTTCCAACGTATCATCCTTCTGCCATTTTTTATCGACCAGCCATTAAAGAATCGATACTAGCTGACATGAAAGAATTAAAACAGCTCTTGACCATCTTGTAAATTAACCATAACGGTCTTGATGCTGTTTTTTCATGTTTAAATAGTCTTGGTCCTCTCGAACAATTTTCCATTTTTCTTCAAAATAACGCGCTGCTGTTGCCTTTTCTTCGTCAATATCTCGTTCATTTAAATGACCATCTTGATCGTATTTTTTGCCACCTGGATAATTAGCGTATCGTCTTGCCCTCGTATAACCCATCTGCAAAAACTTTCTTGCCATATCCATCCCAACAAAGTCTTCCTCTTCTTGATACTGGAGAAATTGTGTGTATATCTTTTCTGCAGAAGCTTTAGCAATATCAGGTGTTTTAAAGCGCCAATGGGGTAAAATCTCACTTTTATAAGGTTCAACCATTAAGACTCCTTGCTCGCCTCGGCCTACAAGGTATTTTTCTGGGGATTTGCGGTGATTCGCATGTTTGTCCATTTGTTTATAGTAGCTCATCTTTACACCTCCACTCATACCATACCCGTATGTAGCCATCTGTAAGCGAAAAAAAGCCCAGCGAATAGACTGGACTTAGTGCTTTATAATCGAAGCTACATCATACAGGGATGGTGAGAGCGGTACCTCTCGATTAGCGAGAGATTCAGCGAGTGCAAAGCCGATATAAGGTCCAGCAGTGAGACCAGTAGAGCCAAGTCCGTTTGCTATCCAGACCGTTTTATGATTCGGTAGTCTTCCGAACAATGGCATATGGTGTGGGGCAACTGGACGAAAGCCTACTTTCGTATCAATGTATGTAGCCGCTTTTAAACCAGGAGCTACAGATAATGCTTCGTGGAGTATAGTATGAATGGCGTCAACGGTGATGGACGATTCAAAGTTTGTATGATTTTCGTAAGTAGAACCTGCAATAATTTTTCCATCTTCAAAAGCAAGAAGATATTGATTACCAGGCGGAATGACAACGGGCCAATGAGATGTGTCGGCATCAATTTGCATATGAACAATTTGCGCTTTTTGATCCCGAATATCAATTGACATCGATGTTGATTCGAAAAGTGGTTTTACCCAGGCACCATTCGTAATAATCAGTTCATCGTAGTCTACTTCACCGGCACTTGTAACGACGGCTATTCGCCCATTCTCATGTTCTTTTACAGATGCTTCATCGTGAAGAATCGAGGCACCAAGGGTTTGAGCAGCTTGCTGAATAGAGTTTGTTAATAGCTGACCATCTACACGGCCTGCCCCTTCTACTAATACGCCGTAATAGTTTGAGTGAAGGAGTGGAAAGTGCTCTTGTAGCTCTTCTCCTTCAAGATAAGTGAGCGAGCCAATTTCCGGTGCTTCTTGACGTTTCTCAGTTGCACGCTCAATGGTTTCTAACACATTCTCTTTTTTTTCATGTATCCATAAGGCCCCAGTACGCTTAAATCCAGTCTCATCCCCACCAAGTGCCGTTAATGATTTCACAAACGACGGGTAATAGGCCGCACTTCTTCTTACCAATTGATACCAGGCCTGATTTCTTCTTTTCGAAAGCCAAGGACACACAATACCAGCTGCAGCATTTGTAGCACGATGGGGATGACGACTATCTATAAGAATAACGTCGTAGCCTTGTTTTGCTAAATGGAAAGCTGTGGAACTTCCAACAATTCCACCACCAAGAATCACAATTCGTTTCATAAATATAAATGCCTCACTTCTGTTCAAACGATCATTAGAAAAGCGTAGCGAATTCAGTGGGAAATGTCAATTATGCTCTTGACATCATTTGTAAGGCTACGCATAGTGTAAGTAAAAAGGAGGCTAGCAAATGATTCTAATTGGGATTACTTCATCTATTGTTGAAGGCGGAAGACTAAGTACAGCAATCGACAATATTTCGGCAATCAATGATGAATCCGTACTTCCTGTTATCTTGCCAAATATTGAGCCTGATAAAGCATGGCACTACATAAAAACAGTTGACGGTGTATTATTAACGGGAGGCGGCGACATTAATCCGATGTTATTTAATGAAGATCCACACCCGCATTTAGGCGATATTACACCCGAGCGGGATTTGTTTGAGTATGAACTAGCAAAAGCAGCTTTAGCTGAGGGGAAGCCAATATTGGGGATCTGTCGTGGCATGCAAATCTTATCCATTGCAGCAGGAGGCGATATGTATCAGGACTTACCTACACAATATGAAGGAGATCTCGTGCAACATCGTCAACGCGCACCTAGGGGATATAGGAGTCACCAAATTCAACTGAAGCCATCGTCGAAATTAGAATCAATTGTTACCTGCACCACTATGTACGTGAATAGTTTTCATCATCAAGCTGTTCGCAATGTATCATTTCCTTTTCAAGCAGTTGCTTGGACGAATGACCGTGTAATTGAAGCAATCGAACATCACTCCCATCCGTTTCAAATTGGTGTCCAGTGGCATCCGGAAAATATGACAGATAAGCAATCGAAAAAGTTGTTTCAAGCTTTTATTCATGCATGCACATCATAAGCGAAATGATGTGCGTTCTTTTATACTGAAAAAAAGGAGGCTAACATGAACTTTAATGAATACAAGCAGTACGATGGTGTAGGGCTAAGCTCATTAGTAAAAGAACGAAAAGTAAAGCCGACTGAGGTGTTGGAAGCTTGCTTGGAAGGAATTGCAGTGAATCAACAATTAAATGCCGTCATCTCAACTCGAGAAGAAAAGGTTTTTAACGAATTGGAAACAGTGAATCACAATGAACCGTTTTATCCCGTTCCTTTTTTATTGAAAAATTCATCGCAAGCCCTTGAAGGAGAAGAAATGAATGGCGGAAGTAGATTATTAAAAGGTTCCATTGCGACAACGACGAGCCACTACACTAAACGACTTCAACAAGCAGGCTTTTGTATGATGGGCTATTCCAATTCTCCGGAATTTGGGTTGAAGAATATTACGGAACCGAAGTTATACGGTGCAACCAAAAATCCATTAAATGAATCTTATTCTCCAGGTGGGTCGAGCGGTGGAGCTGCAGCTGCAGTGCAAAGTGGAATCGTACCAATTGCAGGTGCCAGTGATGGTGGTGGTTCCATTCGCATTCCTGCTTCTTTTAGTGGTCTTGTCGGTTTAAAACCGACGAGAGGACGAACGCCAGTTGGACCAGGAGCTGGAAGGCAGTGGCAGGGAGCGGCAATTGATTTTGTGCTTAGTCGTTCTGTTCGAGATAGTGCTCGTGCATTAGATGTTTTGCAAATTCATCAACCAGAAGTCGCTTTTCATACGCCGCTTTTCCAAGCAGGCTTTGAGCGAACGTTATCTAAGGAACTTCCTCCTTTACGAATTGCTTATTCTTACACTTCACCAGTGGGCACCCCTGTTTCTAACGATGCGAAACAAGCACTTATGACAACCATTCGCTATCTTGATTCTTTAGGTCATTTTGTTGAAGAGGCGACGCCAGCGATTAATGGCCGTTTATTAATGGAACAGTATTATTTAATGAATGCAGGAGAGATGGCGAATGTGCGTCAGCGACTAGAGCAATCGCTTAATCGTGTATTAACCGGAGACGATTTTGAGACAGAAGCCTTTGTGTTGGCGGAAACGGGAAAAAATGTGGGAGCAGCTGATTATGCCAATAGCTTAACATCTTGGGATCAGCATGCTGCAACAGCTATGGAATTCCACGAAACGTACGACCTTTACTTAACACCAAGTGCCGCGTCCATCGCACCAAAGATTGGTGAATTAACGCCTTCTCCTGATGATGAATTAGAGATGAAAGACCGAATTCAGCAGTTGGGGGTTAAAGATCAATTAGCGTTTGTGTACGAGATGTTTTTACCAAGTTTGACATATACACCGTTTACACAATTAGCTAATCTAACAGGTCAACCAGCCATTAGTCTACCTGTTTACAAAACAGAAGCAGGAATGCCAATTGGCGTTCAAGCAATAGCGGCGAAAGGGAATGAATCGCTATTACTTTGCCTAGGGAATTTGTTTGAGCAAAGTGAACGTTGGCAAGGGTGAGTTCGCCTGACTTGAATGGAAGAGATGCTTTTTACTATACTAGTACATGATGAAAAAAGGAGTTGGATATGATGTATCGTAAAGTTGAGGATTTTATTCAAGAGTGGAAACAGGAGTCTCAATTAACGCTATCTGTATTACAATCATTAACAGACGAGAAACTGGGACAAGCTATTGAAGAGGGGCATAATACGTTGGGGTGGCTAGGCTGGCATTTAACGACATCCCCTGTCTTTTTTGTTGGGCAACTGGGTCTTAACTTAAATGTTGATTTAGCCAACAAACAACCTAGTAGTGCAAGTGTAATCAAAGATTCTTACGATCGTGTAAGCAAAGCGTTACTCAATGCTGTGGAGCAGGTGAATTCTGATGCATTTATGGAGGAAGAACTAGAAGCATTGGGAGCCACCTTAACGAAGGGAGCAATGTTACGTTTACTTCTAAATCACCAAGCGCACCATCGTGGCCAGATGATCGTACTGCTTCGCCAAGCAGGGTTAACGGTTCCTGGTTTATATGGTCCAACAAAAGAACAATCAAGATAAATAAATGAGATGAAAGCACATGGAAAAGTCAAACGCCATGTGCTTTTTTTGTGTGTTGAAATAATCTTGATCACTGACTTTTCATGTACAACTGTTTGTAAATGCCTTCTTCATGCTTTTTACAAAAGCTTTACATGAGCCATAAATGAACTTAATACTTTCCAACTATACTTGGGCTTGTAAGAACGATACCGCTTAATAAATAGGGGGAAATAAAACAGATGAAGAAGCTAAACCTTGGAGCCGTTTTCGCAGCCTTTCTATTAACAGCAGCTGCATGTGGATCAGATGATGAAGCAAATACTGGAGGAGACAATGCATCAACCGGTGGATCGGATGAGAATAACAGCGAAGAAGTTTCAGGGAGCATTCTCGTCGCTGGCTCTAGTGCAATGGAACCGTTAGTGGCGGCAGCAAGTGAAGTCTTCATGGAAGAAAATTTAGAAGCAAGCATTTCTGTACAAGCTGGAGGTTCTGGTCAAGGCCTTTCTTCTATTGCAAGTGGACAGGTTGAAATTGGTAACTCTGACGTGTTTGCAGAAGAAAAAGATGATATTGATGCTTCTAACTTGATTGACCACCGCATTGCCGTTGTCGGAATGGGTCCAGCAGCTCATCCTGAAGTAGGAGTAGACGATCTTTCAACAGAAGAAATGATTGATATATTCACTGGGGAAGTAACCAATTGGAGTGAAATTGGTGGTGTTGATCAAGACATCGTCCTTGTAAACCGTCCAGATTCATCAGGAACGAGAGACACGTTTGTGAAGTATGGTTTAGAAGGAAATGAACCTTCTTCCGATGCGATTACAGAAGACTCATCAAGTACCGTCCGTCAAATTATTAGCGAAACACCAGGAGCTATTGGGTACCTTGCATTCTCGTATTACGATGACCAAGGTTCTGTGCTTCCATTGTCGGTAGATGGAGTCGAACAAACAGACGAAAATGTGATGTCTGGTGACTTCCCGATTTGGGCTTATATGCACTCTTATACAAATGGTGAACCGGAAGGATTAACAAAAGCGTTTATCGACTTCTTATTCAGCGAAACGGTTCAAGATGGCGTCATTCCTGAAATGGGTTATATTCCTGAAACCGGTATGCAAGTAGAGCGAGATGCTGAAGGAAACGAAACAGCGAAATAATGATAGATAAAAGAGACTTTGCTTTCATAAGTCGAGTCTCTTTTTTAAACATTGATTTTCATTGAGGAGAAGATCAAGGAGGAAGAAGTTCATGCCAGCTACCCAATCTGTAGCAGACCGTTTGCTAGACAAGAAAAAAACAATAAAAAAAGAACGCACTGGTAAACTTGTTGTTTATACATGTGCGGCCATTATTATTTTAACAACATTAGCCATTACACTCTTTCTCGTTTTACGTGGAATACAAGCATTTGTAGCGGATGGAGTTAGCCCTATTCAATTTCTTACAGGCTTAGAATGGAATCCATCTAGAAGTGCTGAGCAAGGTGGTCCGGTATACGGCGCCTTACCTTTTATTGTAGGTTCATTTGCCGTTACCATTTTAGCTGCACTCGTAGCCGCTCCTTTAGGAATTGGAGCCGCAATCTATATGACAGAAATAGCACCAAGCTGGGGGCGGAAAATTCTTCAACCAGCGGTAGAGTTATTAGTTGGAATTCCTTCCGTAGTATATGGGTTTATCGGTTTAACTCTCATTGTTCCTTTTATACGGGAAAATGTCGGTGGGCAAGGATTTGGGCTTTTTGCCGGAATGATCGTATTATCGATCATGATTTTACCAACTGTGACAAGCATCGCAACAGACGCTCTTCGCTCCATACCAAATGGAATGAGAGAATCGTCATTGGCACTCGGTGCGACGAGATGGCAAACGATTCGGCGTGTTATTGTACCAGCAGCAACACCTATGTTATTAACCGCTGTAGTGCTAGGGATGGCTCGAGCATTTGGTGAAGCCCTTGCCGTTCAGATGGTTATTGGAAACTCTCGCACAATTGCTGAATCTTTACTTGATCCAACTGCAACATTAACGACGATTATTACATTAAACATGGGGCATACGGTACCTGGAAGTACAGAAAACAATGTGCTTTGGTCGCTCGGATTAATCTTGCTTGTCATGTCTTATTTGTTCATTATCATCGTCCGTTTCTTGTCATCTAGGAGGCGTTTTTCATGAATAAACGATGGACAGATCGATTAGCAACGTCAGTATTTACGATAATTGCACTTGTAATTGTTGCCGTATTAGCCGGTTTGATTAGTTATATAGTGGTACGTGGTTTTAGCCAGCTTGATTTGGACTTTTTAACAAGCCCACCTAGTTCTTTCCGAGAAGGTGGAGGGATTGGACCACAATTATTTAATTCATTTTACATTCTAGTATTAACCATGTTATTTACAGTACCACTTGGTTTAGGCGGCGGTATTTATATGGCTGAATATGCTAAACCAGGAAAAGTGACAGATTTTATTCGTACTTGTATTGAAGTGTTGGCATCATTGCCTTCCATTGTAGTTGGTTTGTTTGGGCTACTTGTTTTTGTTCAGTTAACAGGATGGAGCTACTCAATCTTAGGTGGGGCACTTGCATTAACTGTCTTTAACTTGCCCGTAATGGTTCGTGTTGTAGAAGATTCTATTACGAGCGTACCAAGGGAGCAAAAAGAAGCCAGTCTAGCATTAGGCATTACGCATTGGGATACGATTCGAACGATTATTTTACCAGCAGCATTTCCTGGCATATTGACAGGGGTTATCTTATCTGCGGGCCGTGTGTTCGGTGAAGCTGCTGCGTTACTTTTCACGTCAGGCGTGACAACACCAAGATTAGATTGGGCAAATTTCAACCCGTTTTCCGAAACCTCACCACTTAATGTGTTTCGACCAGCAGAGACTCTTGCTGTACACATTTGGAAAGTAAATACGCAAGGGCTTGTTCCTGATGCAAGAGATATTGCTGATGGGGCGGCTCTCGTTCTTATCATCGCAGTACTCTTATTTAACTTATTAGCACGATTACTTGGACGCTATGTACACAAAAAATTAACGTCTGCAAAATAGGAGGGATTCGATGTCGACGTTGACCGTTCAAAAAGAAATGGAACAAACAGAAATGTTGACTGCACCAACGTTACTAAAAGCAGAAGATATTAATATTTATTATGGTGAAAACCATGCTGTGAAAAACTTGAATTTAACCGTTCATCGAAATGAGATACTTGCATTGATAGGCCCTTCAGGCTGTGGGAAATCGACATTTTTGCGAAGTATTAATCGAATGAACGACTTAATTCCATCAGCTAGAGTGACTGGGAATATGATGTATGAGGAAGTAAATTTATTAAGTGACGCTGTCAACGTTGTAGCGTTGCGGAAGGAAATTGGAATGGTATTTCAAAAAGCGAATCCATTTCCTAAGTCCATTTACGATAACTTAACACATGGGTTACGGTTTCACGGTGTACCAAAAAAGCAATGGAAAGACATTGTTGAGGAATCTCTTACAAAAGCTGCGCTATGGGATGAAGTAAAAGATCGCTTGCATGATTCAGCACTTGAACTCTCAGGTGGACAGCAACAGCGCTTATGTATTGCAAGAACGCTAGCATTAAAGCCTGAGGTTATTTTACTCGATGAACCCGCATCAGCACTTGACCCAATTGCTACTGCTAAAGTAGAAGAATTAATGATTGACCTTAAAAAGCAATATACAGTTGTTGTGGTGACACACAATATGCAGCAAGCATCACGAGTGTCTGATCGAACAGCGTTTTTCTACAATGGTGAACTGATTGAAACGAATCCAACAGAAAAGTTGTTTAGTAACCCTGATCATAAACAAACAGAGGCCTATATTTCTGGTCGATTTGGATAAGGAGGACATTTGCTATGGTTGCGACAATAGAGGAAACAAAATCAGTCTATAGTGTGAGAGACTTTAATTTATGGTACGGACAAAACCATGCTTTAAAAAATATTAATCTTGATTTAAATGAAAAAGAAGTGACAGCCATTATCGGCCCTTCAGGCTGTGGTAAATCAACATTTATTAAAACACTAAACTTAATGTCACGTTTAAATCCAACGATCCGAATGTCAGGCGAATTAACTTATCGGTATGAAAACCTATTGAACGCTTCAATGGACTTAGCAGAGTTACGAAAGCATGTCGGCATGGTGTTTCAAAAGCCTAATCCATTTCCAAAATCGATTTACGAAAACGTAGCCTATGGACCAAGAGTGCATGGTGTGCGAAAGAAAAAAGAGCTTGATGAACTGGTTGAATCTAGCTTAAAAGGTGCCTTTTTATGGGATGAAGTAAAAGATCGATTAAACAAAAATGCAATGGGGTTGTCTGGAGGACAACAACAACGTCTATGTATTGCACGAGCACTTGCGACGAAACCTGAAGTCTTGTTAATGGATGAGCCGACAAGTGCATTAGATCCGCTTTCAACAACAAAGATTGAAGAACTTATTTCCAATTTAAAAGGTACCTATACCGTTGTCATTGTCACACATAATATGCAGCAAGCCGCTCGTATCTCTGACAAAACCGCTTTTTTCTATATGGGTGAACTAATTGAAATGGACGATACACGTAAAATTTTCGCAAATCCTGAACATAAGCGGACAGAGGCTTATATTTCAGGTCAATTTGGATAAGGAGCGAATCGAATGTTACGAAGCATGTTTGTTCAACAGCTAGAAGAAACGGTGTCGCATATTCAAGAATTAGGTGAACGTACGCTCATACAACTAGACGAGGCCATTCAATCGTTTGAGTACCGCGATACGACAAAAGTAGAAGCGATTATCGCAAATGATAAAAAAATTAATAAGCGAGAGCTTGAATTAAATGAACAAGTATTTGATATCATTGCTAGACAACAACCAGTTGCAGGTGATTTACGTAAACTGATTGTTGTCATGAAAATTAGTGGTGACTTAGAACGTGTAGCGGATTTAGCAGTCGATATAGCTAAAGTATCAAGACGACTCTCAGATGTCGATGAGTCAACGCTAACAGAGTTAACAGTATTAGCGAAGGATGCCCGGGCAATGGTTGCAAAGGCACTTATTGCCTATAAAGAAAAAGATGTCGTATCTGCACAACAACTGGCAAAAGAAGATGACCTTATTGACGAGCAGTTTGGAAAATTTATTAAACGCTTGTTTAGACAAGATGTGAATGAGCAAAATGTGGAAGCTACAACTCAGTTAGCTTTTATCGCTCGGTATGTAGAGCGAATTGCTGATTATGCAACTAATTTATCGGAATGGATTATTTATGAAGCGAACGGACATCATTTTGATTTAAACTAACGAGGGTTGTGTACTCTCGTTTTTTTGTTTTATGCTATACTGAGTAGGTATTCTTATTCTACAGCTGAAGGAGGGCATTGCGTGATTCCTGCCCAAACCTTTTTACCGTATTTATCATTTCATAATCACGTTTGGCCACTTTTTTTTGTCGGGGCTGCTATTTGGTTACTACTGACTTGGAGAGATATTCGAACTGGGCGTACATTAATTGCTCTATTTGTTCGTGTAACGCAAATCCTTTTGCTTCTAACAGGTAGTGTCATTCTATATATGTATCAATTTATGCCTTATTATGCTGTAAAAGGCGCCATTGCTTTATTATTGTTTTCCTTTTTTGAAACGAGCAGAATGGCTTTAAAGCGGCGTGACTATGCAGGATTTTCCATACATATGGGTATTGTTGTGTTTGCTTCTTTAACGGTATGGTTACTTGGCGTGAATGGGCGCTGATGCTATTTAATGAAGGAAACGTTGGGACTAGGTTAAAGCTTGTCTCACATCCCACTAAAAGGAAGTCTCATGCTGACATACACAATACTAAACTTCTAACGAAACGAATCCGATAAAGAGTACGAGGGTAAATCTCCTCGTATTCTTTTTTTTAAGGTGGAGAATCCATTGAGTCAAAACCGTTATGTATCCATGTTCATTGATGAAAGTCTTGAACACCTGTCACTTATAAATGAGCATTTACCTAAATTAGCACAAGAAGAACATCAAGGAAAGATTCTTGATGACATTTTCCGATCGGCTCACACAATAAAAGGGATGGCTGCTTCAATGAACTTTACCGTCATGGCAGACCTCACCCATCAATTTGAGAATGTTTTAGATGATTTACGATCGGAAAAAGTACGCTTAACTGATCAACATGTCGATTTTTTTTACGCCATCGTTGATTTTCTAGATAGTTCAATTGAATCTGTTTCGGAACAAGGTATCGAACTCGCACATACACCAGAGTTAAAACAACAATTAAATGAGATGAACGAAGGTGCAGGCAAACAAACATCTACGAATCAGACGATGGATGAACATACGTTACGCATCATTGAACAGGCTGTGCAAGAAGGGATTCCGGTTAAAACCATTACCGTTAGTGTAGATGACCAAGCGATGTTAAAAGGTGTTCGTGCTTATATGGTTATCACTGAAATCACGAAGCTAGGTGAAATTCTGTACACAAACCCTTACACAGAAGCGCTAGAAGAAGGGTTATTTGAAAAGAGCTTTCAAGTAATCGTGGCTACAGGTATAGAGGCGGATGAAATTGTCCAATCAATTGGATCGTTAACAGAAATTACTCAAGTAGACGTTAAAGATTTTACGATTCAGCAACAGACACAGCAGCTGACACCTATAGCTGCCCCTGAGCGACGTCAGCAGGAAGCCAGAGAGGAAAAAACACAAAAATCAATTCGTGTCCAGTTAGGTAAGCTTGATGAACTCATGTATTTATTTGAGGAACTGGTTGTTGAAAAAAGTCGTTTAGAAGAATTATCAAGAAAAGTGGACGACACAGACTTGACCACAACAACAGAAAAGATTAATCGGAGCATTAGTCACCTTCAATCGGTTATGTTATCCATTCGAATGATGTCACTTGATACCATTTTCTCTCGTTTTCCAAAGATGGTTCGCAAAATAGCTAAAGAGGTAAACAAAGACATCGATTTTGTTATTGAGGGTGGAGAAACAGAAATAGATAAAGCGTTAATTGATGAATTAAGCGATCCACTCTTGCATTTATTACGAAACTCCATTGATCATGGAATTGAACAAAAAGAGCAGCGGCTAGCACAACAAAAAAAGGAAAAAGGTACGATTACATTAAGGGCATTTTACAAAGGCAGTCGAGTAGCAATTGAAATTGAAGATGATGGTGGCGGAATTAATCGTGAGAAAGTACTGCAAAAAGCTCTTAAACTAAACCTCCTTTCTGAAGAAGAAGCTATGGAGCGAGCGGATGAAGACATTTATCAATTGTTGTTCCAATCAGGATTTAGTACAGCCGAAGCCGTGACGGATCTGTCTGGTCGAGGTGTTGGCCTAGACGTTGTCAAAACAAATTTAAGTAAAATTGGCGGTACAATTGATGTCTATTCAACACCAGGTAAAGGATCTACTTTTTCTATTTCCTTGCCGCTTACCGTGTCAATTATGGAAGCTTTACTAGTTCAAGTAGACAATCGTCCATACGCCATTCCAGTATCTGCTGTATTGGAAACAGCAACGGTTCGACAAGAGGCGATTCACTATTCACAAGATCAAGCTATGATCCATGTTCGTGGACAGTTTATTCCCCTTTATTCTCTTCAAACATTTGTTGGCGCACCAATCCCTTTAGAGGAAGAGGAATGGTCTGTGGTGGTTTTATATCAGAAAGACAAGCTCGTAGCCCTTCGTGTAGATCATTTTATTGGTCATAGTGAGATTGTCCTTAAAACGCTCGGTCATTTATTGAAAACAACCAAAGGGTTACTAGGGGCAACGATTCTTGGCGATGGTAATATTGCGATGGTTGTAGACACATCTTTATTTTTCACGAATCAATGGAGGGCTTTTCATGAGCAATAATCTGGAGAAACTCATTGTTTTTACTAGTGGAGAGCAGCAATATGGTTTACCACTTAGTCAGCTCCTTTCAATTGAAAGGGTAAAGAACATAGCGACTGTCCCAAATACGCCAGCGGTTATTGAAGGCGTTATCCTTGTAAGAGGCGAGCTTATTGCAGTAGTCGATATGAAAAATGTATTCGAGCAGATCAAGACAGAAGATAATATACATACACGTTTACTAGTCTGTAAATGGGAAGATAAAAGCGTAGCTCTGTTGGTAGAAGAAGCAAGCGACATTGTTCAAGTAGAAGGCGATGCTTTTCAAGATCTACAGGAACAAAGTATTGATCGTTCTTTCTCAAAGCAGCTCGTACAAATGGGGGATCGCTTTGTAACAATGGTTGATTTAAAAGCTTTTATAGCTTTTCTAGAAACAGAATGTCTAGCATCCTAATGGATATACAAAACAGCTCATGGGACTCTTTCCATGAGCTGTTTTTTGATATTACATGACGTTCGTAATGGCTGTCTCATTCGTCGGAGCAAGATGTAGATCATGCCACATCATGTAGCAAAGTACCGTCCATAGCTTCCTGCTGTAGTCTGCTTTTCCTTGACGGTGATCTTCAAGCATTCTTAACAAATATTCTTTGTTAAAATATTCGTCGGCCGCGCTTGTTTTAATGGTTTGCTCAGCCCAACTGTAAAGCTCGTCTTTTAACCAAACGCGAATTGGAACTGGAAAGCCTAGCTTTTTACGCGATACAATGGATTCAGGAACAATCTCCTTCATGGCTTCACGTAAAACAAATTTCGTTGTTTTGTTCGCAAGTTTAAAGTCGGTTTGAAGGGAACGGGCAAATTCAAATACTTCTTTATCAAGAAACGGTACTCGTAATTCAAGAGAATGAGCCATTGTCATACGGTCTGCTTTAACAAGGATGTCGCTTGCAAGCCACGTATGCATATCAACATACTGCATCTTCGTAGAATCATCATAGTCACGAACGGCATCATAAAGTGGGCGTGTGACATTTGTGTATGGATGAGCCGAATTGTAAGAGTGGAATAACTCTCTTTTTTCCTCTTCATTAAAGATGAAGGCATTTCCGACATAACGCTCTTCTATCGGCGTTGTGCCTCTTAATAAGAACCCACGTCCTTTTACAGAAGATGGAAGACGGTGTGCAAGACGATTCAATGCAGGGTGAAGGCTCTTAGGTACTTTATCAAAGAACTTCAAGTCTAATGGCTCACGATAAATTCGATAGCCACCAAATAGCTCATCTGCCCCTTCGCCAGATAAAACCACTTTTACATGCTTACTTGCTTCTTTTGCTACAAAATAGAGCGGAACTGCTGCTGGGTCAGCAACTGGCTCGTCCATATGCCACATAATTTTCGGAAGTTCATGTAAAAATTCCTCTGGTGTAATAATTTTAGAAATATTACGGACACCTAATTTGTCTGCAGAGTCTTGAGCAATATCTATTTCACTGTACCCTTGTGTCTCAAAGCCAACTGTAAATGTTAACAATTCAGGGTGTTGCTCTTTTGCCATAGCGACAATCGCTGTAGAGTCGATCCCACTAGAAAGAAACGAACCAACTGGAACATCCGAGCGCATATGTTTTTCAACAGAGTTTTTAAGCACCTCTTTTGTTTCAGTTACTAATGATTCCAAAGACTGGTTGCGCGTTTGTCGATAAAAGGAGCGATCACTATAGCTTGTTACCTCAATAGACAAATGCTGATCGATCGTTAAATAATGCCCAGGCAACAATTTCTCAACTGTTGTTGTTAATGTATTTGGCTCTGGTACATATTGAAAAGTAGCGTAGTGTTGCAGCGATTCCATGTTTACTTCAATTTCTTGAATGTAGGGCATCAATGATTTTTGCTCTGAACCAAAGTGAATTCGACCATTGTCGCGCATGTAGTAAAATGGCTTAATACCAAACCGATCACGACCACAGAAAAGCGTTTTTTCTTCTGTATCCCAAATCGCAAACGCAAACATACCACGCAATTTTTTTATCATGTCTTTTCCTTCATGGGCAAAAAGAGCGATTAACACTTCCGTGTCTGAATGAGTTTGAAAAGTGACACCTTGTTCTTGCAATGCTTCACGAAGCTCAATATAGTTATAAATCTCTCCATTAAAGACCATCTGGTAGCGACCATCTTCGTAAGAGAAGGGCTGAGAGCCATTTTCTAAATCAATAATACTCAGACGTTTAAAACCTAGTCGAACGAAATCATCTTTATATTCACCCGTTGAATCTGGACCACGATGATGAATAACTTCTAAGGCTTGATTCCAGGTTTGATCGTTTGCATGATTATTTTCATTATGTTTGTGTAACAGTTCTCCTATAAAACCACACATAAGTGAGGCACCTCCGCATAAATTTGAATATAAAATTGATGATCATCAATAAAAAACGGGCTGGAACATCCATAGCCCTAAGGTTTATGACCATACTATTAAGGGTAAATACTACGTAAATCAAACGATATCATCATAACAGATGGAGGGAGAATAATGAAAGAGCCATTTGCCATTGATAAGAATGTCCTAAAGCAGTTACAAATTATTAATAGTTTAGAGGTTCGTACCGATTTGACGGTTCAATCACTCTATGCACGTGCTGTACTTGCTTATTCTAGTTACTATTTTAAAGAACAATACTTAAGAAAACAAATTGATCTTGCTTTGGAACACCGTGATAAAGAACAATTTCACATTCTTTCTTCAGAGCTCTCCTCTCACATCGAGCGCCATAAATACGGTAAAACCATTTCAGAAAATGGCTATAATTTATTTCTGACTTTTCACTAGCGATCAGACCAATCCATTTGGTCTGATTCTTTTCATTTTAATATCGGATCTACTGTATAAATTAGGTAAGAATACCTTCTTTATTATACACCTAGTTGTTGATGTACGAATATATAAAAATATAATGGAAAAAATTGATTTTTTCAATGGCTTATGCAAATCTTAATAAAGGATTGTATCAAAAGAAGGAGCTTTTTACTTATGGGAAATGAAAAAGTGTATTGTACTACTGAATTTGATCCATTAAAAGAAGTTCTCGTGTGTGAGCCAAAGTTTATGGCCATTAAAGAACCAATTAACGAAACACAGCGAAAGTATATGAATGAAAATATTGACCAAGCGCTAGCTTGCAAGCAGCATCAGTCACTTGTGGATACCATGAGAAAAGAGGGAATCGATGTAAAAGTATTGCCGCCTAATGAAGCATTCCCTGAACAAATCTTTATGCGAGATAGTGGGTTTACAATTGAAAATACACTTTATGTCGGGCGAATGGAAAGTTCGGTTAGGCAAGGCGAAGAAAAGAAATTAACAGCCTTTTTAGATTCAATTGAACGCCCGTTCTATTC
The DNA here is from genome assembly GCF_004375095.1 of Shouchella oshimensis. NCBI lineage: Bacteria > Bacillati > Bacillota > Bacilli > Caryophanales > Bacillaceae > Shouchella > Shouchella oshimensis. The sequence goes on along the minus strand of NZ_SNUX01000001.1, from coordinate 647,800 downwards.
CTTGCATGAAGGAACGATTGAAGGTGGCGACGTGATCGTTACAAAAGACGTTGTTTTTGTTGGTGCAAGCGGTCGTACGTCACAAAATAGTATTGACGAATTAAAAGCGAATCACAAAGAAAAACAATTTGAATGGATTACGTTTGATCATAAATTTCTTCACCTTGACTGTGTGTTTCAGCCAGTGTCTGATCATGAAGCGTTACTATACCCTGATGCTATTGAAGCTACGTCTTTAAAGAAGTTAACGGATCGGTATGACTGTATTGAGGTTACAAAAGAAGAGCAGTTTTATTTGAGTGTCAATGTGTTATCAATTGGACACAAGCGAGTCATTGCTTTGCCGCAAAATAAGAAAACCAATGATGCGTTGAGAGCAAGAGGATATACCATTATTGAAATCGATTTTTCAGAAATTATTAAATCAGGCGGCTCGTTTCGCTGTGTCACTTTACCTGTATTGCGGAAGAGCTAAACGAATAGGTTTGTTCATTCTGGTTACATTACAACCAGATCCAAAAAAAAGGGCGGATGGAAATGGACCTTAATGAACAAACCGAGTTTGAAGGGCGTCTGGAGTCCATTAGGCTTGGTGGTGGAGAGGAAAAACAAAAAGCACAACGTCAACGTGGAAAGTTGTTAGCGCGGGAACGGATTGATCAACTTCTTGATGAAAACAGCTTCTCAGAACTTTTCCGATTTGCTACTGGAAAAGATCGTCTACCAGGTGATGGTGTAGTTACTGGAATCGGCAAAATAAATGACAGGTATGTTTGTTTGTATGCCCAAGATTTCACGGTAGCTGGGGGAACATTAGGCTCGATGCATGCAAAAAAAATCTGTTCATTAATGGATTTTGCCTACGAACAACAAATGCCAATCATTGGCTTAATTGATTCAGGTGGTGCACGCATTCAAGAGGGCATTGAAGCTCTTCACGGTTATGGAGAAATTTTCAAACGAAATGTACACTATTCTGGAAAAGTTCCTCAACTTTCAATTATGCTCGGTCCTTGTGCAGGAGGTGCCGCATATTCTCCAGCACTAAGTGATGCAATTTTTATGGTAAAACGAATTAGCCAAATGTTTATTACAGGACCAAAGGTATTGCAGGCAATTAGTGGTGAGACGATGACAAGTGAAGAGCTAGGTGGCACGAATGTACATGAAACGAAGAGCGGATTAGCTCATTTTGTTGCTGAAACAGAAGAGGAAGCATTTGAACAAGTGCGTACATTTTTATCGTATTTACAAGAAAAGACTATAAAAGTAAGACAAGGGGAAAAACCTCAAGAGATTGAGGCGTGCCTTCCGAAAAGTGAGTGCGATGTTTACAATGTAAAAGACATCATTTCATGTATAGCGGACGAGCAGCAATTATTCGAACTTTCAAAAGGCTATGCAAAAAATATGGTGACTGCCTTTATTCGATTAAATGGCGAAACGGTAGGAGTAGTGGCAAATAATCCGTTACATTTAGCGGGGTGTATCGATATTGATGCGAGCGATAAAGGTGCAAGGTTTGTTCGTTTCTGTCATTGTTTTTCCATCCCGATTCTCGTTTTAGAAGACGTGAGTGGATTTATACCGGGAAAGGACCAAGAACGTAAAGGGCTGTTGCGTCATGGGGCGAAGCTCATCTATGCGTTTGCAGAAGCAACTGTTCCAAAAATTACTGTTATTCTTCGAAAAGCGTATGGAGGAGCTTTTGTCGCGTTAAATAGCAAAGGAATTGGTGCTGATTTTGTCGCGGCTTGGCCTGGTGCTTCTATTGCGGTAATGGGTCGTCAAAGTACAAAATCCATTTTAGCTGAGATGAATACGACGGATTCTCATTCTCCTTATGAAGCAGCAGAACAAGGCTACATTGATGATGTCATTTGCCCTACGGATACACGAACGTATGTCATAGATCGCTTTGCTTGTTTACAACATAAGTGTTTAGAAGATAAACGACATAGCGGTAACATGCCTATGTAATAGAAGATAATAGAATTAATTGTTTTTATCCTTTTTCGTTTGTTAATGACCACTCTTATGGTACGATTAAAATGGCTAAACAACATTATTGTACGAGAAAGAGAGTCGTTTTAAATGGTTATTTTATCAGAAGGATGGTTTCAATTTATTATCATTGGGATCAGCATCGCTTTACTTGCGGTAACGCTTGTAATTGTCCATCGTAGTATCCAAAAAAAAGGTGTTTATACAAAGGCAAGAGAACGGACGAGCTCTTTTCTAGTCTTTATAACGGTCTTAACCCTTTATTTTGTTATGTCTGTGTTTACTCCTTCTGCATACGGTGGGGATGTACTAATCGCTCGTGATCGAGAACAACGCGTAGAAAATGAACAAGTGCGCTATATTCATCTTTCTTCGGCTTTTCGTGTACATGCTATTGATACAAGAGACTACACACGCGATATACAAGGAAGAACAGTCGATTTTCGGATTCAATCTTTTCAACCTCTTTATGAGCTAGCCGAAAAGGATGAAGCTTATGTGCGCTCAGATGGCACGATTAACGTATCTGCTTATATTGATAACGAGGTGTTATCTGCTTTTGAGCAGTTACAAGCTGAAGAAGTGACGTTAACACAAGTGCGTGAATCATTTCCACATATTGAAATGTCAATCGAATAAGAAAAAAGCAGGAGGCTACGATGAGTAAAGTAGAAGATGGAGTTATCCAACTATCAACAACAGAATTAAAAGATGCATTAACAAACAAACAGCCACATCAGGAACCGATTGTTATTGATGTAAGAGAAGTGACAGAATACGAAGACGGTCATATTCCAGGTGTTCCGTTAATTCCAATGAACGAGATGCCTGCAATGCTTCCAACGATGGATGAAGCAAAAAGTTACATCCTCATTTGTCGAAGCGGTAGAAGAAGTCAACATACGGCTAAATACATGAAAGAGCAAGGGTTTTTAAATGTTCGTAATTATGAAGGCGGTATGTTAGAGTGGGATGGCGAGCAAGCATTCGGTCAAGAATGGATTGTAAAAGAATCCGAAGAACTCTATGAAAAATAAGCAAAAAATAAGGGACTCTGTTGGAAGAGTGCCTTATTAGGTTTATGAAGCACCCTACTTGGGAACATATTATAAGAGACGAAAGCTGATTATGTTAGAGAGGGGTTTTTCATAATGGACGCAAAAAAAACCGTTGTTGCAGTAGCATCAGCTGCTGTGGCAGGAGCATTAACCGTTTACCTAGTAGATGGGGACAAGCGAGCGGAGTTAAAAGAAAAAGGAACCGATTTTCTTAACAAAGTAACAGGCAAAACAAAAGAAGATAAAATTAAAGCGTTCCAATTAGGCAATCCAAGACCTTATTCAGAAGATAGTAAAATGGTGGATGAGGGTTCTTTGTACAGCGTTCAGCGTTACAATGAGCGATACCAATAATGAATGTTAGGGCTGCCTATTCAGGTAGCTTTTTTGAACGTAGGAGTGAAAACATGATTATACAAGAAGATAGGATACATACTGTGCCATTACTAATCGTAGAAGAAGAAGGATCCGATGAGAAACCAACGCTGTTTTTCTTTCACGGTGTAACCAGTGCGAAAGAACACAATTTGCACATTGCCTACACGATTGCAAAACAAGGGTTTCGAGTGATTTTACCTGATGCGCTTTATCACGGAGCCCGAGGAGAAGGGACTCATGACCCATACCGCCATTTCTGGACAGTTGTGCAACAATCAATTACAGAATTTCCTGACTTAGTAGAAGAGGTTCTCCAGCGATACCCTTCACAAGAAGAGGAACTTTATATTGGTGGAACGTCAATGGGAGCAATTACGTCATATGGTTTATTAAAGCGATACGAGTGGATTAAAAAGGCATGCATATTTATGGGTGCACCGCAATATGAGGAATTCTCTAAACTCATGTTTGAACTAGCAGCTCAGCGAGGTATTCATCTAACAGAAGAGCAAAAGAAACAAGTCTTCGAGGAGATTAGTGCCGATGATCTTTCAAAAGACGTCAGTGTACTAAAGGGACGACAGCTTTATATTTGGCATGGCACTGAGGATAAGACGGTTCCTTACTCCTTTGCAGAACGCTTCGTAAAACAGCTACAGAATTCTCCTGATGTGAACAATGCAGACATTACGTTTTTCGCTGAAAAAGGAGCAGATCATAAAATTACGAGAAAGGCGATGCTTGATGCAGCTGCTTGGTTTGAACAGCAACGCACGAATCAGATTAAGGTGACCTTGTCGTATGAATCGTGAAATCGGTAAAATCTTTATCGTTGTCATTGGTTCATTTCTGTTAGCCAGTTCGTTAAACTTTTTCTTCATCCCAGCGGATGTTTTTGCGAGTGGTTTTACAGGTGTTGCACAGCTTTTATCATATATCGTCCCTTTATCAACAGGGATATTATTACTTTTATTAAACATACCCGTTGCCATTTTGGGGTGGTTAAAAGTAGGGAAGAGTTTTACCATCTATAGTTTCGCAAGTGTTGTGTTAACAACCATTTTCTTAGAAGTCTTGCCTGTCTACGCGTTTTCTGAAGACATCATGCTGAATGCCGTTTTTGGAGGTGTAATTGCTGCAGCAGGTGCAGGACTACTGCTTAAATGGGGGGCTTCTTCTGGCGGACTTGATATTATCGTGCTCGTGTTGGCCCGTATTTCTGACCGACCTGTTGGGAGCTTTTTCTTTATTTTAAATTCAATCATTGTCATCGCTTCAGGTGTCATGCTTGACCCAGAGAAAGCGTTATTTACCCTTATTTCCATTTATGTGACATCGCGCTTTATTGATGCGATCCATACAAGGTATGTCAAGCTAACAGCTATGATTGTAACGAAAAATGCAGACGTGTTGAATAAGGCTATCCATCAACGCCTAACGCGAGGCATCACTCGAATACCTGCAAAAGGTGGCTATACATTTGAAGAAAAAGAAATGCTTGTGATTGTGTTAACACGTTATGAATTGTATGAGCTAAAAAATATTGTAGAGGAAGTTGACCCGGAGGCATTTACCAATATTGTAGAAACGGCTAGTATCTTCGGTTTGTTTCGGAAAGATTAATAGGAGGGATTGCGTTGAAGACGTGGAATGTATTAGTAGGGATATCACTTGCCTTTACGTTAGCCGCATGTGGAGGACAGGCTGATGAAGAAGAAAATCAAGATATACCTGCCGGAGGAGATTCAACAATGAGTGGTGAGTGGTTATTTACAGTGGATCAACAACTTGCAGACGACATGCTATATGTAGAAATGTATATTGAAAACGATTCAGAGGAAGCTCAGACATTAACTTTTCCTTCCCAACAGCTCTATGAAATTACGTTAGTGAACGCACAAGAAGAAGAAGTGTTCCGTTATTCAAATGAGCATATGTTTGCACAAAGTGTGACTGAAAAGACGTATGAACCAGGTGAGACACAAGATCTAAGAGAAGAGATTCCAACAGAGAATATCCCAGCCGGTTCGTATATGATGACTGTAGAGCTATTAGTTGACGACAGTGTTGTAGAATCATTAAGTGATCCAGGAACGTTTACAAAGTCAATCGAAGTTGAAATAAGTGAATCTGAATAAAGAAAAAAGGTAGTGCACCGATAAGGTGCCTACCTTTTTTCTTTTGCTTTTTGTTGAATGGCTTCTTTTAATGCTTTCCATTCCGATGAGCCTGCCGGTGTTTGAGGGAGAGTGTCTTTGTTCTCCTGCTCTATCATTTTTGCTTTCCAATACTCTTCAAATTCTTCTCTCACAGTACTACCACCTTTTTAAGATAAACGTAGCAACGCTAGTAATTCATCATCACTAAGTTCTGTCACTTGTGAAGAAGATGCTAAGATTCCATCGGCTAAATGCTGTTTACCAACTATCATCCGATCTATTTTCTCTTCTATTGTACCTTCTGTTAACAGTTTGTAGACATGCACATCATCGGTTTGACCAATACGATATGCTCGGTCAGTAGCTTGATTTTCAACAGCAGGATTCCACCAGCGATCATAATGAATTACATTTGTAGCTTTTGTTAAATTCAAACCGACCCCACCTGCTTTTAAAGATAGAACAAAGAAAGAAGGCTGTTTACTTTCTTGGAACGTTTGAACCGCTTCAAGTCTTTGTTTTTTCGTTAAACCACCATGAAGAAAAGAAGTAGAAACGTCATAAGTTTCTTCTAAATACGTTCGAATAAGCTTACCCATCTCCTTGTATTGTGTGAAGATTAGTGTGCTTTCACTGCGTTCGTAGATATCTTGTATCAACGATTGAAAAGCTTGCCATTTGCCAGATGTATGCTCATCTAAAGACGATTTCAGAAACTGAGCTGGATGATTACACACTTGCTTTAACCTGGTGATTGTCCGCAATATAAGCGCACGACGTTCCATTGTTGAAACGGTATGAATCTGATCTTCAATGTCGTTTACAATCGCTTGATATAAACTAATTTGTTCCATAGAAAGAGGAACGTGTGTTAATCGTTCGTGCTTAGCAGGTAAGTTTAATTCAGCTTCTGTTGTTTCTTTGGTACGTCTAAGCAAGAAGGGCTGGATAACCGTTCGTAATTGGTGCTGACGATCTTCGTCCCGATCTTTTTCAATCGGTTTAATGTAGTTTGAATAAAACTGTTTATACGTTCCTAGTAGAGAAGGGTTTAGTAAATCCATTAAAGACCAAAGTTCAGTTAAGCGATTCTCAATAGGTGTTCCAGTCAAAGCAATTCGATGGGTCGCGTTCAGCTTACGAATGGATTTACGCTGTTTCGTTTCTTTATTTTTTATATGCTGCGCTTCATCGAGGATCAAGCCATTCCAATAATGAGTGTGAAGCAAGCTCTCATCTCGTAAGGCAAGTGTGTAAGACGTAATAATCAAATCGTACTCGTAAAGTCGCTTATCTTGTTCAAGAAGACGGTCATTTCCATGGTGAATAAACACATTTAAATCTGGAGCAAACTTTTGACATTCGGCTTCCCAATTATAAAGTAACGAGGTTGGGCATATAAGAAGAAAAGGCTCCATTTTTTCCGCTTGCTGTTCGAGAACATATAGAATATACGTTATCGTCTGAATTGATTTTCCAAGCCCCATATCATCAGCAAGGCAGCCACCAAAGCCAATTTGTCTTAAATGAACTAACCAACTGAATCCTTGCTGTTGATAAGAGCGTAAATCTCCAACTAGTGTAGAAGGAATGGAGACAAGGCTAGGCTCGTTTCGATATAAGTGAGGTAGCTTTTCCTGTATTTTTTGCGACCATTCAATGGATACATCAATATCTTCTAATTCCTCAAATTCTTCTTCCTGATCGAGGCGCCATGCATCTAGATACGTATAGTCATGCTGCAATTTATCAAGGAACTGTTTTAACCGTTCGGCGAGATTAGGGTCCCAAACGAGCCATTGGTTATTAATATTCAGCAGCGATTTTTGCTCATTTACATAAGCTTGAAAATCGGCTTGGCTCATCTCTACAGATCCGATCATAATAGAATAATCAAATTGCGATAAACTTTGCCAATTCAATAGTGGATCGACGCTATTAAACGTCTCTTGTTGTAAATCTTTAAGCTTCACCTGAATAGACGGCGTTTGTTTTAATTGATTTGGAACAATCAACGTAATGCCTACTTGTTCAAACTGTTCGTGCTGCATAAAGAGCTCGTACGCTTCTTCACTGCTAACATGAACAGTTGGTGAAGATAAATTTAAGCCTGAAAGTACTGTGAACGCATCTTGTATATAGGTTAAATCTTTCTTTAACTGCGGGATGGGATTTGTTAACCATGGATGTTCTCCAGTTGCTAACTGCTGCACCGGTACAAGTTGTTCTTGATTCGTTCGATCAATTAAAGCAAGAGACAAGGTCCAGTCTTGGTTGTCTTGTGGTTCATTTAACACAATAGCTGTTTTAAATGGTTCTTCTTGTTTTAATCCGAGTTGGTGCTGAAACGAATGCGTGTGCCATTGTTTCAGCATCGTTGTGGTTTCTCTATTTTTTAAAGACTTCAGAAAAGGCTGGATCGATTCATCAACCGACTGTTGCCATTGATCGTAAATAAGAGCGACGTCCTCTTCAAGAACAATACTTCGAATGGTGGCATCAACAATCGCTTCCATAATGGCTTTTCGTGCTAAAACATAGTCTTCATCTTCTTCGTGAGCAAATTGCTGACCCTCTTGAGTTGCCGCTATAGCAAAAGTTGATTTTGGCATGGCGCTTATCCAGTTTGTATACCAGCTATCCTTTACCTTTAACATCCACTGACCATGTTGATTTGGCTCAAAAAAACCTTCTCCAATAAGTCTATATACGTCATCCATAAAACGAAGCCAAACGTGAAAGTCATCCGCTAGTTGAAAATCCTGTTTCCAAGTGCGGAATAATGGATAAAACTGAACAAATTCTTGTAGCGATAGCTCAATCCCTTCAATGGGAAAAAAGTGTGTTTTCCATGAATCAGCCGATTGATAAATAATGGTTGAGCCAACATAAGATTGAAACTCACGTGAAGCGAGAGGAACATGAATAATGGCTCTTGATAACGTTAAGAACGTACCGTAAAACGATATGGGATCGGTTTGAAAGAGTCGGAGCTTTAATTCAAAAGGAGAGTAGAGAAAAGGGTAAATAAATCCACTTTTTCCTTGAGTTGGTTGTCCCTTTGATTCTGCCCATATGAAAAAGGACTGATCTACCCAGCCACTATGAATCCATATTGATGTTTGGTTCACGACGTTTCAACTCCTCAATAAACGCACGATACGATTGATATCGTTTCAGTAAAATTTGCTTAAATTGATTGTATCGATGTGGTTCATTTAACCGCCGATAAATGAATGCGAGCTTGTCAACATACTCAGCTGCTTCGACATAATATTTTCGTGAGCGTTTCTCTGCTAAGCGGATAATAAACTGGTGATAAACAGGAAGCGAGAGCTCAGGTCGCGCTTCAGCAAGTCGCTGCAATAACAGCTGCTTCTGCTCATGTAACTCTAATGGATTGGCTTCATTCAAAAGGAAATAGCGCTGAATACGTTCAAAGTCTTCCTTTTCAAGTAGTATCTGAATATAGACCAGTTTATTTGCTTCGTTAAAAAGTCGTTCCTCTAGATGCGGCAATAAATAATCAAGCACTAGCTCCTTCTGTTTAGTCGAATAATGACTCATTAGCGTCTTGAAGCGTTTAAATGAAGGGGCTTTTAACCATCGGTCCCATGTTTCATACTGAATGGACGATGAGTCATGTAAGGACGTTGACTCATCGTAATACTCTTGTAGCGTACCGAGCTTGTCCGATTTATTTGGAAAGAATGTATCAAACCAACGTAACACCTGTTCATAACGCTCTCGCTGTGTTAATAATGCAATATGGGCCTCGGCTTCGCTTGCTAATACTGGGCTTGCTTGCTTCAGTAAGACCATTGCTTGAGATTCTTTACCGATGTATAAATAAAAGTAACTAATAGCTATGCAAAAACTTCGTGAAGCATTGTGCATATCTTGCCCAATAAAGTAATGGTCCAGCTTGTCGATTTGATCGGCTGAGAAAGTTTTCATATAAGCAGAGAAAAGTCGAGCATAAGGGGCGTCATTATCGCGCATAGACTGTACCACATACGTACCTAACATTTTTGCAAAGCGTGCTTTTAGCTTCTTTGATTTAGAAAAGGAAGCTGTATATACATAATGAGTGACTGTATCAAAAAAAGGATTAAGCCTCCGTTCAAGAGAAGACCATTTTCCGTCTTGTTGAGCTTGTTCATAAATAAAATCAATGATAACAAAGAAGCCGTGTAGTTGTTCGTCTTCTTTATAAACGTTTAACTCAGATTGCACCTCTAGCCCAAATGTTTCAATTTGATTAGGGGAGAGGTACCGAGATGATTTTAGTTTTCGGTTCATTCCTTTTAGAAACGGTTCCATTTCAGTACGCAACCGGCGATAGGTGTTCGTCAATTTTTCACCTCATGATAAAACAGTATCTCTCTATTTTACCTGTTTTAGCGATGAAAAAAAAGCCTAGCCAATGATTTGCTATAAATGGTGTAAACTCAAAAAAAAAGCACATGATGTGCTAAGGGTGAAATGCAATTAAAGTTTAAGAAGTTTTTCTACTTGTGAGCGACGGTTTACTAATTTTTTCAAACGGTGCTTGTGTTCAGCGATCGCTTCCTCGTTGTTTTCTTCCATTGCTTCAAAAAGCTCCATTAAAATATAATTAATTTCTAAATTCATGACATTGATCATTGTTTTTGGACCAAGGGATTTTCCATTCTCTTTATATTGAATCATCGGTACATTTTTATTCGCCATACCTTGCTCACTCCCTTCAATTTCAACTGTAGAGGCAATGTCTCCATGCTCGTATGTTGTCACATACTGTGGCCCTTCCGTCATTCTTTTCACGACACCTGTTCCTTTTTCAGATTGTAAGAGTTCTTCAATCACATCAGAAAGAATGGAATCATAAATATATAGCTTTTTTGCTTTTAGGGTTAAAAACTGTTCATTACGAATGAAAGGAAGTTCATGAACCAAGTCTTCCAACTCAATAATGAGATAGATAAAGCTTGAATCATAGCGCCAGTAAAGAGCGTATTCATTTGCCATCATGTTTTTGATAAACTGATGCAATGTGCGTTTTGTGATTTTGATTGAAAGTTCTTGAAATTCTGTCGGCCAAGGAATTGCAGACATGTTCTTACACTCCTTTTGCAGAAGGCACTAAATAAGAGATTGCTTTAGTCTATGTAAAATCGTAAAAAAAAAGAAGCTATACGCCTAGTTCGCAAGAAAATAGGCGTATAGCTTATTGTTAAAAACGAAAGGAGTACCGTTTTGAAACAACGTCATAAAATCCAAGTGAATTGTACAATGCCTTTGTCGCTTCATTATGTAAACCTGTTTCCAATTCAATTCCTTTAATTTTTCGATTCTCTGCCCAGTAAATAATGCGCAGTAACAGTTTTTTAGCAATTCCTTGGTTCCGATACGCTTCGTCTACATAAATTTCATTTAACCAAATGTATTGACCGCCTTTTTGGAAACTTGTCATTGTATTAAAGAAGGCAAAAGCAACAGCAGTGCCTTCATAGCGTGCAATAAAGAAATACGTTTGAGATTGGGGAAGAAGGGCTTCGTTCAAAAGCGTTTCAATTTGTGTAATCGCTTGTTTCCCCGCAATGTTATGCAGTTGTTTTTCAAAGAGAGAGGTGAGCTCTCTTTTCGTTTCAGCCGTTGTATCTGCTGAAAGTTCAACAATGTCAATCATGATTGTCCCCTCCCATAAATGATTACCTCAGTTGAAGTGCTTGTTCAATATATTTTGCAATTCCATCATCTTCATTTGTATCAGTAACTGCGTGCGCAATCTCTTTTAATTCTGGAATGGCGTTCCCCATGGCAATACCTTGTCCAGCAAATTCGATCATTTCTAAATCATTTTCTTCGTCCCCAAAAGCGATAATATGTTCAGTTGACACATTATAGTGGGTAGCTAATTCTTGTAAAGCAGTCGCCTTCGTCACATGATTAGGGGCGATTTCTAATACCGATACTTTGCCTTTCCACCAGCGCTGCAAAGTTGTTTCACTTTTGGTGCCTTCTAATGCAGCTCGTAGCTCTAACGTTTTATCTGGGAGTGGTTCAACTAGAATGGCTGTTGGAGGGTCGGTAAGTAAGTCGTCTAATGTACCGGACGCAATTGGCTCAATTCCTTCTGTAAGAAAGTTCGCAAAGAATCCTTCATTTTTAGCCATATAAAACGCATCATCAATTTCGACCATCATGTTCTCAATGCCGACTTGCTGGCACGTTCTAATGAGGTGTCGACTTGTGTCTAAATCAATTGTTGCTTTTGTTCTCGGATACTGTTGATCAAGTGGGTGATGAACGCTTGCCCCATTAAAGTTAATAATAGGTGTTGTTAAATTAAGTTCTTGATAATAACGTTTACTGGCTCGATATGGCCTTCCTGTTGCAATAGCAACGAGGTGCCCAGCCTTTTTAGCGCTTAACAAGGCAGCTTTTGTACGTGTTGAAATTGTCTGGTTGCCTGGCAGTAATGTGCCGTCTAAGTCTAATGCGATTAAATGTCTTGGTAACATACGTTCTCCTTTAATTTTAATTAGTAACAAAAAATACACGGATGCACATATGGAATAAGGACTTGATGTGCTATGATAGGTACGTATTAGAAGTTCCTGCTTGGAAGGAGGACGCAGATGGAAACGTTTGCTTCAAGCTTAGGATTCCGTGCATTATGGACACCGGAATTGCTTGTATCCATAGTCATTGTTGCTATTTTTTATTGTTGGCTGATCCGAAAAACAAAAACAGGCTCTGTTAAAAAGGGTTTCTTTTTTATGAGCGGCTTGTTGGCACTTTATTTAGGTTGGGGGAGTCCACTTTACGTCTTTGGTCATGTCATGATGACGATTCATATGATGCAAATGGTCTTTGCCTATTTTGTTGCAGTGCCATTGCTACTACTTGGTATTCCAATAAAATGGTATGAAGCCTTTCTTAATAGCAAATGGGCATTTCGGCCATTGCGATATGTATGGAATCCCATTGTTGCGCTACTTCTGTTTAATGGTCTTTTTTCATTTTATCATGTTCCGCTCATGTTTGACACGCTCATGCAAGCACCATTTTTACATAGTCTCTATCAATGGGTGCTACTTTTTGCGGCGGCGTTAATGTGGTGGTTTATTTTAGCGCCTGTACCAAGCTCGTACAAGCTTAGAGAATTACGACGCATTTTTTATATTTTTGCTAATGGCTTATTAATTACGCCTGCATGTGCATTGATTATATTCGCTCCTCAAGCAATGTATGCTGTTTATACGGACCCGATCATTTGGGCGAATGTTATGGCCTATTGCTTACCTGGAGGAACAGGTCCAGGAGCGTTGTTGGCAGCATTCGGAAGTCCTGAATCCTTGCAATTTTTGGATGCACGAACAGATCAGCAATTGGCAGGTGTTTTAATGAAGGTATTCCAAGAAATAGTGTATGGAATTTCGATTGGTTACGTCTTTAAACAATGGTTAAGAAATGAAAAGCTTCAAGACGGTGAATTAACCATTAGCGATATTCCTCGATCTTAAAGACGAAGGATGGTTACATTGAAAACATTGATAAGTATACTCACTTTAGTTTTATTATCTGGTTGCGGTTGGATGTATGGGATGGGCCAATCATCCCAATTTGATTTAACGGAAGCAAACATTCATGTTCCAGAATTTACGTTTACCAATCAGAATGATGAATCATTTGGTTCGGGTGATGTAGATGGAGAGCATTGGCTTGCTAATTTCGCATTTACTAATTGTACGACTGTCTGTTTGACAATGATGCCAAATATGAATCAATTGCAACAAGATTTACTTGCAGAGGGCTACCCACTTCAATTTGTTACTTTTACAGCTGATCCAATTGACGACACACCCTCGCAATTAAGGCAATATGCAGAAAACATCGGAATTGGTTCTAGAAGTTGGGATTTTCTTACGGGTTATGCCATCGATGAACTTGAAACCTTTTCAAATGAAGCTTTTCGTGTTCCTTATGCGTATGGTGATACACCAGAAGATATTATCCACTCCACAAGTTTCTTTTTAGTCAATAAAGAGGGACAGGTGGTAAGGAAATACAATGGACTTGAAATGAATCAAGATGATATTTTAGCAGATATTATTACGTATGTTTCCAATGAGGAGTAATGCAAATCCTATTGCTCATCGTTTTTAAATGGATAAGCACAATTGATGATCGCACTAAAAGCGATTATTGATTGTGCTTTTTTATGTTGTATACACAATCTAATTCTACTAAAAAAGCAAAATGAGAGATGCTCCTTGCATAAGGAATGAACAAGTACAGTGCATGACGGTTTAAATCGATTCTATTGTATCTTAAAAAGAGGATAAATAAAATAAAAATACAGTTGAATTTATTTTTATTCATATTTATAATAGGTAAATATCAAGAGAAAATGAATCGGGAGTGAGACGATGAATGTTGGTATTATCGGTGCTAGTGGATACGGAGGGGTGGAGTTAATCCGTTTTTTGAACCAGCATCCAAAAATTGAATCCATTAATCTTTATACATCGAGTGAAGAAGGAGTGCTGTTAACCAATCACTATCCTCATTTATTAAATGGCGATACATATACACTTCGGCCACTAGTCGAAGCAGAGCTGAGTGGTCAAGTGGATACGGTCTTTTTAGCGACACCACCAGGCGTCTCAAGTAAGTGGAGTCAATGGCTACTAGATCAAGGCATTCGAGTCATTGATTTGTCAGGAGACTTACGGTTACATTCGCAATCAATCTATGAAACATGGTACAAACGAGAAGCGGCATCTCTTTCATTGATAAAACAGGCAACTTATGGATTAAGTGAATGGAATAAAGATACTATTCAATCGGCACAACTCATTGCGAACCCGGGGTGTTTTCCAACGGCAATATTGCTTGCGCTAGCTCCGGTGTTACAAGCAGGATTGATTGATCCAGCATCCATTATTATTGATGCAAAGACAGGCACATCTGGAGCTGGAAAGAGCCCATCACAAACGACGCATTTTAGTGAAATGAACGAGAACTTCAAAATTTATGGTGTTGCTACCCACAAGCATACACCAGAAATTGAACAAGAACTGAGGGCCTTTACAAATGAAGAAATTAAAGTAAGCTTCCAGCCGCATCTTGTTCCAATGGTAAGAGGGATTATGGCAACAATCTATGCGTCAGGAGTGGAGGGTGTCACGAGTAAGAAACTCTATGATTGTTTGAAACAGGCATATGAGCATCATTCATTTATTCGTATTCGTGACATTGGTGATTTTCCACAAACTAAACATGTGTATGGAAGTAATTATTGTGATATTGGTGTCGCTTATGATGAGCGGACGAACCGGGTTATTCTCGCATCCGTTATTGATAACCTTGTTAAAGGCGCTGCAGGGCAAGCCATTCAAAATATGAATTTAATGAATGAATGGGAGGAGCATACAGGTTTAATGGTGCTTCCTGTTTATCCGTAATGGAGGGAAAGACGTGATTCTAAGTGAACAACGATTTAAGCAGATAAATGTAATTGAAAATGGCTGCATTGATGATGTACAAGGGTTCTATACAACAGGTACTCATTGCGGATTAAAACGAAAAAAACCCGATCTTGGACTGATCTACTGCGAGAACGTAGCAGAGGCGGCTGGGGTATTTACGACAAATCAAATCCAAGCAGCTCCGCTTCGTCTTACGAAATCTCTTATTGAAACGACAGGTACGCTACAAGCAGTCGTTGTAAATAGCGGCAATGCTAACGCCTGTACAGGTAAACAAGGAATGATTGATGCGAAAGAAATGCAAAAATGTGTAGCAGAAAAATTCAATTTGAATGAAACCGATGTTGCTGTTTCTTCGACAGGTGTAATTGGCGAACAGTTACCAATGGATAAGGTTAGAGCAGGAATCAATACGTTATCAGTAGCAGAAAGCAAAGGAAGCTTTGCTGAAGCCATTTTAACGACAGATACGACAACGAAGGAAATTTGCGTAGAAATTCTTATCGATGAGCAGCCTGTTCGTATTGCTGGTGTTGCTAAAGGATCGGGGATGATCCATCCAAACATGGCAACGATGCTTAGTTTTTTAGCTACTGACGCTACAATGAAAGGCAGCGAGTTGCAACAATTACTAAGAGATACAACAAATGAAACATTCAATCGAATAACTGTAGATGGTGACTCCTCTACAAATGATATGGTACTTGCCTTAGCATCTAACAAAGTGCAGCACAAGCAGCTTAACCAAAATCATCCGCAATGGGGAGTTTTTCAAGAGGCATTTCAGCTATGTGCAACCGAGCTTGCTAAAATGATTGCTCGAGATGGAGAAGGTGCAACGAAGCTTATTGAAGTACAGGTAGTTGGGGCAAAATCCAATGACGATGCAGGGAAAATAGCGAAAACGATCGTCGGTTCTGATTTAGTGAAAACAGCAGTATTTGGTAAAGACGGCAACTGGGGTAGGATTATTTGTGCAATTGGATATAGTGGATGCACCATTTCTCCCGATCTGATTGATATTGCCATCGGTCCATATGCAACACTAAAGGAAAGTGAACCATGCGGAACGAATGATAAAGAGATAACGGCGTATATGACAGAAGAGGAAACCATTGTTATCTCAGTTAATCTTCATGTTGGAACTGGAGTAGGAAAAGCGTGGGGCTGTGACTTATCTTACGACTATGTTCGTATAAATGCAGGGTATCGTACTTAGGAGGTCATTATACGTGAGCAAACGAACGGTTATAAAAATTGGTGGGAGCATGCTAGCTGAACTTAGTGAAGAATTTTACAAAGGGCTAATTGAACGTCAGCGCTCTGGTGAGGAACTCATTATTGTTCACGGCGGTGGCCCAGCCATTAATGAACAATTGGAAAGGGCTAATATTGAAGTCGAATTTGATAACGGATTACGAAAGACAACGGCACAGGTGCTAACCATTGTAAAGGACGTCTTGTTTCATCAGGTGAATCAATCCATTGTTAGTCAACTTCAGGCTTTAGGAATGAACGCGATATCGTTAAATGGATATGATCACCGTTTTGTTCATGCAACCCTATTAGATGAGCAACGTTTAGGTTTAGTTGGTGATGTGAAGGCGGTTCATACCGACGTACTAGAGACGGCACTTCGAGAACAAATGGTTCCAGTTGTTTCTCCATTAGGTTTAACGGAGTGTGGGAAGCAAGTAAATATTAATGCAGATACAGTTGCTTCAGCGGTTGCAAAAGCATTAACGGCAGAAGAGTTTATTGTGGTGACGGATGTAGATGGTGTTTATATTCAAGCTGAAAAGCAAGCAAAACTAAATGAAAAAGATATTAAAAAGTTTATTGAGCAAGGTGACATTACAGGCGGAATGATTCCTAAAGTAACAGGTGCATTAAACAGTCTTTCTGATCATTTACAGCGAGTACGTATTGTAAGTGGAAAACAGCGATTAACTGTAGAAAGTGGCACGGTTATTGAGAAAGGAACCCTCGTTCCATAAAGAATGGAGTCGATTATGAGCTATTTATTTCCTACTTATAAGAAGAAAGAGATCCAGTTAACTCAAGGCAAGGGAGCATTTTTATATAGTCAAGATGGTAAACGATACCTAGATTTTATGTCTGGCATTGCCGTTACGAATTTAGGACACAATCATCCAAGTATCGTGCAGGCCTTGCACAAACAAGCAGATCTATTATGGCATGGCTCCAACTTATTTCATTATGAAGTTCAAGAACAAGCAGCAAAACAGCTTGTTGAAAAAAGCAACTGTGACGCTGTGTTTTTCTGCAATAGTGGGGCTGAAGCCAATGAGGCAGCGATTAAACTTGCGCGAAAAGCAACTGGCAAATCGCATATTATTTCAATGAAACAATCATTTCACGGGAGAACACTTGGTTCTATGGCTGCAACAGGTCAAGCTGCTGTTCACGAAGGTTACGGCCCTTTATTATCTTCGTTTACCTATGTTGAATTTAACAATGTAGACGCACTTGAAGCAGCTGTCCAAGAAGATACAGCTGCGATTCTAATTGAAGTTGTGCAGGGAGAGGGTGGCGTACATGTTATCAACGAAATGTATGTCGAAGCCATCAACACCCTTAAACAAAAACACAATCTCTTGCTAATCATTGACGAAATCCAAACAGGAATCGGGCGAACAGGTACATTCTTCGCCTATGAACACTATCGGTTGGATCCAGATATCGTGACAGTTGCGAAAGGACTAGGTAACGGGTTTCCAGTTGGCGCAATGTTAGGGAAGAAAGCATTAATCCAATCGTTTCAAACAGGCTCACATGGTTCAACCTTCGGCGGTAATCCATTAGGTATGGCAATTGTAAAAGCTGTTTTAGACGTTTATGAACCGTCATTTTTGGCAACCATTCGTACGCAATCCAATGAATGGGTCCAGGAACTAAAACAAGAGCTATCTACATGTTCTATTGTGAAAGACATTCGTGGGAGTGGCTTCCTTATTGGACTTGAAACGACTGTAGAAGCACAACAAGTCATCCATAGATGTGAAGAAAAGAAATTGTTACTATTGCCTGCCGGTACTCATGTAACACGATTGTTACCGCCTCTTACTTTAACGAGGCAAGAGTGGGAAGAAGCTCAAACAATAATAAAGACTGTTTTAACAGACATTGAACAAAACGGATAAACGAGCATTTTTTTTACGCATAAATGTATTTTTATCCGATAAAAAGAATATTTATTCTTTATGAGGTGATTGAGTGTGAAAGGGTACGTTTTATTAGAGAGTGGAGAGCAATTTGAAGGAACATGGCATGGGCAGGACCCAGTTAACGGAGAAATAGTCTTCTTTACAGGGATGACAGGGTATCAAGAGGTAGTAAGTGATCCATCATTTAAAGGACAAATTGTTGTCTTTACGTATCCAATGATTGGGAACTATGGCGTAAACGAAAGGGACTTTGAAAGCGAAGGTCCAAAAGTAGAAGGCGTTATTTTAGCAGAAGTAGAGGAAAACCCTTCCCATTATAGTCAAGTAGAGAGCTTTTGTATGTATTTAGAAAAACATGGCATTCCATATATGACGCAAGTAGATACAAGAGCAATCGTGAAACGTATTCGTAAACATGGAGATATGAAAGCGACAATGACAACTGATGCTAATCAATCTGTTATAGAAGCCGAAGGACTTGAACATAAAGATGTTGTCCCGTTTGTCAGCACGAAAGATCGAAAGGTCTACAACGAGGGTGGGATCAAACACATTGTTCTGATTGATTACGGTTATAAACAGTCTATTGTTGATGAACTTGTTGCAAAAGGCATGAAAGTAACCGTTGTACCTTATGAGACAAAAAAAGAAACCATTGATGAGTTGAAACCAGATGGACTAATCTTTTCAAATGGTCCCGGAAATCCCAAAAAACTAGATTCGTGTTTAACGACTATCCATGAGCTCGCAACTACCTATCCATCATTAGGGATTTGCCTAGGTCATCAGCTGCTAGCTCTAGCCTTTGGCGGTGAAACAGAAAAACTAACGTTCGGTCATCGAGGAGCAAATCAGCCCGTTTTGGACTATCAAACGAATCGAGTCTATATGACAAGTCAAAATCATAGTTACGTTGTAAACGAGGCATCGATTCAAAAGACTGATTTTGACGTTCGCTATATGAATGTGAACGATAAAAGCGTTGAAGGGCTGATGCATAAGCATTTACCAGTTATGACGGTACAATTTCATCCAGAAGCAAGCCCTGGACCAATGGATTCAAACGCCATTTTTGATGAATTTATTCAAACTGTGGCGCTAAAGGAGAGAGATCATCTATATGCATAACCAATCTTCCATAAAAAGCGTGTTAGTCATCGGATCAGGACCAATTGTTATTGGCCAGGCAGCAGAATTTGATTATGCCGGTACGCAAGGATGCTTGGCACTAAAAGAAGAAGGCATTCGCGTAATTTTACTAAACCCTAACCCAGCAACAGTTATGACAGATGAGCACTGTGCTGATGTTGTTTATTTTGAACGACTGACGGCAGCGACAGTAGAAAATATAATAAAAAAAGAAAAACCAGATGGTCTATTGGCTACACTTGGTGGTCAAACAGGATTAAATTTAGCGTTAAAACTTCATGATGATGGGATTCTTGAGCACTATGGCGTCAGCTTGTTAGGCACACCCATTGAGTCTATAAAAAAGGGAGAGGATCGAGAGCTATTTCGTAATTTAATGAATGAATTACAAGAACCTGTCCCTGAAAGTGATATTATCCATACGGTTGAAGAGGCCGTTGCTTTCTCTAAGAAAATTGATTTTCCTATCATTGTGAGACCTGCCTATACCCTTGGTGGTTCCGGCGGTGGAATCGCCCATAATGTAAATCAGTTGCGTACGATCGTCGCCAATGGAATTAGACAGAGTCCCATTAATCAATGTCTAATAGAAAAAAGTATTGCCGGTTTCAAGGAAATTGAATACGAAGTGATGCGGGATGCGAATGATACGTGTATTACAATCTGTAATATGGAAAATATTGATCCGGTTGGTATTCATACAGGTGATTCCATTGTTGTGGCTCCATCACAAACGTTAACTGACCGAGACTATCAAATGCTTCGTTCTGCTTCAACGAAAATCATTCGTGCCTTAGGTATTATCGGTGGTTGTAATATTCAATTTGCACTTGATCCGCATAGTGACCAATATTACTTAATTGAAGTGAACCCAAGGGTATCACGTTCATCGGCTCTCGCATCAAAGGCAACTGGTTACCCCATTGCTCGTATAGCTGCCAAGCTAGCCATTGGTTATCATCTACATGAATTGTTAAATCCTGTTACAGGTCATACGTACGCAAGCTTTGAACCAGCCTTGGATTATTGTATTGTAAAATTTCCACGCTGGCCGTTTGATAAATTTTATCAAGCTGATCGTACCCTCGGTACACAAATGAAAGCTACAGGTGAAGTGATGGCAATCGAACGCTCCTTTGGTGCCGCGCTGCAAAAGGCCATTCGATCACTGGAAATTGGCATTGAAGATTTAGCAAGAGGTGAGTTCGTTAAAGAAGAGACATCTCACCTACGGAAAATGATTTGTCAAGCAGATGATCGTCGTCTCTTTATTCTGTTCGAGCTTCTTCGCCGTGGAATAAGTGTCGAAGAGCTTCATCAAGAAACGAAAATAGATCGCTTTTTCTTACAACGTTTTGCAAGTCTTATTAAGATGGAAAACGATTTGAAGGCAAACTCGTTATCATCTGTAACAAAAAGCCAGATGGAAGTGTACAAAAAAGCTGGCTTTTCCGATCAAAATTTAGCCAATCAATGGAACGTTACCGAAGAGGAAGTAAGAAACACGCGCCAAGAAATGGGGATTCGACCTGTTTATAAAATGGTTGATACATGCGCTGGAGAATTTGAAGCTCAGACTCCATATTTTTATTCAAGTTACTTTGGCGAAAACGAAAGCCTTCCTTCACCTAACAAAAAAATCGTCATCATCGGCTCTGGTCCTATTCGAATTGGTCAAGGAATTGAATTTGATTATTGCTCCGTTCATGGTGCTAAGACGATTCGTGAGCTTGGTTATGAAGCAATCATTATTAATAACAACCCTGAAACGGTCAGTACAGACTATATGACAGCAGACCGTCTTTACTTTGAACCTCTTGCTCTTGAAGATGTAGTGGCGATTGTCCATCATGAACAAGTTGAGGGCGTTGTTGTCACGTTAGGTGGTCAGACTGGTATAAAGCTGACCAAGGAGCTGGAACAAGCAGGAATTCATGTATTTGGTGTTTCCTCTGCTTGTGTAGATGAGCTTGAGGAGCGTGAAGCTTTTTATACATTACTTTCAACAATCGGTGTTGAACCAATTCCCGGTGTGGCCGTTTCATCAATAGAGGAAGCGTTCAACTATTGTGATCAAGCAACATTTCCAATACTAGTGCGACCTTCATTTGTAATTGGAGGTCAAGGGATGGCAATCTTACAATCAAAAGAACAAGTGGAAGATTATTTGAGAAATCATCCCTATAAAGGTTTATTTCCGCTCCTTATGGATACGTATGTACAAGGGATTGAAGTAGATGTAGATGTATTAACAGATGGAAAAGAGATTTATATAGCCGGTATGTTTGAACATGTAGAACAAGCAGGCGTTCATTCAGGTGATAGTTTGGCTATTACACCACCTTATCGTTTAAGAAGTGCGGTTCAAAATCGTTTAGAGCTCATCGCCAAAAAACTAGCCGATGCAATAGACTTTAAGGGGATTTTTAACATTCAATTTGTTGTACAAGGTGATGCAATTTACGTGATTGAAGTAAATCCTCGTGCTTCTCGTACGGTACCGCTCCTAGCAAAACTAACAGGTGAACCATTTGTTGCCTATGCTACAAGGTTAATGCTAGGGGAAACGATTGATCAACTTCCTCTAGAAAAAAAGGAGCCGTCTTTCTTTGCCGCTAAAGCACCTGTATTCTCATATGGAAAGTTGTCTGGTCTTGATCCAAAATTAGGAGCAGAAATGAAATCAACAGGAGAATTATTGATGATTGGTGAAACGCCGGAAGAGGCTTTAGCAAAAGTAAGTGCGCCGTTTGAGACATTGCCAACTCTGTTTGAAGATCGCCCTAACAAATCCGTTTTCTTACAGGTAGATGCCGGCATAGAAGAATACGTCTCTGAATTACTTCAAGAAGCTGGCTTTACAATTGAAACGGATCAATTTGAAGACTGGATCGAAACAGCTGGAGCGAAGGCTTATATTGATCTTACATTACCAGGGCAACCAGGCAATGAAACGTATCGTCATCAAGCGCTTGCACAGCAACTATCAGTCTTTACAGAACAAGCTACTGTAGCTGCCAGCCTTACTTATTATCAACACCCGTCCTTCCCATTAAAGTCAATAGCGGAGTGGCGAGACCTATCAAATGTGAAAAAGGAGTCGACATTATGCAAAGCACAGCCATCAATTTAACTGGAAAACATATGTTAACCCTGCTTGACTATACCGTAGAGGAAATTGATTTTTTATTAACGAAAGCAAGTGAATTAAAGCAAGAGACTCAGAAGGGAGAGGTCAATGAAGGCCTACGGGGGAAATCGCTCGGTATGATTTTTGAAAATGCGTCAACAAGAACCCGAGTGTCTTTTGAGGTAGGCATGACACAACTAGGAGGGCATGCGTTATTTCTAAGCCCAAAAGACTTACAAATTGGTCGAGGGGAGCCAATTAAAGATACAGCAAATGTACTCTCTCGCTATGTTGATGCCATTATGATTCGAACGAATTCACATCAAACTGTAGAGGAATTTGCAACCCATGCAACGGTTCCTGTCATTAACGCGTTAACAGACGCCTATCATCCTTGTCAAGCACTTGCGGATGCCCTGACGATTAAAGAGAAAAAAGGCGACTTGAAAGGCTTAACCCTTGTTTATGTGGGTGATGGAAACAACGTAGCCCACTCTTTAATGGCTGTTGGTGCTAAGACCGGAATGAATGTTACGATTTCTAGTCCTAAAGGCTACGAGGTAGATAGTGATGTATTCGCTCGAGCAAAAGAACAAGCAAAGGGAACAGGCGCAATCATTCAAGTGGAGGAGGATCCATTCGTTGCAGCAAAAGGGGCAGATATCATCTATACTGACGTATGGACGAGTATGGGCTATGAAAACGAGCAAAGCAAACATAGTCAAGATTTGAAGCCGTATCAAGTAAACGAAGAATTAATGGCTGTAGCTGATTCAAAGGCGCTATTTATGCATTGTCTCCCTGCGCACCGTGATGAGGAAGTGACTAGTGGCGTCATTGATGGAGCACAATCTGTTGTATACGATCAAGCTGAAAATCGACTTCACGTTCAAAAAGCCATTTTGGCTTCTGTTATCTCACATAATTGATGATAATCTAGGGAATCCTTATTGTTAAAGGTGGTGGAGTAATGGGCCAAAATAAACAATTTACTGCTGGACAAAAAGCGCCTAATAATGGAATTTACGTTGAAATTGGTGAAACCGGAAGTATGGTCACTCGTCCAAAATCTGTGCATTTACAAGCTGGAGATGTTTTTCCAGAACTGACAAACGATGACCGTAAATGGACGCAGAAGCGGAAACCATAACCATCTACTATGACCAAGCTATACAACCCTTTTAATAGGTGTGTATAGCTTTTTTTTATAAATGAATGAATTTCTTTTCTAATTTGCTTTCACATTTTACAGGAAAAACATAAGCTATTACGAATCTAAATCATTCAGGAGAGATGGACACTATGCCTGTTTATGTCCGCTATATCGACTTAAATGGCTGTAAAAATAGCTATTGTATTCCAGAAAAGCCAAATGGCTATGCCTTGTTTATGTTACTTGATTACCAAACCTTTCATTCTGACCATGCTGAGTATTTTATTGAGACATTTGTAAAAAAAGGATATATCGTCTTTTCTTCAGGGCTTTTAATTGCTGAATGGGGTTCAAAAACAGCGGTGAAGCATGCTGAACATTTAATTCAACTTTTATTGCGTCAAGAAATTATTAACGAAAAAATCTTCTTATGTGCTGAAGGCACAGGAGCACTTATAGCGCAGCAGTTATGTTGCTCAGAAGACATTCATATACGAGCTGCAGCCTTTATTAATCCACTTTTGTCTTTGCAAGACTGTCTCATTCATTATCAAGAAGACGAGGTCACGTTAAAACGGTTTAAAAAAGAAATGAGTAGACAACATGGGTTGAGCCATTGTGATAGGGAGAGCGTAGCCAATGTAGACGAGAAATTGTTTACCGACTATCATTTACCAGTTCAATCGTTTTTACGGCACGTAAAAAAAGACAACGTAGAAGAACTAGTGAAAGTAAACCCACTTGAGACACGTTTGTTAGCGAACGAAGTGAGTGATTTTTTTGAAAAATTTATTCCAGCAACGTAAAAGTGTTCTGACAAAGGAAAGGAGTCATTAGAGTGAAGAAACTAACGGTTATTGGTGGATTAGGTTTTATTGGAAGCCATGTTTGCGCCAAGTTCCTTGATGAAGGTTGGGAAGTAAACGCTGTTGACCATATGGCTGAAAAAACACAAGAAAAACAAATGATCGAAATGAATATGGGTAGAAATGCGCACTTTACATTTATTCATAAAAACGTAAATGAGGTAAGGCTGTCAAACGAGAATGCAGTGTATGTGTATGTGGCAGATAATGAAAAGAAAGAAGAAGTTCTTGCATTTGCTTCTAGCTTAAATCATCATGATCGTTTGCTTTATTTATCGACAACCAGAGGTAGTGAGCTACGTACCTCACTTGAAGAAGAGTTACAGGCATTGGCTCGTTCCAAACCATTTGGGCTTCTTATTCTGCGTAGCCCACAAGCATATGGATTGCACAGCAATCTTGCGCTTACTCATATTGATGAACAGGTGAAACAAGGCAATTCAGATTTGATTTACATTAACGATTTAGTCGATTATGTGTATGCGGTTATGGAAAAAGAGAATGGAATGTATTCGTTAGAAGGAAGTGAACAAGAGAATGGGGACAGTCTACCTTTTTCGCCAAAATGGACCCTTGAAGAGGGCCTAAGAGCATACAGGGAGGCAGAAAAAAAGTGGATACGACAAAATGACTTAAAATAACTCGTTTTCCAGCAGCTGTTCGTACTTGCGTTCGTAGGGCAAAACCTTTACTCTTAAACTAGGTAAAGAAGGAAAACGGTTGGGAGGAGGCGGAACGTGTAATGGAGCAGTCATGGGAAGTGTTAGTAGACGCCTTACTTGACGGAGATGAAGATCGTGCTTGGGATTGTGTCCGTCGCCTATCTGATGCGGGATATGATAGTATTTGGATATATGAAAAATTGTTAACGAAAGCTATGGCGCATACTGGGTGGCTATGGGAACAGAATGAGATAACAATCGCTGATGAACATTTAGCTACATCAACATGTGATTTTGTACTAACACGCTATCACCATTATATACGAAAATGGCGCATGCCCAAAAACGGCAAAAGCTTGATGTTTTTATGTTTAGATCAAGAGCAACATGATCTTGGGATCAAAATGTGCGCCTGTTTATTGGAAGAGCTGGGCTGGACGACACGGTTATTAGGAGCCAGTGTGCCCCTTGAGCAAGCGGAAATGATGGCGAAGAAATGGCAGCCTGATGCCATTGCCATTTCAGTTTCTATTCCGTATCATGCCCGCAGTTTAAGTTTGTATGTTGATACGTTAGAAAATTTACCTCATAAACCAACGATCGTTATTGGTGGACGACTTGTGTCAATGTACGATTTAAGTCCGCTTTGTAATGAACAAACCGTATTAATTGGAAACTTAGCAGAATTAGCTAAATGGCAGGAAAGACAGTTAGAGGTGAATGCGGATGTCCGCCATTAATCGTTTACCAGTTCCCTATTTTGAGTTAGACGAAACGTATCAAATCTTGAATCGCTCGATTGTTGCTAAACAAGCGTTTAAACAAGCCGATTCGTTTATTGATCTTTTAGATATAGGGAGTGTGGATAAGGTAACACGTTTTCTTGGCAAACAAGAAAATGGGAAGATCGAGTTAAATATGGATACGATAGAAGCTCCCTATGTATTGCATACATTGTTTGCAAATTGGGATGAAGAATGTTTCCATATTATTTGTATTAAACAAGATGGAAACTTAACAGAGCTGATTGAAAAGGTCCAAAAGCAAAGCAGACGCTTGGCGCAGACAGACTTTGAACTGCTTGAGAAAAAAGAAGAGCTTGAAGAATCTTTAAGTATGATTAAACAACTGTCGGCTCCATTTATTTCCATATCAGCCGAGCTTGCATTTGTTCCGTTTTTTGGTGACTTAGATGACCACTTAATTAAGCAAAATCAAGGAGTCATCTCAAAAAATGTATATCAAGCTGATTATGACTATCTTTTCTTTGACTTTAGTGGAGTTGGTACTATTACTAATCTAGGGTTGAGAGAGTTGCTCCGTTTAGTCCAAGCTCTACAGATTATGGGAATTGAAACACGAGTTATTGGTTTAAGACCAGAGCACGCACAGTTATTACGTGGAAACGATATTCAGAAACGAGCGGAATTTAACGGTAGTTTAGCTGAATTGATTCGTAAGCATATGTAAAAAAACCAGCCAATGGCTGGTTTTTCTTATTCAACCGTTTTCTTATAAAACGAGTTTTCATAAAACTGTAGATTAGGGTATTTTTCCTGGGCTGTCCGCATTTGAAATTCATTTTCAAACAAAGCGACAATCCGGTCTTCACGATCCGTAACTAAATTCCGTTGTTTTTCTTTAAATACGCTCAACTCTTTTTCATCACCATCAATCCATCGTGCAAATGAAAATGGTTGTCGGCTCATTTGAATATCTACATGATATTCGCTTTTCAATCGATGTTCGAGCACTTCAAATTGAAGGACGCCAACAACGCCAACAATTTGTTGTTCAACGTATTTGTTATACGTACGGAATAGCTGGATAGCCCCTTCTTCAGTCAGTTGCTGAAGGCCTTTTTCATACGATTTATGCTTAAGCGCTTCTTTTACTGTAATAGCAGAAAAATGCTCAGGCGAAAAGTGTGGCATCTCGCTAAACTCAAATGATTCGCCTTCAACCAGTGTGTCCCCAATACGAAAATGACCTGGATCAAATAAGCCAATTATATCACCGGCATAAGCCTCGTCTACAATACTCCGACTCTGCGCTAAAAATTGCGTAGGTTGTGCGAGTTTTAACGGTTTGTTCGTCCGGACATGCTTAACAGACATTCCTCGTTTAAATGTACCTGATGTAATGCGCAAAAATGCTACCCGGTCACGATGCTTCGCATTCATATTCGCTTGAACTTTAAATATAAAGCCAGAGAACTGTTCACGTTCCATTGGATCAATCGTTCCAATGGAGCTATCGCGTGGGCTTGGCGCAGGTGATAAACTTAGAAAATGTTCAAGAAAAGTCTGTACACCAAAACTAGAAATAGCTGATCCGAAGAAAATAGGTGTAAGTTCACCATTGTTAATTCGCTCTAAATCGTATTCATCTCCAGCTACATCAAGGAGCTCTAACTCCTCACGAAATTGCTGTACAAGCCCTTCGTCATTAACGACTTCGTCAATTTTTGGATCATCTGGACCAGTCACGCTAATAATATCAATATCTTTTGGATTGTTTGGGTTGTATAGCTCTAAACGTTTATTTACACGATCGTAGACGGCTTTAAATGACTGACCCATTCCAATTGGCCATCCCATTGGGAAAGAACGAATTCCTAGAAGGTTTTCAAGCTCTTCCATTAGTTCAAACGGGTCTCTCCCTTGTCGATCCAGTTTATTGATAAAGGTAAAAATAGGGATACCGCGAAGCTTACATACTTTAAATAATTTCTTTGTTTGGGCTTCCACCCCTTTAGCAGCATCAATTAACATGGTTGCTGAATCAGCAGCAGTTAATGTCCGATACGTATCTTCCGAAAAGTCCTCGTGACCAGGTGTATCCAAAATATTTACATGGTAGCCATTGTACAAAAATTCGAGGACAGAGCTTGTGACAGAAATCCCACGTTGCTTTTCTATTTCCATCCAATCACTTGTTGCGTGTTTTGCGTTCTTTCTTCCTTTTACAGTACCAGCTTCACGAATCGCACCACCAAAGAGCAATAGTTTTTCCGTAAGCGTTGTTTTTCCTGCATCTGGGTGAGAAATAATCGCAAATGTGCGTCTTGAGTTAATTTTATTCGTTAATGTTCCGTTCATGTTCATCCTCATTTCCAAACGTCGATTCACCTATTATAACAAGTTTTTCTATCCGTTTCACTTTCCTTTTTTAGATTGGGGCAATTCACTTGCGAATCAAAATACAATCAGTTACGTTAATAAAGATAAAAAGGAGGCTGTGCACATAATGACTGATCAAGAAAAAAATATGGCATTTATGCAGATTGCGATGAAATATGTTCCAGAGGCTAAAGAATTGATAGAAGCAAAAGGGATTGAACTAGGATTTGACGATTTGCAGCCAATGCTAGCATTGTTTACCAAAGTAATGAATGAAGCGTATGAGTTAGGTCAGAAAGATAGCGAAGAAGAATGACACAGCCGTTGCAACGTTTTATGCAGCCGGTTCAGGAAGGGATTTCACTTATAAAGAAAGGTGAATATGAAAAAGGGCTAGAGGCAATGGCACCATTTATTGGCATGATGGAGCAAGCAAATCACTTACCGATTCAGATCTTCTATTATTATGCAGTCGCCCAGTTTAAAACTGGCCAAATAGAACCCTTTATGTCTTCATATGAAAAAATAAAACAGCAAACGGCGGCCAATGAAGCGGAAGAAAAGATGAAAACCGATTTAGATAAATGGTTTGAGGCGCTTTTACAGGGTCTAAATGACGTTTAAAAAAGGGAACCATTCCACTTGAATAGAATTAGTACTAGACAGTTTCTTAAATTGTTTGCTAATATTAGTATCAGGTACTAATTTCTGTTCGATATGGAAGGGGAATATCCATGGCTAAAGCAGGCTTACTCGGTATAGGACGCTTTGTTCCTGAAAAAGTAGTCACAAATAAAGATTTTGAATCCTTTTTAGAAACGTCGGATGAATGGATTCGTACAAGAACTGGCATTGAAGAGAGACGATTCGCTGAAAACGTTGAAACGTCAGAAATGGCTTATCATTCAGCATTAAAAGCCCTTGAATCGGCAGAAGTAAAGGCAGAAGACATTGATTTAATTTTAGTGGCAACAGTGACACCTGACATGCCGTTTCCTAGTGTATCGTCCATTGTACAAAATCGCTTAGGGGCGACAAAAGCGGCGGCAATGGATATTAGTGCTGCTTGCGCTGGTTTTATATACGGAATTGCTACAGCACAACAGTTTATTGAAACAGGTGCCTATCAACATGTTCTTGTTATAGGTGTAGAGAAGTTAACCAAAGTGACGGATATGAATGATCGAAACACAGCTGTTTTATTTGGTGATGGAGCAGGTGCATGTGTCGTTGGACCAGTTTCAGAAGATCGTGGTATCCTAGCATTTGACTTAGGTTCAGATGGATCCGGCGGCATGCATATTAATAAGAAGAATAAATTTATTGAAATGAATGGTCGGGAAGTATTTAAGTTTGCCGTTCGTCAAATGGGGGATTCATCCATTCGCGCATTAACGAAGGCTGGCTTAACAAAGGAAGATGTTGATTTTCTTGTACCACACCAAGCGAATATCCGAATTATGGAAGCCTCTCGGGAACGATTAGAGTTACCGAAAGAAAAAATGTCGGTCACCGTAAATAAATTTGGTAATACCTCATCTGCATCCATTCCTATGGCGATGGTAGAAGAACTTGAGGCTGGAAAAATTAAAGACGGTGATGTACTAGTACTAGTAGGCTTTGGAGCAGGTCTTGTATGGGGCTCTGTTGCCTTGCGCTGGGGACGTTAATGAAAAGTTCGATTATGATTAAGTAAATAAAGGAGCGAACTATAGTGGAGAAACGACGAGTAGTTGTTACAGGTATTGGTGCTGTTACACCATTGGGACTAAATGCAGCAAGCTCTTGGGAAGCCGCTATTGCTGGTAAGTCAGGAATTGGCCATTTAACAAGGATTGATGCGGAATCTTATCCAATGAAAGTAGCTGCAGAAATTAATGACTTCAATCCAGAGGATTTTATTGATAAAAAAGAAGCAAGGCGAATGGATCGCTTTACACAATTTGCCGTTGCCTCGGCCAAACAGGCGCTTGCCGACTCAGGATTAGAAATAACCGATGAAAATGCTGCCCGTGTCGGTGTATGGATTGGTTCTGGTATAGGTGGAATGGAGACCTATGAAACCCAGTTTCGGACATTGATTGAAAAAGGACCAAGGCGTGTAAGTCCATTCTTTGTGCCAATGATGATCCCTGACATGGCAAGTGGTCAAGTATCTATTTTTACTGGAGCAAAAGGTCCTAACTCTTGCTCTGTAACAGCATGTGCTTCAGGGGCAAACTCAATTGGTGATGCGTTCAAAACCATTCAGCGTGGCGATGCAGATGCCATGATTGCAGGGGGGAGTGAAGCGCCAATTACCAATATGGCGGTAGCTGGCTTCTCATCTGCAAAAGCCATCACAACATCTGATAATCCAGATAAAGCATCACGACCGTTTGATGTAAATCGAAGTGGCTTTGTTATGGGGGAAGGCGCAGGAATTCTTATTTTAGAAAGCCTAGAATCTGCAAAAGCCCGTGGAGCGAAAATTTATGCTGAGATCGTCGGTTACGGATCAACTGGTGACGCACATCATATGACTGCGCCAGCACCAGATGGTGAAGGTGGAGCTCGTGCAATGGCAGCCGCAATTGCTGATTCGGGTCTAAAAAATGAGCAAATTAGCTACATTAATGCACATGGAACGAGTACAGATTTAAACGATCCTTATGAAACAAACGCGATTAAAACGGTATTAGGTGAGTACGCATATCAAGTGGCTGTTAGCTCGACAAAATCGATGACAGGTCACTTGCTAGGTGCTGCTGGAGCAGTAGAAGCGATCTTTTCAGTGAAAGCGATTGAAGAAGGAATTGTGCCACCAACTATAAACTTAGAAGAACCAGACCCAGCGTGTGATTTAGATTATGTACCAAATGAAGCACGCAAAATGAATGTAGAGGCTGTTCTAAGCAATTCATTAGGGTTTGGAGGGCATAATACTTCCCTTGTCTTTAAACGTTTTGAAGCGTAAAGAATACAAGCATGAGCGTTAACGCTCATGCTTGTTTATTTTGTTTGAAATCCACGCTAATGCATCTGTTTTCGTTCTTATTTCTCCACGTAACTGTCGTTTTTCAATAGCTAGCAGCCATGTTGAGAAGTGCGGACTCGGTTTAAAACCGAGAGCAATTAAATCTCTTCCAGTCACAAGAGGTGTTAGCTGCTCTCGCGCTTTTCGATAGCGTAACAACAGCTCATTTTCTTTATTTGGCAGGGTCGTAAAAAATAAAAGGGCATCTCTTTTTACTGAATAAAGGTAGCCATGTAAGTCGTCAAGAGAGGTTTCATCTTGGTGTTGCTCAATAAGTTGAATATCGGCTAGAAGCTTCTTCGATAATTTGGTTAATGCGAATGCGTGCAGTGCCGTTAACGAATGGCGCTGGTAAGCAATGGCGGCAATAGCCAAAAAAATTGACTCGCTTACATTTGCGCGAAACAACTGTTGAATATGTGTATACGCGTATTCACTCATCTCTGCACCAATTAAAGTCTCCCAAACTGGGTATTCAGAAAGTGCATGAAACAACC
Source organism: Shouchella oshimensis (assembly GCF_004375095.1). Lineage (NCBI taxonomy): Bacteria > Bacillati > Bacillota > Bacilli > Caryophanales > Bacillaceae > Shouchella > Shouchella oshimensis. The sequence goes on along the minus strand of NZ_SNUX01000001.1, from coordinate 615,939 downwards.
AAGGAAGCTGGCTTTCTCGTTGACTTAGCTCCAGTTCATGATAAACCCGTTGCTTACTAATCGTCTTAAGAGCATTTCCCATTGATTTTGCCTGTTCTTTTGTTTCGTTGCTTAACTGAAAGTCAAGTCTTTTTGCAAAGCGAAGTGCTCGAAACAAGCGTGTGGGATCTTCTATAAAGCTTAATGGGTGCAAAATGGAAATAGTCTTTGTTTGAATCTGTTGACGTCCTTGAAACGGATCTAAAATATCACCAAAACGAGACGCATTAAGTGAAATAGCAATTGCGTTAATGGCGAAATCACGACGAGCTAAATCATCATTTATACGAGCTGGTTGCACGTCTGGAAGGGCACCAGGTTTACGATAGTGTTCCTTTCTTGCTGTTACAAAATCAATTGAAACGTTTTGAAAAATCCATGTGGCAGTTAAAAAATGATTGTGCTGTTGTACCTCTCCTCCAAAATGTGTGGCCAAAGTAGTGGCAAACGAAATGGCATCTCCTTCTACAACTAAATCAATATCCTTTGAAGGACGGTTTAGAATAAGATCACGCACAATACCTCCAACGATAAACACCTGTACATTTCTTTCATCAGCGAGCTCCCCTATTTTCTGCAAAAAAGCAAAGGGTTTCACCCCGAAATAGCGAGTGAGTTCACTAGCGCTGTAGTGAGCCGAATGGTTAAATTGGTTCGAAATAATCGAGCTACGAGTTATGATTCCTTCTAATGTTCCGTCGTTCTTACAAATGGGAATGCGACCAATTACATTTTCTACCATCATTTTTTTGCCTTGTTCAATTGAGTCTGTTGCTTTTAATGTATGCACTTTTTTAGACATGATGGATGACACTAATTCAATGCCACCGTTTAAATCGATCGCCTGTTTTAGCTTTGCAGCTGTCAGCATTCCAATAACTTGATTGTTATCATTCACAACAGGAAATCCTTTATACGATGAGTCCTTGCTGCTACGAAATACTTCGGCTGCAGTAGAAGTAGCGGAAAAGGCTAGAACTGGCCAATGCATAATAGAACGGATAGGGATTTTTACTTGTATGCACGTTGTGAGCATACGGTGTACAGTTGCATATGCTTTAGCGAGTGGCTCATTCCGACAAATGGCAGAAGCGGCATAGTCATGTCCATTTCCACCTAACTGTTGCGCAACAATTTGAATGGGTACATCTGCACTCGTAGCTCGCGCAATCATATACGTGTGATGATGCAGTTGGCAAAGAACAATGGTTGCGTCTGGTGCATACAAGCTATGAATTTCTTCTACTACTGCTGCGATATCGCCGATATACTGATCGGCTATACAAGTGGAAAAGACAATACGCTTTTCTGCAATCGTTTGAATATCCACAGCGTTAAAAAGGGTCTCAAACAAAGGATGTTCACCGACGTGTGCCTGCAAAAATTCATGAATGACCTTTAAATTCATTCCATTTACATGTAAAAAAGCTGCCGCTTCTAAATCGGCAATCGTAACAGTTTCATTTGTAAGTCGATTTGTATCACTATATAAGCCTAAACCAAATAACGTTGCTTCTACAGGCGTGATCTTTATTCCGTTCTGAATAATTGGTTGGAGTAACAATGTAATATTTGCACCAGTAGCTTCGGTTTGATGGTGGTCAATATAAGAACGCTCAATCTCATTTAGAGATAAAAAAGAGGCAATCCCAGCTCGCTCATCTGTTGAGCAGTCGACGTATGTAATGGCCCTGACGTTATTCCAGTCAATCTGTTTATACGTGAACCACTCAAAGGAACGAGTGTACAAATGTAAAAATTGCTTTACTCGCTCTCCTAGACTAGGAGGGAGCGCTACAACAGCTTTAGGATCTAATTTATGTGCAGCAACCAACGAGGCGAGCCCGTCAAAATCGAGATTCATATGGCTAACGATGAGCTTCATATTAGCACTCCTTTCATGCCATAGGCGAGTCACTTGTCCTATTAGTATAACAAAAAAACAGCGGTTTTAGCCGCCGTTCTTATCGGTAAGAGTCGATAATAAAACCATCTTGAATATAGGGTGTCAAGTTTGATGTTTTATTGAAACGGTGAAAATGAGCTGTAAGAACTTCTATGTCACGTTGATGGCTCTCCAATGTGCTTGTTGATAAGGAGTGGATGAGCGGTTTGATTTTATGATAAAGCGTGTTAAAGGTGTAGTGATTTTTTAAAATATGAAGGGATTCATTTGGCAGCGAATTGGTTCGAGTCGAAGGGCTTTTTGCTTCTTTTCTATAAAAAGCAAAGCCATAACTATAAATATCGTTTTCAGAAACGGACCTTGCTGTTGGTAATGTAGGGCTTGATTTTGGGATACGCTTAACGGTTTCAACCCCTTGTGGTTCAAAGCGGCTACTTAGGGCACCTGTCACCATTCGATCATAACGTGTAATGGTCTTCAATGTCATCACCTCTCTTAATTATCCATACCCATATCTATGAAAAAAACACATTGTTTTTGCAAACAATGTGTTTTTATCTATTTATTTAGCAAAGACATGATTACCAATAACAATTGTTTGCTCTCTAGTAGCGACCCAACCACTAGTTGCGGTAGTTGGATTATAGAAATAAAGAGATTGTTGACCTAGCCCACGATAAGCAATGGCTTCATTTACTGCTTGACGTGATTCTTCATCGGCATCGTTATGAATGGCACCATCTAATACCGGAGAAAACGCATAGTGACCTGATGGTGTTACTTGATGAATGACATTATACATGGAATCAGGATATTCTGGATGGTCAAGGCGGTTGAGTAAGACGGTAGCGACCGCCACTTTTCCTTCATAAGATTCTCCTCTTGCTTCAGCATAAACAAGTTTTGCCATCCACTCACGATCGGAAGCAGTGATGGCTGTAGGAATGGTTAACGTCGTTCCGGCTTCAAGCTGATTCGTTTTCAACTGATTTATTCGTTGGATAGAAGCTTGTGATACGCCATATCGTTCACTTATTGTATAGAGAGATTCTCCATTTTGTACAGGATGCTTAACAGTTTTTCCTTCTATTGAAGCAGAAGAAAACAGACTAATGCCAAAAAAGGCTATGAATGAAAGAGTTACTTTTTTAAACATAACATGGTTCACTCCTAAAATGTTTAGTAAAAACGCACGTAATCACTTTATCAAAAAAACAAGCCGTTGCACCTAGGAATGTTTTCCAAAAGTTTGGAAACACGTTTGCAATAAGGCTGCACTAAATATGACAAGTATGTAACAGATAAAACAAAGATTACAGCTTCATAACATTATAGACGTAATTTCCAGTTTGAAATAGAAAAGTTGTTAGCCAACATGACTTGTATAATCGCATCCAATCCACTATTACAAAGCATTTTAACATGGATACACATGAACATTTTTCCATCGTCTAAAAAAAAAAGCTATGCTAGGATTGCCATGTGCTCAAGAGATTGGGCAACGCAATTTGATCTATTTTAGGAGGATACTGGGATGAAGAAACTTGCGATTGCAACATTCGTAGCAACACTTACTTTAGGATTGAACCACGTTGACCGTGCAGAGGCGTCAACAGGTCATCAATATAACACGGCACCAATACAATGGAATGGTGATTGTTTTTCATCAGCTCCAGCATATGGTGAAATCAATTGGTCTACAGAAGATTGGCAACAACCTGAAGTAGAAGAAGAGACGCCAGAGTCAGAGACGGATGTAGTAGAAGAAGAGTCAGATGCAAGCGAAGAGGCTGCTGAAGCAAGCGATGTTAGTGAAGAAGAACAGCAAATGGTTGATCTAGTTAATTCAGCACGCGCTGAAAGTGGCTTAGCTCCACTTGAAATAGATCAAGAGTTAACAGAAGTGGCTCGTGTGAAAGCTCAAGATATGATTGACAACAATTATTTTGCTCATGAATCACCTACTTATGGTTCTCCTTTTCAAATGATGGACCACTTTGGTATTACATACCAAACAGCTGGTGAGAACTTGGCAGGGAACCAAACGGTTGAGCAAGCTCATACAGCATTAATGAACTCTCAAGGTCACAGAGAAAACATTTTAAGTAGCAATTATTCAGAAGTTGGAATCGGCATTGTTGATGGCGGTCCTTATGGGAAAATGTTCGTTCAATTGTTTAAAGGTTAACGACAAAAATACCTTGTTCCGTTTTATCGGAACAAGGTATTTTTTATTTTCGAAGTTGTATGTGTTCGACCCGATGCTGCTTCCCTTTTGTTAAGATTAAGTCTGCGCGCAATCGAGTTGGCTTAATATTCTTCTCAAGGTTTACACCGTTAATGGAATGCCAGATCGATTTGGCCATTTCGGTTGCTTCTTTATCGTCTAAGTTTTTATAGCGATGAAAATATGAGCTTGGGTCTTGAAACGCTGTATTTCTTAATAAATGAAATCGTTCCACATACCAAGAAATGATGTCTTCCTCATCAGCATCTACATAAATACTGTAATCAAAAAAATCAGAGACGAATAAAGGTGGCATTCGTTTTCCTTTGCGGTTTACTTGCAACACATTAATTCCTTCAACAATGACAACATCAGGTTGTACAATTTTCTGCGTTTGAGCTGCTTCTATATTGTATGTTAGGTGGGAATAGACAGGCGCTTCAACTTCATTGACCCCAGATTTAAGTTCAGTTAAGAATGAGATGAGGCGTCGAATATCGTAACTTTCAGGAAACCCTTTTCGCTTCATCAAACCTCTTTCTTCTAGAACCTCATTTGGATATAAAAAGCCATCGGTTGTCACAAGCGAGACAGTTGGTTGATTTGGCCACCTTTTCGCAAGTGCTTGAATTAAACGAGCCGTGGTGCTCTTCCCAACAGAGACGCTTCCAGCAATTCCAATTATAAAGGGAACCCGTTTGCGGCTTCTTTGTAAAAATTCATTCATATCTTGATGTAGTTTTACATTATGATACATCCGTTTATAAAGTAATTCAGATAATGGCATATACACATCGTTTACTTCAGAAGCAGATATCGTTTCATAAATTCCTTCTATTTCTTTTCGCTCTTGTTCCGTTAGATTTGAACGCAATCCTTTATTCAAGCTGGCCCACTCTTTTCGAGTTAACCGTGTAAAAGCATCTAGTGTTTTTGTCAGCTCATCCGTTGTCATATGGATCTCCTTTAAGGCCAATTCTTAACATGTGTATCAGAAGCGTAGCATGGTCAGATCGGATAATCAAGATCGGAGTCTTTCTTGCATAGTGTAAATGAAAGCGTCTTTTTTATACAGGAGAGTTATTCACCGAGAGTCGTAAGAAAGCATAAGGGGGAGAAGATGGCTGTTATTCGCACAAATAAGTGGGGTGAATTGTTTTTAAAGCATGTTCATAATCAAAAAGATGAAGAATTAGCGTTTCAACGATTATTTATTCAGCCGTTACAGCCGCTTTTTCAGTTTGGAACGGATACGGAGTTGGCTACGTATTTGGAAAAAGTAGGGTTATTTACACTAGGTGACACAGATGCGCTTTCTCTATTTATCACAAAAAACTATTGGGTATTTTTGCAAGAGAAGTTTTTAGAACTAAAAGAGGCTTGGAAAGGACCAAATGTTCCGATATATCTTTTACTTGCCAATGAGCATTTAAAGAATAGGCAGACCGATGTGAAAGGTATGATGGGTCTTAGTTTTGAAAATGGAATTGTTTTAATCGTGTCTGAAACCATAGAAGCAAACGATCTTTTTGCCCTTTTAATCCATGAATATCATCATGTTTGCAGGTTGTCTCATACAAAAGAGAATGAAGAAACGATTACATTATTGGAATCGATGGTAATGGAAGGGTTGGCAGAGCTAGCTGTAAAGGAGTGGTTAGGAGAAGGGTATTTGGCACCGTGGACGTCATTATATGATAAGACGTGGAACGATAAATGGGCAGACATCATTAGTCCTAAAAAGCTCCAATTAATGGGTAGAAGACGGTATAAAGACCTTTTATACGGAAATGCCAAAAAGAATATACCTCATATGCTCGGTTACTATCTTGGCTATCAATTGTGTCATCAAGCCGCCTCTCTTTTAAACGAAGAAACAACCGCGCTTCTTACAACACCTGCAGAAAAAATCTATCGCTACGGATCTATAGAAGATGGGTTTAAGAACAATAAGCCCTGACCATACTGAGATCAAGAACATACTAGCGAGGAGGAAGAAGTATGGTGATGATGCGTGATGTCTGGGTTAACTGGTTCGAAGGTGAAGAAAATGGCTATAATGTGTGCGAGTTCCATGAGTGGCGAAGTGAAGATCGTGTGGAAGTATTGGATCAAGTGAAATTAATTCGTGCAAGTAAGGATCTTTTTACTTATATCGAAAATCAATTGCTCGATTTACCACAGAACTTGTTAGATGCTGTACATCAAAAAAGCTATTTAAGAAAAAACATGTCTCGTATTCAGTTAGACTATTGTTTTATTGTAACGGATGGAACAAGGATTTTAGCAGTTGATACAATGGGTTATAAAACACCGATACGAAAGAGCCGATTAACACCAAGGCAGGAACAACTTGTCTACGATGCACTAAACGATCAAGAAGTTCAATATTATGAATTATCGGTCCCTCTGCCTGAAAAAGAATATCACTTACTCTCTTTAAGTCCAAATGACCTACAAGGCTTAACAAGAAGTGAACGTCAATTAAAACAGTTATTGTTTATGGTATTGGATCAACTATATACGACTGCTTCTGATGCTGAATTAATTTATTGGTGTACAGAATGGGACCCAAATGCCTATGAACAATTGAAAAATAAGGAACGGGAAGAAGTCTGGGCCTATTTATTAGATGGTGTAGGTGCTGGTTGGTCTAATGAACACTATCAGTTATGTAAGGGCATGGTGAAGGGCCATACGTTTTTTGAAAAACTGTGGGAACTTGAGCATCCAGAACGAGTAAAGTAAATCTTTTCTAAAGCGTTTTATTTACATCAAATCGGCTTTCTCTTATAATAATAATAAGTAAGAAGGAGGGGAAGTCGGTTGGATACAAACGATATGGCCTATTTAGTCATGCAAATCTTTTCAGTTGTTTTATTAGTCGGTACACTCGGATTATCATTTTTCGTTGGTAAAGTATTAAAAAAGCAAAACGGTTATTAAACGAAAAAGAAGGGTTCCATAGTCGGAAGCCTTTTTTTCATCGTGTTAAAAATGGAGACATAAAAGGATGTGGTGACTTGAAAAATACGCTTTTAGAAGCTATGGATGTCTTTAAAGATGTATTTTTTTATGGCCATCAAATAATTGAAGAAGAGCTTACCCATGAATTCAGGGATCTTTCTCCTGAACAGCTTGCTGTACTTATTATCATTGATTTAACAGGACCACTAACATCAAAAGAAATTGCAGAATACCAACGGACTCATAAAAGCGCAGTATCCAATCGATTAAAAAAGTTACAACAAAAAAATTTAATTCAATTTAAAGAGAGTGACAAAGATAGCCGCTTAAAATATGTTCATTTCTCAGAAGAGGGAAAAGCGAAAATGAAGGCGTATCAGGAAGAGGTACATACTTACTTTACTGCATTATTTTCAGATTTTGAGGCACAAGAAGTGGCACAGTTTTATCAATTAATGAACAAAATTCGAGAAAGATTACGCCAATATACTTCGGTTAAAATTAGCGAACATAAACGCTCGCTTGAAAAATAGATAGAACGACACAGAACGCTTTCGATTAGAAGGCGTTTTTATGTGTTTTTTAACCATCACAAAAACACCCCCTCAACTGATTTTTGAGGGGATAGTTACTTACCTTTTTTTTCGCCCAAGGCCGATTGCGTTTTCCGCTTTTTTTAAAGTCTTGTTGGCTTTTTTTGCAGCTTTCTCTGCACCAGCATCAAGAATGTCATCCAACTCACTAGAGTTAATTAAATCATAATAGCGTTTTTGAACTGGTTCTAGGGTGTGAATAACTGCTTCAGCAAGGTCTGATTTAAATGGACCGTAGCCTGAGTCGCGGTAACGTTCTTCAAGTGATGGAATACTTTCGTCTGTACATAAAGAAAAAATGGAGAGCAGATTTGATACTGCAGGTTTGTTTTCTGGATCGAAACGAATCGTTCCATCTGAATCGGTAACAGCACTCTTTAGCTTCTTTTCAATCGTTTTAGGTTCATCTAATAAAGAAATATAGCTTTTGGGCTGTGGGTTTGATTTACTCATCTTCTTAGTCGGATCATTTAGTGACATAATACGCGCACCGACTTTAGGGATCTGAACCTCTGGAATTGTAAATACTTCTCCATATTTGTTATTAAAACGTTCTGCTAAGTTACGAGCAAGCTCTAGGTGCTGTTTTTGATCTTCTCCAACAGGAACAATTGTTGTTTGATAAAGTAAAATGTCTGCAGCCATTAAAGGTGGATATGTAAGTAATGCAGATGAAACACCATCTTTTCCTGCTGATTTGTCTTTAAATTGTGTCATTCGTTCAAGTTCACCAATGTAAGATAAACATTGCATCATCCAGCCAAGCTGAGCGTGGGCAGGTACTTCTGATTGAATGAACAACGTCGCTTTTGTAGGATCAATTCCTGATGCAAGATAGAGGGCCGCAAGACTTCTAATTTGTTGTCTTAACTTTAACCGCTCTTGTGGGACTGTAATGGCATGTTGGTCTACGATGCAAAAATAACTGTCATAGTCATGTTGCATAGAAGAAAAGTGCTTTAATGCACCTAAATAATTTCCGAGAGTTAAAATACCGCTCGGCTGAATTCCTGAAAACACTGTTTGCATAACGTTCACTCCTGTTCGTCTACTCCTAAATTATCCTAATTCAGATTTTCTATAATTGCAACTGGACCTACTCTGATTGCTCCAGGTTTGTGATGGCTGATTTCCATTAATCATGCTTATTCTTTTTCTTGCGCAAAATAAAGAGGCAAATGTTTAGTGCAAGTAACAGCGAAAACCAAAGTAGAGAAAAAGGTATATCTTGAAAAAAGAAAACAAATAGTAAGAAAGCAAGAACAGCGACTAACTGATACACATGTAAGATATTCATAAAAAAAGCTCCTTAAGAGAAAGAGGGATAGAATGAAGCAAGGAAAATGGGTTGGTGTACTATGGCTAATTGGTCTACTTCTTGTTACAGGTTCAGGTGGAACTGTAAAGGCTCAGGAACAAGGTCCTCATATGGACCAAGTGTTGGCACCCTTTAGTGGAACGACACTGAATGGAGAGACAATCCACTATGAAATTGGTGCAAACAATAAAACGGTGATTCATTTTTTTGCGACTTGGTGTTATCCATGTCAAGAAGAAATGCCTGCAATTGTTAGCTTAAGTAATCAGATAAAGGAGCAATCAAAGAGCCAATTTATCCCTATAAATTTAACTAGCTCGGAAAAAAGCGTAAAAGAGTTAACGCCATTTTTGCAACAGTATGGCGCTACTTTTGATCCGCTTTTGGACCATAACGGTTCCTTGCAAAAGGAATTTCAAATTTTTGGTGTACCTACAACCATTGTTATTAACCAAAATGGAGTCATTACTCAACGGATAAATGGTCCAATTACTAAAGAAGAATTTTTATCTATAAGTGAACAGTAGGAATATCTACTCGTTCAGTAAAGCATCAATTTGCACATCAAGGTCTTGAAGAAGGCTACGGGCGCGTTCCATCGTAATAGAACGATAATGATGATCGCCTCCTGGTTCTTCGTCAAGGGTATCTGCTTGGGCCACTATTTGTTGCAGCGGAGTTAACGATAATTGACTTGGAGGTAAATGTGAATCGGTGTGAAGCAGGATAGCAATGGCAATTTCTTTTGCTTTTTTAGGATGTTCACCAAGTCGAATTAATAATTTATGGGCACGTTCAGCACCTTTAATAGGATGGATGTCGTACGCTTTATAAAGTGAATAGTCCCATTTACCATTTTTATACCAGGTGTAATGGCCAATATCATGCAAGAATGCTGCTTTAGTAGCTAAATCAACGTCTACTTTATGATTAATGGCTAAGGCATACGCGTGATACGCGACACGAATAGCATGAGCCATACCTGAACGATTAATGTATTTTTGTGTAATACGATGGTCAAAGACTTGAGTTAATGTAACATCTCTCATCTTTTCACTCCTTCCAAGCAATATGCAGTTTTAATTACCTATGCTATAATGGTTTAAAGCGTTTGTAAAGGAGAGGTTTAGTTGGCGGAGACGCATATTTTTACAAAACGAGAAGAAATTGCAAATGCCATTACACATGGTGTTGGTACACTGCTTAGTATTGCTGCCCTCACATTGCTCATTGTCTATTCGAGCTTGTATGGAAATGCTTGGCATGTTGTGACATTTACCATTTACGGGGCAAGTATGTTGCTCCTATATAGTTCTTCAACAATGGTTCATAGCTTTCCACCTGGCAAAGCAAAAGATGTCTTTGAAATAATGGATCATGCAGCCATTTATGTGTTCATTGCAGGAACATATACGCCCATTGCCCTTATTTTAGTAGGCGGCGGCTTAGGATGGACGTTATTTGGAATTGCATGGGGCTTTGCAATTGGTGGCGTGATTTTTAAAATCTTTTTTGTTAAAAAATTCTTGTTCATTTCAACAATGATTTATTTACTGATGGGATGGCTTGCATTGCTTGCAATCGGTCCGATTTTTCACTCACTTTCAACTACAGGTATTTGGTATTTACTCATCGGCGGTATTTTTTATTCAGTTGGTACTGTCTTTTATATGTGGAGAGGGTTTCCTTATCACCACGCGGTATGGCACCTATTTGTGATAGCCGGTTCCGTCTTCCATTTCTTTTTAATTCTTCATCATGTTTTGCCAGTGGGATTAGAATAGAAGAAAATTTAAAAGCGCTATTGACGTATTGCTTTATTGTCAAACGCGCTTTTTTTAATGGAAACAATGAAAAATAAGTTGCGAAAAGCGGCGGTATTTAAGATCATGAGCTATGCTTTATTTTGAAAAGTTCATGTTGGGAAAAAAGGAAGGTTCTTGAAAAAAATTAGAATTTTTTCTGCCTTTTTGATGGCATAAATCAACTAAGAACGTTATACTTTATGTCGAGGAGGCTCGTAATTTGTATATTACGTTAGAGCAGTTATCCACCTATTTAGGACTTACTGAATCGTACATAAAAGAACAGCTTCATTTAGGAAACATAAAAGGTGTTTACGACGGAAATCGCTGGCTTTTTAACAAGGAACAATTTGCGCTGCATAAAGATCGGTTAGAGCAGAAACGAAAGCAGCTTTTGAAAGAACTAGAGTTAGAAGAAGATTGGGATGCTAAAGATGAAGATTAGCTTTTAAAAACTAAGGAGTGTAGGTATGAATAATTTTTTAAAACGAACTTGTTTTACGATCGGTGCAGGTGCACTTGGGTCTGCATTGTTTTTAATGGCAACGACAGAGGCAAAAGCAGATTCAGGTGTGGCATTAATGCATTCGCAAAAGGTAACAAGTGAAAGCAAAACGTTCGAAATTCCTTCGTCATCTGCTCGATTTGTCTATCAATCTGGCTATCAGTTTGATTATCCTGAAGACGGCGTAAGAGGGATCTTTTTAACTGCTCATTCTGCAGGAGGCTCAAGATTAAATACACTTGTTGATTTTGTAAATGAGACAGATATTAATTCAATGGTCATTGACATAAAGGATGATACTGGAAACATTACGTATATGCCTGAAGAGGATTCTCCATTTTACGATATTGCAAAAAACTATATTGATGATCCTGCTGCAATGATGTCGGTTTTAGAAGAGAATGATATATATCCTATTGCGCGAATTGTTGTGTTTAAAGACTCAGTTCTTGCTGACTTAAAGCCTGAGCTTTCTTTTAGAGAAAGCAATGGTCAGTTATGGAAAAACCGAAATGGTGATGCGTTTGTCAATCCATTTTTAGAAGAAGTATGGGATTACAATGTAGAAGTGGCAAAAGAAGCTGCGAAAATGGGCTTTAAAGACATTCAGTTTGACTATGTTCGCTTCCCAGAAGGTTTCTTAGGCCGTTCTGACAGTTTAGAGTATGGTTTAGGGAACTATGATGAAGGTGATGGAGCTACTGTTGAAAGTCGAATTGACGCAGTTGCAGATTTTGTTGGCTATGCCCGAGAAGAATTACAGCCTTTTGGTGTAGATGTATCTGTTGATATCTTCGGTGCTGCAGCGCGTGGTTTTGAAGAAAATGTAGGACAAGATTTCGTGAAAATCTCTAAGAATGTTGACGTTATTTCATCAATGCCGTACCCGAGCCACTGGGGACCGTTTTCCATTGGTGATATTGATAAGCCAGATTTGTATCCATATGAAGTAATGGATGAGTACTCTCAATTAGAAAACGATGTGCTAGCTGAGTTAGGTGATGAAAAGCCTGTTCAAAGACCTTGGCTACAAGATTTTACAGCCAGTTATTTAGGGTCTGGAAACTATATAAATTATGGTGTAAATGAAGTTGAAGCACAGATTAAAGCACTTCATGACAATGATATTCATGAATTTTTACTTTGGAATGCAAGTAACTCGTATACAGAAGGCGTTAATTACGTGAATCCATAAAGAAGAGGTTGTTTAACTTGGTGTAGACCGAGTTAAACAACCTTTTTTAAAAGGGGGAACGTATTCATAAGATCGACTCGTCAGGAAATACTACAAGAGAGTAGGTTTGTAATTGGTGAAATGACGGTATAGTAGCAATAAAAAGGAGGAAATGTGTCATGAAAACTTGGTATGATAAACTTGCAGAGTATTTTCCTATTGAGGAAATGAAATCGGAAGAGCATATGAAACTTTTGTTAAAAGAGAAAGGTGATATTTATCACAAAGACGAGAGTGATCAACATGTACTCATGTACGTGGAAACAGACGAATTTGTGTTTGTCGATTATCTGTTTGTTTCAAGCAATGCGAGAGGAGCAGGTTTAGGGAAAAAATTATTGGACCAATTGAAAAATAAGAAAAAGCCGATTATACTAGAAGTAGAACCTGTTGATTATGAAGACACAGATACAAAAAAAAGACAGCGGTTCTATAAACGAGAAGGTTTTACTCATGCTAAATCAATCGGCTATCGTCGGCGTTCTCTAGCGACGAATGAAGTCAATGAATTAGAAATTCTTTTTTGGTCACCAGAGAACGACGATGAGAATACAATTTATGAACAAATGAAACACACGTACGAAACGATTCATACGTATAAAGATAAACATTTATATGGTGAATCCTATGAGCCCGTTAACAAAGTATTAACGTATGAGGAAGAAAGCAAACCTGTGAAACCTTCTTGAAAAGGTGGTGTTTGTGTGCAAAAGAAAAAAAAGCAAAAAAATAAAAAGAAACGACGAATTTGGGAAGATTTATTGCGGAAGCGTTTTGGCAAGTTTCGAAAACGTCGTCTAAATGACCACCCGTATCCACAATCGAAAAAATGTAGTGCTTAAAATAGGTAAGCGAGTAACGCTCTTTATATGACAGTTGTCATATAGAGAGCGTTATGTTGTTTTTAGATTAAACTGTAACGATTAGAATTAAAAACCCTCCTACTTTTATGCGTGAAAGCAATAAATAAAAGAAAAAATAGGTTTAAACAAAAACAAATCGGGGTAATTATATAATTAGTTGTAGTCTTTCACATACTTTTTGTTTAATCTTTGTATAAGTTTTACGGTTCAACACTATACAACTATTAGACAAAATTGTATAATAAGAATGTGATTAAGTGAACGAATGCAAATAGAAGTCCAATTGATAATGATGTAAAGGAGAGATTCAATAAGATGGTCACACTACTAACATCCCCTAGTTGTACATCTTGTAGAAAAGCAAAAGCATGGTTAGAAGAGCATGATATTCCATTTGAAGAGCGGAATATTTTTGCAGCACCACTCTCTGTAGAAGAAGTAAAACATGTCGTTCGTATGACTGAAGACGGTACAGATGAGATCATTTCAACACGCTCGAAAGTTTTTCAAGAGCTTGATGTTGAACTGGAATCTTTGCCGCTACAAAAGTTATTTACAATTATTAGTGATAATCCTGGATTATTACGTAGACCGATTATATTTGATGAGAAGCGTCTTCAAGTAGGGTATAATGATGCGGAAATTCGTCGCTTTTTGCCACGAAAAGTTCGTACATTCCAACTTCAAGAAGCACAACGTCTTGTAAATTAATGACCTTCTGTTGGATACAGAAGGTTTTTTTCTTGACTTTCTTCTCTCAATAAGAGAGAATTATAAATCAATAATCTCGCCGAAAGCATGCAGATTCATTTCATTTTTTTCTGATCTATCATACAATAGAAATAGAGGATCTGCTCACTTCTTGAGTGTGACAACCATAATCCGTTAGGAGGGGGAGCGAGAATGGAGATTGAACGCGTAAACGATACAACAATTCGATTTTTTATTACCTATAAAGATATTGAGGAACGTGGTTTCGAGCGTGAAGAGATCTGGTATAATCGTGAACGAGGAGAAGAACTCTTTTATGACATGATGAATGAAGCAAGTGATCGTGATGACTTTGAGCTTGATGGTCCTCTATGGATTCAAGTCCATGCACACGATAAAGGCTTAGAAATTCTCGTGACACGTGGCCAAATTTCTGATGGAAATATGAAGCTCGAGATTCCGGTTAAAGAAGAAGAGATCGAGGAAGAGAACACGGAGCTAGACGAATTAAATAAGCAAGTGGACTCACAATACGATCAACTTGAGATTATTATCGGTTTTAGAGAATTCGAAGATGTTATTTCTCTAAGTCATTCCGTGCAGCCTGAGTTTTTGGCGAATAGCCTATATCATTACGAAGGTCGTTACTATTTGCACATCCACTTTAATAACGATCATTATACAGAAGATGAACAAGACAATTTATTAAGTCGTATGTTAGAGTTTGGCTACGAGTCAGAATTGACGATTCATAGGCTAAAAGAGTACGGAAAAGAAATTGCTGTGACAAATGGATTGAGTATCATAAAGCAAGCGTTTTAAAAAGGAACGTCAACAGACGTTTCTTTTTTTTTGTGATGAAAGGAGGATTATGAAAACGATAACGAGAATATCTTTTATTAAGAAAGAAAGGAGAGGTAGTTTGTATACGGCGAAAAATCAAAAAGGTGTTCTAGTGCACATTCATGATTCGCATTCAAGACAATACTGGGTAAAAAAAAGGCTAGAAGAGGCGTTCTTTTGTCAAAGCTGTAAGCAAGAAGTTGTCTTGCGGCTAGGAGCAAAACGTCGATGGCACTTTGCTCATCGTACATTATCCACATCTAAGGGGAGCTCGACGAATGAATCCCTTCTTCACCAAAAAGGAAAAGAAATCCTCCACGCTTTCTTCTTGCACACCTTCCCAAAAACATCAATGGAACATTACTTACCGCAAACAAAACAACGTCCAGATATTCACGTCCAAACAGCCAAAAAAGGTATTGCAATTGAATATCAATGTTCTACTATAAGTACAGAAGATATGATTACTCGTAACAATGCCTACCGATCGTTAAATATTGTGCCGCTCTGGATACTTGGTGCACAGCGATTAAAGCGAAAACATGCTGCTCAATTTCTACTGCAGGAATTTGAATTTTATGCCATTTATCTATACAACCACAGTCGATACCTCTATTATTTTGACCCCATTCAAAAGGTGTTTTGCTTTCTATCCAATGTGTTCAGTTTACATGGGAATCTTATCCTTGCTAATTGTGATTTTATCAGAATAAATCAACTAACTCCTCAACGCTTATTCTCACCTCCCTGGCGACCTGCAACCTCATTAAATAGTGAATACGTACGATACCGTCAAAAAGCAGCTACACAAATGATGCTCAGTTATCCCTTCCTTCTTCCTTATTACCAACAAATGCGGTTAGATCGCATCCCTTCATTAATTGGATGGACATTACCGGCTCAAGTATATGTGGCAGCGCCTCCTCACGTATGGCAAACCTTCTTCATATTTGATCTTTTAGAACATTTTCCCCTCCAGAAGCCTTTCTCCTTTACGACTATCAACCAACGATTGACTACCTTAGGTAAACACTTTCAATGGGGGCTGCGTGCTCAATGCTCCTACAAAAGGGTTGTTCCAACGTTAGTTGTACAATACTTGGAGCTTCTCATTTCCTTTCGTTATTTGGAAAAACTACCTGATTCACCTCTCGTATGTAAACGAGTCTATTCGGCAAAAGAAACGCCTGATAGTGAAACGATTTTAGTACAAAAATGGTCAGAACAAAATAAAAAAAGAGAGATGTATTTGTCGTGATGCTATTGTTCTAAATACTTGTTATAATGAAAAAACGATACAGAAGGAGGTACGCGGAATGGCAGAAGAAAAAGTAGTAAGACGAGAAGAAGTTCCGGAAGAGTCAACTTGGGACTTGGAATCAATTTATAGTACACCCGAACAATGGGAAGACGCTTGTAGAGAGTTGCGTACACAAGTGGAGGGGTTTCAAAAGTATAAAGGGAAAGTAGTATCTTCAGCAAGCACAGTGTTTCAAGTTTTAGAAGCGTACTATGATTTGGAAGTAGAGGCTACAAAGATCTTAGTCTATGCTCGTCATAGTAGTGATGTTGACACAACAAACTCGGTTTTACAAGAGCGCAGCGAAAAAGGATCACAGCTGTACGTAGATTTCAATGATAAAACGGCTTTTGTGCAACCAGAGATCTTACAAATGAGTGAATCGGAATTAGCGCAGTTTTTACAATCATACAAGCCGTTGCAGAAATACAAGCAGTACATTGCATTCATCCATCATCGAAAAGATCATATTTTGTCGGAGAAAGAAGAAGCGTTACTATCCCGATTACAAGAACCCTTTGCAGCTTCTAGAAAAACCTACTCCCTCCTAACAAATGCAGATATGACGTTTAAGACGGTCAAAGATGAAAAGGGAGAAGACATCACGGTAACACCAGGTAGATTTATAACGCTTATGGCGCAGCCAAATCGATTTATCCGAAAACAAGTATACGAGTCTTACTATGCTTCATATGAGCAATTTAGTCATACAATTGCGTCCATTTTAAGTGGGGAAGTAAAAGCAAAACAGTTTGAAGCGACGATGAGAGGCTATGATTCAGCAAGGGCAGCAGCCCTCGATGAAACGTATATCCCAGAACGTGTGTATGACCAGCTAGTTGAAAAGGTTGAAAAGAACTTGCCTCTTTTACACCGTTATATGCGCCTTAGAAAACGCTTATTAAAGCTAGAAACATTACATATGTACGATTTATACACACCAATTGTACAAGATGTTCAATTACCTTTCACCTATGAAGAGGCAAAAGAAACGATGCTTTCATCCCTTGCACCTCTTGGAGATGAATATGTAGACATAGTCCAAAAAGGGCTTAACGAGCGATGGGTTGATTTATATGAAAATAAAGGGAAAGATAGTGGTGCTTATAGTGGAGGCAGCTATGGAACAAAGCCGTTCATCTTAATGAATTGGCAGGACACGTATACGAGTTTGTCGACTCTTACACATGAGTTTGGTCATAGTGTTCACAGCTATTTTACTCGAGAGAATCAGCCTCCGGTGTATGGTCGTTACACTATTTTTCTAGCAGAAGTAGCATCAACGCTAAATGAGCTGATGCTACACGATTATTTAATGAAAAAGGAAACAACAAAGCAGAAGAGAATCTACCTACTGAATCAATTATTAGATGGGATGAGAACAACTGTTTTTCGTCAAACAATGTTTGCTGAATTTGAGCATTTTCTTCATAAGCATCATGAAAAAGGTCAGGCCATTACAAAAGACGCACTAGCAAAAGCGTATAAAGAGTTAAATGAGAAGTATTATGGGCCTGATGTGATTACAGATGACGCCATCGCCTATGAATGGGCACGAATCCCTCACTTCTTTATGAACTATTATGTGTATCAATATGCAACCGGTTATAGTGCTGCTGTCGCTTTATCAGATGCCATTCACAAAGAAGGAAAGCCTGCAGCTGACCGTTTTATTACGTTTTTACAATCTGGCATGACCGATTTTCCGATTGAGCTTCTGAAAAAAGCTGGTGTTGATATGACATCAAAAGAACCTGTACAGGTAACGATGAAACGATTTGAAGACACGTTGAATGAGCTTGAGGAATTGCTTGCCGAATAATCATCTTAACCCCGTGATCGATAGCCTTTAAACCGGTGTTTCTTTTGATTTGGCCTAAAGAGAAAGTAGCTGGCGCCAAACAATAACGGTGTGGCAATCCAGATGGGAAATAAATGCAACAAACTCATTAAGTATAGCCCAAATGCACCAAACAACAGCAACAAACGAAGGAAGAACATGCTTTTTTTCAATGGATCGACGCTCCTTTGTGAAACGAGAAATAGCAAAAGTTCATAAAGAAATACTTGCATTCTACTTTCATTATACGTTAAGATAGACTTTGCATGTCACATTCTCTTTGCAATATAAAAAAGCTACGTATCTAGTCAAAGATACGTAGCTTTTCTTATGCAATCCATTTCCAAAAAGTTCCATATTTGAACGGGACCGCCTCTACTTTTTGCTGAAGCATTAACGACTTTAATGAACGTTCGACCTCTTCAGGCGATTTATCAAGAACAGTAGCAATTTCTGAGGTTGCTAAAAATCCATAATGACAAAGGAATGCCTCCAAGTTTGGATGGGATGCTCGCTCAGGGGTAAAACCTAACATGTCTTCTAATAGCTGCACATATATGTGATAAGGGTAATGACCAGAAATTTTTATACCGGCTTCTTCAGAGTTGCCGTTAAAAAAAACGAGACTTGGTACAGATTCAACATCCATTTCTGATGTGGTCTGAATATCACATTGCAAGGCTTTTGTAGCAGTCTTAGAATGCAGGTCATCTAAAAAGATATCGACATCAAGTCCAGCTTCTTTAGAACATTGCTTTAAAATAGCTTCATCTGTCACGTTGCATTTTCGTAGAAACAATGCTTCTCGTAGTTTTCTTAGGAAGCGAAGACCAGCATGAGGTCCTTGAAGTTCTGCTGCTTTTACTGCGATATAGGCATTGTATGGATTAATATCCATTTTGTTTAATTCGACTTTACCTGCACAACACATCGTTGGATCCAGTTGTGTTTCTTGTTTGTTTTTCTTTTTTAAAGAGCGATTAAAAGCGTTCCAATACGATAATTTCCCTGCTAAAAGAATTCTTACTTTAAAGTAATGACCATATTCAATTTGAAACTTTTTTATAATCGGTTCAATTGTCCAACAATCATGGCAAAGTGGATCGATGAAGAAATAAATTTCAATCGGCTTTTTTAATGGCAATTGCTCACGTGAATCGGAGATGCCACAAATACCCATTTCTTGATTACACTCTTCAAAGGAATGACGTTTAAGGTTCATGGTACAACTCCTTTCTTTTACCTTGGTGCGGATGCGTGATTCACCATATGATGGGCGGTTAATGTAAGTCGCTGCATCATAAATTCACGAATTTCACCTGATAAATGCACGTCGTCCATCGCTTTTTCCATGCAAGCAAGCCATGCGTCCGCTTGTACAGGACTAATGACAAAAGGCATGTGACGGGCCCTCAGTCGCGGATGACCGTATTCCTCTGTATATGCTTGTGGACCACCAAAAAATTGCGTTAAGAATTTTTTCTGCTTATCTTTTGTTTCTGTTAAATCGTCAGGAAATAAATGAGTTAAATCACTATGGTTTTTTACGTAGCCATAAAAAGCTTCAACGAGAGGATCTAGTGTTGCGTCTCCACCCATTAAAGCATAAGGGCTAGTTTTGTTTTGGTCAGGCACGGTTACCCTCGCTCCTTTTAAATCAATACCATATATCTATTGTAGCAACGTTTATCCAGTTGGGCAAATCATGTGTTTTAGAACGAGTAAAAAGGGTAATCATATTGTCTAATTTTGGAGTTCCCTGTACAATAGAAGAAAATGTTCGTGAAAAGTAGGTGAACAAGATTGACTATTCATTTTTGGCCGCTAGCACAAGGCTATGATCGCATAAATACGAGCACAGTTCCAACCGTAACCACGGATCAAACTGATTTTAGCACGTTTTTGGCGACGGCGATGCAGCAAACATCTTCTGCGCAATCTTCTTCTTTATCGTTACCTTTTTTAATGCCATTATTTAATCAACAGTTAGAGCAGGTGCCTACACAAAGTGCTTCCTCTTCATCGACAAACGGTACTTCTTTTTCTGCAAACGCGCAAGCCTATATGCCTCTCATTGAACGGATTTCGAATGAATATCAAGTAGATCCAAAACTGACAATGGCGATCATCAAGCACGAGTCAAATTTTAATGAAAAAGCGGTAAGTTCTGCTGGCGCGAGTGGATTGATGCAGCTTATGCCTGGAACTGCAAGAGGGCTTGGTGTGACATCTATATTTGATCCGGAACAAAATATTCGAGGCGGCGTCCGTTATATAAAAGACATGCTTAACCGTTACAACGGGAATGTATCTCTGGCGCTAGCTGCCTATAATGCGGGTCCAGGGAACGTTGATAAATACAACGGAATACCGCCATTTAAAGAAACCCAAGCGTATGTACCGAAAGTAATGAATACGTACCAGCAAGCCTAACAACAAGGAACCAAACGTTTCGTGCGCTTGGTTCCTTTTGTTACGTACGATTCAGTTATCGGTGAAGTGCGGAGAGGTTGAAAAGAAGCGAGCAACTTTATTAGCGGCAGGTTTACACGTTATTTGCTGTTGCGTTAACAGTTCTGTTAGTACTTCAACTGCTTGAGTCATCGAGGTACCTTCATATTCAATTTCATAATCTTCTTGATGATTGTACTCACTGTGATCAAGACAAAGCAACCCGTCTTTATATGGATACGTAATTCGGTGTGTGATCAACTGACCATATGGATAAAAAGAGGTCTGATTTGGAAGGAGAGATTGTATAGCTTTTTTTACAGACCCTTCAGGCAATGTCCCTGAACGTAATAAAGCATGATCCGCTTCTTTTAATTGTTGATGGGTTTCCACCATTCCTTCATCTGTTTGTTGTTTTAACGTTAAAACAACTTTTCCTTCTTTCGTTCGAATGCGTAATGCAGCTTTTTCATGTTTTAAATGAAATGAATCTGTATCGAAATACTCGTTCTGCTGAGTAATTGGTTTTTTCTCGCCGAGTACGTATTGGAATTGCTCGTATTCTTCTTTTGTCAGAAGAGATTTTGCTTCATATTCCATTTCTGTTGTCATTATTCACCTCTCCTTTCGTTGCTTACACTCATCATGTGTGTTTTAGCTCTTATTTATGATAAGATATAATCGGAAAAAGAGGCAAGTTGGAGGGGTCATATGGAATATTTACATGTACAATCAATTGAGGTAGGGGACGACGTAACAACGGTCTATTTAGATCAGGAGGTAAGCGATCGTAGTGCCAATGACTTAAAGGATGGCGAGCGGATTTTAGTGGACTCTGATGAATTTGCATTTTTGTATATTATTGAAGATCATACAGGCTTCCATGGTATACGGTTTGATGAACATGTTTGGCCTGATTTGAAGAGAGGTTATGAAAGCGACACAACCTTTTATTTGAAACTGAATGAAAGTACTCGTTTGACATTAGCACAGTTCAATGATGAAATGGCTTTTTTGTTAGAAAATATACAAGGGAATGGAAATTATGGAGAAGCATTTGAACTGGCAGTGAAGTCAGTGTTTGAATAGCGAAAAAGCAGGTGATGAAAAATGGATTGGGATTCTTTCTTAACTCCTTATAAACAAGCGGTAGACGAGTTAAAAGTGAAACTAAAGGGAATTCGCGAGCAATATCAAAAAACATCTCTCCATACACCGATTGAATTTGTTACTGGCCGAGTAAAACCAATTTCTAGCATCTTAAATAAAGCAGAGCGAAAGCAAATCCCTCTTAACCGTTTAGGGGAGATGCAAGATATTGGCGGTGTTCGAATTGTCACCCAATTTGTAGAAGATATTGATAAGGTGATTGATTTAATCCGATCTCGAACGGATTTTGTCATCGTCTCTGAACGTGATTATATAAAAGAAAAGAAACCAAGTGGGTATCGTTCCTACCACATGATGCTCCAGTATCCTGTTCATACGATTAAGGGTAGAGAAAATGTCATTGTCGAATTGCAAATTCGAACAATGTCGATGAACTTTTGGGCAACGATTGAGCACTCATTACGCTATAAATACAGTGGAGAGATCCCTGATGATATTAACATGCGATTGCAACGAGCGTCTGAAGCTGCATTTTGGCTAGATGAGGAAATGTCAATTATACGGGATGAAGTTCAAGAGGCGCAGCGGATCATTACCGCAAAACAACGCCAAAATAGAGGATAGGCAGGAGGCTAATGGCGTGAAGTTCTCAGTTGCTTCGAGGGGGGATAACCTTTCGAATGAATTATGTGAGTCAATGAAAAAAAAGTTACTTAAAGCAGATTTACTTCTTGATCATGAAGAACCGGATATTGTTATTACTGTAGGTGGAGATGGCACATTACTTGAAGCGTTTCATTTATATGCACACCGATTAGAAGAAACTGCTTTTGTAGGTATACATACAGGGCATCTTGGTTTTTATGCAGACTGGGTACCAGAAGAGGCTGACCACCTAGTCACACATATTATTAAAACGCCTTATCAAATTGTTGAGTACCCTTTATTAGAAGTGGTGATACGATATCGAGATGGACGAGCTTCAAGGCGCTACTTAGCGTTAAATGAATCAACGATTAAAAGTTCAGAAGGATCTCTAGTATGTAACGTCGAAATAAAAGGCGAGGTATTTGAAACATTTAGAGGAGACGGCCTCTGTATGTCAACGCCTTCAGGAAGCACAGCATATAATAAAGCGTTAGGTGGTGCTATTTTGCATCCATCCTTAGCATCGATTCAGCTATCTGAAATGGCTTCAATTAACAATCGCGTTTATCGTACGTTAGGTTCCCCACTTGTGTTGCCTCAGCACCATACGTGCTTATTGAAATTGTTAAATGATGTATCTGTTCAAGTAACGATTGATCATTTTAATGTGCCAAATTATGAAGAAAACGTTGACACTGTTCAATGTCGAGTAGCGGAAGAAAAAGTCCGTTTTGCACGCTTTCGTCCGTTTCCGTTTTGGAAGCGAGTGAAGGAGTCGTTCATCAGTGAATAAAAAGGAATTAAACTGGCGCGTTAGTCAAAGTGAGGCAAATCTCTCACTGCGCGCTTTTTTACGTGAAGAAAAGCAGCTCTCCAAACGGTTACTGTCTGCGATAAAATTTCAAGGTGGTGAGATCTATCTGAACGATGAGCCAGTCACCGTTAGAGCAAATGTGAACGAAGGGGATCACGTGCGAATACGTCTTCCTATTGAGCAAGTAAGTTCATCTTTAAAGCCACAGAAAATGGCTCTCACCATTCACTATGAAGATACAGACCTTCTCGTAGTAGAAAAACCGGCTCTGGTGGCAACGATTCCTTCCCATGATCATCCAGATCATACATTAGCGAATGCGGTGTTGAACTATTATCAAGAACAAGACATTGCTGCAACTTTTCATGCGGTTAATCGATTAGATCGTGGAACGAGTGGTTTACTAATGATTGCGAAACATCGCTATGCTCACGATCTTCTTTCTAAAGCACAGCAACAAGGCGAATTAAAGCGCTATTATACAGCATTAGTCACGGGTGTATCGACATTAGAAGGGCTGATAAACGCACCAATAGGTCGCAAAGCCTCAAGCATTATCGAAAGAGAAGTAAGGGCTGATGGCAAGCCAGCTCTTACCTATTACAGACGATTGGCCAGCAATGGGAAAGAAAGCCTCCTTCAGCTTGAATTGCAAACAGGAAGAACACATCAAATACGTGTGCACCTTCAGTCGATTGGCTTGCCCCTTCTAGGAGATGGCTTATATGGTGGTGATCAGCAGTTTTTTACTCATCAAGCGTTGCATTGCTATCAGCTAGCATTTACACAACCTCTAACTGGAGAAAGGTATGTGATAAAAAGTGCCCTCCCTAAAGATTGGAAGAACCGTTGCGCTGATATGACGATAGACGATGCGAATCAAGATTTTTTACCTTCTATGCTAGTTGACTGATAAATAATGTGATAAACTATTAGTACCTGATAATAAAAAATGGAGGATTTACAGATGAAATCAATTGATTTGACTGGACGTACATATGTAGTAATGGGTGTGGCGAATAAGCGAAGCATTGCATGGGCAATTGCGCGATCGCTAGATGAAGCAGGAGCAAAGCTCGTATTTACATACGCAGGGGAACGATTAGAAAAAAATGTAAAGACATTAGCTGAATCCCTTGAAGGAGAGCATCTTGTTCTTCCTTGTGATATTTCAAGTGACGAAGAAATTGATGCAACGTTTAACGACATTAAAGAACAAGTTGGAACCATTTCTGGTGTTGCGCACTGTATTGCTTTCGCCAATAAAGAAGAATTAGAAGGGGAGTATTTAAACGTTACCCGTGATGGCTATCTATTGGCTCAAAATATTAGTGCATATTCATTAACGGCTGTTTGTAAGGCTGCGCGTCCGCTTATGACAGAAGGTGGAAGCGTCATGACGTTAACGTACTTAGGTGGCGAGCGTGTTGTGAAAAATTACAATGTGATGGGCGTAGCGAAAGCGGCACTTGATGCAAGTGTAAAATATTTAGCAAATGATTTAGGAAAAGACGGTATTCGTGTGAATGCTATTTCAGCTGGACCGATTCGTACTCTTGCTGCAAAAGGAATTGGCGGTTTTAATGATGTTTTAAGAGAAATTGAAGAAAAAGCACCATTACGTAAAACGACGACACAGGAAGAGGTTGGAGACACAGCTCTGTTTCTTGCTAGCGATCTATCTCGTGGCATTACAGGGGAAATCATTCACGTAGATGGCGGTTATAGCACACTATCTCTTGTTTAATCTTTAAAGCGACCGAAGTGATTGGTCGCTTTTTTCTTTTACACAAGCCCTGTTTTCATATCTTCTTTTCTTTATTCATATGCATAAAGAAGAGGAGGAGTGGGAAATGACGTGGTTTGAATGGTTGATTTTAATATTAGCAACAGCAAGAATGACAAGACTCTTCGTAACGGACGACATTATGGAATGGTTTCGCAACCCTTTTATTCAGTTAAAAGAAGAAGATGGAACCTTGTACGCCTATCCGAAAGGGAAAGGTGTACGTAAATTTATTGGCTCTTTGCTATCGTGTTATTGGTGCACGAGTGTATGGGTAGCCGTATTCTTTTTTATTGGTTTTTGGTTCCTACCAAGCGTCTTTTTTCCGATTTTCCTTTGTCTCAGCATTGCATATGGAGCTGCTTTCGTTGAGTCCGTCTCAAGAAGGATGTAATTCATGTACACTCTTCTTGTACATCATAACGGTGGCGGGGGCGTCAGTCAGTATATCCAAACACGATTGAATGGCAAGACGATTGAATGCTTTACAACGGCACGCCAGTTCTGGCTTGTATGGAACAATAGAAAAAAGGAGATCTATTCATCCATTTATGCGCTTATGAACCGATTAAAAAAGCTGACCATTAAAAAAATTGAGCTACACCATTTATGGGGGTTTTCACTTGGCGACATGAAGCTACTGTTGCGTACCCTTGATTGTCCATATACCGTCTATCTTCATGATTTTTTTGGGGTTTGTCCAAATGTTTTTTTTATCAATCATAAACAGCGCTATTGTGAGATGGAAAAAGATAGTTCGGTCTGCGAGGGCTGCGTAACAGAAACATCAAACAGGCCTATTTTGATTAAAGCAGGAGGTGCTTCTTTTACAGTCGATAAATGGAGAAATTTTTACTACACCCTCTATAAAGAAGCAGCTGCCATTGTTGCACCAAGCGTCTCTACAAAAGAGATGTATCTAGCCTATTTTCCTGATATACACATTACCGTTACTCCTCACTCACTATCCCATTTGAAACAAAGCGTGATTCGAAAGCATAATCAGCAGAACCATAAGGAACTCAGGCTTGGTTTTCTTGGTAACGTCTTCTTACATAAGGGAGAGGTTGTAGTAGCTCAACTATTAGATCATCTTGAGCAAGCTCCCCTTCCGTTAGCGCTCTATTCTTATGGGGATCTCGCTTTAACATTAAAGCAACGAAGAAAAATAGTAGAGCGTGGCCCTTATAATGGCGACAATTTAGAAGAAATGTTACGAAAAGATCAAATTGATGTAATCTGTATTCCGTCTGTCGTTCCAGAAACCTTTTCCTTTACTACACATGAGGCAATGACGTTAGGTTATCCAGTTCTTACTTTCAATTTAGGTGCACAAGCCGAAGCGGTTAAAACCATGGGGAGAGGGTGGCTCGTAGATGAAATCTCAGGAGTCGCACTTTATGATCAGTTAAAAAAACAATGCTTATCAAAAGAAGAGCTTAATTCTTACGAAGAGTAAGAGTTAAGCTCTTTATAAAGTTGCTGAGCTCGGTGTGAAAACGTATGCTCTGATACCCTTTTATAACTTAAAAGAGCGTACTGATTACGAACGTCATCGTTTTCTACCAGTTCTTGAAGTTGTGTCCGTAAGGTTTCTTGATTTGTAAACGTAGCAATTTCCGCTGCTGAAAAGAAATCTCGAATCCCGCTTCGATATTCACTAAGCTGGCAGGTTGCAGTAGCAGCAATTTCAAATGTACGATTGTTTATACTTTTCGCTTCGATTTCTTTGCTCCCACTTCGATAACTATTTAAAACAATACGCGATTGACGATAGAGGGTGCCTACCTTTTCAGGTGGTAACCAAGTGGCAATGTGGTCGAATTTTGAGGGCAGGTCATCTTTCTGCCAAGGACCGACAACGGCTACCTTTAAAGAAAAGTGCTCTTCAATTTGCTTTAACCACATTATTCGACTTTCATATGGATAGCCGACAAACGCAAGGTCATATTGTGGAGTGTCGTTACCCTTTGCAGGATAAAACGATTGATCATCGTAGCCAAGAGGCACATAGCTGACAGAAATAGGTGTAGAACGTTCCTTGTAAAATGCAGTGGACCCAGATTCAACAGACCACGCTACTGTAGCGAATGTGAGAACATCTAGTGATGAAGTGGTGTGGTAAGGCTCTTCTGTTAACCAAACTGCTAACGGAGGGAGCTTATTTGCATGAAAAAGCGCTTTATCTTTAGCTGAAAAAAAATAACCATTAAATGTGATGATCCAATTGATCTGGTTTTGTCGACAATACCGAACCAACGACTGACTATTACAGGCAATGTATGATTGGGTGTAAACAGTAGCAAATGCCGTTAACCCTTTTTTTAGTGCATGTTCAAAAAAATGATAGACTCCTCCCGAAGGAGATGTAAGTAATAAAACATTCATGATACCGTTAAAGCAATCGTATTTAAAGATGCTTTCCCTTCAGTCAAATCGGCTCCATATACAAAGCCGGTAATTTGTAAAGAAAGGGAAGTGTTTTTTTTAACTGCTGGTATGACCACTTCAAAGTCAGAAAATGTGATAGATGACCGTGCTGGAATAGTGTCAATAGGAGGGCTGAGCCAGAATTGCCCTGTTTGTTTTGCATGCCTATCTGCTTGCTCCTCAACAAATTTCCATGTATCGGTTACGCCTTCACGAGATACTGAGTAGTGCTGTAGATTGTTCTTTGAACGTTCAATTCTACCAGATAAATTTGCGAGCTCGGGTTTATTAAAGCTTAAACAAATGACGGGGTTATTTAAAGCTGATGCTCCACGGTTTTCAATAATCATGTGCCCTTTAATGACGAAGGGCTCCTCTTCATTTGTTTCATATGGAGCCATTATTGCATACGTAAAAAACGAGTCTACTTGAATGTCCTTTTCCTCTAAAGAAGGAGTGATTTCTACTTTTGATGCAGAATCTACTTCCGAAACAGCCGGGTCATTTGCTAATTCCTCTAGACGAAGTGTTAATTCTTCAATGACCGTATCTTGATCATGGATCCGTTTACGTTGATCTGTTAATAATCGATCTTGTTTTACTACCTCAGAACGGTAGTGAAGAATTTTTTGATTCAGTTGAATGATTTTTTTATCTAACGTATTCATTCGTTCTTCCGTCACGTAAACCGCCTCACTTTTTTGATTTCCCTTGGTACAGTCTATGAGACAGTTTCGAAAATAAGAAGAAAAAGCTGTGCATCTACTCTTAGAACGTAAAAAACAGAAAAAAGCCGCACTATACGAGTGCGACCTACGCTTGTTTAGTTAACAGACGTTTTCTTTCCGAACCCTTTACCAGGGAAAACAACTGGGCATTGAGGTGGAAATTTGTTCTCGCTGCAAATGACATCAGATACTGGGAATTCATGTCTTGGCTTACAGTAAGCTGCTTCAATTTCTAAGCGAACATCAGCAAAAACATGAACATCTAAGCAGAATGAGAATGAAATATCGAGTTGGGAGAAGTTTGCATCACAAACAACTTCCGCGTCACACTGACCTGCAGAAATAAATGCATCTACAGATGTGCCTTCAGGAGCACAAAGATAGAACGTTTGAATCGTTGCAAAATCAATTGGATCTGAGGTACAGATTAGGTTCCCAAGCTCATCTAAAAGATCAACCTCAATTAATCCTTTTGCTAATACTTTTACTTTCTCTAAGCAAACTTCTTCACCATTCGGTAATATAACCTCAACTTCTGTGCGGCCAAATGGATTTGTTACTTCGTTTGTTAGAAGAGAATTTTCTAACACACGGCAAACCGTTTGATAATTCGGGAATGCCTGTAGTAAAGCGCATAGCGAGCCTGGTCCCGGTGTTGGACCTGTGCAATCAGGGAAGAGCGTTGAAAGTTCAGGCTCTCTAAAGCTAAGTGTTGGTAAATCAACTTGACGTGTCACCCAATCGAAGACCTTAGGGACACTAATGCAAACATTGTGTTTTTCATGATCGTGACTCATGGAGGGACCTCCTTTTAATTTTAACCGTTAGTAGGCAATTGTTAATACTAACAAAGCAACTAAAGGCGTTCGGACTACTGTATAGTATGACTGTTGTCTAAATATGTGCGCTTATTTTTAAACCTTAAACAAACTTTCTTATCTTTGCATAGAATAGAAGGCGTTCATTTCTATATAAGGAGAGGTTGCAATGCAGTACAAAAAGAATCCTCATGGTTATTTCGTGACAAAGAAACCAGTTGCGAAGCCGGCTACCGATAAAAAACATAATACCGGCTGTTGTGGTAAAAAAAGACCTTAATGAGAAAAACCGTTTGTTTCTATTCTATAGAGATAAACGGTTTTTTGCTTCTTATTTAGGTTGTAAGCTCTCCGTTCACCGGTTTGTTCGTGCTCTTTCATAAAAGTTTTTTTGCTGAAAAAACGGCTTTACTGAACATTTTGCTTTTACGGTGAATAGTGTAACGCATTAGGCAAATGTACAGAAAGACAAATAAGAGAGGTTTGTGTGACATGGAGAAACAGAAGATAGCCATTGTTGGCTTAGGGTATGTTGGGCTACCTTTAGCGATTGAATGTAGTCTGAGAGGGCATCACGTCATTGGAATTGATCATGATCAAGGGAAAGTAGATGACTTACACCAACATCGCTCGTATATAAACGAAATTGAAGATGAAACCATTACGGCATTAATGAACCGCTCCTTTACCGCAACAGTTCGGTGTGAAGAGGCACAACAGGCGACGGTAATTGTATTATGTGTTCCTACACCATTAGCAAGTACGGGAACCCCTAATTTGTGTTATGTACAAACCGCTTTAAAACAATTAGCGCCACATTTGCAACAAGGACAGCTTCTTATATTAGAAAGTTCTACGTTCCCGGGAACAACAGAAGAAATTATCGTTCCTATTATTGAAAGAGAAGGATTTCTTGTTGGAAAAACGTTTTTTGTTGGTTATTCACCAGAGCGAATCGATCCAGGTAATAAACAATTTCATTTAACAGATGTCCCAAAAATAATTAGTGGAATGACTTCTGAATGCTTGCAGAAAGTGAAACGTGTTTATGAAACCGTATTTAAAGAGCTCGTTCCTGTTAGTTCAACAAGAGTGGCAGAGGCAGTAAAAATGTTTGAAAATACTCAGCGGTTTATTAATCTATCGTTTGTTAATGAAATGGCACGGGCCTGTTATGAATTAGATATCGACGTTGAAGAAGTCTTAGTTGCTGCTGATACGAAGCCATATGGGTCTTCCGCGTACCGCCCGGGCCCAGGTATAGGGGGGCATTGTATCCCAGTTGATCCCCTTTATTTTAAATGGAAAGTCAATCAAGCTGGAGCAACAACACGGTTTATTGATTTAGCTAAAGTAGTTAATGATGAACAGCCGGATTATATTATCAAGCGGATTCGCTCCTTGCTTCACTCTGTGGAAGACGCGTCTATCTTATTAATTGGTCTTTCTTACAAAAAGAATATAAGGGATACGAGAGAGTCTAAATCAATTGTAGTGGCGGAGCGGCTTATTCAAGCAGGCGCTCATTTGGCTTACCACGATCCGTTCATACCAGTTTACACTTTATGTGATCAACCGTATCAATCTATTACGATCGCGAAAGACACGTTATCTGCCTTTGATCTAGTTATTTTCCTGACCGATCACGATGATCTTGACTACGACATGATTGTTCAGCATAGTAAATCCATTTTTGATACAAAACAATGTCTGAATGTCGAAGGGCCACATATTCACAAATTATAGGAGGGGCGTATGAACATATTGGTCACAGGAGGACTGGGGTTTATTGGTTCTCATTTAACAGAAAAACTACTTCAGGAAGGACACACAGTATGCGCCATGGACCAAGTGCGAGATGATGATTTAGTAGAGGAATTTGCACGCTCAACACGGTTTTTTTTTATAAATAGCCGGGTAGAAGATGCTGATGTTACTGAGCACTGGGTGAAGTGGGCTGACGTGGTGTTTCATTTGGCTGCTTCACTAAGTGTGCGACGCTGTGTAGAGGAACCAGATGAAATCATCACAGGAAATTTAATACCTGCACAAGTCGTGCTAGAGAAAGCGATCAAATCGAAAACGAAAGTGGTGTTTGCATCAACTTCTGAAGTGTACGGAAAAAGTGAGGACCTACCCTATAGGGAAGATGGAGATCGGTTAGTAGGAGCAACAAGTACTCATCGTTGGTGTTATGCAACAGTTAAAGCGTTAGAGGAGCACATGTTTTTGGCTGCTGGAAAGAAAGGATTGCCGGTAACGATTTTGCGTTACTTTAATGCGTATGGTCCGAGGGCAAAGTCTGGTTTATATGGAGGGGTCATTCCCATTTTTATTTCGGCTGCTTTACGAAATGAGCCCCTTTATGTTCATGGCGATGGAAAGCAAACAAGATGTTTCACATATGTGAAAGATACAGTGGAGGCAACTAGCCGTGCAATAGACGATTATTGTAATGGTGAAGTGATTAACATAGGGTCTTCCAAAGAAATATCGATTTTACAACTTGCACAGTCTATCGTTCAACTTACTAATAGCCAATCAGATATTCAGCTTGTTCCATATGAGAAGGTATATCAAAGTGGCTTTGAAGATATGAAAAAACGTGTACCTTATACAGATAAGATGGAAAAGATACTTCGTCATTTTGCCTCTGTTTCTTTAGTGGATGGGCTAAAAGAAACCATTCATTATTATCGCTTATTTCTTTGATCTCGCTTTTATACTTCGAGTGAACCAACTAGCTTGACTGTTGTCTTCAAGGGAGTCTGGTTGATTAGGTAAATTGGCTTTGCTTGAAAAGAAGACGGATTCATCATGTGATTGAGACGGCTGTTGTTCATCCTTTTGCTCATCCTGTTTCTTTTCTACTGTTGCTGTCGATTCCATGCTTTCCGTTTGACTGCTTGTTTTTTGCGACTGATTCTCGTTCATTGGCGCTTGTTCCTTTAATCGTGAACACTCGTCAAGAAGCTCTTTATTTTCTGCAAGCAATTCATCAATCATGTTGTAGTGATAATCATTTTTATAACGTTCGAGTTCTTTATTTAAGCGGACAATTTCTGATTCTGCATGAATGAGGCGTTGATGAAGCTGTACGGGTGTTAGCCGTGAAGTGGATTGTGTCATTTTACTCAGTCCTCTCAGCTGGCATTTCTACCATCCTATGTACGAAAGAGGCGATTCATGATGCAAAAAAGAGAAAGGGAGAAGGGAAATGCAATATTTTCAACGCAAAAATCAAAACCGTATTAAGAAAAAGTCTTCCCAACAAAAACTGCCAGTGCAGCGGAATCATGAGTATCGATTAGCCGTTATTGTACCGGCTATGAATGAAGAAGATACGTTAGGTGCAGTGCTTGATGAAATTAATCGGCTCAACCCTGATGAACTGATTGTCATTGTTAATGGCTCAAAGGATCAGACGGCTTCTGTTGCCAGTGAAAAAGGGGCTACCGTCATCCAATTTCATTATCCATTAGGGAATGATGTAGGTCGAGCAATTGGGGCAGAAGCAGCAAATGCAGATATTTATTTGTTTACAGATGCAGATATTGTTATAAAGGCGGAGCAATATGTCCCCTTTATCGTGGCAATTGAAAATGGGGAAGATGTGAGTCTCAATTCCATAGATTGGATTACCCATTTCGATAAAGCAGATACGATCTCAGCAGGACGTTACTTTTTAAATCATATTCAAGGAAGAGAAGACCTTCGAGCAGAAAATCTATTAACCATCCCACATGCAATGAGCCATCATGTACTTCAAGAGATAGGCGTTTCCGCACTTGTGAATCCAATGCTTGCCAACAGTATGGCGTTACAAAAAACAAAGAACATAACGGTCCCTTGTACCATTGATGTTTTGAAAATGAATAAACCTCGAAAGAATCATGTAGCACAAGGAAACAGTCAGCTTTCTACTGCGATGCAACGCATGCAAGGGGATACGTTAGAAGCCCTTCATTACATTGTTCATCACGGTGATCTTGATCTTGTAGACACACAAGTAGTGTGGGATGAGCAAGAGCTTGAACAATGTAGAGAGGCGTGGTGGGAAGACCAACCGAAAAAGCCCGTCTCTTTTGTCGTCTATATTGATGATCATTACGACGCTTCACTCATTACGACGATTGCTCAATTACAGCGCAACGAAACGGTAGAAGTTATTCCAGTCGTTGCAGGAGAATGCTCGGTACTATGCTGGCAGTTAGAGCAAATGAAACAACCTTATCTCCGACTCCGACAAATAAAAAAATTGGGACCAGCATTTGAACTGGGTCAGCGACTTTCGAGAGGGGATTATTGTCTCTTTCACCACGGTTTTATCCCTTTGACCATTTACCATGTTGCTCAGTTTGTTGAACAAGCAATTGCTCACCCAAGTGCGCTTATTTACAATGACCAAGAGAAGTTGTTTACGTCACTCGAAGATATGCCGGTATTTTTTTCTGGACAGCGGTTAGTGACCATGTTAAATCAAACAGCAAGTGTAGAGCTAGCGAGCTTACTACTGCCGCCGTTTCTTTTGCCGAAAAATAAGGCAAAACAAATTGGTACACCTGAAACGATGCAAATGGATCTCTTACTTGAAAACATACCAATGGTTGCTGGACCAGCGGTAAATGTACAGCCATTTCTTGATAAATGTGAGGATGAACTAATGCATGATTTGCTTCTTGGCTTTCGTTACTTATTTTCAAAAACTACCGTTCGAGGTGGCTTTAGTGATGAGGGGAGAAGGCGCGAGCTCCTCCCAAATTTAACTGTTGAAAAAAGTGGCCTTAAGATAGACCGATGGGAGCCATCTTTAGCTTATGTGTATACAGGCACATCACAACACGCTGACACATAAAATGGGCTGTGGAGGTGTTTCGGATGATTGAAATCAGTTTATGTTTAATTGTAAAGAATGAAGAGGCTGTGTTAGAGCGCTGTTTAACGAGTGTGAAAGAGGTTGTAGATGAAGTGATTATTCTTGATACAGGTTCTACTGATCGTACGAAAGAGATTGCTGCTTCGTTTACAGATAAAGTGTATGACTTTACTTGGGTAAACCACTTTGCTAAAGCTCGAAACAAAGCGTTCTCTTATGCCACGAAACCATACATTATGTGGCTAGATGCAGATGACATTTTAAAAGAAGAGGATCGTCACAAGCTTAAGGAGTTAAAGTCTACACTGGACGAAAAGGTTGACGCTGTATCAATGGATTATCATTTAGCTTTTGATGGGAATGGTGGCGTTACATCAAGCATAAGACGATTTCGAATTGTAAAGAAAGAACGGGGCTTCGTTTGGCATGGTGCTGTTCATGAATATTTAGAAGTGTTCGGAGAATTGCATCATAGTGATATTGCTGTCACCCATTTATCTGCTGATGATGGTCATGATTTAACGCGCAACCTCGATATATATGAAGGAATGAAAGCATCAGGGCAAGCGTTTACGCCAAGAGACTTGCTGTATTACGCGAATGAGTTAACAGATCATCGTCGGTTTGAAGATGCTGTTGAGTATTATTTGAAGTTCATTAAAACGGATAAAGGGTGGTCAGAAGACCTCATTCGTTCCTGTAACAAATTAGCTGATTGCTATATCAACCTAGGCTTGCCGAAAGTAGCAAAGGATTGGACATTTCGAGCATTAGAATATGGTAAACCAAAACCAGAAACGTGCTGTCGTATTGGTCACTCCTTTATGGAGAAGCAAGCATTTTCAGAGGCTGTATTTTGGTATGAAATGGCGATACGCAATAAAGAAGAGAATGCTTACTTCCAAAATGTCGCATGTGAAACATGGATACCAAATCTTCAATTAGCGGTATGTTACGACAAGCTTGGGTTTACAGAAAAAGCAAATGAGCACAATGAACAGGCAGCAACGTTTCTTCCAAATGACAGTCGAATCGAATACAACCGTTCTTATTTTAAAGAACAACTACAGCTTCTTAAACAAAACGACTGATTGATAGGTTTTGATTAAGTCTGACAAACCATTTAACTCTAAATCAAATTTTTTACCTAGTAAACTAACCTCGTGAAAAAATGTACTTATTTTAGCATCGACAGGAATGTGTGTGGAAAATTGTTGACGGATCGAGAATTGGTCAGTCGGAAACAGTGTGTATAATGTTTGTGGTGTGAAGAAGCGTAAATGAGTGCGATCTAATATACCAGCATCACGATAATCAAATCGACCTGTTAAAAGTGGGACTAATGCTTCAGCATGTGCAATATTTGGGATACTCGCAATAATAGCTCCGTCTTTCTTTAGAAACTTGCTGTATGCTTGAACCGTTTTCCAAGGGTCCTTTAAATGTTCTAAAACGTCGGCAAATAGAAGTACGTCAAAGGATTCTGCTTTCAGTGGCGGGATTGTTTCATCAATGTTGATGGTATAGACTGACTCATAGTAACTACGAGCAATCTGTGCCATCTTTTCATTTCCTTCTACGCCAACGAGTTGACATTGCTGACGATTTAGTAACTGCAGCCCTGTTGCGCCTGCACCGCATCCAATATCTAAAATACGCTTTGCGTCTTGAGGAACAACTTGAACAAGTTCTGGTCTGCCATGCATAAAATAAGAGAGGTCGGTGCCCCATTTTTTTACATAGCGTGCGTAATTTTCTGCGTAAGTTTGATTAAAATTAATTTCTGGGCTACCAGTAAACGTAGCATGACCGTGGTGATGCACATGGGCATCAAGGGCAATCGCTAAACGAGATCCAGATTGAATAGCGCGTAAACAAAAATCATCATCTTCGAAGGAGCCAATGGCAAACTGTTCATCAAATCCACCAATTTGATCAAATACTGCTTTGCGGACAAGTAGACAAAAGCCAACTAGCCGCATGACGTATTTCTTTTGATTATCGTATAGGTCGTGTCTTTTCTTAGCGTACGCATCAATGTCTTCAAGAGAATGATATGGATCTTGAATTAGCTGTTCTCCACTCACGTAGTTGCTAACCGGTCCAACTAAATCAATATGGCGGTCCGAGTCAAGTGTTTGTTGCATACGAGTGAGCCATTGTGAGGTAACAATAGTATCATTGTTTAGAAAGAGTAGCTCGTTTCCTTTTGCTAGGGCGGCACCTTGGTTGCATGCTCCTGCAAATCCTTTATTATGGTCATTTGCAATAAATGTAATTCGTTCTTCTTTTTCTAAATGGCTTTTCGTTTCGTCAGTGGATCCATTATCAATTACGATTATTTCAATCATAGACTGATCAGTGTGCTCAAACAAACTATCTAAGCACAGCTTCGTTAAAGACCACTGATTGTACGTTAATATAATAATGCTAGTTTGTCGCTTCATCTTATTCCCTACCCTTCATTTTTTCTCCTTTATCAATTTATGAGGAGGGAAGGTTGTACTAGTCCAAAGGAAAAAACCGCTCACGATTGTGAGCGGTTTTTTAATACAGGAAGCAGAAAACGAGACGTAAAGCTTCTATTCTCGAAATAATAAAGAGGAGAAGAAAGATAGAGACGTGATTTTGCTCGTGTCATTGCTACATACAACAAGCGGCGTTCTTCTTGTAAAGGTGCTTCATCTCCTTCTTTCAAAGCATCTAAGGCGTAATCGTGAGGAAGAGAACGATCCACACAGCCGATTATAAAGACATGTTCAAACTCTAACCCTTTTGCGCGATGAATTGTTAATAATTGGACACCGGGAGAGCGGGGGCGGTATTTGTGATCTTTTATCTTAACCGTCATACAGTCAATATAATGGAGAAAGGAAGCTACAGTGTCGTGTTGCCTTGCCAATGCTTTTAATTGTCGGAATGAATCGCTTCCTTTGTCGAGCTGATTTCCTTCTTGGGCTTGTTTCTTTAGTGTATCTTTGAAACCAATGTCTTGCTCAATACTTTCAAGCGCTTGAATAGGAGAGAGAGTCGTTAAGTTTTTACATAACCTTGGTAGCTGTTGCAATTTTTTTCTTTGGAACGGTTGGGTACCTGTTAAAAAAGGGAATGCTTCTAATAATGTACAAGCTCGTTTTTGTTTAATAGCGATTAATTCAAGGTGCTTGTCTTGTTTTAAGAATAAAGCTTGTAAAGCATAAGGAGCCGCTTCATCATGATCCTCATAAAGAGCAAGTCTTAAAAAAGCAAGTGCTTTCTGAACAATGGGCTTATCATAAAACGTCCCTGCAGTTTGATCTAACTGAAAGGGAATATCAGCTTCAATGAGACGCTCTGTTAGCGCACGAGCACCAGCGCTAGTGCGAAAAAGAACGGCAATTTGCTCAATAGATTGACCAGTTGCCAAAGTAGAGGTAATCTCTTCAACAATGATGGATGCTTCTTCTTCCTCATTATAGGGATAAAAGATTGTTGGTGTGTTGTCCACCTTTGTAACTTGAGCTCGTAAGGTTTTGGATAATCGTTGTTGGTTTTTTTGTATAACGGTATTGGCGGTCCCAATAATTTCATGAGTTGAACGGTAATTATCTTCTAGCGTCACAATCATTGCTGATGGATAATACGATTGAAACGACTGGATAAAGGATGGATCACTTCCACGAAAGGCATAGATGGATTGGTCGTCATCACCAACGACACAAAGGTTATCGTTCTTTTGAGAAAGCAAACGTACGATTTCAAATTGAAGTAAATTAATATCTTGAAATTCGTCAACAGATAGGTAAGAAAATCGTTCTTGGTATTTTTCTAGTAACGCTGGGTTCTCTTGTAAAAGGGCTAAACAACCTAATAAAATGTCGTCAAAATCATAATAGTGCTGAACCTGCTTTTGTTGTTCGTATTCTTGGTAAAGCGTTTTGACTTTTTCCTCAAAAGCGGTTTTCGTTTTTACCTGTTCAGGAGCGATCATATGATTCTTCCAAAAACTAATTTGTGTCACTGCTGAATCGTATGCAAATTCATTTTCATCAAGTCCAAGTGTCATGCCTATTTGTTTCACAAGATAATGAGGAGATTGAATTAATCGTGAGTGGTGCCATTGCTCGCTTTGATGGTGTTTAAGCATTTGTAAAAACAAGCTATGAAACGTCCGAATAAGCAGTCGTTCACCCATTTCCTTCGTAATACCAGGATAAAGCAGCATTCGTTCTTTCATTTCTTGTGCTGCTTTCGATGTAAAGGTAACAAGAGCTATGCGGTTAAGCGGAATGCCAAGCTCTGTTATCATATACGCAGCTCTTGCTGTTATGACACGTGT
Source organism: Shouchella oshimensis (assembly GCF_004375095.1). Classification (NCBI taxonomy): domain Bacteria; kingdom Bacillati; phylum Bacillota; class Bacilli; order Caryophanales; family Bacillaceae; genus Shouchella; species Shouchella oshimensis. Next base: position 577,809 of record NZ_SNUX01000001.1, on the reverse strand, counting down.
TTTTCCGCTACCTGCTCCTGCAAGAATAAGCAAAGGACCGTCTGTTTTTTTTATGCTACGCCACTGCTCTTCATTAAACGAGAGCGATGTACCTTCAAGAGAGCGGCGGTAAGGATCGAACTGACTATTCAATGGTTTCGGCTCCTGAAAGCGATGACGGACCACTAAAGGTTCTGGCTCTTTCCACTTAGTTTCTTTTGTTGGTTCCTTTTCAATCTGACTATTTGTTGGTAAACGAAAGCCTGAAAACTCTCTTGGTTGTGATTGGACTTTCTGAACAGACATCGTTGAATTAGTCTCTGTATAACAAGCTTCATCTATTGGATCAGGGTGAATAAAGCTCGGTTTTTCGTGAATGGATAATGCCATGCGTAAAGGAACTTCACAGTGAATGCAAGTCAGTTTACCTTGCTTACTAGCTAAGTACAGTTTATTCCACTCAGATCGTTCAAGTGTGTTTATAGTAATGGTTTGATTCATATATCGTGCCGTATGCATGAGAGCTCCTTTCAAGCTTTTATCGTACCAATGAAAAGGGTAGACTTCAATATAAAGATAAAGGAGGAGATAAGGGTGATTAAGAAACGCGGCTGCTGTGAATTGTGTGAGCGAGAAAATGTCGCTACAACCATTCACCATTTACTACCAAAGGATGAAGGAGGGACGTTTGCAGAAACAGCGAATCTTTGTATTCCTTGCCATAAACAAATCCATGCGCTTTATACAAATAAAGAACTCGCTTCACGCTTAACAACGATTCTTCATTTAAAACAAGATGAGAAACTAAGAAAGTTCCTAAAGTGGATTCGAAAACAACCAGCAGAAACCATCCCAAAAACAAAAACAGCAAGACATCGAAAAAAAAGAAGGTGAAGCAGGGATTGAAGAAAGAACTGTTGAATAAATAAAGCACTACAGCAGAAAGGAGTTTAGAATGGATATACAGACAAATATGTTTATTAGTGATGCGCTACTTATACAGGCACTAAAAGCAGGAGCGTCGGATGTTCACCTTAGTCCTAGCAACGACGGCTATTACGTCTATTATCGATTAACAGGCAAATTGACATTTGTTCAACGTATTCATATTGAAGAATCTCAAAAACTTTCGAATCATCTTAAATACGTTGTTGGAATGGACATTAGTGAACGACGGCACTCACAGAGTAAGGCATTTGAATACAAATGGAACAAAACGTCTATTGCAATGAGAATTTCAACTCTTCCTACAGCCCCTCTTGAAAGTATCGCCATTCGGATTTTGAACAGCGCGAGCCTCCAACCACTACAAACGCTTTCTCCTTTCAAAAAAGACAAACATTATTTTAAACAGCTATTACATGCGACACCTGGCTTAGTTCTAATAACCGGTTCAACAGGTTCAGGGAAAACCACAACCATCTATTCCATCATCAAGCAACTTATTGAAAAACAACGCTATCGAATTATTTCTGTAGAAGATCCTATTGAACATCGGATCGAAGGCATGACCCAAGTAGAAATTCAGACAAGGGGTGGCCTATCTTTTGAACATGCGTTACGGGCTATTTTAAGGCATGATCCAGATATTATTGTTATTGGTGAGATTCGAGATCCAATAACTGCCGCTATAGCTGTCCAAGCAGCCAATACTGGTCATGTTGTGATTGCTAGCCTTCATGTGACAAATTCATTTTCAACGTTGGAAAGATTAAAGGATTTAGGGATTGAGAGTAGTCTTTCTTGTATCCAAGCGATTCTTTATCAAAAGCTTGTTACACAAAAGGAGGGAGGCAATCGAATCGCTATGTTTGACTGGCTAATAGGAAAGGAGTTAAAGGATGCCATGGATGGAGTGCAGCTTCAAGCTCCGTTTTTAACCGTCACAAAAAAAGCTTGGGCGATAGGTATGATTGATGATGAGACATGCGTTCGTTTAAGTCGGATGAGGTAGCTGATGATAAAAAAACGTAAACGTATGACAAAATTAATGAAAATCTCCTTTATTAAGAAATTAGGAGAACTATTGCAATGTGGATATAGTACCGAACAGGCTCTAACTTTTTTATCTGTTCAGTCAACAACAGAAACACAACGCATCATTCAACTCATAGAGCAAAAGTTAACAAATGGAGAACCTCTTTCTTCAAGCTTAAACGATATGGACCTTCCTATTGATGTTCAATCGTATATTTTCTTTTATGAAGAGCAGGGGAAGGTTGCAGAAGGGTTAATAGAAGCAAGTAAGCTTTATCAAAAACGGTTAAAAACGAGTCTACAACTTCAGAAATTAATACGTTATCCCCTCATTTTACTATTTGGAGCTATCGTCGCCCTCGTTTTATTAAATCTCTATATTGTCCCTCATTTTCAGTCACTGTTTTTAACGATGAATCAAACAATTCCACCATTTATTAATTATTTCTTTGCTTTCTTATCAAACCTTCCAATTTTTTTAGCTGGCCTCCTTATTTTTACCATGATGGTGTACGCTGTTGTTAGAAGACATCTGCAAAATAAAACGCCACATGAAAAAGTACGTTTGTTATTAAAATGGAAGCCAACTAACGCAATGCTCAAACAAATCATTACATTTTACTTCTCATTGCAACTAGGAAAACTGTTACAAACTGGGATGTCAATTCATGAAGCCATTTTTATTTTTGAGAAACAATCATACATGCCTTTTTTCAAAGATGAAGCGAATCAAATGAATCATTATTTAAAGGAAGGCTATAGCCTTTCCGCTTATTTAGAAACACAGCCATATTATTTGCACGAACTACGCATTATCGTTGAGAATGGAAGTCGAACAGGTACATTAGCGTCTGATTTGCAATTTTTTAGTAATTGGATACTTGAAGAACTTGACCAAAAAATAGAAAGAGGATTGCAGGCTATACAGCCGCTATTATTTCTTTTTATCGGTAGTTTTATATTCTTTTTATTTTTAATTATCATGCTGCCAATGTATGAAATGTTTAATCTCATGTAGGAGAAACTTGCATGAGGTTTCTTTAATAGGTAAAATAAAGAGACGAAAGAGTTTCCAAAAAAATTTTTTAATAAAGTCTTGTGCTCATCATTTTAATATGCTATATTATTAAATGTCGCTAAGGTAATTGCGTACGACTTACATAAGATTAACTTTATGGGGCCTTAGCTCAGCTGGGAGAGCGCCTGCTTTGCACGCAGGAGGTCAGCGGTTCGATCCCGCTAGGCTCCACTTTATACGGAGGAATACCCAAGTCCGGCTGAAGGGATCGGTCTTGAAAACCGACAGGGGTGTTAAAGCCCGCGGGGGTTCGAATCCCTCTTCCTCCGCCATATTTAGTTTATTCCTTTCTGAATAAGCATTGTCCAAATGCATGATAACGACGCGGGGTGGAGCAGTCTGGTAGCTCGTCGGGCTCATAACCCGAAGGTCGGTGGTTCAAATCCGCCCCCCGCAACCAATTTTGGGCTATAGCCAAGCGGTAAGGCAACGGATTTTGATTCCGTCATTCCCTGGTTCGATCCCAGGTAGCCCAGCCATTTATATGCGGAAGTAGTTCAGTGGTAGAACACCACCTTGCCAAGGTGGGGGTCGCGAGTTCGAATCTCGTCTTCCGCTCTTTTATAATAATATTACCATGCGGGTGTAGTTTAGTGGTAAAACCTCAGCCTTCCAAGCTGATGATGTGAGTTCGATTCTCATCACCCGCTTTTTTATTTTGTGAACAAAAGGGGCCTGTAGCTCAGCTGGTTAGAGCGCACGCCTGATAAGCGTGAGGTCGGTGGTTCGAGTCCACTCAGGCCCATCCCTTATAGATTACGGAGAAGTACCCAAGTGGCTGAAGGGGCGCCCCTGCTAAGGGTGTAGGTCGTGTAAGCGGCGCGAGGGTTCAAATCCCTCCTTCTCCGCCATTAATGCGCGGGTGTGGCGGAATTGGCAGACGCGCTAGACTTAGGATCTAGTGTCTTTATGACGTGGGGGTTCAAGTCCCTTCACCCGCATATAAGAAAAAAGACAACGACAGCTAACTGTCGTTGTCTTTTTTCTTGATTTTAGGAACCGGTACTTCATCAAATCCACCTGGATGAAAAGGATGGCATTTTAATAACCGTTTAATGGTTAAGTAGCTTCCTTTGATTGCACCATGTTGTTCAATAGCAGTTAACCCATATTGAGAACAGGTAGGATAAAATCGACATCTAGGTGGCAGTGCAACAGAGATATAGTTGCGATAAAATCGAATTAAACGTAATAAAATAAATTTCACATAGAAAATCCTCTCGTACAAGCTCCCTTTTAGTATAACAAATTCCTGAATAAAAAAAGTTGAAAATTTAGCAGGAGTATGGAAGTTTTTGTCTAATTAAGTTCATAAGTTTAAAAGAAAGGAGGAAAAGGATTCATACGTACACGAATGATGAGGTGATCTATGAAAAAAGCAATGAAGAAAGACGAAGGATTTACATTAATTGAAATGCTTGTTGTCTTAATGATTATTTCTGTATTGCTACTTATCGCACTTCCGAATATGAGTAAGAACACAGATATGGCTGGTGGAAAAAGCTGTGATGCCACGAAGAAGCTCGTCCAAACTCAAGTTGGTGCATATGAAGTGGAGCATGGAAACCTTCCTGCTTCTCTAGATGTGTTAGTAGCTGAAAAGTATGTTGATCACATTACCTGTGCATCTGGCAAAAAACTAGTTTTAAATGGAAGACAAGTTGTTATTGAAAACGAATGAAGGTTTCACGCTCATCGAATTACTTTTTACACTCCTTTTACTTTCACTATTTCTATCCCTTCCTATATTCTATTTCCAATCACAAGACAAGACGATCCAAAAACAAACCATTGAACAATTTAAGCATGATCTAGTGTATGCACAACATGTAGCAATGACAGAAGGGAAAGTGGCAACTGTACGTTTTGAAGACAATACCCTCATTTTATTTGTCGATCAAAAAGAAAAGCGTCGTGTTGTCTATCCAACTAATGTAGAAATTGAACCTGTGACGATCAAGCTAGAGGATGTCTCTTTTTTGGCGAATGGACATCCGCGTAAGTCAGGCTCTTGGGATGTACGTACGGAACATTTTCACGTACGATTTACAGTCCAAATCGGAAAGGGGCATATTGTTTATCGGCAACAATGAAGGATTTATCTTGATGGATGCTATTGCTGCACTCCTGCTCGTAAGTATAATGGGTCTTACGCTGTTGCCAACTTGTTTATGGATAATGGAGAAGCGGCAAGCTGTTGTCGAGGAATTAACGCTCCTATACGAGCTAGAAGAGAAACGCTTACAATTACCGCATACAGAAGGTTGGCTCCCAACTGAAGATAAGGCCATTGTAGAGAGGTGTGCAAAAGGCTATGTAAAAAAACAAGAATGGCTATGTGTCTATGCGTTGGCACAACCATGAAGGATTTACGTACGTTGAACAGTTAATTGGTTTAAGTATCGTTAGCTTTATCATTTTGCTATTCACCAACCTTTTTCTGCTCATCCAGACGGATGTTCACTATAGCAATGGTGATGTGATTCGCTTTTTAAATCATATTAATCAAGACGTTAAAGAAGCGGACATGATAAGGTGGCAGAATCAAGCATTAGAAATCATTATTGATGGTGCAGTCATTTCGTATGAGTTAAGGATGGAGTCAAGAATACAGCGCTTTAAAGATAAAAAAGGTTTAGTGATCTTATTAGACGATGTAGCCACTTTTCATTGCGCACCGCCGTTATCTGATCACCAGTTTTATGGGCAGCTACATTGTTCCATTACACTTGAAACGGGTCAACAGTTTGAAAGGCTGTTTGTTTCGACGAAAGAGTGGGTGCATGCTTATCAAACATTCAGATGAGGGGATGGTCTTTTTGCCAACCCTCTTTTTTCTGCTTCTGCTAACACTTTATCTTTTATGGCAAGTGGACTATTATCACCGTGAACAAGCTTATTTACACAACCAAAAAAATCTTATGCACCTTGAAAATTTACTGCACATCGGCGTTCAAAAAGCGGTGACGAACCATGAACATGATTTTTTTATACGACTTCCAATTGGAGATGTTTTAGGAGAGCGCTTAGAAGACAGTGAAGGTACGTATAAGCTCAAAGCAACGCTTCGTAATGGGAAAGAACGAGTCGCTACCTTTACAGTAAGTCCATCAGGTGAGATGCTTCATTATAAAGAAGGGGACTAGCATACGATTAAAGGATCTTGGGAAGACTAAAGGGGAGGTGAGAATATGTCTTTCCAAGATTTATTAAAATTTGCAACCCAGGAAGCCGTAAAAAAAATCGATCAACCGAAATCGGAGCGTACGGAAAAACGTGAGCAAAAGAAGAAGGAACGAGATCCTCTTTCTCATTGGGCATTTGGCATGGCCCCATTTGCACTTTCAGTCTTGAAAAGGCAGCTTAAACGGAAGTAAGCATTTACAAAAAATCATATTCTCGTATATAATGGGTAGGACAGCCGTTTAAGAAGAGGAGGGGTAGACATGATGGATCGCATGTATCGAGGCCTAGGTTTTTGGACAGGAATTTTTGCAGTTTTATTTTACATTGGCAATATGTATAATATGTCTCTCCTGTTTTTTGCGCAAACATTTATTTTAATTGCGCTTGGCTACCTAAAGCTGTCTGAACGTGTATATGTGTATATTTTTGCAGGCTATTGTACGGTGTTTTTTGTAGGTTTTACATACTACGCTCTTTTTATCAATGTACCGAGCTTTGGGCACTAATATATACATACAGTAAACCGCCGCTTAACGTGAGTAAGCAGCGGTTTCTTTTAATACCCTGTGAGAAACGGGTTGTGATCCATTTCTTGACCGATTGTCGTAAGAGGGCCATGCCCAGATGCAACAATTGTTCGTTCGGGTAAAGGTAGTATCTTATTATGAATGCTTGCTAATAATAAAGTGTGGTCGCCTCCACGAAGATCTGTACGACCGATACTTTGCTGGAATAAAACATCACCTGAAAATAAAACGGCTTCTTTTTGATAATAATAGGAGACACTTCCAGGTGAGTGTCCAGGTGTGTGGAAAACAGAAAACGTAAAGGTGCCTATTGTTAATGACTTCTCGTTTGTAAGTAAATGATCTGCAGGCTTCGCAGTTGTTATTGGCCGTCCTGTCAGGCGTGAGGAACCATTTAGGGCAGGGTCCTCTAACCAATGGCGTTCTTTCGTATGTAAGTATACAGGTATGGAAAAGGTGTCTCGAACCGCATCTACCGCACCAATGTGGTCAAAGTGTGCATGTGTGAGTAAGATCGCAAGTGGCGTAAGCTGTTCACGTTTCAACCAAGTTATAAGTGCTTCAGCATCCCCGCCTGGGTCGAAGATGACGGCTTCTTTATCGTCGTTATACAGTACGTAAGCATTCGTTTGAATGGGACCTAATGGGATTTGTTTAAACATATGAAACCTCCTTTACTTATGAAGTAAAGTGTATCATAGCACTCCTTATTAGGAAAAGAAGAGCCCTCGACAAACGCTATGAAAACGAGTACAATAAAATCAAATACATACTGGAGGAAAAGCACATGGTTTTTGCAGGTTTAGCATTATTAGTAGCAATTTTTTCTTTTGCAGGTGCCATCGTTAGTTTAAAGCGAAAAAACTTTTTTGCGGTAGGCTTTAGTGGAGTATCTGTACTTGTTTTTGGTTTCTTTTCAATCGCAACAATCTATGCCTATATTGTTCGTGGTGGAGGAGTTCCATTAGAATAGGGTGAAAATAAAAACCAAGCTGCATAAGTAGCTTGGTTTTTAATGTTGGAACAGTTGTTGATGGAGGTAAAAAATGCCTCCATTTACAATCGAAATGTTAATATGAGGCTCATACCGCTCCCGTAATGCTTCTTTTTCAGCAAAGTAACTGTCTGGCTTATCTTCTATGCCTTCATAAAAGGATTCCAATAAGGCTTCGTCATAAGTCCAACGCTTCTTAGCCGCTAATGCCCACTCCGTTGGTTCGTTTTCAATATACGTTTTCATCACTTTTTGAAGTCGCGTGATGCCAGACTCTACCTTAATAAGGGGAGAAAGAGTAAAGCAATAATCAGGAATTTTAGGCGTTAAAGTAAGCTGCTGCACCTTTTCAAAAAATTGAGGAACGATTTGTCCGTGAATTAAATTTAGACCGAGTGACAGAAGAATGTCCTTTTTTCGATCACACTGAAACGACAGCTTAGCATTGATGGAAAGCCAAGGGTGCAGAGGGTGCGAGCCTGCTGTAACGTTTGACTTCGTTTCGTACATGCGTATAAAAGAACCGAGCTCATTAGCCGAATCAAAAATCTGAGATAAACGGGGGGAACCGAAATGAATAACTTCTCCTTGAAGGTCTTCTGGACAACGATTTTGATCTGTAATGAGCGTGATTGTCATCGGATTCGGTTCAGAACCGATTTTCTCTTGGTAATGCCAATAAAAAGGACGGTTCATTAGAGCTTTATCGAGTTTAATGGATAGTTTAACCGTTAAATGAGCCGGGGATTCTTCCACTAGCGTACTATCATGTGTAAGAAAATAGCGCTTCAAATAGCTGTGAATATCAAGCTGATTCATGGTCCTCTTTCTCCTCGTTTTCTGACTTTAATTCTTCTTGAGCTTCGTTAATCACGGCAGCGAGGTGATCGAATTTGATTTTCATTTCACCGTCTGAGGAAGAGTGTTCAATAATATTATTGACATGTTCATCTAAATTCGGTAGTTCAATCTTGGCAAGAATATCATCTAGTTGACCGATAACAGATTCAAATAAATGAATTTTATCGTATAACAAGTCTAATATTTTCTGTTCAACAGTATCTTGAACAGCGAAATTATAAATTTGTACATCATGTTGCTGCCCTAAGCGATGCAAGCGTCCAATTCGTTGTTCAATACGCATCGGATTCCATGGAAGGTCATAGTTAATAATGTGGTGACAAAATTGCAAGTTAATCCCTTCCCCACCTGCTTCAGTTGCAATTAATACTTGAGCATGGTTTTTAAAGAGCTCACGCATCCAATCTTTTTTTCCACGTTTAAATCCCCCTCGAAATGGTACAGATGTAATGTGATGTTGTTTAAAAAACCATTGCAAATAGAGTTGTGTTGCACGATACTCTGTAAAAATGATGACTTTATCCTTTATTGTTTTAATTAGCTCTAACGCTTTTTCTGCTTTCGCATGGCCCTCAATTGTAGCCGCTTCGTTTAGAAGGTTGACTGCATAACTAGGGTCATTTCCATTTTCTTGGGCTTTTTCAATCGTATTTTTTAACGTCATAAACACCGCTTCTCGACTTGAGCACAATTCTCGCTTTAAGGTTAGTAAAGTAAAGTGATTCAGTGCCCCTTTACTTTGTTCTAGTTTTTCATAGAACTGGCGTTCACTCGCACTAAAATCAATAGGGATTGTTTGAACAACGCGCTTTGTCCATTCAATACCTGTATCCTCGCGTCTGTTACGTACCATTACTTTTTGAACAAGGGAACGCAGTTGTTCATCATTTTTAGCTGACCGTTTATCAGAGCGAAAGGCTTTATCAAAACTTTCAATGTTCCCTAGATGTCCAGGCTTAAGCAAGGAAACTAAATTAAAGATTTCCTCAAGCTTGTTTTGAACAGGAGTCGCTGTTAAAAGCAAACAGTACTTCTTTTTTAGCAATCGGATAAATTCATAGTTTTTTGTTTTAGGATTTTTTAATTTATGTGCTTCATCAATAATGACCATGTCATATGGTTGATCTAAGACAATGTCACGGTGGGGTGCCCGTTTAGCTGTATCAATGGAGGCAACAACTACATCGCATTGTTCCCACACATATGCTTTTTTTTGTGGAATAGCTGGAATAAAGAACTTTGAATTAAGCTCATTTGCCCACTGAGAAACAAGGGAAGCAGGTACTAAAATAAGGGCTTTCTTCACTAGACCACGGATCATGTATTCCTTTAAAACAAGGCCTGCTTCAATAGTCTTACCTAATCCTACTTCGTCAGCAAGAATGGCTTTTCCATGCATCTCTTCAATAACGGTTTCTGCCGCTTCAATTTGGTGTTGATAAGGCTCAAGCTGCGGGAGGTATCGTGGTGCCACAAGTCCGCTAAATTCTGGTATTTGTAAATGTTGCTGCGCTTCAAAAGCAAGTTTATAGGTTTCAAAGTCTGACCAAGGACCATCTTGATCGATCTTCTCTAAAAACCGAACATTCCAGTCTTTATCGAAATTAATGTTAATATCCAACGGGTTCACATCCTTTATATTAAGAAAAAATATGCTGAATTTGCGAAAAATCTGTTGCTTATTTATTTGTCCGTTGGTAGGATTAAAAGTGTTAACAGACTCTTTTTAGTATGGACGAATTCCAGCTTTTTAAACGATAAGCGAATTGAATAAAGCGGATGATAGTAAAGGGAGAGACTATGTGATTCATAAGCATAGCGCCGAAGGAGCAAACATATGTGAATCTCTCAGGCAAAAAAGACTTTTACTGGACGCATCTCTGGAGAGCGCTTGATGAGCAAGCCACCTACGAAGACAATTCAGACTAAGAACCATCTGAATGAAACTTTCTGGTTCAAAGGACAGAGCAAACACCGTTGTGTTTGCTTTGTCCTTTTTTTATCGGTCAAGAACTTAGAGGAGGGGTACATATGACGTTACAACGAACACCTTTATTTGAAGAATATCAAAATCTTGCAAAAACAGTTGATTTTGGTGGTTGGGAAATGCCCGTTTCGTTTAGTGGAATTAAAGCAGAGCACTTTGCGGTTCGCGGGTCAGCTGGACTATTTGATGTATCACACATGGGTGAATTAGAAGTAGAGGGACCAGATGCGCTAAGTAATTTACAAAGACTTTTGACAAATGATCTTTCAAAGATGGAAGATGGTCAGGCCCAGTACCATGCAATGTGCACAGAAAGCGGGGGGACGGTAGATGATTTAATCGTTTATCGTCGCTCGGAGGATGCGTATGTACTTGTTCTGAATGCTGCTAATATTGAGTCGGATATTGCTTGGATTCAAGAGCACATTCAAGGGGATGTAAGCTTGAACAACGTGTCGAAAGAAACGGCGCTACTCGCTGTTCAAGGGCCTAAAGCGGTGAACATTTTACAAACACTCACAGAAACGACGATTACGAACATCAAACCATTTCGTTTCCGAGAAGGTGTATCCCTTGGAGGGGTACCGACCTTTCTTTCAAGAACAGGCTATACAGGAGAAGACGGTTTTGAACTGTATGTTTCTCACACTGATGCACCTGGGCTTTGGAACAAGATTTTAAAAGCAGGAGAACCGTTCGGTCTGCTTCCGTGTGGATTAGGGGCAAGAGATACTTTACGATTTGAAGCGAAATTGGCACTATACGGTCAAGAACTGAATCGTGAAATTTCCCCAATTGAAGCTGGCATCGGTTTTGCAGTTAAAGTAGATAAAGCGACTCCGTTTATCGGTCAAAAGGCATTAAAAGCGCAAAAAACGGAAGGCCCAACTCGGAAACTAGTTGGAATTGAAATGATTGGAAGAGGTATACCTAGACATGGTTATGAGGTCTATAAAGAGGATAAGAAGATCGGGGTTGTAACGTCTGGAACACAATCACCGACTTTAGGAAAAAATGTTGGACTCGTCTTACTAGATGCCGACTTTTCCGCATTAGATACTGAAGTAACCGTTCATATTCGTGGTAAAAACATTCTAGCTAAAGTAGTGAAAACGCCATTTTATAAACGCAGTGTTTAAGATAAAGGGAGGAATTTTGAGTGGAAGTACATCGTTATCTACCAATGACTGAAGAAGATAAACAAGATATGCTACAAGCAATTGGTGTTCAATCAATTGAAGAATTGTTATCAGACATACCTGGGGATACACGTTTTAATCGAACATTAGCAATTGAACGAGCATTAAAAGAGCCAGAGTTGCTATCATTTTTTCAGCAACTGGCTAAAGAGAATACATCCATTAAAGAATTTCCTTCGTACTTAGGTGCAGGTGTTTATGAACATTATATTCCTTCAATTGTTGATCATGTGATTTCTCGATCAGAATTTTACACAGCGTATACGCCTTATCAACCAGAAATTTCGCAAGGTGAACTACAAGCAATTTTTGAATTTCAAACGATGATTTGTGAGCTAACAGGTATGGATTTAGCCAATTCATCTATGTATGATGGGCCAACCGCTTTAGCAGAAGCGGCGATGTTATCAGCAGGGCATACAAAAAAGAAAACGATTCTTGTATCAAAATCGGTTCACCCAGAAGCAAGAGACGTACTACGAACAAACGCGTATGGACAAAACTTAGAAGTGAAAGAAATTGAAACAAAAGACGGTGTAACGGATGTAGAAGCGTTAAAACAGCTTCATGATCATGATGTTGCTTGTGTCATTGTTCAACACCCGAATTTCTTTGGAAGCTTAGAGCCGCTAGCCGCTATTGAGGAAATCACTCATTCAACAAAAGCCCAATTTGTTGTTTCAAGTAACCCTCTTGCCCTTGGTTTATTAAGACCTCCTGGTGAATTCGGGGCAGATATTGTCATTGGAGATGCCCAACCATTTGGTATTCCGACTCAATTTGGTGGTCCGCATTGTGGTTATTTTGCTACAACAAAAAAATTAATGCGTAAAGTGCCAGGACGTCTAGTTGGTCAAACGGTTGATGAAAACGGCCATCGAGGCTTTGTGTTAACGTTGCAAGCCCGTGAACAGCACATTCGTCGTGATAAAGCAACGTCAAATATTTGTTCGAATCAAGCATTAAATGCGTTAGCTGCCTCTGTAGCAATGACGGCTATTGGGAAAAAAGGCGTAAAAGAAATGGCCACACAAAATGTACAAAAAACAAACTATTTAAAGAAACAGCTCCAGCAACAAGGAGTCACTATTCAAGCGTATGGAGCAACATTCAATGAATTTGTCGTTGAACTGAATCAATCAGTTGAACTCGTTAACAAAGCGCTTTTTAAAAAAGGAATTATTGGTGGATTTAATTTAGCAGAAGTTGATGAAAGCCGTGAAAACCAAATGCTCATTTGTGTGACAGAGTTACGTTCAAAAGAAGAGTTGGATCACTTTGCAAAAGAACTGGGGGCGTTCGCATGACAGTACAAAACGGAGGAATGGCGCTAATCTTTGAAGAAAGCAAAGAAGGGCGACTCGGACATAGTTTACCAGAACTCGATATTATAGAAGAAGACATAAGTTCCCTTATTCCTGAAGAGTTTTTGCGTGAGCGGGAGCCAGAGTTACCTCAAGTATCTGAATTACAAATTATGAGGCACTATACTGCTTTATCAAGACGAAACCATGGTGTAGATTCAGGTTTCTACCCACTAGGCTCATGCACCATGAAATACAATCCAAAAGTGAACGAAGATGTAGCGAGAATATCAGGACTAAGCAACGTACACCCTTACCAGCCTGCGTATCAAGTCCAAGGTTCTCTTAAGATGTTGTATCAGCTACAAACATCACTTGCAGAAATTACAGGTATGGATGAAGTCACCCTTCAACCAGCAGCTGGTGCTCATGGTGAGTGGACAGGACTCATGATGATTCGTGCATATCATGAAGCAAATGGAGACTTTAAGCGGACGAAAGTGATTGTACCTGACTCTGCTCACGGTACAAATCCGGCATCAGCAACAGTAGCAGGATTTGATTCGGTAACAGTTCGAACAAATGAGATTGGTCTTGTTGATTTAGATCATTTACGTGAAGTTGTCAATGAAGAAACGGCAGCGTTAATGCTTACAAACCCAAATACACTTGGATTGTTTGAAGCTGATATCGTTGAAATGGCTTCCATTATTCATGAAGCGGGTGGGAAGCTTTATTATGATGGTGCTAATTCAAATGCGATTTTAGGCATTACTCGTCCAGGGGATATGGGTTTTGACGTTGTTCACTTAAATTTGCATAAAACATTTACTGGTCCTCATGGAGGCGGCGGACCAGGTTCAGGCCCTGTTGGTGTAAAGAAAGACTTGTTGCCATTTTTACCAAAACCAGTTTTAGTGAAAAAAGCAGATCAATATGAATTCGATTACCAACGTCCACAGTCTATTGGCCGTGTGAAGCCTTACTATGGAAACTACGGCATTAATTTACGTGCATATACGTATATTCGCACAATGGGGGCAGAAGGATTAAGACTCGTATCTGAATACGCAGTATTAAACGCGAACTATATGATGAGACGATTGGCACCTTATTACGATTTACCATATACACAGCACTGTAAACATGAGTTTGTGCTCTCTGGAAGACGTCAAAAGAAGCTGGGTGTTCGTACGCTTGATATAGCGAAACGATTGCTTGATTTTGGCTACCATCCTCCAACTATTTACTTCCCGTTAAATGTTGAAGAGTGTATGATGATTGAGCCGACAGAGACAGAGTCAAAAGAAACTCTTGATGCATTTATAGACGCCATGATTCAAATTGCAGTGGAAGCTGAAAAAACACCAGAAGTGGTTCAAGAAGCGCCACACCATACAGTAGTGAGCCGACTAGATGAAACGTTGGCAGCGAGAAAACCGATTTTAAAATATGAACGTCATGGAGAAACGGTGCATTCGTAGTAAGAAATGAAGAAAAAGCAGCTGTGCATAACAGCTGCTTTTCGCTTTATTTTTTCTTTTTTACTTTACCTGTCCACTTTCGAAAGCCGCCTTTTAGATGAGATATATCTTCGGCTCCACGTTTCTTTTTAATCAGTTTTGCTGCTTGTTTGCTTCGTGCACCTGATTGACAGTAAATATATACCGGTTGATCTTTGCGAATTTCATTTTGACGCTGACGAAGCTGAGACATTGGAATATTTCGTGCGCCTAAGATATGACCTCCGTCAAATTCACGTGTCTCACGAACATCTATAAGTTGCGCTTTTCGGTAGCCTTTAATAAACTCATCTTGAGATAGTGTTTTTAAATAGTTTGGTGTACGTAACCGAACAACGATAAATGTAAGTAATGCAACTGTAAGCACAATAAGAATAATCGTCTGTAATTCCATAATTCTAGCGAACTCCCCTTCAATGTTTCATCTGTCTTTATTATATCGATAGGACGTAGGTTTTTCAATCGTAAGTATGCAAAACGAATTCAACAACAAGAAGGAAGCGATTTAGTTGACTGAAATTTGGAGATTCATTTATTCCGGAAACAAAGCACCCTCATACAATATGGCGTTAGATGAAGCGTTATTAAATTGGCATAGTAATGGT
The DNA here is from genome assembly GCF_004375095.1 of Shouchella oshimensis. Lineage (NCBI taxonomy): Bacteria > Bacillati > Bacillota > Bacilli > Caryophanales > Bacillaceae > Shouchella > Shouchella oshimensis. The sequence continues at coordinate 562,589 of NZ_SNUX01000001.1, read as the reverse complement.
ACCATTCCTCCAACCATTCGTTTCTATGGTTGGAATCCAGCGACTTTATCTGTTGGCTACTTTCAACAGGTAGAAAAAGAAATTAACCTGGAAAAAGTAAAAGAAAACAAGTTAGGATTTGTACGTCGTCCGACTGGAGGAAGAGGCGTTCTTCACGAACATGAATTAACGTATAGTGTTATTGTCTCAGAGCATCATCCTGCTATGCCTGCATCTGTAACAGAAGCGTACCGTGTTATTTCTACCGGTTTACTTGAGGGATTTAAAGAGTTGGGTCTCTCTGCTTACTTTTCTGTTCCTGAAAGTAAGCAAGAAAAAGACGCGTTAAAAAAACCTCGTTCTTCTGTTTGTTTTGATGCACCCTCTTGGTATGAACTTGTTGTAGAAGGTAGAAAAATTGCAGGAAGCGCACAAACGAGACAAAAAGGGGTCATTTTACAGCATGGCTCAATCGTATTCGATTTTGACGTCGACAAGCTGTTCGATTTGTTTCATTATCGCTCGGAGCGATTGCGAGAACGAATGCAGCAGCAGTTCTTAAAGAAAGCTGTAGCCATTAATGAGTTAAGGGAAAAACCTGTTTCTATGCAAGAAGCCGTTCATGCATTTAAAAATGGATTTGAAAAAGGGCTAGACATAATCCTTGAACCTTATACGTTAACAGCGAAGGAAGAAAAGGAAGTCCAACAGCTTGCAAAAGAACGATATGAAAGCGATGAGTGGAACTATAGGAGATGAAAACCTTGATGTGGAAAAATCGTTTGTGCTACTATAAACGATACGGTTAAATGGAGTTCGCTGGAGGGACGTGTTTTTTTGCATTATGAATATGAACGTGCGGCATTTATTCATGCCTTTATTCGTACAAAACAAACGCTATTAAAGCAACAGCTTGAAGGTGTGCACGAAGATGAAAAAGAAATAAAAGAAACCTTTTGGGATAACGTAACAATGAATTTTTCCAATACGGAGGATGCAGAAGAAACCATTTCGAGTATCCGTCAGCAAGCAGAGCTTTTACATGAGCGAGAGCGTAGTAGCGATGTCATGAAAAAGCAAATGAAAACGCTACGTAGACTCGCTAATGCTCCTTATTTTGGACGAATTGATTTAAAGGAGGAGGGACAGAAGCAAGAGGAGCCTATCTATATAGGGTTAGCTTCATTAATGGATGAAGCGGAAGAAGAGTTTCTGATCTATGACTGGCGAGCCCCCATCTCAAGCGTGTATTATGACGCAGAAATTGGGCCGATTTCCTACAATGCGCCTGAAGGTGAAATAGAGGCTGAATTAGTTGGGAAGCGTCAATATGTGTTTCGCAGGGGGCAGTTAAAGGCAATGTTTGATACCTCTCTAGCGATTGGAGATGAACGACTCAAAGAAGCGCTAAGTGATCAGGCATCCACTTCCATGAAAACCATTGTATCTACGATTCAAAAAGAACAAAATAAAGCGATTCGAAATGAAAGAAATCGCTTTTTAATTGTGCAAGGAGTAGCGGGTAGTGGGAAAACGTCTGTTGCTATGCAGCGAGCAGCTTATTTATTGTTTCGACACCGAGAGCAGTTGGATGCGCAACAATTGATATTGTTTTCTCCAAATGAGTTGTTTTCAAACTATGTTTCAACTGTGCTTCCTGAACTAGGTGAAGAGAACATGACTCAGCAAACGTTAAAAGGCTATTTATACAAACGGTTAGGGAAAAAATTTGATGTGGAGAACCACTTTGAACAGTTGGAGTATATGCTTTCAAATGAACAAACGGAACGCTATCGTACACGGAAGCGTAGTATTGAGTTGAAATCGAGCCCTTTGTTTAAACATTGTCTAGACGATTATTTAGCTGAACTTGAAATCGACGGTGTTTTGTTTAAAGACCTACGCTTTAAAGGCAGTACGATTGTGAAAAAAACAGATATTCAAACGTATTTTTACTGCTTAGACCATTCTATTACACTTCAAAACCGCTTAAAGCTTACGGCTGAATGGTTGTTAAAGGAGCTTGCTAAGCAAGAAGGAAAAGAACGATCAAGTGATTGGGTGGAACAAGAACGAGAGCTTGCCGATAATGAGACTTTAATGCAGACGTACCATCAAGTAGACGGAAAGCAATTAAATAGTGATACGTTTGATCTTGAGGAGCAACAAGAGAAGCTGCTAGCAAAGCGGATTACTAAAGCAGCCTTTAAGCCATTACAGCGATTAGTGCGGTCGTTTTCGTTTTTAGATATTGATGGAATGTATCAACAATTTCTTCTATCAAGCCGCCATGGGAAGGTTGAGGGGTTTTCGCAAGTAGCTTTGTTCACCGTTCACGAGTTAAGCAAGGGACGAATGCCATATGAGGACGCCACCCCTTATTTATACTTGTTAGACCAATTAAAAGGCTTGCAAGTAGATCGATCAATTAAACATGTATTTATTGATGAAGCGCAAGATTATTCGTCATTTCAATTAATGTATTTGCAAATGTTATATCCTCGTGCCCGTTTTACAATTGTTGGTGACTATTCCCAATCCTTAAATCATCAGACCGGTACCGCCGCGGAATTATTAGCTGGAGTAGGTCTGCCTAAAGAATCAACGTACATCGAATTTAAAAAAAGTTATCGATCAACAAAGCCAATTATGTCGTTTAGCCGTGAGCTTTTGCCTGAACCGAAGAAAGTGGAGCCGTTCGACCGAGACGGAAAACAGCCGACCATCATCGAGGCAGCCAATCAAGTTACGGTGATTAAACCAATGGTAGAGTTTATTGAGGCGTATCAAGACGAAGGGTATCAAACGATTGCTATCTTAACAAAAACAGCTGAAGAAGCGAAAAAAGCCCATGCAACGTTAAGTGAATGGCTAACGATTCAGCTTGTGACAGAGGATCATCACGAATATGATACGGGAATTGTTGTGTTACCAATTTATTTAGCAAAAGGAATAGAATTTGATTCAGTCCTTGTTTTTAATGCGTCGGACCAGCGATTTCATACGGAGCAAGAACGATTTCATTTATACACAGCATGTACACGAGCGATGCATGAGCTTGCACTGTTCACTGTTGGAGCGCCTTCCCGTTTTTTGCAGAAAATTCACGAGTCTGCCTACACCAAACAAACGCTATCCTAAACGGATGCGTTTGTTTTCTTTTGTACACGTTCTTTGAATGCTTGCTGAAGTTTTTTCGTTACCGTTCCCACAGACATCGTTGCTTCAATATCGCCTTTAAACGTATGGACAGGCACGATTTCAAGTGAAGTGCTTGAAATAAACGCTTCATCTGCGTGAAGGAGGACTTCTTTAGGGAATGGTTCTTCAATAACCCCAATGCCGAGTTCTTTTGCAATCGTTAAAATCTCTTGTCGTGTAATGCCATTTAAAATAAGATTGTTAGCTGGATGGGTATATATAGTCTCATTATTAATTAAAAATAAATTGGATGATGATCCCTCTGTTACACCCGATTCACGATAAAGAATAGCTTCCTCACAATCATGATCAAATGCTTTTCGTTTAGCCATAACATTTCCAAGTAAATTCAAAGACTTAATATCACATCGAAGCCAGCGTACATCCTCTGTTACATAAGCAGCAACACCTTCTTCTTGCTTAGTTTCCACACTTTTTCCTTTTACCTCAAAGCCAAGTATGACCGGCTTTTCTTCTTTCGTATACAAATGATTGCGGTCACTAGCGCCTCGGGTAATTTGCACATAAATCGAGCCGTTTTCCGTTTTTACTGTTTCTTTATAATCGTGTAGCAGCGTTTTGAACCCTTCAAACGAATGAGGAATCTCTAATTCGATCTTTTTTGCACTTTCGTATAGTCGAGTTAGATGTTCATCAAGAGTGAAGTAGTGGCCATTATAAACGCGAATGACTTCATAGACGCCATCCCCAAAATGATAGCCGCGATCTTTATAAGAAATTGCCACGTCATTTTCATCAAGAATTGAATCGTTATAGAGAACGTATGTCATTAAGATGCCCTCGCTTTTTATCGTATTTTCCTTATTATTTTCCGTAATCCTTAACAATTTGTCAATAACGTTCAAAAAGCTTTGTATGAAATCTTTATTTTTAAGCACGATAGTAGTATCAAAGAAGGAAAGGAAGTTGAGCGTGAGACCCTTTTATCCTCAGCTAGTATATATTGAGCCACGTGCTCTTGACTATCCGTTAGGAAAACAGCTATATGAAAAGTTTAAAAATGAGGGAGTTGAAATTAGAGAAACCACCTCTCACAATCAAGTGCGGAACATTCCAGGTAAAAATGATAATCAAAAATACCGAAACGCGAAATCAACACTCGTTATTGGTGTTCGTAAAACGTTAAAATTTGATACATCGAAGCCATCAGCGGAATATGCGATTCCTTTAGCAACTGGCTGTATGGGACACTGTCATTACTGTTATTTACAGACAACTCTTGGGGATAAGCCATACATTCGCACATATGTAAACCTTGAAGATATATATGAATCCGCCGATCGATATATTAAAGAACGAGCGCCTGAAGCAACTCGGTTTGAAGCGGCTTGTACATCGGATATTGTTGGGATCGATCATTTAACCCATTCTCTAAAGAAGACGATTGAATTTATGGGTGAGCGCGATCACGCTCGTTTACGGTTTGTTACAAAATATCATCATGTCGACCATTTACTTGACGCCAAGCATAATGGAAATACTCGATTTCGTTTTAGCGTTAATGCGGCACATGTCATTAAATACTTCGAGCCGGGAACGTCTTCTTTCCTAGAACGTATTGAAGCAGCTGGAAAAGTAGCGAAAGCTGACTACCCATTAGGGTTTATCGTTGCGCCAATTATTTGGCATGAAGGATGGGAAGAAGGTTATCTTGAATTGTTTGAGCGACTAGAAGCGATTTTACCTGCTTATGCAAAAAAAGATTTAACGTTCGAAATGATCCAGCATCGATTTACAAAAACAGCCAAGCGTATTATTCAGAAACGCTACCCAAAATCAAAGCTTGAAATGGAAGAGGAAGAGCGTAAATACAAGTGGGGACGCTACGGTAGAGGGAAGTATGTTTACCAAGATGAGCAAGCTGGAGAGCTGCGCAATACGCTAACCGACTACATTGATCGCTTTTTCCCACAAGCAAAAATTGAATACTTCACGTAATCTCCTTGGTTCTTCCTCCCATTTTATAGTAAGATAAGATTGAATGGATTTATGTCCGCTTTGGATTGGGGGGATTCTATGCCAACACCGAGCATGGAAGATTATTTAGAACGTATTTATATGTTGATTGAAGAAAAAGGCTATGCCCGTGTATCTGATATTGCAGAAGCACTTGAAGTCCACCCTTCTTCGGTAACGAAAATGGTACAAAAGCTAGACAAAAGCGACTATCTTGTTTATGAACGATATAGAGGTTTGATACTAACAGCAAAAGGTAATAAAATCGGAAAGCGGTTAGTATACCGACATGAATTGCTAGAAGATTTTATGAAAATAATTGGTGTGAATGAAGATCATATTTATCAAGATGTTGAAGGGATTGAACATCATATTAGCTGGGATGCCATTGATCGAATCGGTGATTTAGTTCAATACTTTCAAGAAAAGGAAAGTAGACTGGAGACATTAAGGGATATTCAGAAGCGAAACGATCAAGCTGATTAATACGGTTTTTAAATAGATGCAAGGGGTAACAAGACCCATGCATCTTTTTTGTTTTTTCGTTGATAAGAAATGAGTCAACCCCTTTTGTTCATACAGTTAAAGTAAGAGGGGGGATCGTATTGAAGGTCGATGCTGTCTTTGCTGGTGGTGGGGTAAAAGCTTTTTCCTTCGTTGGCGCCATTGAGGAAGCGGAAAGAAGAGGACTCTTGTTTGAGCGTATAGCTGGTACAAGTGCTGGTTCAATTGTTGCGGCTTTTTTAATGGCAGGTTTTTCTAGTAAAGATATTTTTACAATGTTAAATTCATTAGATGTAGCAACATTCCGAGATGAGCGATTTCGGTTAATACCATTCAAACTTACAAAATGGGTAAACCTTTATTTCCGGATGGGTCTCTATAAAGGGGATAAATTAGAAGAGTGGATTAGAGAACGCTTAGAACAAAAAGGAGTCAGAACGTTTAATGACCTTGCCCCAAGTTCATTACGAATCGTTGTGTCAGATGTGACGAGAGGTCAAATGGTTGTCATTCCAGATGATTTACCAAAGTACGGTTTAGACCCTAACCGGTTTAGTGTGGCAACAGCCGTACGAATGAGTTGTAGTATTCCTTATTTTTTTGAACCAGTTAAATTAAAAAATCAAGCCGTAGGGAACAAGCCGTCCTATATTGTAGATGGTGGTTTATTAAGTAATTTTCCGATATGGATCTTTAAAGATGGTGTTCGAGGTGGTTATAGAAGACCAGTTATTGGCTTTCAATTAGCTCCTAAAGAAGGGGAACGACCTGTTAATCAAGTGCACAATGCTTTTGATTTGTATAAAGCGATTTTTGAAACAATGACCCATGCGCATGATGCACGTCACATAAGTCAGGATCATGCACGTAATATTGTATTTATACCGGTAGAACACATTAAAGCAACAGATTTTGATTTAACTGATGACGAAAAACAGAAGATGATTTTATTAGGGAAGGAGAAAACGGCACAATTTTTAACTAGCTGGAGCGGATAAAAAAAGAAAAAAGCATCCTTATGCTTTTTTCTTTTTTTTCGTATTCTTTCCTTCGATAACTGTTAAATGAGGAGAAGATCGACGCTTTGGAACCTTTTTTAATTGCTTCTGATTTAATTCTCTTTGTTTAACAGAAGGAGAGAATGGTTTTTTTGTTTGAGGTTTTACGGTGCTTGTTCGCTGTGCTTTTCGTATTTGTGATCGGTTCGGTCCTTTTGATGTACGACCTTTAAAAGGAACGCCATAGCGTTTAGATAAGTAGAATCGGTAACCTAGATAAATGATACCAGCAAAAAGAGCCATACCCCCAATGGCGCTTAAAAAGTAAGGAATGTTTGAAAGAATTTGAATAAAAGCCAGTAAACAAATAATCGGCACTAAAATCATAAAGAGTTTCTTCATAACAATCCCCTTCCTAAATGGACATGAACAATCGATCACGTTCTTCTATATCTAGTATAAAGTGAATGACACAACGCAATCAAGTGCATGATGAATTTCTATTTCGACAGTTTTTTTAAAAATTAGAAGAGATCCTGTTAAAAAAAGTCATGTTTTTGGTTTTTTTAGGACACCCTACTAGTGGAGGTGTGGATTGTATGAATAAAATAGATCACGAAATCATTGATACGAAACAAATGGGCTTTCCAGTGAAGGTTATCCTTATTGGTTTTTTTGGCGGTTTAATATGGTCGTTCATAGGCTATAGTAGCTACTATTTTCATTTAACAGAAGTAGGACCGTCTTTTGTCTTGTTACCGTGGGCTTTAGGAGACTGGAAATTAGGACACACTGGTCAACTCGTTGGCATTGCTGTTATTGCCATTCTCTCGATTGGCATTGCCTTTTTCTACAAGTGGACGTTACAAAAATTGAACAGTATGTGGCCTGGTGTAGGATTTGGTATGTTGCTTTGGGTCATTGTATTTTATATACTTAACCCGTTTATTGTTGATCTTAAACCTGTTCAAAGCTATTCGTTGAATACGATCGTGACAACGCTCTGCCTCTTTATTTTGTATGGATTATTCATTGGCTATTCGATTTCTTATGAGTACGCTGAACAAAATGAACCGATGTCAAAGGAAGATTCATTTAAAGCTGAATGAAGTTGTGCTACAATTCTCTTATTAACCATTTAGAAATGAGGGAATCGCATGACTATTATTCAGTCCTTGCAAAAAAAATTACGGAACCATGACCTGGATGGGTTTTTAATCATGAGTCCGATTAATCGTCGTTATGTTACTGGATTTACAGGTACAGCAGGTGCGGTGCTATTCACTGAATCAGATGCACAATTCATCACTGATTTTCGATATGTGGAACAAGCGGAAGAACAAGTGCACGGCTTTCAAATTGTAAAACAAGCTGGCTCGCTCATGAACGAAATTGCCGATCAAGTTCGTTCTTTAGGCATCAAAAAATTAGGATTTGAAAAAACAAAACTTACATATGCAGAATACGAACAATTGGAGCAAACGTTAACAGGAACAACTCTTGTTGCAATAAATCAAATGGTAGAGCCCCTCCGCCTTATTAAAACACCTGAAGAGATTCAAACGATGAAAAAAGCAGCTGATATTGCTGAAAAAGCGTACGCGCATATTCAAACATTTATTAAACCAGGTGTTAAAGAAATAGACGTTTCGAACGAACTCGAGTTTTTTATGCGCAAACAAGGTGCTGTCTCGTCATCTTTTGATATTATTGTCGCTTCAGGTGTACGATCTGCTTTACCACATGGTGTTGCCTCTGAAAAAACGATTGAGAGTGGCGAACTGGTTACGTTGGATTTTGGCGCTTATTATGAAGGATACTGTTCTGATATTACACGTACCCTCGCCGTTGGTACGATATCCGATGAGTTGAAAACCATTTACGAAACGGTTCGTGTGGCACAGCAACTTGGGATTGATGGCATCAAACCAGGAATGACTGGCAAAGAAGCTGATGCGCTCACTCGTGATTATATTAAGGAAAAAGGCTATGGAGACTATTTCGGGCATTCTACAGGACATGGTTTAGGAATGGAAGTGCATGAAGCGCCTGGTTTATCAATGGCATCAGATGTGACATTAAAGCCAGGTATGGTCGTTACGGTAGAACCTGGAATTTATATTCCTGGCGTTGGTGGTACACGAATTGAAGATGATATTTTAATTACAGAAACAGGAAATGAACGGTTGAATTATTCCTCAAAAGAACTGATTATCCTATAAAAAAGGAATCTGAAAAGGCGAAGACACACTCGTGAAGCTGTGGTATAGTAACTAGTGGGAATAAGAGTGTATAAATGGAGGACATAGAATGATATCAGTTAATGATTTTAAAACGGGTTTAACGATTGAAGTAGATAATGGCATCTGGCAAGTAATGGAGTTTCAACACGTAAAACCAGGTAAAGGAGCTGCGTTTGTACGTTCGAAATTACGTAACTTACGTACTGGTGCTGTTCAAGAACGAACGTTTCGCGCAGGAGAAAAAGTAGCGAAAGCGCACATTGAAAATCGTCGTATGCAGTACTTGTATGAAAGTGGCGACATGCATACGTTTATGGATAATGAAACGTATGAGCAATTAGAGCTTCCGACGAAACAAATTGAGCATGAACTGAAGTTCTTAAAAGAAAATATGGAAGTGCATGTGATTACATTTGCAAGTGAAACTCTAGGCGTGGAAGTGCCTAACACTGTGACGTTAGAAGTGACTGAAACAGAACCGGGAATTAAAGGTGATACAGCTTCAGGTGGAACAAAGCCTGCTACAGTGGAAACGGGCCTAACCGTTCAAGTACCTTTCTTTGTAAACCAAGGAGATAAACTGATTATCGATACGAGAAACTCTTCTTACGTATCTAGAGCGTAGTAGGGTTGAAAAAGAAAAGCCATCGCAATCGTCATGATTGCGGCGGCTTTTACTTTTCTAACTCATATGCAGTAATTAATGACTCTTTTAAATAGCTTGCAATTTCATCAGCTGTTAATGAATCTGTTGTCATTTGTGAATGGTTTAACGCATAGGCTTGTTGTCTTGATGTGTAAAGCTCTTCTAATTCTTCTACTGACTTTCCTTTTAAAATGGGGCGATTACCAGTGAGCATATGAATACGCTCTTTCCAAGAATCAAAACGAATATCTAAAAAGATAACTAGGCAATGTTGTAAACAGTAGTCGCGAATGGCTTTTTGTGTAAAGGCACCGCCGCCTAGGGAAATGACTTTCATTCTTGATGCACTAGCTTGAAGTACGTGTTCTTTTTCAATTTCTCGAAAAAAGGGCTCTCCGTGCTTCCGAAACAAATTGGGGATAGACATACCTTGTGCATGTTCAATTTCTGCATCAATATCAATGAAATCACGATAAAGCTTTTGAGCAAGTAAGCGTCCAACCGTTGTTTTTCCTACACCCATAAATCCAACGAGGACGATATTTCTTTCAATCAAAGGCAAATTTTTCACTAATCAACACTCACTTTTATACATTATGTCTCAGTATAGCAAGAAATAAAGAGTAGTGCTGAACAAATTATTTGAAAACAATGTTGCAATCTCTGTTTGAATGGCGTACACTAGTAGTATCTTAATTCCGATTAAATTAATAAGAATAAGGGGTGTTTAAATGAAGGTAGCCATTATTAACGGTCAATCTAAAAAAGCAGATGGTTTAACAGCTTATTTACAAATGACCTATCCCTTTATCAGTGTTTATTCTCTTGAAACGATGTCTGTTCATGATCTTAATCAAAACAATGGGACGCATTTAGTGTTTATCATTCCCGCTAAAAAGTCCCCTTATTTACATTTGAAACGCCTGTTTCGTGGGCTAAAGAGCGATCATCAACCTTCAATTACGCTTATTACAACAGAAGGAACAGACGCTCACCATTCGATCATTCAAATGTTCGTAAGAGATCATGTTCGCTACTGTACCCATATTCAGCTTCCTGAACACCTCGTTCACCTAAGAGGTGACGGTCAAGTTATTCAGCAGCGTAAATTACTCAAGCGTTTGCTTCCACTTCAGCAAATGCTGTATACAGAGCTAGATGAAAAAACGGTTTCCTAATGTAGGAGATCGTTTTTTTGTTGTGTAGTTGGTTCTGAACTTGTCTACTTTTACATAACGTAATACAAAACGTGCTAAGCGTTCTATGTCTAGAAAATCCAAGTAAGAGAGGTAGAAGCAAATGCAGCCAATTCTGAACTTGCTGCCTCAACACGTGGAGGCTTATGTAACAAAAGCGATAAAAACAAACAAAAGTATAGAAGAGATTCGCTTACGTATTAACCAGCCAGTTGAATGCTTGTTTTCCAATATCACCTTATTTTCCCCCACTTCTTTCACAGAAGATGATGCAAGCATGTTCCTTAATCAACTTAGTTCTTACTCTTTATACGCATTTGAAGAGGAACTTCAAAAAGGCTATATCACAATTGAAGGTGGGCATCGAGTAGGGTTAGCTGGAAAAACGATTTTAGAGAATGGAAAAGTCAAAACGATTCGTCCCATTCGATCATTTAATATTCGAGTTGCGAAACAAAAGATAGGTGTTTCAAATAAGCTTGTTTCCGAGCTTTATGACGGAAAAAATGGCTGGCGCAATACATTAATTATTGGCGCACCGCAAACAGGAAAAACTACATTGTTACGTGATCTGGCGAGAAACGTGAGTACAGGAACACCATCCATTCCAGCGAGTAAAGTAGCAGTTGTTGATGAACGATCCGAAATAGCTGGTTGCATGAACGGTACGCCCCAACATGACTTAGGTACTCGAACAGATGTATTAGATGGATGCCCCAAAGCAGAAGGCATGATGATGATGATTCGCTCGATGTCTCCTCAAGTGATGATCGTCGATGAAATCGGAAGAGAAGAAGATGCTCAAGCCATTCTTGAAGCGAGACATGCTGGTGTTGTGATTATGGCAACTGCTCATGGATTTTCATTTGAAGAGATAGCGAAACGACCAATCTTTAAACAACTACTGAAAGAACAAGCATTTGATCGAGTTATTGAAGTTGGCAGAACACCCTATCCAGGCGTTATTAGCAAAATACGCATTCCTACATTGGTAGAACCACGATGAGATGGCTAGGGGCGCTTCTAATTATCTGCTGTACGACTTTGTACGGCTTTTATCAGGCACGGCTTCTTCAAGAGCGTCCGCAACACATTCGACAGTTGCGGTCTGCGCTGCAATCTCTTGAAGCAGAGATTGTATATGGACAAACACCTTTGGCAAAGGCATCCATTAATATTTCCAAACAGCTAAATGGACCTGTTGCCGCGTTATTTAAATCCTTTTCACTAAGGTTAACCGAACGGAAAGCCACTGCTAATAAAGCATGGGAAGCGGCCATTGAGGATACTTGGAAATCTCTTTCTTTGAAAGAAAAAGAGAAGGAAGTCTTACTACAATTTGGTGCGACCATCGGGACAATGGATAGAAATCATCAGCAAAAGCAGTTGAAATTAACGCAAACTCACTTAGAAAGAGATGAAGAAGAAGCAAGAGTCATTCAAGCAAGGTATGAAAAAATGTACAAAACATTAGGGGTGTTAGCAGGTTTATTCATTGTCATTTTAATGATGTAGGGCAAGGGAAAAGGAGGAACGGTAACGTGGCCTATGATGTAAATACCATTTTTCAAATAGCAGGAATCGGCATTATTGTAGCGATGCTGCATACAGTACTTAAACAAATGGGGAAAGAAGACTGGGCCCATTGGGTGACATTAATTGGATTTGTGGTTGTTCTTTATATGGTGGCAACGATTGTAGATGATTTATTTCAAAAAATAAGAAGTGTTTTCTTATTCCAAGCTTAGAAGTGGAGGGGATCGGCGATTGAAATTGTGCAAATTGTTGGTTTAGGTCTTATCGCCACGTTCTTAGCTTTAATTGTGAAAGAGCAAAAGCCAATTTTTGCTTTTTTGCTAACGTTGTTTGTTGGCTCTCTCATTTTCTTATTTTTACTCGATGAAATAGCTAGTGTCATTCAGTTAATTAACGATTTGGCTGTACAAGCGAATATCCACACAGTCTATTTACAAACGATTTTAAAAATAATTGGGATCGCCTATATTGCAGAATTTGGTGCTCAAATTTCTAGGGACGCTGGTCAAGCAGCTATAGCGAGTAAAATTGAATTAGCAGGGAAAATTTTTATTCTTGTCCTTGCGATTCCAATCATTAAAGCGGTGATTGAAATGATACTCGCTCTACTCCCATCGTAAGGAGGACAAGCATAAATGAAAGGTAAGATTGCTTTCGTTGCCACCTTGCTTATGCTATTTATCGCCTTTCATGTTGAAACGGTTTCTGCAGAAGAAGAGGATCCAACACAAGCCCTCCATGACTTAGTAGAGGAACAAATCACTATTTTGAAAATGGATGAGGTACAAGTATTCTGGAATGAAATCGTTGATGAATACGGCGGTTTTTTACCAGAGAGTCAGAAAGGCTCACTTACTGACTTTTTAACCGGTGAAAAAACATTTGATTTAAAAGAGTGGTTTATCGGCTTCATTAAATATTTGCTTCATGAACTGGTTTTAAATGGGAAGTTGCTTGGTATGATCTTGCTTTTAACAATCTTCTCTTATATTTTACAGTCGTTTCAAAGCGCTTTTGAGCAGCATACGGTAAGCAAAACCGCTTACGCAGTTACGTTGCTCGTACTGTGTATGATTGCAATGAATGGCTTTCATAGTGCGATGACCTATGCCATAGAAGCGATTGACGCAATGATTCACTTTTCGATTGCGCTCTTACCGATGTTACTCGCACTAATGGCATCTTTGGGGGGGCTATCTAGTTCAGCTCTATTTCACCCGGTTATCATTTTTTTAGTGCATACGAGTGGTATTTTAGTCAAAACATTCGTGCTACCAATGTTGTTTATCTCCGCTGTTCTGGGAATCGTGAGTACGTTTACAGATGACTATAAAGTGACGCGCTTAGCAAATCTTTTTCGAATATTGTCGCTAGGCTTGCTTGGCGTCTTTATGACGGTTTTCTTAGGCGCTGTATCTGTTCAAGGCACAACAGCAGCTGCTGCAGATGGGCTAACACTCCGAGCTGCAAAATTTATTGCAGGCAACTTCATTCCGGTTGTTGGACGAATGTTTACAGATGCAACAGACACGGTTATGAGTGCTTCTTTATTATTAAAAAATACAATCGGCATGAGCGGTTTAGTTATGCTGTTGGCGATTTGTGCATTCCCTGCTTTAAAAGTGCTTTCTATTGCATTAATTTTTCAATTATCAGCTGCTGTGTTACAGCCTCTAGGAAATGGTGCCATCATTGATTGTTTAGCGATTATAGGAAAAGCTGTTCTCTATATATTCGCTGCAATGGCGTTAATCGGCTTTATGTTTTTCTTAGCAATCACAATTATGGTGGCCGCCAGTAATATTGCCTTTATGATGCGATGAAAGAGGGGATGGCATGACGTATATAAACGAATGGATAACATCGATTGTTATTATTATTCTTCTCGCTGTTGTATTGGAAATGGTGTTACCGAATACAAATTTAAAGAATTACGTAAAAATAACGATGAGCTTGCTGTTGCTCCTTTTTTTGCTTCAACCTGTTCTGAACATATTTTATGAAGACCCAGATGAATGGCTAAATGAAGTCATACAGCAAACAACTTCAGAAGGAATAAATGTAGAAGAAGAAATAAATTCGCAAAAAAAAGATATAGAACGGTTCTTTGATGCATATACATCTGAACAAGTGGCTGTCCAATTAAAAGACCAAGCAAATGAAGACTTAAAAAAGGACGAAGACGTCATGGTCACGGACCTTTCCATCATTCAAGATAACAAAGGAGAATTCACACAAATTGAAGTAGTTGTTGTTCCTTATCAAGAAGAAGAACGTACAAGCACATCTCAGACAGATGAGGTAAAGCCAGTGTCTATTACGATTGGTGAAACCGAACCTAAGGAAGATGCGGTTTCTTATAAGGAAGAAGATGTGATTTCGATGTTAGCGGATATTTGGGGAGTGCCGAGTTCAGTCATAACGCTAAAAGAGGAAGGGGGATGGGTGAATTGAATAATGAAGCAAAAGATACAGACTGGTTTAAGAAATGGTTACCGAAGCAGCCGGATAAAAAAAAACGGAACATTTCGCCCAGGTATCTGTTGCTCTTAGGCGGTATAGGCGTATTCTTCATGCTTTTAGGTCAACTGTATCAACCAGCACAAGAGGATCTCCCCGCTGTTGCCCCAGAAGAAGAGGACGCAACACCAGTATTTGCTAAAGAAGCTGAGAGGAATTCAATGGAAGATTATGAAATGCGCTACGAAAACGAGTTAAGAGATCTATTAACGGAAATTGTTGGCGTAAATGCCGTTTCCGTAACCGTTAATCTAGCGGAATCTGAACGACATGTTTATGAAAAGAATGTGCGCACAGGTAAACAAACAACTTCAGAAACCGATCGAGAAGGTGGGACACGCCAAGTAGAAGATGTTCAAGAAGAAGAGTCTGTTGTCATTATCCGTAATGGCGACAAAGAAGAGCCTTTAGTTAGTTCAACCGAGAAACCTTCCGTTGCAGGCGTTCTTGTTGTGGCTGAAGGGGTGGAAAACATTCAAGTAAAAGCATTTGTTGTAGAAGCGGTTACACGCTTATTGGATGTTGCTCCCCATCGCGTATCGGTATTACCTAGAAAAATCGAGGAGGAATAAGAATGGTCTTGAAAAAACAAACAGTGTGGCTACTAACAATGTTATCTCTAATGCTCGTATTAGGAACGTACTATGTGCTAAATGGTTCTGGTGAGGAAGCAACGTCAAACAATATACTAGACGAAGCTGAACAAGTATTGGACGGGATGAACGAAGAAGATGCAAATGAGGAGTTGTTAAGCCAAGTATCTGGCAGCGATACAATGACGGAGGCTCGTTTAAAGCGCGAAGAAGTTCGTCTAAAAGAAGCAGAAGAAGTTAGTCGTGAAGCTGCAAGTTCAGAAACAACAGCAGAAGAAAAAGTTGCCGCAAATGATCGTGCACTAGAAGTACTAGCTGTGACAGATGTAGAAGAACAATTAGAGGAATTAATTAAGGAAATTGGCTACTCAGATGCACTTGTTCAAACTGGAGAGAATAAAATTGAAATATTGGTTGAAGCAGACGCTCTTTCAAAAACGGAAGCGTTAGCCATTATGTCACTTGCACGTGAAGAGTTAAGTTTAAGCGATCAAGACCAAGTTTATGTAAAGCACGGAGAATAATCGGAACAGAGGGCTTGAAGCAATTCAAGTCCTCTTTTTAGATTCAGAATGCAATCCATCCTCACCCATGGTATAATACAGCAATGTAGAATGAAACAAGGAGAGATTGTAATGGATTGGTCCGAATTAACAGAAGGGGCAAAGGCTGTCCTTGAGCAAACAAGAAACATAAAAAACGATCATATACAAATCGTTGAATTTGAAGTAGGCTTTTCTGAAGAAGTTCAAGACGAGGATGGCGACTCGTTTCGTGTCTCCATTCAAGAAGAAGACTATACAAACTTAAAGCAGTATACCCAAGAAAATGAGTATGGTGATAAGTTTCATATGGCGAGAAATAAAAACGTCGTCAAGATTATTTTGCTAGAAAATGGGAAAATACCTGATAATCTGTCTGAGTTTCCTGTGTTTCGCCAATATAAAACAGAGGTATCAAATCCAACAGAATCAGCTGAGTAAAGAGGGGAAACCCTCTTTCCTCTTTGTTTTTAAACAGAAGCATACATAGAGGAATCTAGGCTTTTATCGAGAAGTCTATAAAGTAATGTAACGTTCTAAGAAGAATTGTCAATCATAAGGAGTTGTTTATTGTGTTAAAAGTAGAAGAAATTAAAACCCTAATAGATGCCTTACATCAATCTTCCGTTAATGAGCTTGAGCTAGAACAAGAGAATGTAAAGTTATCATTAAAAAAGCAAGTAGCGACACAGGTAAGTGAACAAGCTGTACAAGCAGTTGCGCCAGTTACAACTACGAATCAAGCACCTACACAAGTGCAAGAAGCTCCAAAAACAGAGCCAGCTGCCGAGCCTGTTCAAGAGAACAAAAATTTAGTTACCGTTACGTCTCCAATGGTTGGAACGTTTTACGCAGCTCCTTCACCAGACGCAGATCCATATGTAAAAGAAGGCGATACTGTTAATGAAGATACGGTTGTTTGTATCGTTGAAGCAATGAAGTTAATGAATCCAATTGTGTCTGAAGCAAAAGGAAAGATTGTCGAGATTGTTGCTGAAAATGGAGAACTAGTAGAATACGGGCAGCCGTTAATGGTTGTTGAACGTCAATAGCTAGGGGCGAGGACAAGTTATGATAAAACGAGTATTGATTGCAAATAGAGGAGAAATAGCGGTACGTATTATTCGAGCTTGCAAAGAGCTCGGAATTGAAACAGTAGCAGTGTTTTCAGAAGCAGATGCGGATGCATTGCACGTTCAGTTAGCAGATGAAGCCTTTTGTATCGGGCCAACAGCGTCAGCGAAAAGCTACTTAAACTTTACCAACTTAATGAGTGTTGCGACATTAACTGAAACAGACGCCATTCATCCAGGTTATGGCTTTTTATCGGAGAATGCCAATTTTGCAGAGATATGTGGAGATTGTAACATTACATTCATCGGTCCAAGCCCATCAGCCATTAGCAAAATGGGAACAAAAGATGTAGCAAGAGAGACAATGAAAGCTGCTGGAGTTCCAGTCGTGCCTGGTTCAGAAGGACTCATTGAGTCATTTGACGATGCACAACAAGTTGTTGAGGAAATAGGCTATCCAGTCATTATTAAAGCAACGGCAGGCGGAGGCGGTAAAGGTATCCGAGTTGCCCGTGATGAAAAAGAGTTAAAATCGGGGATTGCCGTAACACAGCAAGAAGCGGCCACAGCTTTTGGGAATCCAGGCGTTTATTTAGAAAAATATATAGAAGATTTCCGACATGTAGAAATTCAAGTATTAGCTGATAATTTCGGGAATACCATTCACTTAGGTGAACGTGATTGCTCGATTCAAAGAAGACTTCAAAAGTTAGTTGAGGAAACACCATCTCCAGCGATTACGCCTGAAAAACGAGCAGAGATGGGAGCGGCAGCAGTGGCTGCTGCGAAAGCGGTTGAATATTCAGGTGCTGGAACGGTTGAATTTATTTTTGATCATCATACAGGTAGTTATTATTTCATGGAAATGAATACGCGTATTCAAGTAGAGCACCCTGTGACAGAAATGGTGACAGGGATTGACTTGGTGAAAGAACAAATTCGAATTGCCAACAATGAAAAACTTACTGTTAAACAAGAAGATGTTACGTTTAACGGTTGGTCAATTGAATGCCGCATTAACGCTGAAAATCCGCTTAAAAACTTCATGCCATCACCTGGTACGATTCAAGATTATCTTGCTCCTGGTGGCTTTGGTGTAAGAGTCGATTCAGCAGCGTATCCTGGCTATCGCATTAGCCCATTTTATGACTCCATGATTGCAAAAGTGATTACACACGGTGAAACAAGAGACGAAGCCATTGCAAAGATGAAGCGGGCGCTTGAAGAATTTGAAATTGATGGCGTGGATACAACGATTCCATTTCATTTACATTTGTTTAACCATGAAAAGTTTGTTTCTGGCGATTTCAATACGAAATTTATTGAAGACTATGAAGTCATACCTACTAAACAATCGTAAAGGAGCTGTGTATAATGGAAGATCATCAATTACTTGAATTAGATGAAGAAAAAAGTGGTTTAGGAAAAGTTGAAATTTCACCAGAAGTGATTGAAGTCATTGCGGGAATTGCTACACAAGAGATTGAAGGTGTGGCAGCACTTCGAGGTAATTTCGCTGCGGATGTGGCCGAGCGATTAGGTCGCAAAAATCACGGTAAAGGCGTTAAAGTTGATTTAACAGAACAAGGCATTATTGTGGATGTATCTATCGTTATTTCGTACGGAGCATCTGTTCCAGAAGTGGCAAAGTTGATTCAATTAAATATCCAACAAGCCCTTGAGACTATGACTGCCATTCAATTAACAGAAATAAATGTTCATGTAGTAGGCGTCTATTTTGATACACCAAATGCCTCTGTTGAAGAAGAAGTTGAATAAACGTAAGACGATGATATGGAGAAGAGAATTGACCATGGTCGATTCTCTTTCTTTGCGTTTTTACCTAGACAAGATTTTACGTTATAATGAACAGGATTAAGAATAAAGGAGTTTACTATGAATAGACGTGTGGCAAGACTTCGAGCCGTCCAAGTTCTTTATCAGCTTAGTTTAGTGTCAACACTAACAGTTGATCAAGCAATCGAGAGCACGCTCACTGAGGAAGAGGAATCAAACGAATTCTTTTTAGATCTAGTAAAAGGAACGTTAACATATAAAGAACAGCTTGATCACTTTATTAGTCAGAATTTAAAAGGCTATACCATTGATCGACTTGGCCATGTTGACCGTTCAATTGTACGAATGGCTTTATATGAAATGCTTTATATAGATGACATAGAAAAGAACATTTCATTAAATGAAGCCATTGAGCTTGCAAAAGCTTTTGGCGGACAAGAATCAGGCCGTTTTATGAATGGCGTACTATCAGGCGCATATGAAACAGCCTTAAAAGATCGATAATGTTTCAGCAGAAGTGAAGGCGGAAGGAGGGCTATTATGGAAGCATGGTCCGTTAGTGAAGCGACTCGTTACATTAAGCGGTTAATTGAGAATGATACACAATTAATGGAAGTGTGGATTCGTGGCGAGCTTTCGAACGTAAAGCGTCATTCTAGAGGACATCTGTATTTTACCGTTAAAGATGCAAATGCGCGAATGCAGTCTGTCATGTTCGCTGGCTATAATCAACATTTACGTTTTATTCCTGAAAATGGAATGAAAGTGCTCATAAGAGGCGAGGTCAATGTTTATGAACCTTACGGGCAATATCAATTCTACGCTAAAGAAATGCAACCAGATGGAATAGGAAGCTTGCACGTTGCCTTCGAGCGCTTGAAAAAACAACTAGAACAAGAGGGTTTGTTTGCTGCTGAGCGTAAAAAGCCTTTACCGTCTTATCCAAGGCATATTGCTGTGATTACGTCACAAACAGGTGCCGTCATACGTGATATTATGACGACGTTAAAACGGAGAATGCCAAACATTCGCGTAACGCTTTTTCCGGTTGCTGTTCAAGGTCATTTAGCAATTGATTCGATTGAACGGGCGTTAGTGCAAGCCAATCAAGCAGCTCTTTTTGACCTCATTATTGTAGGAAGAGGCGGGGGATCAATGGAGGAGCTGTGGGCTTTTAATGAAGAACGGGTTGCGAGAGCCATTGGTTCATCGACTATACCGGTTATTTCGGCAGTAGGCCACGAAACAGATTATACCATTAGTGATTTCGTAGCGGATTTACGGGCGCCTACACCTACAGCAGCAGCAGAGTTTGCTGTACCTGATGTTCGTGAACAATTACGGCAAGTAGATCATTACAAGCAACGGATGGTAAGAGCCATGAGGCAAATGGCAGAAAAGAAGCGAGCGCAACTTCAATATGCGAAGCGCTCTTATGCTTTTCGTTACCCAAGGCAGCTCGTTGAGCAAAAGGAACAGCAGTTGGACCAAGCTGTCGAGCGGATGAATCGAGAAATGCAGCGGTTTGCAAAAGAAAAACGATCTTCATATACATCCATACAACACCGCCTATTACGCCATCATCCAGAAACAGCAGCTGTTTTAAAGAAGAAAGAGTTGAACGTGTTGGATCATCGATTAGGTCAAGCGTTAAACAAGCAAGTGACGGTTAAGCGAAACCAGTTGACGTCTCTTCTTGCGCAACTTGAATTGCTTAGTCCGTTAAAAATTATGAACCGCGGTTATTCTCTCGTTTATAATGAAGCTGAAAATAAGCTCGTAAAATCAGTAGATGAGCTAAAAGAGAACCATGACGTTCGCCTTCTTTTTAAAGATGGACGAGCAACAGGCGTGATTAAAGAGATCATACACGAAGGAGTTGATCAAAGTGGACAATCAAAAGAATGATATTCCGTTTGAAGAAGCGATGAAACAGCTAGAGGAAATTGTTGAGGGGCTCGAACAAGGGGATGTTGCACTAGAAAAAGCTATTGACCTTTACAAAAAAGGCATTGGTTTATCAAAAACTTGTCACGATAAATTAGTTTCAATAGAAGAGCAGCTCGACCAAATTATGACTGAAGATGGTGAAATACTAGAGCTGAACGTCCAAAAGGAGGAGCAGGAGTGAGCCGCACATTTGAATTGTTCCTTCACGAAACCAAGCAATTAATTGAACGTGAGTTACCCGAATTCATTCGTACCATAAATACAGAAAGTCGGTTAAAAGAAGCGATGCTCTACTCCATAGAGGCTGGCGGAAAGCGAGTGCGTCCAGTACTTCTTATGGCTGTGTTAGATGCATATAAGTTTCCGATAAAGGATGGGCTTGAAGTAGCTTGTGCGCTAGAAATGATTCATACTTATTCACTAATTCATGATGATTTACCAGCAATGGATGACGATGATCTCAGACGTGGAAAACCAACCAATCATAAAGTGTTTGGCGAAGCAACCGCGATATTAGCAGGTGATGCCCTCTTAACACATAGCTTCTACCTTCTCTCGCAAATCACTCACGTTAGCGCTGAAACAAAGTTACACCTTATTTCCCTTTTTAGTGAAGCCGCTGGTGCAAAAGGTATGGTCGGTGGGCAGCTTGCCGATATGTTAGCAGAGGGGAAACTACTCGGTGTAAATGAACTTGCATCTATTCACAATCGTAAAACTGGTGAGCTTCTCGCTTTCGCTGTTGAAGCAGGGGCAGTTATTGCTGGAACCACACCAGAGGATCAAAGGAAATTACGTGCTTTTGGGAAAGAAATTGGTTTGCTGTTCCAAATTAAAGATGACATTCTTGATCTTGAAGGCAGCGTAGAAGCGATTGGGAAGCCAGTCGGCAGCGATGTACATAACGACAAAAGTACGTATCCTGGTATCTTAGGGCTGGACGGAGCAAAGGCAATGCTAGCGAGTCATTACGATCAAGCATTACAGTCATTAAATGAACTTGGATTAAGAAACACACTTCTTGAAGATATGGCAACGTATATTGTTAATCGGGATCGTTAAGGAACCAGCACCGTTTGGCTGGTTTTTTTTATGAGAATGGTGTATGGTTCACAATACAGGGTATTACTGTTCTAGGTAGGCTTGTTTTTGTTATACTAGACGTACATTGTCATAACGAGATAAAGATAAAAAATGAAGAGTAAATGGAGGTTTCGTTTATGAACCTTGAAGAAATACAAGATCCCAGCTTCCTTAAACATTATACGAATAAACAACTTGAACAGTTAGCAACAGATATTCGCCAGTTTTTGATTGAAAAACTATCTGTAAATGGTGGTCATATTGGACCAAATTTAGGTGTGGTTGAATTGACGCTAGTCCTTCACCAATTATTTGATTCACCGAGAGACAAGTTCTTGTGGGATGTAGGACACCAGGCGTATGTTCATAAAATTCTAACTGGACGAGCAAGCCAGTTTGACACAATGCGTCAATATAAAGGACTTTGCGGATTTCCGAAGCGAAATGAAAGCGAACATGATGTTTGGGAAACAGGACATAGCTCTACATCATTATCTGGCGCAATGGGTATGGCGACAGCAAGGGACCTAAAAGGTACCGATGAAAGTGTGGTTGCCATCATTGGCGATGGTGCTCTAACTGGCGGAATGGCATTAGAAGCGCTGAACCACATTGGGCATGAACAAAAGAACTTAATTGTTATTTTAAACGACAATGAGATGTCGATTGCACCAAATGTTGGTGCGCTGCATCATATTCTCGGAAAACTACGTACAGCTGGAAAGTATCAGCGAGCGAAGGACGATTTGGAATGGTTAGTAAGAAAAATTCCTGCATTTGGTGGAAAGCTTGCTGATACAGCGGAGCGATTAAAGGATAGCCTTAAATACATGGTTGTATCAGGAATCTTTTTTGAAGAGATGGGCTTTACGTATTTAGGTCCAGTTGACGGTCATGATTTAGACGATTTAAAAAACAATTTAAATTATGCAAAGAAAGTAAGTGGACCGGTACTTGTTCATGTTGTCACGAAAAAAGGGAAAGGCTACAAGCCCGCAGAAGATGACGCAACAGGTGCTTGGCATGGAACAGGACCATATAAAATTGAAAACGGTGAAATGGTCAAAAAATCCGGGCCTCCAAGTTACCCTAGCGTATTTGCAAATACATTAAAAACCATTGCTCGTGAAGATGAGCGTGTCGTTGCTGTTACTCCAGCAATGCCAGGTGGATCAAAACTTGATTTATTCGCACAGGAATTTCCAGAAAGAATGATTGATGTCGGCATTGCTGAGCAGCATGCAGCAACAATGTCAGCTGGTCTTGCTACACAAGGCATGAAGCCAGTATTTGCTGTCTATTCAACATTCCTGCAACGTGGATATGATCAAGTTGTTCATGATATTTGTCGTCAAAATTTGAATGTGCTTATAGCAATTGACCGAGCAGGTCTTGTTGGAGCAGATGGAGAAACCCACCAAGGTGTGTTTGATATCTCCTTCTTAAGAGCGTTACCAAATATGGTTATTTTAAATCCTAGAAATGAAAATGAACTTCAACATATGCTGTATACAGCGATAAAATATGATGATGGACCAATCGCCGTTCGCTATCCTAGAGGGAATGGAACTGGCGTAAAAATGGACGCACAATTAAAGCAGCTCCCAATTGGCAAGTGGGAAGTGTTAAACGAAGGTACAGATGCGGTCATTCTTACTTTTGGAACGATGATTCCAGTGGCTGAAAAAGCAATTGAAAACATGACGGCCCAAGGTTATAATGTTCGATTGGTTAATGCGAATTCAGTAAAACCACTTGATGAAGAGATGCTCCGTACAATCGCTGAAGAAGAGTTACCGATTTTGACTGTAGAAGAAGCGATCCTTCAAGGTGGCTTCGGAAGTGCTGTAATGGAATTTTATAATGATCATGGCCTTCAAGCATCGATCAAACGACTTGGTGTACCAGATTGGTTTATAGAACACGGTAGTGTTAAAGAATTATATGAAGAAATTGGTTTGACGCCTGAGCGGATAGCGGATGTTCTTCTGTCAGAACTACCACAAAAAAAGAAAAGAGCATAATGACAAATGGGAAAAAAAGAAAGGCTCGACGTCTTATTAGTTGAGCGGGGCTTAGCTGACACAAGAGAAAAAGCAAAGCGAAGTATTATGGCTGGACTTGTTTACAGTGAGCATGAGCGCTTAGATAAACCGGGCTTAAAAGTAGACAGAGACGTTCCTTTACGTATTAAAGGAGATACTCTTAAATACGTTAGCCGCGGAGGCTTAAAATTAGAAAAAGCGATTGACGTCTTTTCCTTAGAGCTAGCAAACAAGGTAGGTTTAGATATTGGCTCATCAACTGGAGGTTTCACAGACTGTGCACTCCAAAACCATGCAAAAGCCATGTATGCTGTGGATGTTGGTTACAATCAATTGGCTTGGAAAATTAGGCAGGATGAACGTGTAACAGTCATGGAACGAATGAATTTCCGCTACGCAACCAAAGACGATTTTGCCAAAGCTCAGCCAGAATTTGCTTCAATTGATGTTTCGTTTATTTCTTTGAGGTTGATTTTACCGCCGTTGTTCTCCATTCTTGCCGATGGTGGCGATGTTATAGCGCTAGTGAAACCGCAATTTGAAGCAGGAAGGGAACACGTCGGAAAGAAGGGCATTGTGCGAGATCCTCTTGTGCATAAGCATGTTATTCATTCCGTTCTAACAGCTGCTCATGAGCTTGGCTTTAGTTCTCTTGCACTTGATTATTCACCCATTACAGGTGGGGACGGCAACATTGAATTTTTACTTCATCTAAAAAAACAAACGGAACACGTAGAATTGACTACAGAAACAATTGAGCACATTGTAGAAGCAGCGCAAGCTCTTCGAAAGTAAATAACGAGAGATACCCTCTTTTATACTAGCGTTGAAATGGACACAATGATGACCTTTTTCTTGCTTGCAAAAGAGGGTTCTTTTACAGCTTAATCAAACTGTTCTGCTTTGAAATCTTGCTCAAAACAAGTAAACCGTAGATAATAGATGAGACTGAACCATAATCAATTTGTTAAAAGGTAAGGTGATGGCATGACTAAAGGACAACGCCATATAAAAATAAGAGAAATTATTACAAATAAAGAAATTGAGACACAGGATGATTTAGTTGATCAATTAAGAAGTGATGGTTACAATGTGACGCAAGCAACTGTGTCAAGAGATATTAAAGAACTACATTTAGTGAAGGTTCCTATGCAGGACGGCCGCTATAAATATAGCTTACCTGCTGATCAAAAGTTTAATCCTCAGCAAAAGCTTAAGCGTATATTAACCGATAGCTTTATAAGCATTGATCAGTCTGGAAACTTAGTCGTGATGAAAGCAATGCCTGGTAATGCGAATGCAATTGCTGTTCTCATTGATAATTTAGACTGGCCAGAACTAATGGGAACGATATGTGGAGATGATACCATTCTCATTATTTGTCGGACAGAAAAAAATGGCGAAACCGTCACGGAACGATTTTTAAATATGCTTTAATGAGGTGGGCAATCTACTATGCTAATGGAATTAACCGTTAAAAATTTTGCAATCATTTCTTCCCTTACCATTCCATTTGAGAAAGGGTTAACTGTTCTCACGGGAGAGACTGGTGCTGGAAAGTCGATTATTATTGATGCTATTGGCTTGCTTTTAGGTGGAAGAGGCTCAGCTGAGTTTGTTCGCCACGGTGAGAAGAAAGCGGAGATTGAAGGCTTGTTTGTAATGGAAGAAGGGCATCAACTAGAAGCTAAGTTGGAATCCTTAGGCATCGATGTTGAAGATGATATGCTCATTATGAGACGGGAAATTACTCATACAGGTAAAAGCATTTGCCGCATAAATGGAAAGCTCATGACGATTGGAACCCTACGCGAAATTGGACAAGCTCTTGTTGATATTCACGGTCAGCATGAGCACCAGTCTCTAATGAGAGCTGATGAACATTTAGGATTATTAGATCAGTTTGGTGGGGATGCTATAAAAAAAGCGCTACATGAATACCGTAAGCTTTTCAATAAGCTTCAAACCACAATGAAGCGCATTAACGAGCTTGATCAAAATGCTCAGGAAATTGCACAAAAGACCGATTTATATACGTATCAACTAGGTGAAATCTCCAAGACAAATGCACAAATTGGCGAAGATGAACAACTCCAAAAAAACCGTAATAAGCTTGCTAATAGTGAAAAATTGTACGAAGCGCTAACAAGAAGCTATGAGCATCTTTATGGAGAAGATAAGGGTCTTGATTATTTAAGTGGTATGCTAAGTCATTTGGAAACAGCAGCAAGCATTGATACAGATTTACAACCACTTTATGAACAAGTGTCATCAAGCTATTACCTCATCGAGGAAGCATCCTACTCGATTCGAGAAGCTTTGGATCAAGTTGATTTTAATCCAACAGTATTAGAGGATGTAGAAAATCGCCTGGCAGAAATTGAAAAAGTAAAACGTAAATATGGTGAGTCTATAGCCGATGTGTTAGCATATGCAGAAGCCATCGAGCAAGAGTTGGAAGAAATGGAAAATAAGGACATTCATTTAGAAGAGCTTCAAGACACAAGGAACGCCATTATTGAAGATTTAACCATCGAAGGTGAAGCATTAACAGATATTCGTAAACGGTTAGCAAAAAAGCTTGAATCTTCACTGATGATCGAGTTAAGCCAGTTGTATATGGAAAAAGCATCCTTTAACGTTCAGCTTGAAACAGGCGAAACATTCTATAAAAATGGTCAAGATCAAGCAGAGTTTTTAATTTCCACAAATGAAGGGGAACCATTAAAGTCTCTTGTAAAAGTGGCATCAGGTGGAGAAATCTCACGTATCATGCTTGCCCTTAAGACCATTTTCTCTGCTTCTCAACAGATTACATCTGTTATTTTTGATGAAGTGGATACAGGTGTGAGCGGTCGAGTGGCGCAAGCGATTGCTGAAAAAATGTACCGTATATCAGAGGGTTCACAAGTGTTATGTATTACGCACCTACCTCAAGTAGCAGCTATGGCGGATCACCACTTATTTATACGAAAAGAAACCATTGAAGGACGAGTGAAAACAGACGTCATTCAATTAAATGACGACGAAAAAACAAACGAACTTGCAAGAATGTTGTCTGGGTTTGAAGTGACTGAGATTACGAAGGAAAATGCTAAAGAACTGCTTGAACTGGCAACCCACAAAAAAGGATAACTGGAAAAGCGACCTTGATTAGGTGGCTTTTTTCTTTTATTTACAGTTATATTTCGTCCGTGTGAAGGCAACATTAATAGTACAGCCAGCATGGAGGTGTAGGTTGGGAGTGAGGAGTGAAAAGGTTGCTAAAAGAGGGTGTACGGTATGTTATTGGGGTCTTGTTTTTAGTTTGTCTACTTTTTTTGGGATTTAATCCACAATTTAAACAGTTTATAGACATTCCCACATCCATTGTTCTATTTGAGGGAAGCGAGACAGCAATTGAAGCGAACGGCTTTGCTATTGAGGGAAATTCGCACATAGAAGTAGAGCAAATGGAAAGTCAAACGATTCTTCAAGGAATAAAGTCAGGTCATACAAATGTGACTTTGCAAAATGGAAATTGGCCTGCAAAAAAAATTGATGTATCTGTTTTACCAGAAATAAAAGTGGTACCAGGCGGACAATCCATTGGAGTCAAATTAAACACAGAAGGCGTTTTAGTTGTTGGTCATCATAAAATAGACACAAAATCAGGACAAAGATCCCCAGGGGAATTTGCAGGAATTGAAGTCGGGGATATGATTACAAACATTAATGGAGAAAAAATGCATACAATGAGCGAAGTGTCTAAACAAGTTCAGCATGCAGGAGAAGAAAATCAGGAATTAAAAGTGAAAGTATTACGTGGGGAAAAAGAAATAACGACTGTACTAAAGCCAGAAAAAGCAAAAGGGGATCATCTGTATCGTCTTGGTTTATACATTCGTGACTCCGCTGCGGGTGTGGGCACGATGACTTTCTATGAACCAGAGAGTAAGCGATACGGCGCACTTGGTCATGTTATATCGGATATTGATACAAAGAAGCCAGTTTCTGTATTAAATGGGCAGTTATTACGGTCATCGGTTACCTCCATTTCCAGAGGTATTAATGGAGAACCTGGTGAAAAGCTTGCTAGTATATCGAAAGATCGTGAAATTTTAGGAACCATTCATAAAAACAGCGCATTAGGAATTTATGGAACATTAAATGAGACGGTTCAATTAAAAAATAACGTCTATGACCAACCATTACCGATTTCTACGGCTTCAGAAGTAAAGGAAGGCCCTGCAAAAATATTAACGGTATTAGATGGAGAAGAAGTTGAACAATTTGATATAGAAATTGTTTCAAGCACGCCACAAGAAAGCCCGGCAACCAAGGGAATGATTATAAAGGTTACAGACAAACGGTTGTTAGAAAAGACAGGTGGCATTGTTCAAGGCATGAGCGGTAGTCCAATTATACAAGGGGATAAAATTGTTGGAGCAGTCACTCATGTGTTTGTAAACGATCCTACTTCTGGATACGGATGTCATATTAGCTGGATGCTAGAGGAATCTGGAATTCATACAGGATTAGTAAAACACCAAGCGCAAGCGAGTTAATTCTCTGCTTAGCTTGGTGCTTTTGTTTTTCTTACTTACATTTATAAGACCAAATCACCGTGAAGAAATCCTCAAGAATCGTCACATCCCTTTTAAGGATATGGTATATTAAAAAGAAAGTACGATTGAAAATCTGTCGAAAAGAAGAAGATTTACAAGAAAAACGTAGGATTTCCTATAATTAAAATCTAAATGATTTATTTAAAAGGATTGTCTGCATCTTTGTCGAATCGGTTACATACAACAAAAGGAACTGGGGGAAAACATAATGAGTCAAATTAACGTTTGTATCGCTGATGATAACAGAGAATTAGTGCATTTATTGAGTGAGTATATAGGTGCGCAACCAGATATGGAAGTAGCTGGAACGGCATTTAATGGACAGGAATGCTTAAGCTTGGTTGAAGAAAAAGAACCAGATGTATTACTGTTAGATATTATCATGCCCCACTTAGATGGATTAGCTGTTTTAGAGCGCCTTAGTCAAAAAAGCAATAGACCCCAAATTGTCATGTTAACGGCTTTTGGTCAAGAAGATGTGACGAAGCGAGCTGTAGACTTTGGAGCTGCTTACTATGTACTCAAGCCATTTGACATGGAAGCATTAATGGAAAAAATCCGTGAAATTGCAGGAAAACAACAGGTTCGTATACCAAAAACAACGTCTATGTCGTTTGCATCAGCACCTAGGAAAGAAAGTAAGCAAATTAATTTAGATGCGAGCATTACAAGCATTATTCACGAAATTGGTGTTCCTGCACATATTAAAGGATACATGTATTTAAGAGAAGCCATTACAATGGTATATAAAGATATTGAGCTTCTTGGCTCAATTACGAAAGTGCTTTACCCTGACATTGCAAAAAAGTTTAATACAACGGCTAGTCGGGTTGAAAGAGCCATTCGTCATGCCATTGAAGTAGCTTGGAGCAGAGGCAATATTGATTCAATTTCAAACTTGTTTGGTTACACTGTTAGTCACACTAAAGCAAAACCTACGAATTCTGAATTTATTGCTATGGTTGCGGATAAACTTCGAATCGAACATAAAGTAAGCTAATTGTTTTAAAAAAAGCGTGAAATGATCTGATCATTTACACGCTTTTTTGTATGGATTCAATCCTTCTCCAAATACTAAGAAAAAGGAAAGGGAGAGGATTGAAATGAATGTAGAAACTAAACGTTTTAAGAAAGCAATACATCCTTTAGAGAATAATCGGAAGCAAGTGATCGTTCCATGATTTCTTCCTTATTTTTATCACTTCCGTTTATTGCTGTTGCCTTAATGTACGGTTTTAAAGATGTACAATGGAGCAAAAAAAACGCTCAGCATACTTTCATCCCATTTAGTCTCGGGAGCTTTCTTTTATATAGTTATGTAGCACTTAGCTCGTTATTAACGGGAACTCATCTCTATTTTTCATATTTGGCGGTTGCGTACATTTTTTTAACTTGGGCTGTTGGTTTTTATCTTGATTTAAGCCAGTTAAAAAAACAGCAGAAAAAAACGAAGCAAATGATGAATCAAACTGGAATTATTTGCTGTTATGTCGTCTTACTTGTTTTCTTCTCTTATCTTTTGTCTATGGGAAATATAAAAGCGTTCAGTATCAATACGGCTTGCTTTATGTTGTTCCCTCTTTCAAGCTATATGGCAAACAAAGTATCGCTTAGATTAACGATCTACTATTTACTGTTACTGATCATTAGTTGTTTTTTTATGGCGATCCCTACATTTATAGACATTTTGTATGTTACAACAATTTTTTACATCATAATTGTTTTAGAAGTAGAAGGCCAAGCTGTTTACGGTATCAATGGCTCACTTATTCTTGGTGCATCCCTTGCATTATGGACTGTAACGGTTCCAGAAACATCAGGGCAGTTGCTATTCCTTTTATTAGCTTGTATAAGTATTGTTCTATTCTTCTTTTGGCCTGTGCTACAAGGAGCATATTGTCAATGGGCTAAAAGAATAGGTACAACAGAATAAAATAAACAACAGCTGAAGTATTCGCTCTCCTCACAGCTGTTGATCATCTTTCTTAAAAAACGTTTCTGCTACTTTGCCACGTTTTTTGTCTCTATGGAATATAAATCCTGCCATCAATCCTAATCCAATAAGGAAGAAAAGTAAGCCAGCAAAAAATTGTATCCATAAAGTAGGATAAGGAAATAGTTCAACAAGGAAAAATGCATCACGCATTAATTTGATACCATACCCAGCGCCAACTATTGGGATGAGAATGAGGAATAAAGCAATTACTCTGCCCATGGAACATCCTTTCTTGTACGTATTTCACATCTATTGTAGACCAAAAAAACCATTATGGACAAGTTTAATCTTGCATAAGATCGTTAATTGTACGATACTAAAATAAATGGCAGTAGCATTTATGACCAACTACTAAAAATGTCAGAGGTGCGAGAATGAATACGATTCTGTTTATTGATGATGGTCCTGATGCATTTCCTTTATTACGATGTCTAATGCATCTGCCTATGTTTACTGTTGCCGCCATACATAGCAAAACAGCTAAAATAAGCGATTTTGCAGCAGAGCACAATATAGATTTAGTGGATGAACAGTCATGTAAGCAATACGATTTTACAATCATTCAAAGGCATACAAAGATAGATAAAACAGAAGACAATGTTTGGTCATATGAAGAAGTGTGGGCAGTCATTAGTGCTGAGTTCTCGAAACAATCTCTCATGCAAAAAGCAATTGACTCGATTGATGATGGCGTGATTATTGTCAAAGCAGACTACAGGGTCATGTATTTAAACGATGCAGCGGCTGAAATGGCTGATGTGAACCGGCAGGAAAGTGTTGGTCAGGCCATTCAATCCTTACTGCCAACAAGTGGTTTACCACGTGTGATTGAACGCCAGCAGCCAGAATACAATCAGCTTCAAACATTTACAAACGGGACGAAAATCGTGACCACTCGTATGCCGTTAAGTACAAAAGGAAACATTACAGGTGCAATTGCCGTCTTTAAAGATGTCACAGAAGCAAGGCAAATGGCTGAGCAAATTACAGATCTTAATCGAATGAGAGAAATGCTGGAAGCCATCATTAATTCCTCTAATGATGCAATATCGGTTGTTGACGAGTATGGCGTCGGTCTTCTTATAAATCCAGCTTACAAGAAAATTACTGGTTTAACGGAAGAACAAGTTATTGGTAAACCAGCAACAACGGACATTTCAGAGGGCGAAAGCATTCATATGCAAGTCTTGCAAACTCAGCGACCCGTGCGAGGGGCGCGGTTAAAGTTAGGTCCAGCGAAACGAGACGTAATAGTAAATGTTGCACCTATTATGGTAGACAAGAAATTAAAAGGAAGTATAGGCGTTATCCATGATGTATCTGAATTAAATTCCCTTATGGGTGAATTAAAGCAAGCAAAAAAGAAAATTGCCAGTCTTGAATCCCATTACACGTTTCAAGATATACTAGGGCAATCCAGTGGGATCCAGCACGCCATTGCTCAAGGGAAATTAGGAGCGAATACGGCCTTACCTATTTTGCTATTAGGCGAAACGGGTACTGGAAAAGAATTATTCGCACATGCGATCCATTATGAAAGTGAACGTCGTCACCAACCGTTTGTACGAGTGAACTGCGCAGCGTTGACAGAAACACTTCTTGAAAGTGAGCTATTCGGTTACGAACAAGGTGCTTTTTCTGGAGCCTTACGTACAGGAAAAAAGGGGTTATTTGAAGAAGCTGGAGAAGGAAGTATCTTTCTTGATGAAGTAGGCGAAATGTCGTTACAAACACAAGCAAAATTATTGCGTGTTCTTCAAGAAAGTGAAGTGGTTCGAGTTGGTGGAACAAAACCAATTAAAATTAAAGCCCGGGTCATTGCAGCCACAAATGTGGACTTACAATTATTTATGTCAACAAAACGGTTTAGAGAAGATCTTTATTATCGTTTAAATACATTGCCAATTTATATTCCACCATTGAGGGAAAGAATTGAAGACATACCTATACTTGCTTTGCGGCTTATTGAAAAGATAAACGAAGATTATGGACGCAATATTAGAAACTTGTCGGAATATGCACTGGCTCAGCTTCAACAGTATACATGGCCTGGTAATATTCGGGAGTTAGAAAATGTATTGGCAAGAGAAATGATATACAAAAACTTAGGTGAAACAGAAATCGATTTTGTTGCACATGCAGATATAAGTATGCTAAAACCAGGAAGTGCACCTAAAGTAGATCGTACTAAGCCAGAAAAGCTAGAGCAGTTTTTAGCGGAGCAAGAGCGTGGGTTTCTTTTAGAGACGTTAGCTCATGTTGATTATGTTAAAACAGAAGCGGCAAAACGCCTCGGTATTTCTGTCCGATCGCTTTACTATAAATTAGAGAAATATGGGATTGAATGAATTTGCATGCAAAATATTTCAGGGGAGTGCAAGATTTTGCAAGCGAAGGGTGACATTAGCCTATTTCCTTAAGATTAGCAGTTGGCATTGTTTTTGCATGTAGCATAGATGTGACTAGTGAAGACGAGCCAGAATTCTTATAGGGGGATTTAAAATGAATTTATTTACAAAAATGGTAGAAAAAGATTACGAACAACTTGTTGTTTGTCAAGATCAAACGTCAGGGTTAAAAGCAATTATAGCGATTCATGATACAACGCTAGGACCTGCACTTGGCGGTACAAGAATGTGGAATTATCAATCAGAAGAGGATGCCTTTGAAGATGTCTTACGTCTTTCAAGAGGGATGACATATAAAAATGCGGCAGCTGGCTTGAACCTCGGCGGAGGTAAAGCAGTAATCATTGGTGATGCTCGCACAGATAAAAATCCAGAAATGTTTCGAGCATTTGGTCGCTATATTCAAGGATTAAACGGACGCTATATTACTGCAGAAGACGTAGGCACGACCGTTGAAGATATGGATATTATTCACGATGAGACCGATTATGTTACAGGTATTTCTCCTGCTTTTGGTGCTTCAGGAAACCCATCACCAGTCACAGCTTATGGTGTTTATGTTGGGATGAAAGCTGCGGCTAAAGCAGGACTAGGCTCGGAAGATTTAGCAGGTAAAACGATTGCGGTGCAAGGTGTCGGTAATGTTGCTTATCACTTATGTAAATATCTGCATGAAGAAGGCGCTCAACTTATTGTTACAGATATTTACAAACCGTCTGTTAAACGAGCGGTTTCCGAATTTGGGGCAAAAGCAGTAGACCCTGATGATATTTATGAGCAAGACTGTGATATTTTTGCTCCATGTGCATTAGGTGGCGTAATTAATGATGAAACGCTTGCGAAATTAACGGCTAAAGTGATCGCTGGTGCGGCTAACAATCAATTAAAAGAAGAGCGTCATGGTCAAATTTTGCAAGATATGGGCATTGCCTATGCCCCTGATTATGTTATTAATGCAGGTGGCGTGATTAATGTGGCGGATGAATTAAATGGGTACAACCGAGATCGAGCATTTAAAAAAGTAGAAGGCATTTATGATAATGTTTCTCGTGTATTTGAAATTGCTCATACAAAGCGAATCCCTACTTCACAGGCTGCGGATAAAATGGCAGAAGAACGAATTGAACGGATGCGTTACGCAAGAGGAACATTTTTGCAAAATGAGCACCATATTCTTTCTCGCAAAAAGTAATGGAGGCGGACTATCATGGCAGAGAATTATGATCTCGTAATAGTGGGTGGCGGTACTGGTGGCTATGCTGCCGCCATCCGTGCTTCACAATCAGGGTTGAAAACGGCCCTAGTAGAAGAGCAATCCCTAGGTGGAACTTGTTTACATAAAGGGTGTATTCCAAGTAAAGCATTGCTTAGAAGTGCAGAAGTCTTTCGGTTAGCAAAAGAAGCTAGTCACTATGGTGTGTCAATTGGCGAACCAGAACTAGATTTCACACAAGTACAAAACCGAAAGCAAACTATTGTTGACCGTTTAGCTAATGGTGTAAAAGGATTAATGAAAAAAGGAAAAATTGATGTATATAAAGGAAGAGGGACATTGCTAGGACCGTCTATTTTTTCACCAACGCCAGGAACAGTCTCAGTTGACTTAGGCGATGGAGAAAATGAAATGTTAATAGGCTCAAATGTCATACTAGCAACAGGTTCTTCTCCACGATCGTTACCGAATACCCCGTTTAATGGGGAAACGGTTATTAGCTCAGAAGAGGCACTTCAGTTTAACGCATTACCTTCTTCGATCGTCATTGTAGGTGGGGGCGTTATTGGAGTAGAATGGGCATCCATGCTCATTGACTTTGGTGTAAAAGTAACGATTGTCGAAGCAGGAAGTCGTATTATACCAACAGCCGATCGTGATATTTCCAAGGAAATGATGAAACAGCTTCAAAAAAGAGGCGTGGCCATTTATACGAACGCTACAATTGATGAATCTTCAATTGCTGTGGAGGATCACGGAGTAAAAGTGAGTGTACAAACAAAAGAAGAAGCAATTCCATTTCATGTTGACAAGTTAATGGTATCCATTGGAAGAACGGCGAATGTTCGAGGCATTGGCTTAGAAAACACAGAAATTGATTTAGAAAGCGGTTACATAAAGGTGAATGAATACGGTCAAACGAAAGAATCGCATATCTATGCCATTGGCGATTGCATTGGCGGCTTGCAGCTCGCTCACGTTGCAACACACGAAGGGTTAATCGCCGTAGCTCACATGACCCGTGAAAAGGTAGACCCTATAAACAAAACAATGGTCCCATCTTGTATTTATAGTTTTCCAGAGGCTGCACAAGTAGGCTTGACAGAAGAGGAAGCAAAAGCACAACATCATTCAGTGAAAGTAGGTACCTTTCCATTTGCCGCAGTTGGTAAAGCGCTTGTTCAAGGAGAAGAAGAAGGGTTTGTGAAAGTCATTTCAGATGAGAAAACAAATGATGTTTTAGGCGTTCATATAATTGGCTCGCATGCAACGGATTTAATTAGTGAAGCGGCTCTTGCAAAATACGTTGATGCTGCTCATATCGAATTAGGTGAGATGATTCACCCCCATCCGACAATGTCAGAAGCAATCGGTGAGGCGGCTCTATTAATTGATAAACGTGCTATTCACATGTAATGGGAGGGATATTTGAATGACAAAAAACAAACATGAACAATTAGGGTTAACGGATGCGCAAGCAGTTGATATCTATCGCACTATGTTGCTTGCTAGACGAATTGATGAGCGAATGTGGTTATTAAATCGAGCAGGGAAAATTCCATTCGTTATTTCCTGTCAGGGCCAGGAAGCGGCGCAAGTAGGCGCGGCCTTTGCACTTGACCGAGACAAAGACTATGTGCTCCCTTATTATCGAGATATGGGGGTTGTGTTAACATTTGGTATGACTGCAAAAGATTTAATGCTTTCAGGTTTCGCAAAAGAAGAAGATCCAAATTCAGCTGGCCGTCAAATGCCTGGTCATTTTGGACAAAAAAATAATCGAATTGTAACAGGCTCTTCTCCAGTAACGACACAAGTGCCACATGCCGTTGGCGTAGCACTAGGTGGTCGACTAGAAAAGAAAGATTTTGTTACGTTTACTACTTTTGGAGAAGGCTCTTCCAACCAAGGTGATTTCCACGAAGGAGCGAACTTTGCCGGCGTTCACAAGCTCCCTGTTATTTTTATGTGTGAGAATAATAAATACGCAATAAGTGTTCCAATTGAAAAGCAGCTTGCCTGTGAGAAAGTGTCGGACCGGGCAATTGGTTACGGAATGCCAGGGGTAACGGTAGATGGAAACGACCCTCTTGCTGTTTACGAAGCTGTAAAGGAAGCGGCTGATCGTGCAAGAGCTGGGGCTGGTCCATCTTTAATTGAGACAGTCTCTTATCGTCTTACTCCTCATTCAAGTGACGATGATGATCGCGCCTATCGCTCAAGGGAAGAAGTAGCAGAAGCAAAAGAAAAGGACCCCCTTCACACGTATGCCGTTTATTTACAAGAAGCTAGTTTGTTAACTGATCAGGTGCTTGAGGAAATGGAAGCAGAGGTAAAACAGCTTGTAAATGAAGCAACAGAATATGCAGAAGCAGCAGCATACGCAGATCCAAGCACCATGTATTTGCATGTTTATAGTGAGGAGGGCAACTAATGGCAGTATTATCATATATTGAAGCTGTAACGAAGGCTTTACATGAAGAGATGGAGCGAGATCAACGTGTCTTTGTTTTAGGTGAAGACGTTGGTAAGAGAGGCGGCGTGTTTCGTGCAACAGCAGGCTTGTATGACCAATTCGGTGAGGAGAGAGTGATTGATACCCCGCTAGCTGAGTCGGCAATTGCAGGCGTAGGAATTGGTGCTGCTATGTATGGGATGCGACCTGTTGCTGAGATGCAGTTTGCTGATTTTATTATGCCAGCTGTAAATCAAATTGTGTCTGAGGCTGCTAAAATTCGCTACCGCACAAACAATGATTGGACGTGTCCGATTACGATCCGAGCTCCTTACGGGGGTGGTATCCATGGAGCCCTTTATCATTCACAAAGCGTTGAAGCGATGTTTGCAAATACACCGGGGCTAAAGATTGTTATGCCATCAACGCCATACGATGTGAAAGGCCTTCTAAAAGCGGCCATTCGTTCTGATGATCCCGTTCTTTTCTTTGAACATAAACGAGCGTATCGATTAATTAAAGGCGAAGTCCCGGATGAAGACTATACGCTCCCTATTGGCAAGGCAGATGTAAAACGTGAAGGAGACGATGTAACGGTCATTACCTATGGTCTTGCCGTCCACTTTGCTTTACAAGCAGCGGAGCGCTTGGAGAAAGAAGGCATTCAAACCCATGTTCTTGATTTAAGAACCGTTTATCCACTTGATCAAGACGGTATTATTGAAGCGGCTAGAAAAACAGGGAAAGTTTTATTAATCACAGAAGATAATAAAGAAGGCAGTATTATTAGTGAAGTGAGTGCAATTATTGCAGAGCATTGCTTATTCGATCTTGATGCACCTATTAAGCGTCTTGCTGGACCTGATGTACCTGCAATGCCGTATGCGCCTACGTTAGAAAAAGAATTTATGATTAATCCTGATAAAGTTGAAAAAGCCATCCGCGATCTGGCGGAGTTTTAGAAGGAGGAATATGATGGCAACGAACATGACGATGCCTCAGCTAGGTGAGAGTGTAACAGAAGGAACGATTAGCAAATGGCTCGTAGCGCCTGGTGATAAAGTAACGAAATATGAACCGATAGCTGAAGTCATGACAGATAAAGTGAGCGCCGAGATTCCTTCTTCCTATACAGGTACGATACAAGCGTTACTTGTTAAAGAAGAAGATACGGTCTCCGTTGGAACAGCAATATGTTCGATTGAAGAAGAGGGAAGTAGCCAAGAAGAGAAGCCTTCTGAAACACCGAATGAAGCCGATGTTCAACCAAACGTAGAGACAACCGAAGAAAAAACAACAGACCAGCGTCAACGTTATTCACCAGCTGTTTTACGCTTGTCACAAGATTATGGTATTGATTTAGCAGACATAACCGGTTCTGGAAAAGGTGGCCGTATTACGAGAAAAGATGTTGAAGCTTACCGTACACAAAATGGAGTGGCAAATCCTCAGCAAGGAGATGGAAGCAAAGTTTCTGTGGAAAAACACGGTATAAAATCCACTGATACCCCATCGTCCAGTGTAGCATCTGCTGATGATGAGCGCATTCCTGTTTCAGGTGTTCGTAAAGCGATCGCAACAAATATGGTAAAAAGCAAAACAGAAGCGCCTCATGCATGGACGATGATTGAAGTGGACGTGACGAATCTAGTTAAAGTCCGACAAGGGTTAAAAGACTCCTTTAAAGAAAAAGAGGGTTTCAGCTTAACATACTTGCCATTCTTCATGAAAGCCTGTGTCGAAGCGCTAAAAGAATTTCCAGAAGTCAATGCCCAGTGGGTAGGTGACGCGATCATTCGTAAAAAAGACATTCATCTTTCGATGGCAGTAGCGACTGAAGATGCTTTGTATGTTCCTGTTATTAAACATGCAGATGAATTAACTGTTAAAGGATTAGCGAAGCGCACAAATGAACTGGCTACTAAAGTCCGAACAGGTCAGTTAAAAAGCGATGATATGACAGGTGGAACATTTACCATTAACAATACAGGGTCATTTGGTTCCATTCTGTCTCAACCAATCATTAATACCCCACAAGCGGCGATACTTTCAGTGGAATCGATTGTTAAACGACCAGTTGTTCTGGATACAGAAGTAGGAGAGGTCATTGCCATTCGTCACATGGTGAACCTTTGTCTTTCTCTTGATCACCGTGTTCTTGACGGACTGATTTGCGGGAAATTTTTACAAGCTATTAAAACAAAGCTTGAAGCTATTAACGAAACGACATCTGTTTATTAACGGAAGTTTTTAAACTTGTGCATTCGTTTCGTTTCCCCTAAAATAATAGGGAGGAGGGTGATTTCATGCAACAATTTAATTTTTTCATGAATGATGTCGTACAAGATGCAAGAAATGATATGATACAAGCTGGCTACACGCAGCTCCAAACTGTTGAAGATGTTGACCAGACGCTTACTGAAAAAGGGACAACACTTGTAATGGTTAATTCAGTATGTGGTTGTGCTGGCGGGATTGCTCGTCCGGCGGCGGCATATATGAAAAACTATGAAGCAACACCAGATCGCTTTGTGACTGTATTTGCTGGTCAAGATAAGGAAGCAACGGCTAAAGCGAGAGAATACTTCAAAGGATATGGTCCTTCATCTCCGTCGTTTGCCCTTTTAAAAGATGGAGAAATTAAAATGATGGTGGAACGCCACGAAATCGAAGGTCACGAACCAATACAAGTTGTACAAAAGCTTGAACAAGCATTTGATGAATACTGTAAATAAAAATGAAAAGCTTAGTTTAGGAGGATGAAGTTCCTCTTAAAGTAAGCTTTTTTTGTGTGGGTTTTCGATGGCAATCGATCCGACATACTGTCGCACGCTCATCACTCCTATGGTATAATAACGGAGAATAAAGGAGGTCAAAAACATGCAAGCGCAATACGATAAAATCCAACATTATTTAAATATGGAAGAAGATATTACCTTTAAAGAGTTTCAGCAGTTTTATAAAGAAGTAGTAGATGAATTAAGTACGATTCATCAAGGAATGGACGAAGAAACGCTATGGAAGGCGTTATTTGTTGTTGAGAACATTATTTCAAATGCCGATGGTCGTGCAAGCGAAGCCTCAAATCAAGAAGCGAAGAAATATAAGAAAATGTCTCAGCGATTACAGCTTTATGCGAAGAACTTCGGTGTTCGTTTAGGACAAGCTGGTTATAAAGAAGAAGACATTAATGAGCGCTTTAAAGTCATGTTTGCTGAAGGTGAAAGCAACCAACAGTCAACGTGACGATAAGTGGAGGGAGATTTTTATTGACAACTCCCTCTTATTCAAGTATATTTATACGTGTCGTTGGCGCCTATGGTGAAAGGGGATATCACACGAGATTCCGGTTCTCGCGTTGTGGGTTCGAATCCTGCTAGGCGCGTTGAAAGTAAACTGCCGATAATACATACTGTAACTAAGAAAAAAAGAGCAATCTGCTGATTGCTCTTTTTTCTTTTGTAGGGAGAACGTTAAAGCTTATAACAATCCCACAAGAGAAAGACCGTGCTTAATCCCGTCTTCATTCACGTGCTTTGTAATGTAGCGTGCTTGTGCTTGCACCTCTTGTGGCGCATTACCCATCGCTACCCCGTGCTCAACATAAGACAGCATCTCAAGGTCATTTAGTTGATCGCCAAATGCATACACATCTTTTAAATCAATTCCTGCATGGGCAATAAATTTCGAAATGCCGAGGGCTTTCGAACCGTTAGCAGGTAGTACGTCTACTGAAAGAGGATGCCAGCGTACGAATTTAAAGTCAGGAAACCGTTCCCGATACTGTTCTTCTTCCGTAGGTTTACAAAAGAGTAGCGCTTGGTGCAGGTTGCTTTGCTCGTAATAGTTCGGGTTATACGAAGGTAAGTCTAATTTTAATGAATGGATACTTTCAAGTATATAGGGATGTTCAGCATGGTTTGCTGTATATTTTTCAGCTGACATAAAAATGAGCGGATGATTAACCGAAGTAGCATAGCGCTCAAAGCGACTAAATGTTGTTGGGTTTAATGTGTCTTGATAAATGACCTCACCTTTATAAACAACGTATTGGCCGTTAAAACAAATATAAGAATCAATCTGTAACTCTTCTCTTAGCTCTTTGAAAAAATAAGGAGCCCTTCCAGTTGCAATCGCCACATCGTGTCCATCCCCTTGCAACTGTTTAATCGATTCTTTAGTTGATACAGGTAATTCTTTGTTTTCATCTAAAAGAGTCCCATCAATATCAAAAAAAACCGTTGCCTTCTCCATATTTCCACTCCCAATATCTAAATTTTATCTCTCTAATGTAAGACATTTACCAACAAAACATATCGTATTGGATCCATTGTGTCAATAAGAGAGGTCGTTGCTTTTACAATCAATAGTTGTTCTTGTATACTAAAAGAAAGTGGGGTGACACGGTTGAACGAGCAGCAAATGGAACAGAAAACACACAGACATCATGATGATAAAACGTCGTTGACCAATCGACTGAAACGAATAGAAGGACAAGTACGTGGGATTCAAAAAATGGTCGAAGAAGACCGATATTGTGTGGATGTGCTCATCCAGTTATCTGCAATTCAAGCAGCGTTGAGAAAAGTGAGTATGACAATGCTAGAAGATCATTCAAGACATTGTGTAGCAGATGCTGTTAAAAATGGAAATGGAGATGAAGCGATCTCAGAGCTGATGGACGTGATTAGTCGGTTTTCAAAGTAAATCTCAAAGGAGCTGTTCAACATGGAACAGAAAGTAAAGGTAAGCGGTATGTCTTGTCAACATTGTGTTCAAGCAATTGAATCAGCTGTTGGTGGGTTAACCGGTGTAGAAAAAGTAGATGTATTGTTAGAAAAACATGAAGTGACTGTTCGCTATAATAGCGACGTAGTAAGCATCTCAGAGATTGAACAGGAAATTGAAGATCAGGGATACGACATTGAACAGCAATAAAACGTGCGCGATCTTTTCGCGCACGTTTTATTATCGTAAGGATGATTCAAATTCTTCAGCTAAGATGGAGAAAATAAGCTGATCCACAAATTTATCTCCTTTTTTTAGTGCACCCCTTAAACGGCCTTCATGCATAAACCCTAGTTTATGTAAAGCATGGATAGAACGGTCATTTTCAGGTTCAATGCGAGCTTCAATCCGATGTATATGACGTCGTTGGAAGCCGTCTTCAATAATTTCCCATAGTGCTTCCGAAGCGTATCCTTTTCCCCAGTAACGTTTACCTAATTCATAACTAATTGTAGCGCTATGATGTTCTGTTTGAAAACTCTCAAAACCACATGTACCAATAATGGCATTAGTGTCTTTTAAAATAATTGCGTATCGCGAGGATTGTCCAGCTTTAATTTGGCTTTTTAATAATTGAATTAATTGCTGAGCTTCCTCTTCCGTTGTTAATCGTTCAATTTTCATGTACCTTGTGACACGAATGTCAGACCAAATTGGTAAGAGCGATGCTGCGTCTTCTAGCGTTAACTCACGTAATATTAGTCGAGGGGTACTAAAACTTTCGGATTCCAACAGCGTTCACCATCTCTCTATCATAATACTCGTATTTTAGCATGAAAACGACCTATTTGCACAATAATTGCGCTAGTAAATGCACGAAAAAATGATTGACGGTTTAAGAAATATTTGCTAAGATATATCTTGTTGGTTCTACATAATAGTATGCGCTGTTAGCTCAGTGGGAGAGCACTTGCTTGACAGGCAAGGGGTCACAAGTTCAAATCTTGTACAGCGCATCTTGGAACACCGCTTAACTATGCGGTGTTTTTTTGTTTGCTTTCTGTTTCCTCCATGTTTTTCTCATTTTAGACTAGGGTATAGTGAAAAGAGTGAAAAAGAGGAGAGGATGAATAAAATGAATGTACTAATTATAGGTGCAAATGGGCAAATTGGTCGGCATATCGTTCAGAAAGTAGAAAAGCATACAGAACACACGCCAATTGCAATGGTCCGAAAAACGGAACAGCAGGAAAATTACCAAGACTTAGGGATACATGCTGTTATCGGAAACCTTGAAGGGACGGTAGAGGAGTTAGCTTCCTTAATGGAAAATGTGGACACGGTTATTTTTACAGCTGGCTCTGGTGGTCATACAGGGGCCGATAAGACAATGATGATTGATTTTGATGGCGCTATTAAGTCAATGGAAGCGGCGAAACAAGCCAATGTTAACCGCTATATTATCGTCAGTGCAATTGGCGTACATGATCGCAATAATTGGATGTCGAAAGCCCCATACTACAGCGCCGCTAAACATTATGCAGATGAGTGGCTCAGAAAAAGTGGTTTACACTATACGATTATCAGACCAGGTGGCCTTACAAATGATGAGGGAAGCGGCAAAGTGAAGATAAGCGCTGAATTGGATCGCGGAGATATTCCGCGAGAAGATGTTGCCAATGTTATTATGGCTTGTCTTGAAGATGAGCGTACGATTAATCAATCGTTTGACTTAACGAGCGGAAATGAAACCATTGAAGAAGCATTAACAAATCTTTAGTATAAAAAAGCGTAACGAATGGTGCATTCGTTACGCTTTTTTTAAGGAGATTGTTTGTTGTTCGGTATAGGTGCTTTTTCAACGGTTAATTGAAATAAGCCAGCTTCTTTTGCTGAACGAATCGCTATGTAGACAAAAGGACCGAGAATCAAACCAATTACATTAAAGAAAACAAAGCCGAAATACATCGATAACACAGTTGGTAAAGCATTTAAACCAATGGAGTCACCTAATACTTTTGGTTCAATAATCCTGCGGATAATGAGTAGAACGAGTGCAAGGATAATGAGCTGAATACCTTGAGCTGTGTTTCCTAGTATCATTGCCACTAGTCCCCATGGAACAAGGATAAGTGCTGGTCCAACGTATAAGGGGATAATATCGACAACCCAGATAAGAATGGACATAATAAGTGCTGGTCCAGGGGCAATAAAAAGTAAGCTAATGTAGCAAACAATAAAAACGCCTACGCTTAAAATAAACTGTGCTTTCCAATAACCTAAAAACACTTTCCC
The DNA here is from genome assembly GCF_004375095.1 of Shouchella oshimensis. Classification (NCBI taxonomy): domain Bacteria; kingdom Bacillati; phylum Bacillota; class Bacilli; order Caryophanales; family Bacillaceae; genus Shouchella; species Shouchella oshimensis. The sequence continues at coordinate 519,004 of NZ_SNUX01000001.1, read as the reverse complement.
CATTCGTTGAAAAACAAATCGAAGCTTTTGTGATGTTTCGTCTTTAAATAAATTAAAGGTGTTATTTAGTAGACGAGGTAAATCTAGACTAAATAAAAACAAGGTAATCACGTAAATTAACGCAACAAAGAGTAAATTAGGTATAGATTGCAACCACGAAGCAACCGTTGTGATAACAGTCGCCGTAATTCCAAGAACAGCATCGACCATTGTAGTCGACAATCGCTCTAATTCAGCAATAATGGCTGTTCCCTGAGGGATACTTTCTAGAGTGTTTTGAAATCCTTCAATCATTTCATCTGCAAACTGCTGTACTTCAAATGCGTATTGAGGCACTTGCAATGACCAGCTATAAATCGATTCCACTAAATACCTTACTGAAACATACAAGATTAAACCTGAAATCAGTAGAAACGAGAGGAAGACAATCGTTACAGGTAGCAGTCGACGCTCACTTTTCAACTTACGTTTCAAGAATTTAACAAACGGTTCGAAAATCATTGCCGTTAATAAAGCTAACAGAATAGGCATAAAAGCCGAGAAATTAAAGTAAACAAAAAGCACCGCTGCAACAATGAGTATAACAATGAAGAGCTTCTTTAAAACGGTGCGGTTAAGCATAATGTAAGACAACCTCCTTTAATACAACACAACACGTTATTTTAATGTAGCCGAGCATAAACATTTGTAAAGGGGCTATCTGTAGTCATCAAATGAAATGTGTTGAAAAACAAGCACTTACTACTATTATAGCTGAAAGTGTCTAATCTCAAAACGAAAACTTCTTGATTTTAAACATTTTTTCCTTGCTCTAGTGATCGGTTGCTTTAGTTTCTGACAACATAAACCGGGGTTGCTCATAAGGAGCGCACTTAAACCATATCAATGAAGTAAAATGAAGTAAAAAAGAAGCCACATCAGTGACTTCTTTCATTCCTTACTCTAGTTCTTTTTCTTTCGTGATACAACAAATCCAATTAGACCGCCAATAAATAGAATCGCTAGAATGATGGAAATCCATAAAACGGCAGATCCTGATTCTGCTGTTTCTGTTTCAGCTTGATCTTGCTCCAAATCTGTTTCTTGCTCAGTTGCCTCCTCAGTTGATTCTTCCTCAGTCATGTCTTCTTCTACAGTTGACTCTTCCTCGGCTTCTTCTTCAACGTTGACTACAAAAGTGAACTCGCCATCGATATGGTGGGTATCATCACCAATGTTTTCCCAATAAACAACGTATTCCCCGTTTGGAAGTGGTTCATTGAAAGATGCGATCATAACCGTTGATTCTACGTCGATTGAGTCAGGCTCCACTTCTTCACCTGTTGTATTGTTTGTAACCGTCATATTCCCACTAGCGATACCTGAATCAAACGTAACGGTTATTTCATCTAAAGGTGCTGTTACTTCTTCATTTTCTGCTGGTGAAGACGATTCTTGGTGCGAATGAGCGTGAGCCAAATTCGGCAATGCGAGCATAAGTGTAAGGAAAAGCAAAAAACTTGTTAAACCTCGTTTCATTTGTAACCCTCCAATTCATATTCTCTTGTATTGTATCAATAAATTGTGTGCTTTTGATGAAGTCTTTCCCTGTCTACAAAATTGTCACGATTATTAGTATAGACAGCTTCTATTAATCAAAATCATGGGTACTCAAATAATTGCTCAGATCCTGTTGCATACTAACAAAAAAAGTGGAGGAATACACGAGAATGCTTATTCGCAAAGTGGATGTTTTTATTTTTATTATAGCGTTTGTAGGAGTGGTAATGATGCGCATTATTCCACTTTCATCAAAGCCTGTTGCCTATGTGAACAATCGACCGACATTTTACACCATTAATCAAAAATCCAAACTGGGTCGTTTATTTCGCATTCTTTTACAATAGCCTAAACCATTTCGCCATGCTAGAATACGGGTAGATTGTTTGTAAGAGGAGTTGGACCATGAGCACGATTTGGGATTCAATTGTTAGTTTTTTTGTGGAATTTCCGTGGATGAAGTTATTAATTACTATAGGGATTTTTAGTTTGTTTCTCGTATTTCGAAAGATTTTTATTTCGTATCTGTTTAAATTAATTTTAGGGCTTTCCCGTAAAACACACGCAACACTTCTTACTCAACTGTTGCTGTCATATGAAAAACCACTTCGTTTTCTTTTTGTTATTATTGGTGCCCGTGTAGCGCTAGTCTATTACGGCGTCAAATTTTCTGAAATTACAGCCCTTCAAAACTTTTTTAATGCCAGTTTAATCATTCTTGGGGGATGGGGGTTGTACAACTACGTTTCGACTCACGGCACGTTTATGGCGTATACAAAGAATAAGCTGCAATTAAGCGATGACCATATGTTGCTGCCCTTTATTTCAAATATTCTTCGTTTTGTCGTCATTGCTCTCACTTTTGTTACCGTACTCTCTAGCTTTGATGTCGATGTCAATGGTTTTGTTGCTGGTCTTGGGTTAGGTGGATTAGCATTTGCATTAGCGGCTCAGGAAACGGTTGCCAATTTCTTTGGTGGGATTGTCATCATTACGGAAAAGCCGTTTAAAAAAGGCGACTGGATATCTTCTGCTTCTGTAGAAGGGACGGTAGAAGATATTACATTTAGAAGTACGAAGATCCGTACGTTTGCAGATGCTGTTGTGGTTGTACCAAATAAAACATTGTCGAATGAGGCGATAACGAATTGGTCCGAAATGAATATGCGACGAGTTAATTATTCAATTGGTGTTGGTCAAGAAACAACGCGAACGGATTTAGAGCACTCGGTTCAAGAAATTCGCAAGCTTGTCATTAGTCATCCAGGAGTTGTAACGGACACAGTGATGATCTATTTTGATGAATTTGGTGAATCAAGCTATAACATTTTTATTTACTATTTCACAAAAACGGTTGCTTGGTCAGAATGGCATGAAGTGAAAGAAGAGATTAACTATGAGATACTCGATATACTATCAAAAGAAGGTGTGTCGGTACTAAAGCCTATTGTTGTCTTTGACGCCCATGAACATGAACAACATCAGTTGGAAAAAGCAGAAAGTTAACGAACCTTGCATAGATGTGCAAGGTTTTTCCTAACTAACGTACTTCCTAAATCATCGTTCCTTAGTTATACTTAATGAAAGCGTTAACGAATGAAGGGGGGATGTGTATGGTAGTTGGATTAGAAACGAAATACGTTCGTCTAAAAGATGTCATGCCAGGATCATTGTTAGGTGAAGAGATTTTTTCCTTGGATGGACAAGTCCTTTTAAAAAAAGGGGTTTCTTTAACGACCGTTCATTTAAAACGGTTAAAGCAGTTTGGTATTGATACATTGCCATTGTTGGTCCCACTATCGCAGCAGAGTGCAGAGGAGACAGTCTTTTGCGCACATACTCGTTTCTATATGTCGAATCAAAACCTACTAGTTGAAGAGAAATCACTTATCTGGAACGCTAAACTGAAAGAAATCTTCACGCTCGTACTTCAGCAAACCGAAATGCAAGACTCGTTAGCGTTGCTAAATAGGAAAGATGAAAGCCTTTATCAGCACTCTTTAACAGTTGCTTTTCTCTCTACCGCAATAGGCATGGAAAATGGGTTAAATGAGGAGCCATTAAAGCGAGTGGTTCGAGCAGCCTTGCTTCATGATATTGGAAAAGTCGTTTCAGAGAATTATAATGAAGAAAATGAAGCATTAGGAAATGATCATACTTGGCGAGGATACAACTATTTGCAAACGCAAAGAAATCTAGACCCTTTAGCTTCCATTGTTGCTCTTAGTCATCATGAATCCCTTGATGGTAGTGGTTATCCACGGGGAATTAAAGCGAACTTCCTCCATGAATTAACACAGACAATTGCCATTGCAAATGTGTTTGATCGATTGACAAATCAGAGGAAAAAGAAACCATTAATGAGTTTTGCAAAGGCGCTAGAATTTATGCTGGCATTTGCTCCTAAGCGATACAGCTCATTGTGTTTAAGTGCTTTTATGATGTGTGTGACGTTTTTTCCAACCGGAAGTCAGGTACGTTTATCGAACGGAAATTATGGCGTCGTAGTTGCTCAAAATAAAGGGTTACCCCACCGTCCGATTGTGACGATGATTCCTCAAGGCATCGCTGAGCGGCACGGTCAAGCTGTTAAGAAAGTGGATTTAGCAAAAGATTATACGTTGTTTATTCATTAATTTACTAAACGCTTCATTGTTTTGTAAGAAGAAAGGTTGACCTAAGTGACACTATTTTTTCAAGTCGTATTACCTGTATTTTGTATTTTTGGAGCAGGGTTTTTACTTCAGCGTGCGTTTATGCTTGATATACGTTCTGTATCAAGTGTTGCTATTTACATATTAACACCGTGTCTCGTCTTTCGAACATTTTATACATCTCCTCTAAATATGGACTACTTTTATATGGTTATATTTTCGATTACTTTAATGGTTACCTTAATTATTCTTGCAAAAGTGTATGCAAAAACGAGATCATTATCGATTGAAGATGAAAGCGGAATGATATTATCGACAGCCTTTATGAATGTTGGTAACTATGGAACACCTATTATTTTATTCGCTTACGGTGAGACTGCTTTTGAACTTGCCATTTCCTTCATGGTTTTGCAGTCTATCATAATGAATAGTTTCGGTGTTTACTATGCAGCTAGAGGGAAAGCAACGATCGCAGTAGCCATTAAAGCCATCCTAAAAATGCCTGCGACGTATGCGACAGTTCTTGCCCTTAGCTTAAATGTTTTTTCGGTTCCGTTTCCTGCACAACTGTTTGCATCAATTGATTTAGTTGCTGAAGCAGCGATTCCAGTTGTCATGCTCATACTTGGAATGCAGCTAGCCATGATTGAGTGGAAGCAGTTTGAATGGGAAAAAATTGGTGTTGGTGTGTTTCTACGTATGATAATCTCGCCAGTCATCGCTTATGGGATAACGTTAGTTTTACCAATAGATGATATGCTTCGAAATGTATTTATTGTTGCGGCTGCCATGCCAAGTGCGGCGACAATTGTTATGTACGCGGTTCGATTTGATGCAAGACCTAAGTTAGTATCAACAATTACACTCATTACTACCTTATTTAGTTTGTTTTCCATTACATTTATTCTATGGATCTTAGGCTAGTCCATTGCATTTTTTCGAAACACACTTTATCATAATGAACAGTGACATAAGGAGGTTATACAGATGAACATGATGGATGCAAACGAAATTATTCAATTTATTTCAAAAGCAGAGAAGAAAACACCTGTAAAAATACATATTAAGGGACAGCTTGAAAAACTTTCATTTGCTGAAGAAGTACAAACGTTCTTTAATGACAATACTGGGGTTATTTTTGGAGATTGGGCCGCTATTGAGCCAGTTTTAAAAGAGAATGAAGCTAGTATTGAAGATTACGTTGTGGAAAATGACCGACGTTACTCAGCGATCCCGCTTCTTGACTTGAAAGGAATTGAAGCGCGTATTGAACCAGGTGCTATTATTCGCGATCAAGTAGAGATTGGCAAAGGTGCTGTCATCATGATGGGCGCAAGTATTAATATTGGTGCTGTTATTGGTGAAGGAACAATGATTGATATGAATGCTGTACTTGGTGGACGTGCAACGGTAGGGAAGAACTGTCACATCGGCGCAGGCTCTGTATTAGCTGGTGTTATTGAACCACCATCCGCTTCCCCGGTTATTGTGGAAGATGGGGTCGTTGTTGGTGCAAATGCGGTTATTCTTGAAGGTGTACGTGTTGGAGAAGGAGCTGTTGTTGCTGCAGGTGCAATTGTAACAGAGGATGTTCCAGCCAATACAGTGGTTGCTGGTACACCAGCAAAAGTGATTAAGGAAATCGACGAAAAAACAAAAGGAAAAACAGAAATTAAGCAAGAGCTTCGTCGTTTAAATGAAGATTAATTAGATAATCCAGCTTTGCCTTTGAGGCAAAGCTGTTTTCATAAAAAGGAGTCTTTGTCATGGATTGGCTAAAAAGAGATGAACAAGCATTAATGAGAACGTATCGCCGACTCCCTCTTGTCATTAACGAGGGAAAAGGAAGTTTTTTAATTGATGAAGAAGGTCGTCACTACTTAGATTTCATAACAGGTCTAGCGGTTAATGTAGTGGGTCATTCACATCCTGCTATTTTGAAAACACTTCAAGCACAAGGAAGCAAGTTTCTACATATTTCCAACCTATACGTGAATAAGCCTGCTGTAGAGCTGGCCGAGAAATTGGCAGAAAGGACAATTGGAGGGAAAGTCTTTTTTGCAAATTCTGGCGCAGAGGCGACAGAGGCTGTGATTAAGCTCATCCATAAATGGAGCAAACAGCATAATTTCTCTAGAAAAGGCGTTGTTGTTTTAAAACGGAGCTTTCATGGACGGACTCTCGGGGCGATGAAGTTAACGAGGCAAGAAGGTGTTTATCAAGATTTTCCGTTACATGACCTACCTGTGTATGAAGTGGAGCCTGAAGATGCAAAAGGGTTAGAAGACATTCTTGTTCAAAAGAAACCAGCCGCTGTCGTAATGGAACCAGTATTGGGTTCTGGTGGTGTCGTCCCATTATCCCACGAATATATGCAAACTGTATCGCAGTTGTGCGCAGACCATCATGTTCTTTTTTGTATGGATGAAATTCAAACAGGGATGGGGCGAACAGGAACGTTATTTGCCTACATGCAGGCTGATGTTCAGCCGGACGTTATTTTATTTGCAAAAGGGATTGGTGGCGGCCTGCCACTAGGTGGAATGATTGTCAGCCCACACTTAACCCACTTATTTGCACCTGGTGATCATGGAACAACCTTCGCACCGTCTCCTTTAAGCTGTGCGTTAGGATTAACGGTATTAGATTTGCTTGAAGAAGGGTTACTTCATACTAGTCGTCTTCGCTCGGAGCAATTACAAAAAGGATTAGCTGACGTACAAGCACAATTCCCGGATATTTTAGACCATTTCCGAGGCCGTGGGATGATGATAGGTCTGCCAACTAAAGGAACACCGAAGCAAGCAGCGTTTATTCAACAACGTATGATTGAAAAAGGTGTGCTTGTTGACCTTACACAAGGAACAATTATACGCTTATTACCACCCTTGGTCGTAACAAATGAAGAAGTCGATCTGTTTATTTCGCATTTCACGAGCGTGTTGCAAGAGGTGGAGCAGGAGCTGAACGTATGAATCATGAAGCACTTATCCAACTAAGACGTAAATTCCACCAAATTCCTGAGATTGGATTTGAAGAATACAAAACACAAGCGTTGATTTTAGACACAGTCGGAACGTTAAACCAAGAGCGGTTAACTGTAACGAAGTGGCGCACAGGCGTTATTGTAAAAGTCGACGGAAAGTCCCCTTACACCATTGCTTATCGAGCAGATATGGATGGATTACCAGTTCAAGAAGAAACGAACCTTCCTTACCGCTCACTTCATGAGGGAGCCATGCATGCCTGTGGTCATGATCTTCACATGACAATCGCTCTAGGGATGCTCGATTATTTTAGTGAAAATGAACCACCAACTTCGCTGCTGTTCGTCTTTCAACCAGCTGAAGAAGGCCCGGGTGGAGCAAAACCAATGCTCGAATCAGGAGTATTAGATAAGTGGAAGCCGGAAGAGATGTACGCTCTTCATATTGATCCGAACTTACCAGTTGGAACAATTTCTACGAAGGCAGGTCTACTGTTTGCCAACACATCAGAGCTCTTTATTGACTTTAAAGGAAAAGGGGGTCATGCTGCTTACCCGCATACAGCAAATGACATGGTTGTAGCTGCCGCTCATTTTGTGACGCAATTGCAATCGATTGTTTCGAGAAATGTTGATCCCCTTGATTCGGCTGTTGTTACTATTGGCGTAATAAATGGTGGAACAAAGCAAAATGTGATAGCTAGTGGAGCGAGAGTGGAAGGAACCATTCGAACATTGTCAATGGTAGCCATGAAGAAAGTAAAACAACGCATTGAAGCCCTCGTTAAGGGTATTGAAGTTGGCTTTTCTTGCGAAGCGACCATTGATTATGGATCGAATTATTGTGAAGTGAACAATGATACAGCGCTAACACAAGCTTTTATCGATTTTAGTGAAGATCAGCCGGGCATTCAGTTTGTACATGCGAAAGAAGCAATGACTGGAGAGGACTTTGGTTACTTCCTTAAAGCCTATCCAGGGCTCATGTTTTGGCTAGGGGTTGATAGCTCTTTTGGTCTTCATGATGCCAGGCTAAATCCACATGAAGAAGCAATTGGAATAGCCGTTAAACATATGTGTTCGTTTTTTAACCAGAAACAAGAAGGATGAATAATTTCCTTTTGATCGTTGCAAACTAGATTGCGTAACGATTGATAAAAGGAGGTCATGAGAATGGCTAGAATCGGAATTCAAACTGGATTAACGGATATTGAAAATGAGCTTCAATCACGAGGACATGATGTTGTTCATATGCAACAGAATACGGAGACAAGTGATTGCGACTGTTGTATTGTTTCCGGTCGAGATGCAGATGTAGCAGGGGTGAGTCCTCAAGGGCAAGAAAGTATCGTTTCAGCAGATGGTTTAACTGCTCAAGAAGTAAGCGAGCGGGTAGAACAAGTATTAGCAAATCAAAACAAATAACAAAAGAGTCTACCGTAGATGTCGGTAGACTCTTTTTTAAGCATCGTTTTCTTGTGTTTCAAAATAAGCACGAATGACTTTACGTAATTCGCGTTCAACAGCCCATTGTTGCATACTCTCCGTTTTCGCAATGACTCGTATAACAGTAGTAGATAGGTCATTTGTTTCAACGCCAATCACTTCAGGCTTTGTCACTAAAGCAGGGTGGTCAAAAGACTGAATGGCTGCTTGAACTTTTTTTATGGAAGTATCGGTTTGTTCGCCTGATGGAATCGTTAAATCAACAAGGGCACGCATATTCCCGCGTGAATGATTGTCTACATTTGTAATGTTGCGATTTGGCAAATAATGCAGTGTGCCGTCAAAGCCTCGAATCATCGTTGTGCGAAACCCAAGCTCTTCTACAATTCCATCAACACCACCTGCCGTAACATAGTCTCCAACCTCTAGCTGTCTTTCTAACAGCAAGAAGAAACCAGTTACCACGTCACTTACTAACCCTTGAGCACCGAAACCAATTGCTAGACCTACAACACCAGCTGCAGCAAGAACGGGTCCTAAGTTAAAGCCTAGAGTATCAAGTATATTAAAAGCGATGATGAAGAACAGCACGTATGAAAATACATTTAGAAGCAATTTCTCAAGTGTTTGCAATCGTGCTTTCGACACTTGTTTCGATTGTTTTTTATCAAATACCTTTTTAATAATGTTTTTACCAACTGATCGAACAATAAAATAAATAATAATGGCAAATAGAACTTGCCATAGTGTTTGCGTGATTGGATGATAAAGCCAATCATTCAGGTTTTCAAACATACGTTCATCCCTTTCCTTTTTCGTTGCAAAGTAGAGCGTATCATATTTGACGGAATTTCTCAAAAGGGTACTGTACTGACTACAAAAAAAGCTCATCCTATTAAAGTTGTTTTTTAAACTTTAATGGGACAAGCTTGTTATTACACTTCCATAATAATCGGAAGGATCATTGGCTTCCTTTTTGTTCTTTCGTATAAGAAAGGTCCTAGTAAGTCCGAAATCTCATTTTTAATTTCAGACCATTGGTTTGTTTTCCGTTCCATTACTTGATGCAAGTGAGCAGTAAGTAATTTTTGAGCTTCATGAATTAAGTCCCCAGACTCCCGCATATAAACGAAGCCTCTAGATATTAAGTCAGGCCCTGCAGTCACTTTATATTCCTTCATATCCAAACTAACGACTACAATGACGAGACCCTCTTCAGATAAAATTCGGCGGTCACGTAAAACAATGTTCCCAATATCACCAATGCCGTTTCCATCCACATAAACAGAACCAGAAGGAATTTTTCCAACAACACCAGCTTCATTTGGATGAAGAGCTAAGACGTCGCCATTGTCCATAATAAAGCAATTATCGGCTGGTACTCCACAAGCTTGCGCCAGCTTATTATGGGTTTTTAACATCCGGTATTCGCCATGTATCGGTAAGAAATATTGCGGCTTCATTAAGCGAAGCATTAACTTTTGCTCTTCTTGTCCACCGTGGCCAGACGTATGAATATCGTTAAGTGGTCCATGAATAACATTTGCACCAGCTCGATAAAGTTGATTAATAATTTTACCGACAGATAATGTATTTCCAGGAATTGGAGAGCTTGAAAAGACAACCGTATCACCAGGGATAATCTGAATTTGACGATGAGTACCAAATGCTATACGAGACAAAGCAGCCATTGGCTCTCCTTGACTACCGGTACATAGAATCGTTACTTGGTTATCAGGAAGCTTATTTAATTGAGAGTGCTCAATAAATGTTCCTTTTGGTGCGACAATATGTCCTAGCTCTTGTCCAATTGCTATAGCTGAATCCATGGAACGACCGAACACACAAACTTTACGGTTATTCGCAACTGCCGCCTCGATGACTTGCTGCAATCGATGGATATTGGAAGCGAAAGTAGCAAAAATGACTCGACCATCGACTTTGCGGAAAATATTGTTGATGCTATCACCAACTTTTCGTTCAGACATGGTGAAGTCTGGAATTTCACTATTAGTACTATCGGACAATAGGCAAAGGACGCCTTCTTCGCCGATTTTAGCCATCTTAGTTAAATTAGCTGGTTCTCCTACAGGTGTAAAGTCAAACTTAAAGTCTCCAGTATGAACAACATTTCCTGGAGGGGTTTTTACTACAATTCCATAAGACTCAGGAATACTATGGGTTGTCCGGAAAAAAGAGACGGCGGTTTTCGTAAACTTCACAACTTGGTCTTCCGCTATTGGATGCAGCTTCGCATTTCGAAGTAAACCATGCTCTTCTAACTTTCCTTTTAACAGTCCAAGTGCAAGCTTTCCACCATATACGTCAATATTTAGCTCTCTTAATAAATAAGGGATGCCACCAATATGATCTTCGTGACCATGGGTAATAAATAAGCCTTTAATTTTATCTTTGTTTTTCACGAGGTACGTATAGTCTGGGATGACATAGTCGATGCCAAGTAAATCATCTTCTGGAAACATAATGCCTGCGTCAATAAGAATGATTTCATCTTGGAACTGAACACCGTATGTATTTTTCCCAATCTCACCCATACCCCCGAGAGCAAATACAGCGGTTTGATTGTTCTTTACTTGTTTCATTTATCCATTCACAACCTTATAACCGTCACGTTGCTGTTCATATTCTAAAAACGAGCCTGTGAGCGGTGTAATGTATTCGATATTGTAAGGGTGTTCGATTAATTTAGCCCGAACATCACTTACACTTTCAGCCTCAATATATAGAGAATTTGTGCGCTCTCTTACCGGCGCCTGTGTATAATTTTCTTGAAAAAACACTTTAAAGATCATGATTAAACCTCTCCTTTTAATACCATTGTTTATCTATTATATCGGAAATAACGCTTTTTAGAAATGCCAAAAAGCCAACCCGTATAAATAATACCGGATGGCTTCAAGTCTTTCCACAATTAAGTTGGATTACACATCAAGAAATAAAGACTTTGGCAAAAGATCTTTGCACCGTTTTAAGAGTTTTTCACGCCACTTTTTTAACAAAAGAAAAACCCCCTCTCTCGTTATTTTGTTCCTAGTGTGTGTTGCCAAACAAAATAAACACGAGGGGGTTATTGGAAATTAAAGAGCGAAGCCAGGAAGCGGCTGCTTGTATTTATCTTCAAGCCCTTCAATTCGATCATAGAACATGATCCCATCTAAGTGATCAAGCTCATGTTGAAAGACGATAGCAATATAACCACGTAAGCGTAATGTAACCTCTTCGTTATTATGATCGATGCCTTTTACGGTTAATCGAGCATGTCTTGGCACAACCCCTTCTACTTCACGGTCAACAGAGAGGCACCCTTCACCGCTATCCAACTGATTTTGTTCTACAGAATGGCTAATGACTTTAGGATTGGCGATGCCAAGGCTATAGAGCTTGTCGTTTTCATCTGTTGCATGTACAGCAAATAATCGTTTTGAAACACCGATTTGTGGAGCCGCAAGACCAACACCAGGGCGTAAATCGTATGTTTCTGCGGTTTCAGGGTCTTGACTATTTTTTAAAAACTCAAGCATGGAAAGCAATGTTTCTCTATCTTCTTGACTTAATGGGGTTTCTACAGGCTCTGCCACTTTCCTTAACACAGGATGTCCCTCACGAACCACATCTTTCATTGTGATCATATGGATCTCACTCCTTTACTTATCTTTCAATAGTTTAAGGATAAATAATCCGATGTGCAAGCAGAAAAAAGCGACACGAACAACTCGCGTCGCTTTTTTTGATTATTTTTTTGGACCAGGGCCAGGACCTTGATAACCGCCACAGTCTGGACCTTCCTCTATACCACCAGAGAACCAAGATGCGCCAACAATAATTAGAAGGATGAAAAGAACAACGATTAACGCAAATCCTTTTCCACCGCCACCTCCACAATGGTGCCCATAACCGTAACCATACCCATAAGGCTCACAGCATTGATCGTAACCATAGTTATATCCGTACTTTTCTCCATAACTCATTTAAAGTTCCTCCTTTAATAACCGCCACTAGGCGATTTATATCCACATCCTATGCAAGAAAGAAAAAAGTGTTTGGATAAATGCCTATATCTTTTTTTATAATAGTAAAAGCTTGCCAAATGATCTATTGTTAGATATTGTGAGAGAAGAGAAAAAAGAGTTGAGAAAGCTCGAAGGAGGAGAAGTTTTTGTCGAAAAGGTTTATAGCGACCGTGGCATTTTCAAGCTTGTTTTTAGTAGCCTGTGGACAAACAGCAACCGAGTCGATTCATAGTTCATTAGAAGAGGCCGCTGAAATAGAAAACGAAGGATTTGATGAGCAACAACAGCCGATGATGGATGCGGAAGAACATGAAGCTGAGCTGTATTCACAAATTGTTGATTTGGACATGGATGCTTATGATGAAATCGTTCGCTTAGCAGATGAAGCTATTGCTTCTGTAGGTGAGAGACGAGAGTTACTTGCAAATGAACAAGAAAGCATTGAAGAAGGATACAATGTGTTTGAGAATGCTGTAGCTGATTTTTCAGAGCTTGAAGATGAAAATTTACTTAACTTAGCAAACGATGTTCAAGAAGCGATGGACAATCGTTATGCCAGTTATCAAGACCTACATACTATTTATGAAGAATCGTTGAACTTGGATGAACAGCTTTATGAAATGTTAAAAGACGAAGAGTTAGACGCTGAAACTCTGACAGCTCATATTGAAGAAACAAACCAAAAGTATGAAGAGCGTCGTGAAGCCACAGAACAATTCAATGAACATACAACGGCTTATAATGATGCAAAGCGAGCTTTTTATGAAGCGTCTGATTTAGAAGTACGGTTTGAATAAGTGTAGGCTTACTTGTACACCCTCTCTCAAAACACACTTTAAAAAGTGGAAATGGAGGAGGGTGTTTTTATATAGAACAAAGGCCTTTCTAGTGATTTCAAAATGATGGCGTTTACATGTAGTGACCTACTCCAACCACCGAAATAGGTAGTGTTAAAACTGTATTAGTCCAGATTAAATGTATACTATAACACATTAAATATGAAACGTTTCCAAAGATTGTTAGTGAATAACGTAAGGAATATGTAAGCAAAAGGATTGACGATCATTATGCTCTTCATGTAGACTAACAATCAGTAAGAAGTTGTACTACTAGTAATTACAATTCATTGTAACAGATGACCGCGTGATTAGTGCTAAAACAGTTGTCTGGTTTAACAACGACTTATTGCGGTTATGTATTCATTAGGATTGGGCATGCTAACAGTGCATTTTTCAAATGAAAAACGTATACAAGCAAGACTTCACATACCGCTTTTAACTATTGAAAGGATTGGTGAACAAATTGAGTACAAAGACAATTGATCAAGTTGAAGAACAATTTGAGACCTTCCAGATTCTTAACGAAGAAGGAGAAGTCGTAAATGAATCAGAAATGCCTGATTTAAGCGACGAACAACTACAAGAAATTATGCGCCGTATGGTTTATACGCGTATTTGGGATCAGCGTGCGATTTCCCTTAACAGACAAGGACGCTTAGGATTCTATGCGCCGACGGCTGGACAAGAGGCATCTCAACTTGGTTCACACTTTGCTTTAGAGCAAGAAGATTGGATTTTACCTGGTTATCGCGATATTCCACAAATTGTATTCCACGGTTTACCTTTACATCAAGCGTTTCTATGGTCTCGTGGACATTTTGGAGGAAGCCAATTCCCTGACGGATTAAATATTGTTGTTCCTCAAATCATCATTGGTGCACAAATCATCCAAACAGCCGGTGTAGCTCTTGGACTAAAGCGTAAAAAGAAAGAAAACATTGCGATTACGTATACAGGTGACGGTGGAGCATCTCAAGGTGATTTCTATGAAGGAATTAACTTTGCTGGTGCGTACAATGCGCCTGCAGTATTCATCGTTCAAAACAACCGTTTTGCTATTTCTGTACCAGTTGAAAAGCAATCAGCAGCGAGAACAATCGCTCAAAAAGCTGTAGCAGCTGGAATTGAAGGCATTCAAGTTGACGGAATGGACGTATTGGCTGTTTATAAAGCCACTCTTGATGCTCGTAAACGTGCGCTAGCTGGCGAAGGTCCGACACTTATTGAAACACTTACGTACCGTTATGGTGCTCATACAATGGCTGGTGATGATCCAACTCGCTACCGTACATCAGAAGAAGATGATGAATGGGCGAAAAAAGATCCACTTATTCGTTTCCGTAAATTCCTTGAAGGCAAAAAGCTTTGGAGTGAAGAGAAAGAAAACGAAGTCGTTGAACAAGCGAAAGAGGACATCAAACAAGCAATTAAAGATGCAGATAAAACACCTAAGCAAAACGTTACAGACTTGCTAGGCTTTATGTTTGAAAACCCTCCAGTAAACATTCGTGAACAATTGGAAGAGTATACGGCAAAGGAGTCGAAGTAACCCATGGGTAATTGGACAATGGCACAAGCGATTACGGATGCCATGCGTAATGAGCTTAACAAAAATGAAGATGTACTCGTTTTTGGTGAAGATGTCGGTCAAAACGGCGGCGTTTTCCGTGTAACAGAAGGTTTACAAAAAGAATTCGGTGAAGATCGTGTGTTTGATACACCATTAGCAGAGTCTGGTATTGGTGGATTAGCAATTGGTCTTGCACTTACTGGACACCGTCCGGTTATGGAAATTCAATTCTTTGGATTCGTGTTTGAAGTATTTGATTCTATTGCTGGTCAAATGTCTCGTTGGCGCTATCGTTCAGGTAACAAGCAAACCATGCCTGTTACTGTACGTTCACCATTTGGTGGAGGCGTAAAAACACCTGAGATGCACGCTGATTCTTTAGAAGGATTAATGGCGCAAACACCAGGTTTAAAAGTAGTTATTCCTTCTAATCCATACGATGCAAAAGGGTTATTAATTTCAGCGATTCGTGATAACGATCCTGTTGTATTCCTTGAGCATATGAAATTGTATCGTTCATTCCGTCAAGACGTACCTGAAGAAGAATACACGATTGAGCTTGGAAAAGCAGACATTAAGCGTGAAGGAAAAGATATTACAATGATCGCTTACGGCGCAATGGTACAAGCTTCAATGAAAGCTGCTGAAGAGCTTGCTGAAGAAGGCATTGAAGCAGAAGTCATTGACTTAATGACAGTTGCCCCATTCGATGTTGAGACGGTTATTGCTTCTGTTGAAAAAACAAACCGCGCAATTGTTATACAAGAAGCGCAAAAACAAGCTGGAATCGCGTCACAAATCGTTGCTGAAATTACTGAGCGTGCGATTCTTTCTTTAGAAGCACCTGTTCTTCGTGTAACATCACCTGATACGGTTTATCCATTCGCTGCAGTTGAAGATGCTTGGTTACCGAACCCAGCTATTATTGTAGAAAAAGCAAAAGAAGTAATAAACTTCTAAGAAAATTTTAAGAAAGAAACGAAGCTAGTCGAAAACTAGGTCGTTCTTTCTTTTATAGAGATTAAATTCGAGTTATAATGAAGGAGGCGCTTAGCCGTGGCTTATAAATATAAACTGCCAGAAGTGGGCGAAGGAATCCATGAAGGCGAAATTGTAAAATGGTTTGTTAAAGAAGGCGACGAAGTTAAAGAGGATGATATTCTTCTTGAAGTGCAAAACGACAAATCTGTAGTGGAACTGCCATCGCCAGTTGATGGTAAAGTACTTGAGGTAAAAGTAGACGAAGGTACAACCAGCTATGTTGGAGACGTTATTTTAGTCATTGATGACGGTTCTGAAGATGATGGCGAGGAAGAAAGCGGAAGCGATGAGTCTGCTAAAGAAGAAAAATCGGAAGCAGCATCGACTGAGAAAACAGAAGAAAAAGCTTCTGAATCAGCTGATTCAGAATCAAGCGATGGTGCCCGTGTTATTGCAATGCCATCGGTACGTAAGTATGCACGTGAAAAAAGTGTTTCCATTTCAAGCGTTAAAGGTTCAGGGAAAAATGGACGTGTTGTAAAAGAAGACATTGATGCATTCTTATCTGGTGATCAAAGCGATGAAACAACTTCATCAGCAGATCAACGTGAAGAAAAATCAGCGAAACCATCAACATCTGCACCTGCTGCTTCTAGCGAACAACTTGAAGAACGTGTACCGCTTAAAGGGATCCGTAAAGCAATTGCAAAAGCAATGGTGAAGTCAAAACAGACAGCACCTCACGTAACGCACCTTGATGAAATTGATGTAACAGCACTTGTTGCTCATCGTAAGCAGTACAAGCAAGTTGCAGCAGATCAAGGTACGAAATTAACGTATCTTCCTTACGTTGTAAAAGCATTAACATCAGCCATTCGTAAGTACCCTGCACTTAATGCATCTATTGATGACGAAGCAGGCGAAATTGTTTACAAAAAGTACTTTAACATCGGAATCGCGGCAGACACTGAGCAAGGTTTAGTTGTTCCAGTTGTTAAAGACGCAGACCGTAAATCAATCTTCCAATTGGCAGATGAAATTAATGAGCTAGCAGTAAAAGCCCGTGATGGAAAGCTTTCAAGTGCGGAAATGCAAGGTGGATCTGCAACGATTTCAAACCTTGGTTCTGCAAGTGGACAATGGTTCACACCAGTAATTAACCACCCAGAAGTAATGATTCTTGGGATTGGTCGAATTGAAGAGAAGCCAGTTGTAAAAGATGGCGAAATTGTTGTGGGTACAATGTTATCACTATCAATTAGCTACGATCACCGTTTAATTGATGGTGTAACGGCACAAAGCGCTTTAAATCAGATTAAGCGATTGCTTAATGACCCACAATTACTATTGATGGAGGGGTAAGACATGGTTGTAGGAGATTTCGCACAAGAAGTAGATACGCTCGTAATCGGTTCTGGTCCAGGAGGCTACGTTGCGGCAATTCGCGCAGCGCAGCTTGGACAGAAAGTAACTATTGTAGAAAAAGACAGCATGGGTGGCGCTTGTTTAAACGTTGGATGTATTCCTTCAAAAGCATTAATTCAAGCAGGACATCGTGCACACCAAGCAAAATCTTCTGAAGACATGGGAATTGTTGCTGAGAAGGTAACAGTGAACTTCGATAAAGTCCAAGAGTGGAAAGGTTCTGTTGTTAAGAAATTAACAGGAGGCGTGGAAGGACTTTTAAAAGGTAATAAAGTGGAAATCATCCGTGGAGAAGCTTATTTTTCTGGAGAAGATTCCGTTAAAATTATGGATGAAAAGAACTCAAGCACATACAAGTTTAAAAACTGTATTATTGCAACAGGTTCTCGTCCAATTGAAATCCCATCATTTAAGTACACAGACCGTGTAATCAATTCAACTGGTGCTCTTGCATTAAAAGAAGTACCAAAGAAAATGGTTGTCATTGGTGGCGGGTATATCGGTATTGAGCTTACAGGTGCATATGCTAACCTAGGTACCGAAATTACTGTACTTGAAGGATCCAAACAAATCTTGCCTGGCTTTGAAAAACAAATGGCGAAACTAGTTGAAAAGAAATTAAAAGCCAATCATGTAACATTCCACACAGAAGCAATGGCTAAAGGCGTGGAAGAAACAGATAAAGGCGTAAAAGTAACAGCAGAAGTAAAAGGTGAAGAGACGGTTATTGAAGCTGATTATGTTCTTGTTACAGTTGGTCGTACACCGAATACAGACGAACTTGGTCTCGAAGGAATCGGCGTTGAAATGACTGATCGTGGACTTGTTAAGATTGACAAGCAATGTCGTACAAATGTGAAAAACATTTATGCGATTGGTGATATCGTTCCTGGTCCAGCGCTTGCACATAAAGCATCTTATGAAGCAAAAATTGCAGCTGAAGCGATTAGCGGGGAAGCGTCTGAAATTGACTATCTTGCTATTCCAGCAGTATGTTTTTCTGAACCAGAGCTTGCAACAGTTGGTTATACAGAAGCAGAAGCAAAAGAAGCTGGTTATGATGCAAAAGCGGCGAAATTCCCATTTGCAGCAAACGGCCGTGCGTTGTCTCTTAATGACACAGAAGGCTTCATGAAGCTTGTAACACGTAAAGAAGATGGCTTAGTTATCGGTGCTCAAATTGCAGGTCCAAATGCTTCAGATATGATTGCTGAAGTAGGTCTTGCGATTGAAGCTGGTATGACTGCTGAAGATATTGCTCTTACCATTCATGCTCACCCTTCTCTTGGGGAGATTACTATGGAAACAGCGGAAGTAGCCCTTGGAACACCAATACACACAATGTAATACATTCATTACCCCTTATGTGATTTCGATCATAATAAGGGGTTTTTTACGTGTCAAAAAAATAATGTAAGAAATCCTTTCAAAAAAAGATTGGCAAACGGTTAATATGTGCTATAATTATCAAAAAATTAGCAAATTAAATTAACGGAGGTACAGATGGGAAAGCCGTTACTAGAGCTGAAGAATGTTAAGACCTATTTTCAAGTGAACAAGCATCGTCTCGTTAAAGCTGTAGATGACGTTAGCTTCCACATTGACCAGAATGAAGTTGTCGCTTTAGTAGGAGAGTCCGGTAGTGGAAAAAGTATGACGTCCATGTCCATTATGGGTTTAGTAGACTCACCGGGAAAAGTGACAGGCGCCATTACGTTAAATGGTACTGACTTAAATACGTTGTCTGCTAAAAAACTAGACAAGTTTCGTGGGAAAGACATTGCGATGATTTTTCAAGAGCCAATGACCTCATTAAACCCTGTGTTCTCAGTCGGAAATCAGATTATTGAAACAATCCGAAAGCATACGAATGTGTCGAAGAATCAGGCGAAAAAACGTGCAATTGAATTATTAAAGCTTGTTGGTTTTAGCAGAGCTGAAGAAAGCTTAACAGAATTCCCACATCAACTTTCTGGGGGAATGAGACAGCGTGTCATGATCGCTATGGCTATGTCTTGTAACCCAAAGCTATTAATTGCAGACGAGCCTACAACTGCTTTAGATGTAACCATTCAACAGCAGATTTTAGATCTCATGATTAAAGTGAAAAATGAGTTTCAATCTTCTATTCTATTAATTACCCATGATCTAGGAGTCGTAGCGGAAACAGCGGATCGGGTACTTGTAATGTACGGAGGACAAATTGTGGAAGAGGCTCCTGCTTATGAATTGTTTACAAGCCCAAGTCACCCTTATACTCAAGGTCTGTTAAAAAGTATGCCAAATTTAGAGGACGATAAGGAACGTTTAGAGGCGATAAGAGGGATGGTTCCACCAGCTCATCAATTTCCTTCTGGATGTCGATTCGCATCAAGGTGCGATTATGCAACCGATGTCTGCAACGACGTTTTGCCGGAATTAGTTAAGACCGAAGGGGCACGTAAAGTTCGCTGTCTTATGTATCAAGAAGGTTCATTAACGCCTAACGAACAACGTCTTCAGGAGAGAGAGGTTCATTCATGAAGGATGTCCTAATAGAAGCGAAAGACATACAAATGTACTTTCCGATCAAACAAGGTGTCATAAAACGAACCGTTGGACATATAAAGGCAGTAGATGGAATTTCTCTAAAAATTTACGAAGGTGAATCCCTTGGTATTGTTGGTGAGTCAGGTTCAGGTAAATCAACATTAGGTAGAATCCTTTTACAACTTCAAAATCAAACCAACGGTGATGTTTTTTACAAGGGAGAGAAAATTTCAGGTATCTCAAATCGAAAATTAAGACCGTTTCGCCGAGATATGCAAATGGTGTTTCAAGATCCGTATGCTTCACTAAATCCTAGAATGAGCATAGGTGAATTAATTGAGGAACCGCTTTTAGTACATAAAACAGTTGCAACAAAAGCGGAGCGACAAAAAAGAGCAGAAGAATTACTCGAAACGGTTGGTCTTCCAAAACAGTCATACGATAAATACCCACATGAATTTTCTGGGGGTCAGCGGCAGCGTATTGGAATTGCAAGAGCATTAAGTACAAAACCTAGCCTCATTATCGGAGATGAACCTGTTTCTGCCTTAGATGTATCTATACAATCGCAAGTATTAAATTTAATGAAAGACTTACAAGATGAATTTAAGCTTACATATATATTTATCGCTCATGACTTAAGTGTCGTAAAGCATATTAGTACGAGAGTGGCCGTTATGTATCTAGGTCGTATTGTTGAAGTGGCTACAAAAAAAGATCTGTATGAAGGGAAGTTGCATCCGTACACGGAAGCATTAATTTCAGCTGTACCATCCACAGACGTTACGCAAAAGAAGCAAAAAATTACGTTAACAGGTGAATTGCCAAGTCCTGCAAATCCGCCTGTAGGCTGTGCATTTCATACGAGATGTCCACACGTACATGATCGTTGCAAACAAGAAAGACCGGATTTAGTTGAATACAAACCAGAACATTTTGTTGCTTGTCACTTGTATACAGAAAAAAGCGAATAAATTGAACTTTTTAAGGGGGTGAGGCTTCTACATATGAATGTCTTACCAGCAGGTGAATGAAAAAATAGGGGGAAGATGAATGAAAAAGAAGCCGTTTTACACATTTTTAGCAACAGCTGTGTTTGCCACAGCACTCGTCGCTTGTAATGGGGGAGATACAGATACTGGTACAGATGACGGGGGAAGCGATGGCGGAGACGCAGGGGAAGTCGAGGGTGGAAATGTTAATTTAGCCATGTTTTCACCACCTGATAACTTATTTAACCCCATTTTTTATACGTCCTTATACGATGCTCATATATTAGACATTACCCATGAAAGCCTTGTACAGCAAAATGAAGAATTTGAATTTATACCGGAGTTAGCGGAAGACTGGGAATTTAGCGATGACAATACAGAATTGACCTATTATTTACGCGAAGATGTAAAGTGGCATGATGGAGAAGATTTTACTGCAGATGACGTTGTGTTTACCTTTACCGCTATGGCTGATCCAGATTATGCGGGTGCTGGAGGAATTAGACAAAACTACGTTAATACACTTACTGGCTACGAGGAGTATGTAAGTGGTGATGCAGATACGTTTCCTGGAGTAGAGAAAATTGATGAGTACACTGTTAAATTTATCTTCGATACACCTAGCGTGAAAGCATTAGCAGATACAGCGATGGCGATTCTTCCTGAGCATGTGTTTGCCGATGTGGAAGTTGGAGATATGGCTTCTCATAGTGCTTCTATCAACCCTGGTGAAATTATTGGAACAGGTCCATTCCAATTAACTGAAGCTTTAGAGAATGAGCAGTATGTATTAACAGCTAATGAAGATTACTACCTAGGTGCACCTAAACTAGACTCTATTACGTGGAATATTGTTTCAGCTTCTGTAGCAGCTGGAATGCTTGAACAAGGGGAACTTGATTACGTTCCAAGAGACTTCCCGGCAGCTGATGTTGCAACAATTGAAGGAAACGATTCATTAACAATTGAAGAACAACCACAACTTGGTTACCAGTACCTTGGATTTAAAGTGAATCATGGACCGAATGATCGTTTAACGGATCGTGATAGTTGGGAACCAAATGAAAAGCTTCAAGATGTTGAATTTAGACAAGCGATTGTGCATGCTATTGATCGTCAATCCTTTGTAGATGGATTTTTACGTGGACATGGTGAAGTGTTAGATGCGCCGTTCCCTGAAGCTTCATGGGCGTATAACCCAGATGCTGTTGAAGGGCTAGCATATGACCCAGAGCTAGCAGAACAAAAACTAGCTGATGCTGGCTACGAAGATGTAGACGGTGATGGTTTTGTAGAAGATCCAGATGGAAACGATCTTGTTATTAATGTGGATTATCCAGTTGGAAACCCGGTTCGGGAACAGGTAGCGCCAGTCATTAAGGAACAATTAGAAGCGGTCGGTATTCAAGTAAACTTAAATACACCACGTGAAGCGCCAGCACATTTTGACCTCATTGAACAAAATGATAATGACTTAGATTTGTTCTTGGCAGGCTGGTCTCTCTCATCAGGTGACCCAGATCCATGGCCAATCAATGGTGGAACAGCAGGCTATAACTATTCTCGTTTCTATGATGAAGCACAGGAAGAACTATTAGAAGAAGCGGTTGATCCTGAATTAGCATTTGATAATCAAGAATTTAGACGTGAAAAATATGGAGAGTGGGCTCAGCTTTATATCGATAACGCATATACGGTGCCACTTTACGCTGAAAGTGAAATCCATGTTTTTAATAACCGTGTTCAAGGCCTAACTATTAAGCCGTTCACATTTAAAGACGATACCCACGAATGGTATCTTTCAGAATAGGTTATGGAGTGAAGCAGCTTTACTAAGCTGCTTCAACTTTCTTTCATTTTGGTTTAAAAAGAGGTGGCCTACGTGCTCAAATATATTTTAAGGCGCATAATACAATTTATCCCAATGGTTTTTTTTCTTACTGTCATTGTTTTCTTGTTTGCCTATTTGGCGCCTGGAGATGCTTTAAGTGGGGAAGCCATTGATCCCAATACACCACGAGAAGTAATTGAGGAACGGCGAGCTGCATTAGGATTAAATGATCCGATACATATTCAATACTGGAATTGGCTAAGAAGAGCGGTAACTGGTGATTTAGGGATGTCAACCCATTTCACAGGGCGTTCCGTTAGCGAATTAATTTCACAGCGATTGGGAAATACGTTTTATTTAGGCGCTTTTGCCTTATTTGTAACCTTAATCGTCTCGGTCCCAATCGGAATTTATTCAGCAAGAAAAAAATACTCTGTATTAGACTACGCGGCTACTTCATTTGCGTTTGTAGGATTAGCAACGCCAAACTTTTTTGCAGGGTTATTAGCGATCTATGTATTTTCATTTGGACTTGGATGGTTTCCAACCCAAGGATCGATTGGTTCACCAGGTTTAACAGGTTTTGAAGCATTTATTAGTCGAATTCAACACCTTGTCTTACCTGGTGTTACACTTGGACTCTCAAGTACGGCAATCTTTATGCGGTATATGAGATCGGAAATGCTCGATATAAAGGGAAGTGACTTTATCCGTACAGCACGTGCAAAAGGGATTGGGGCAAATTCTGTTTTGTACAAGCATACGTTACGAAATGCGATGATACCAATTGTCACTTTGCTTGGAATGGAAATTGGCATGCTGCTAAGTGGTGCGTTTATCGTTGAAACCGTATTTAATTATCCTGGTATAGGGACCTTGTTCCTGTCTGGTATGTCTAATCGAGATTATCCTGTTATTATGGCAGTGAATTTACTCATTGGGTTATCTGTTTTAATAGGAAATTTATTGGCGGATATTTTTTATGCGGTCATTGACCCACGTATTCGACTTGATTGAGGTGAGTGAAGAATGGAACCGAGATTAAACGAAACACCTGACATTGCCCCTACACTACCGAATGTAACTGAGGAGAAAAGTGTGAGTCCAACAAGGCTTGCCTTCCGCCGTTTCCGAAAAAATAAATTAGCAATCGTAGGCATTGTGTTTTTAAGTATAATGATTGTCATTGCTATTTTTGCAGATGTCATTGCTACTCATGATCCAACTGCTTCACAATTAACAAAAATTGAAGCAAGAGCGGATAGCGAGAATTGGTTGGGAACCGACGGGTCAGGTCGAGATAATTTTTCTAGACTAGTATATGGAGCAAGAATTTCCCTTACGGTAGGATTTTTTGCGATGTTATTTACTGTTCTTATTGGGGGAACGCTAGGATCAATTGCAGGTTATTATGGGGGAAAAGTAGATTCTCTTATCATGCGTATGACGGATATTGTGTTGATTTTCCCGTTTATTTTATTGTTTATGACGATCGTGGCTATTCTTGAGCGAACAACAGTCCCAATCTTTATAATGGTTATCGCTATTACTTCTTGGCCGCAAATCTGTCGTATTTTGCGAGGGACGTTTATGTCAATTCGAGAGAAAGAATACGTATTAAGTGCTAGAAGCATAGGTTGTTCCGATGCTCGAATTATTCGTAAGCATTTCTTGCCAAATGCGGTTGGTCCAATTATTGTGAGTGCTACCATTATTATGGCCACAATGATCGTAGCTGAATCTGCTTTAAGCTTTATTGGATTTGGTATACCACAACCAACACCAACGTGGGGAAATATGTTAACTGAAGCGCAGAGCGTTCGATTGTTGCGTAATAATCCGGAAGCATGGTTACCTCCGGGTTTGTGTATCTTGTTTACCGTACTTGCCATTAATTTCATTGGTGATGGGTTACGGGATGCGTTTGACTCAAAAGCATAAGCCATTGTATTAAAAAGATAAGTGCCCACACTTATCTTTTTAATTTGTCACGGCGTTGGTAATAGTGAGAACGAGCTGTTCAAATTCTTGCTTTCCTGATATTCGGAGTAGTTCCTCTTCTCCTTTATAAATAAGTAAGCTTGGAAAATGTTCAATATTGTAATAAGAGATAGGGCGCATATCCGTAGATTCTTTAAAAATAAGCTCTTGAAAAGAAAACGCTTCATTTTCTTGTGAATATTGAATAGCATGATAATAAGTACGTTCTTTAGATAGTTCATCTGTATCAGAAAACAAAATAAGGGTGATGTCATCATGCCCAATGGAATGGGATTTTCCAGTTGTTAGAAAAGAAGTCGATGTCAAAATAAATACAAGGATGATCGCGCTAAACAAGACAACGAATAAGAGGTGATGTGTCTTCATTCTGACAGACTCCTTTATCAATAATTTCCATTTGTACTCTTTACCCACCATTTATAGGAAAAAAACGTCCATTTATTAATCTTTTTACGGTTTTGTTAAGGAGGGGAGGCAAAGCTTACGTTCAACACATAAAAAAGCCGCCTTACAGATCAAGAAAGATCTTGTAAGACGACCACGATTCCAAATTCCAAAGTTAGTTTTTCTTTTTCTTGTTTGATTCCATCTCTTCATTGTTTTTTTGTAGACGACGACGTTCTTTTTTTAATAGCTGCTGTTCACGTTTAACTCGCTCACGATCATTACGAAGCGCAAGACGTTCTTGGCGTAATCGTTCTCGGTTCACGTTCAACGTTTCTTTTTCATTTCGTAGTTCCTTAAAGAGCGAAACAATCATGAGAATGATAATAATTGCAAATGGAAACGCCCCGATAATGGATGCTGTTTGTAAAGCATCTAAACCTTCTTCACTTGTTACGAGGAGTACGCCAGCTGTACCAGCAATAATAAGACCC
This sequence comes from Shouchella oshimensis, assembly GCF_004375095.1. NCBI lineage: Bacteria > Bacillati > Bacillota > Bacilli > Caryophanales > Bacillaceae > Shouchella > Shouchella oshimensis. Next base: position 493,302 of record NZ_SNUX01000001.1, on the reverse strand, counting down.
CAAATTAATTTTACAGCATTTGGAGGATTTAAATTACCTCCTGTTGTTTGCATGCCTAGTACAACCGTTGCTGAGTCAGCAGATGTAATAAAGAAGGATGCAATCAATAAAACAGTAATTAACGCAACGAAGAAGGTGAGTGGAAATTGTTCAAGTAAAGCAAATAGAGCCATTTCCGTTCCGCCTGCGTCCATTTGTTCATAGAGACCGCCACCACGATTCTCAAAGTAGATGCTTGAGCCGCCGAATACGCTAAACCAAAATGCCCCAAACAGTGAAGGCAAGGCTATAACGCCAATAACGAATTCGCGAATGGTTCGTCCACGAGATACACGCGCAATAAACGCTCCAACAAATGGTGACCAAGAAATCCACCAAGCCCAGTAAAATAGCGTCCAGTCTTGTACCCAAGAAGAGTCTGGATCATAAACATCCATACTGAAGCTCATACCAAAGAAGTTTTGCACGTAGCTTCCAATACCTTGTGTAAATACGCCCATAATATAGCTAGTTGGTCCAAGTAGAAGTACAAAAGCCATCAATAGAATGGCAAGACGTACATTCAGATTACTTAAGATGCGAATCCCTTTATCAATACCGGTCATAGCTGAAATGGAGAAGAGAATGGTAACTATGACAATCACGACAATTTGAAACAAATTGTAGTTGATCGATTCTAAAGATGGGAATAAATAAATAAGACCAGCAGTAATTTGTGCAGCTCCAAACCCTAAAGATGTAGCTGTTCCAAAGATCGTTGCAAAAACGACAAATACGTCAATGGTTTTTCCGATTGGACCAGTAACGCGATGTCCAATTAAAGGACGAAAGGTTGAGCTAAAGAGTGCCGGTTCATCTTTTCGATATTGAAAGTAAGCAAGTGTTAACGCGACAACAGCATATATGGCCCAAGGATGAATTCCCCAGTGAAATATAGAATAGCGCATCGCTTCTGCTGCGGCTTGCTGTGTAGCTGGGTCGGCAGAGGCAGGTGTGAAATAATGAGATAATGGCTCTGCGGAACCCCAGAAGACAAGACCGATTCCCATACCAGCAGTAAATAAAAATGCGAACCAAGTTAAATATGTATATTCTGGTTTCTCATCAGGCTTCCCTAAGCGAATACTACCAAATGGGCTTACGATTAAATAAATACCGACAGCTACGTAGAAGGTTGCTGAAAGTAAGTAAAACCATCCTAGTTCGGTTGATATAAATCCTTGAATTCTTTCGGTTACATTTAGCATATTTTCTGGAAAAACAACACCCCAAAAAATGAATGCAAGTGCAACAATGACTGAAATATAAAATACGGACGTTGTTTGCTTCATAGTGATTGTCTACCTTTCCAAAGAAATTTCATTTTTAAGCAAGACAAAATCATAGCATACATTTTTTCAATGTGCCAGTCGCCTCGATTGTAACAACAATTATTAGTACCCTACCACAGCAAGTCATAAACGCCTTTTTAGTATAGGAGAAGAAAATTATTTTATGCATTTGACGATTTGATGAATATTGGTCTTTCCCCTTTTTATGCTGTCGAAATAAGGAAGAAAATGTTACGATGAGACAAGATATTGTTGAGAGGGGTCTATGAAATGAAGAAATGGCTTTTGATACCTGCTGTAAGTCTAATGGCACTTTCAGCTTGTGGTTCAAATGAGGAAGGCTCATCTGAAACTACCGATGCAGATGAACCTGAACAAACAGAAGATAACGAAACAGTTGATGACGTTCAGGAAGATGAAGAAGAAAACGAGGCTTTAGATGAGGAGCCTGAGAGAGAAGAAGTTGAAATTGATTATGAAATTAATCCAGCTATGTGGACGGTTGAACCGATTGAAGGAACCGAAGCAGACCCAGAAGTTGTTTTGTTAACAATTGATGATGCACCAGATAAACATGGAGTAGAAATGGCGGAAACGTTGAAAGAGTTAGATGCTCCCGCAATTTTCTTTGTAAATGGCCATTTTATTAATACAGATGAAAAAGCGGAGCAATTGGTACAAATTCATGAGATGGGCTTTGAAATTGGCAACCATACTATGTCCCACCCGAATCTAGGTGAGATTTCAGAAGAGCAGCAAAGAGAAGAAATCGTTGGCTTAAATGATCGGATAGAAGAAATCATTGGAGAACGACCAAGATTTTTCCGAGCGCCATTTGGGGTGAATACTGATTTTACAAAAGAGATCGTTGAAGAAGAAGGCATGACCTTAATGAACTGGACGTATGGGTATGATTGGGACAGTAACTATATGACGGCAGAATCGATTGCAGATATTATGGTAAATGCGCCAGAGCTAGGCAATGGGGGTAATCTATTAATGCATGACCGTGAGTGGACAAATGAAGGTCTTGAAGAGATAGTGAATGGCTTACGTGATAAAGGGTATGGACTTCTTAATCCAGCGCAATTGAAATAAACATAAAGACGATCACTACTTTTAAGTAGTGATCGTTTTTTGTTAAACGTCTAACGACAAGCTGCTTACCAAATGAAAAAGTATGCCTTGTTCAACACAATGCTTAAACGTTAACTGTATGCTATTAAAACTATAAATATGTTAACATTTTAAAATGATTATGTCACACTAATTACCCCTTGACGACTATAATAATACATACTATTATAGAAGTACAAAGACGTAAGCGATTACAATTCATGAGGAGGATGTATTGTGGGAACATTTATTTGTCAAGTTTGCAGTCAGGCACTAGGGCACTTTGAGGGAGAGAAAGTGAGCCGTCTTTATTCTGTATCGAACTGTACGCATTGTGAATCAAAATCCGCAAAACCTTCTTCGTCTCAAAAATAAACCAACAAAAAACAACGTAGCTCAAAGCTACGTTGTTTTTTTATTGGATAGCAGACTGCTCCTTAATGACCTTTAGAAAAGCAAGGGTTTGATCTTCTGGACCTTGTACAGGCAATCCTGCTTCCATATTTTCTTTTACGTACTCTAAGTTTTCTTGCGTAATTAATTCTCCTGGACTCAGTATAGGAATTCCAGGTGGATAAACCATAATAAATTCGGCAATAATGCGCCCAGCTGATTGATCAAATGAAACAAATTCCGTTTGTGAATAGAAGGCATCTCGTGGTGAAATGGCGAGCGTTGGAATATCTGGAACTTTTACAGACAACGAAATGGATTGTTTGTCTGTTTGTCGAAATGACGCAGCAAGTTCGGTCATAGCTGTTAGTAATAAATCAATTTTCGATTGATCATCGCCTAGGGTAATAATGCAGAGAATATTATATAAATCGGATAGTTCTACCTCAATACCGTAACGGTCTCTTAGCCATACTTCTGCTTCGTAACCACTAATTGAAAGTTCATTTAACGAAATGAACAGCTTAGTAGGGTCATGGGCGAATGTAGCGGAAGAGGTTAAACACTCTTCCCCAATGCAATGAAGTCCATTTATTTCATTTAATTGTTTACGAGCAGAATGAGCTAAAGCTATGACGCGCTTTAGTTCTTTTTCCCCTTCTGTTGCTAAATGCTTTCGAGCAGCATCGAGTGAGGCAAGCAAAATATACGATGTCGACGTGGTCGTTAACATGCTCATAATGGCAGTGGTATGATCGACAGAGACAAGTCCAGATTTAACATTTAAAACCGAACTTTGTGTCAAGGATCCCCCAAGTTTATGAACGCTCGTTGCTGCCATATCAGCGCCTGCTTCCATAGCACTAATGGGTAGTTCTTTAGAGAAATGAGTGTGAACCCCATGTGCTTCATCGACAAGAACAGGGATCGCTGCGGCATGGGCAATAGTGACAATCTCTTTTAAATCACATGCAAACCCATAGTAGGTTGGATTTATAACAAGAACGGCTTTAGCGTCCGGGTGAGCATCAATTGCCCGTTGAATGGATGTAGTCGTCACGCCATGAGCTATTCCATGAGCTCGATCAATTACTGGGTGAACGAATATTGGAAGCGCTCCAGAGAAAATAATGGCAGACATGATGGATTTATGAACGTTACGGGGAACAATAATTTTGTCACCTGGTTTACAAACGCTCATGATCATTGTCATAATTGCACCACTTGTGCCTTGGACAGAAAAAAAGGTATAATCTGCACCGAAAGCATGTGCAGCGAGCTGCTGAGCTTCATGGATAAAGCCATGTGGATGATGGAGATCATCTAGAGGTGCAATATTAATTAAATCAATTGACAATGCATTTTCCCCTATAAATTCTCGATAAGAAGGATCCATTCCGTGACCCTTTTTATGACCTGGAATGTGAAATGGCGTTGGATTTTTGCTTGCATATTGTTTAAGCCCTGTGAATAATGGCGTTTTTTGTTGGTTCAGTTCCATGAAACGAACACCTCATTTCTTATGCACGTATGCGTTTTTGATTTACGCAAACAAGAAGAGTATAGCAAATGAATGCAGATTTGCCTATTAAAAATTGAAAGGGTGAGAAAGAATGAATATTCCAATTCGTTATGAGTGGAGTCAAGAAGAGATTGTTGTAGTAGCGGAGTTTTTTGACCTTATTGCACAAACGCAAGAAAAGGGTGTTGACGCTAGTGTGCTTAAAAGTGCTTATCGAGCTTTCAAGCATGTTGTCCCATCAAAAGCAGAAGAGAAACAATTATTTAAAGATGTAGACGAGCAATTAAACTTGTCCTGCTACAAAGTAGTTAAGCAGGCAAATGAGCAAGAGGGCAAGATTCAAGCTTAAATGATTCCGCTAATTAGTGGACAACAACTTTTTAGAAAACAATATAGTGTGAATTAGCTTTGAAGAAAGAGGCTGGGACAAAAGTAGATAGACAGACCAAAATGACGAACATTCCTGAAAATAGGAACGTTCGTCGTTTGTTAAATAAGAACATGAGCGAAAGGAGAATCCGAAGACTCCTGAGGGATCAGCACGTGTCTGAAGACTCTGGAGTGGCGGTTTTCCAGGGAGGAGGCTGAGGCCGTGTCCCCGGAAAGCGAAGGATTCTCCTGTAGCGGTGCTACTCAGCATATTTTAGACTATTCGTCTTTTCAAATACTACTTTTCGTTATGTCCCAGCCTCTTTAATATGCTATCCTTTAAATGAACAAATACCTTATTGAAGAGCAGTGTACGATAGCTTGTACAGAGGAACGAGTGTTTGAACAGTGCGTTTTAATTCAGTCATAAGAGCTTCACCATCTTGAACAAGGGGGTCAGAAGCAGAGAAATGACGTCCCACGAGCCACTCTGCTTTTTTTACGTCTCGAAAGCGTTCAAGTGAAGCGGTAAGATCAAGGGTTTGAAATGGTTCAGCTTGTTTCTTTGTATGGTCAAGAGACACCATATATGAATCGGGAACAGTCTCTTTAATGTCGTGTTCGTTTTCAAGAAAGAGCTTTGCAATGTCCTGTTTACCTGGTAGTTCATAAATATAAGCCAGCCATACAAAGAGATGGTCGTCAAATAAACCAACTTGAAAATGAGGGTGTTTTTTGTAGCCACGTTTGTTTGCTGCAATAGCTAACCAAGTATCTTTTGGTGGATTTGTTGTCCGTCTTGCATGTTGAGCGATGTGCAGATGCATATCTTGATTAAGCAACGATTCTACATACAACCGAAGTTCTTCGCCGATAAGCTGAAATTTTGGCTGAATTGAAGAGCGAATAGCCTCCATACGTGGTTCTAGCCCTTCTATCGTAAATGTATTAAAATCTTCAGTAGAAAAACCAACTTTTGTCATGAGAAAAAGCTCCTTTTTTTTTCTTTACCGTAAGCTTAGCGAATTTTTTATGAAAGATCAATTGCCAGAGATTTAAGAAATGACTAGTCGATACCCCTGTTTTATGTTATAATATCTGAAAATTAAAAACATGTACCTTGAGTACAAAAGGAGAGTCGCAGATGAAACAAGTTCTTCCGTCCTTTCATTCATTTGAACCTGAAAATCGTTTGTCCGTCTTGCGCCTTGAAATTGATTATCAATTAATGACCTTATATGATGCACTAGTGGCGGAAGATAGTGACAGGATTACTCATAGTAAAGCATTGTTAAATGAATTTAGACAAGAATGGCTAAGTCTTCAAGAATAGTAAAGAAAAAGTACATTTTTGTACTTTTTCTTTTTTTGAAGGTACAGAACTTTGTATTCAAATTTGTTTGTGCGATAATAAAGAGGAATGAAGCATGTAGGAGGTCAAGATGCAACCAACGTGGAAAGAAATTGAACAGTACGCAAAAGAGTGGGTTATAGAAGCTGGAGAGTCCATTAAAGAAGCATTAGAAGGATCCTTTCAAATTAAGACAAAATCAAATCCTGATGATCTTGTAACCGATGTTGATAAATCGACAGAAGCATTTTTGTATAACCAAATTACAAGTACGTTTCCTGACCATCGTTTTCTTGGAGAAGAAGGGGTAAGCGAGGGTATTGAGGATTTAGAAGGAATCGTTTGGATTGTCGACCCCATTGACGGGACGATGAATTTCGTGCATCAGAAGCAGAATTTTGCCATTTCGATCGGTATATACGAAAACGGTGTAGGCAAGATTGGAATCGTTTACGATGTGATGAAAGGGGAGTTATTTCACGCAAATGATGAAGAGGGTTTGTTTGTAAATGAGAAGAAAGTGACGAAACAAACAGAGAGGCCGCTTCACGAAGCTATACTTGGCGTAAATTCAAATTGGCTACTTGAAGATCGACCCTATCAACCGGAATTAGTGCAGCTAGCACAAAAATGTCGTGGCACAAGATCCTACGGTTCGGCTGCTCTTGAAATGGCGTATGTTGCAGTTGATCGCATGGACGCTTATATAAGCTTTAATCTATCACCTTGGGATTATGCAGGTGGGGCGGTACTGTTAGAACAAGCTGGCTGTAAAGCGACTCGATTTACGAATGAAGATCTTTCATTTCTTGAGAAAGGTACGGTAATCGCTGCAAAGAAACAATTACATGAAATCGTCGTTCAGCAGTTGCAGGAGGGATCGCAATGAAGGTAGGGTTTATTGGACTTGGTACGATGGGGCTACCGATGGCTAGACACCTTGTTGAAGCAGGTTATGAAACGTATGTGGTTAGTCGAAGTAGAGGACCGATTGAAACAGCTCTTGCTTTTGGAGCGTTCGAAAAAGAAACGCCTAAAGCATTAATAGAAACCGTTGATGTTGTAATGACTTGTTTACCAACACCTGATTCAATAAAAGACGTTTACGATGGGGAAATGGGTCTGCTTGCTGGTGCTTCAAGAGGCAAAGTCATTATTGACCATTCAACTGTCAATCCTGCTACAAACGAGTGGTGCTATCAAGAAAGCGCTAAGAAGGGAACGGCCTTCGTCGATGCACCAATTAGTGGAGGACCAATGGGAGCCGAAGCTGGTACATTAACCATTATGTGTGGGTGCGATGAAGAAGTGTTTCCAGCGGTACAACAAGTTCTAACAGCGTTTGGTGAGTATATCATTCGGGTAGGTCAAGTCGGAAGTGGAACAACTGTAAAGCTATTAAACAATATGTTAATAGGTGTGCACCAGTCGGCATTAGCAGAATGTTATGTAATGGCTGAAAAAGCAGGAGTAGACCCTGCTATTGCGTATGACGTTATTAAGCGAAGTGCTGGGTTTTCAAAAAGTATGGATTGGGCCGTTGATGCCATTTTGGATCGGAACTTCGATGCCAGATTCTCCATTAATTTGTTAGATAAAGATATTAAACTAGCTTTAGGACTAGCTGAAGAGCTTAATATGCCCCTTGATGTTGTGAAAGTAGGAGCGGAAAAAGTCGCTCATGCAAAAGAAAAATACGGCCATCAGGATGTGAGTGCTATTATTCGTCCTTTGGAAGAAGCGACCAACAGTATTGTAAAAAGACGAACAAAGGAGAACCATTAATGGCTCTCCTTTTTTACATTTTAATTTTGGCTATTCACGTTTTTTTTTCTTAATCCAAATCCAAGTCCCATGGAGACAACGATTCCAACGATTGAGACAACAGCAATTAGAAGACTACGTTCCGCAACAGCGACGCCAATCCCCATAATACACAATACCGTTATAATGGATAGTGTTAGGAATATCACATTTTCTTTATTCAAAATCGTCTTACCCCCTCTATTCACTATTAAATAGTGTACCGCTTTCTCACTACGAGGGAAAGGGTTACGTGTGACAAAATGGGAAACATTTTTTCGTGGGAAGCTGTTTTTGAAATAAAATAGGAACTGAAACAACTTTATGCTATACTTAGACAGTTGAACATCTCTATGGAGGAAATAAAGGAGAGAATAGAATGAATGTACGTGAAGATATAAGAAATATTGCGATTATCGCTCACGTTGACCACGGAAAAACAACCTTGGTTGACGAATTGTTAAAACAATCTGGCACATTCCAGCAGCACGAAACTGTTCAAGAGCGCGCGATGGATTCAAATGCTTTGGAAAAAGAGCGAGGCATTACCATTTTAGCAAAGAATACCGCGATCAACTACGCGGATAAGCGCATAAATATTATGGATACGCCTGGTCACGCTGATTTTGGCGGTGAAGTTGAGCGTATTATGAAAATGGTTGACGGTGTATTGCTCGTCGTTGACGCGTATGAAGGCTGTATGCCTCAAACTCGCTTTGTTCTGAAAAAAGCGCTTGAGCAAAAGTTAACGCCTATTGTCGTTGTAAACAAAATTGACCGTCCGGCAGCGAGAGCAGCTGAGGTGGTAGATGAAGTGGTTGACTTATTTATTGATTTAGGTGCAGATGAAGATCAGCTTGATTTTCCGGTGGTGTACGCATCAGCCATTAATGGAACATCTTCTTTAACGCCTGATAAACAAGAGGATTCAATGAAAGACTTGTTTAATACGATTATCGAGTCAATTCCTGCGCCGGTTGATAATAGCGATGAGCCACTTCAATTCCAAATTACGTTACTAGACTACAACGACTATGTAGGTCGTATCGGAATTGGACGAATTTTTAGAGGAACAATGAAAGTCGGCGAACAAGTGGCGTTAATGAAACTTGATGGTTCGGTTAAACATTTCCGTGTAACCAAATTATTTGGTTTCCTCGGGTTAAAGCGAGTGGAAATTGAGGAAGCAAAAGCTGGCGATCTTATTGCTGTCTCTGGAATGGAAGAAATTAACGTTGGTGAAACGGTTTGTCCGATTGACCATCAAGATGCTCTTCCTACCCTTAGAATTGATGAACCAACATTGCAAATGACCTTCTTAGTCAATAACTCGCCTTTTGCAGGAAGAGAAGGTAAATTCGTGACGAGTCGTAAGCTAGAAGAGCGTCTTAAATCTGAATTAGAAACAGATGTAAGCTTGCGTGTTGAAGACACAGATTCACCAGATGTATGGGTGGTTTCTGGTCGTGGCGAACTTCACTTGTCCATTCTTATTGAAAATATGCGTCGTGAAGGGTACGAGCTTCAAGTGTCTAAACCAGAAGTTATCATTCGGGACATTGATGGGGTTCGAAGTGAGCCTGTTGAACGTGTCCAAATTGATGTACCGGAAGAGTACCAAGGTGCGGTGATGCAATCAATTGGTGAGCGTAAAGGTGAACTTGTTAACATGACAAACACTGGAACAGGACAAGTACGATTGGACTTCTTAGTTCCTGCTCGTGGGTTAATCGGTTATACAACGGAATTTTTAACACAAACACGCGGATATGGTATTATTAACCATTCCTTTGATTCGTATCAGCCAATGGTTGCTGGTCACGTTGGTGGTCGTCGTCAAGGTGTGCTTGTCTCAATGGAAACAGGGAAAGCAACTCAATACGGTATTATGGGTGTTGAAGATCGAGGAACGATTTTCCTTGACGCTGGTACAGAAATTTATGAAGGTATGATCGTCGGAGAGCATACCCGAGAAAATGATTTAACGGTTAATATTACAAAAATGAAGCAACAAACGAACGTTCGTTCAGCAACGAAAGATCAGACGGTTACAATGAAACGTCCAAGAATATTAACTCTTGAAGAAGCATTGGAATATTTAAATGACGATGAGTATTGTGAAATGACGCCTGAATCCATTCGCTTGCGGAAGAAAATTTTAAATAAATCAGAGCGTGAAAGAGAAGAAAAACGTCGTAAGCTAGCTTCGAAATCTTAAGATGAACGAAGGGGGGCAGGATTATGCGAAACGGTGAAGAGATGGTACCTGTTGAAAACCTATCTTGGCTTATGCAGGCTACCTATGAGCAACCGTGGATTGGCTTTGTCGCATTTATCGCTACGACGTTGCTCACAGTTCTTGTTTTTAATTTAGGGTTTGCGCGAAAACTACCTGTTCTTAAAATGATTGTCGTTTATGTCATGCTGATCATTGGAAGCTTTGGGTTATGGTTTTTGGAATTTGTCTTTGGGGCACCAATAATGGCGGTTTTAGCCATTTCAGCACTTGTGCTTGGTATTTATCGATTTCGTTTGTTTATGCACCGAAAAGAAAAAGCGAGATCAGAAGAAAATGGAGGGAGCGTTGGTTAAGGCCAATCGCTCTCTTCTTTTTGTGTATGTGGAACGGAGAAACTGCCGGTAGCTTTACGTTCATCTGTTCGTTTTGCAATCCGTTGTTGGCAGCTGCTACACATGTACGTATGAATTGGTCGGTTACGGAGTTTTTTGGCAATGACACTATAGTCATCAATATCTTCAATACAGTCGCATATTACGCATTGTACTTTCATTTTGTCGTCTTAAAGACAGACACCTCACTTTACCCATATGGTACATCTAGTGTATCGAATAATAGAGCAAAAAGAAACTCCTACAATAATCAATAATCCTTCGTCTAAGTTGTGCGCTTTTTTCATACGATTAAGTAGAGAGGAAGCTTGCTTCTACTGAAAGGCAAATATATAACGCACTTACTTAGGAGGCGTTTTTTTGACTAATGCCAAGAAAATGTATGTTCTTGATACGAATGTATTGTTACAAGACCCTTATTCGATCTATCAGTTTCAGCCTCATGAGGTTATTATTCCGGCAATTGTGCTAGAAGAAGTGGATTCAAAAAAGAAAAATATGGATGAGGTTGGTCGAAATGCACGAATGATTGCTCGTATAGTTGACCAATTAAGAGAAGGAGGTAAGCTTCATAAAGGAGTAAAGCTACACGAAGGAGGAACAGTTCGAGTTGAACTAAATCATCGTTCCTTCCAACATTTAAAGCATGTCTTTGCAGATATGACTAATGATAACCGTATTATTGCGGTTGCACTTAATTTACAAAATGAAGAAAAGGAAAAAGCGAACGGACGAGATGTCGTTCTTGTAAGCAAAGATGCTCTTGTACGGGTAAAAGCAGATTCGTTTGATTTGTTAACGGAAGATTTCCTAAATGATCGGGTGATCGAAAGTGACGAAGGATATAGCGGCTACAAGGATTGCTATACAAATCAAGCTGTGATTACGGCTTTTTATAAAGACGGTGAAATTGCAGTGGACAAATTAGAGGTAGAGCATCTTTATCCGAATCAATTTGTCATTTTAAAGGATTATTCACAAGCTTCTAGTTCCGCAATTGGTAAAGTCGATTTACTTGGTAAAAAAATTAAACCGTTAATTGGTGAGCATGAACACATATGGGGGATAAAGCCACGAAATGCACAGCAGAAAATGGCTTTCGAATTGTTGTTACGAAATGACTTGCCACTTGTCACATTAGTAGGAAAAGCGGGTACAGGCAAAACGTTACTATCACTAGCGGCTGGGCTCTTACAAACGGAAGATTTGCATCTTTATAAAAAGCTGGTTGTTGCAAGACCGATCGTGCCTCTAGGAAAAGACATTGGGTATTTACCCGGAGAAAAAGAAGAGAAGTTAAAACCATGGATGCAACCAATCTATGATAATCTAGAGTTTTTGTTTGATACGAAAAAGCCTGGAGAGCTTGATCGCATTCTTGCTGGCCTTGGCTCTATCCAAGTGGAAGCATTAACGTATATTAGAGGAAGAAGCATACCCGATCAATACATTATTATTGATGAAGCTCAAAATTTAACAAAGCATGAAGTGAAAACCATACTGACTCGTGTAGGAGAACGAAGCAAAGTTGTATTAATGGGAGATCCTCAACAAATCGATCATCCGTATCTTGATGAATATACAAATGGTTTAACATACGCAGTAGAGACGTTTAAAAATGAAGCGCTGAGCGGTCATATAAAGCTAGTAAAAGGTGAGCGCTCAGCACTTGCACAGCTTGCAGCCGATTTACTTTAAATGAATGATAGCTGCTTTACGCGTTTAATCGCTGTTTGACTAACGCCGTCAGCTACATAAAGGTGTACAGGTCCATCTTTATGTAGAGGCTTACCATTATCCGAGAATGCAGCAATTAAATAATCAGCTTTCTCTATTGGAAGTGTTACGTGTTGATTTTCCGTAGTTTCAACGACAATGGATTGTGCATCCTCATAAGGAGCGGCATTACGAATGAATGAACGTAAAGGCATTCCAAAAGAACCGTTTATTAATTCTTGACGATTATATTTAATGCGGTTCGAATCTCGATTTGGATTAGGTGGCTCTGACCCTTCAAGCATTTCCTTATCAAATTGTTGAGAGATCTTTTGAGTATAATGAATTAAATCATTTTCTTCTTCTAGCTGCAAATTTGATTCAAAGAATGTTGTTAAATCAATCTTTCGTTCATCAAAAATCCAAACGGTAGGATCGATAGTAAGTGGTTTCTTTACTTTACCAGAAATGAAAAACACAAATTCTTGCATGGAATCCCTCCAAAACTATGTACGATAGAGAAAAGTATACGCCTTCATTCGACATTTGTCACGATTGGAAACTTATCTCGTACAATGAAAATGATTGCATTTTCCGTCAAACACCTATACTATGGGAAGTAGGATATGAACTCAGACGAGGAGGGGATAATTTGACGTTACATGCTGTGACAAGCCAAAGTGAAAAAGCATATAGTTTACTTCAAGAGGATGCGGAAAAAATCCGTCAACTAATTGAGGTTCAGCTTGAAAACTTGACAATGCCGCAATGCCCCCTCTACGAAGAGGTTTTAGATACAAGAATGTTTGGTTTATCAAGGGAAATTGATTTTGCCATTCGACTTGGGCTTGTTGAAGAAGAAAAAGGGAAGGGAATTTTGAGTGAGTTAGAACGAAAACTAGCTTTACTTCATGATTCTTCTCTAAAGTAACATAAAACCGGGACGCAGATGCGCCCGGTTTTTCTGAAATCAAATTTGTGCATATTAGTTGCGAAATTTAGAGAAATCAGTCAAAGTAAAGAGAAAAAATGGAGAGAGGGAATAAGGAGATGAATGGATTACATACAATTAAGAAAGTTCTTGTAGCGAACCGTGGAGAGATTGCTATTCGTATTTTTCGAGCATGTTCAGAATTAAACATTCGCACGGTTGCCATTTATTCGAAAGAAGACACAGGAGCTTTTCATCGTTATAAAGCAGATGAAGCGTACTTAGTTGGTAAAGGAAAAAAGCCAATTGATGCATATTTAGATATTGAAGATATTATTGCGACCGCTAAAGCAAATGATGTTGATGCCATTCATCCAGGCTATGGCTTTTTGTCAGAGAATATTGAATTCGCCAGACGTTGTAAAGAAGAAGGTATTTTATTCGTGGGTCCAGAGCTGGAACACTTAGAGATGTTTGGTGACAAGATTCAAGCAAGAGAACAAGCTCTTAAAGCTGGCTTACCTGTTATTCCTGGTAGTGATGGACCGGTTAATGACTTAGATGAAGTGAAATCTTTTGCAGCAGACCATGGGTATCCGTTTATTATTAAAGCCTCTTTAGGCGGCGGTGGTCGAGGAATGCGAATTGTTCGCGCTGAAGAAGAATTAAAAGAAGCATATGATCGGGCAAAATCAGAAGCTAAATCGGCTTTCGGGAACGACGAAGTGTATGTAGAGAAGTTTGTCGAGCGTCCTAAACATATTGAAGTTCAAATCTTAGCGGACAAGTATGGCAATATTGTTCATTTACATGAAAGAGATTGCTCCGTACAGCGTCGGCATCAAAAAGTAGTGGAAATCGCACCGAGTGTGTCGTTAACGGATGAAGTACGAACGAATATTTGCCAAGCGGCAGTTGAGCTGATGGAAAACATCCAGTACGTGAACGCGGGAACGGTAGAATTCCTTGTGACGGACGATGGGGCGTTTTATTTCATTGAAGTAAATCCTCGTGTACAAGTTGAGCATACGATTACGGAAATGGTAACAGGAATCGATATTGTCCAATCTCAGCTAAAGATAACAGCAGGGTATAAATTACATGAAAAAGAGATCAATATCCCGGCACAAAAGGATATTCATTTATTCGGGTATGCAATTCAATCACGGGTAACAACAGAAGATCCAGCTAATGGGTTTATGCCAGATACAGGACGAATTAATGCGTATCGTTCTAGTGGTGGTTTTGGTGTACGTTTAGATGCAGGGAATGGCTTCCAAGGTGCAGTTATCAGTCCGCACTATGATTCCTTACTTGTAAAAGTGTCTACGTGGGCATTGACGTTTGAAGATGCTGCGTTAAAAATGGTACGTAATCTTCGTGAATTCCGTATCCGCGGCATTAAAACGAATATAGCCTTTTTAGAGAATGTTGTGACCCATAAGAAGTTTTTAAACGGGGAATACAATACAGGCTTTATCGACCAAACACCAGAATTATTTGTCTTTCCAAAGGTTAAAGACCGTGGAACGAAAATGCTGTCTTTTATTGGAGAAACAGTTGTGAACGGGTATCCAGGCTTACAAAAAGGAGAAAAGCCGCTGTTTGATGCGCCGGTCTTGCCTGCCTATAATCGTCTTGACGAAGTGAAGCCAGGAACCAAGCAGCTATTGGATGAAAAAGGACCTGAAGGATTGATTAAGTGGGTCAATGAACAGAAAGACGTTCTATTAACCGATACAACATTCCGAGATGCACATCAATCTTTACTGGCTACTCGTGTGCGAACGCATGACTTGAAGAAAGTAGCAGAGCCAACTGCTCATCTTTTACCTGATTTATTCTCACTTGAAATGTGGGGCGGTGCTACTTTTGATGTAGCAATGCGCTTCTTACATGAAAACCCTTGGGAGCGACTGCTCGTGTTAAGGGACAAAGCGCCAAACATCTTATTTCAAATGTTGCTTCGTGCTTCCAATGCAGTTGGATACACGAGCTACCCAGATAATGTAGTATATGATTTTGTTCAAAAATCAGCTGAAGCAGGAATTGACGTATTCCGTATCTTTGATAGCTTGAACTGGGTTGAAGCAATGAAACCAGCAATAGAAGCGGTTCGTGAAAGTGGGAAAGTAGCAGAAGTAGCAGTGTGCTACACAGGAGATATTTTAGACAAAAATAAAACTAAATACGATTTACCTTACTATAAAAAGATGGCGAAAGAACTCGAAGCATCAGGTGCTCATATCTTGGCGATTAAAGATATGGCAGGGTTGTTAAAACCCGAAGCGGCGTACCAGCTTGTTAGTGAGTTAAAAGCGACCATTGATATTCCAATTCATCTCCATATGCATGATACAAGCGGTAACGGTGTATTCTCATATGCCCGTGCAGTAGAAGCAGGTGTGGACATTGTTGACGTTGCTGTTAGTTCAATGGCAGGTTTAACATCTCAACCAAGTGCAAACAGCCTTTATTATGCCCTTGCTGGAACGGATCGTCAGCCGAAAATGAATATTGAGACATATGAGAAGCTGGATCAATTTTGGTATGATACACGTAAGTTTTATAGAGGGTTTGAAAGCGGTATGAATGCACCACATACAGAGGTGTATGAACATGAAATGCCTGGTGGTCAATACAGTAATTTACAGCAGCAAGCAAAAGCGGTAGGATTGTATGAGAAATGGAATGAAGTGAAGAAAATGTACCGCACAGTAAACGACATGTTCGGTGACATTGTGAAAGTAACACCTTCTTCTAAAGTTGTAGGGGACATGGCTCTTTATATGGTACAAAATGAGCTGACAGAAGAAGATCTTTATGAAAAAGGGGCAAGCTTAGATTTTCCTGATTCAGTAGTCGAGTTCTTCCAAGGCCAGCTTGGTAAACCATATCAAGGCTTCCCAGAGGAACTTCAACGAATTATACTAAAAGGTAAAACCCCGATTGAAGGACGTCCTGGTGCAGCACTTGCGCCTGTTGATTTTAAAGAAGTAGGCGAGCAGCTGTTTAAAGAGCTTGATCGTCAAGTGACCAGTCATGACGTTCTATCATATTTGCTGTATCCAAAAGTATTCAAAGAGTATGAAGAGTTTAGTGAACGGTTTGGGGATGTGTCTGTGCTTGATACGCCAACCTTCTTCTACGGGTTACACCTCGGAGAAGAAGTGGAGATTGAAATTGAACAAGGAAAAACGTTAATCGTAAAATTAATCTCTATTTCTGACCCACAGCGAGATGGCACAAGAATTGTTTACTTTGAGTTAAATGGTCAACCTCGTGAAGTCAACATTCTGGATTTAGACATTAAGTCAGATGCGGTATTGCGACCTAAGGCTGAGAAAAACAATGTAAATCATATTGGTGCATCAATGCCTGGCACCGTTGTGAAAGCACTCGTTTCTGAAGGGGATGAAGTGAAAAAAGGCGATCATCTTATGATTACCGAAGCAATGAAAATGGAAACAACCGTTCAAGCTGCTAAAAATGGAGTAGTAACAAAGGTTCATGCTAGAGATGGTGAAGCCATTTCTACTGGCGATCTTTTAATTGAAATCGAATAATCCTATTAAGCAAAAAAGCCGCCTAAGGGCGGCTTTTTTAGCTCTGCTTATGTCGGTTGACAAGCATGACCATGTAACAAAGTACAGTAAAGAGAAGGGAAATTAAAAGCGCATGGAAAATGCCAATCGTCAGTGTTGAATTTTGGGTAAAGACAACAGCAATCCCGGAAGCGGCTTGTCCAGCAACGAGAATAATCGTGAGTACCGAACAGAAAACTAGGACGGATTGTTTTTTATAAGCTTTCAATGTCCAAACAAATAAGATAAGAAGTAAAGTGACAAGGATCATTGCGGCAGCTCGGTGTAACAGTTGCACAGCAATTGCATCGTGGAAGACACTGGGAATCAGCTCTCCATTACAAAGTGGAAAACCAGAACAAGCAAGGGTTGCATCTCGGTGCTTGACGTAGGCCCCAGTATAAATGGCAAGATACGAATAAATCGTTGTACCAATAACGAACCATTTGTATGACTTAGAAACAATTGGTACATAATGTCTTTTAGGGTTGCTGTCTTCAAATGCAAGTCTTGTTAATAAGACGACAGATGCAAAAGAGAGAGCTGAAAACCCAAAGTGCAGTGCCATAATGAGGTCAGATTGACCGAATACAACAGCGCCTGCTCCAAGTAAACCTTGAAAAATAATCATAAAAACAGAAATAATTGCTAGAAATTTCGTTTCCGATAAATGCTTTAGTGTCCGCCATGACCAAATAGCCATGATAATAACGAGCATCCCTACAATTCCTGCAATTAGGCGATGAGAGAATTCAATAACCGTTTCTGGTGGTGGATCAAGTGGTATAACTTGACCAAAACAAAGCGGCCACGTTTGACCACATCCCTCGCCAGAGCCCGTATTTGTTACAACTGCTCCTTGGATGAGAACAAGGAGAACACCTAGTGAGGTGAATACGCCAAATCTTTTTAGTCCTTTATGCAATCGTTTCACCATTCCTTCTATAAACTTGTTAAAAAGTATGATAAAGTTAGTATTGGGTCTTATAATGTACTTTCTCCATGATAAGAAAACGTACAGGGTAAAGTCAATTTTTCAGCTGCGAACAATTTTTGAAGATTGTAAATGTGAAAATCATGTGAACAAAAGGAATTTGATGAAACCGCCCACATTTTCGGTTATAATCGAATATGTGGGAGAATGTAAGAATATGTGTGATGACTTATCCTCATATTCCGTCAAGCTTAAGAAGGGTTGTATCCGTTTTCGAGTTTCATAGACGGACTAGCCATTTTATCATTCACGCCGCTGTTT
This sequence comes from Shouchella oshimensis, assembly GCF_004375095.1. Lineage (NCBI taxonomy): Bacteria > Bacillati > Bacillota > Bacilli > Caryophanales > Bacillaceae > Shouchella > Shouchella oshimensis. Next base: position 475,300 of record NZ_SNUX01000001.1, on the reverse strand, counting down.
GAAAAGACCAAGACAACTACATAGAAAGAGAGGGAATCGAACATGTTAAAAAACCTACTGTGGCGCTTAACACCTGCAGCTCTAGTGCTTGTTTTTTTATCAGGCTGTCTTGGTGAAGAGAACTTGACTGCGCTTGATCCAAAGGGAGAAGCGGCACAATGGATCTATGACAACATGATCTTGTCATTAGTGATTATGACACTTGTATCAGTGATCGTGTTTGCCATATTCTTCATTATCGTCGTGAAGTTCCGCCGCAAAGAAGGCGATGATGAACTACCGAAGCAAGTTCACGGAAATACAGCAATGGAAATTACATGGACTGTTATTCCTGTACTATTGCTCATTATTTTATTTATTCCAACCGTAACAGGAACGTTTGAATTCCATGTTGATGCTGATCCAGCTGAACACGAAGATGCAGTATACATAAACGTGACTGGTCACCAGTACTGGTGGCAGTTTGATTACGAGGAAGGCTTTACAGCAGGCCAAGAAGTATATATTCCTGTTGGAGAGCGTGTTGTATTTGAGCTTAATGCAGAAGATGTTATCCATTCTTTTTGGGTGCCTGCGCTAGGCGGCAAAATTGACAACATCCCTGGTGTGTCAAATGCTTTATGGCTACAAGCAGAAGAACCAGGTGTCTATTTAGGGAAATGTGCAGAATTATGTGGACCTTCCCACGCGCTTATGGATTTCAAAGTTATTGCCCTTGAGCGTGATGAGTACGACCAATGGGTAGACGATATGCTTGCCGTTGAAGCTGAAGAAACAGCTGCAAACGCTGAAGCGGGTTATGAAGTATTCCAAGAAAATGCATGTATTAATTGTCATGCAATCGGTGGAGAAGGTATGGCAACGGGTCCAACCTTAACAAACTTTGGCGATCGTCAAAAATTTGCAGGCGTGTACGACATCGATAACGATGAAGAACTTGCGAATTGGATTCGAAACCCTGAAGAGTTAAAACAAGGTAACAACATGCCACCACATGACATTAGTGATGATGACATGGAAGATTTAATTGCGTACTTACGTTCATTACAAGTGCGTCCAACAGATTCGGATTATTAAAAGGAAGATTGGGTAAAGGAGGGTCTTGATTGGCTAGTTATAAAAAAGAAAAAGGCGTCATTTGGGACTGGCTAACAACGGTTGACCATAAAAAGCTCGGCATCATGTACTTGATTGCCGGGACGCTTTTCTTCTTAAAAGCCGGTTTGATGGCTGTTTTTATGCGAATTCAGCTTATCATGCCTGAGAATAGCTTTTTAACCGGGCAAACGTTTAACGAATTTATTACAATGCACGGAACGATAATGTTGTTCCTCGCAGCCACCCCGCTCTTATTTGCATTTATGAACTTTGTGATTCCGCTTCAAATCGGTGCTCGAGATGTTGCGTTTCCATTCGTCAATGCATTAGGGTTTTGGATATTCTTATCAGGTGGTTTATTACTATCAACAAGCTGGTTTTTTGGTGGAGGCCCAGATGCAGGATGGACTGCTTATGTTCCTTTATCGTTAAATGAAGAACAGCTTGGTCTTGATTTTTATGTACTTGGTTTACAGGTTTCTGGTATTGGTACATTAATTTCAGCTATTAACTTCTTAGTGACAATCATTAATATGCGTGCGCCAGGAATGACGATGATGCGCTTACCTCTTTTTGTGTGGACATCATTTGTGACTTCAACACTTATTCTCTTTGCATTTACGCCACTTGCGGCAGGACTTGCGCTTCTTATGTTAGAGCGGATTTTCGATGCCCAGTTCTTTAACCCGGCAGCAGGAGGAAACGTGGTCATTTGGCAACATATTTTCTGGATTTTTGGTCACCCAGAAGTATATATTCTTGTTTTACCTGCATTTGGAATTATATCAGAGGTTATTCCAGCATTCTCAAGAAAGCGTTTGTTCGGATATACTGCAATGGTCTTTGCCACAATGATTATTGCCTTTCTTGGATTCATGGTATGGGCTCACCATATGTTTACAGTAGGAATTGGCCCAGTAGCCAACTCTATCTTTGCGATTGCGACAATGACGATTGCTGTACCAACAGGTATTAAGATCTTTAACTGGCTTTTTACAATGTGGGGCGGAAAAATTACGTTTAATACGGCAATGTTATTTGCTTCTTCGTTTGTTCCAACGTTCGTTCTTGGAGGAGTAACAGGGGTTATGCTAGCAATGGCACCCGTAGATTACTTGTACCATGATACGTACTTTGTTGTAGCGCATTTCCACTACATTATTGTCGGCGGAATTGTGTTAGCACTGTTTGCTGGATTATTTTACTGGTATCCGAAGATGTTTAACCATAAGTTAAATGAAAAATTAGGAATCGTGTTCTTTATTCTTTTCACGATTGGCTTCCATTTAACATTCTTTGTTCAACATTTCCTTGGCTTAATGGGAATGCCTCGCCGAGTTTATACCTATTTAGGCGGTCAAGGTCTTGATGAATTCAACATGATTAGTACAATTGGAACATTCTTTATGTCTGCTGCAGTCATTGTACTTGTTATTAACATCGTTTACTCAGCGATTAAAGGTGAGCGCGTTATTGGGATCAATGATCCATGGGATGCACGTACGTTGGAATGGGCAACACCAACACCTGTTCCAGAATATAACTTTGCTCAAACGCCACAAATCCGTTCACTTGATCCATTGTTTTACGAGAAAGTACACGGAGATGGCACAATGAAACCGGCTGAACCAGTTGATGACATTCATATGCCGAATGGTTCTATTCTACCTGTTATCATTTCAATTGGTTTATATTTCCTAGGCTTTGGTTTAATTATGCTAGAGATGTCTGAGCCGATTGTGAGTCCATGGATTGTTGTTGCTCTTGGTGGCTTGTTAACATTCGGTGGCATGGCAATGCGTTCATTGAAAGATGATCATGGCTATCATATTCCAAAGAGCGTAGTTAAAGCTGATCTTAAAAAGCTAGGAGGTGGCAAATAATATGGCTGGTGCAGTCGATACAACAAAAGGCTTACCGTCTCATCCGGAGCGAGCTACCCTTGAAGGGAAAAATAAATTTTTAGGCTTTTGGTTCTTTCTTGGTGGAGAAACCATCATGTTTGCCACTTTTTTTGGAACGTATTTAGGATTACGAAACGGTGTTGGAAGCGGTCCAGCTTCTGATGAACTCTTTACATTACCACTTGTTTTTATTATGACAATGATTCTTTTAACAAGTTCGATGACCAGTGTCATGGCAATGTTTGCGATGAAGAAAAACCAATTTAAGAAAATGATGACGTGGATGATTATCACAGTCCTTCTTGGTTTAGTATTCTTAGGTTTAGAGATTTATGAGTTCCAGCACTATGTCCATGATTATGAATTTGGCTTTACTACAAGTGCTTTCTCATCTGCTTTCTACACACTTGTTGGTCTTCACGGGGCTCACGTATTATTTGGTCTTTGCTGGATCACTTTGCTTATTATCCGCAATTGGGGCAAAGGGATTACGTTGACAAATGCGCCTAAATTTTATGTGGCAAGTCTTTACTGGCACTTTATTGACGTCGTGTGGGTATTCATCTTTACGGTCGTTTACTTAATGGGAGCAGGAGGTTATTAATATGGCTGATGACCACTTAAGCAAACCGTTTGAAAAGAGTTCACTTACGGAAGCTGAAAAACGTGAGATGAAGCGAGATATTAAGAAACAATTTGTTGTGTTTATCTTACTTTTATTTTTAACAGTTCTCGCGTTTGTTGCTGTAGGTGCTGACTTAGTACCAAATAATTTTGCGGTGCCGTTCATTTTAATTCTTGCGATCGTTCAATTGCTTTTACAGCTACTGTTTTTTATGCATATGAAAGATAAAGATCATGCTTGGGCAACTGTCTTTATGATCACTGGTATATTTGTTACAATGCCGACCATTGTTGCGTTAATGTTGCTAATTGGTGTTGTAAAATACTAGAGAGTAAAAAGGATGCACGGTTAAAGGAAAGCGGGTATGGAGGTTACGCCATACTCGTTTTTCTTTTTGCGCCTGAAAACGTATCTTTAAATGTGACAGTTTGACAAGAAGATTTGTCTATGTTTAATGTTCACTAGATTGTAAATACTAGGGTTAGTGTAGGATGGGTTTCTTATGTAGTATACTACTAGTAGAAACAGATGAACGTTTAAGGAGTGACAAGGATGGACAACGGTTTTAATAAACCAATAAAAAAACGAAATTACAAGCCTGCTATTATTATTATTTCTGTCGTGCTTATTGGTGCGATTGGCATTCTAGCAGGATTACCGGGTGTAGAGGGATTTGATGCTTTTGATGTCACCATTCTTCCGCTTATGAATGCCATTTTTAATACATTTACGTTTCTTTTTTTAGTAGGTGCATTGATTGCCATTATAAAAGGAAAGGTACGCATCCATAAACGGTTTATCTATGCAGCATTTGTGACTACTACTTTCTTTCTCTTTACCTATGTAGCGCACCACTTTTTAGCAGAATCAACGGCGTTTGGTGCTGATGGCTTCATTAAGTATTTTTATTATTTCATTTTAATTACACATATTGTGTTAGCAGCTGTCATTGTGCCGCTTGCATTGACAAGTGTTGCAAGAGCATGGAATGGCGAAAATGCGCGCCATAAAAAGATTGCACGATGGACAATGCCAATTTGGCTTTACGTAAGCTTTACAGGTGTATTAGTTTACATCTTGATTTCACCTTACTATTAAAGGTTCCTCTTTTTTTAGGATTTTTGTATACTAATGAAGGACAGGCGAACAGGAAGGGTTTGTTGTGCGGACACTTATTCGAACGCTTCCAATGTTCCTTCTATTTATTGTATTAGCGGCATGTGGATACAATGAACCGGAACAGTTGGAAGAAGTTACCGATGAAGAAGTGATTGAAAAGCTATCCACTTTTGTGCATGATTATAAAGCGGAGATGCTGCTTGCCATTAACGAAAATCAAACAGAGCGTCTAGAAAATGATTTTTTGATACCGAATACATCTTTCTATCATGCACTTCATCGATTAAAGGATGATTTACAAAAAAGCAATGCACAAAAGGAGCTCATTTCGCTAGATGTTCACGATGTATGGTATGACCCAGAAGAAGGCGATTACTTTGTCGAAGCACATGAGCATGTACGTGTGGTGACTGGAGATGCGGTGGAAGATATAGAGCGGGAGGTTCGCTTTCATACAGTTGAAGGTTCAGACGGTACATACCGACTTTACACCATTATTAACGTAAATGAAGAAAGATATTAAAACGAAGGAAGTCGATTCTATTAATAAAAGAGCCGTCACAATGGACAGCTCTTTTTATAGTTCGTTTTCAATTCGTTGCGCTAATAGTTCTAGCTTTTTCTTCGATTTCTCTACAATTGCATCTGGGTATGTTTCCCCTTCGTATTCAACACCATGTGGATAATAATGCTTTCCTAGAATAGGAGTCATAATTTGAACGATAGTGGATTGAGCAGGAATATCGCCTTTTACGGCATAAACGGGAACTCGCAAGTAAAATGTGCCTTCGTGATGCACCATTTTGTAGTCAAACATAGCGCGCTCGTAATCCCATTGATCGGCGTGGACGAAGCCAACTGATTCTGCTGAGTCATGTACAAGTGTAAATTTAATTTGATGATTTTCTAGTCCTGTTTCGGTGAATTTCAAAAGTATTCCTCCTTAACTGCTGTTTCACACTTCTTAATCATAGTATGAAACGCTTTCTTATGCAACGTTTAAACAGACTTTTTCAGAAGGTCTGTTCAAACAGTGAAAGGTTTAGTTGAATAAGGTGAATGCATAGCTAGCATAGGAACATACGATAGAATAGGAGGGAGCAGTGGATATGAATAAGCGTCTTAGTCTTTTAATGGTTTTAACGGTTATGTTGGTGATCCTCATTTATTACTACAGGCAAATTCCTCCAGAGCCGGTAGCTGGTCAGTTTCTTACAACAAAGCAACCGTCCTTGCATATGGACTACGCGGCGCGGGTAACACCTGCTTTACTAACGGATGATGAAGTCGTGGAGGAAACAGATCTTCCATTTAATCAGCACATTGGTTTACTTATGGGAGCTAGTGAGGAAGATCTTTTAGAGTGGTTAGGCGAGCCAAACCGCATTGATCCATCTGCATTTGGCTATCATACATGGGTATATAATTCGATTGACGATGGGTATTTAACTGTTGGTGTTGAAGATGGAAACGTGACTACCGTTGTAGCTAATGGTGCTCCGATCCAGCGCTTTTTAGGTGAGCAGCAACATAGCTATGAAGCATTGAATCGAATGTTTTTGTTTGAAGATCGGATACCATTGGAAATGGAGCAAGGACTGTATACGTTTCAACTATCTGAGCAAGATATGAAGATGCGTCCTCTAGCACAGATTGGTGACTATTGGGTACAGTTCTATATGGATGTGCATACAAATCAGCTTTCAAGCGTTCGTCTTCTATCAAATGAAGTGCTTTTAAGCCAACAACCTTATTCATTTGGGTATACGAATGAGTTACCGGAAAAACAAGTGTTAGACTCTTCCGAACTTGCAGCAGTAGACAAGGCGAATGAGAAACAAATTTTTGAGCTCACGAACACAATTCGCAAAAAGTTTGAATTAGAACCATTTGTTTGGTCTGACGAGGTAGCAAAAGTTGCATTGGATCATAGTAAGGATATGTATAAGGATGATTATTTTGATCACGTGTCACCCACATTTGGTACATTATCTGATCGCTTTCATGCAGGAAGCGTTTTGTTTACGGATGCTGGTGAAAATATCGCCTATAACTACGTAGACGGAATAGCAGCAGTAGAAGGGTGGTTAAACAGTGATAGCCATCGTATTGTACTGCTTCATGAAAAATTTACTCATCTCGGTGTCGGTGTCCACCACGCCTATTACACTCAGAACTTCTTATTTGAAGGTTAATGAAAAAAACGTCTTAGGGTTTCGCTAAGACGTTTTTTTATTGCATCTGTAGAAAGCTCGTTTATTTGTTTAGCGGGATCACGAAAAATGTCCCCGTTGCTTTGGCAATTAGTTTCTTCTCATTGTTATAGGCGTTTCCTTCTACAACAATCAATTGTTTACCGGAATGAACAACTGTTGCAAAACATTCAAGGTACTCGCCAACACCAGGTCGCATATAATGAATATTTAATTGGGACGTTACAGCTGTTAAATGATCCGGTAACGATTGCATAGCGGCACCACCCATTGTAGAGTCAAGTAGTGTGGCCGTCATACCGCCGTGAACAATTGATAAAGGGTTATGGATTAATGGTGTGATGGGAACACGGATGGAGAATGTATCCTTTGAAGGAGTCGATGCTTCTGCTTGTGTGATACCCGATAGATAAGTTAATTGTTGTTTTTGTTGTTTGGCAATAAAACCATCAACAACTTGTTCAAAAACGTTTTTTTCCTCTGGAGATGCTTCGTTCAAAAATGCTTGGATCTTTTCTTCTACTGTCACTGTTTTCACCTTTTCACTTCCTTAGATTACGCACATGTCTTAGTTTATCAAAAGTCACGATTAAATAGCAAAAAAACATGAACATTGGACCAGACTGTTGTATACACTAATCATACAGAAGTCTAATTAAGGGGATGAAACAGATGACGAATCCGACCAATCTGCATCCTTCAGTTCGGGAGTTTAAAGTCTTTGTGAAAAACCATCCTGGTTTAGTAACTGAAGTGAAGGATGGCAAGCGTACGTTGCAAGACATCTATGAAGAATGGTCGATATTAGGAGAAGAGCATGAGCAATGGCAGCCATTCTTGTATACAGAAGACGTTCAGCAAGAGCATGTAGCAGAGAGTCAGCAAGAAGAACAAGAGCGTGTTGAAGCAAATCAATCTACTAGTGATACAAGTGAAGAGGCAAGTTCAGTGGGGACAGGAGAATTTCTTGGGCAACTAATGGGGTTAGTGAAAAAGATGAATGTGCAAGATTTGCAATCCCATTTAACGCAATTTAGCTCTGTACTTGGGAATGTACAGAACTTAATGCAAACGTTCCAAAAACCTCAAGAACCTACTCGTCGATCAGAAAGTGACTCCCCGTTTTCGTTTCGACGAGATTAAGGAGTTGTTATGAGAGCAGACATTCGCGCAAAAATGATGCAAGATCAAAAGATCCGTGAGTTCATGCGGTATCATCCAGAATGGTATCGGCATTTATCTCGAAATCCAGAGCGTTTAGCGGAAATGGAAAAAGAATCGAATTATTTTTATGGGAAAACATTCCCTCAGCGGGTAGAAAGAATGCAGAATAACGTTAGCATGATGGTAATGTTAATGGAAATGATTAAGATGGGCTCGAATACGGTGTCCGAAACTGTACAGTCTGTAACGAATTAATTCGTTACAGACTTTTTAAGTGGTCAAAAATGAAATCCTCTACGCGAATGCCCTGTGCAAGAAAGCCTTGATTGCCGAACAATGTATTGAATTCGAGTATATAATACTGTCCATTTCGTTCAATGACATCAAAGCCAACGTGATCAAGAGAAAGACGGCTTGCTACCTCTTCCACAAGCGTAATGGCTGCTTGCGGAATATCTGTAAAAGTCATGACGCCCCCTTGAGCTACATTGTTCTTAAAACCGCTGCTTTCTCGCCAATAACTGTTTACAACTTTATTACCAATTAAACAAAGACGTAAATCTCGGTGTGATTCGATGTATTCCTGTACATACAGAACGTCATGGTTGGTAGCGTAAGCATGGAAGTCCACTTCATTTTGAATGAGGAATACGCCTCTTCCCATCGAAGAACGGGTTGTTTTTGCTACGAAAGGAAATGGAAATGTTTCAAGAACATCTTGGATGGTTTTTGGGCTAGAGCCTAGAATGACTGTATATGGAACATGGTCAGGACAAACCGTCCACATAGCCCTTGTCATTTCAATTTTGTTGTAGCCGAGGTGTATGCTCTCGATGCTTGGAAAAATCCTTTTTTTCAACCCATAAACAAGGCTATTCACTTGCCAATTTTCTGGAAATAAACATAGGTCGGCTTGCTCAATCCGGCTTTGCTCTTTAAACATATTTTCTGGCTTCACATAATCGATGCCAGGTATCCCTATCGTGCGGAAAGGGTTGAAAGTAATAAGATTCATGTAAGCTTCCTCCAGTATGTGTCGAAAGAATTATAGGGAAGTTGATCGTTCTTGTCAATTAGAAAAAAACCTTTCGATTTACTAAATACCCATGATACAATAAAGTGGAGGAGGTGCAGCTGTGATTGCAACATTAGATACGGTAGAACTTTTAAATGCTTCTGATGAACTGGCTTCTATTATTCTTCAATCAGAACTGTTCTCCCAGTATATTGAAGCGCGTGATCGCCTTAATCAAGATAAAGAAGCACAATATAAGATTGAACGGTTTACAACCTTGAAAGTTTCTCATGAGGAAGTACAGCGGTTTGGTAAGTACCACCCTGATTTTAAGACTGTTTCAGCGGATATTCGAATGGCTAAAAGAGAGCTTGATCGGGACGAATCTGTCGTTCAATTTAAAAAAGCAGAGACCGAGCTTGAAGACTTACTAAATGAATTAAGTGGTGTCTTAGCGTCTATGGTTTCGCCATCTATAAAAGTACCAACTGGAAATCCATTCTTTGACTCGATGTCTTGTAGTGGTGGCTGTGGTTCTGGTGGTGGATGTAGTTGCGGCTAACGCAGCTACATTCTTTTTGCATAAAAAAAGAAAATTGTGGTAAAATAAGGTTGGATGAACTTTAAAAGAGGGGTATAAAAAAATGATAAGTCCAAGTCGTCAAGGGATTGTTGTTTGGCTTACATCACTAAAATATGCAAGGCAGTTACGGCGCTTTGGTCATGTCCAATATGTATCAAAAAAAATGAAATATGTTGTGTTCTATTGCGACCAAGCAAAAGTAGATGACATTACAAATAAACTACAATCGTTTCATTTTGTAACCGATGTGAAGCCGTCCATGCGTCCGTTTGTGAATACAGAGTTTGAAGATGCTAAACCAGATAAAGCAAAAGAATACGATTATAAGTTAGGCATTTAAACCAGACGCTCGTCTGGTTTATTTTTTACCCCATCGGTGGAAGGACTCGTTGAGAACGAAGCAAGCCGATTAGATAGCGAGCATACTGCTCATCATCATAGAAAAGATTCAAAGGCTTCACCGCAACAGTATGTAGCGTATGACCTTCTTGATTTGCAAACTCTTGAAATTGGTGTACTCTTTTACTATCACGTTTAAAGCCCTCTAGGCAAAGGTAGATCGGCATAAACGTAGAAGGGTGCTTAGCAGGTTTTAAAACGATGCCAAGTGAGATCCTGTCATCTAATGTTTCTAATTGGAAGCAAGCGATCAAACGAGATTGATTGGTTACAGCAAGTTCCATTAATTCAAAAAAATCCGCGTAACCATTGCCTAATTTTATAACGCGTTGGTTCATTTGTTTTTCCTACTTCCTTCTGAAAGAATCGATTGCATCATATCATGACTTTTGATGTGTGTCGATAAAAAAAGGCATTCTTCATAAAGAAGAATGCCTTGCCATGATCTCACATGGCAATGGGAGAGGAGAAACCGGAGGAAGATCTTATGGGGAAATGTAAGTCTTCTCCGCGGTTGTCGCAACACGTACTGTGTTGCTAGACTTAGTATGTACGCTAGCTGCGTGCTTTATACATGTATTCATTAATTGATAGGGTAAGGTGAGAATATGAGAGTGATTTCTGGTCAACAAGGTGGGTTAAGGTTGAAACCAGTTCCAGGGAAACAGACAAGACCGACAACAGATAAAGTGAAAGAGTCGATCTTTAATATGATTGGTCCGTATTTTGATGGAGGACAAGCACTTGATTTGTTTGCCGGAAGCGGTGCTTTAGGAATTGAAGCCTTGAGTCGTGGTATGGATCGGTGTGTGTTTATTGAAGCTCAACATCCAGCTATTCAAACGATACGTCAAAATCTAAGCCATACAAACTTAAATGAGCGAGCATCTGTGTTTAAAAATGATAGTTTAAGGGGCCTCCAAGCATTAATAAGTAAAGGGGAAACGTTTCAATTATTGCTTATTGATCCGCCTTACGCAAAAGCGGAGTTGTACATAAAAGAAGCGCTGGCAAAAATTGATGCAAGTGGGGTACTCGAAGAAGGTGGGCTCATTGTATGTGAAACAGCTTCATCAAGTGAACTAGCCTCTTTTCCAACGCTTCAAATCATTCGAACAGAGCAATATGGAGAGACGAAAATAACAATTTATGAAAGGGTGAATGACTATGAGGCGAGCTGTTAGCTCAGGTAGTTTTGATCCGGTGACGAATGGCCATGTTGATTTATTTGAGCGAGCTGCTAATCAGTTTGATGAGTTAATCATTGTTGTTTCTGTCAATAATAAAAAGAGTCCGCTTTTTTCACTAGAAGAGCGAGTCGCTCTTTTAAAACAAGCGACGGCGCACATTCCAAATATTGTAGTGGAACCATTTACAGGTTTACTCGTTGAATATGCAAAAACGAATGGTGCTTCGGCTATTATAAGAGGATTACGTTCTAGTACGGATTATGATTATGAAGAAAACATTGCAGCTATGAATAAAACGATTGTTCCAGAAGTAGATACACTTTTTTTCATGACAAAGCCGGAATATAGCTATGTAAGCTCAAGCATTGTGAAAGAAGCTGCAAGTTATGGTAGTGACGTATCGAGTCTCGTACCAGAACCAGTTGCACAAGCACTAAAAAAAGCGTATACCGTTAACGGCTAAACGAATTTCTTCTTAGATGCATGGTTTTTAGTAAAATAAACAAACAAAGAAAACTAAATGTGATGTAAGGTGAGACATGAAGAAAATAGTGCCATCCTTGTTCGATGGAGGCTGGGATACGCACGCCACCACTGCTCACTTCATCTGTTAGCGGCTCATAAAAAAGATAGTACAGAGGAATAACAAGGCAAGCCGCTGTTAATCCTTGAAGAAAACGAGCCAAGAGAAAAGGACGAAAGCGAATATCTGACTCTGCTAAGATGCTTGCTACCTGTGCTTGAATCGAAAAACCACCAAATCCGAGAATAAAGGAAACAACGATGAGTTGTGATAAGAAGCTCGCTTCAGTTGTTTGACTAATCATTTGAGCACCTATAGTAATTTCAAATAAACCAGAAATAAATGGATATGCCAGTTCTGGTGAAAGGCCAATGAAGGCAAAACACATACTAATACTAGCAGCAATTAGCGAAAGTATACCAAGAAGGCTTAGTAGCTGATTTAATACAGAAAATAAAATAATAAAGCCGCCTATTAAAAGTAAGGTTTCAATGGAAGAGCGAACAGCATCACCAATTAGTTTGCCAAACGTACGACCATCCTTTAGTCGCTCTTGGTGCATCGCGGAGAAAGCGTCAATGATTTTTAGTGATGATGGTCCCCGGGTGAGGGGCACTTCTTTCATGTTTTTACCATGAAAACGAAATAGAAAGCCGACGACGATGTTGCCAATATAATGAGCGAGTGCCAAGATCATGCCTAAAGCTGGGTTATGAAAAAAACCGACAGCGATTGCGCCGAAAATAAATAATGGATTTGACGAGTTAGTAAAGCCAGCTAGACGTTCACCTTCAATTTGTGAGATCTTCCCAAGTTTTCGCATCTGAACAGCTAGTTTCGCGCCAGCTGGATTTCCGCTAGCAAGACCCATAGCCCAAACAAATCCACCAATACCCGGAACTTTAAAAAGAGGACGCATGAGTGGCTCAAGAAGCACGCCTAAGAAAGCGACAACACCAAAGCCAATTAAAAGCTCAGAAACGATAAAAAATGGTAATAAAGAAGGAAAGACAACATTCCACCACATGTCTAACCCTCTTGTCGAGGCCTCCAGCGCTTCTTTAGGGAAAAACACGAGAGATGAAGCGAAAACAATGGTTGCTATTGCAAATAATGCTGATTTTAGTTGAGATGATTGTCGCGCTTCAAGCATGTGTTCAGGACTCCTTTATAATAACTAGTAGATAAAAGCATGTCCTTTTAAATATACGCATAACACTTAGGTTTAGACCATAAGATTAAAACGTATATACGTGTTCGTTTACAAGTAAAGGAGGAGCTTTTTTGGAAGCAAAACGCCCTAAAATTGGACTTGCTTTAGGCTCTGGTGGAGCACGTGGGTTTGCCCATATCGGCGTCCTTCGTGCGTTGGAAGATGCAGGGATTAAAGTGGACTACTTGGCAGGAAGCAGTATGGGGGCTCTTGTTGCTACTATGTACGGAGTTGGTCATTCAATTGAACATATGGAACGCTTTGCAAGGTTATTTAAAAATAAGTTTTATTTAGATTTTACCGTATCACGCCAAGGCTTAATCGCTGGCGATCGAATTGAAAGTCTCGTGCGACTCTTAGCAAAAAAGATGCACTTTCATCAACTACATAAAGAAGTCCGAGTCGTTGCCACAGATTTGTTAACAGGCAATAGAGTGGTCATCGATACTGGAGATGTGGCAAGAGCGATTCGTGCGAGTATGTCTATTCCAGGCATTTTCGTTCCGGTAAAATGGGGAGATCAGCTTCTTGTAGATGGAGGCGTTGTAGAAAGAGTGCCTGTATCCGTTGTCCGTGAAATGGGAGCCGACATTGTTCTTGGTGTGGATGTATCTTTTTTTCGTTCACATTTACAATCTCCTTCTATTCATGAAATTGTCATGCAAACGATGGACATAATGGGTAGAGAATTAGCACGTAAACAAAAAGAACAGGGAGATGTTATGGTTCGACCAATTATCAAACACTCGTCCCCTCTCGATTTTTCGGAAACCGAACGATTAATCGAACAAGGTGAACGAGCATGTCGAGAACTTCTACCCGACATCTTAGAAAGAATGAAACAATGGAGGTAAAGAATGGAACAAAAACGAAAGTCGTTTCCATGGATTAAATGGGTCGTTTTAATTATTGTATTCTTCTTGATTGTTCGTTTTGAGCTTCCTTACTATTATAGTCAACCTGGAATGGCAGAACCTGTTGAAGAGATGGTGACAGTTGAAGGCGGAATAAAAGACGATGAAGGAACGTTTATGTTAACGACGGTTCGGAGTGCAAAAGCGACTCCGGCATTACTATTCTGGTCGTTGTTTAGTGAATTTCGGTCGTTAAATCCAGCTCCTTCAGGAATGACGGACGAAGAATACAATCAGAGACAGCAACTGTTAATGGCACATTCACAGGACGATGCAAAAATTGCTGCGTTTCGTGCATCGAACAAGGGAGATGTGCAGATTGACTATTCTGGTGTCTATGTCGTTGGCACAACAGAGGGGATGTCAGCAGCTGATCAACTAGAACCAGGTGACGTTATTACCCATGTCGATGGGGAAGAAGTAGGCACAAGTGAAGCGCTTATAGACTTACTAGCTGCTTACTCTGATGGCGACATTGTTACGATGACATTTGAACGGGATGATGAAATACTGATGAAAAATTTAGCTTTTTCGACTTTTCCTGATGAGCTAAACTTAGGTGATGAACGTGTTGGCGTTGGCGTCTCTGTGGAGACTGTTCGGACAGCGACGTTTTCACCAGAAGTAGACATTGCTGCAGGTGCTATTGGTGGACCGTCAGCGGGTTTAATATTTGCGTTAGAAATCTATAGTCAGCTAGAAGAAATTGATTTAACGAGTGGATTACAAATTGCTGGAACGGGTACGATTAATGAGGACGGAGAAGTCGGTGCAATCGGAGGAGCAAATCAGAAAGTAGTTGCTTCTGATCGTGCGGGTGCTGATTATTTCTTGGTTCCGAAAAATGGAAACAACTACGAAGAGGCACGAGCAGCGGCTGAGTCAATCAATACAGATATGGAAATCGTTCCGATCGAAACTTTTGAAGAGGCAATAGCCTTTCTTGAGACGTTGCAGAATGATTAAGGAAAACAGCTAGCATGAAGATGCTAGCTGTTTTTTAATAAAAGAGGCGTGACTTGAAATTCTTGCTTCATCGCCTCAGAATGAAGAGCACCTGGTTTTGTTAACCAATAACAGGCTGTTGCTCGTTGGTCTAATGAGGCTAATGCGCCAAACTGCTTTAGTTCGGATTCTCGTGTCACAATTGGAAAGGCGAATGACTTTTTATTTTGATTCAAATAGCTTTTTCCTGTTTCGCTCATACCGAGCAAACGAATATAATGATTCTCCTGACCACTCCGAACTGTAGCCATTTCTTCTTTCGTTGTGTTTGTTAATAAATGAACAAATAAGCGTTGTAACCTCGTTTTCGTATACCGTTTTGTTTTTAATCGTGATAGCCAATCGGAAAAGGAATTCGCTTGCCTTCCTGTTTCAATTAATCGGTATTCTAATCCTTCTCCACACTCAGCAATTTGTTTCAGCTCAGCAGGTGTTCGCGTGAGGATTTGATACTTTAAGTAAGGAAAGTAGTCTTCCCAAAAGTGGACATGGCCATGACTTTGTTTATAGTGGTCAAGTAACCTTGCTGTTGAAGCAGGGAGGACGTACTCCACATTTTTTTTATGTAACAATGCTTTACGAATGCTTGTTGCGCTGGCAATCGTTCCTTCCCCCATATTCTCATCATGGTAGCTTGCTGCGATGCGTAAGGTTGTTAATGGCTCCATGGAAGATGCTTGAGCATCTATTTGTTGAACATAATGAAAGCCTAAAATATTGTTTGGCTCATTTAACGATAGCTGCGTACTTGAACCGTGAAGGAGGGCAAATGCTTCTGCGCTCGCTCTCGGATAAGCATAGCCTTTTTTTAGAAATTCTTTTGTCTGTTGCTGATAAGCGTGATCGTTTTTCTTCATAAAAGCAAGAAGTTGAAGAAATCGGTCAATGTCGCCTTCTTCACTTCCAAAATGAAGGTTCGCACATTGTAATGCTGTTAGCAGGCGAACGGCCCCTTCTGCAAAGTACGGAGCAGTCTGAACGGAATAGCCATAAGGGAGTTCAACAACAAGGTCAACGCCAGCTTGAAGCGCCATTTCTGCTCTGACATGTTTTGAAACGAGGGCAGGCTCTCCTCTCTGTAAAAACGAGCCGCTCATAACCGCAATGACTACATCCGCTCCAGCGTCCTCTTTTGCTTTGCCAACATGATAAAGGTGACCGTTATGAAACGGGTTGTATTCAACGACAAGACCAACGGCTTTCATGACATTCCTCCTTTTTTTGCATAGAAAACATTCACATGATACACTACATAGTAGGCGTCTTTGGCTACATTATACAAGAATAATGGCTCGGAATAAACGGCTTTTACTGTAAAGAAATAAGGTTGACATTCGAGTCGTTGAGACTTATAATAATTTTTGTTGCCTATGAGGTGAGGATACATGAAATGGACCGTTCAAGCTCTTCAACAAGCGCGATATGAATCGCTTCATTTTGATGAAAATGTACTGTTGGAAGATCAATTAAAAGAACACCAGGATGTTCGTGCCGCAAGTCTTGTTTCCTTAAAAGGGACAGCAACTGCAAATAGAAATGTGTTTACATTTCAGTTTGTCGTAAAGGGGCATTTGGTTTTACCTTGTTCCCGAACGTTAGCGGACGTCGAATGGCCATATGAAATAAAGGGTCAAGCTCACTATGTACCAGAAGGTGAAATGCCACCTTCTCATTTAAATGAAGAAGATGTCTTTACGTATTCTGGCGATGTGATTGATTTATCTCATATGATACAAGAGCGTATTCTTGTAGAGATTCCTATGCAAGTGTTCGCTGATAAACCAACCGAAACAGCTGCTCCTTCTTCTGGGGAGGATTGGGAATTGGTTTCAGACGAGAAGAACAGTGACCAGATAGACCCAAGACTTGCTGACTTGGCGAAATTCTTCGATGAAAAATAATCGCTTTTCTTCGATTTAATTTTAAGGAGGTGTAACAAACATGGCAGTTCCATTTAGAAGAACATCTAAAACAAGAAAAAACAAGCGTCGTACACATCTTAAATTAGAAGTACCAGGTATGGTAGAATGCCCAGATTGCGGAGAGTATAAACTATCTCACCGTGTCTGCAAAGCGTGTGGTTCTTACAAAGGTGAAAAAGTAGCTTCAAAATAAAAAGAAAGCCATTCCGATGGCTTTCTTTTTTTTGTATAAGTAGGAGTAGACTTGGAGATGATGATTTAATAGAAACGTCTATTTTGGTCGTTGGAAGCATACACTTTAATACGGTTTAAGAGAATTAGGAAAGGGAGGGGCTAAACATGACAGCAAATCGTCAAGATGCCTGGTCGCATGAAGATGATTTACTTTTAGCTGACACCGTTTTGCGTCATATTAGAGAAGGCAGTACGCAGCTAGCAGCGTTTGAAGAAGTAGCAGAAGCGCTTTCACGTACAAGTGCAGCTTGTGGGTTTAGATGGAACTCAACCATTCGAAAGAAATACACAGCTGAAGTCAATATGGCAAAGAAAAAACGAACGGTGCTAAAGAAGGAAAAAGCCAAATCGGAGTCGAACTTCGTGCTACAGCAAGAAGAGGAAAAAACAGCAGAAACACTCCAACACGTACACCAAACGACATCTGATCAAACGTTAGATTTAGAAGCGGTTATTGATTACTTGCAATCCATGAAAGAAAAACAAGTAGCCGCTTATGAAGCAAGTGTATTAAAAGCAGAAAATGAAAAGTTAAAAGAGCAACTAGAGAAAGTAGAGAAGGAGAAGAGTGTTATCACACAAGACTATCGCTCTCTGCTTGAAATTATGGATCGAGCTCGAAAACTGACCAATCATACGTTACTTGAAAAATCATTATAAAAACAGCCACGTGCATACACGCGGCTGTTTTTTTCCTATTCTTGTGATTGTTTTTCTTTCGGTTTCTTTTGCTCATACACGCCTGAAGGGAACCAAACGTAGGGGCTTTCACCTCTATCACGCTCTTCACGGTACGTAATAGGTTCAAATCCTAGCTTCGACCAAAAGTCACCTGTACTTTGACGCGCATTTGTTTTAACTGGAATTTCAAACTCTTTAGCAAAATCAACAAGTGCTCTTCCATACCCTTTACCACGATAAGGCTCTAATACTTCTAACTTCCATAATTCTAAATAATCTTGGGGAGGATCAAAATACTGATCAAAGTCTCCATCAATTTGATAGAGGCTCATACGGGCAACAAGTTTTTTGCCATAGTAAATGCCATAAAAAGGAGACTCGCTATCATTCTCCACGATGCTTTGATTAAGATCGTCTTTCATTGACAGTTCAGCTGCACCATAGTCACGAAAATTTGTAAATTCTTCTAACGTCTTATAATTAATTAGCAATCGTTCTACTTTAATCATTGTGTATAATCCTCCTGCTCCACTGATGATTTCATCTACTATTTTACTATAAAATGAATGAAAGCGCATTAAAAAACCTTCATTAGCTGATTTTACAATCCTATAAGAACACGTATAATAGACGTTATTGAATGAACTGGTGGTGTTGACGATGAAGGTGGCCGTTATCGGAGCAGGTGCAGTAGGGTTATTCGTGGCTGCATCCTTAAAACAACAAGGGGTGGAAGTCGCCCTTTATCTTAAAAATCAACAAGAACAATCGTTATTTGAAAACGAGGGTATTCATCTATATAAAAAGAATCAAAAGACGATCATAACTGATATACAAATGAACCCGTCTAATACAAAGGATTTTGATGGTGTCATTGTGTGTGTAAAGTCGTATCAAGTAGAACAGGTATTGCTTGATTATAAACATGTAGGGCACCGACACACGAACTGGTTATTTCTTCAAAATGGCATGGGGCACCTAGAATGGATTGAGACCATGACTAGCCCAACATATGTCGGAGTAGTTGAATATGGACTCTTAAAAGAAAAAGAACAAAAAAATCGTGTGTCGGTTAAAGGGGAAGGAAGAATAAAAATCGCTCCTTTTCGCGGAACCTCATCTGCAGGGAAAGCTGAGTGGGGGTCACTTTTTAACCAAGATGTATGGACTGTTTTATGGAGAGATGACTACCAAGAAATGCTTGAATCAAAGTTAATCCTTAACGCATGTATAAATCCATTAACTGCTTTGTTGCATGTGAGGAACGGTGAACTCGTAGAGAATGGGCACTATAAACAAGCCATGCGCTCTTGTTTTACTGAGATTATAGAGGCACTAGAACGGAGCGATCGAGAGGAAAAATGGGTGGAAGTAGAACGTCTTTGTAAGGATACGAAAGAGAATCAATCATCTATGTTAACCGATCTCATTCATAACCGCCCACTTGAATTAGAGGCCATTGTTGGCTACATTTTAAAAAGAGGGGAAACTCGTGGCATTCTGATGCCAACTCTTCAGCTCGTTTACACGATGCTGAAAGGAAAACAAAAGGCTCTTAATAAAAAATCTTGAAGCAACTTATTTGGTTGTACTTGTTGTTTTTGCTATGATGGAAAGCGGATATGGAAAATGCATGGTGAGGAGATTTTAAGCGATGAAAATGGAGGAGCTTAGTAAGGAGACGTTAAAAGGCTTTGCTGCCGATTACGAGAAAGGTCTAGAGCCCATTAAAGACTTTTTTTCTTACATGCCATCGGATACGCAGTGGCTTCAAAAACGATGTCAAGATTTACGTGAACGTCGTTTTTCTCATAAACAAGAGCTTGTGACGTATGTAGAAAACCGGACAAAAGGATTGCCCAATCGAAACAAACTAGACGAAAATTTACATAAATTAAAACATGAAGATGCACTCGTTGTCGTGGGTGGACAGCAGGCAGGGCTTTTTACAGGTCCTTTATACAGTGTATATAAAGCAATGTCGGTCATTATACTTGCCAAAACGTACGAAAAAGAATTACAACGACCTGTTGTCCCGTTGTTTTGGATTGCTGGAGAAGACCATGATTTGGATGAAGTACGGACAATTTATAAAAAAGAGGAACATAAATGGAAAAAACGGTTGCTTGCAGACGAGGTAGACGGCACGGCAGCATCAAAAAAGCATTTGCCGCAAAGTGAATTGCACGATTTCATAAAAGAACTTTTTTCATCATTACCTGAAACGGCCTACACGACTGAATTAAAAGCAAAGGTAGAGAATTGTGCAGCTGAGTCAAAAACATACGTAGATTTCTTTATGAGTATGATGCACGACTTGTTTGCTGAGGAAGGGTTGCTTTATCTAGATAGTGATGATGATGTATTAAGAGAAATAGAGAAACCTTTTTTTAAATCGTTAATTTTACACGTGGAGGAGCTACAGGCAGCACAAATAGAAGGGGAAACCCGCTTTGCCACACAAGGCTACGGAAAACCGATTGGAACGGATCAAGAAAATGCGCATCTTTTTTATACTGTAGACGGAAAGCGGTATCGCTTAAACTATAGTGACGGTGTCTTCTATATGGCTGATCATTCACTAACATTTACAAAGGATGAATTAGTCGAAGAGGTAGAAAAACACCCAAGCAGGTTTAGCAATAACGTTGTCACTCGCCCATTGATGCAGGAATGGTTGTTACCGACGGTAGCGTTTGTTGCAGGTCCAGGCGAATTGGCCTATTGGGGAACGTTAAAAGAGAGCTTCTCTTTATTTCAGTTTCACGTAACACCTGTTATGCAACGTATGTCGGCAACGATTATTCCACGCCATGTTGAAAAACACTTAGTTGAACAAGGCGAAGATCCAGTTTTTTATATAGAAGGAAACGGTGAAACTTTAAAGCAACAGTGGCTTGATGCTCAGCACTCATTTGAAATTAAAACGTATATTAAGCGGGCGCAAGAGCAAATGGAGCAAGCTCATCAGCCATTAAGAGAGCTTGCAAAAGAAATGAACGAGACGTTATATGATATTAGTTTGAAAAACAAAGCGTTTATCCAAGATCAATTAACTCGTTTGGAAACGTTTATGACGAAAGAGATTAAGCGAAGGTATGAAACAGAATTAAACAAGTATGATGAGGCCATTTGTTGGTTACGACCTCAATCGAGTCCACAAGAACGTATGTTAAACCCAATCGTTCTTCTTAACGTAACAGGTAGTGACATTGTTCAACGCTTGCTCAATGAATTAGAGCAACATCCGCGTCGTCATCTTTTGATTTACATCTAATGGTGTCTACCTTTGTCAATAAAAAAATCTACTGAAAATCCTGCAGGAATGCAGGATTTTTTTTTATTCTGTGGAAATGAGAAGATCAGAGTGGTACAAAGTGGGGGTTTGTGGTAAGTTTAGGGTACAAAGTGGTGGGAGGTTGGCAGAGTATGTTTTTAGGCGAGTATCGGCATTCTATAGATGATAAAGGCCGCATGATCGTTCCTGCCAAGTTTAGAGAGCCACTTGGTCCTTCATTTGTTGTAACGAGAGGCTTAGATCACTGTTTGTTTGTGTATCCGAAGTCAGAGTGGGACAAGCTTGAAGGGCAATTAAAAGAACTCCCATTTACGAAAAAAGATGCCCGGGCATTTACACGATTCTTTTTTTCAGGAGCAGCTGAATGTGAATTGGATAAACAAGGAAGAATAAATGTCCCAAATCATTTAAGAGAATATGCTAAATTAGAAAAAGAGTGTGTTGTTATTGGCGTATCGAGTCGTGTTGAAGTATGGAGTAAGACACTTTGGGAAGAGTATGTATCAGATTCTGAAGACTCTTTCGCTGAAATTGCAGAAAACCTCGTTGACTTTGACTTATAACGTTAACGTAAATTGAAAAAAGGAATTAGGTGCAAGATGTTTCTACATACAACCGTATTAAAAGAAGAGTCAGTCCAACAGTTGAATATAAAAAAAGATGGCATCTATGTGGATTGTACATTAGGTGGAGCAGGTCATTCAAAGCGAATAGCAGAGCAACTTGAAACAGGTCATTTATACGCATTTGACCAAGATGAAGTTGCATTAAATCATGCAAAAGAAGTAATGAAGGATCATCTACATAACGTAACGTTTATTCGGAGTAATTTTCGCTATTTAAAAGAAGAACTAGCAGCCCATGGGGTAATGAAGGTCGATGGCGTGTTGTTTGATTTAGGTGTTTCATCTCCTCAACTAGATGAAGCGGAAAGAGGATTTAGTTATCATCAGGATGCGCCACTCGATATGAGAATGGACCAGCGTGCTCCATTAACGGCAAAAGAAGTGGTAAACGAATGGCCGTTTCAAAAGCTACTTTCCATTATTTCAAGGTATGGAGAAGAGAAGTTTGCAAAGCAAATAGCGCGTAAAATTGAAAGTGAACGTGTAAAGAAGCCGATTGAAACAACAGCGGAGTTAGTTGAGATCATAAAAGATGTTATTCCTGCACCAGCTCGTCGTGCAGGTGGGCATCCTGCTAAGCGTACGTTTCAAGCGATTCGAATTGCTGTTAATGATGAATTGGGAGCATTTGAAGATGGATTGCTAGATGCATTAGAGCTGTTGAATGAACGGGGGCGACTCGCCGTTATTACCTTTCATTCTTTAGAAGACCGCTTATGCAAGCAAGTGTTTAAAGAGAAAACGACTATTCCAGATCTACCGAAAGGGTTGCCCATTATACCAGATGATAAAAAAGCTCCTTTCACTTTAGTAACAAGAAAGCCAATTGTAGCTTCAGACAACGAACTAGAAGAGAACAACCGCTCGCGATCAGCTAAGTTACGCGTGATAGAAAAATTGTAGGCTTGATTAAAAGGAGGATAAAGTATGTTAGCTAGACAATCGTATACTCAACCGCAAGAACGGGCGGTGCAAAAAGAAAAACAAGTGATTCGTTACCGTGCAAGGATTACATTAGGAGAGAAAGTCATTGCGACATTTCTAGCTATCGTACTTTTTGCTATGCTCTGCCTCATTGTACATAATTATTCCAACCTTTATGGGTTGAGTACAACTTTGCAAACCGAACAAACGGAAGTGAACAAAATCACTGTTGAAAATGACGGGCTTAAGACCATTCTAGCAGAAGAGAGTGCGCCAGAGAATGTTATGCGTCGAGCGAAAGAACAAGGGATGAACTAGTTCACTATGAACTAGTTTTTTCTTTACTAAGTGAAAAGGAGGGACTGAAATGGAAATTAAACGCGCCGTGACAAATAAGAGAGCCGTTGTCTTGTTATTTCTGTTCTTAGCTGTCTTTGTTGTTTTAGTTGGTCGCATTGCTTATATACAACTAACAAAAGAGGTCAAAGGTAATGACCTTGTCGCTATGGCAGAAGAACGCTACTCACGATCAGAGGTTTTGCCAAGTGAAAGAGGAAGCATTTCGGATCGTCATGGAAGCGTGCTAGCTGAAGATATTCCTGCTTATCATGTTCTTGCCGTGCTCTCTGAAAATCAAGGAAAAGGCAACTATATAGAAGATATTGAACGAACAGCTGAACAACTTGCGCCAATTATTCAACTAGAAGTAGAAGAATTAACGAGGATGCTCACAGACGGAAAAGACGAGGGTCGCTATCAAATTGAATTAGGACCAACTTCTCGCTATCTATCGTTTGAAACGAAAGAAACGATTCAAGATTTGAAACTGCCGGGCATCCAGCTTGAAGAAGCAACCCGCCGCTATTATCCGAATCAAACGTTTGCATCTCATGTAATCGGTCAAAAAAGCATTAACGAAGATATTGGAAGCATTGGCTTAGAAGGACGACTTGATGAATTTTTAGCTTCAACGGATGGCTCAATTGAATATAGCCGTTTAGGACGCTTAAATTCTCCAGCTGAAAACATTACGCTACCATCGGACGGTGCTTCTGTGCAACTAACTCTAGATACACGAATTCAAGCGTCTATGGAGCAAGCCATGTCGCAAGTTGAATTAGAGTTTAGCCCTGAAAAGATGACAGCCATTGCTGCCGATGCAAAAACAGGTGAAATATTGGCAATGTCGAATCGACCAAGCTTTAACCCAAATCAACATGGGCAAATTGAAAACTATTTAAATTATGCAGTTGCAGATGCAGTTGAACCTGGATCAACGTTAAAGATGTTTACAGTGGCAGCCGCCATTGAAGAAGGTTATTTTCAAGACGATCACTATTTTCAATCAGGTGAGTATGAAATTGATTTGCATAGTAACCCTGTTAGAGATGTAAACCCAGAAGGGTGGGGAGAGATTTCGTATGAAGAGGGCGTTCATCGTTCTTCGAATGTATTGATGTCCAAACTCGTGTTAGAGGATCTAGGGATTGAACCTTTTTATCAGTATCTAGAAGATTTTGGTTTCTCCAAGTCCACAGGGATTGATTTAAGTCAAGAAAGTGCCGGTAAACTTGAAAAAGGAAGACGCTCAGATGCTGCAAGAACCGCCTTTGGTCAAACGTCCACTATGACTCCTATTCAGCTTGTTCAAGCGGCTACGGCTATTGCAAACGGTGGAAAGATGATGAAACCGTATATTGTTCAAGAAATTAAGGATGATGAAGGGAAAGTCCTTCAAGAAGGCAGCAGTGAAGTGGTTGGTGAGCCTATTTCTGCAGAAACAGCGGCTCACGTTCGTGATTTGCTTCGTGGTGTCGTGACAGAAGAATATGGTACAGGGCGTAAGTACGATATTCAAGGTGTAGATGTTCTTGGAAAAACGGGGACGGCGCAAATTGCGGAGCAAGGTGGTTATTTAAATGGCCATGGGCAATATTTATACTCCTTTTTAGGCATGGCACCTTATGAGGACCCTGAAATTGTCGTTTACGTATCGGTAACGAAGCCCAATTTAACGACTGAGCAATCAGGGAATGATCCTGTTTCTATGATCTTTAATGCAGTGATGCAAAGTAGTATGGTCTATTTGGATTTAGAACCAAACGAAGAAGAATTACTAGAGGAAGCAGAAGAAAGCGGTTTTGATATGGTTAACGTCGTAGGTGAACGAACAACCTATGCAACCGAGCTTTTAGAGGATAAAAAAGTAATTGTTGTTGGTGAAGGTGATCGCATTGACTATCAAGAACCAGCAGAAGGTGTGCGTGTTTTGAACGATGAGCCTATTCTCTTAATTACAGATGGGGAAAGCCGAGCGTTGCCTGATATGCGTGGTTGGTCACGCCGAGATGTATTAAAAATGACCAATATCCTTGATTTAGAGCTTGATTATTCAGGTAATGGCTATGTTGTTCAACAAAGCCCAGTTGCTGGAACGCCCATTTCGGAAGGGGAAGCCCTCCAAGTCCATTTGGAATCGACAGTTCCAGAAGAGGTAGAAGAAATGGAAGAAGAACAAGACCAAACTGAAACGGAAGATGATTCTTAAAAAGGACTAAAGAAAACAAAGAAGACTTAACCACGGTTAAGTCTTCTTTGTTTTGCTTTTGATAGGAACTGATGCCCACGTGAGCTTGTTCTAAATAGTTGTCTTTGTTCATAGGGTTAACCATAGGACAGGATGTTGATAAACGAAAGTGGGGGAGAGCCGTGCGCGTTTCAAATGTAACAGTCAGAAAACGGCTGCTATTGTTATTTGTTGTAGGAATTGTCGTATTTACAGTCATTGGAGCACGTTTAGGGTATGTTCAGTTCGGACAAGGTTTATGGCTTACTGAAAAAGCAGAGGATTCTTGGGGGAGAGATATTCCGTTTGAACCAAAGCGAGGCGATATACTAGATCGAAATGACGTCGAATTAGCAACGAATATTAGCACGCCTTCCATTATTGTTTTTCCAAGACAGGTAAAAGACCCTGCAGATGCAGCAGAAAAATTAGCATCCGTATTAAATGCAAATAAGGACGAGGTATACGAAGATTTAACGAAAAAAGAAAGTAAAGTGTATATTCGCCCAGAAGGACAAAAAATGGACCAACAAACAGCGCAAGAGGTGCGAAGTTTAAATATAGAAGGCATTTATATAGCAGAAGACTCGAAGCGTCACTATCCCTTTGGGAGTTATTTATCCCATGTACTTGGATTTGCAGGCATCGACAATCAAGGTCTAACAGGTTTAGAATTCGTCTATGATGAAAAGTTAAAAGGTACAGAGGGGTATGTATCCTTTTATTCAACGGCTAAAAATACAAAAATGCCAAATTTAGCTGATGAATATACAGCTCCAATTAATGGCTTAAATTTAAAATTAACAATTGATAGTCGTGTTCAAACGATTGTGGAACGGGAGTTAGATATTGCAGAAGCCAAGTATAATCCAGATGGAGCGATAGCCATTGCGATGAATCCAAAAAATGGTGAGATTCTAGCAATGAGCAGTCGACCACACTTTAACCCGGAAAACTATCGAGATGTCCCAGCTGAAATATACAATCAAAATAAGCCTGTCTGGATGCAGTATGAGCCTGGTTCAACGTTTAAATTAATTACCCTTGCAGCGGCGTTAGAAGAGGATGTCGTTGATTTAGACAATGATCACTTCTACGACCCTGGTTACGTAGATGTAGCAGGTACAAAGCTCCACTGTTGGAAACGAGGAGGGCACGGTTCACAAACGTTCTTAGAAGTTGTGCAAAATTCATGTAACCCAGGATTTGTTGAACTTGGTCAACGCTTAGGTACTGATCGATTGTTTGATTATATTGAAGACTTCGGGTTCGGTCAAAAGACCGGCGTTGATTTACAAGGTGAAGCGAAAGGCATCTTGTTTAATCGTGAACGTGTAGGTCCGTTAGAGCAAGCAACAACGGCCTTTGGCCAAGGGGTTGCAGTAACGCCGATTCAACAAGTGGCGGCAGTCGCAGCCGCCGTCAATGGAGGCTATTTGTACGAACCTTACATTGCAAAAGAGTGGGTAGATGATGTCACAGGGGAGGTTGTTGAACGAAACAATCCGGTGATGAAACGACAAGTCATTTCGCCTGAAACATCTGAAAAAGTTCGCTATGCGATGGAAAATGTTGTTGCCAAAGGCTCAGGTGGAAAAGCTTTTGTCGATGGTTACCGTGTTGGTGGAAAGACAGGTACGGCTCAAAAAGCTAAAGATGGTCGTTATCTAGAGAACAACTATATCCTATCATTTCTTGGTGTAGCCCCAATGGATGACCCAGAAATTATTGTGTATGTGGCAATTGATAATGCTAAAGGAGCCGTTCAATATGGTAGCCAAGTTTCCGCTCCAATCGCTGGGAAGATTATCGGGGATAGCTTAGAAGCAATGGGTGTTGAAAAAAGAAAAGATCAAATTGAAAAAGAACTTAAATGGGATGAAGAAGGTTTAGTAGAAGTACCAAATTTGTTAGGGCGAACGAAGAGGGACATTTATGAATCTCATTATGAATTGCGCCTCTCAGCATCTGGTGAAGGGGAAGCTGTCGCCCGACAAGCACCTGAACCAGGTACAAGGGTTCCAAAAGATTCAACAATCCGTGTCTATATGGGTGACAAAACGAATGAGAACGACTAAAATAAGAGACGTGTGTTTTATTACTCATTCATCTTTTAAACAAATAAACGTGGATAAGATTGATTGTTGAACGTTGGAGGCAATAAAAATGAAATTAAGCGAATTGCTTCATGGTATAAGAGGCATGAATACGTTAAATGTAAAGGAAGCGACAGTTGACATTCATCATATTGAAATGGATTCAAGAGAAGTCCGTCCAGGCACGTTGTTTTTCTGCATTAATGGCTATACTGTGGATGGTCATGATTTTGCACAAAGTGCTTATGAAAAAGGGGCAGTTGCTATTGTTTCAGAACGCCCGTTAGATGTACCAATTCCAGTTTTCGTGGTTCGTGATACAAAGCGAACAATGGCGCAACTGTCGAATCGCTTTTACGATCATCCGACCAAGAAATTACAACTCATTGGTGTAACTGGTACGAACGGTAAAACATCGGTTACGCACATTTTAGAGCAGTTGTTTAAAGGTCAAAATCGTACAACTGGGTTAATTGGCACGATGTACACAAAAATAGACGATGTGTATATCGAAACAAAGAACACGACGCCTGAATCACTCGTTTTGCAACAAAGGTTTCAGGAAATGGTCGACAAACAGGTTGATACGGCATTAATGGAAGTATCCTCTCATGCTCTTCACTTAGGTCGAGTACGTGGGTGTGACTTTGATATTGCCATCTTTACAAACTTGTCACCAGACCATATTGATTACCATCAATCAATGGATCACTATATGTATGCAAAGAGTTTACTGTTTTCACAACTTGGAAACACTTATGAAGGAAAAACGGCCATTTTTAATGGCGACGATCAAGTGGCAGATCAACTAATTCAAATGACGACAGCTGATATTATAACGTACGGAATTAAAAAACAAGCGGACGTCATGGCGTCTAACATTCGGGCTGCTGCAACTGGAACCACATTTACGCTGACTGTATTTGGTGAATCGATTGAAGTCCAAACACGCTTAATCGGGCTGTTTAATGTCTACAACGTTCTAGCTGCTGTATCAGCTGCCTATGTATCAAACATCTCTCTTTCAGCGATTCAACAAGGCTTAGAAAGCATTGAAGGTATAGCTGGTAGATTTGAGGCGATAGACTCTGGTCAGGATTTTGCTGTTATTGTAGACTATGCTCATACACCAGATAGCTTAGAGAATGTGTTGAAAACCGTACAAGACTTTGCGAATAACCAGATTCGAGTAGTGGTTGGTTGTGGGGGAGACCGGGATAAAACGAAGCGCCCTATTATGGGTGAAATTGCTGTGAAATATGCAGACGAGACCATTTTCACATCCGATAACCCGAGAACAGAAGATCCAACCACGATATTACAAGAGATGACGGCTGGATTAGATCGAGATCAGTATCGCTTAATTGTAGACCGTTCAGAGGCGATCCACTACGCGATGAAACAAGCGAAAACGAATGACATAATCATTATAGCCGGTAAAGGCCATGAGACCTATCAAGAGGTCGGTCGAGAACGTACGCATTTTGATGATCGTGAAGTAGCGAGGGCTGCATTAAAGGAGCGGATAAAATGATTGAAGCAAGACTAGTTGAATCTGTTGCGAAGCGGACACGTCTACAGGATGGACCGGTTTCTTTTCATAGTGTCACAACCGATTCGCGAAAAGATTCAAACGCAGCTTTATTCGTTCCGCTTAGTGGTGAACGGTTTAATGGACACCATTATCTCGACTCGGCGATTGCATCTGGAGCGATAGCGGCAATCTGGCAAGAACAGGAGCCTGTGCCTACGTCAATACCAGCGTCGTTTCAGCTTTATTTCGTGGATGACCCGCTACATGCTCTACAAGAATTGGCTCAGCTCTATCGAGATGAAATCAATCCATATGTGATTGGGATAACAGGTTCAAACGGAAAAACAACCACAAAAGATATTGTATTCCAACTTCTTGGTGGTGAACCATTCGTCCATCGAACTGCTGGAAACTTAAACAATCATATCGGAGTTCCATTAACGTTGCTTTCAATGCCTAAAGAATGTAAATTTGCCGTTGTAGAGATGGGGATGAACCATGCCGGGGAAATTTCTTTTCTCTCAAAACTTGCAAAGCCAGATTTAGCTATTGTGACAAATATTGGAGAAGCCCATATCGAGCATTTAGGTTCAAGACAGGGGATTGCAAGCGCAAAGATGGAAATGTTAGATGGGTTAAAACAAGACGGCTTCCTTGTGCTAGATGGAGATGAACCTTTATTAAATGGATTTCAGCAAGAGAAAACCGTTTCAATTGGGTTTAATCATCAAAATAAGGAAGCAATCGCAACGTTTCAGCCTAAAGAAGATGGCTTTACTTTTTCATTTCTAGATGAAAAGGATTGGTATTTGCCTCTATTAGGTGAGCACAACGTCAAGAATGCTGCTTATGGCATATGGATTGCGCGTCAAGTTGGCTTTGCACCGGAAACGATCAAAGAACGACTAGCAAACGTTACGATTACGGGTATGCGTCTTGAGAAAGTAGCAGGACCAAATGGATCAACGTTCATTAATGATGCGTATAACGCAAACCCTAGTTCAATGAAGGCGGCAATTGAAACGATTAAATCATTACCTGAATTTAAGAGAAGAATTGTTGTATTAGGTGATATTTATGAACTAGGTCCAGATGAAGAAGCGCTTCATAGAAGTGTGGTAAGTGCGATTGATACACCGATTACCAACGTTGTTTGTGTCGGTGAAAAAGGCTATTGGATATATGATGAAGTAAAACAACAAAACGGGGCGATTGCGGTTGAACATGTTGAGAACGTTTCAGATGTAGCTGAAACCATTCGACCCCTTTTGAATCATGACACCGTTGTATTGCTGAAGGCATCACGTCGTCTTGCTTTGGAGCAAGTGTTATCGGCTGTCAAAGGAGGCGCTTAGAAAATGGAAGAGTGGACGTTACTTATTGTCCTATCGTTATCCTTTTTATTCGCGGTCATCCTTTGTCCTCTTTTTATTCCGTTTTTAAGGCGTTTAAAGTTTGGGCAAAGCATTCGTGAAGAAGGACCGAAATCACATCAAAAGAAAAGCGGTACACCGACAATGGGCGGAATTGTCATTGTCTTATCGATTTTAGTGACATCCCTATTAATTGGTTTTGTCTTTTTTGAATTTACACCAGAATTGTTATTACTTATGCTTGTTACAATCGGCTATGGGGTCGTTGGTTTTTTTGATGACTATTTAAAAGTCGCACGCAAACATAACCTTGGATTAACATCAAAACAGAAATTAGTTGGGCAACTGATTATCGCTGGCTTATTTTATGTAGGATTACTTTACATTGAACTAGATACAATAGTATCCATTCCTGGAACAGACATCGGTCTTGACATAGGGTGGTTTTATGCTGTACTTGTTGTGATTATGCTGCTTGCTGGAAGTAACGCAGTAAACTTAACAGACGGTTTAGACGGCTTATTATCAGGGACTGGCGCCATTGCTTTTGCCGCATTTGCGATACTAGCTTGGAGCACTGGCTTTATTGATGCAGCTTTATTTTCAACGGCTATTACTGGGGCTCTCCTTGGGTTTCTTGTATTTAATGCTCATCCAGCAAAAGTTTTTATGGGTGATACGGGTTCGTTAGCGTTAGGAGGAGCCATTGCAGGTATTGCCATTTTGACTAAGATGGAGCTTATGCTCATCATTATTGGTGGCGTGTTCGTCATTGAAACCTTATCCGTTATTATTCAAGTTATTTCATTTAAAACAACTGGCAAGCGTGTTTTTAAGATGAGTCCGCTTCATCATCATTATGAATTAGTCGGGTGGTCAGAGTGGCGTGTAGTTGTCACGTTCTGGTTACTAGGCGTAGTCTTTGCCATTATGGGAATTTACATTGGAGTGTGGTTAACATGAAGCCTTTCCCACATGTAAATAAAAAGCAGGTGCTTGTGCTTGGTTTAGCAAAAAGTGGCATGGCTGCAGCAGTGGCTCTTCATAAATTAGGTGCTATTGTGACAGTAAATGATGGAAAACCAAGAGCTGAAAGCAAAGAAGTGGATGCACTAGAGGAAAAAGGGATTGAAGTTGTCTGTGGAGGTCATCCACTTCACTTACTTGATACAACTAGTTTAATTATAAAAAACCCTGGCATTCCTTATTCCAACCTCTTAATCACTGAAGCCATGAATCGAAATATTCCTATATGGACTGAAGTCGAACTTGCCTATCGCATTGCTGAAGCAGAGATTGTCGCAATAACCGGTTCAAACGGAAAAACAACAACGACGACTCTCGTTCATGCCATGCTTGAGCATAGTGAAAGAACACCTTTAATTGCTGGTAATATAGGAACTGTAGCGACAAGTGTAGCCTTAGAAGCAACAAAAGAGAATGTGATGGTACTTGAACTGTCAAGTTTTCAATTAATGGGTACGGAGCAATTTAAACCTAAAGTGGCCGTCTGGCTTAATTTGTTTGATGCTCATTTGGATTACCATGGGTCAAAGGAATTGTATATAGAAGCAAAAGCGAAAGTGTATGAAAACATGACGAAAGAGGATTATCTTGTTTATTCTGCGGATGATCCCATCGTTGCCAAGCATGTTCAGCAATCAAAGGCGACTCTTGTTCCTTTTTCAACGAAATTAGAGTTGCCAACAGGTGCTTATATAAAGGATAATGCGATTTATTTTCGCGAAGAACGCATTTGCCCACTAGATGAAATTGTTTTACCAGGAGCTCATAATATTGAAAATATGCTTGCTTCTGTTGCAGCGGCAAAATTAGCTGGTGGGACCAATGCGCAAATAAAAACCGTACTAACAACGTTTACTGGCGTGAAACATCGACTTCAGTTCGTTGGTGACGTTCATGGGCGTAAAGTCTATAACGATTCAAAGGCGACAAACATTTTGGCGACACAAGCTGCATTAGCCTCCTTTAAGCAAGATATTGTTTTACTGGCAGGTGGTTTGGATCGTGGGAATGAGTTTGATGAACTGAGCCCAAGTTTAACCCATGTGAAAACGCTCGTCGTTTTTGGTGAAACAAAAACAAAATTAACAGCTTTAGGGAACAAATTAGGAATTAACGTTGTACAGGCTATTGATGTACGAGATGCAGCGACAAAAGCATTTGAACATTCAAACGTAAAGGACGTTGTTCTACTTTCTCCAGCATGTGCAAGTTGGGATCAGTACTCGACGTTTGAAGAACGGGGAGATGCGTTTTTAGCTACTGTTTCACAATTAAGTAACAGTCAATTAATGGAATAAGGTAAAGAGGCTGGGACAAAAGTAGATAGACAGACCAAAATGACGAACATTCCTGAAAATAGGAACGTTCGTCGTTTGTTTTATATGAATATGAGCGAAGGATTCTCCTGTAGCGGTGCTACTCAGCATAGTTTAGACTATTCGTCTTTTCAAATACTACTTTTCGTTATGTCCCAGCCTCTTTTTTTCTTTACAACACTTTCAAGCATGTACAAATGTTTTGGACATGTTTTCTTTACCTCATTCATATAGTGAGGTAGTAGGGTACTTGCTGGGGGTGAACAATGAATAAAGAAAGACAGGCGCCCGATTATATCTTAATTGTTGCAACGATTGTCTTGCTTAGCGTTGGCTTAATTATGGTATACAGTGCAAGTGAAGCATGGGCAACCTATCGCTTTAACGATTCGTTGTTTTTTGCTAAAAGACAATTATTTTTTGGAAGTGTAGGCGTCCTCTTGATGTTTTTTATTTCTCGAGTCGATTACTGGACGTGGCGTACGTATTCAAAGCTGTTACTAATTATTTGTTTTATTTTGCTTGTGCTCGTACTCATTCCTGGTGTTGGTCTTGTTAGAGGTGGGGCAAGAAGCTGGCTAGGAATTGGCGCATTTTCGATTCAACCATCAGAATTTATGAAAATTGCCATGATTATTTTTTTGGCAAACTTTTTAGCGGTGAATCAAAAGCGAATTGTCTTGTTTAGAAAAGGGTTATTACCGGCGCTCGCTTTTGTGATGGTTGCCTTTGGAATGATTATGCTCCAGCCAGATTTAGGGACTGGTACTGTTATGGTAGGAACGTGCGTTGCCATGATTTTTATTGCGGGAGCAAGAGTAAAGCATTTTATGGGCTTGTTTTTAATTGGTGTGGCAGGATTTGTCGTTCTAATCATTAGCGCTCCTTATCGGATTAAACGGATTACGTCTTTTCTAGACCCTTGGGCAGATCCAATGGAAAGTGGCTTTCAGATTATCCAGTCTTTATTAGCCATTGGCCCAGGAGGGTTACTAGGAATGGGTTTAGGTGAAAGTAGGCAAAAATATTTTTATTTGCCAGAACCACAAACCGATTTTATTTTTGCTATTTTAGCAGAGGAACTAGGTTTTTTAGGCGGTTTATTTGTGTTGCTTTTATTTGGTATTATTTTCTGGCGTGGCGTAAGAATTGCTTTAGGTGCTCCTGATTTATTTGGTAGTTTCTTAGCCGCAGGTATTGTAACGATGATTGTTATTCAAGTAATGATAAACATCGGCGTTGTTACTGGTTTAATGCCTGTTACCGGCATTACGCTGCCACTTTTAAGCTACGGTGGTTCATCCTTAACACTCATGCTGATGTCAATTGGTCTGCTAATTAATATTAGTAGACATACTCGCTAATAATGTACCTTAAACAAATGGATAAATGGTGTCGATACATGTAGAGAGTTCGTTTTTTTGAACTCTCTATTTATTATTCATAGAATTGTAAAGGAAATATATGATAAAATGCAGAAAACAACAGTAAAATAGGTTTTAAAAAAGTAAAATAGGGAATAGAAGCAGGTCTAAGATTAATTTGCTTGTATTCACTCATCAGCTGAATGAAGTAGTTGGAGGAATGAATGTGAGTCATGATGAGAAAGTCATTTCTGTAAACGAAAGAATTCCGACTCTACAGGAAAAGCGACGACGCAAAGCGAACAAGCGTTTATTAAGTATAGTCGTATTGTTCTTTGTCTTAATGATGGTACTTGTGTACTTCCAAAGTCCATTGAGTGAAGTGAAATCCGTACAAGTGAGTGGTAATCAGCTGTTAACAGATGAAGAGGTTCTTGAAGCTAGCGGTTTAAGTGAAGGAATGAATATTTGGAATATCGATCGGAACACTCGAATCGAGCAAACTGCACAATTAAAAGAAGTGGAGTCCATTGAAATAAGCCGTCGTTTGCCATCTTCTCTTTTTATACAGGTAAAGGAGTATCCCCGGGTTGCTTATGTGTATAGTGAGGAAGGTTATTTGCCCCTTTTAAAAAACGGGCAAATCTTAGACACTGTACATGATAGTCAACTTGTTGGAGACGCACCTATATTGGTGGATTTTACTGAAGAATCATTGAGAGAGACAATTGGCGAACAATTAATGCAAACAGCGCCAGAGATTGTTAGTCGAATCTCGGAAATTATGTATACGCCTACTGAGGATGCACCAGAGGAATTAACCCTTTATATGACAGATGGAATGGAAGTACGTACAGATTTATCTTCATTTGCAGAGTATATGCAGTCTTATCCGCAAGTGCATACACAAATCGATGGAGCACAGGATGGTGTCCTCTATATGAAAATGAGTCCCTATTTTAGGGAAAATGATACGGCTCAGGAGTAGGAGTTTTGAAGGATTTTTCTACTCTTATTTCCTTGTGTTTCTGCTGTTTTTACGGTTAAAAGCTTTCGTGATCAGGTTCGGTACTCTATGTAACACATTCTTAATAAAGGATTGCTAGAGGTTTTGCCTTTTCACCTGTAAGAACATGGTGTAGACTAAAGAGCAAGAGCCTTAAAACATACATAATGCTACGAGAATTAAAGGATTCTACTAACACTTGTCGAATACTGCTTGTGTGAATAAAAAAAATGAAACTATTAAAGTTGAACACCATGATTGTGCAGATGAGGAGGTGCCATTGGTGAGTAATGAAACGTATGTAAGTTTAGACATTGGAACTTCTTCAGTAAAAGTCGTTGTTTCGGAAATTGCTGGAGGGTCAATTAACATTTTAGGTGTCGGTAGTGTTCCTTCTGAAGGAATTAAGAAAGGAGCCGTCGTCGATATAGATGAGACGGTTAAGTCAATTAAGCGGGCAGTGGAGCAAGCGGAACGTATGGTTGGCATAAAAATTGAACATGTTGTGGTCGGAGTGAATGGCAGTCACATTGAATTAACTCCTTGTCATGGAGTAGTCGCTGTCTCCAGTCCAGATCGAGAAATAAACGTAGAAGATGTTCGTAGAGTCATCGATGCATCACAAGTCATGTCAATTCCTCCTGAGAGAGAAGTGATTGATGTGATTCCAAAACAATTTATCGTGGATGGGCTTGATGAGATTACTGACCCTCGTGGAATGATTGGCGTTCGTCTGGAAATGGAAGGAACGTTAATAACAGGTTCAAAAACCGTCTTACATAATTTGTTAAGGTGTGTGGAGCGCGCCGGTCTTTCAATTGCTGAAATAAGCTTAAACTCTTTAGCAACAGGATCTGTAGCTGTTTCAAAAGATGAAAAAAGTTTAGGTGTTTGTGTGATTGAGATTGGAGGCGGTTCAACAACCGTATCCGTTTTTGAACAAGGTTCACTTGTTGCACTATCTGTTTTACCGATCGGCGGCGATCACATTACAAATGATTTAGCTGTTGGATTAAAGCTCACAACCGAAGAGGCAGAGCGCGTTAAATGCAAACATGGACATGCCTTTGTACCAGAAGCATCTACAGAAGAACAGATTACCATTCAAAAGATCGGTTCAAATGAAAGGCATACAATTACACAGCAAGAATTAGCAGGTATTATTGAACCAAGAGTAGAAGAAATTATTGAACTATGTGCAAAAGAATTGGTTCGGTTAGGATTTAAGCAATTTCCAAGTGGCTTTGTATTGACCGGTGGAGCTGTGATGATGCCGGGTGTTCTTGAATTAACAAAAGACATGCTTGAAGGAAATGTCCGTGTTGCCATCCCGAATTATATTGGGGTGCGTGAGCCGCGCTATACAGTAAGTATTGGGTTAATTCATTTTGCACACAAAAATGGACGTGTGCAAGGCAAGGAAATTGCAGCTGCTTTTTCCCAGTCAGAAGTGAATCAAGAAGAAGCGAACCCAGTAGCAACTTCCAAAAGAAGCAAGCGTAAAGAAGTTGAGCAACCGCAAGAAGAGAAAAAAGAATCCAAGATGAAATCTTGGTTTAAGACATTTTTTGATTAATGAAGAGCAGCTGACTGCCAGTATGGTTAGGGGGACAACGAAATGTTTGATTTTGAAATGGACATGGAACAATTAGCACAAATAAAAGTCATTGGATGTGGTGGCGGTGGTTCGAACGCTGTTAATCGAATGATTGAAAACGGACTACAAGGCGTTGAATTCATCGCCGTTAATACAGATGCACAAGCACTACACCTATCAAAAGCTGAAAAGAAACTACAGCTAGGTGGAAAACTAACAAGAGGCCTAGGTGCAGGTGCAAATCCTGATATCGGCAAAAAAGCGGCTGAAGAAAGTCGTGAACAGTTAGAAGAAGTCCTTGATGGGGCGGATATGGTCTTTATTACAGCTGGAATGGGTGGAGGTACTGGAACAGGTGCTGCACCGGTGATCGCCGAAGTTGCAAAGGAAATTGGTGCACTAACGGTAGGTGTAGTCACACGACCATTTACGTTTGAAGGGCGTAAGCGTCAAAATCAAGCGTTATCTGGTATCGTTGCATTAAAAGAAAAAGTCGACACGTTAATTGTTATACCAAACGACCGACTGCTAGAGATTGTCGATAAAAATACGCCAATGCTAGAAGCGTTCCGTGAAGCGGATAACGTTCTTCGACAAGGTGTACAAGGAATTTCTGATTTAATTGCGACACCTGGATTGATTAACCTTGACTTTGCGGATGTTAAAACGGTGATGAGTGAAAAAGGTTCTGCTTTAATGGGGATTGGTGTAGCAACTGGTGAGAATCGTGCTGCAGAAGCAGCAAAAAAAGCCATCTCTAGTCCATTGCTTGAAACATCCGTCGATGGTGCTCAAGGTGTGTTGATGAACATTACTGGTGGAACGAACTTAAGCCTTTACGAAGTGCATGAAGCCGCAGAAATTGTGTCTGAAGCTTGCGACGAAGAGGTTAATATGATTTTTGGATCTGTTATTAATGAGAATTTAAAAGACGAGATTGTCGTAACGGTTATTGCGACGGGCTTTGAAGAAGCAGAAAGAAAGCCACAGTCACGCCCGTCTGCTCAAAAGCCGACATCGTCAAAACCAGTTGAATCAAAATCTGTAGATTCAAAGCAAAAAGCCAATTCTGAA
Organism: Shouchella oshimensis; assembly: GCF_004375095.1. Classification (NCBI taxonomy): domain Bacteria; kingdom Bacillati; phylum Bacillota; class Bacilli; order Caryophanales; family Bacillaceae; genus Shouchella; species Shouchella oshimensis. The sequence goes on along the minus strand of NZ_SNUX01000001.1, from coordinate 437,698 downwards.
GAACAAACAGATACACTTGATATTCCAACGTTTCTCCGAAATAGAAGAAATCGATAATGGAAAAGACCTGCTACCAGCTTTATACGGTAGTAGGTCTTTTTTTGTTTTTCTTTTTAAAGGTGAAAAGAGAAAGGACAACGTTTGTCAAAAGCTTTCAAAATAACAGGCTTGTCTTTGCCATGAAATGACAGACTTCCTTCTTTCTATCTACTATACTAAATTTTATTAATACAGGAGGAACGTTCATGATCATCTATCTAGACTTAATCTGGCTACTGAATCTAGGCATTGATTTTCTCCTTATTATTGGCACCGCCTTATTGTTAAAAAGAAAGAAAAACTATGTTCGTATAGGAATGGCATCACTGGTTGCATCCCTTGTGGTTTTCTTTATGTTTACGCCTTACGTGACATTCTTTATGAACCCAATTGTAAAGTTTTTTTATTCTTGTATGATTGTATTCATTGCGTTTGGATACATACGCTTTACTTATTTCGTACAAAATCTAGCAGGCTTCTTTTTTCTAACTTTTGTTACTGGCGGCGGGCTTTTTGCCATGCATTACTTTTTTCAAAGTGAATTAGATTTAACGAGTCATCTACCAGGGTTTGGTGGAAGTACGATTAGCTGGGCTCTAGTTCTGATTGGTTTTCCTCTCGTTTTTTGGTTTAGTAAACAACAAGTTGATACATTCAAGATAAAGAAAGTTCAAGCAAATGACATGGCAACAGTTGAAATTGTTATTGATGACTTTAGATTTGAGGCAAGGGGGCTAGTCGACACTGGAAACCAATTAAAAGACCCATTAACGAGAACACCCGTTATGATTATTGAAGCAGATCTTTTACATCCATTTCTTGGTAAGCAGCAAACAGATGACATGCTAACAATGTCAACAAAAGAAAATCATCCGTTTATGCATCGAATTCGATTAGTACCATTTAAGGCGGTTGGCCAAAAACAACCATACTTAACAGCTTTTAAACCGGATCAAGTAACGATCTATTATGACGGTGAACAATTTGTCACAAAGCGTGTGTTGTTAGGGCTGTATGGGGAAGCATTGTCGCCTGAAGGGCATTATCAAACGATTATTCACCCACAGCTTGTTATATCACAAGTAAGCTAAGGAGGACGCGATGATAAAAATGAAATGGAGATTGTTCATCTATCGCCTATTAAGAAAGTTTGGCTTAAAGGAAGATGAAATTTATTACATTGGTGGCAGTGAAGCCTTACCACCACCGTTATCAAAAGAAGAAGAGGCAGAGCTCCTACTAAAGCTACCGAGTGGTGATGAAGCTGTACGTTCGATTTTAATTGAACGTAATCTCCGCTTAGTCGTATACATCGCTAGAAAGTTTGAAAACACCGGAATTAATATAGAAGACTTGATTAGCATTGGTACTATCGGGCTAATTAAAGCCGTTAATACATTCAATCCTGAAAAGAAAATTAAGTTAGCCACGTATGCCTCTCGCTGTATTGAAAATGAGATTCTTATGTATTTGCGTCGTAACAATAAGACGCGCTCAGAAGTGTCTTTTGACGAACCGTTAAATATTGATTGGGATGGGAATGAACTGTTGCTCTCTGATGTACTAGGAACAGAAGAGGACATTATTACGAAGGGGATAGAAGAAAGAGTTGATCGTCGATTGCTTGTCAAAGCTCTTCATACATTGTCAGACCGTGAGAAACAAATAATGGAACTACGTTTCGGCTTAACTGGAACAGAAGAAAAAACACAAAAAGATGTCGCGGATATGCTGGGTATCTCGCAATCCTACATATCCCGTTTAGAAAAACGAATTATTAAACGACTGCAAAAAGAATTTAATAAAATGGTGTAGCGTAAAAAAATAATTTCTATTTTTTAGCAGTGTCGTGACAAGGGTAGTGTCTATTTTTAACAAATTTCTACTTCAACAGAGTGCATAAATTTTTTTCCCAGGGAGATACTTTTTTTGACATCATCTTCCGTCTAGGGGGTAAAGAATTTGGCTCGAAATAAAGTAGAAATCTGTGGAGTAGATACATCCAAACTGCCGGTTTTAAAAAATATGGAGATGCGAGAATTATTTTCACAGCTCCAGTCTGGTTATGAGCCAGCAAGAGATACGTTAATAAATGGAAATCTTCGTTTAGTCCTTAGTGTCATTCAGCGCTTTAATAACCGTGGCGAGAACGTGGATGACTTATTTCAAGTCGGTTGTATTGGTTTAATGAAATCGATTGATAACTTCGATTTAAGTCAAAATGTTAAGTTTTCTACGTATGCAGTGCCAATGATTATTGGTGAGATACGCCGGTACTTAAGGGATAATAATCCTATTCGTGTATCACGTTCATTAAGAGATATTGCTTATAAAGCATTACAAGTTCGGGATCAGATGATGGCAGAAAAGAAACGTGAAAATGAACCAACTGTTCAAGAAATTGCAGCTGTATTAGATGTGCCGAAAGAAGACATTGTTTTTGCGCTTGATGCGATTCAAGATCCTGTCTCGTTATTTGAACCGATTTACAACGATGGAGGAGATCCAATTTTTGTCATGGATCAAATAAGTGATGAACGAAACAAGGATGTCAATTGGGTGGAAGAAATTGCACTTAAGGAAGCGATGGTTCGTTTAAATGACCGAGAAAAAGTCATTTTAAATATGCGCTTCTTTCAAGGGAAAACGCAGATGGAAGTGGCAGATGAAATCGGTATATCTCAAGCACAAGTATCACGGCTTGAAAAAGGTGCTATTCATCAGATGAATAAACATATTGAATCATGAGAAAAGCCGCTGTGTGCAACAGCGGCTTTTTTGTTCATAAAGTAATTATGGGTGCGCATATAGTAATTAGTGAGGAGGATGTACAATGATGAAAATATCTGAGCTATCAGCTAAAGACATTGTTAACATGGAAAACGGTAAGCGGCTTGGCCATTTAAATGATTTAGATATTAATCTAGAAACAGGGAGAATTGAAGCCATTATCATATCAAATCAAGGAAAAATGATGACGTTTTTAGGAAATAGAGATGCAGGCGAAACCGTGATACCTTGGAAAAATATAGTGAAAATTGGCTCTGATGTCATCCTAGTTGAGCTTCCAGAACGATACAAGCAATCTGTTCCTTCAGCTGAGCATGCAATGGAAAGAAAAGATCCCTATTCGTAAACATTTATTCTAGAGATTCATTATGGTAAAATAAAGCGAGGAATACAAAAAGGAGCATGCAGAGATGAAAGCAAACTGGCAGCGGTTGTCTGAACGAGTTGAATATGAAGAACAATTTAATGGATTAGACCAAAAGTTGTTTGCTGGCTTCACAACTCGTAATGGTGGCGTTAGCGAATTTCCTTATAAAACGTTAAACATGGGGTTTCATGTAGGAGACTCGGTTAATGCTGTGGTTCAAAATCGTGAACGCGTTGCCAAAGATGTAGGTTTTTCTCTTGATTATTGGGTTGGATCTGAACAAGTACATGCTTCGGTTATTAAAGAAGTGACAAGGGCTGATCGAGGTCGAGGTGCACGATCTCTTTGTACCGCGATAAACGAGACAGATGGACTTTACACAAGAGAAACGGATATATTGCTAACGAGTTTGTATGCTGATTGTGTCCCGCTTTATTTTTATTCACCTAAGAATCAGATCATTGGTTTATGCCATGCTGGTTGGAAAGGCACGGTTGATCAAATTGGACCCAAAATGGTGAAAGAATGGGTCGAGAAACACCACGTACAGATCACTGATATCTATGTTCTCATTGGGCCGTGTATTTCACAACAAAAGTATGAAGTGGATCGTACGGTCATAGACCGAGTAGACGAACAATTGCCTTCGAACCATAAAGGGATTTATACACCTACTGGATCAGATCATTTTCAGCTTCATCTACCTGCGTTAAATCGCTATTTGCTTGAACAAGCAGGGGTTCTGTCTGCCCATATTATTGAATCAGATCGTTGTACATTTAGAGACAATGCTTTCTTTTCTCATCGACAAGACCAAGGAAAAACAGGTAGAATGATGAGTATGATTGGAATGAAGAAGGTGGTTGAATGATGAATGCAACGGTTGAACAACAATATGACGCGTTAAAAAAGCGTATGGAGAGAGCTACGTCGAAAGTAGGAAGACGAGTAGAAGAGATTCATGTTATCGCTGTGACGAAATATGTATCCATTCAAACAGCGAATGAAGCCATTAAAGCAGGCATCGCTCATATTGGCGAGAATCGTCTAGAAGGATTGCTTGAGAAAAAAGCAGTTATTGGCGATGACGCAACTTGGCACTTCATTGGTTCGCTTCAGTCGCGCAAAGTCAAAGATGTCATCGGACACATAAGTGTTCTTCATTCTCTTGATCGGTTAAGTTTGGCAAAAGAAGTGCAAAAGCGCTTAGTCGAACGAGAAAAGACACTTGACTGTTTCGTACAAGTTAATGTTTCAGGAGAAACGTCTAAAAGTGGACTAGCTCCAGAAGAAGTCGATTCGTTTATAAAGGCGTTGGCTGAATATGATCGTATCCGAGTAATCGGATTAATGACAATGGCACCGTATGCGGAAAATGCAGAAGAAACGCGTCCGCATTTTAAAGCCTTAAAACAACTGCAACAGCGTATTGCTGATAAAGAATATGTACACGCTCCTTGCACAGAGCTATCAATGGGCATGTCAAATGACTTTGAAGTGGCAGTAGAAGAAGGTGCAACGTATATTCGCATTGGAACCATTCTAGTAGGTAATGAGCAAGTGTCCGAATAAGGAGGATGGAAATGGGCTTTAAGTCAAAGTTTAAAACTTACTTTAATTTAGATGACCATGTCGAAGAAGTCGAACGCTATGTCGATGAGCCGGAAAAAGAGGAGCGGGCGATGCCAAATCGTTTTCAAGGTAGTGAATTAAAAGAAAAAGACGCGCAATCAAATATCGTTAGTTTAAAAAGTGTTCAGCAGCATGCGAAAATGACTCTCATTGAACCGCGTTCATATGATGAAAGTCAAGACATTGCCGATCAATTAAAAAATCGGAAAACAGTCGTTATTAATTTACAAAGAATGGAACATGATCAAGCATTACGGGTAGTAGATTTTTTAAGTGGAACCGTATATGCTATTGGAGGAGACATCCAAAAAATCGGAGCAAGCATTTTTATTTGTGCGCCGGATAATGTGGAAATATCAGGATCAATTAGTGATATTGCCAATCAATTGTGATTGATAAGGTAGGTGAGAACAGCAAGATGGAATTGTTTGTGAATTTTATATTTAATCTTATACGCTACTTAGCTTTAGGATACTTTTTTGCGATTTTGATCTATATCGTGATGTCTTGGGTAGGGGGAAGAGATTCCGCTTTCGGTGAATTCCTTGGTAGCATTGTAGAGCCATACATAGGAATTTTCAGAAATATTATCCCGCCTATTGGCATGATTGATTTATCTCCAATTGTGGCTATCTTTCTTCTTAATTTAGCCGTTAGAGGACTAGGACCAGTTCAGCAATGGATTATGGGCTTATTATAAGGAGCCATGTCAATGTACGAACACTTTCGACCAGAAGAACGTCCTTTTATTGATCAAGTAAACGACCTAGTGGAGTCCGTCACCTTGTATCATCAAGAGCGGCTGACGGATTTTCTTGATCCCAGACAACAAGATATTCTAGCTTCATTAATTGGTAAACATTCTGATTGTGAGCTACTTTTTAATGGTGGATCATCAGGTTGTGAGCGAAAAAGAGCGATTATAAGACCGAGCTATTTAAGTGGTGAGGAACCAAAATGGGAGTTGGCTTTCTTAAAAGCAACGTTCTCCTCAAAATTTGTTACCCTTTCTCACCGAGATGTGCTTGGCGCCCTTATGAATAGCGGTTTAAAGCGTGAAAAGTTTGGTGACATTATCGTTCAGGAAGACTCGTTTACGTTTGCAACAGCTGTTGATACAGCAGTGTATGTGCGTGCGACTCTTGACCAAGTTGGTAAAACATCCATTACACTTGAAGAAGCAGACATCTTTGAAGTTGAAGAAGAAAGCTGGCAAAGGGATCACGTACTTGTTTCATCATGGCGTTTAGATACGGTTCTTGCTGCAGTGTATCATCTCTCTCGTTCGAAAAGTGTCGAAGCGATTACAAAGGGATACGTTAAAGTCAATTGGAAGCCAATTGATCAGTCTTCGTACAGTTTGTCTGTTGGCGATTATCTCTCATTAAGAGGGTATGGTCGTGCAAAAGTATTAGAAGAAAATGGACAAACGAAGAAAGATAAGGTACGTTTAACAGTAGGAAGAAAGAAGTAATTCTGGTTTAGAGGCGAAATTTGTAGTTTTAAGAAGGTATTTTTCGGGGAATGTCGAATGAAGAAAAGAATCAGGATTTCATGGAGGTGGGACGGTTGCCATTAACACCGTTAGATATTCATAATAAGGAATTTACACGCTCGTTTCGTGGTTATGATGAAGATGAGGTAAACGAATTTTTAGATCAAATTATTAAAGATTATGAAGCTGTTCTTCGAGAAAAGAAAGAATTGTTTGAGCAAGTCAATACGCAAGACGAAAAACTAGCTCATTTTCACAATATCGAGGAAACGTTAAATAAATCCATTATGGTGGCGCAAGAAGCGGCAGATGACTTACGTTCAAACGCGCAAAAAGAAGCGCAACTAATCGTTAAGGAATCAGAAAAGAACGCTAACCGTATTGTGAATGAAGCGCTGAGCAAATCAAGAAAAGTAATGATGGAAATGGAAGAGCTTAAAAAGCAAGCCTCCGTTTACAAAATGCGTTTTAAAATGTTAATTGAAGCCCAAATGGAAATGCTTCAAACCGATGACTGGGAACAATTTGCCGGAAGCGATGACGAATTCAATGAAGAAGAATTGTTGAAGGAATTTGAAGAGCAAGAAAGCAAATCATAACGGTACATAAAAGCGTAGTAACGTTTAAGCAGAAGACGTCAGTGATAAACATGCCACTAACGTCTTCTGTTTTTTTGTGATGGATTTATTTGCCGCTCAACCATTCTTAAAAATAGGTCATCCTAAGAAAAAGGAGTGATCTTAGTGGATACAACGTGGTTTAAAGAGCAACTACAACAGAGAAGAAAAGAACTTCTAAAGCATCAATCCTCTCATGATCGTACTGAACGGCAAGACGAACTGTCAAATTATGATAACCATCCTGCCGATAACGGTACGGAACTATTTGAGCGAGAAAAGGATGAAGCTTTATTCAATCACGCAGAAAAAGCGTTACACGATATTGAAGATGCACTTGAAAAGATTGATAACGGGACTTATGGCATATGCGAAAAAACAGGAGGGGCTATACCAGAAGAACGTTTGCGAGCCTATCCTGAAGCGAGGACGGTAGCTTTCATTAAACAAACGGGAGTTCCTTCTGATCGTCCAGCAGAAGAGGATGTCTTGGGTGGGTTTGAAAACTATAATCACGATGAAGAGGAGCGGGAAACAGAATTTGACGGGGAAGGTGCCTATCAACAAGTAGCACGTTTTAACGATACTTCACTTGAATATGAAGAGGAAACAGGAGATACAGATCTATACGGAGCGAATGGCGTTGAATCTTTTGAAGGGTTCCTTTCCACAGGAATTGACGGTTATCATGGACCAGATAGTGTCCATGTTGAACAAAATGAACATTATCAAGCCTATCGTCAACGAAATCAATAAGAAATAGCCCCACCGCTTTTTTGAAGTCTCCCTTATCTAGTGAGGCTTCATTGCATTTAGTTTAAAAGCAGTAGGCTAGCTTATTCGTGCATGGAATCGACAAAGACTTTTTTCTATATTTATGCTACACTAAGCCTATTACGTAGTGGAGGATATTGAATGGCTTACATAATTGCGATTATTATTATTGGATTCGATCAGTTGACGAAATGGCTTGTCGTTGAAAACATGATGCTTGGTGAACGAATCACCGTTATTGAAAATATCTTTCATATTTTCTCTCATCGAAATTCAGGGGCGGCATTCGGCATTTTACAAGGGCAAATGTGGTTGTTTTACATTATTACCGTTGTAATGGTCGGCGTGATTATTTATCTTATCCAAACGGAAGCAAAAAAGCACACATTATTAAAATGGGCGCTGGGGCTTATTTTAGGTGGTGCCATTGGTAATTTTATTGACCGTCTTTTCCGCCAAGAGGTTGTTGATTTCATTGATACATTCGGAAACTTCCCGATCTTTAATATTGCCGATTCTGCTTTAACAGTTGGTGTCGGGTTATTTTTAATCAATTTACTACTTGAATCTAGGCGTGAAAAGAAGGAGAGCAAGAACTAATATGAAACAATGGATTATAGATGAAACGCAACAAAACGAACGAATTGATAAAGTAATTGTATCGCTACACGGAGACACATCAAGAACCCATGTTCAAAAATGGATTCAAGATGGACATGTGAAAGTAAACAATCAGCTTGTAAAAGCCAATTATAAAGTCCAAGAAGAAGACACTATTGCGCTTGAGGAACCCGAAGTTCAGTCAACGGAAATAAAAGCCGAGAACATTCCTCTTGACGTAGTCTATGAGGATCAGGACGTTATCGTTGTGAATAAGCCAAGGGGAATGGTGGTTCATCCAGCACCTGGTCATTATACGGGAACGCTGGTACACGCACTTCTTTACCACTGTAATGATCTATCAGGCATTAATGGTGAAGCTCGCCCGGGGATTGTACATCGCATTGATAAAGATACGTCTGGTCTAATTGTGGCAGCAAAAAATGATCATGCTCATGAACATTTATCTCAACAACTAATGAATAAAACAACGATTCGTCATTATAAAGCAATTGTACATGGTGTGCTTTCTCATAAAAAAGGAACCATTGATGCACCGATTGGAAGAGATCAAAAGGATCGGCAAAAAATGGCTGTTACCGATAAGAACAGCAAACCAGCTGTCACCCATTTTACCCTTGAAGAGACGTTCCAAGCATATTCGTATGTAACGTGTGAACTAGAAACAGGTCGGACTCACCAAATTCGTGTTCATTTCCATTATATTGAACACCCGCTTGCTGGAGATCCAAAATACGGTTATAAAAAGACGTTACCAATTGAAGGCCAAGCATTACACGCTGAAACACTCGGCTTCGTTCATCCGCGCACTGGCGAGAATTGTCTTTTCTCTGCTCCGTTGCCTGCAGATATGGTTGGACTACTGGAAGATTTGCGAAAACAAGATTGACAAAAAGAAACAAATGATGCATACTACGTAAGAAGAGAAAATGTCCTTTAAGCATAGTCCTGTGAGGCTAGCAAGGAGTCGGTGAATTTGGATGCGTCTGTCTAAATCCCTAGCTGCTCCTTTAAGGACAGCTAGGGATTTTTTCGTAGGGAGGGAATTAGATGGCAAGAATGATTATTGATGAGGATGCAATGCGCCGGGCTATTACAAGGATGTCACATGAAGTGATTGAACGTAACAAAGGCGTGGAGAATTGTGTGTTAGTCGGAATAAAAACACGAGGCATTTATCTTGCCAATCGGTTGGCTCAGCGAATTAAAGAAATTGAAGGGCAAGACGTTCCTGTTGGTGAAGTGGATATTACCCTTTATCGAGATGATTTAACACCGAAAACGAGTGATCACGAACCGATATTACAAGGTACGGATATTCCAGTTGATATCAATGGTCGTACGGTCATTCTTGTGGATGATGTTCTTTATACAGGGCGAACAGTTCGTTCTGCTCTTGATGCGTTAATTGATTTAGGGAGACCGTCACTTATCCAACTGGCTGTATTAATTGATCGAGGACACCGGGAATTGCCCATTCGTCCTGATTATGTTGGGAAAAACGTGCCAACGTCAAAGCAAGAGCGAATCTCTGCGAAATTAAAAGAAGTCGATGAAATCGATGAAGTAACAATTGTATAGATCCTCTTTAAAGATGGTCCTGTGAGGCTGGCAAGAGGAAAAAGATCACAAAGTAGTTGATTTGTGCTTCTTTCTTGCCGCCTCCTAGACATACTAGGAGGCTTTTTCTATGGAGTACGAGGGGAAAAAAGGAGAAACGACATGAACGATAAAAACATGCGATTAGGAATTCAAGAAGTACCAAGAGCTGATCAATGGCTACTGTTTAGCTTGCAACATTTATGCGCTATGTTTGGTGCAACTGTATTAGTACCATTTTTAATTGATATGAGCCCTGCCACGGCCCTTCTCTCAAGTGGACTTGGAACGCTCGCTTTCTTACTTATTACAAAAGGGCAGGTACCTGCATACTTAGGTTCATCTTTTGCCTTCATCGCTCCGATCCTATCGGCACAAGCGATTGGTGGTACAGAAGGAGCCATGATCGGTAGTTTCTTTGCAGGGTTAATTTACGGAATCGTTGCCCTTGTCATTAAAGCGGCTGGAACAGGATGGATAAAGAAAGTTTTACCACCAATTGTTGTTGGGCCAGTTATTATGGTCATCGGTTTAAGTTTAGCTACAACTGCAGTTGGTAACGCCATGTATTTACCAGGTACAGATGAGTACAGCTTGATCCATATTACTACTGCAGGCATTACCCTCGCGGTAGCCGTTATTGCAACCATGTACTTTAAAGGATTTCTAAATTTAATCCCTATCTTACTCGGCTTAATCGCTGGTTATTTGTTCGCCTTAAGCCAAGGATTAATTGATTTAACACCTATACGAGAAGCAAATTGGTTTGCCGTACCAGAGTTAATCATACCGTTTTATACGTATGAACCTTCAATAAATTGGGCAATCGTAGCCATTATGGCGCCAGTGGCCCTTGTAACACTAGCAGAGCATACAGGTCAGCTTATGGTTCTAAGCAAAATATCCGGTAAAGACTTTCTGCAAAAACCAGGCATGCATCGAACGGTTATGGGAGATGGGTTTGCTACAATCATTGCCGCAAGTATTGGTGGACCACCGAATACAACATACGGTGAAAATGTCGGCGTCATTGCCATAACGCGCGTATTTAGTGTGTTTGTCATCGGAGGAGCAGCCGTGTTAGCCATCGCCTTTGCTTTTATCGGTAAAGTGGCCGCACTGATTAGTTCCATTCCAGAAGCCGTTATGGGAGGAATTTCAATTATGCTGTTCGGCATCATCGCTTCAGCAGGAATAAGAATGCTCGTTGACAATCAGCTAGATATGGGTGAAAAGAGAAACATGGTCGTTGCCTCGATCATACTGGTTGTAGGGATTGGAGGAGCAACCGTTCAATTCTCAGATACGTTTGAACTAGCCGGGATGTCATTAGCAACAATTATTGGTTTACTCTTACATGCCATTTTGCCAAACAAAAAAGTAAGCTATGGAACACAACCACTGTTTCAAGAACAAGAAGGGATAAAGAGCGAATAAAAGGAGGCTGACAAGAATGGCGGTTCAATTATACGGCTCTCATAATGAGAGCCTCTATACAATGTCTCAATTGCAAATTGATGAGGTATATGAGCTTCTTCACCAAGCTGAACAATTTCATGCTGGAGAAGCATGGCACCCTAAAAAACAAACGTTTGTCGCTAATTTGTTTTTCGAGCCTAGCACAAGAACTCGATTTAGTTTTGAGGTTGCTGAACGGAAGTTAGGATTCGACATTTTGCAATTTGATAGTGCGTCTTCAAGTACCCAAAAAGGAGAGACGCTTTACGATACGGTTCGGACATTACAATCGATCGGAGCGAGCGCCGTCGTAATCCGCCATTCAAAGGATGAATTTTATGAAGAGTTAAAAGACATTGACATTCCAATTATTAATGCAGGGGATGGATGTGGGAATCATCCTACACAGTCACTTCTCGATTTGTTAACGATTAAGCAAGAGTTCGGTGAGTTTGACGGCCTAAACGTTACCATTGTTGGAGATTTACATCATAGTAGAGTTGCACGGTCAAATGCAGAAATTTTAAGCCGGTTAGGGGCCATGGTTTCGGTAGCAGGACCAACAGAATGGATGGGAGACTTCCAGACTCGTTACCGTTATGTCACGATGGATGAAGCGGTAAAAGGCTCAGATGTCATGATGTTATTAAGAGTGCAACATGAACGACATGGAAGTGGAGATTCTTTTTCTAAGGAAGCGTACCACGGGCAATATGGCTTAACTCTGGACAGGGAAAGAAAAATGAAGCGGGATAGTATTATTATGCACCCAGCACCCGTGAATCGCGGTGTGGAAATTGATAGCCAACTCGTTGAATGTGAACGTTCAAGAATCTATAAACAAAGTGCAAACGGTGTTGCCATTCGAATGGCTGTATTAAAAAGAGCATTTAATCGTTAAACATGTGAAGCATATAAGGGAGATGATGAGAGATGACAACAAAAATTAGTGGCGGATTTATTCTAAACCAAGCTGGAGAAAAGGAACAAAAAGACATTTATATAAAAGATGGCTATTTTGTAGGAGAAACAGCAGACGTCACAGAAGAAGTGGATGCAAGTCAATGTCTCATTAGCCCAGGATTTGTCGATGTACACATCCACTTACGAGAGCCTGGTGGAGAGAAAAAGGAAACGATTGAAACAGGCACAAAAGCCGCAGCTCGTGGAGGATTCACAACGGTTGCAGCTATGCCGAATACACGCCCAGTGCCAGATACAAAAGAAACGATGAGGGATCTTGTTAACCGTATAGAAGAAAAAGCTTTTGTGCGTGTTTTACCATATGCCTCCATTACTACAAGACAACTAGGGAAAGAATTAACGGATTTTACTGCGTTAAAAGAAGCAGGTGCGTTCGCTTTCACAGACGATGGTGTCGGTATACAAGAAGCAGGTATGATGCTTCAAGCGATGAAAGAAGCTGCTAAACTTAATATGGCAGTTGTTGCCCATTGTGAAGATAATTCCCTTATTAACAGCGGCTCCGTGCATGAAGGGTCCTATTCAAGAAGAGAAGGCTTGAACGGTATTCCCTCGGTATGTGAATCGGTACATATCGCTAGAGATGTGCTACTAGCAGAGGCGGCGGATTGTCACTACCATGTTTGTCACGTTTCTACGAAAGAATCTGTGCGAACGATTCGAGATGCAAAAAAAGCAGGCATTCGCGTAACGGCAGAAGTAACACCCCATCATCTCTTACTATGCGAAGATGACATTGAAGGACAAGATACGAACTTTAAAATGAATCCGCCACTGCGGGCACAGGAAGATCAGCAAGCCTTAATAAATGGACTGTTGGATGGAACGATTGATTTTATTGCAACGGATCATGCGCCACATACAGAAGAAGAGAAACGATCAACTATAGACCGAGCACCCTTTGGAATTGTTGGACTTGAAACGGCTTTTCCACTCTTGTATACCCATTTTGTTAAAACTGGTCGGTTCACGTTAACTCAGCTACTTAATTGGTTAACGGTGAAACCAGCGGAAACGTTTAACCTTCCTTACGGCTCACTAGCAGTTGGGGCACCTGCCGATTTTACGCTTATTGATTTGCAGGAAAAAGAAACTATTAACCCTGAAACGTTCTTTAGTAAAGGGAAAAATACACCATTTGCACATTGGGAAGTAACAGGTGTACCTCAAGCCACCTATGTAGCTGGAAAAGCGGTTTTTACAAAGGAGCGGATCATCAATGGATAAACAACTAATCTTGGAAGATGGAACAGTATTGATCGGTGAAGGCTTCGGAGCTGATGTCGAGATAAGTGGAGAAGTGGTTTTTAATACAGGAATGACCGGCTATCAAGAAATTCTTTCCGATCCGTCTTACTGTGGACAAATGGTGATGCTCACGTATCCACTCATTGGAAACTACGGAATTAATCGAGATGACTTTGAATCATTAAATCCAGCCATTGCTGCGCTCATTGTAAGAGAAGTTGAGCACGAGCCAAGTCACTACCGAGAGCAAGAATCTCTCCATGATTTACTAGTAGCCAAAAACATACCTGGAATAGCTGGAATTGATACACGAATGCTTACACGGAAAATACGTGCTCATGGAACAGTAAAAGGCTACATTTGCTCGTTATCCGTTCAAGTGGAAGACGTTGTTAAAATGTTGCAGGATTCGCCACTATTAACAACCCAAGTATCTCAAGTGTCTGTTAATACTGCTTATCATGTTCCTGGAAAAGGAAAACGGGTTGCATTAATTGATTGTGGTATGAAGCACGGCATTTTACAATCGCTCATTGAACGCCACTGCGATGTTGTTGTTGTGCCTTATGATACAACAGCTCAAGAAATTAAACGTCTAGGTGTAGATGGCGTGCTCGTTTCAAACGGACCAGGCAATCCAGAAGATGTCCCTGAAACCATTCAAACTGTTGCAACCTTAATTGGAGAAGTTCCTCTCTTCGGCATCTGTTTAGGCCATCAACTACTTGCTTTAGCGTGTGGGGCGACAACGAGTAAATTACGATTTGGTCATCGTGGTTCAAATCACCCTGTAAGAGAGATAGAGACAGGACGAATCGATATAACAGCCCAAAATCATGGCTATACAGTTGATTTAGATTCCATTGAAGGCACTGAACTTATGTTAACTCATGAAGCAGTTAATGATGGAACGGTTGAAGGGTTGAAACATCGCTACGCTGATGCGTTTAGTGTTCAATACCATCCGGAAGCAAATCCAGGACCCCACGATGCAAACGACTTGTTTGATCGATTTATAGGGATGATGAATACAGCGAAAACAAACGTACTTGTTTAATTGAGATAGGGGAGAGTGTTGATATGCCAAAGCGTACAGATTTAAAAAAGATTCTTGTGATTGGTTCAGGACCGATTGTTATTGGTCAAGCAGCGGAATTTGATTATGCAGGCACTCAAGCGTGTCAAGCATTAAAAGAAGAAGGGTATGAAGTTATTCTTATCAATTCTAATCCAGCTACCATCATGACAGACACTACGATGGCAGATCAGGTTTATATTGAGCCGTTAACATTAGAGTTTGTAACGAGAATAATCCGCAAAGAGCGTCCAGATGGTCTCCTGCCAACGTTAGGAGGACAAACCGGTCTTAATATGGCGTTAGAACTTAAAAACGCAGGTGTACTCGAACAATACGATATTGAATTGCTTGGCACAAAACTTAGTGCAATTGAACAAGCGGAAGATCGTGAACAATTCCGAGCGCTCATGAATTTACTTGGCGAGCCTGTACCTGAAAGTGAAATCGTTCATACATTAGCCGAAGCGGAAAAATTTGTAGCGCACATTGGTTTCCCTGTTATTATTCGACCTGCCTACACCCTAGGGGGAACAGGTGGCGGAATTGCTTACAATGAAGAAGATTTACAAGAAATTGTTGCGAGTGGCTTAAAGTATAGCCCGGTAACTCAGTGTCTTGTAGAAAAAAGTATAGCTGGGTTTAAAGAAGTGGAATATGAGGTAATGCGTGACGCTCAAGACGAGGCCATCGTTGTCTGTAATATGGAAAACTTTGATCCGGTAGGCGTACACACAGGCGATTCAATCGTCTTTGCTCCAAGCCAAACGTTATCAGATCGAGATTATCAAATGTTGCGTAACTCTTCCCTCTCAATTATTCGAGCTCTTGGAATTGAAGGTGGATGTAATGTGCAATTTGCCCTCGATGCTCACAGCGACCAGTACTATATTATTGAAGTGAATCCACGGGTTAGTCGTTCTTCGGCCCTTGCTTCAAAAGCAACAGGCTATCCAATTGCTAAAATTGCCGCTAAGATTGCAGTTGGCTATCATCTCGATGAATTAAAAAATCCTGTAACAGAAACAACGTACGCCAGCTTTGAGCCTGCTCTTGACTATGTTGTTTCCAAAATTCCAAGATGGCCGTTTGACAAATTCGAAAGCGCTAATCGAACATTAGGAACGCAAATGAAGGCAACCGGTGAAGTGATGGCGATTGGGCGATCTCTTGAAGAATCGCTTTTAAAAGCGGTTCGCTCTTTGGAGGCAGGCTACGATCATCTCATTGATTCAACGTTAGAAGAGCAAACAGCGGATGCATTACTTCAAAAAGTATCAAAAGCGGATGATGAGCGCTTGTTTGCCATCGGTGCACTCCTTCGAAAAGGCATATCCATAGAAGACATTTATGAAACGACTAAGATTGATCGGTTGTTCTTAAGAAAGCTAGCCCGAATTGTCAACTTGGAAGAGCAGTTAGAAGAAGCACGAACAAATGAGAATGTGTTAAGAAAAATAAAGCGAGCAGGATTTTCAGATTCCTTTATCGCTTCAACATGGAAAACAGAAGAACAAGCTGTATACGAGTTACGAGATGCAGCCGGGGTAAAGCCTGTCTATAAAATGGTGGATACGTGTGCGGCGGAGTTTGCTTCGCCTACGCCATACTTTTACAGCACCTACGAACATGAAAACGAGTCGAGTGTGACGGAACAAGAAAGCATTTTGGTGTTAGGCTCAGGTCCTATCCGTATTGGTCAAGGTATTGAATTTGATTACGCAACGGTGCATACAGTATGGGCGATCAAAGAAGCTGGTTATGAAGCAATCATTATGAACAATAACCCGGAAACGGTGTCAACTGACTTTTCAACATCGGATAAGCTTTATTTTGAACCATTAACGATTGAAGATGTCATGAACGTTATTCAGCTAGAACAACCGAAAGGGGTTATTGTGCAATTCGGTGGTCAAACGGCAATTAATCTTGCTGCTGATTTAGCGGCAAGAGGCGTGACGATTATTGGAACTCAACTAGACGATATGGATCGAGCTGAAAATCGAGATAAATTTGAACAAACCCTTATGCAGCTGGACATTCCTCAACCACTTGGTAAAACGGCAACATCGGTGGAAGGCGCAGTAGTAATTGCAACGGATATAGGCTATCCTGTACTGGTTCGACCTTCTTATGTGCTGGGTGGTCGAGCAATGGAAATCGTTTATCATGAAGAGGAATTGCTACGGTACATGAAGTCAGCTGTTAAAGTGAACCCGAAGCACCCGGTTTTAATTGACCGCTATCTAACAGGGAAAGAACTTGAGGTTGATGCTATATCGGATGGAGAAGATGTCTATATCCCAGGGATTATGGAGCACATTGAAAGAGCAGGTGTCCACTCAGGGGACTCTATCGCTGTTTATCCTCCACAAACGGTACCTGATTACTTAAAGGAACGACTCATTGAGCGGACAACAAAAATTGCTCGTGGGCTAAACATTATAGGTCTACTGAACATTCAGTTTGTGTGGCACCAGGATGATGTGTATGTATTAGAAGTGAATCCGCGTTCGAGCCGTACGGTTCCCTTTTTAAGTAAAATTACCGGTGTACCTATGGCAAATATTGCAACTCGGGTCATGTTAGGAGAGACATTAGCTTCGCTAGGGTATGGTACAGGCTATCACCCTGAAGCGAAGGAAGTATCAGTGAAAGTACCAGTCTTCTCATTTGCGAAATTAAGACGTGTCGACATTACTCTTGGACCTGAGATGAAGTCAACTGGAGAGGTGATGGGACGTGATCGAACCCTCGAAAAGGCGCTTTATAAAGGTCTGGTCGCATCAGGAATGAATATTCCAACGCATGGTTCTGTGTTGTTTACTATTGCGGATAAAGATAAAGAAGAATCCATTGAGATTGCTAAACGTTTTCATGAAATTGGTTTTAGCATTATGGCAACTTCAGGAACTGCGGAAAAGCTCAAACAAGTAGGAATTCCGGCTCGAATTGTTAATAAAATTAACGAAGGTAAGCCACATTTACTTGACCTTATTCGTCAAGGTGAGGCGCAGTTTGTAATCAATACACTAACAAGAGGCAAACAACCAGCAAGAGATGGCTTTAGAATTCGACGAGAATCTGTTGAAAATGGTGTCGTTTGTCTTACGTCGATTGATACAGCAGCAGCGCTACTAAGCGTACTTGAATCCATTACATTTGCTGCAGAAAGTATGCCACAACCCGTATAAAACGTGGGAGTCACTGCCTCAGGCAAGTGACTCTTTCCATGAAATCATGAAGGAGTGACAAAGATGAGAGATCGTTACGGCAAGCTAACGGTTGTTAGCCAAACACAGGTTGCAAAAGATAGTTATGAACTTGTACTTGAAGGACCAACAGTTGGGCAGATGAAGGAGCCAGGTCAATTTCTTCATGTACGAGTTGACGAAACAGAAGACTTGCTTTTACGTCGGCCAATCAGCATTGCAAATGTCGATCTCAGTAAAAAACGAGTGACTATGATCTATCGTGCTAGTGGTGCAGGAACAAAACGGCTAGCAACCTATGAAACAGGCAAATCATTAAATGTAATGGGACCACTTGGACAAGGGTTTCCTGTGAATGAAGCGAAAACAGGCGATGTTGCGCTATTAGTTGGTGGTGGTATTGGTGTGCCACCTTTGTATTATCTGGCTAAACAGCTTGTCGCAAAAGGCGTAACGGTTAAAACCGTCCTCGGTTTTGCCTCTAAACAAGACGTTTTCTATGAAGATGCTTTTCGAGAACTTGGTGACGTCTACGTAACGACAGTAGACGGCTCTTATGGAATGAAGGGTTTCGTAACGAACGCAATTGATGACAAACAGCTAGTGTCTGATATTCTCTATTCTTGTGGACCAACACCAATGTTAAAGGTGCTAACAGAGCGATATCGAGGGAAGCGAGCATTTATTTCACTCGAAGAACGAATGGGTTGTGGAATTGGCGCTTGTTTTGCATGTGTGTGTGCAGTTGAAAAGGGTGAAGCATACGAATACAGAAAAATTTGTACCGATGGACCTGTTTTTCCAGTAGGGGAGGTTGTGTTGTAAATGGATCGTTTACGAGTAGATTTACCAGGGCTAAAAATGAAAAACCCGGTTATGCCTGCGTCTGGTTGCTTTGGATTTGGTAAAGAATATGCGCAATTTTTTAATTTAAATGAGTTAGGAGCCATTGCCATTAAAGCAACAACGCCAGAGCCACGGTTTGGAAACCCTACTCCTCGAGTAGCGGAAACAAAAGCTGGAATGCTAAATGCCATCGGACTACAAAATCCTGGTTTAGCTGGCGTAATTGAAAAGGAATTACCACGTTTTAACGACTATGATGTGCCGATTCTTGCTAATATTGCCGGGTCTACAATGTCCGATTATATTGAAGTAGCAGCACAGCTTTCTTCAGAAACGAATGTCCATGCCCTTGAGCTGAATATTTCGTGCCCGAATGTCAAGCAGGGTGGCATCGCTTTTGGTACTATACCTGAAACAGCAGCCGAATTAACAAGAGAAGTAAAAGCTGTCTCTCAAGTGCCTGTCTATGTAAAATTGTCTCCAAACGTGAGTGATATTGTTGCTATGGCAAAAGCAGTTGAGCACGCAGGTGCAGATGGTCTATCAATGATTAATACCCTTTTAGGTATGCGAATTGACGTTAAAACGCGACAGCCGATTCTAGCTAATACGTATGGTGGCTTGTCTGGACCAGCCATTAAACCAGTAGCCCTCCGTATGATTCATCAAGTAAGTCAGCAAGTAGACATTCCGATTATTGGGATGGGCGGGATTCAATCGGCTCAAGATGTAATTGAGTTTTTACTAGCGGGTGCAAGCTGTGTAGCAGTAGGAACAGCAAATTTCGTCGATCCATATACATGCCCGACAATCATTGACGAACTGCCACAATGGTTAGATGAGTTGGAAATGAATACAGTGACAGATATTATAGGAGGGAGCTGGAAACAATGCAAAACCCACTCTTCATTGCACTAGACTTTAATCATAGAGGAAAACGACGCCAATTTTTAGAGCATTTTCAAGATGAGCAAATCGACGTAAAAGTTGGGATGGAACTTTTTTATCGAGAAGGGGTAAAAGTGATTGAGGAATTAAAAGACGCTGGTCATGAAATTTTTCTTGATTTAAAGCTTCATGATATTCCTAATACTGTAAACCGAACGATGCGTGTGTTAGCTGAAATGGAAATCTCAATGGTGAACGTGCATGCTGCCGGAGGTCAAGTGATGATGGAAGCCGCCATTGAAGGATTAGAGGCGGGTACAAGACCAGGAAAAGAACGACCGAAACTGATTGCAGTGACACAGCTAACAAGCACGAATGAAGAAATGCTTAAGCAACAGTTGCACATTGAGGGCTCACTAGAAAGCGTTGTGTGTTCGTACGCCCAGCTTGCCAAAGAGGCTGGTTTAGATGGGGTTGTTTGTTCCGCTAAAGAAGTTCCTTTGATCCAGAAAGGCTGTGGGGCTGACTTTCTAACTGTCACACCAGGTATTCGTCGACATACGGATCATCATGGTGATCAAATTCGAGTTGTCACACCGGCAGAAGCAAGAGCACTTGGAAGTTGGGGGATTGTTGTCGGGAGAAGTTTAACAACAGTGAATGATCCGTTACATGTATACAAAGAAATGAATGCAGACTGGAAGGGAGTGGCTCTACGATGAGTCAAAAAATTGCCAATCACTTACTAGATATCAAGGCGGTAACATTATCGCCAAATGAACCCTTTACTTGGAGCTCAGGAATAAAATCACCGATTTATTGCGACAATCGTTTGACACTTTCCTATCCTAATGTGCGTAAAGACATTGCTAAAGGGTTAGCGCAATTAATAATGAAATATGCTCCTGATGCTGAAGTCATTGCAGGAACCGCTACAGCAGGCATTCCACACGCTGCTTGGGTAGCAGACGAACTCAATTTACCAATGATTTACGTAAGAGGAAGTGCAAAAGGGCATGGAAAGAAAAATAAAATTGAAGGACATTTAGCTGCCGCTAGCAAAGTAGTTATTATTGAAGACTTAATTTCTACAGGTGGAAGCTCAATTGCTGCTGCTGAAGCAGTGCGTGAAAGTGGAGGAGACGTTTGCTTTGTTGCAGCAATCTTTTCGTACCAATTGCAAGCAGCAGAAGTACAGTTTCAAGAAGCGAACCTGCCTTACCATGTGTTAAGTGAGTACGAAACGCTGATTGAACAAGCAAAACAAAGAGGATTTATATCGGAACAAGAGCAACGTAAGCTTGAGTTATGGCGGGACAATCCTCAAAACGAAGAGTGGCTAGTGGTGCAATGATAAAGTAAAGGCGGTGTAGCCTGGTGAGAAAAATGGAAGGAAGCGAATTTGATCCATTGGTTCAG
Organism: Shouchella oshimensis; assembly: GCF_004375095.1. Classification (NCBI taxonomy): domain Bacteria; kingdom Bacillati; phylum Bacillota; class Bacilli; order Caryophanales; family Bacillaceae; genus Shouchella; species Shouchella oshimensis. The sequence goes on along the minus strand of NZ_SNUX01000001.1, from coordinate 416,634 downwards.
TTTTTTGATGAAATGGTTTCTACAAAATGGCTTTCAACGATTCACCAACAGCTAAAAGCGTTCTCAGGCACGTGGCAAGACAAGACGGTTTTAGACGTAGGATGCGGAACGGGTCGACTGCTGCTTAGAGGCGCTCATGAAGCGAAATTGTTAACCGGCATAGATATTTCCAGGGAAATGGTTAAGAAAGCAAATGAATTGTTTAAAGAAGCTAACATGGAGAATAAGGCAAAAGCAGTTGAAGGTGATGCCATGAATTTACCTTTAAATGGCACTACTTATGATCTTGTATTTTCAACGTGTGCGCTATTTTTACTACCTTCTATTGAGACAGGGCTCCATGAGCTAAGAAAAGCAACGACTCCTGGTGGCAATCTTTTTTTATTAAATCCTGCTCCTCATATGTCAATAGCAGCGGCAAATACATATGCGAGCACTCATCAATTTTCGGAAAAGGAAACCGCCTTTCTTATAAAATGGGCAACGGTATCGGAGCGGCGTCATCGCAAAAGTGAACACCAGTTAACACAATTGTTAAAAGAAGCTGGTTATTTCACCATTGATCATGAACCGGTGCTTGACGGGCTCGGCCTATTGACAAAAGCTTATTAAAAACGAATAAAAAGAGCGCAAACGACGAGTAATCAGAAGTCGTTTGCGCTCTTTTGTTTTTTTGTGCATGGTGTTGTTATGCCACAGATGAGCTTTTATTACAGCTTCAATTGTTTCACAATGTCTTCATCTGGTGTGACGAAAAGGGTTGTTTGGTTATCGTATGTGACATAACCAGGTTTAGCGCCACTTGGTTTTTTTACGTAGCGAATTTTCGTATAATCAACTGGGACGGAGCTTGAATCCCGTGCTTTAGAGAAAAAAGCAGCGATAAGAGCGGCTTCTTTTAGCGTTGTCTCGTCAGGATTCATATCTCGAACAACAACATGTGAGCCTGGAATCTCTTTTGTATGCAGCCAAATCTCGTTTTGGCGAGCCAGTCGATTCGTAAGATAGTCATTTTGACGGTTATTTTTGCCGACAAGAAATTCAATTCCTGTTGAAGATTGATACCGTTCAAGAGTTGGGTTAGCTGCTTGCTTTTTTTTCTTTTTCCCTTGTTGCTGACGCTTTTTAACATAGCCCTCTTCCATTAATTCCTCACGAATTTCCTCAACATCTCGTGGAGAAGCAGAGTCCATTTGTTGAATAAGGGATTCTAAATACGCTAATTCTTGTTCTGTTTTTGCTAGCTGATCAACAACTTCTAATCGAGCGGTTTTGGCTTTCTGGTATTTTTTAAAATACCATTGGGCATTTTCAGAAGGAGTTTTCTGTGGATCAAGCTCAATGATAATCGTTCCGCCTGCCTCATCGTAATAATCAACAACTTCGATTTCAGTCATTCCACGCTTAATCGCAAAAATATTCGCTGTAAGCAGTTCACCCATTTTTTGAAACTGAGTCGCTTCTTCTGCTTGGGTTAATGTTTGCTCAAGTTTTTTTTGTTTACGAATATTTTTTTGGTATTCATTTTTCAACAGTCGCTCTAAATCATGAGCCTGCTGTTTCACCCGATCTCGCTCAGCTTTGCCGTAGTAATACGCATCCAGTAGCTCGCTAGCAGTCGGAAACACTCGTTCTTCTCCTTCTGCATGATGAAGAGAAAGGTATGAAAAAGTCTCTTTTGCACCTTTTCGCAAGGTGAATGTGTACTGATGATTTTGAATCTCTTCCATAATCGTAACAAACGAATGTGGTACCGTTTGTTTGTTTGCAAAGCCTGCCCGATGGACAATTTCTTTAGCGAGTAATGGAGAGACACCTGCAAATGCTGATACCAGCTGTTTGTCCATTTTACCAGCATTAAAGTCAAGGTGTTTTACAACATCAGATGCATCCGCTTGAAATGGATTTACTTTATCTTGGGCGGGAGGGGCTTTATAGACTTGTCCAGGTCCCACCGTTCGATAGCTACTCTGGTCAAAACGAACGTGTTTTATACTATCTAAAATTGTTTCTGAGTGGGGGTTGGTAAGAATGATATTGCTATGACGTCCCATAATTTCAAAGATCAATATGCGTTCTGTTTGGTCGCCAAGTTCATCTTTATTTGCGATAGCCATTCGGATGACGCGATCAAAGCCGTCTTGACTAATCGAACGAATAAAGCCACCTTCAAGATGCTTACGTAGTAGCATACAAAACATTGGTGGTTCACTTGGGTTGTCATATTTTTCAGTTGTTACATGAAGACGTGCGAATTGAGCATTGGCAGAAGCGAGCAGTGAGTGATTCTTTCCTTTTGCTCGTATCGTCATGATTAATTCTGTTTTATATGGTTGGTGAATTTTTGATATTCGCCCACCTATTAAGTGTTGAAGTTCATATGTGATAGCTCTTGTCATCATGCCATCATAAGACATGTGATCACCTCTTTACTTTCTACAACTCGTTTCCTTGATAAAGTATAGCATGTTTTTCGGACTTGCTGAATAAGATGGCTTGTAAGTATAGCATGTACAGTTTATGAGGACAAAGGATGGATGTAGATGTGTGAGGTGTATTCATGAAATGGTATAACATGAAGCATGAAGAAGTGGAGCATAAAACCAATGCAAGCTTGTCAGACGGGCTAACGGATAAGAATGTGAAGAAGCGAATCAGTACGTATGGATTGAACAAGCTTAAAGAAGCCGAAAAGGCGTCTGCTTTGGCAACCTTTTTGGCGCAATTTAAAGACTTTATGGTTCTCGTATTACTCGCCGCAACGTTAATATCTGGATTAATAGGCGAAATGCTTGATGCTGTGACAATTATGGGTATTGTCTTCCTGAATGCAATTCTAGGTTTTGTGCAAGAACGAAAAGCAGAAAAGTCACTAGATGCTTTAAAAGAACTGTCGGCACCGCAAATGAATGTTTTGCGAAATCGTGAATGGGTGAAAGTGCTATCCAGCGAAATTGTACCTGGAGATTATGTGAAAATTAGTGCTGGAGATCGTGTTGGAGCTGATCTTCGGTTAATATCTGTATCCGGTTTACGAATTGATGAAGCTTCTCTAACCGGTGAGTCTGTTCCAACTCATAAGCATGAGCATGCTATCGAATATACAGACGTCTCACTAGGAGATCAAGAAAATATGGCTTTCATGGGGACAATGGTTACCCAAGGTAGTGGAACAGGCATTGTAGTTGCTACAGGAATGAAGACAGAGATGGGAAAAATTGCTCACCTTCTTCAAGGTACAACGAATGTTGTTACACCATTGCAGCGACGCTTAGAGCAACTTGGAAAGACGTTAATCGCTGTTGCGCTATTACTAACAGCTCTTGTTGTTGGCATTGGTGTTATACAAGGTCACGATGTGCAAACGATGTTTATTTCAGGGGTGTCGTTGGCTGTCGCAGCTATTCCGGAAGGATTACCTGCTATTGTGACGGTTGCATTAGCTCTAGGAGTACAGCGAATGATCAAGCGACGAGGTATCGTTCGAAAGCTTCCTGCTGTTGAGACACTAGGGTGCGCTTCTGTTATTTGTTCAGATAAAACTGGTACACTTACACAAAATAAAATGACAGTAAAAGAGCTTTGGACAGCTAGTGAACACGTCACTGTTACCGGAAATGGTTTTGAAACAGAAGGGCAGTTTAAAGAACAAGAATTGATCGTAGTACCCAATAAAAAACCGACCGTAAGTCGTCTATTAAGCTATGGAGTGCTTTGTAATAATGCAACGCTTGTAGAAAAGGAAGTGCGTGAAAAACGCAAAAAGAAGACAACACTTGTGTTAGATGGGGATCCAACTGAGGGTGCACTCCTTTTATCTGCTTTAAAAGCAGGTTATTCACAAGAAGGTTTGCAAGGGCAATTTAATCGAATTCAAGAGTTTCCCTTTGATTCGGGAAGAAAGATGATGACAGTTGTTGTAAAGGATAAGCAGGGGCAATCGTTTGTTATTACAAAAGGGGCACCAGACGTTGTTCTTGCTCATTGCGAACGTATTCAGAAAGGGACGTTAGATGACATCTTAACAGGGACAGAGCGAAAGCAAGTGAATGCAATTGTTGATAGTATGGCAAGTAAAGCGCTACGAACGATTGCCATTGCGTATCGTCCTTTAAAGGTAGGCGAAACGTGCAAAACAACGACAGAAGCAGAGTCGAATCTAACCCTTATTGGTATTCAAGGTATGATCGATCCTCCACGAGAAGAAGCAAAGCAAGCCATCCAAGAGTGTCGTGAAGCCGGGATTAAAACGATTATGATCACTGGAGATCATAAAATAACAGCAGCAGCGATAGCAAAAGAACTAACCATCTTACCAGAAGGGGGTCTTGTCATCGATGGGAAGACCCTTGATACACTTTCTGTCGAAGAACTTGAAAATAGGGTAGAAGATATTTACGTTTATGCTAGAGTATCGCCAGAACATAAATTAAAGATCGTTCAAGCTCTCCAAAAACGTGATCATATTGTAGCAATGACAGGGGACGGCGTAAACGATGCACCGGCTATAAAAGCCGCCAATATCGGAATTGCGATGGGAATCACCGGTACAGATGTTGCAAAAGAAGCGTCTGAATTAGTGTTAGCCGATGATAATTTCTTAACAATTAAAGAAGCGATTAAGGAAGGGCGTAATATTTACGAAAATATTCGTAAGTTTATTCGCTACATGTTAGCATCTAATGTCGGCGAAATTTTAGTGATGTTATTTGCCATGATATTAGGCATGCCACTGCCACTAGTAGCGATACAAATACTATGGATCAACCTCGTAACAGATGGTTTGCCAGCGATTGCATTAGGTATGGATCAGGCTGAAGGAGATGTTATGAAACGGAAGCCTCGAAAACAAAATGAAAGTGTCTTTGCACGTGGGCTTGGTTGGAAAATTATTAGCCGGGGCATTATGATTGGTGTTGTAACAATCGCGGCTTTTGCACTTACGTACAACAATAATCCTGAACAACTTATTTTAGCACAAACTGTTGCCTTTTTAACACTCGTGATGGCGCAATTAATACATGTGTTTGATTGTCGCAGCGAATACTCCATCTATCACAGAAATTTATTTGAAAACAAATACTTAGTAGGAGCTGTATTCATCTCAGTTCTTCTCATGATTGCGGTCATTTATGTACCTCAGCTTCAACCCATTTTCCATACTGTCCCTCTAGGTTTACAAGAGTGGTTACTCGTTATGGGTATGGCCGCTATACCAACCGTTGTTCTCGGTGGGTTTCAATTGTTTAAAAAGCAAGACGTACGTACTGCTCAATAATGATAGCGAAGGTTGCTCCAAGAGGTTTTCGTATAACTCTTTTGGCAGGCAGCCTTTTTCGTGATCTTTACGGCACATGCGAAATAAGGTAAAATTAGTACTTACATGAATCTTGTACGAGTTTCTCGGATATTTACCCGTATAACAATAGAGAGATTTGGTATAATGAGTGATAGAATAGCAGCTCGTTTACTTTTATGGAGGATTGAAGAATGACCATTAAATTAATCAACATTGGCTTCGGCAATATTGTCTCCGCAAATCGAATTATTTCGATTGTCAGTCCAGAATCGGCACCAATCAAGCGCATTATGCAGGAAGCTCGAGAACGGAATATGTTAATTGATGCGACATACGGAAGAAGAACTCGGGCTGTCATTGTGACAGATTCTGACCATGTAATCTTAAGTGCGGTTCAACCAGAAACGGTTGCTCAACGATTACATACGAAAGACGAAGAAGCTGACGAGGCTTAAAAGCGGGAGGTAAACCATTTTGATGAAGCGAGAAAAGGGGCTATTAATCGTTCTATCAGGTCCAGCTGGTGTTGGCAAAGGGACGGTTTGTGGCGCTCTTCGGAAACAAGATACAGCGATTGAATACTCTGTTTCTGCGACAACGAGAAAGCCAAGAGCTGGAGAGGAACATGGAGTCAACTATTTTTTTAAATCAAGAGAAGAGTTTAAAGAAATGATTCAAAATGACGCGTTGCTTGAATGGGCAGAATATGTAGGTAATTTTTATGGAACGCCCATCGATTATGTGAGAGAAACGATTGATGCAGGTAGAGACATTATTTTAGAGATCGAAGTTCAAGGAGCACAAAAGGTTCGCAAAGCATTCCCGGAAGGTGTCTTTATTTTCTTAGCTCCTCCAAGCTTAAAGGAACTACGGGATCGCATCGTTGGTCGAGGTACAGAAACAGAAGATATTATTAATGAACGGATGCATGTGGCGAAAGAGGAAATTGATTTAATGCGCATGTATGACTACGTTGTCGAAAATGATGAAGTGGAGCTTGCTGTCGAGCGCATTAAAGCAATTGTTACAGCTGAACACTGTCGTCGTGAGCGATTAAAATACCAAGAATTAGTTGAGGTGAAGAAATAATGCTTTATCCATCCATTGATAGCTTATTAGAAAAACTCGATTCAAAATACTCACTTGTGACCGTCTCTTCAAGACGTGCTCGAGAAATGAAAGAAGTAGCTAGTCGAGTACCTCTAGCAACTCAACCGAAATCGTATAAATTCGTTGGATTAGCTTTAGAGGAAATTGTGCAAGATCGTTTAACCCATCGCGTTCCGTCACAAGACGAAATGGACAATAAAGAGTAAATACTAAATAGCAAGCTGTCTTCGTAGACTAAAAAGCACTTCTTTTGTAAAGTAAGTGATTAGTAGAGGAGACAGCTTTTTTTATGCGAGGTGACCAAAGTGTTGAAAAATAAAACGATCGTTATTGGAGTAAGTGGAGGAATTGCTGCTTTTAAAAGCGCGGCATTAGTTAGCAAACTCACACAAGCTGGGGCAAATGTTTATGTCGTGATGACTGACTCTGCAAAGCAATTTATTGCCCCTACGACATTTCAAGCACTGTCTAGAAACGAAGTCTATACAGATACATTTTATGAGCCTGATTCAACAAAAATTGCACATATCGATCTTGCAGATCAAGCCGACCTTGTCCTTGTTGCGCCTGCTAGCGCAAACACAGTGGCAAAGGTAGCAAATGGACTTGCCGATAATATGTTAACGACGATGTTATTAGCAACGAAAGCACCTGTTGTGTTTGCCCCGGCTATGAACGTTAATATGTATGACCATCCAGCCACACAACGAAATTTACAGCAATTAAAAGCGTACGGCTTTCAAGTGATTGAACCCAATGCCGGCTATTTAGCCTGTGGATGGGTCGGCAAAGGTCGAATGGCAGAGCCAGAAGACTTATTGGAACTCGTTCAACTGATGTGCTTAGATCAAACTGTATTTACCGGAAAGCGGGTGTTGATTACAGCAGGACCAACTCGGGAAAAAATCGATCCTGTTCGGTATTTGTCGAACTATTCTTCTGGCAAGACAGGCTATGCCCTTGCTACAGAAGCGAGAAACCGTGGGGCTCATGTAACGCTTGTAACGGGTCCAACAGGCTTAAAGCCTCCTAGCGGTGTAGATGTTGTGCCGATACAATCAGCTGAAGACCTCTATGAAGAAGTGACAAAGCGATTTAATGACGTTGATATTGTTGTGAAGTCTGCTGCAGTAGCAGATTATGCTCCTGAAATTGTCGAAAATCAAAAGCGGAAGAAACAAACAGATCAATGGTCTTTACCGCTAAAGAAAACCCGTGACACGTTAAAGCGTTTAGGTGAGTTAAAGCAAAGCCAAGTGCTTGTTGGATTTGCAGCTGAATCGCAAGACGTTGAATTCTACGCAAAAGACAAGCTTGAAAGAAAAAACCTAGACCTCATTGTTGCGAATAATATTACAACGGAAGGCGCAGGGTTTGATCATGATACAAATATCGTGACTGTTTATGCAAAAGATCACTATGAGAAACGTTACCCACTTGCATCAAAGAAAGATGTGGCTCTTCATATTTTTGATGAAATTGAAGCCTATATGAAAAGAAGCGATGTCTTGTGATTGCGCGTATTATTGTAGACGTACCTACCGCACAAACAGATCGACTCTTTGATTATAAAGTTCCAAACGAATGGGATACGCTTGTTCAGCCAGGTATTCGGGTTGTCGTACCTTTTGGACCGCGTAAAATCCAAGGCTTTGTTATGGAGCGAACTGATACAAGTGACGTGAAAAATATGAAAGCCATCATTGAAGTACTGGATCCTGTGCCGGTGCTGAGCGATGAATTGCTAGCCCTTGGCAAGTGGTTAGCAAAGGCAACGATTTGTTTTCAAGTTACTGCTTTTCAAGCGATGCTACCAGCGGCATTAAAGACAAAAGTCTCTAAAAAAATTCAAGTAAGGGTTGAAAAAACGGAGCTGCCAGAACAGGTACGTATCTTATTTGGTAATGGGAATCAATTGGATTGGGATTCGTTAAAAAAAGGGGAACCAAGTCATCTTCTTACAATGAAAAAGGCTATAGAAGCGGGTCTTGTTGAAATTGAATATGCAACAAAAGCGCATACGAAAATGAAAACAGAACGAGTTGTTACGGTTAGTGATGTATCTGACTCAGAGCTTGAATCCGTTCAGCGAAAAGCGAAGAAGCAGTTTGAATTGATTCAATACTTGAAGAAAAAAAAGCAGCCTTTCCCATCACAGCAAGCGATGAGCGAAACGAAAACGAGTCGTGCGACGCTAAACGCATTACTTGACAAAGGGTTGGTTCGTGAGTGGGCACAAGAAGTGTACCGGGATCCGACAAGCAATGATACGTTTAACAAATCAGAGCCGCTTTTATTAACGCCACAGCAACAAGAAGCACTTCACATGATTTCACGTCCCATTGAGGAAGACCGATATGAAACGATTCTACTGCACGGTGTCACAGGAAGTGGAAAAACGGAAATCTATTTACAAGCAATTGCTAAAGTACTGGAAAAAGGGCAAGAAGCTATTATGCTTGTTCCTGAAATTTCGCTTACTCCACAAATGGTGAATCGTTTTAAAGCTCGTTTCGGCAATTTAGTAGCCATTATGCATTCTGGTTTGTCCAATGGGGAGAAATATGACGAGTGGCGGAAAATTCATAGAAAAGAAGTCAGTGTTGTTGTAGGAGCTCGTTCCGCTGTATTTGCACCATTTACAAACCTCGGTTTACTTATTGTTGATGAAGAGCATGAATCAAGTTATAAGCAAGAAGAAGCACCACGTTACCATACAAGAGATGTTGCGAAATACCGTGGAGAGATCCATCGAGCGCCAGTCATATTAGGAAGTGCGACCCCATCAATTGAATCGTTCGCTCGTGCAAAGAAAGGCAACTATACGTTGGTTTCGTTGCAAGAACGAGTAAATGCACGGCCGATGCCTGAAGTAGAAATTGTGGATATGCGTGAGGAGCTTCGCAATGGTAATCGTTCAATGTTCTCTAGAGCGTTGCTTCAAGGCATCCGAGACCGGTTGGATCGAAAAGAACAATCGGTGCTATTTTTAAATCGACGTGGTTATTCAACATTTGTTATGTGTAGAGATTGTGGCTATGTGGCATCATGTGATTATTGTGATATCTCATACACCTACCATCGAAAAGGGCATTCGTTAAAATGTCATTATTGCGGCGATGAAAAACCAATGCCAACAACATGCTCGGAGTGTGGAAGTGAACACATTCGATTCTTCGGCTCAGGTACACAAAAAGTCGAAGAAGAGCTGTATAAACATTTCCCAGAGGCGACCGTTATTCGAATGGATGTCGACACAACAAGAAAGAAAGGCTCTCATAAGGCATTACTCGATGCATTTGGACAAGGCAAAGGCGATATTTTACTTGGTACACAAATGATTGCAAAAGGGCTTGATTTTCCAAACATCACGTTAGTCGGTGTCCTTGCTGCAGATTCAATGCTCCATATTCCAGATTTTCGAAGTGCAGAGCGGACATTTCAAGTGTTAGAACAAGTTGCAGGACGAGCAGGACGGGCAGAATTAACAGGAGAAGTGATTGTTCAATCATACACCCCAGAGCATTACAGCATTCAACTTGTAAAGCAACACGACTACGAGCAATTTTTCGCAAGTGAAATGAGAATACGTAAGCAAGGTGGCTATCCCCCTTATTATTATATGGCTCTTCTAACGATCTCTGATCAAGATTTAGCCACAGTAATAAAAACATCCGGGAAAATAGCGGAATACTTAAAACGTACCCTAAGCAAGGATACGGTCGTTCTTGGCCCTGTTGTCTCGCCAATTGCCCGTATCAAAGATAGATATCGCTATCAATGCGTGATAAAATATAAACATGAGCCGAAATTATATGAGACGTTAGAGACCGTATTAAACCATTATCAACGGGATACGACAACGAAACGGTTATCAATTAGTATGGATGTCCATCCGTACTTTTTTATGTAAGGACAGGAGTGACGAATGTGAACATTATTTTTATGGGGACTCCGGATTTTTCAGTCCCGATTTTAAAAACATTACTTGACCATTATACGGTTATAGCAGTTATTACACAGCCTGACCGTCCAGTTGGACGAAAGCGTGTGCTTACACCTAGCCCTGTAAAAGTAGAGGCGGAAAAGCACGGTATTCAGGTATTACAACCAGAAAAAATTCGTGACGACTATGCAGACATTGTAGCCTTAAAACCAGATCTCATTGTTACAGCCGCCTATGGTCAAATTGTACCGAGAGCCCTACTTGATGCACCTGAGCTTGGCTGTATTAATGTTCATGCATCGTTACTTCCAAAATACCGCGGTGGAGCGCCTATACACCAAGCGATAATAGATGGAGAAAAGGAAACGGGCATCTCGATTATGTATATGGAAGAAAAACTAGACGCTGGTGATGTTATTTCCAAAAAAGCCATTCCCATTCATGACCAAGATGATGTAGGCACGATGCATGCAAAACTTAGTCAGTTAGGGGCTGAGTTGCTCATCCCGACAATAGAAGACTTACGTGAAAAACGAGCAAATCCTGTTCCACAAGTGCATGAAGAAGCAACCTTTGCGCCAAACATTCGTCGTGAACAAGAAGAGTTACAGTGGGACAAAACCGCACAGCAGCTAGCTAATCAAGTTCGAGGCATGCGGCCTTGGCCAGGTGCATTTACGTGGATGGATGGAAAACGTTTAAAAGTGTGGGCAGCTATGGCAACGGATGAACGAACATCAGAACAACCAGGGGTCATTATTCGCGCATCAAAAGAAGGCATCTATGTGGCAAGTGGAGAAGGAACGATTCTTTGTTTACAAAACGTTCAGCTTGCAGGAAAAAAAGCAGTTGATGCCAGCTTACTTGCGCATCAATTCACTATTTCAAATCATTTAGGAGTACAGCATGACGAAGGATAAAGCAACCGTACGTGAAGTCGCAATGGATGCGCTAGTTAAGATCGAGAAGAACCAAGCTTATAGCCATTTACTCGTTAATCATACATTAAAAGAAGCAGGACTAAGCCATCAAGATACAGGTTTATTAACAGAACTTGTTTATGGAACGGTTGCACGACGGTTAACACTCGATTATTACTTAGCGCCATTTTTAACGAAAAGCAAGAAGAAGCGAGAGTTGTGGGTTGATGTGTTACTGCGTCTTTCTGTTTACCAAATGGTTTATTTAGACCGTATTCCAGACCGGGCCATCGTTCATGAAGCAGTGACCATTGCCAATAAACGAGGACATAAAGGAATAAGTGGACTTGTAAATGGTGTATTGCGCTCCATTCAACGCGAAGGCCTTCCAACGTTTAGTGCCATAAAAGATGAAGTGGCTCGCTTAGCCATTGAAACAAGCCATCCTGAATGGCTATTAAAAAAGTGGATAGAACAGTATAGTTATGATGAGGCAAGAGCAATGGCGTTCATAAACAACGAGCCACCTGAAACGAGTCTGCGAGTAAATCGAATGAAAGCGACAGTGGAACAAGTCATTCGTAAGTTAGATGAGGAAGGGGTGGAAGTCGTTCCTTCAGTGCTCCTGCCTGATCTTGCTGTTATCGTAAAAAAAGGCAATCCATTCTCAACAGCCGCTTATCAGAACGGCTATTTTACAGCGCAAGATGAAGCTTCTATGCTTGTTGGCCTTCTTGTAGGAGCAGAAGAAAATATGGATGTACTAGATACATGTGCTGCTCCTGGAGGGAAAACGACTCACCTAGCAGAAACGTTAAATGGAACAGGAAGTGTGACGTCTTTTGATTTACATAAGCAAAAGATTAAACTCATTCATGAACAGGTGACGCGTTTACAGTTACCGAATGTAACGGCAGATACACAAGATGCCAAAAAGTTAACAGATCGAATAGACCATTCTTATAACCGGGTTCTTGTTGATGCACCTTGTACCGGATTAGGTGTTATTCGCCGTAAACCAGACATTCGATGGTCAAAAACTGAAGAAGATATTAATCGCATTACACATACACAACAGCTTATTTTAGCAAACGCCAGCCAATTTGTGCAGCCTACTGGTACCCTTGTGTATAGTACGTGCACGGTTGACCGTGAAGAGAATGAACGTGTTGTTGAAGCGTTTCTTTCAAATCATCCTTTTGTTGTAGATGAGGCGGCGTTTGACCGTTTACCGAAGCAAGTAAGAGAGAGGGGTCGTTTTGGTCAATACGGTTTAACCATTCTTCCGCAAGATTTTCAGACAGATGGATTCTTTATGGTTGCTTTAAAGCACGTGTAATCGTTGTACAAGGATAAGCCATTCAAAAATTGAGGTGATGGATTTGGTAGAGAGCACGGCATTTTTAACTGACATTGGAAAAGTTCGCTCGAACAATGAGGATAATGGTGCAGTTTTAACGTCTTCATCGGGAACACTAGCGTTTGTTGCTGATGGTATGGGAGGCCATTCAGCTGGTGACGTGGCGAGTGCTATAGCCCTTCGAATTATGAAGAAGAATTGGGATGAATTACCGGTTTCGTTGTCTGCAGTAGAAGCAGAGGCTTTTCTACAAGAAACTTTCGTTGAAATGAACCAAGCAATCTATACCCATGCTAAAGAAAATAAAGATTGTGAAGGGATGGGGACGACGGCTGTTGCTGCTTTTTGTACTGAAGACTATATTGCCATCGCTCATGTTGGCGATAGTCGCTTGTATTTAGTAACAGAAGAAGGATTAAAGCAGCAAACGATGGATCATTCCCTTGTTGCAGAACTTGTGAAAAATGGTCAATTGTCCCATGAGGAAGCAGAAGATCATCCGCGAAAAAACATCGTTTTAAGAGCGCTCGGCACAGAATCTGTTGTGAAAGTTGATACAGAAACCATAGCCGCTGACGCTGTTCGTTTGTTAATGATTTGTTCTGATGGCCTTTCTGATAAAGTAAAAGATACTGAACTAGCTACAGAATTAAACCGTGAGGATGAGCTGTCCCAAATTGCTAAGTCTCTAGTAGCACGGGCGAATGACCGTGGAGGCGAAGATAATATTTCTGTTGCGTTAGTACGATTTACAGAGGAGCTTGAGTAGCATGATTGGAGAACGAATTGGCGACCGCTACGTCGTTTTGGACAGCATCGGCGGAGGTGGGATGGCGAATGTCTATTTAGCACTTGATGTTATTTTAGATCGTCATGTCGCAGTAAAAGTACTTCAGCCTCAATTCTCAAAAGACGAACAGTTCATTAAGCGCTTTAGAAGAGAAGCGCAAGCAGCAACAAGTTTGAATAATCCTCATATCGTCAATATTTTTGACGTTGGAGAAGAAGAAGATCTTTATTATATTGTCATGGAGTATGTAAAGGGCCGTACGCTAAAAGAAGTCATTCAAGAAGATGGTCCTTTAGATATTGCCACTGCCCTTGACTATTTCAAACAAATTTTGCATGGCGTAGGACATGCCCACGCTATGCAAATTGTCCATCGTGATATGAAACCGCAAAATATTCTTATTAGCGAAGATGGGGAAGCAAAAGTAACTGACTTTGGGATTGCTCGTGCAATGACATCCACGACAATTACTCATACAAATTCAGTCATGGGATCTGTTCACTATCTATCTCCCGAACAAGCTCGTGGCGGTCATGTGACGTACCGTTCTGACTTATACTCGTTAGGGATTGTTCTATTTGAAATGGTAACAGGAAGAATTCCGTTTTCTGGAGATACTGCTGTATCTATTGCAATTAAGCATTTGCAAAACGACATTCCATCGGCTAAGGAACTAGTATCGAGTATTCCGCAAAGTGTGGAAGACATTATAAAAAAAGCAACGATGAAAGACCCGTCACAACGGTTTAATTCTGCCGAAGACGTCATCTGGGCTTGTGATATGGCGTTAGATCCAAATCAATCCTTGCAGTTGCATACTCAATCAGAAGAGGCCGATGAAGAAAAGACGAAAGAACTACCAATTGTAGCTGGCTTTTCGAATAATGAAGATCAAGATAAAACGATTGAAATTCCAGTACAAAAACAAGAGAGTGTCCCAATAGAGGCAGTCAACCAAGAAGATCCAAAAAAGGAAGCAGAACAAACAAAAAAGCCAGCGAAAAAGAAAAAGAAATGGCTGTGGATCAGTATTATTGGCATTGGTGTATTAATAGGGGCGTTTATCCTAGCGCTAACGTTGTGGAGTGGAGTGTTTTTTGTAGAAGAAACAACCATACCTGATGTGGAAGGAATGGAAGAGAACGAAGCAATTGATGAAATCGAAAACCAACGGTTGATAGCAAACGTTGAGCCGATCTCAACAGATGAATATGAACCCGGACAAGTAGCAAATCAATCTCCACGAGCTGGTCGTACGGTGAAAGAAGGATCGGAAGTTACTCTATATGTCGTAGCATCGAGAGAAGAAGTAACGTTAGATGACTACTCTGGTTATACGTTTACACAAGCGGAGCGTTTGCTTGAGCAGCTTGGTTTTGAAGTGGAAGAGCAGTCTAGAGAAGATAATAGTGCCCAAGAAGGAACCGTCATTTCACAAAGCCCATCAAATGGTTCAAGCGTTGTTCCAGCCGATACGACGGTGGTACTCACTGTTGCTGTTCCAGAAACCATTCAGCTAGATGACCTCGTCAATCAAACTGAAGAAGATGTTCGGGCGTATTTTAATGCAGAGGGCTTAAGAGGTACGTTCGAACGCGAGCATGATGAGGATATACCGGCAGGACGCGTTATTCGACAATCACCTGAACCTTTAACAACAATGGAACAAGGTGATCGTGTTGAAATAGTGTTATCCCGAGGACCTGAACCAAATCAACCAGATGAAACCCCTGAAGTTCCACAACAACCTGAAGGAGAAGTCGAGGACCCGGTAGCCGCTGATCCTGTAGAAGATCCTACAGAAGAAGAGGAGCCAAGCTCGGTCTATCGAGTTACACAAACAGTTGTTGTTTCAGAAGAACATCAATCAGAGGAACGTAGCTTTGCTGTGCGAATCGTCGCAACAGATGCTAATTCCCAAGGTGATGAGCGGGTTGTTATTGAAGAAACCATTACGACGACAACAGATTTTACGATTGATTTACGGGTCAGCCCAAGCTACCCAGGTTCGTATGAAGTCTTTATCGATGATGAGTTTAATCGAGAATCGGATGTGTATGAATATGAAGAATAAAGGCGCGTTTCTCGCGCCTTTTTAAGGAGGAGTTGCATGCCGAATGGATTGATTATGAAGGCATTGGCAGGCTATTATTACGTATATGACAAAGGAACCATCATACAGTGTCGCGCAAGAGGTGTGTTTCGTAAACAAAAGCGTTCACCCCTTGTTGGAGATCATGTAGAATATCAAGCGGAAAATACAACAGATGGCTATATTATGGATATTCAAGAACGAAGCAATGAACTTGTGCGACCACCGATTGCCAATGTTGACCAAGCGTTTTTACTGTTCTCTGTTAAAGAACCTGATTTTTCAGCAGCACTTCTAGATCGCTTTCTCGTTCATATAGAGAGACAAGAGATCTTGCCAATCATAATCGTAACAAAAATGGATTTACTTACAGATGATGAGAAGGAGACTATTCAATCATTTGTCTCGCTTTACGAAAAAATTGGCTATCAAGTACGGTATACTTCCTCAAAAGTAGAGCTGGACTTTAGTGAGTTAACACCACTTATTAAAGACAAAGTAACTGTAATTGCTGGACAGTCAGGAGTCGGAAAATCGTCCTTACTTAACTTATTAAAACCAGGGATGAATTTAGAGACTAATGAAATCTCAAGTCATTTAGGGCGTGGGAAACATACGACTCGCCATGTCGAATTAATTGAAATCGAGCAAGGCTTAATAGCCGACACTCCGGGATTTAGCTCACTAGATTTTGAGCAAATGGAGCAAGAAGATTTACGCTTTTATTTTCCTGAATTTGTTGAAGCAATGGATGAATGTAAATTTCGCGGCTGTTTGCATGATAAAGAGCCAGGTTGTGGTGTGAAGAGAGGGTTGGAAGAGGGAGAGATTCAGCAATCGAGATACACCAACTATCTCCAGTTTTTAGAAGAAGTAAAAAGTCAGAAAAGGAGATATTAAAGATGATAAAAATAGCCCCGTCTATTTTAGCCAGTGATTTCTCAAGAATGGGTGATAATGTTAAAGAAATGGAGCATGCAGGAGCTGATTGGATTCATATAGATGTAATGGATGGTCAATTTGTACCACCGATTACGTTCGGTCATCAAATGGTAGAAGCGATTCGCCCGTTAACTAGCCTGCCCCTTGATGTTCATTTGATGGTTCAAGCCCCTGAAAATCAAATTGATTTTTTTGCTAAAGCAGGAGCAGATTGTATAAGTGTTCACGTTGAAGCAACTAATCATTTACATAAAACGATTCACTCGATTAAACAGGCAGGGCTTAAAGCAGGGGTTGTCTTAAATCCAGGCACGTATGCAGACGTCATTATTCCTGTTATTCAGGATGTTGACTTCGTGCTTCAAATGACGGTGAATCCTGGCTTTGGCGGACAATCCTTTATTCCAACGACGTTAACGAATATTAAACGTCTACGGGCTTTAATTGATGAATACAAACTACCTGTCGATATACAAGTTGATGGGGGTATCAATGTGGAAACGGCAAAAGCATGCGTAGATGCAGGAGCGACTATTTTAGTAGCAGGGTCGTCCATTTTTCAAGCCGATCACTATGAGAAAGCGATTGCAGAAATTCGAGGATAAAGTAGGTCTGATTTTCTTTTCTCCCGCATACGCTAGAGTAACGACGGGTGGACACGTTCGGTGATAGAAAAAGTTCTATGCATAGGTAAAGAGCTAGTGAGGCGATTGGCTCTAGCAGGTGCGTCAGACCTTCATCTATTCGTAATGTGTACTCGAACGACATTTCTAGAGCAAGGGCCGGCTCAAATGCTCTTTAGGAGGAGGATCTATGAAATTCTATACGATCAAGCTACCGAAGTTTTTGGGAGGATTTGTTAGAGTTATGCTTGGCTCGTTTAAAAAAGACTAATCAAAAAAAACGCCTTTGCAACTGCAAGGCGTTTTTTTTGATTAAACACGTTCTACTTTTCCGGATTTAAGTGCACGAGCAGAAACGTATACACGTTTAGGTTTTCCATCTACCATGATACGAACTTTCTGTACGTTTGCACCCCAACGGCGCTTTGTTTTATTCATTGCATGAGAGCGCTTGTTTCCAGAACGCGCTTTACGACCAGTAATATAACATTCACGAGCCATGTCAGTGGCACCTCCTTAAAAACAGTCTCGTTTTTCATCACGATGACTTAGTCACCCAAGTATCTTAGCATAGCCATCAACAGAAAGCAATAAGTAAAGACAAGTAAATCTCCTTGACTAAAAAATGACTTTTAAAATGGTAGGTGATATAGTAAGATATTGATACGTATGCACACTGTATTTTATTGAAGGAGGCAAACCATGACTATTGAATTGAAAACTCAGTTTGGCACAATTGATGTGTCTCAAGATGTCGTTGCAACTATTGCAGGAGGTGCCGCAATCGATTGTTACGGGATTGTCGGAATGGCTTCACAAAAACAATTTAAAGATGGGTTAAGTGACCTACTTGGTAGAGAGAATTTCAGACGTGGTGTTATTACGAGAGAAAACGGAGATGAACTCCATATAGATATGTACATTATCGTCAGTTATGGTACAAAAATATCTGAGGTTGCGCATAACGTCCAATCAAAAGTTAAGTATCATTTGGAAAAAATGCTCGGACTTGATGTAGAATCAGTCAATATTTTTGTACAAGGGGTTCGTGTGACGAATCCATAGGAGTAAAGGGGGAAGACAAGGTGACAAGGAAACTGAAAGGTCAAGAGCTTGCGCACATGTTTATAGAAGGGGCAAATGAGCTCGGGAAAAAAGCGGAAGTTGTAGATTCGCTTAACGTATTTCCTGTACCCGATGGAGACACTGGTACGAATATGAACTTAACCATTACCTCAGGGGTAAAGGAAGTGCGTCAAGCATCACTTGATGAAGCGAGTAAAGTGGCAGCTGCATTTGCAAAGGGCTTATTAATGGGCGCAAGAGGAAATTCAGGTGTCATTCTATCGCAACTCTTTCGCGGGTTTTCAAAAGAACTTGAGGGAAAAAAAGAATTAACGACGGAGCAATTTGCTGAGGCGATGGAAGCAGGCGTAAAGACTGCATATAAAGCAGTCATGAAGCCTGTGGAAGGTACCATTTTAACCGTTGCAAAAGAGATGGCGAAGCACGCTTTGAAACTAGCGAAAAAAGAAACAGCGTTTGAATTGTTTTTAACATCCGTTATAAAAGAAGGCGAACGATCCCTTGCGCGTACGCCAGATTTGCTTCCTGTTTTAAAAGAAGTTGGTGTGGTTGACTCTGGTGGACAAGGTTTATTATATATTTATGTCGGGTTTCTACAAGCGCTTACAGGTGGAGAATCGTTACAAATCTTACAAGAGCCGAAAATGGACGATTTTATTCGTGCTGAACACCATCATGATGGGCATGAAAACATGGATCCAAGTGAGATTGAATTTGGTTATTGTACAGAAGTAATGGTGAAGTTTGACGCCGAACAGTTGGCTCATAACCCATATGATGAAGATCAGTTTCGTTTAAAGCTAAGTGAGTATGGCGATTCACTATTAGTTGTATCAGATGATGACTTATTAAAAATACACATTCATGCAGAGTACCCTGGGCAAGTCGTAACTGAGGCGCAAGCATACGGTTCCCTTGTTCAAGTGAAAGTCGAAAATATGCGTGAACAGCAGTCAAATTTGTCTGATTCTCATGCGATGAAAAAAGCAGAGAAAGCTTCTAAGCCAAAAGAGCTCGCAGAGTTTGCTATGGTAGCTGTTTCTGTTGGTGCTGGTATTGAAAAGATCTTTAAAGGTTTAGGGGTAAATGAGGTTGTTGCAGGCGGTCAAACGATGAACCCAAGTACAGAAGACATCGTATCAGCCATTAAGCAAGTTCACGCTAAAAATGTTATTATCTTGCCCAACAATAGCAACATTGTGATGTCAGCTGAACAAGCTGCCGAAGTGGCTGATGTTCATTGTGTTGTTGTGCCGACGAAAACAGTTCCACAAGGCTTAGCTGCATTACTAGCGTTTAATCCAGGTCGTGATATTGAAGAAAACGCAGCGGCGATGGAAGCGGCGATGATGGATGTTAAAACTGGTGAAGTGACGTATGCAGTTCGTGATACGGAAATGGACGGTCAATCCATTAAAAAAGGCGATTTTATGGGTATTTTTAATAAGAAAATCGTGGCTAACGGTCAAGATGTTGTAAAAACAGCAACAAACCTCCTGAGTGAAATGGTAGACGATGATTCAGAAGTTGTTACGATTATTACTGGAGAGGGTTCTAGTGAAGAAGTGACAGAACAACTAGAAACGTATCTTCAAATGCATGCAGAGGATGTAGAGATTGATATCGTTGAAGGCGGACAGCCACTCTATTCCTATATCTTTTCTGTTGAATAATAAATGAGGAGGAACGTTCAATGGCGAAAGTGAAAGTTGTGACTGACTCAACAGCGGATATTCCAAACGCTCTTGTTGACGAACTAAATATTTCTGTTATCCCGTTAAATGTCCATTTCGGCGATGAGCAATTTGAAGACGGCGTCACTCTTCAACCTCGTGATTTCTATAAGCGTTTAAAAGAAACAGACGTTATGCCGAAAACATCACAGCCATCACCACAGCAATTTGAAGATTTGTATCGTTCCATTGCAGACGAGGACACATCAGCTATTTTGTCTATCCATCTTTCAGCTCAATTAAGTGGGACGGTACAAGCTGCATTAATTGCTAAAGACGCGCTAGCAAATGAACTAACAATTCATGTGTGTAATTCGAAGCGTGCTTCTTATGCCATTGGAATAATCGTTGTGGAGGTTGCGAGACTAGCGGCTCAAGGTGCGGACCTTGCAACGTGTCAAGCTCGTTTAGAGCAAATGCTGAACGATACCAATGTTTATTTTATGGTTGATACGCTTGAATTTCTTCAAAAGAATGGGCGAATTGGGAAAGCCTCTGCATTGTTAGGCTCCCTTTTGAAAATGAAGCCTATCTTGTCTCTCAATGATGATGGTGAGGTATACCCACATGAGAAAGTGCGAGGGCAGAAAAAAGCAGTGTCTCGGATGATGGCATTGCTGCAAGAACAATTTGGAAGCGACTCTGTTCAAGTAGGAATATCACATGCAGTTAATGAAGAGCTTGCGCAAAAATTAGCGGAAGAAATTAAGCAAGCTTTTACCGTTGACTCGTTGGTCATAACTGAGATTGGCGCGGTTATTGGTGCACATGTCGGGCCAGGAACGGTTTCCTTATCAATGACAAAAGTAGATTCTAAGTAACAAAAAGGTTGCCAACTGTCATTGATGGCAACCTTTTTGGTTCTTTAATGGAGGCGAGACGATGAAGTATAGAACGGTGTTTGACATTATTGGCCCAGTTATGATTGGCCCATCTAGTTCACATACAGCAGGCGCTGCGCGTATTGGAAAAGTAGCACGAACGCTGTTTGGTCAGTTGCCGGATCATGCCGACTTACATTTTTATGGGTCATTTGCGAAAACGTATAAAGGACATGGGACAGATGTTGCTGTTATTGGAGGACTACTTGATTACGAAACGGATGATGAGCGAATTCGTCAAGCCTATGAAGAAGCGGAAAAAGCAAAGCTGACGATTTCGATTCATGAAGAAGGTGCCATTGATCACCATCCAAACACAGTTCGCATTAAACTGTATAAAGGAGAAGAGACGTTTGAACTTGTAGGTGTGTCCATTGGAGGAGGCAAAATTGAAATTATTGAACTGAACGGTTTCGTGCTTCGATTATCAGGGAATCATCCTGCTATCCTTGTGGTTCATCAAGATCGGTATGGCGTCATTGCTGCTGTAAGTAATTTATTAGCAAAACACCAGCTGAACATCGGGCATATGGAGGTTTCTCGGAAGGAAAAAGGTGAGCAAGCGCTCATGGTTATTGAAGTAGATCAAAATGTGGACGAGTCTATATTACATCCTTTAGAAAACTTACCTCATATTACCCATGTGACTAAAATACACGACTAAGGAGGGGTACGAATGTTTCGAAATGTGTCAGAGCTACTTGCATTAACAGAAGAAAAACAGTGTTCAATCTCAGAAGTGATGATTCAACAAGAGATGAATGTGACAGGTAAATCCCGCGAAGAAATACTAAATAAAATGCGTATTAATTTAGCCACAATGGAAGCGGCTGTAAAACGTGGGATTGAAGAAGATGTCGTTTCTGTTTCAGGTTTAACAGGGGGCGATGGAAAGAAACTTGCAGCATATATTCGTAAAGGAAACATGATTGGTGGTGAAACAACCCTACTAGCAGTGGCGAATGCTATGGCGACAAATGAAGTCAATGCTGCAATGGGAACGATTTGCGCAACCCCAACTGCTGGATCTGCCGGTGTGGTTCCTGGTGTACTGTTCGGTGTAGAAGGGAAATTTAATCCAACTGAAGATGAGAAGCTTGCTTTCCTATTTACAAGTGGGGCTCTTGGCTTTGTTGTCGCCAATAATGCGTCTATTTCAGGAGCAGCTGGAGGCTGTCAAGCGGAAGTAGGATCAGCTACTGGAATGGCAGCAGCAGCTTTAGTAGAGCTTGCAGGTGGAACACCAAAGCAATCTGCTCATGGGATGGCCATTGCATTAAAGAATATGCTCGGTTTGGTATGTGATCCTGTAGCTGGACTTGTTGAAGTACCCTGTGTAAAACGAAATGCCGCCGGTGCTTCTCTAGCGATTACGGCTGCTGATATGGCCCTTGCTGGAATTGAAAGTAGAATTCCGTGTGATGAAGTAATTGAAGCGATGTATCGAATTGGTCAGACGATGCCAGAATCGTTGCGAGAAACAGGTGAAGGTGGACTTGCTGCGACGCCTACTGGACGTCGACTGGAGGCAGCTGTATTTGGAAAGACAGCTGAACGTGCGAAGTGAATTTGTCTCAGTTACGTGTAGATACAGTAAAAGGCATTGGCGAGGAAAGCGCTAAGGCGTTAGGAGGTCTTGGGATCTATACCGTCCAAGACCTTTTAGAGTTTTTTCCATTTCGCTATGAAGATTATTCCCTTAAATCTCCAGGAGACGTAGCTCACGAAGACCGAGTGACGATGATCGGAACCATTCAAAGTGAGCCTTCTGTCCGCTACTTCGGTAAGAAAAAAAATCGCTTAAGTTTTCGTATGGTTGTTGATGGTGTGCTCGTTCAGGTGATTTTTTTTAATCGAGCTTTTTTAAAAACAAAGATTCAACTAGGGAGTACAGTGACGGTAACAGGAAAATGGGATGCCCATCGACTAACGATAACCGGAAGTGAGTTGAAGTTTGGTGAAATCGAGCGTCAAGGCAACGTCGAGCCTGTTTACCATGCAACAAGCACCATTTCAAGTAAACAACTGCAACGTTGGATAAAAGTGGCGTTGGAGATGTATGAACATCAGATTGTTGAACCTCTCCCAGCAACCATAAGGGAACGGTATAAACTTTTAAATAAAACAGAAACCATTCGACATCTCCACAATCCGCTTCATCCGGAGTTGGTTAAACAAGCGAGAAGACGCTACGTCTATGAGGAATTGCTTTATTTCCAGCTACGAATGCGAGTATTTAAGCAACAACACCGTGAATTGCAAACAGGAAGACAGCTTATTGTTAGTCGTGATCAACTAGATCCATTCTTTGCACAATTGCCATTTTCATTAACTGGGGCACAAAATCAGGCAGTTGACGATATTTTAGCAGATATCTCTTCTCCTTATCGAATGAATCGTCTGTTACAAGGAGACGTAGGTTCGGGAAAAACTGCTGTTGCAGCAGCCTGTATGTATGCTGTTGTAAAAGCTGGAGCCCAAAGCGCCTTAATGGCCCCAACAGAGATTTTAGCAGAGCAGCATGCGAAATCGTTAGCGGATTGGTTTGAGCCTTTAGGTTTATCTGTTGCCCTCTTAGCTGGCTCTGTAAAGGGCAAAAAGCGAACAGTACTTCTTGAAAAAATTGCTACAGGTGAGATAGATATTGTCGTAGGAACACATGCATTAATACAAGAAGATGTTTTCTTCCACAATCTTGGGTTCGTTATCACTGATGAACAACATCGTTTCGGAGTCGAGCAAAGGCGAGTGCTACGAAGTAAAGGGGAAAGTCCTGATGTGCTGTTTATGACTGCCACACCAATACCGAGAACATTGGCTATTTCAGTATTTGGTGATATGGATGTATCGGTGCTTAATGAGCTGCCAGCAGGTCGAAAACCAATTGAGACCTATTGGGTCACTCACGATTTATTTGAACGAGTACTTGGATTTATTGAAAAAGAAGTGATGGCCGGACATCAAGCGTACGTCATTAGTCCGCTTATTGAAGAATCAGAGAAGCTTGACGTACAGAATGCCATTGACCTCTATACAATGCTCGCAAACCATTATCAAGGAAATATTCAGGTAGGGTTAATGCATGGACGCTTGTCTGCTGCGGAAAAAGAGGATGTAATGAGTGCTTTTGCTAAAAATGACACACAGCTCCTTGTGTCTACAACGGTTGTTGAAGTTGGTGTAAATGTTCCAAATGCAACAGTTATGGTGATCTATGACGCTGATCGCTTCGGTTTAGCACAATTGCACCAGTTACGAGGTAGAGTAGGGCGTGGAGACGCACAATCAACGTGTATATTAGTTGCAAAGCCCAAATCAGAAGTCGGTAAGGAACGAATGCGTATTATGACTGAAACAACAGATGGTTTTGTACTATCTGAACGTGATTTGGAGTTACGAGGTCCAGGAGATTTCTTTGGTTCTAAACAAAGTGGATTGCCAGACTTCAAGCTAGCAGATGTGGTTCACGATTATCGGACGTTAGAAACGGCTCGACAAGATGCTGATGTCATTATTTCGTCAAATGTTCTTGAGCATGATGAAGAGTATGCGCATTTAGCCCGCTATTTAAAAGAAATTGGCGCATATGAAGGAGAAAAAATTGATTAACCCTTGAAGGTTTGTTGAAAGAACTTTATACTAGTCTTAGTACCTAGTCATAAAACGAATGGTAGATAAACGGATGGAGAAGCAAACGATGCGATTAAAGAAAAAAGAACGACAACTACAATTAAGTAAATTGTTAAACGAAAATCCATTTATGACAGATGAAGCACTGTCTGAGCATTTTTCCGTTAGTATACAAACCATTCGTTTAGACCGGATGGAAAAGAATATACCTGAATTACGAGAACGGATTAAAGATGTTGCTTATCAGCACCGAGATACGGTTATCTCGCTTTCCCCAGATGAAGTCATTGGAGAAATTATTGATCTTGTCCTTGAAAAACAAGCGATTTCCATGTTTGAAGTAAACGAAGAGCACGTATTTGCTCGAAATGGTATTGCTCGCGGTCATCATTTATTTGCACAAGCGAATTCGCTCGCAGTTGCATTAATGGACAATGAGCTGGTTTTAACAGCGAAGGCAAATATTCACTTTAAACGACCAGTACGTCTTGGAGAACGTGTCATTGCAAAGGCCGAAGTTGTCGATACCCATGGAGATCGAACAAAAGTAACAGTTACAAGTAAAGTGAATCAAGAAATCGTATTCGATGGAGACTTTGTCATGTTTAAGCAACATGAAACAGAGGAAGAGGGCGGTTGATCATGAATGAAAATTGCAATTGACGCAATGGGCGGCGATCATGCGCCACATGCACAAGTAGAAGCAGCAATTCGTGCTGTAAAAGAGTTCGCGGATCTTCAAATTACATTAATTGGTGACGAGACGAAAATGAAGCCGTTGCTAACGGATTCCCACAACAGAATTTCAATGGTCCACACTGTGGAATCTATTTTAGATACAGATAAACCTACAACGGCCGTTAGACGAAAGAAAGATGCCTCAATGGTGTTAGCTGTAAATGAAGTGAAGGCACAACATGCCGATGCCTGCATTTCTTCAGGAAATACAGGCGCACTTATGACGGCAGGCTTGCTTTACGTTGGACGACAAAAAGGAATTGATCGACCAGCTTTGTCCCCTATGTTACCGACAAAGGATGGGAATGGATTTTTGTTGCTGGATGTTGGTGCCAATATGGAAGCAAAAGCAGAACATCTTCTTCAGTATGCTGTAATTGGTGATGCGTATATGCAAAAAATCCATCAAGTGGAAAAACCAAGAATTGGCTTGTTAAATGTAGGCACGGAGGCAGGGAAAGGAACAGAGCTAACGAAGGAAGCCTATCGTTTATTGGATGAAAGCACATTGCATTTTGTCGGGAACGTCGAAGCGAGAGACTTACTTGACGGTGTTTGCGATGTTGTCGTTTGTGATGGGTTTTCCGGGAATCTTGTTTTAAAAACAATAGAAGGAACAGCAAAAATGCTATTTTCAATGTTGAAAACAGAGCTAACTAGCTCGATTTCAGCGAAGCTAGCGGCAGGAATGCTTAAACCGAAGCTTACCGGCTTGAAAAAGAAAATGGATTACTCGGAATACGGTGGTGCAGGCTTGTTTGGTTTAAAAGCACCGGTAATTAAAGCGCATGGTTCTTCAGATTCGAATGCATTCTTTCACGCAATCCGCCAGGCAAAAGAGATGGTAGATCAAGACGTAGTAGCTGTCATTGAAGCCAATTTATTACTAAATAGGAGGCAGGAAAATGAGTAAAATAGCCTTTTTGTTTCCTGGTCAAGGCTCGCAAAAAGTCGGTATGGGTACGGATTATTTTGCAACAAATGAAAAAGCTGCGGCTATTGTAAATGAAGCGGATACCGCTTTAGGCTTTTCCATTAGTGAGTTAATGAAAGAAGGACCAGAGGACACGTTAAAGCAAACGGCATATGCACAGCCTGCACTTGTGACAATGAGTACGGCCTTGCTGCAATTATTTAAAGATGAAGGCATTCAGCCTGACTATGTTGCTGGCCACAGTTTAGGTGAATATTCAGCTCTTGTAGCAAGTGAAGCGTTGCCTTTTGCAGAGGCGGTCCGTCTTGTACATAAGCGTGGGACTTTAATGGAACAGGCGGTACCTAATGGTCAAGGGGCTATGGTTGCTGTTCTAGGGCTTGACCAAGACACTCTTCAATCTATATGTGAAGAGGTGACATCAGCGGGTAACGCAGTGAATGTGGCAAATTTAAACTGCCCAGGCCAAGTAGTTTTATCAGGTACAGCGACAGGTATTGAACAAGCAAGTGCTTTGGCAAAAGAAAAAGGAGCAAGACGAGCATTGCCGCTTGCGGTTAGTGGTCCTTTTCATTCTTCTCTAATGAAGCCAGCCTCTGAACAATTTGAAAGTGACTTACATAGTGCAACCATTACCATGCCAATGGTTCCGGTTATTGCGAACGTGACGGCAGATGAAATACATGCTCCAGAAGTTATTGGAGCCCTTCTAGCAGAACAGCTTTATTCACCTGTTCGATTTGAAGAAAGCGTTAACCGCATGATTGAGCTAGGTGTGGATACATTTATTGAAATTGGTCCAGGCAACGTGTTAACGGGGCTTGTGAAAAAAATCAATCGCCAAGTACAAGCCCATGCTGTCCAGGATCAAGCTTCCTTCGACAACGTATTGGGAATATTGAAAGGGGAATAGCCATGTTTACTGGAAAAACAGCAATTGTGACGGGTGCATCAAGAGGGATTGGTAAAGCGATAGCCCTTGAATTGGCGAAAAACGGTGCCAATATTATTGTAAACTATGCAGGAAATCAAGCGAAAGCTGAAGAAGTTGTTAGTGAGATTAACGCTATTGGTCAAGAAGCAGTCGCCATCCAAACAAACGTTGCAAATGAAGATGAAGTAAAGAACATGATTAAGGAAACGGTAGAGCGGTTTGGGTCTGTTGACATTTTAGTAAATAACGCTGGGATCACAAAAGATAATTTAGTCATGCGAATGAAAGAATCCGATTGGGACGATGTGCTAGATATAAATTTAAAAGGTGTATTTCTTTGCGCAAAGGGTGTCAGTCGCCAAATGATGAAACAGCGCTCTGGACGCATTATTAATGTCGCATCGGTTGTTGGTGTGCTTGGAAACCCAGGTCAAGCCAATTATGTTGCAGCAAAAGCTGGGGTTATAGGGTTGACAAAAACACTAGCGAAAGAGTTTGCCTCTAGAAATATTTTAGTGAATGCCATTGCGCCAGGCTTTATTACAACCGATATGACCGATGAATTAAGTGGCGATGCGAAAGAGGCATTACTTGGACAAATCCCGTTAGGTATGTTAGGAGAACCAGACGACGTTGCTCGTGTTGTGCGCTTTTTAGCAAGTGACGATGCAAAGTATATGACTGGACAAACTCTTCATGTAGATGGTGGAATGGCAATGCCGTAAAAGGCTACTTGACACGTACGACTTGTGTCAGTACAATTTTACTTTGCCAGTACTTTTGAAAGGAGGTGACTAGTGTGGCTGACGTAATGGAGCGCGTAACGAAAATCGTCGTTGACCGTTTAGGTGTAGAAGAATCAGAAGTAACGCTTGAGGCATCTTTTAAAGACGACCTTAAAGCTGACTCACTTGATGTGGTGGAGCTTGTAATGGAGCTTGAAGATGAGTTCGACATGGAAATTGCTGATGAAGACGCAGAAAAAATTGCAACGGTTAAGGATGTTGTCGATTACATAAATAACAACGCATAACCGATTGAAGAGAGCCCTTTCAGCGAACCTGTTAGGGCTCTTTAACACATCTTTACATATAAAGATCAGCAAGAATCTGTTAAAATGATGACAGGAGAAAGAAATAAGAAGAACGAACTCTTTTTACTTTTTGAGCTCCAGCATCTGGAGGTAAGTGTATGGTACAACCATCTAAATTTCAAAGAAAACCAAGACCAAATGATCGAAAACGTACGCAACGTCGTTTAGAATTGACAGAAGCTCAGAAACGTCAATTCGACGATTTACTCGTACGGACTTCATTAACATTTGAAAATCGCAAACTGTTGATTCAAGCATTTACTCATTCCTCCTATGTGAATGAGCAGCGTATCTTCTCTTCATCAGATAACGAACGGCTGGAGTTTCTTGGCGACGCTGTATTAGAGCTTGCAGTTTCACAGTATTTGTTTAAAACATATAAATCGATGAGTGAAGGAGATATGACGAAGCTGCGTGCTTCCATTGTATGTGAACCGTCTCTCGCCATGTTTGCAGAAGAGCTTCAATTTGGTCAGCTTGTGTTACTTGGAAAAGGAGAAGAAGTGACTGGCGGTAGAACGAGACCGGCGTTACTCGCTGACGTGTTTGAAGCGTTTATTGGTGCCTTGTATCTCGATCAAGGGCTAGATGCCGTTTTCTTATTTTTATCACGGTTTATGTACCCGAAAATAAAAGAAGGTGCCTTTACCCATAAAATGGATTTTAAGAGCCAGCTTCAGGAATTTGTACAGCGAGATAATCGTGGTCAAATTAAATACCAAATTGTCCAAGAGCGTGGACCAGCTCATGATCGTGAGTTTGTATCGAACGTCCGCTTAAATGATGAGACGATCGGAAGTGGAACCGGCCGCTCCAAAAAAGAAGCGGAACAGTTAGCAGCAAAACAAGCATTGGATGCGCTCAATTGGAAAAAAAGCTAGAGAAAAGAAGCGGTTCGGCTCCTTTTTTCTAGCTTTCTTTTATTCTTCTTCCCGAAGTTGGCCAAGCTCTTGAACAATTTCATCTAGTTCACTAATGGAAAAGGATGGTTGTCTCATGACGTGCGTATGTAAGGCAAGTAGATCCTGATGTTTACGATCGTGAACAGCGTCTGCTTTAATGACGCTAGCATTAACAATGTTTAGCTTTTTTTTCATATCATTAAGTAAAGCCTCGACTTCATCTATAGATAGAGATTGACTCATTTTATAGTCCCCCTTAGTAAGAATAAACTTACGATACCATGTTTTCTCTATAAACAAAACTACGAATTGGTTTTCTGGATTACGAGAGGTTCTTTATATGATAGAATAGGGTGGTTCATAATGAACCAAACGAGTTAGTATGGAGTAAGAAAGCAGGGAAGTTTATGTTCCTTAAACGGATAGAAGTCAAAGGTTTTAAGTCCTTTGGCGAGCCTATACAAGTTGATTTTGACCAAGGTGTTACGGCCGTGGTTGGGCCAAACGGAAGTGGAAAAAGCAATATTTCCGATGGAATCCGCTGGGTATTAGGCGAGCAAAGCGCACGGTCGCTGCGTGGAGCGAAAATGGAAGATGTTATTTTTGCAGGAAGCGATACGCGAAAAGCAGTTAATGTAGCGGAAGTATCGCTTGTATTAGATAACGAAGATGAACATTTGGCGATTGATTATAGTGAAGTGCGAGTGACTCGTAGACTATACCGATCTGGCGACAGTGAATATTTACTTAATGGAACAACCTGTCGCTTAAAAGATGTGACTGATTTATTCCTTGACTCTGGATTAGGGAGAGAAGCCTATTCCATTATCGGGCAAGGAAAGATTGAAGAAATATTAAGTAGCAAAGCAGAACAACGACGTTTAATCTTTGAAGAAGCTGCAGGTGTATTAAAGTATAAAACTAGGAAGCAGACAGCAGAAAAACGGTTAAACCAAACGGAAGAAAATTTGCATCGTGTAAACGATATATTAAATGAATTAGAAGATCAGGTTGAGCCTCTTCGGGAACAGGCGGCAATCGCCAAGGAATTTATACGCCTTAAAGAAGAGCAAGAAAACCTTGACATAGCTGTCACAACAGAAGAGATTTCTCAGTTACATACAGAGTGGGAAAGTCAATCAGAGGAACTTAAAAAGTTAAAAGCGATGATTGGAGAACAACGCAAACAGCTTGCAGTGAACGAAGACGAATTAGAATCGATTCGAGAAAAACAGCGCTTGAGTCGAGAGAAAAGCTCCTCCATTCAGCAACGCTATCTTCAAGTTAGTGAAGAATTAGAAAAAAATGAAGGCCGTAAAGGCATTTTAGAAGAGAAACAGCGAAGTAAGCAAAAGGATGAAGAGCAAAGCAAGCAGTTACTCATTCAAAAAGAAGCGGAACAAGAGCAGCTGGCTAAAAAGAAAGAAGACCTCGAAAAAACCTATCAATCGTTAAAGGCGAAAAGTAAAGACATTGATTCTGCCTATCAAAAGGTGGAACAGTCCCTTTCTCAATCAAAGGAAACCATTGCTGCAGATATTGAAGATGCAAAAGGGGATTATATTGAGTGGTTAAATGAACAGGCTTCCTTACGAAATGAACGTCGCTATTTAAATGAACAAGTGGAGCAAAAACAGCGTTTCTCGGATAAAAGTGAAAGCGAGCTTGCAACGGTAAGACAGTTACTTGAGTCAGGAGAACAAAGGTTAGAACTTGACAAAACTGAGCTTGAATCAACGAAACAGCAGTTGGATGAACACAAACATGCTTTACGTACACTTTTGCAATCAGAAGAAGAAGCAAAGGAAGCATTATTTAAAAAAGAGACAAAGCTGTATGAAGCGTACAAACTCCTGCAAAAAATAGATGGCCGAAGAGAAGCGTTGCAAGAAATGGAAGATGATTTTTCTGGTTTTTTCCACGGTGTAAAAGAAGTTTTAAAACAGAGAGAGCGTCTAACAGGTGTTGTTGGTGCAGTTGCAGAACTGATCCATGTACCGCAAAAAGTCGAAAAAGCCATTGATATTGCTTTAGGTGGACAAGCGCAGCACGTCATCGTTGAAACGGAGCAGGCTGCTCGTGCCGCTATTGGCTATTTAAAAGAACAGCGCGCCGGTCGAGCAACATTCTTGCCTGTGAGCACGATTAAGCCACGTACAATCCCTGAAGCAGTTGCTACGGGATTAAAAGGACAACCAGGATTTGTTCGCTTGGCTTCTGAAGCTGTAGAAGTAGAGGATTCATATCGCCCTATCATTGAGTCATTACTTGGCACAACTATTATTGTAGAAGAGCTAACGTCTGCAAATCGCATTGCTAAGCAATTCAATCACCGTTATCGAATCGTGACATTGGATGGGGACATTGTTAATCCTGGTGGTTCTATGACAGGTGGAAGTGTTAAACAAAATCAATCTTCTTTGTTAAGCCGAAAACGTGAAAAAGAAGAACTTGATGGAAAGAAAAAACAACTTGATCATGCGATTGAATCCCTTGAAAAACAAGTAACAAACTTAAAAGAAGCGCGCATTGAAAAACAACAGAACATTCAAGAGCTCCAAAAGAAAGAGCAAACCTTAACAATAGAGTACGACCGAGTACGAGAACGTTACCAAAACAAAGAGCTGGAAATGACTCAATCGAAGCGAGAGTATGAACGTCTAGAACGATTGAAAGCAAGCGAAAAGCAAGAAGGCGATGCGACGAAAAATCGTCTGAAGGAAATTGAGGCAGGCGAACAGCGTGCCGCCGCCGAGGCATCAAAATTAGAAAAGCGTATCGAAGAACTCCAGCTTCAGCTTGATCATGAACAACTTGCAAAAGAAAAAGGGCAAGCAGAATTAACTGAATTAAAAGTAGCGCGTGCTGAAATTAGACAACAATTAACGTATCACCAGACACAGCTAGCAGAAACGGTTAAACAGTTCGATGAAGTGAAGCGTGTTCTAGCAATCGAAACAGAAAACTATCAACTTCTGCATTCTACTGCAGGAGAACAGATCGTAACGAAAGAATCGTTAACAACATTGATTGCTGATGCGAACGCTGAAAAAGAAGCACTTTCCAAGCAGCTCCAGTCATTACAGGAAGAAGAGCGACTCTATAACGAGCAGTATGAACGTTTAGGATTGGAGAATAAACGAAATCAAGACGAGCTTGAAACAGTTCTATCAAAAAGTCAGGCATTAGAAGTTCGCGTGAACCGTCTTGATGTCGATTTAGATTATCGCTTAAATCGACTGAGAGAAGAGTATGAGCTTTCATATGAAGGTGCAAAACAACAGTACTCGTTAAGAGAGCCTTTGGACGATTCCCGCAAACAATTAGCTTTACTAAGGCGCTCCATAGAAGAGCTTGGCGTGATTAACTTAGGTGCCATCGATGAGTACGATCGAATTAATGGCCGCTATCAATTTTTAACGGCTCAAAAAACCGATCTGCTTGATGCGCGCCAATCTCTTGACCAAGCAATTGACGAAATGGATGAAGAGATGAGTAAGCGATTCATGACGACTTTTGTAAGTATCCGTACTCATTTCCAAGAAGTGTTCGTGAAATTATTTGGTGGTGGGGATGCAGACCTGATTTTAACTGATCCAAATGCACCGTTAACAACCGGGATTGATATTGTTGCACGACCTCCTGGAAAGAAAAAACAGCAGCTCGGTTTGCTTTCAGGAGGAGAGCGAGCGTTAACCGCCATTGCGTTGCTGTTTGCAATCTTGCAGGTTCGCCCAGTTCCATTCTGTGTGCTGGATGAAGTTGAAGCGGCTTTAGATGAAGCCAATGTTAGCCGATTTGCTCAATATTTACGAGAGTTTTCGACTCGGACTCAATTTATTGTCGTCACGCATCGTAAGGGCACAATGGAAGGTGCAGATGTGTTATACGGGGTAACGATGGAAGAATCAGGCGTTTCGAGAATTGTCTCTGTTCGATTAGAGGAGTCAAAACAATTACTAGAAAGTTAGGTGAGCCGATGAGTTTTTTTAAAAAATTAAAAGAGAAAATGACACAACAAACAACAGATGTGACAGAGAAATTTAAGACAGGGCTTGAAAAAACAAGAACAAACTTTTCAGGAAAAATGAATGAGCTTGTTGCCCGCTACCGTAAAGTAGATGAAGATTTTTTCGAAGAGCTTGAAGAGCTTCTCATTAGTGCAGATGTTGGTGTCTCGAACGTAATGGAGTTGGTGGATGAGCTCAAAGAGGAAGTAAAGCTTCGCAACATTAAAGATACTGCTGATATCCAGCCGGTTATCTCGGAGAAGTTAGCTGGATTGCTTGAAAAAGATGGCGATGATACATCCTTAAACATACAGGAGCAAGACTTAACGGTTATTCTTGTTGTTGGCGTAAATGGAGTTGGTAAAACAACGTCTATTGGAAAGCTTGCCCACCATTTGAAAACCGAGGGGAAATCAGTCGTTCTTGCAGCGGGAGATACATTTCGTGCTGGGGCCATTGAGCAACTTGACGTATGGGGAGAACGGGTTGGTGTACCCGTGATTAAACAACAAGCCGGTTCTGATCCGGCTGCGGTGATGTATGATGCGGTGGCAGCAGCAAAGTCTCGCAAAGCAGACGTGCTTATTTGCGATACGGCGGGACGACTGCAAAATAAAGTAAAC
This sequence comes from Shouchella oshimensis, assembly GCF_004375095.1. Classification (NCBI taxonomy): domain Bacteria; kingdom Bacillati; phylum Bacillota; class Bacilli; order Caryophanales; family Bacillaceae; genus Shouchella; species Shouchella oshimensis. The sequence continues at coordinate 382,988 of NZ_SNUX01000001.1, read as the reverse complement.
TTAATGAATGAGTTAGCGAAAGTAAAGCGAGTCATTGAGCGAGAAGTGCCAGGCGCTCCGCACGAAGTATTGCTCGTACTTGATGCCACTACAGGACAAAATGCGTTAGCGCAAGCAAAAGCGTTTGGACAAGCAACAGATGTTACCGGATTAGTGTTAACAAAGCTTGATGGAACAGCAAAAGGCGGAATTGTGATTGCGGTAAGACAAGAGCTTGATATACCGGTGAAGTTCATTGGCTTAGGAGAACAAAAAGATGATCTCCAGCCGTTTAACGCAGAGCAATTTGTCTATGGATTATTTAAAGATATGATTGAAACAAAAGAGGCTTAAAAATGTTGTTAAGATAAAATCTTGACAGTAGAAGCTTGATGTAGTAACATGTTTAAACGTAAAGGGAATTGACTTAACAAGGAGATTTGACCATGCTCGATAAAACGTTACGCATGAACTACTTGTTTGATTTTTATCAGCCCTTATTAACGGATAAACAGCAAAACTATATGACCCGTTATTATTTAGATGACTATTCCCTTGGTGAAATTGCAGATGAATACGAAGTAAGTCGCCAAGCAGTGTACGATAACATTCGACGAACAGAAACCATGCTTGAAGATTATGAAGCAAAGCTTGGTCTGCTAGAGAAGTTTGAAGCCCGTCGCTCTATATTTGCCCAGTTGCGCGACTATGCCAAAAACGACGATCGTAGGCAACTGTTGAATGAACTGACGGATCAATTAGAAAAACTTGATTAGGACGTAGGAGGCGATTGGATTGGCTTTTGAAGGACTCGCCGCACGCCTGCAAGATACGTTAACCAAAATCCGCGGAAAAGGGAAAGTAAGTGAACAAGACGTTAAAGATATGATGCGTGAAGTTCGCCTCGCCCTTCTCGAAGCAGATGTTAACTTCAAAGTCGTGAAGCAGTTTATTGCGAGTGTAAAAGAAAAGGCGTTAGGACAAGAGGTTATGAAAAGTCTAACGCCAGGTCAACAAGTGATAAAAGTCGTTAATGAAGAGTTAACAGCGCTAATGGGCTCTGAACAAAGTAAAATTGCTGTGGCAGCTAAGGCCCCAACGATTGTCATGATGGTTGGCTTGCAAGGTGCTGGTAAAACAACAACCACAGCAAAGCTCGCAAATCATTTGCGTAAAAATCATAACCGAAAGCCTCTTTTAGTGGCATGTGACATTTATCGTCCAGCCGCCATTAAACAATTAGAGACCCTTGGTAAACAGCTGGATATGCCTGTGTTTTCTCTAGGTGATCAAGTGAGCCCAGTTGAAATTGCAAAACAAGCGGTTCAAAAGGCAAAAGAAGAGCATCATGATTATGTTATCCTTGATACAGCAGGTCGTCTACACATTGATGAAACGTTAATGAAAGAGCTCACCGATATTAAGGAAATGGTTAAACCGGACGAGATTTTGCTTGTTGTTGACTCCATGACTGGTCAAGATGCCGTGAACGTTGCAGAGAGTTTTAACGAACAGCTTGATGTTACCGGAGCTGTGTTAACGAAGCTTGATGGGGATACTCGTGGTGGTGCGGCTATATCCATTAAAGCCGTCACCAATACACCGATTAAGTTTGCAGGTATGGGTGAAAAGATTGATCAGCTTGAGCCGTTTCATCCTGAACGTATGGCGTCCCGTATTCTTGGGATGGGAGACGTACTCTCTTTAATTGAAAAGGCGCAAACAAATGTAGATGAAGAGAAAGCAAAAGAGCTTGAGAAAAAATTGCGGACGATGGATTTTACATTTGATGATTTCCTAGAACAACTTGAGCAAGTAAAAAGCATGGGCCCTTTAGAAGATTTGCTTGGTATGATGCCTGGAATGAACAAAAAAGGGATGAAAGATTTAAAGGTTGATGAACACCAGCTCGTTCGAGTGGAAGCGATTGTGAAGTCAATGACTCCCCTCGAAAAGCGTGATCCCGCTGTCATTAATGGAAGTCGTCGGAAACGAATTGCGAAAGGAAGCGGCACGACCATTCAAGATGTGAATCGTTTGCTAAAGCAGTTTGAAGATATGAAGAAGATGATGAAACAAATGACAGGGATGCAGGCAGGTAAAGGAAAGAAACGTGGCAAAGGTCTTGGTGGGTTTAAACTCCCATTTTAAATCGTAAATGATTTAAAAAAACCTTGTCCGAACGTATCATTAGTGATATGATTAAAAATTGTGTTTAATATTATTTGGAGGTGTACAGCTAATGGCTGTTAAAATTCGATTAAAACGTATGGGATCTAAAAAAGCCCCATTTTACCGTGTAGTAGTTGCAGATTCTCGTTTCCCACGTGATGGACGATTCATTGAAGAAATTGGAACGTATAACCCAATCGCTCAACCAGCACAAGTGAACATTAAAGAGGACAAAGCACTTGAGTGGATGTTAAAAGGTGCAAAACCATCTGATACTGTTCGTAACTTGTTCTCAAATGCGGGTCTTATGGAGAAGCTTCACAACGAAAAGAACGCAAAATAATCACTCCCGAGGAGGATCAAATGGATGAAAGCTTTGGTTGAACATATTGCGAAATCATTAGTGGATTACCCTGATGCTGTGCAAGTTGAAGAAGCCCATGAGGAAAGAACAACCGTCTTGCGTCTTTCTGTACATCCAGATGATATGGGGAAAGTGATTGGAAAGCAAGGAAGAACAGCAAAAGCGATTCGTTCAGTGCTTTATGCTGCGAACAAACAACATGAGCGTGTGCGACTCGATATTGCTGATTGAAAAGGGAGAGGGAAACCTCACCCTTTTTTTGCATAGGAGGAATGTGTGATGAAATGCATTCGAAAAGCGTCTGTTAAGCACGTGTTAACGTCAACGAAACGAGCTGAACTGACCCGATCATTTGAAGAGGAAAAGGTGCAGTTAGAGCGTGAAATAAAACAGTTAGAATTTCAGTATCATCATGCGCAAAAGAAAACACCCTCGCAAATGGTTCCTTCATTAAAAGAAAAATTCGATCATGAAATTAACAGGCGTCAAGAAAAACAACAATCGCTTCAGTTTAAAATGGATCAGCTTAATCATTTGACAGAAGGAAGTGAGTTGTTCTTTGAAATGACAGATGTCCTCATCGATGTCGAAGTTGGTTCAAAGTGGGTATCTGCTGAGAATGCGCTGACGATTGTGGTTAAAGACGGTGTTATTCATGAGATAAGAGAAAGTGAGAACAGAGAAACATGACAAACTGGTTTAATGTCGGAAGATTAGTAAACACTCATGGTGTTCGTGGAGAAGTGCGTGTACTATCGAATACAGATTTTGGCGAAGAACGCTTTGCAATTGGCTCCCAGTTAAAAGTTGCGTCTTCACCAGATGAAAAAGGCACATTAATTCAAGTGAAGAGCCATCGGAAACATAAGAATTTTGACTTATTAACCTTTGAAGGTTATACGAATATGAATGAAGTGGAAGAATTTAAAGGGAAGTATATGTACGTTTCCGAAAAACAATTAAGCGAGCTTGGAGAAAATGAATTTTATTACCATGAAATTATTGGTTGTCAGGCTATCGATGAAGATGGTCATTCTTTAGGAATGATTAAAGAGATTATTGAAACTGGGGCAAATGATGTATGGGTTGTAGAACGCAAGGGCAAGAAAGACTTATTGCTTCCTTATATAGAAGATGTCATTAAAGAAGTGAACCTAAACGAAGGTATAGTCAAAGTGCATCTTCTTGAAGGACTGGATGATGTATGAGAATCGATATCTTAACCCTATTTCCAGAAATGTTTACAGGTGTGTTTGGGTCATCTATCTTAAAACAGGCTCAGGAGAAAGGCCTCGTTACGTATCAAGCCATTGATTTTCGTGAATTTACGACGAATAAACATCGGAAAGTAGATGATTATCCATACGGTGGCGGTGCTGGCATGGTGCTCACCCCACAGCCGATTTTTGATGCAGTAAACCATGTGACGGAACAAGGTGGAAAGAAACCGAGAATTGTGCTCCTATGCCCACAAGGGGAACGCTTTACGCAAGCAAAGGCAGAAGAACTCTCCAAAGAAGACCACCTCGTCTTCCTTTGCGGGCATTATGAAGGATTCGATGAACGTGTGCGAACGTCACTTGTCACAGATGAAATTTCCATTGGGGATTTTGTTCTTACTGGTGGCGAATTGGCGGCGATGGTTGTTACTGACAGTATCACACGTCTTCTTCCAGGTGTGCTTGGAAATGAAAATTCTGCCGTAACCGATTCGTATTCTACTGGATTACTCGAGCACCCTCATTATACAAGACCGGCAACATTTCAAGGTTTAGCGGTACCAGATGTTCTATTATCTGGTCACCATGAAAACATTGAGAAATGGCGGAGAGAAGAATCATTGCGCCGTACATTTAAGCGGCGTCCAGATTTATTAAAAGGGTATGCATTAACAAAAGAAGAAGCAGCTTTTATTGAACAGCTAAAAAGCGAAACAGAATAATCATACAAAGGAGTAACAGAATGGAAATCGGCCAGATTCTTCAGCAAACCATTAAAGACATTGTGAAAACGTATGATGGTGATGTGCAGGTAGAAATTGAGCAACCTGCACAACTCGCTCATGGAGACTATGCAACGAATATTGCGATGAAGCTTGCACGAGTTGCGAAAAAAAATCCATACGAGATTGCACTTGATTTAAAAGAGAAGCTTGTGGAGAAAGAGTTGCCAGTTAAACAAATAGATGTTGTTCGACCAGGGTTTATTAATTTTTTTATTGCATGGGATAGGGTGAATTTTTTTTCATCAACGACTAAACAAGTGGATAAACAGAAAGTTGTCATTGAGCATACATCGATTAATCCAAACAAATCAGCGCATATTGGTCATTTACGTAATGCATGTATTGGTGATACGTTAGCTCGAATGATGAAACAGGATCATCAAGAAGTTGAGACTCATAACTACATAGATGATCTTGGTAATCAGTTAGCAGATACCCTCACGGCTCTTTTACATACAGAATCTAATAAACCGGCAACACGCTTTGGTGACTATTGTTGGGATGTGTATTCCTCTTTAAATCAGTTGTACGATAAAGGGGAGTTGTCTACAGATAAGCGTGATGACGTATTGCATAAGCTTGAAGAAGGAAATAACAGCATATCTTGGCTAGGCTACGCAGTCGCAGATAAGTTGTCTGCCGAGCACGTAGAGGAAATGGGACAGTTTGATATTACCTACGATTTATTAGTATGGGAGCGAGACATTGTTGCCAATGGATTTTGGGATCGTGCCTTTGAAAAATTACAAACAAGCGAAGTGTTTTTTAAACAAGAGCACGGTCCTCAAGCTGGCTGCTGGGTCATTCGAACAAATGAAAAGCAAGAGGCAAGCGAGGAGTCTGTTGAACACCAAGCAGACAAAGTATTAATTCGTTCTAATGGTGTGTTAACGTATACGGTAAAAGATATTGCTTATCATATGTGGAAATTTGGCTTACTCGAGAATGATTTCTTGTATAAACCAAAAACAGAGACTCTTTGGACAACTAGTGCAGTCGGGCAATCACAACCGTTTGGACGTGGAGATGCAGTCATTAATGTCATAGATTACCGTCAAGAGTATCCACAGAAAGTGGTGAAGCAAGCTTTGCACGCGGCTGGCTATGAGAAGGAAGCTGCACAATTAAAGCACGTTTCCTACGGAGTCGTGTCACTTAGTAAGAATACGGCAGCAAAGCTAGGTTTAGAAACAGTAGAAGGAAAAGCAGTATATGCGATGTCTGGTCGAAAAGGAATAGGCATTAAAATTAGTGAGCTTATTTTAGAAATGAAGGAAGCTATACGTGTGCAAAGCCCAGAGGCAAATGAAGAAACAATTGAAGCACTAACATTTGCTGCGATTCGATACAATATGTTGCGCTATAATACAACATCAGATATTATTTTTGATTTAGACGAGGCGACACAAGTAACAGGCAACACAGGAATCTATTTAATCTACACATATGCACGGGCAAATAGCATTTTGCAAAAAGCTCAAGCAGCTCATTTAACATCAACTGATGGGTCATTTGCCGATGCAGATGACGCTGAACGAGCGATCCTTAAACATGTGTCTGGATGGAATGGGACATTTGAACGTTCGATTAGTGAGCTAGAGCCGAACTTACTTTGTACATTTGCATTTGAATTAGCGAGTTTATACAATCGCTTCTATGCCCTTTGTCCTGTCATTAAAGCAACACCAGACGAGCAAAAGAGAAGGCTAAAACTAACAGAGCTCGTCAAGGAACAATTAGAAATGATTTTTTCTATATTAGGGCTACCAAAGCTTGAAAGAATTTAATTGTTTGGTTGTCTAAGGCAATGGTTTATGCTATGATAATAGTTGTGACTAATGAGCTTTCATTAGCAAGATTACGATATTCCGCTGCTGCTTGATTAAGCAAGAATGTCTGTAGGGAAGGAGGGAACAATACGATGAGCAACCTTATTAAAGAAATCACTACAGAGCAGTTGCGTACTGATCATCCTGATTTTCGTCCAGGAGATACTCTTTCTATTCACGTAAAAGTTGTAGAGGGTACTCGTGAGCGTATTCAGTTATTTGAAGGTGTTGTTATTAAGCGTCGTGGATCTGGTATCAGCGAAACGTTTATTGCACGCAAAATCTCTTACGGTGTAGGTGTTGAACGTACATTCCCATTACATTCACCAAAGATCGAAAAGATCGAAGTGAAGCGTCAAGGACGCGTACGTCGTGCGAAACTTTATTACCTACGTAGCTTACGTGGTAAAAAAGCACGTATTAAAGAAATTCGTCGTTAATGTACCATTTGTGGTTGTAGTCCATATAACCACTAAAGAAGAGGCGTTCCTCGATTTGAGGGGCGCTTCTTTTTGCGTCTAATAGGGCGTCTATTTTTTAAAAATGACGTACGACAATGGGACTGTTCACTACGCTTTTATGAGAAAAACCCCTTTTCAATATTCGAAATGCCTGATGGGAAAAAACATGGTATGATAGAAGGAAGGGGGGCACGAGATGAAAAGTCGCACAAATCTTGTAGAGTGGGCAAAGATCCTCAGCATTGCTTTAATTACAACTGTTTTCGTCCGCATGTTTTTGTTGGCGCCAATTGTGGTAGACGGTCATTCAATGCAGCCAACACTTGATTCGGGTGACAAAATGATTGTGAATCAAATTGAATATACATTTTCGAAGCCAGAGCGGTTTGATATCATTGTGTTTCATGCTCCTGAAGGGAAAAATTATATTAAACGAGTTATTGGTGTGCCAGGTGATGAATTAGTTTATCGAGAGGATACCCTGTTCATTAACGGAGAGGCTGTAGAAGAACCCTATCTCGAAAGCTTAAAGAAAAGCGTACAACAAGGTCAACTTTTAACAGGCGATTTTACGTTGGAAGAGATTACTGGTAGTACCACCATTCCAGAAGAATCATACTTTGTTATGGGGGACAATCGACGCTTAAGTAAAGATAGCCGTGCCATCGGACTTGTTTCAAAAGAGGACGTCATTGGAAAAGCAAATGTCATCTTTTATCCATTTGAAAATATATCAATTGTAGAATAGTAAGTAGGTGTAGACATGAAAACCATTCAATGGTATCCAGGGCATATGGCAAAAGCACGACGAGAGATCAATGAGAAATTGTCTATGATTGACGTTGTCATTGAGCTCTTAGATGCGCGCATACCCGTATCATCCCAAAACCCTGTAATTGATGAGCTTGTTCAGCAGAAGCCTCGTCTTATTTTATTAAATAAAACAGATTTAGCAGATCCGAAACAAACAGAGCGCTGGAAGCATTTTTTTGAAAAGCAAGGTCATGCAGTCGTTGAAGTGAATTCCCAAACCGGTCAAGGAATCAAAAAGATTGTACCAGCATGCCAAGCACTAGCAAAAGATTTATATAAGAAATGGGAATCGAAAGGAATGAAGCCTCGGGCGCTTCGAGCCGTTATTCTTGGTATTCCAAATGTCGGAAAGTCCACGTTTATTAATCGTCTCGTCAATAAGCGGCAAGCGAAAGTAGGCGATCGACCTGGAATTACAAAGCAACAGCAGTGGATTAAAGTTGGTACAAGCTTAGATCTACTTGATACTCCAGGAATATTATGGCCAAAATTTGAAGATCAAGAAGTTGGTTTTCGATTAGCTGCGACTGGCGCAATTAAAGATGAATTGCTTGATTATGGTGATGTCGCTGCATTCGTTTTGCGCTATTGTCTCGACGTTTATCCCGAACTCTTACAAAAACGTTATCAGCTTGATGATGATGTAGATGGTGAAGATGTAGGTCGTCTGTTTGATGAGATTGGTCGTAAACGAGGCTGTATGTTGCGTGGAGGACTTGTTGATTATGATCGTACGGCTGAACTGCTATTAAGAGAGCTCAGAAGTGGCACAATTGGCCGTATTACGCTAGAGCGTGTACCAACGCCTGAATGAGTGAACGGTATAGACCGAGAATGACATAATGGCCATTCTCGGTTTTGTGTGTTTGAAAGGATTACGTATACAGTTCGAACAGCAAGCGAACGGCCATCAACAAGATGGTACAGATGAGAACAATTCGAATCCACTTAGTTTGTTTTCCTAAAACAATACGGCTACCTACTAGTGCACCAGCCATATTTCCTAATGCGAGAACAATGCCGACGAGCCAGTTAACTTGTCCATTAGCTGCATAAATGAAAAGAGAGAGAGACACTGATACACCAGCAACAATAATTTTAATAAGCGTTGCCTCAGCAAATGATTTTTTATAAAGTAAGATAGCGAGAATCATAATATAAAAACCGACACCAACTTGGATGAAACCACTATAAAAGCCGATCCCCATAGATAGTGCACCGCCTATAAACGCCATAAAGGGCGTTAGTGTAACAGTGCGATTGACAGCTTTAAGTGGGTTCCAAATTAAAAATAAAATCGATGTAACCATCGTTAGGGCTAAAATAAAGATAAACGTACGGTCACTAATCGACAAAGCTGAAAAAGCACCAAAAATAGCGCCAAAAGCAGACGTTAAATAAATCGTCGCATTTTTTCTTAATTGAAGCGATTGCTTTCGTTTAAAAGTAATGATAGACGTAATGCTTTGAGCGACGATCGCCACTCGATTTGTAGCGTTTGCTTCTGTTGCAGGTAGTCCAATAAAAAGTAGTAAAGGTAATGTTAATAGAGAACCTCCTGCTGAAACGGTGTTAATGACTCCGGCTATAAAACCGATAACAATAAGAATAATCACTTCTGCCAATGCCATACATATAAACTCCTACTCTATAAAACGTGCATTCCTACTATATCATAGATGAAAAGATAAAAAGGAGAAGAAGAACGTGATTTCAATAACAACCATAAAAAGCCAATTGGCGAACAATGAGTTAACGAGAGAACAGGTAAACGAACTAAGAGAAGATCAACGCAAAGGTGTACAGGCGCTACTAAAACGATACGATGCCACTCAAATGCGGATGGCTTCCATTGAGCAAATGCATCTAGATATGAGCACCTATGAGCTTGAACTACGTCAACAAGGCTATCAAGCTATTTGCGGTGTAGATGAAGTAGGAAGAGGACCATTGGCTGGTCCTGTGACAGCTGCTGCAGTGATTTTGCCAACCGATTTTAAATTGCTCGGTTTAACGGATTCCAAAAAATTATCAAAAGAAAATCGAGAACAGTATGCAGCATACATAAAAGAGCACGCGGTAGATTATCAAATTGTCAGCTTGTCTGCAAAAGAAATTGATGAAACAAATATCTTAATGGCAACAAAAAGAGCGATGATGCAAGCGATTCAACAATTGCGGGTTGCTGCAGATTATTTATTACTTGATGCAATTGAACTTCCAATCGGAACGTCCCAACGTTCACTTATTAAGGGCGATTCAAGAAGTGTATCCATTGCAGCGAGTTCGGTACTGGCTAAAGTATGGCGTGATGACTATATGGAAAAACTAGCGCATGTTTATCCAGAGTATGGTTTTGAGCAACATGCTGGTTACGGAACGAAGCAGCATTTAGACGCATTAGAAAGACACGGCATGACAAGTGAACATCGTCGGACCTTCAGGCCTGTCCTTGAGCGAGGCAAGTCTCGTATCCATCCTAAGGATCAGTAAATGAATATCCTTTGGAGGACGAACCAGCTCGTTTTCGGAACAATCGTCGCCCTTTATCCGCAAAAAAAACGAGCGATGATTCGCATTCAAAATCAACAGCTTATTGCTGATATAGATGCAGAATTAGTAGTAGGAAAAAGTTATTGGTTTCAACTAACAAAGCCTGCACCAGCTCTAACACTGCGTCTTCTTCAAACAGATTCATCCATTTCGGCTGTAGCAGCATATTTTCGTATAGACGAGTGGCTTCTAAACATCTATTACAATAGCCAAAGTCCCATTAGTCATAGCCTTATTCGGGACCTGTTCACCGTGAAAAAACAATTGAGCATGAGCTTAACTACCTTTAAAACCATTATTCATCTTTGCGTGAAAGAGTGGAACTTGTCTCTAACAGACGAGCATCTTAAATGGATTCATGCACTTCAGCAGCAACCGTTAACACAGGATAGGATTGTTCAGCAACTAAATCAATTTCCAGAAAGTGGAAATATGATGAGAGTTGGTGAGCAATCTTTAACAATGATTCAAGCTACCTATACGTGCTTGACTAACCATAACTGGGATATGTCGACAGACCTCGTTAAAAGGAGCGTTTTTGCATACGTTGCATTAAAGCAAAGGCAAGTAATGCAAAAATCCTCATTGGACTTACGAATTTAGTTCAACGTACATAAAAGCTTTCATTTTAACCATATTAAAAAGAAAAATGGAGGTGTGTATATGTCGAACAAACAGAATCATGAAGAAGAGTTTTCAGGAGAATTTGGCCAATTGTTCCCTCAAGTTCAACAAGATCAACAGGCAAAAGGATTAAAGAAATTATTTGAAAAAGGTGACAAAGACGAGAAAAAAAACGAAAAAAAGAAAAATAATAAAGAAAAGAAATGAAATTGTCGGAATGATAGCGTTTACCCCTCCACAAGCATGAAAAAAAATGCTAAAATGAAAAAGGATTTCGTCTTAGTAACGAAAATTCTCGTACACGAGAGTCGAGTGTATGATATAACAGGAGGCTGGAGAGAGAATGAATATCCATGAGTATCAGGGTAAAGAAATTCTTCGTTCTTACGGAGTTGCCGTTCCAAACGGTAAAGTAGCATTCTCTGTTGACGAAGCAGTAGAAGCGGCAAAGGAACTTGGTTCTTCTGTGTCTGTCGTAAAAGCGCAAATACATGCAGGCGGACGTGGAAAAGCAGGTGGCGTAAAAGTCGCAAAAAATTTGGATGACGTTCGTACATATGCGGATGAAATTCTTGGGAAAACACTTGTTACACACCAAACAGGACCAGCAGGTAAAGAAGTAAAGCGCTTACTAATTGAAGAAGGTTGCGACATCCAAAAAGAGTACTATATCGGACTCGTAGTCGATCGTGCAACATCAAGCGTTGTTCTTATGGCCTCTGAAGAAGGTGGAACAGAGATTGAAGAGGTTGCGGAAGCGACTCCTGAAAAGATCTTTAAAGAAGTCATTGATCCAGCTGTCGGTTTACAAGGATTTCAAGCAAGACGTGTTGCATTTAACATAAACATACCGAAAGAGCTTGTTGGTCAAGCGGTTAAATTTATGATGGGTCTATACAAAGTGTTTGTTGACAAAGATGCATCCATTGCAGAAATTAACCCTCTTGTTACAACAGGAGATGGCAAAGTAATGGCGCTTGATGCGAAATTCAATTTTGATTCCAATGCGCTTTACCGTCATAAAGATATTGTCGAATTACGTGATTTAGAAGAAGAAGATGTAAAAGAGATTGAAGCTTCTAAACATGATTTAAACTATATTGCACTAGATGGAAATATCGGCTGCATGGTTAATGGAGCTGGCCTCGCTATGGCTACAATGGATATCATTAAGCATTACAATGGTGATCCCGCAAACTTCCTTGACGTTGGGGGCGGTGCAACAGCGGAAAAAGTAACAGAGGCATTTAAACTCATTTTATCAGATGAAAATGTAAAAGGTATTTTTGTAAACATTTTCGGTGGAATTATGAAATGTGATATTATCGCTGAAGGCGTCATTACAGCTACAAAAGAAGTGGGTCTTGAGATTCCGTTAGTCGTTCGTTTAGAAGGAACAAACGTAGAGCTTGGAAAACAACTATTAAAAGAGTCAGGCTTAAATATTACAGCTGCTGATTCAATGGCCGATGGCGCACAAAAAATTGTAGCTTTAGTGAAATAGAAGGGTGGAGCTAGACAAATGAGCATCTTAATTAATAAAGATACGAAAGTGATTGTTCAAGGTATTACTGGCGCTACTGGTTTGTTTCATACGAAGCAAGCGCTTGAATATGGTACGAATGTAGTTGGTGGTGTTACTCCTGGAAAAGGCGGCACTGAAATTGAAGGTGTTCCCGTTTTTAATACTGTTGACGAAGCAGTAAAAGCGACTGGTGCGAACGCAACCGTTATTTATGTACCACCTGCATTTGCAGGGGATGCTATTATGGAAGCAACAGATGCTGAGCTTGATCTAGCAATCTGTATTACAGAAGGTATTCCTGTACTTGATATGGTAAACGTTAAGCGCTATATGAAAGGTAAGAAAACGAGACTAATTGGACCAAACTGTCCTGGTGTCATTACGCCAGAAGAATGTAAGATTGGGATTATGCCAGGCTATATTCATAAAAAAGGCCACATTGGTGTTGTGTCTCGTTCAGGAACACTTACGTATGAAGCGGTTCACCAACTTTCAACAGCTGGTATTGGTCAATCATCTGCTGTTGGTATCGGTGGAGATCCTGTAAACGGAACAGACTTTATTGATGTGTTATCTCTTTTCAATGATGATCCTGATACGTATGCGGTTATTATGATAGGTGAAATTGGCGGAACGGCTGAAGAAGAAGCGGCTGAATGGGTGAAAGCAAATATGACGAAACCTGTTGTTGGCTTTATCGGTGGCCAAACAGCTCCTCCAGGTAAACGTATGGGCCATGCTGGCGCGATTATCTCTGGCGGTAAGGGAACAGCAGAAGAAAAGATTAAAACAATGGAAGCATGTGGCATTCGTGTTGCTGCAACGCCATCTGTTATGGGTGAAACACTCATTGAATCTTTGAAAGCAAATGATATTTACGATAAAAGCGTTACCCATTAAGAGAATATGAACTCCTTGCATACGTGTAAGGAGTTTTCTCTACATTTCTAGAAAGGACTGAGTGCCATCGATCGTTATGTTCGCATGATTCATGTACATGCCCTTCTTTATAGCCAAACGAGTGTCTGGAAACGTTTAGTAGCTTGGGACCCGACCATTCAGAACATTTATAACGCCTCCGCAAACGAAATAAAGAAAAACCTCTTAATAAGCGATGGAGCTGCTAAAAGGCTCGTTCAGTGGCTTAACCAATCTAACCCCTTCGAATACGTTGCAATGTTGAAACATCACAATATTTTCCCACTATCAATTGAAGATTCCCACTATCCAACCCTTCTTTCACATATTTACGATCCCCCTATTTTATTATATTGTAAAGGAAATCAACATTTATTAACGATGAAGAAAGTAGCGATGGTTGGTTCTCGTACCCCATCACTTTACGGTAAACAAGTAGTCAAAAGACTCTCCACGGTCATTGTAGAAACAGGTAGTGCGATTGTCAGTGGTCTGGCTAGAGGAGTAGATATAGAAGCTCATCAAAGCGCTATAAAGGCAGGCGGTTGTACAATTGCGGTTACTGCTTCAGGCTTTTTCCATCCTTATCCACCTGAGCATCAAGCTTTTCTGACTGATACCTCTCCACAGTCTTTACTCGTTGTCAGTGAATACCCCCCTCACGTAAAGCCGAAAAAATGGCACTTTCCTACACGCAACCGAATCATTAGTGGCTTATCCTATGCCACCATTATTATAGAAGCAAAGCGAAAAAGCGGTTCTCTTATTACAGCTGATCTAGCTCTTGAACAAGGTCGAGAAGTTTTTGCAGTGCCAGGGTCAATTTTTTCTCCAGAATCAGAGGGGACGAATTGGCTTATTAGTCAAGGAGCATACTGTCTATACAATGAACAAACGCTATTTGAATACATGCCAAACTTTATGTCGAAATCGATCGAACGAAAGCGATTTTCTTAATTAAATGAAGTTCGGTTTGACAAACGGGGAAAGTCTGTTTAATAATGAGGAAGATTTAATTCATAAATAGAGAAACTAAGATGAGGGAGTTGCTTTACATGTCCGATTATTTAGTAATCGTGGAATCTCCCGCTAAAGCCAAAACCATTGGTAAGTATTTAGGTAAGAAGTATGTCGTTAAAGCTTCTATGGGTCACGTGAGAGATTTGCCTAAAAGCCAAATGGGCGTTAGTGTAGAAGAAAATTATGAACCTCGGTATATTACAATACGTGGTAAAGGACCAGTCTTAAAAGAATTAAAGACTGCGGCAAAAAAAGCGAAACGCATTTATCTTGCGGCTGACCCGGATCGCGAAGGGGAAGCAATTGCGTGGCATTTAGCTCACAGTCTAAATATTGATGAGCACTCTGACTGTCGTGTTGTTTTTAATGAGATTACGAAAAATGCTATTAAAGATGCTTTTAAGCAGCCGAGACCTATTAATATGGATCTCGTTGATGCACAACAAGCAAGACGAATTCTGGACCGATTAGTGGGGTATAATATTTCACCGTTATTATGGAAGAAAGTAAAAAAAGGACTAAGCGCAGGGCGTGTTCAATCTGTCGCTGTTAAATTAATAACGGACCGAGAAAAAGAAATCCAATCGTTTGTACCAGAAGAGTATTGGAGTATCCAAGGACAATTTTCTTATGGGCAAGAACAATTTGAAGCTCGATTCCACAGTATAAATGGTAACAAAGAGACACTTTCTACAGAAGAAGACGTTCATCATGTTCTTGATACATTGAGTGGAGCCGATTTTCGTATTGCTGAAGTGAAAAAACGCGAACGCAAACGAAATCCTGTTGCGCCATTTACAACCTCTTCCTTACAGCAAGAAGCTGCTCGCAAGCTGAATTTTAGAGCAAAGAAAACCATGCTTATTGCCCAGCAACTTTATGAAGGTATTGATTTAGGAAAGCAAGGTACAGTTGGTCTGATCACTTATATGAGAACAGATTCTACTAGAATTTCTGATACCGCCAAACAAGAGACGTTTGAGTATATTCAAAAAAATTACGGTGAAGAGTATACAAAGAAAGAAGTGCAAAAACAAAAGCAAGATAAGAAAACCCAGGACGCCCACGAAGCCATTCGCCCAACGTCTGTTATGTATGAACCTAAGCAGATGAAAGAATATCTGTCTCGAGACCAACTACGCCTATATCGTTTAGTGTGGGAACGTCTTGTTGCAAGTGAAATGGCGCCTGCTGTAATGGATACCATGACCGTAGATTTAGAAAATAACGGTGTAATTTTTCGCGCAAATGGGTCTAAGCTTAAATTTCCAGGTTTCATGAAAGTGTATATTGAAGGAAATGACGATAACAAAAAAGAAGAAGATCGTCTTCTCCCTGACTTACAAGAAAATGAAATGGTTGAGAAACAAGAGCTTAATCCAAACCAACATTTTACCCAGCCGCCTCCGCGTTACACTGAGGCACGATTGGTAAAAACGTTAGAAGAACTAGGTATTGGACGCCCATCAACGTATGCACCAACCCTTGATACGATTCAGCGCAGAGGCTATGTGGCTCTTGATGAAAAGCGTTTTGTTCCAACAGAGCTAGGGGAAATTGTATTAGATTTAATCGTTGAGTTTTTCCCAGAGATTTTGGATGTTGAATTTACAGCAAAAATGGAAGAAGATCTTGATAGTATTGAAGACGGACGCGATAACTGGATTGAGATTATTGATCAATTTTATAAAAGCTTTGAGAAGCGACTCGAAGTAGCAGAAGAACAAATGGAAGAAGTAGAAATTAAGGACGAGCCAGCAGGTGAAGACTGTGAGAAGTGCGGCCATGAAATGGTCTATAAAATGGGGCGCTACGGCAAATTTATGGCTTGTTCTAATTTCCCTGATTGTCGAAATACAAAAGCCATTGTAAAAGACATTGGTGTGAAATGTCCGACATGTAAAGAAGGGAATATTGTCGAGCGAAAAAGTAAAAAACGTCGCATTTTTTATGGATGTGATCGTTATCCAGAGTGTGAATTTGTCTCATGGGATAAACCAATCGCCCGTCCTTGTCCGAAATGCGAAAGCCTTTTAGTGGAAAAGAAATCAAAAAAAGGTGTATTCGTCGCATGTACTTCATGTGATTATGAGGAAGAAAAACAGTAAAATGTCGAAATTCATCGTTTTATAGTAGCTATTAGTTGAAATTCGTGACTAAAGAGACTATGATATGAGTACGATCACAAATAAGCCTTCACTCTGCCGAAGAGTGGAGGCGTTTCTATGAACGAATAACTGTTCATTTCTTCAGGTATAACTGAAGATATAAGAAGGTACATACTGTTATAGTTTTTATGAATTAAAGGGGAATGAAGATGACAGAGCGAAAAGAAATACATGTAGTTGGCGCTGGTCTGGCAGGGAGTGAAGCGGCGTGGCAAATCGCGCAACGTGGCGGTAAAGTAAGGTTGTACGAAATGAGACCTGTAAAGCAAACGCCTGCTCACCATACTGATCAATTTGCAGAGCTCGTATGTAGCAATTCGTTAAGAGGGAATTCGCTTGCAAATGCCGTCGGTGTGTTAAAAGAGGAAATGCGTCGATTGGATTCAGTTATTATTAAAGCAGCTGATGAAGCTGCTGTTCCTGCTGGTGGAGCGCTAGCTGTTGATCGTCATGATTTTGCAGCAAAAGTAACCACGTACGTGAAGGAGCACCCAAATGTAACCGTTGTTAATGAAGAGCTAACAACAATTCCAGATGGACCAACCATTATTGCAACGGGCCCTTTAACATCTAAAGCATTATCTGAACAACTACAAGCTTTAACAGGGGAAGAATCGCTTTATTTCTATGATGCGGCAGCACCAATAATTGATGCTGAAACGATTGACCGAGACAAAGTGTATTTAAAAAGCCGGTACGATAAAGGCGAGGCTGCTTATTTGAATTGTCCAATGACTGAAGAAGAATTTGATCGCTTTTATGAAGCGCTTATTGCGGCAGAAACTGTACCATTAAAAGAGTTCGAAAAAGAAATCTTCTTTGAAGGTTGTATGCCTATTGAAGTAATGGCTGGAAGAGGAAGAAAAACGATGCTCTTTGGTCCATTAAAGCCAGTAGGTTTAGATGACCCCAAAACAGGGAAGCGACCTTATGCAGTCGTTCAATTAAGACAAGATAATACATCTGGTACCCTTTATAATATGGTTGGTTTTCAAACCCATCTAAAATGGGGACCCCAAAAAGAAGTCATTCGAATGATACCAGGTCTTGAAAATGCAGATATTGTGCGCTATGGTGTGATGCACCGAAATACATTTTTGAATTCGCCAAAACTGTTGCGTCCAACTTACCAAACCCATATGCGTGACGATTTGTTCTTCGCTGGTCAAATTACTGGCGTAGAAGGATATGTAGAGTCAGCTGCAGCAGGGTTGACTGCTGGCATCAATGCGTACAAGCAAAGCGTTGGCGAAAAACTAGTGCCTTTCCCAGAAGAAACGATGATTGGAAGTATGGCAGCGTATATTACTACAGCAAACCCAGACAACTTCCAACCAATGAATGCGAACTTTGGTCTTGTTCCGCCGATGAATGTTCGGATTAAAGACAAAAAAGAACGCTACGAAGCGTTAGCTCAACGGGCATTAGGGTCAATTCAGAATTTTATGAAAGATATGTGACTTTTGTTGCCTCATGATCCGCACTTGTGTTAAAATTTATAAGTTCTAAGAAGGAGGACAATGTGGTGGAGTCCAAGGAAGCGCAATGGCTGAGTTGGTTTGTTCGATATTTAGAAGTAGAAAAAAATTGTTCAGCATGGACAGTTACCCACTATTCAAAAGATATTGAACAGTTATTTACCTATTTGTCTACAAAAACATCTAAACATTTAGAAGAACTTGTTCATCAAGATGTTCGTTATTTCGTTAGTCATCTTGTTGATGAAGGCTATTCAAAACGTACGATTGCCCGTAAACTATCATCGTTGCGCAGCTTTGGGAAATTCTTAGAAAGAGAAGGATTTCTCACGACAAATCCTTTTTTACATGCGTATTCTCCTAAACAGGATAAGAAGCTGCCTCGTTTCTTATACGAAGAGGAGATGGATCATTGGTTAGGCTTGCTACCAACAGTTACTCCTTATGATAGACGAGATAAAGCCATTATCGAATTGCTTTATGCTACGGGTATTCGTGTGTCAGAATGTAGTTTGTTACACCTTGAACAAGTTCACTGGCAAAGTGGAACGGTTCGAGTGTTTGGGAAAGGCCGGCGTGAGCGCTATGTTCCTTTTGGCAAAAAAGCTGAAGAGGCTTTGCATGATTATTTACAAGAAGCGAGACCGAAATTGTTAAAAGAAGGCGTGGAATCAACCGCTTTGTTTCTTAATAATAGAGGGAATCAATTAAGTGATCGAAGCATTCGGAAGATTGTGGAAAAAAAGATTCAACAAACAGCTGTACAAAAAAAAATAAGTCCTCATGCTATTCGACATTCCTTTGCTACACACTTGTTAAATGGGGGAGCCGACTTACGAACGGTACAAGAATTGTTGGGTCATCAATCGTTAAAGACCACACAAATCTACACGCATGTCAGTAAAGAGCGTTTATATACAGTCTATAAACATACTCATCCGAGAGCCTAGTGCGAAAAAAGGAGCGCGAAACAATGGAATCTTTTCACGCAACAACGATTTTTGCTGTTTCACATAAAGGACAATTTGCTATGTCTGGTGATGGTCAAGTGACGCTTGGAAACGCTGTTGTTATGAAACATACTGCCCGGAAAGTGAGAAAACTTTTTAAGGGGAACGTGATTGCAGGCTTTGCTGGTTCTGTTGCAGACGCATTTACATTGTTTGAAAAGTTTGAAGCAAAGCTTGAAGAGTACAACGGGAATTTACAGCGTGCTTCTGTAGAGCTTGCAAAAGAATGGCGAAGTGATCGGGTTCTTAGAAAGCTTGAAGCTATGCTAATCGTAATGGATAAAAGCGATCTTTTGTTAGTTTCTGGAACTGGAGAAGTTATTCAACCTGATGATGGTATTCTAGCAATTGGTTCCGGTGGAAACTATGCCTTAAGTGCTGGTCGAGCTTTAAAAACGTTTGCTCCACAATTATCGGCTAAAGAGATTGCAGAAGCAGCTTTAAAGACAGCGGCAGAGATTTGTGTGTATACCAATGATCAAATTATTGTTGAAGAGCTTTAAATCTTAATCATGACAAAGGAGTGCGCTGTAGATGACTAGTTCACTAACACCGAGTCAAATTGTGGAACGGCTGGACCAATATATCGTAGGTCAACAAGGCGCTAAGCGTTCTGTTGCTATTGCTTTAAGAAATCGCTATCGACGGACTCTTTTAGATCAAGATATGAGAGATGAGATTACGCCGAAAAACATTTTAATGATTGGTCCTACAGGAGTGGGAAAAACAGAAATTGCTAGAAGGCTGGCAAAACTTGTTGGTGCACCGTTCATTAAAGTGGAAGCAACAAAGTTTACAGAAGTTGGTTATGTAGGACGAGATGTGGAATCCATGGTACGTGATTTGGTTGAATCTAGCGTCCGGCTTGTTAAAGAGGAGCGAGTAGGTCTCGTTCGTGAACAAGCAAAAGAACTAGCCGATAAAAAATTAATTAACCTTCTCGTTCCATCTTTAAAGAAAGAAAGCAGTTATAAAAATCCGTTTGAGATGTTGTTTCAATCTCCAGGCGAAGAAGAAGACGAAGATGAGAACAAGAAGGAAGAAGAAGATGTAAATCGTGCAAACTTGAAAAAGAAAATGTACGATAAGCTTGTAAATGGCGAACTAGAGGAACGATTAGTGACTATTGAAGTTTCTGAACAGTCGCAAGGCTTCATGGATTTGTTTCAAGGTGGAGCCGGTATGGAACAAATGGGCATGAACATGCAAGAAATGCTCGGGAATATGGTTCCAAAGAAAAAGAAAAAAAGACGTATGTCTGTTGCTGATGCGCGGATCGTTTTGACAGAAGAAGAAGCGCAAAAGCTAATTGATATGGATGATGTGACGCAAGAAGCCATTAAACGTGCCGAACAAGTAGGCATGATATTCATAGATGAGATTGATAAAGTAGCGGGGAAGAATGATCAAGGTGCAAATGTTTCACGAGAAGGTGTACAACGTGACATTTTACCAATTGTAGAAGGTTCAACCGTTGTAACTAAATATGGAGCTGTAAAAACAGATCATATTTTGTTTATTGCAGCAGGGGCATTCCATATGGCTAAACCATCCGATCTCATTCCTGAACTACAAGGTCGTTTCCCTATAAGAGTCGAGCTCGGAAGCCTATCCGTTGATGATTTTGTGAGGATTCTAGTAGAACCGGATAATGCGTTAACAAAGCAATATCAAGCTCTTTTGCAAACGGAAGGTATAGAAATTCATTTTTCAGACAAAGCTGTTCATAAGATTGCGACGATTGCAAGTCAAGTAAATCAAGAAACAGAAAACATTGGCGCAAGAAGACTGCACACGCTTTTAGAAAAACTGCTAGAAGATCTATCGTTTGAAGCACCGAACATCAACATGGAACAACTAGAAATTACAGAACAGTATGTTGAAGAGAAACTCGGAACCATTGCCAAGAATCAAGATTTAAGTCAATTCATATTATAGACATTTAAGGAGAGAATTTTAATGGATTTATTAACAAGAACTAGGAAAATTAACGAAATGCTACAAAAAACAAGTGGTCAGCACGTAAACTTTAGAGAAATGGCGATCACATTGCGAGAAGCAATTGGGTCAAATGTCTTTGTTGTAAGTAGAAGAGGGAAACTTCTTGGTTTTTCTATCGAAGAAGAAATTGAAAATGATCGCATGAAAAAAATGCTAGATGAGCGTCAATTCCCAGAAGAGTACACAGAAGGGCTGTTCAAAATTGAAGAAACATCAGCAAATATTGATGTAGACAGTGAATACACAGCGTTCCCTGTTGAAAATCGTGACATTTTCAAAAATGGTTTAACAACGATTGTACCAATTAAAGGTGGCGGGCAACGTCTTGGCTCTCTTATTCTTTCGAGATTAGAAAACCATTTTAGTGATGATGACTTAATTTTAGCTGAGTACGGTGCTACCGTTGTAGGTATGGAAATCCTTCATGAGAAAACCCAAGAAATTGAAGAGGAAGCAAGAAGCAAAGCGGTTGTTCAAATGGCTATTAGTTCATTGTCTTACAGTGAGCTTGAAGCGGTTGAGCACATTTTTGAAGAGCTTGATGGTCGAGAAGGCTTACTTGTTGCAAGCAAAATCGCGGACCGTGTTGGTATTACACGTTCTGTTATTGTCAATGCGCTACGTAAGTTAGAAAGTGCTGGTGTTATTGAATCTCGTTCTTTAGGAATGAAAGGAACGTACATTAAAGTATTAAATGATAAATTCTTAGTTGAATTGGATCGTTTAAAAGAAAACTAAATCGTCAAAGTCAGAGTGCTGCAATCAAATGATTGTAGCGCTTTTTTAATGGGATTAAAAAGAAGGTGGAAAATAAAACCTATTTCCATCCCTATAGTATAATTCCCATTATTTTAGCAGAGATAGAAAATTTTATATAGGTTTTTAGACGTGTACCCTTATTTATTTATAGGCATTTAGTTTTATTAAATCTTTTTGCACTTAGTTCTTTTTGCTCAAAATCAAAAAAAAACTAAAAGTACTTAGACAAAAGATAAAATAACTAGTAAAATTTTATCATATGTAGAGCAACTGGAAAAATATGCTTATTTTAAAAGTTGTAGGTCTTTTTTAACGTGATTGGAGGGTATGATGTTTACAACACAATCGATTTCGGTTTTAGAAGAGGCGCTTCACTTTGCGGCTAATCAGCAGAAAGTCATTTCGTCTAATATTGCTAATGTTGATACACCAGATTACAAAGAGAAGTCAGTTTCATTTCAAAATGTCCTACAAACGGCGCAGTCAAATTCTAATGAGTTTCAAGCGAAACAAACAAATGAACGTCACTTGGCTTTCCCTTTGCCGCAATCTCATACACAAGGTTTACATGAACGTTTGCAGCAATATAACCATAATGGCAATAGTGTTGATATTGATAAACAAATGAGTAAGATGGCAGAGAATCAACTTTACCATCAGGCACTTGTAGATCGAATATCTAGTAATTTCCAATCATTAGAAACTGCTATAAAAGGAAGTAGATAGGAGGAAAGAAGATGTTCGATAGTATGAACGTTTCGAGTTCTGCTTTAACGATGCAACGCTTAAGAATGGACGTAGCATCAAGTAACATTGCCAATGCAGATACGACGAGAGCAGAACTTGTTAATGGTGAATGGCAGCCTTACCAAAGAAAGATGGTTGTCCAACAGTCCCAATCTTTCTCCAGCCACTTAAATCGAGCAAAAGAACAATTGAGCGAAGGGGTAGTGGCAACAGGCATCATTAATGACCAAACACCCTCAAGTCTTGTTTATGACCCTGCTCATCCTGATGCGAATGAATTAGGATACGTTGCCAAGCCAAATGTCGATATTGCTCGTGAGATGGTTGATATGACTAGCGCTACTCGTTCTTATGAGGCGAATGTCACAGCTCTTCAAGCAAGTAAGACGATGCTAATGAAGTCACTAGAAATTGGGAGGTAAGCGAATTTAATGCAAATCCATTCCATGCAATCACCGTTTCAATTAGGAATTGATGAAAAAACGACTACCAAGCAAAATGTGCCTATAAATCAGTCGTTTCAACAAGTATTGACGGATGCATTATCAAAAGTAAATGAAGCTCAATTGCAATCTTCTGCTGCTACACAAGCGATGGCAAGAAAAGAACCCATTGATCTTCATGAAGTAATGATTGCGGCAAATAAAGCATCTGTTGCCTTGCAAGGTACGTTGGAAGTAAGGAATAAAGTAATAGAAGCCTATCAAGAAATGATGCGCATGCAAGTATAATGAAACCCTATGTGGAGGCGTCATGAACGAAAAAGTAACGAACATAGCAAATAAGGCAAAGCTTTACTGGAATGAGCGAACAAAAACACAGAAACTGTTACTTGTGGCAAGTGTATTCGTCCTAATGCTACTGATTGCTGCGCTTATTGCGCTCAGCTTTCGAACAAATTATGCCCCTTTGTACAGCAACCTATCTTTAGCAGAGGCTGGTCAAATTCAAGAAGTACTTGAAAGTAGAGGGGTTACAACAGAAGTAGCAAATGATGGTACAACCATCCTTGTTCCAGAGCGAGAAGTGGATCGATTAAAAGTAGATTTAGCAGCTGAAGGGTTACCGCAAAGCGGGAGCATTGATTATAGTTTCTTTCAAGAGCAAATGGGATTTGGTATGACGGACAATGAATTCACCGTCATCGAACGCTCTCTCATGCAGACAGAGTTAGCAGGATTAATAAGCAGCATATCAGGTGTGCAAAATGCCAATGTTGTCATTACGTTGGCGGAAGACAGCGTGTGGCTAAATTCAGGTCAAGAGTCAGCTACAGCCGCTGTTGTATTGGATTTAGCTCCGGGTACATCCCTCGATCAAACTCAAGTAAAAGCACTCTATCACTTAATAGCAAGAAGCGTACCAAATCTACCAGTAGAAAACATTGTTTTATCAGATTCAAATTTTACGAGTTATACATATCAAGAAGATGATTCATCATACGCAGCTGGTTCGTTCGAGTCTCAAAGAGAAATTAAACAACAAATTGAAGCAGACTTAGAACAAACTATTATGCAACTTCTTCATGCTGTTGTTGGACCGAATAATGCTATTGTCTCTGTCACAACAGACATTGATTTTACACAGGAACAACGAACAGAAGACTTAGTAGAGCCTATTAATGAAGAGGACATGGAAGGGCTAGCCGTTAGTGCGGAACGAATTACCGAATTTTATGAAGGTACTGGAGCCGGTGAAGGTGGTGTAACCGGTACCGGTGATGAGATTCCAAACTACACGGGAACAGTTGCTGGTGGAGATAGCGAGTCAGAACGTACTGAAGAACGAATTAATTATGAATTTAATCGAATCCACAAAGAAATTATTGAAAGCCCCTATCGGATTCGAGATGTAAGTATACAGGCGATGGTGAATCCACCTGAAGGGATGATGCAACTTCCGGCTCAGCAAATGGACAATCTATCAGCAATGCTCAATACAATTGTTGAGACAACGATACCAGCAACAGTAGAAGAGGCACCGGCAGCAACGAATCGAGTCTCTATCTCATCGGTTCCGTTCGCTGAATCAGCCCAAATTGAAAACGAGCAACCAGCACAAGGCGTGCCAATGTGGATGATCATTGCTGCTGTAGCGTTACTTCTGTTTATCATCTTGCTTATTGTTCTTTTACTTCGGACCCGTAAACAAGTGGATGCCATAGCGTTAGAAGATCAAAGCACCCATCTAGATATAGAAGAAGATGAGCCAATTCGCTTTACTGAGAAAGAAGAAAAAGAAGAGAAAAAGCAACTGAAAGAGTTGAATCAATTAGCGAATCAAAACCCAGAAGAATTTTCTAAATTACTTAGAACGTGGTTGTCTGAGGATTAGTAAAGGAGTGTGATCGCTTGGCTATCGTACAATTAACTGGAAAACAAAAGGCGGCAGTATTGTTAATTTCGCTTGGTCCAGATTCAGCTGCACAAGTATACAAGCATTTATCAGAAGAAGAAATTGAATTGTTGTCACTTGAAATTTCTGCAGTGCGAAAAATTGATAAAGAGACGCAGGCGAACGTGCTAGATGAATTTAAAGCCATTGTTGATGCAAGAGAATACCTATCCCAAGGGGGCATTGGATATGCCCGATCTGTTTTAGAGAAAGCGTTAGGTGAAGAAGAAGCAGCGTCTGTTATTGACCGTTTGGCGGCAACAATTCAAGTCCGACCGTTCGATTTTGCAAGAAAACTAGATCCATCGCAAATTTTAAATTTTATACAGCATGAGCACCCTCAAACAATCGCTGTTGTTCTAGCATATATTCCGTCAAAGCAAGCCGGTCAAATTATTTCATCCTTACCAGAAATGATACAAACCGATGTGGCGCGGAGAATTGCGATGATGGATCGCTCTTCACCAGAAGTGATTTCTCAAGTCGAGAAAGTATTAGAAGAAAAGTTATCACAAACGATTACTCAAGACTATACAGAGGCTGGTGGCATTGGAGCCGTTGTAGAAGTATTAAATGGAGTCGATCGATCAACAGAACGAACAATTCTTGACGGCCTGTATATCCAAGATCCAGAGCTAGCAGAAGAAATTAAAAAACGGATGTTTGTGTTTGAAGATATTGTCACTCTTGAAAAGAGAGCCATTCAGCGTGTGATTCGAGACGTACAAAACGATGATTTACAGTTAGCCTTAAAAGTAGCGAGTGATGATGTGAAAGAATCGATCTTCTCAAATATGTCACAGCGTATGTCTGAGGCGTTTAGAGATGAAATGGAATATATGGGGCCGGTTCGTTTACGAGATGTAGAAGAAGCACAGTCTAGAATTGTTGCTAAAATCCGTGACCTTGAAGATATGGGAGAGATCGTTTTAGCGCGAACGAATGGAGAGGACATCCTTGTCTAATGTTATTCGTGTAAGCACAGAGTTGTCAAAAAAACGAGCCATTGGGATCCAGGAAATCAAACAGGACCTACCATCTGTAAGTGAAACCGTTTCGGAGACAGAAGTAGAGAAGACGTTGCTCGATGAAAGCAAGCAGCTTGTAGCTCAAGCGAACCGAGAAGCAGAGTCTATTCTGCTGGAAGCAAGAGCACGGGCTAAACAGATTGAAGTAGAACTAGCGGAACGAGCAACCCAATTGGAACAACAATGGGAAGAGCGAAAGCTACAAGCGCAGTCAGAGGGATATGAAACCGGTTTTAGTGCTGGCGAATCACAGGCGCTGTCCATTTATGAAGGGAAATTAACAGAGGCTCATCATTTATTGGAACAAGCTCAAGACCAAGTAGAGCAGTCAATTGTTAAGAATGAACCCTTCTTAATTGAACTGGTTCTTTCCATCGTAAGACGCGTACTAAAAAGTGAGTTAGAACACGAAGGTATCCTTGCTACAATGGTTGCTCAAATCTTGCAAGAAGTGAAAGATATGGAATTAGTCAAAGTGTATGTACATCCTTCATGGTACAAAAAGCTCGTTCATTCAAAAGAAGAGCTCCAACAACAGCTACCGGCATGTCAGGATTTCCGAATTATACCAGATGGTCAACGGAATGAAACAGAATGTGTCATTGTTACAAATGCAGGTCGGCTTGATGCTTCTTTAGATACACAACTTCTTGAGCTAAAACAACAACTAACCCGTGTGATAGGAAAAGACTATGTGGAAACAACTAATTGATCAAGTTGAGGCTAGTACACTTTATAAATGGTACGGACAAGTGAAGAAAGTGACGGGACTAACGATTGAATCTTCTGGCCCACGTTCTTTTATCGGTGAACTTTGTTATATATGGACTGGGCAAGATAAAAAAAAGAAGATTCGTGCAGAGGTAGTTGGCTTTGACCATGATCGTGTGTTGCTTATGCCTCTTGATCGAATTGATCATATAGAACTAGGTAGCTTAGTTGAAACAACAAAACAATCCCTAACCATTCCAGTAGGACCTGCATTGATTGGTAAATTAGTAGACGGTGTTGGTACTCCGTTTGACTCGGCTGATGGGTTTACTGATTCTTTTGACATGTTTTATCCAGCTGATAGTGAACCGCCTCCACCAATGACGCGACCTCGAATTAGTGAAACAATGAGCGTTGGAGTGAAAGCAATTGATAGTATGCTAACGATGGGTAAAGGTCAACGAGTAGGCATTTTTGCTGGAAGTGGCGTTGGGAAAAGTACGTTAATGTCAATGATTGCAAAGCAGTCCGATGCAGATGTAAACGTGATAGCCCTTATTGGTGAGCGAGGCAGGGAAGTAAGGGATTTTATTGAAAGAGATCTTGGGTCAGAGGGATTAAAAAAATCTGTACTAATTGTCGTGACGTCTGATCAGCCACCTTTGCAGCGAGTAAAAGGTGCCTTAACTGCAACAGCTATCGCAGAATACTTTCGTGACCAAGGTATGTCGGTTAACTTAATGATGGACTCAGTTACTCGTTTTGCTATGGCACACCGAGAAATTGGACTAGCGATTGGTGAACCCCCAACCTCAAAAGGGTATCCACCATCTGTGTTTGCCAAGTTACCGCAATTGTTAGAGCGAGCAGGTACAAGCGAAAAAGGAACAATTACCGCCTTTTATACTGTCTTAGTTGATGGGGATGACATGAATGAGCCAATTGCTGATGCTGTTCGTGGTATTTTAGATGGTCATTTTATTCTTGATCGTGGTTTAGCAAATAAAGGACAATTTCCAGCTATTCATTTGTTAAAAAGTGTTAGTCGTTTAATGAGTGAGTTGGTAAGCGATGAACATGCACGAGCTGCTAAAGAAATGAGGCGCTGGCTTGCTGATTATGAAGAAACAGAAGATTTAATACAGCTTGGTGCCTATAAGCAGGGTGCGTCGCCGGCAATTGACCGTGCGATTGAAGCGATGCCGCAGTTGTTGCAGTTTTTGTCGCAACGCTCTGGCGAAAGTTATGATTTTTCGTCAACATTCGCTGAAATGATGCACTTAGTGGAAGGAGTGAAGAAAGAATAATGACATTTTCATTTTCTCTTCAGCAAGTAATGGATGTGAAGAAACATGACCAGATCCAAGCAAAAAAACAAGTTGACTTGGCACGTGATTCCTTTGAACGTACAGCAACGTCTTTATATGAACGATTGAAAGAAAAGGAGACCCTTGAAAAATCAGTTCAATCGAATCAAGCTTTAGGAATGAAAGTGAGTGAATGTGTACAAACGGCCCTTTATCTTTCACAGCTAGAGAAGGTCATTTTGAAAATGAAAGAAGAGACAGATCACGCACGAATGGAAATGCAAAAACGAGAAGAGCAATTTCAATTGACTGCTCGTTCACATAAGCAGTTTGAGCGATTAAAAGAGAGACAAGCACAGCAATACGAGCAGGACGAACGAAAACGTGAACAGCAACAAATGGACGAAATAAGTGTAAATCAGTTTAATCGGGTATTAATCGGATGAAAAAAGACAAGCGAAAACAATCAAAATTGCTTATTGTCTCTACACTTGTACCGTTAGTTCTACTGCTTATTGTTGGCTATATTTATATAGGTCCATTATTTGGTTTACCAAGCGTTGGATCGCTGTTCCAAGAAAATCGTTCGGGTGTGGATCAGGCAGTAGAAGAAACGATAGCAGAGTTGGAACAAGAAATTATTCAGTTACAAACACAACTTCGTGAAACAGAAAATGAATTAGCGGTAATGAGTAGTGCCTCCCAACAGTCAGAAGAAGAAACGGGTGTACAAGAATCAGCTTCCGTTCCGTCGCAAATGAATGGTCCCACAGATCAAGAGAACCGACTACGTTCTGTTGTTAATACCTATAAGGAAATGTCATCTAAGCGAGCGGCAGCAATTATTGATGAACTTCCTTTTGAAGAAGCGTTCTCGCATGTACAAGCCATGGATGAGTCGCTTAGAGCTTCGATTATAGGACGTTTGCCAGCTGAAAAAGGAGCTGAATTAATAGAACGATTAGCGAATGAGGGTGGCTAAGAAAATGACGCACCAAACAAATACGGTACCGGAAAGCCGCTCAACTACAGTTGGCTCTATTCTTACGAAACGTGGTTCGCCAAAATCTATAAAAACGGCTTTATTTTCGACAACAATGGATTTATACAAGGAACAAGTATCATCCCAAATGGAAAGTCATAACAAGGAAGAGCAACTTGACAGCGGCGAAGCAACAAGTACATACGACAAGGATTCGCAAATACCGTTGCAAGAAGAAATTGAACTGGTCAACATGTTTTACCAGACAGAAATAAAACAGGAATCCACTTTTTCAAACCATTCATTTAAGGGAGACACAATCAAAAATGGTGATAAGCTTGTAGATTCTGAACCGCGTTTAGTAGAAAAGGAAACTTTTTCTTCAGCAGAAATGAGCGAAACCTCTATTGAAATGAAGCAAGGCAAGGCGGTTAATGCTTCTAAACGTCCAATAATACAAGATTCAACGCTGGAACAATCAACACTAACGCTAAAGTCTACTTTGGAAGTTGATGATGGGCAGTCTAAAGAGACGGAGATACGCCCAGTTAAGTTTGACAGACAACTTAGTGAACCAGTGGTATTAAATAAATCCGATGGAATTATGCTGATTACTGAAGATGACGCAACACAATTGAATAGAGACGTTAATCAATTGATTGAACAAGTAGTAGATGAGCGCGCCCAAAAAGCTTCTGCGAACATGATTGAAAAACAGGAAGAAGAGTTGCTTTCAAAGCAAGAAAACAGTAAACAACAAGAGATACAAATAGAAAACATAAAGCAAGAAAACAGTAAACAACAAGGGATACAAAAAGAAAACGAAAAGCAACAAGACTTTGAGAAAGCTTCATTGAAACAAGTGACGCCAGATGTTGGTAGTAAGAGACCGATAGACGAGAAGGCTTTCAATTCAAATGGTGGACTAGTTGAAGAAGCAGGTGGAGAGGATGTTCGTTCTCTCCACATGGAGAAGCATCCCTTAACAGAAGAATATGTGCAAAAAGAGTTGTCTCAATCAGGAACGCCTCGTCAACCTCCTACAGTGACGCCAGAATCGACAAAGAAAGAGGATTATATCCACACGGGTGAACGATACGTAGTCGACAAGCAGGTGGCAGACAAAGTAGGAGCAGAGGCTGTAAAACGACAAGAGTCCAACGATACGCTATTAACCCGACAACTTCTAAGAATCATTCGAGCAGCTAAAACAACTTATACGGCTGATCGACAACAACAGGTGCTAGTGAAGCTTCATCCTGAGTCTCTTGGAAGAGTGACCATTCAATTTATGCAGCAAGGCCAAGGATTCGTAGTGAAAATTATTGCTGAACGTCAGACGGCGAAAGAATCCTTAGATCGATCTCTTCATCAACTTCGTCAGCTTAGTTCTTTACAGGACACAAAAGTCGAAGTGGTGAAGATGGAAGATGATTTACCTGACCAAGAAAAGCAGCAAGAGCGCCAAGAAGAAAATGACCAGACAAGGAAACAACGATTGCTGGAGGCGGCTCAAAAGAAAAACACAACTGATTTTCAAGACTGGATGTCTACTATATTAAGTAGGGGAGTGAAAGAATATGACCCAAATTGATCCAAGTCTATTGCTTTCTTCACAGAAACAACAAGCGAAGTCACAATCCAATCCGTTAGGTCAAGAAGCGTTCTTAAAACTATTAATCACTCAACTCCAACATCAGGACCCAACAAATCCGATGGAAGATCGTGAATACATTGCACAATTAGCAACGTTTTCTCAGCTAGAACAGTTAACTCAGCTAAATGCGACTATGCAGTATATGTATTTAGATCAAAAAAGTCAGCAGCTTATGAGTTTAAGTGAATTAATTGGCAAACATGTGACTTGGAAAAATGAAGACAAGGAAGGCAGTGGTGAAGTAACTGCTGTTAAGTATGATAAAAACGGAGAACTAATCGTTGAAATTAATCGTGATGAATGGATTAAAGCAGGTCATTTGCTACAAATAACACAAGCTACGCAAACAGAAAAGGAGCGATAAGCATGATTCGATCAATGTATTCAGGCATATCTGGCATGAAAGGGTTTCAAACAAAGTTAGATGTTATCGGTAATAATATCGCCAATGTTAATACCCATGGTTTTAAAAAAGGGCGGGTTATGTTTCAAGACTTAATGAGTCAACAGATGCAGTCAGCTCTTGCACCAGGAGCGAACCAAGGTGGTGTAAACCCTCAGCAAGTAGGTACAGGTTCAACTGTAGGAGCTATCGATACGGTTCATGGAGAGGGCCCTGCCCAATACACCGGTCGTAGCCTAGATTTAATGATGAATGGTGCTGGATTCTTCGCAGTCCAATCTAATGGTGAGACGTACTATACACGAGCTGGAAACTTCTATATTGATTCTAACAATAATATTGTCAATAGTTCTGGAGCGTATTTACTCAATCAAGCAGGTGAACGAATTGAGGTTCCAGAGGATGCAACGGAAGTGACGATTGATTCTGAAGGAACGATTAACTTTGTTGGTTCGGATGCACCTGGAACAACGTTACAAGTTGCAACTTTTGCAAATCCTGATGGGTTAACGAAGGTAGGCGGTAATTTATTTTCAGCTACAGCAGCTTCTGGAGCACCGAACATAACGGATACAAACGGAGCTGGAGAAGTTCAAAGTGGGTTTTTAGAAATGTCAAATGTAGATTTAACGGATGAATTTACGGAAATGATTGTGGCACAACGAGGCTTTCAGGCAAATTCACGTGTAATCACGACATCTGATGAAATATTACAAGAAATTGTTAATCTAAAGAGATAGGAGATAACTATGATTTCGGTTACGCGATTAAACGGGCGTTCCATGCTCTTAAATCTATTATTAATCGAGCATATTGAAGCGCATCCTGATACAACGATTACACTCGTGAGTGGCAAGAAAATCGTTGTTGCTGATTCAATAGAAACGGTAGGGAACAACATCAATCAAGCTATGAAAGAAATTGGACTCGTTGGTTCCTATAAGCAGCAAAGAGTGGATGAAGAATGAGTAAACGGATTATAGGTGTTTTCCTCAGTATTGTTATGGGTGCTGCTCTTCTAGTAGGAGGGCTGTATCTTTTAGGGATAGGTCCGTTTCAAAGTGGCACAGAACAAGCAAGTGCCTCTATTGAAAACATTAATAAACGCTCCTTTGATACAGAAGAAATTACGACAAACTTAAAAAGCGGTGAATTTATCCGCGCCCAATTTCGTATTCAGCTTGATGATGCAACCACATTAACAGAACTTGAAGAGCGAAATTTTCAAGTTAAGCACGTTGTCTTATTAGCGTTAGCTGAGACAACAGCAGAAGATTTGTTAGGTGCAGAAGGCATCCAAGAGCTAGAAGAAGAAATGAAGACTCAATTAAACCAGCACCTCGATTCAGGGAGTGTGGAAGCGGTATATACTACGACTAAAGTTGTTCAGTAGAGAAGAGGTGAGCTTATGGCAGATGTATTGTCACAAGGGGAGATTGACGAACTTCTTTCAGCATTAACAACCGGTGAAAAGAGTGCAGAAGACTTATTAAAGGTTGAAGCGGAGAAAAAGGTGCGAACCTATGATTTTAAGCGCGCCCTTCGTTTTTCCAAAGACCAGATGAGAAACTTGTCACGCATTCATGAAAACTACGCACGCATTTTAACAACTTATTTTTCAGCAAGGCTCCGCTCACTTGTACAGATTCAAGTTGCCTCTGTGGAGCAAGTGCCCTACGAAGAGTATGTTCGTTCTATACCGTCGATGACGTTTTTAAATGTAGTTGAACCAAGACCGTTAAGTGGTCGATTTTTGCTTGAAACAAATCCTAATATTGCTTATGCGATGTTTGATCGTGTTCTTGGAGGCAGAGGAACAAGCATTAACAAAATTGATAATTTGACAGATATTGAAAAGAACATTCTGTCCGGACTGTTTGATTCAATGGTTCGAAGTTTTGCAGAAGCGTGGTCATCTGTCGTTCAACTTGAACCGGTTTCAGAAGTAACAGAGGTTAACCCACACTTTTTGCAGATGGTCTCACCGAATGAAACGGTTGTAGTCATCTCATTAGCGACGAGTATTGCCGAGACGTCTGGGTTAATGACGATCTGTTTACCACATGTTGTTTTAGAAGATGTCTTACCCAAGTTGACGAATCATCATTGGTTCCAAGAGCAAAGACGTTCCATTTCACCAGAAGAAGAGGAAATGATGAATCGACAGCTTAAAAAAACGACCATTGATGTTTCTGTAGATTTAGGGAAATCTGCTATTACAATCGAAGAGTTTTTAAAATTAAGCATTGATGATGTAATAACGCTAGACCAAGAACTATCATCACCTTTACATATGAATGTCGGTGGCGCATTGAAATTTAAGGGTCAACCAGGCTTACAGCGAGACAGAATGGCTATTCAGGTGACAGATATTGTAGGAGGAACGGAAGATGAGTGATAGACCTCTTTCTCAAGACGAAATTAATGCATTATTACAAGGGTTAAAAGAAGACGAACCATCTGAGCCTGAGAAAAATGACCAAGAGCATGAAACCGTTGAAATTACTGACATCCTTACACCAATGGAGCAAGACACCATTGGGGAAATAGGGAACATCTCTTTTGGTAGCTCTGCGACAGCGTTATCCACCTTGTTAAATCAAAAAGTGGAAATCACAACGCCGACTGTTACGTCAATAGATCAATCTACACTACATGATTTGTTTCCTCATCCTCACGTCGTTGTTCATGTTGATTATACAGAGGGCTTTGAAGGCTCTAATTTATTTGTTATTACGACCAAAGACGCTGCTATTATTGCAGACTTAATGTTAGGTGGTACTGGTGAGAAACCAGATGAAACACTAACAGACATGCACTTAAGTGCTGTACAAGAAGCGATGAATCAAATGATGGGATCTGCTTCAACATCAATGTCTACATTATTTAACAGGAGAGTTGATATTTCCCCTCCTCGGGTGCAAATTGTCGACTTTAATACACAAAAAAAGCCTGAGTATGTTCCGGAAGGCGATCATCTTATCGGCATTTCGTTTTCATTGAAGTTAGGGGAATTAATTGACTCTCAATTATTACAAATTATAAATGTGCCATTTGGAAAAAGTTACGCGCAAGCCTTACTAGGAGAAACACATGAAGCTGAAGAAACGCATGTAGAAAAAAAGGAATCAATAAAAGAACCTACGTACTTTCAACAACATGAGGAACCAAATCGTGTTAAACAACCAACGCCAACTATGGCTAAAGAGCAACTTGTCGAAAAAGCGGTTTTCTCTAATTTTGAAAAACCAAACTTACCGGATAGCGAGATGAAAAATTTAGATATGCTCCTAGATATCCCTTTAGAAGTAAAGGTAGAACTAGGAAGGACGAAAAAAACGATACAAGAAATTTTAACAATTTCACAAGGCTCTATTATTGAGCTAGATAAGTTAGCTGGTGAACCTGTCGATGTTCGCGTAAACGATCGACTTATAGCTAAAGGAGAAGTAGTCGTTATTGATGAGAATTTCGGCGTTCGAATTACAGATATCGTTAGTAAAAAAGAACGAATTAATCACTTGAATTAGTTGAGAAAAAGGGAGAAAACAACGATGGCGAAACAAATTTTAATTGTAGATGATGCAGCTTTTATGAGAATGATGTTAAAAGATATTTTAGAAAAGAACGGTTTTACGGTTGTAGCTGAAGCGAACGATGGAAACGAAGCGCTTGAGAAATACAAAGAATTTTCTCCAGATTTAGTAACCATGGATATTACAATGCCTGACAAAGATGGAATAAGCGCACTAAAAGAAATTAAAGAGTACGATCCTAACGCAAGTGTGATTATGTGCTCGGCAATGGGGCAACAAGCAATGGTTATTGATGCCATTCAAGCAGGGGCAAAAGACTTTATTGTAAAACCTTTCCAAGCTGATCGAGTTATTGATGCCATTTCTAAAGCAATCGGTTAAGGGGTTTCTTTTCGTAGTGGTCGTGCTTTGCTTTGCCCTTGTAGAGCACGAGCACGCCTTTGCGAAAGATTGTAGTGTACAGGAAGCAATGGATTCAGAAGCATGTGCTTCTTCTGATGCTGAGCAGGAGGAGACGGTAGTAGCTAACGAGTCTCCATGGATTAGTGGTTTAAAGATGATTGGTGCACTGCTTATTGTTATTTTTTTACTTGTAACACTATTGAAGTTTATAAACAAACGCTCACGGTCTTTTCAAGAATCAAAGGGATTGTCTTTGCTTTCAGGTGTCTCACTAGGTGGAAATCGATCGATACAGCTAGTACGAATTGGGGAAAAGCTGCTTGTAATTGGTGTAAGTGATCAAGTGCGGTTATTGGATACAATAGACGATCCAGATGAAATTGAAGCCATACTTAAAAAGCAACAGCCTGACGGAGAACAAGGTGGACTAACGCAAATCTTACCTTGGTTAAAGACGACAGATAACCAACGACAATCGTCTTCAACGTTTCAAGACATCTTGACTTCTCGATTAAATTTAGAAAATCAAGGGTTGAAAAAGAAAGTAAAAATGCATGATAAAGGTCCGAACTCTCTATGATGGATTTGTTTATTCTTTCGTTTTTAAATGTCGACTTAACAAATGAAGGTAGCATTGCAACGACGCTACAAATTGTTTTACTCATAACGATCTTGTCAATTGCACCAGGAATATTAATTTTAATGACTTGCTTTACTAGGATTATTATCGTTCTTTCTTTTGTTCGGCAAGGGTTAGCTACACAAACGACGCCACCGAATCAAGTATTAATTGGACTGGCTCTATTTATGACATTTTTTATTATGGCGCCAGTAATACAAGATGTGTATGAAACAGCTTATATTCCGTTAACCGAGGGTGAGCTTACAGGAGAAGAGGCACTTGATGCGGCGATTGTACCAATAAAACAATTTATGGCACAACACACAAGAGAAAAGGATCTCGCTTTGTTTATGGGCTATGGCGGCTATGAGCAACCTGAAACGTTAGAAGATGTGCCGATTACAGCGCTTATTCCTGCCTTTGCTATTAGTGAATTAAAGACAGCCTTTCAAATTGGATTTCTTATTTTTATTCCGTTTCTTGTCATCGATATGATTGTCGCGA
The DNA here is from genome assembly GCF_004375095.1 of Shouchella oshimensis. Classification (NCBI taxonomy): domain Bacteria; kingdom Bacillati; phylum Bacillota; class Bacilli; order Caryophanales; family Bacillaceae; genus Shouchella; species Shouchella oshimensis. Next base: position 347,016 of record NZ_SNUX01000001.1, on the reverse strand, counting down.
GTGTTCTAATGTCTATGGGGATGATGATGTTACCACCAGTTATGATTGCCTTACCTTTTAAAATCTTGTTATTTGTTCTCGTCGATGGCTGGTATCTCGTCGTACAGAGTCTGCTCATTAGCTATCAATAGGAAGGAGCGTGTTTCATGAATCTTGAAACGGTAACGAACCTAGCTCAAAGCGGTGTATGGACGGTCTTGCTTGTTGCCGGACCACTTTTACTTATTGCGTTAGCTTTAGGTCTTTTCGTAAGTATCTTTCAAGCCACAACACAAATTCAAGAACAAACACTTGCTTTCATCCCAAAAATTGTTGGGGTTTTAGTTGGGTTAGTCATTCTTGGGCCATGGATGCTATCGCAATTAACGGAAATGACCTATAGCATTTATAGCAACTTATTTAGGTATATTGGCTAAATGGACGTATTTATTCAACTGTATCCGACGTTTTTACTTGTTTTTGTTCGGATTGCGTCTTTTTTTCTTGTGCTTCCGCTATACAATTACCGGACGATTCCACTACCATTTAAAGTCGGCATCGCTAGTATGGTTGCGTTACTGCTTGTTATGTCAGTTGATTTTCCGATTGTCTCAATTGATGCAACGTACGCCATTTTACTTATAAAAGAAGCGCTCGTTGGTCTTTTAACTGGATTAGTCGCAATGATGCTTTTGTATGCTGTGCAAATTGCCGGGGGATTAATTGATTTTCATATGGGCTTTATGCTTGCAAATGTTGTTGATCCACAAACCGGTGCGCAAAGTCCGCTCACTGGTAGCTACTTATACGTATTCGCACTACTATACTTACTTATTATTGACGGTCACCACTTATTATTAGACGGCGCTGTGTATAGCTTTGAGTTTGTCCCAATTGACCAATTGTTCTTACCTCTGGCGCAAGAGTCGGTAGTAGAGCAGGTTGCTATGTTAATGGGATTTCTATTTGCCTTTGGCGTTTCAATGGCTTTTCCGGTAGTGGGTTCTTTATTTTTAGTTGATATTGCCTTAGGAATTGTTTCTAGAACCGTTCCACAAATGAATGTGTTTGTCGTTGGTATGCCGATTAAACTAATGGCTGGACTTATTATTCTCTTTATTTATATCGGCGTTTTCTTTATGAGTATGAACTATTTGTTTAAAGAAATGATTCTTGCCATGCGGGAGTTGTTAGAAGGGTTCGGTGGATCAGGGTGAACAGTAGACTTGTGATGGATTTACAATGGTTTGCTGATGAAAAAACCGAAAAAGCAACACCGAAAAAGCGGCAAGATTCTAGAAAAAAAGGCCAAATTCCAAAGAGTCAAGATGTCAATACAGCGCTTATGCTCTTTGTAGCGTTTATCATCTTATGGCTGTTTGCTGGACCAGCTATTTTTAGTGGCTTACAAGGGATGATGCTTGATAGCCTTTCACGCTTTCTTCATATGGATGTGACTACGCCGAACATTGCTAGTTTGTTTCGAACGTTAACGTGGAACATGGCCATACTTGTGTTGCCACTCATGGCTATTACAGTTCTTGCTGGTGCTTTTGGAAGCTTTCTACAAGTAGGGTCGCTTTTTACAACAGACCCCCTAAAGCTTAAGCTGGAAAAGCTCGACCCTATAAAAGGGGCTAAGCGAATCTTTTCTGCGAGAGCATTAGTGGAGCTAGCGAAATCCATTCTGAAAATTGTTTTTGTTGGAGCAGCCGTCATCATTGTCTTGTATATGAACATTGAAGATGTTTTATTGTTGTCGCAAAAAAATATTGAAGTGAGTGCTGTTACAGTAGGGGAACTTGCTTTAATGATGGGGATTGTTGCTGCTATTCTTTTGCTCATTCTAGCTATACCCGATTACCTTTATCAACGGTACGATCATGAAAAACAAATACGAATGTCGAAAAAAGATATTCGTGATGAGCACAAGACGAGTGAAGGAGATCCGAAAATTCGAGCGAGACGAAAGCAAAAGCAACTGGAAATGTCGATGGCGCGATTGGCTCAAGATGTTCCTAAGGCAGACGTCATTATTACAAACCCGACTCATTTTGCTGTTGCGCTTAAATACGATCAAGCTAAAGCAGATGCTCCTTACGTTTTAGCTAAAGGAATGGATTATGCTGCAGAACGAATAAAAAAGATTGCCCGCGAACATCACATACCAATGGTTGAAAATGTATGGCTTGCACGTACGATGTATGCAAACTTACAAGTAAATGACCAAGTCAACGAAGAGATGTTTGAAGCGGTAGCTGAAGTTTTGGCCTATGTGTATCAACTAAACGGCCATACATAAAAAGGAAGGAGGGGAACAATGAAAGCGAAAGATTTAAGTATACTTGCTGGTGTGATTTTAATCATTGTGATGCTCATCATACCACTCCCTCCATTTTTGTTAGACGTATTAATTATTTTTAATATCTCTTTATCTTTGCTTATCTTACTTGTGGCACTAAATACAAAAAACGCCCTTCAATTTTCTGTGTTTCCGACAATGCTTCTTCTTGTGACGCTGTTTCGCTTAGGATTAAGTGTGTCAACAACCCGTTCCATTTTAGGTGAAGCACACGCGGGGAACGTTATTGATACGTTTGGAAGCTTCGTAATTGGTGGGAATGCGGTTGTAGGATTTGTCGTGTTCTTGATTCTCATTATTATTCAGTTCCTTGTCATTACAAAAGGTGCTGAACGAGTGTCGGAAGTCGGTGCCCGCTTTACCCTTGACGCAATGCCAGGAAAGCAAATGAGTATTGATGCCGATTTGAACGCTGGGTTAATTTCTGATCGTGAAGCAAAAGCCCGTCGAGAAAAGATTGAAAATGAAGCCGATTTCTACGGCTCAATGGACGGAGCAAGTAAGTTTGTAAAAGGAGACGCTATTGCTAGCATTATAATCGTCATCATTAATATGGTTTTTGGTCTTGTCATTGGCATGATGCAAATGGGAATGGATTTATCGACGGCGGCGAGTACCTATACATTACTTACAGTTGGAGATGGTCTTGTTACGCAAATTCCAGCATTGCTCATTTCAACTGCAACAGGTGTCATTGTTACAAAAGCTGCTTCTGAGGGCAACTTAGGAAATGACTTAACAAAGCAACTTTTAGCTTATCCAAAACTGTTGTATGTGACCGCTGCCACAATTTTCCTTTTAGGGGTTACGACGCCTATCACAAAAGTTGTGACGTTTTCTGTTGCTGGATTGCTTGCGTTTGCTGGTTATCGCTTATCGAAGGCTCGGACAGTTGAAGAGGAAATGGAACACCAATTACAAGAAGAAACAACAGATGTACCAGAGCCTACAGGTCCTGAATCTGTACTGTCGTTAATGAAGATGGACCCAATAGAGTTTGAATTTGGCTACGGTTTGATCCCTCTTGCCGATGCGAATCAAGGGGGCGATTTGCTTGATCGCGTCGTAATGATTCGTAAACAAATGGCACTTGAACTTGGAACCATGATTCCTGTTATTCGCATCCGAGATAACCTATCGTTAGAACCTAACGCGTATACAATAAAAATTAAAGGTGATGTGGTTGCAAAAGGAGAGGTTCTTCTTGATCATTATATGGCGATGAGCACAGGGATTGAAGATGAGCGAATTACAGGCATAGCAACAGTCGAGCCTGCTTTTGGTTTAGAAGCCATGTGGGTAACAGAAGATGTAAAAGAAGAAGCGGAGCTGTCTGGCTACACGGTTGTTGATCCGCCAACGGTAATCTCGACTCATTTAACCGAGTTGTTAAAAACCTATGCGCACGAACTTTTAGGAAGAGAAGAAACCAAGGCGTTAATTGAACACGTAAAAGAAACGTACCCAACTCTAGTGGAAGAGGTTACGCCAACACCTTTATCTATTGGAGATGTACAGAAAGTATTGAAGAATCTATTAAGAGAACAGCTATCCATTCGTAATTTACCAATGATTTTCGAAACTCTGGCAGACTATGGTTCACGAACAAAAGATATGGACGTAGTGACAGAATATGTTCGTCAAGCACTCTCTCGGCAAATTTCAGAGCAGTTAACAGACGAGCAAAATAAACTAGCCGTTATTACCCTTGCTAGTGAAGTAGAAAAGCGTATCGCTGATGCAGTTGGACAAAATGAAAACGGGCATTTTTTAGCTTTAGCACCGGCTGACTCACAAACGATTTTGCAGCAGACTGCATCGGAAACAACGAAATTAGCAGAAATGGGGCAACAGGCTGTCATTCTATGTTCACCAGCTGTTCGGATGTATATGCGACATTTAATTGAACGTTACCTTCCTCAAGTACCAGTCATTTCATACAATGAATTAGATGCTAGTGTTGAGGTACAAAGTGTAGGGGTGGTGAGGTTGCAGTGATCATAAAAAAAATCAAAGCACCTACGTATGAGCAAGCCTATGAATTGATGCGCCAAAGCATCGGTTCAAAAGCCGTTATCTTGCACTCTCGTTATGTAACGGAGGGTGGTTGGCTCGGATTCTTTAAAAAAGAAGTATGTCAACTGACGGTTGGGATCGAAGAACAAAAGCAACGAACCCCCTCCTACGAAAGTACCTTTGTGAAAGAAGCTCAAAACGTCAACACCTATATTGATCGTTTAGAGGTTACACCAACAGTAAAAAAAGGATTGGCCCTAACGGCAAAAATGATAGAAGATCGTGGTGTAGTAGGGGGTGTAACAGTTTATAACCAAATGCTACAGGCTGTGATCAAACCGCAAACGACGGTAATCGGAGAAAAGCGGATCTGCTGTCTTTTGGGACCAACCGGTGTAGGAAAGACAACAACCGTTGCGAAGCTTGCTGCTCATGCTCGGTATGAGCAAGGAAAATCAATCGCTTTTATTACATTAGACACGTTCCGAATTGCTGCAGTCGAGCAGTTAAAAAAATATAGTGAGATTTTAGACTGTCCGTGCCACGTTGCATATGATGCATCTGAATTAACTGCCTTATGCACGAAGGTCAACGCTGATATGATTTTTATTGATACACCAGGAGATAATTATTTGCATTCACAACTCGCCGATCCTCTTGTTCAATTTTTAACAACAAGGAGCGACGTCGAATGCCACGTAGCGTTAAGCTTAACAATGAAATCAAGCGATCTTGAAGAACTGTTAAAGCCGTTTTCACCTATCACCATCGATAGCTTTATCTTAACAAAAAAAGATGAAACACGAACCATGTCTCTATTGACAGAGCTACTTTATAAACGTAAAGAGCCTGTTTCCTGTGTTACAACAGGACAACATGTACCAAACGATTTGTGTTATCCAACTGCCAAGCAGTTAATGGGATGGCTACGTTTGGAGGAGGAACACAATGGATCAAGCGTATGATTTACGGCAACGATCAGTTGAGCATGCACTTAAAAAAAGAAAGTCACTGCATCTTTATATACAGCATAAAGAGGATGCGCTAATTATTGAGCAACTGATTCAATCATTGAGTGATTACGGATATGAATCGTTTTGCGTTGCCACACCAGAAGCGAAGGCACGTTTTAGACCGAAATTTCAAGATCAGCTTCTGCATCCAGATGTTCTACAACAATCTTCGTCTTTGCGGATCGATGTATGTCTTTTCATCCAAGTTGAAGGAGAAGAAGTGCTACGATCAGCCGATATTCCAGCTATTTTGTTTCTATCTGCAAATGAAGAGCGACTCATCACCGCGTATCAATTATTAAAAAAACATACACCTCCCCGTGCTTACATCATCGGATCTGAAATAGATTCAACGAAACGAAATCAACAAGCCCGTTTAAACTTACGTGAAACGGCAAATCGCTTTCTGCAAATTGAAGTAGTGGATCTCGGATTAGTCAATAAAGCAAGCGCCAGTTTTACGGATGCGGTCTATGAGGCAATTGGGTTGCTAATAAAAGATTGGTTATTAGAAAAATGATGGTTGAACGAAATCAAGTGAATGATCGGAATGGTCACTCTGTTATTGTTGCCATCGGCAGCTCCACTGGTGGTCCAAATGCTTTGCAAAAGCTGTTTGAACAGCTACCACATCACTTGTCATACCCAATTGTTATTGCCCAGCATATGCCCGGGCATTTTACCGCTTTATTGGCTAAACGTTTAAATGAGCAGTTTTCATTTCAAATAAAGGAAGCCCAGCATGATGAGGTAGTTCAAAATGGTGTTGTCTATATAGCACCTGGAGGATGGCAAACAACCCTTGTCCAGAAAGGAAATCGTGCTTTTTTCGAAATCACAGAACCGCATCAAGCTGATTTGTATCATCCTTCCATTAATACATTGTTTGCTTCGACTACGTTTTTTAACAAAAAGATCTTGGTTGTTTTAACCGGTATGGGAAGAGATGGTTCTGCTTCTTTACAAGCAGTAAAACAATCAGGTGGCTGCACTATTTTAGCGGAAGCGAAAGAAAGTGCGATTATTTCCGGTATGCCTGATGCAGCCATTAAGACTGGACAAGTAGACTGGGAATTGACTCATATCGACATTGGAAAATGGTTACACGAAAGGGGAGGCTCATTGTGACAATGGAACAAGATTTGTTAAAAGAAGTTGCCAACATTAGTACAGGCTATGCGGCAACGGCTTTGTCAACTCTTTTACAGCGACAAGTAGCGATGAATGTGCCAGAAATCGCCCTTCATGAAATGGAAGATTTACCACGATTGAGTGGATACCACCATGAAGTGTGTGCGACGGTACATGCACCAATTGCTGGTGACGTGGAAGGGACAATGTTTTTCTTAACAAGTATGGATACAGCGGTCCGCCTAGTCAATATGGTTTTACCGAATGTGGTAAATGATCTTGATGTACAAGCTTATCCACTTGCTTCCTCTGCGTTTCAAGAGATTGGTAACATTGTTATAGGCTCTTATGTAACAGCGATTGGTTCTCTCACGTCATTAACCCTTTACCCACTTGTAACGGAGTTAACCATTGATATTGGAAGTGCAGTTTTAGCAGAGGCGACCTATCAGCTTGTTGAAGTAGATCAGTTTTTTCTAATGGAAACGGCCATGAGAGTGAAAAATGAAGAAGAAGGAATGGAAGGTTTCTTGCTATTTATACCGAATGAGAGGGCTGTTTCAGTATTAAAAAGAGCTCTTGAAAGAGATCGTCCATGATAGAGCAACGTGAAACAATCTCAATAGGTGAATGGAAAGTGTTGAGTCATACAGGAACACTGCGAACGTGTGGCTTAGGCTCTTGTGTTTGTGTTGTTCTATACGATGATACTCATATGCACGCCGGTATGGTGCATATTATGCTTCCAGATTCAAAACAAGCTAGAAAAACAGCATTTAATCCTTGGCGCTATGCGGATACAGCGTTGACGCTTTTACATAGGGAGTTAGTTAATCAAGGTGCTGGCAACTTACAAGCAAAAATAGCAGGTGGCGCGCAAATGTTCCGTCACGCAATGCGACAAGAATACATGCAAATCGGAAGGCGAAATGTAGAAGCGGTAACACAATGGCTTGAAAATGCCTATATCCCAGTAGTTGCAAAAGATGTTGGTGGAGCATGTGGAAGAACCGTGGAATTTACACTTCCTACTTTCGTCTTGCATGTGCGTACGGCGAGCAAAACGATTAAACAGATATAGAAGGAGAGGAAGAGAATGAAATCAGAAGCTGAGCTTTGGGCATTGTGGCACGAATCAAAATCAAGTGAAGCGATTGAAGCATTAATTCACTATTATTTACCTCTCGTTCAATTTCATGTTCAGCGTGTATCAAAAACATTGCCCGCAACAGTGACGAAAGATGAATTAAAAAGTCATGCTTTAGAAGGATTATTTGATGCCATCCAGCGATTCGATCCAAGTCGTGACTTAAAATTTGATACATATGCGTCGTTTCGTATTCGAGGTGCAATGATTGACGGTCTTCGGAAAGAAGATCGTTTACCACGGACGATTCGCGAAAAAATTAAGCGAATGGATCAAATTGTTGAGCAACTAGAGCAAGCTCAAGGTCGATCCGTACATGAAGCTGAAATTGCTGCTGAAATGAAATTATCATCAAAAGAAATCTCTTCTATTCGATATGATCAATTTATCAGTATGAATGTTTCGTTTGACGAGCTAGTGTCATCAACAGGTGATGGTGTTTATCAAACGCAGGTAAAAGACGAACAAATGGAACAACCTGGCGAGCGTCTTATTCAAACAGATACAAAGAATGAACTGATTGAGCGACTAAAGGCGTTAAATGAAAACGAGCAGCTTGTCATTCAACTCAGTTATTTCGAAGAACTATCGTTAACCGACATTGGTAGAGTATTAAATCTATCTACATCAAGGATTTCACAGATTCACGCAAAAGCGATAAAAAAACTAAAGCAAGGATTTGTGGAACGAGCGTTCGTTCGTTAGAAGGAGGGGTTGAATGGATATATGGATTATCTTACTTGTATTCGCTGTCATTGGATTAGCTATCAAGATAACAAAGCTTCAGCAGCAGCTAAATCAACGCTTAACGAAAGAAGAATTAGAAGAAGCGCTTGCTACTTTTTTACACGACATTAAAAAGGATAATGAAATCGTCATGGATACGTTTCATCAACAAATCAATCATTCGAACGAAAAACCGTCTACTGTCGTCGATTTTAAAACGGAAACGAGCCGTCCTACTAAAAATAAAACGGCATCGTTTAATCGTGATCAAGTAGTAGATAAGGTGCGTACTTACCAGCAGAATGGAAAGGACCCTGCTGATATTGCAAAAACGTTACAGATTGGCATACGAGAAGTCGAGCTTATTCAACATTTAAACAAGCAAAACTAAAATAATTAGCACCGTCTCCTTGCTTATCAACGGCAAATGTGATACGATTACTGACGGTGTTAAATACACACGCAGAAGGATTTTGGCGAAGGTGCTCTTATCATTGATAAGTGTGTCGTCAAGAAATGAATGCTGCGGAGGATAAAAAAAACCATAAGGAGGTGTTTGGTGTGGCAGTTATCTCCATGAAACAATTACTAGAGGCTGGTGTTCACTTCGGTCATCAGACTCGTCGTTGGAACCCAAAAATGGATCGCTACATCTTCACAGAAAGAAACGGTATTTATATTATTGACCTTCAAAAGACGGTCAAAAAAGTCGAGAGTGCGTATAATTTTGTTCGCGATCTTGCGGCTGACGGAGGAAAAATTCTTTTCGTTGGTACTAAGAAACAAGCACAGGATTCGGTTCGTGACGAAGCGATTCGTTCTGGAATGTACTACATTAACCAACGTTGGTTAGGTGGAACATTAACGAACTTCGAGACAATTCAAAAGCGTATTACACGCTTAAAGAATCTTGAAAAAATGCAGGAAGATGGCACATTTGATGTTCTTCCTAAAAAAGAAGTTATCCTTCTTAAAAAAGAAATGGATCGTCTAGAAAAATTCTTAGGCGGTATTAAAGACATGAATAGCATTCCTGACGCTTTATTCGTTATTGACCCACGTAAAGAGCGTATTGCAATTGCTGAAGCACACAAGCTTAATATCCCAATCGTTGCGATTGTAGATACAAACTGCGATCCAGATGAAGTGGATTATGTTATTCCAGGTAATGACGACGCGATTCGCGCTGTTAAATTACTAACTGGAAAAATGGCTGATGCTGTAATTGAAGCAACTGCTGGTGAAGAAGAAGTAGTCTTAGAAGATACGAATTCTGAAGACGTTGAGGAAACGACGACAGCATAAATGTTGGACTCCAAAAAGGGTGGTGAAGGGAGATTAACCCTTTCCCGCCTTTTTTTTGTGAAAAAGATTTGTTAATAGGAGGAATTTAAATGGCAGTTACAGCGAGTATGGTAAAAGAACTTCGTGAAAAAACAGGCGCTGGCATGATGGATTGTAAGAAAGCACTTGTTGAGGTTGATGGAGATATGGACAAAGCAATTGACTTTCTACGTGAAAAGGGTATTGCAAAAGCTGAGAAGAAAGCAGACCGTGTTGCAGCAGAAGGTCTTGCGTCAGTTGTAACAAGTGGAAACAAAGCGGTTATCGTTGAAGTGAACTCTGAGACAGATTTCGTTGCGAAAAATGAAAACTTCCAAGGGCTTGTTAAAGAATTGGCTGAGCACATCTTAGCTGAAAACCCAGCAACAGTTGAAGAAGCGTTAGAGCAAAACTTTAAAGGTGGAGACGACACTGTTCTCTCTCACATTAATTCATCGATTGCAAAAATTGGTGAAAAACTTTCCCTACGCCGTTTCACAGTTGTTGAAAAAGAAGACAGTGATGTATTTGGTTCATACCTACACATGGGTGGGCGTATTGGCGTTCTTACGTTAATTGGATCTTCAAATGATGAAGAACTTGCTAAAGATATTGCGATGCACGTTGCTGCTATTAACCCAACTTATGTTTCTCGCGATGAGGTAACGGGTGATGTTGTTGATCGTGAGCGTGAAGTTCTTAAGCAACAAGCGCTTAACGAAGGCAAACCTGAAAACATCGTTGAAAAAATGGTTGAAGGTCGCTTAAGCAAATTCTTTGAACAAGTATGTCTACTTGACCAGCCTTTCGTTAAAGATGGCGATCAAAAAGTAGGGAAGTATGTTAAAGGGAAAAATGCTACAGTGAAAACGTTTGTGCGTTACGAAGTAGGCGAAGGTATTGAAAAGCGTGAAGATAACTTTGCTGAAGAAGTTATGTCTCAAGTGAAAAAATAACAACCTAGTAAAGGGACACAACATTCGTTCGTGTCCCTTTTTTACAAGAAAAGATAAGGAACAAAGCAAATTCGGAGGTCACAATGAACAAATACAATCGTGTCGTTTTAAAGCTTAGTGGAGAAGCATTAGCTGGAGAACAAGGGTATGGAATTGATCCGACAATCATTAAATCTATTGCTACACAAATTAGAGAGATTGTTGAACTAGAAGTAGAAGTAGCCGTCGTTGTTGGTGCCGGGAATATTTGGCGTGGTATGGCTGGTAGTGCTCAAGGAATGGATCGCGCCACTGCTGATTATATGGGCATGCTCGCGACAGTAATGAATTCCCTTGCTCTTCAAGATAGCCTTGAATCCATTGGTGTTGAATCACGCGTGCAAACATCAATTGAAATGAGACAAGTGGCAGAGCCTTATATTCGTAGAAAAGCCATTCGCCACTTGGAGAAGAAGCGGGTTGTGATCTTTGCCGCTGGAACAGGAAACCCATACTTTTCAACGGATACTACTTCTGCGCTACGTGCGGCGGAAATCGAGGCAGAAGTCATCTTAATGGCGAAAAACAATGTAGATGGCGTTTATAATGCAGACCCTCGTACGAATGAGGATGCAACAAAATATGACACGATTACGTATATGGATGTTTTAAAAGAAGGGCTTCAAGTAATGGATTCAACTGCTTCATCCTTATGTATGGACAACGACATTCCACTTGTCGTATTCTCTATTATGGAAGAAGGCAATATTAAACGCGCCGTTTTAGGCGAAAAAATTGGTACAGTGGTCAGGGGGAAATAATTGATATGTCAAAACAAATTCAAGATGATACTAAAGGAAGAATGGATAAAGCCATTGAGTCTTTAAACCGTGAACTAGCGAAATTGCGTGCCGGTCGCGCGAATCCAGCTCTTTTAGACCGTGTTACGGTAGAGTATTATGGAGCAGAAACACCGTTAAACCAGCTTGCTTCAATTACGGTACCTGAAGCGCGTCTGCTTTTAATTACACCTTTTGATAAATCAGCAATTAGTAATATTGAAAAAGCAATTATGAAGGCTGACCTTGGCTTGACACCATCAAGTGATGGACAAGTTATACGTATTATTATTCCAGCGTTAACAGAAGAGCGTCGGAAAGAATTAAGTAAAATTGTGTCAAGAACTGCCGAAGACTCTAAAGTAGCTGTTCGTAATATTCGCCGTGATGCCAATGACGATTTGAAAAAACGTCAAAAAGATGGCGAGATGACAGAGGACGAGCTTCGTGGAGAGACCGACAAAATTCAAAAGTTAACAGACTCTTATATTAGTAAAATTGATACACGTGCTAAAGAAAAAGAAGAGGAAATTATGGAAGTCTGATTAAATTACGTGTATGATAAAGAAAAGTAGGAGACCCTCTTTAATAGGGGGTTTTTTACACTTTTAAGCATCGTGAAGGGCGAACCGCTAGTGAGACGGAGGGCGAAGAATGCTCGAGAAATTTTCTAAATGGAAGCAAGCTTTTCATACAGAAGAGGAAAAGCAATATGATAGAAACCTTGATTTAAGTCGAATTCCAAAGCATGTCGCCATTATAATGGATGGCAACGGTAGATGGGCATCCAGCCGAGGCCTCCCTCGCATTGCTGGTCATCGTGAAGGGATGAAAAATGTAAACAAAATTGTCCGAGCGGCAAATGCGTTACACGTGGAAGTACTTACCCTGTATGCATTTTCAACAGAAAATTGGATGCGCCCGAAAGCGGAGGTTGATTTTTTATTAAGTTTACCGGAACGCTATCTTAAAAGCGAACTCCCAACACTTATTAAAGAAAATGTACAAGTCCGAATTATGGGAACAAAAGAAGCGTTGCCAGTTCATACCATTCAAGCTGTGGATGAGGCAATTGAAAAGACTAAGCATAATACCGGGTTAATTCTTAATTTCGCTCTTAATTATGGCAGTCGATTTGAGATGGCGGAAGCTATGAAACAAATTGCGTTTAAAGTAGAATCAGGTGAGCTTCGAGCAGAAGACATCAATGAAGATGTGATTGGTGCGCATTTGATGAGTTGTCAGCTAAAAGATCCAGACTTATTGATTCGCACAAGTGGTGAAATCAGACTAAGTAATTTTATGCTGTGGCAACTTGCGTATAGTGAATTCTGGTTCACATCTGTACTTTGGCCCGATTTTAATGAGAATCATTTCCGTGAAGCCATTGCGACGTATCAAAATCGTGGTAGACGTTACGGAGGATTATAGGAAGGGCGACAGTAATGAAAACACGAATTGTAACAGGATTAGCGATTGGGGTTGTCATTTTAGCATTTGTTTTTTTAGGTGGCTGGTGGTTCTCCATCTTTGTAACCTTAATGGCAACAATCGCGATGATGGAATTACTTAAAATGAAAAAAATTCAAGCCTTATCGTTAAGAGGAATAGCCGGCCTGATATCAATGTGGTTGCTATTAATCCCAACGAACTGGTTTGATCAATTTATTCCGATAGAAAATACGAAAATAGAATTGTTTATTTTTCTTATCCTCATTTTGTTAATGCTAACGGTATTAACGAAGAATAAACTGACCTTTGATGAGGTTGGGTTTATTATCCTTTCAAGCGTATATGTAGGTTTTGGTTTTCATTTCTTAATAGAGGCTCGAAACGTAACCGAAGTTGGCCTATGGCTCGTTTTATTTGTCATCATCTTAATTTGGACAACTGATTCAGGTGCTTACTTCGTCGGAAAAGCGATGGGGAAACACAAGCTTTGGCCAGAAATTAGTCCAAATAAAACGATTGAAGGCTCTCTCGGTGGGATTGTATTGGCTGTTATCGTCGGAAGTCTGTTCTTTTTCCTTACTCCGGCATTTACTTCATACATAACCGCTGTCTTCATTATGCTTGCCACAGCCGTTTTTGGGCAAATTGGTGATTTAGTAGAGTCAGCGTTAAAGCGACATTATGCCGTGAAAGATTCAGGAAATGTACTACCTGGACATGGTGGTATCTTGGATCGATTTGATAGCTTAATCTTTGTCATGCCGCTCTTGCATCTTTTGCAATTAATCTAAAAGATAAAGTAGTACGCTTGCGAGATGGAGAGGAGAAACGATGAAAAAAATTAGTTTATTAGGCTCGACAGGTTCAATTGGTACACAGACATTAGATGTGATTCGGGAACACCCTCAAGCATTTTCCTTAGTAGCATTATCCTGTGGGGTGAATATCGAGCTTGCACGTAACCAAATTAAAGAATTTAAACCGAAGCTTGTTTCAGTGGCAAAAGAAGAGGATGCTAAAAATCTTCAAAGGGAATTTGGCAAAGAAGTGGAATTCTATTATGGTGACGCTGGCTTAGTAGAGGTTGCAAAGTCGTCTGATGCCGATGTAGTGGTTACGGCTATTACAGGCTCTGTCGGTTTACTACCAACATTGGCTGCCATTGATGCTGGCAAGCCTGTTGCCATTGCGAACAAAGAAACCCTCGTAACAGCAGGTCATCTAGTGATGGAAGCAGCGCAAAAAAAAGGTGTTTCACTTATTCCTGTCGATAGTGAGCATTCTGCTATTTTTCAAGCTTTAAATGGAGAACCTCATAAAGCCATTGATCGATTAATCCTAACTGCATCAGGGGGAAGTTTCCGGGATAAAGCTCGTCATGAGCTACAGGATGTCACTGTGGAACAAGCTCTGTCCCATCCAAACTGGTCAATGGGAGCAAAAATTACGATTGATTCTGCTACAATGATGAATAAAGGCTTGGAAGTGATTGAAGCAAATTGGTTATTTAACACAGATTATGACCATATTGATGTAGTAATCCATAAGGAAAGTATTATTCACTCAATGGTAGAGTTTCATGATCGGAGTGTCATTGCTCAATTAGGAACACCTGATATGCGTGTCCCTATCCAGTATGCACTGACGTACCCTGATCGTTTTGCGCGACCCGAAGGAGAGCGCTTAAATCTTGCCGAACTTGGGAAGCTCCATTTTAAGGATCTTGACTTTGAGCGTTATCGCTGTATGAAATTTGCATATGAAGCAGGCAAAAGTGGAGGCACAATGCCAACGGTTTTAAATGCGGCAAATGAAGTGGCTGTAGCGAAGTTTTTAAAAGGTGAGATTACTTTTTTACAGATTGAAGACGTAATTGAACAAGCATTACATACACACACACGGCAAGCGAATCCTTCACTTGAAGAAATTCTTGCTGTTGACCAAGCAGTTCGTGCACGTGTAATGAACAACTAACAGGAAGGCGGTATGGCTGTTGAATACGTTACTAGCTTTTATTGCCATATTCAGTGTGCTTGTATTTGTACACGAATGGGGTCATTTATTTTTTGCAAAGAGGGCAGGCATTCTTTGCTACGAGTTTGCAATCGGAATGGGGCCGAAGCTGTTTGCTTTTGAAAGAAACGACACCATTTATACAGTGCGTCTACTACCGATCGGTGGCTACGTTCGAATGGCTGGTGAAGAGCCAGAGCAAACGGTTATTCGTCCAGGTTATGAAGTTGGACTCGTATTTGATGACCAGCAGCGCGTAACCGAAATTATTGTTAACAACAAATCAAAACACCCTGAAGCTCATGTTGTGCAAGTTGAACGAATTGATCTTGTTCATGATCTGTATATTGAAACGATGGATGAGGATTCAGGCGAGCTTATACGCTATTCTATTCATGAAAAAGCAATAATTGTGCAAGATGAAGTTGCACAAATGAATGCGCCATGGCATCGGCAGTTTGGGTCTAAATCATTAGGGGCTCGTGCAATGGCTATCTTTGCAGGACCATTAATGAACTTTATTTTAGCGTACGTGATTTTGTTAGGATTGTTCTCCATTGCGGGCTTTTCTACAAATCAAATTGATCCAATAGAAGGATCGCCAGCAGAACAAGCCGGTTTGCAAGCTGGGGATTTAATCGTAGCTGTTGATGGAAATGCAACAGAACGTTGGCAAGATATGCAACAAGCCATTGGTGAAAGACCAAATCAAGATGTGGCGATTACTTTTGAACGTGATGGTTCACAGCAAGAAGTAACTCTGACGACTGGCTCAAACTATGTGTCAGAAATTGACGAAGAAATCGGTGTGATTGGCGTAGCGCCATTAAGAGAATCCGGGTTCGTTGCAGCTGTTGGCGAATCGGCAACAACATTTGTAGATTTCGCCACATCTATTTTTAGTACACTAGGTTTGATTCTTACTGGTGAGTTTTCACTAGATTATATTTCTGGTCCTGTTGGGATTTATAATATAACGGATTCTGCTGTGGCTGCAGGCACGTACCAAGTATTCTTTTTTGCGGCACTGCTCAGTGTCAATTTAGGGGTCATTAATTTGTTCCCAATTCCTGCTCTAGACGGTGGACGATTAATGTTTCTAGCGTACGAAGGCATTCGAGGTAAACCCGTCTCGCCAGAAAAAGAAGGAGCCATTCAATTTATCGGTTTTGCGTTAGTTATGTTATTAATGATTGTGGTGACGTGGAACGATATAAGCAAGCTATTCTCTTAAGTTAGATGAAGTGAGTAAAGGAAGTGACGCAATGAGACAGTCAACTTATTTGGTACCAACGATGCGTGATGTTCCCGCCGATGCTGAAGCGATAAGTCACCAACTTATGCTTCGGGCTGGAATGATGCGCCAACTTGCATCAGGAGTATATGCCTATCTTCCATTAGCGAAAAAAGCGATGACGAAGATTGAAGCGATTATTCGTGAAGAATTAGATGGGATTGGCGCTCAGGAATTAACGTTGCCAGCTTTGCACCCAGCTGAACTTTGGCAAGAGTCTGGGCGGTGGGAAGATATGGGCGATGAATTGATCCGGTTAAAAGATCGTCATAATCGTGATTTTGCCCTCGGTGCAACCCACGAGGAAGTCATTACTACTATCATTAAAGATGGCATTACATCTTATAAGAAACTCCCATTAAATGTATACCAAATCCAAACGAAATTCAGAGATGAGCGCCGACCTCGTTTCGGTTTGTT
Organism: Shouchella oshimensis; assembly: GCF_004375095.1. Classification (NCBI taxonomy): domain Bacteria; kingdom Bacillati; phylum Bacillota; class Bacilli; order Caryophanales; family Bacillaceae; genus Shouchella; species Shouchella oshimensis. The sequence continues at coordinate 330,366 of NZ_SNUX01000001.1, read as the reverse complement.
GCGTGGTCGTGAATTTATTATGAAAGATGCGTATTCGTTTCATGACTCAGAAGAAAGTTTACATGAGACCTATTGGGCCATGCACGAAGCGTATTCCCGTATTTTTTCACGTGTAGGGCTAACATTCCGTCCGGTTATTGCTGACTCTGGTACGATGGGTGGTAAGGATACACATGAATTTATGGCACTCGCTTCCGTTGGTGAAGACACCATTGCTTACTCAGACGGATCGGATTATGCGGCGAACCTTGAAATGGCTTCGAGCCTCGCACCAGAACCGCCTCAATCACAGGAATATGGCTTACTTGAAAAGAAAGCAACTCCTGATGCAAAAACAGTCAATGATGCAGCAGCTGCATTAGGTGTTAATCCTGATCATATTTTAAAAGCGTTAGTTGTATTCGTTGATGGTGAAGGTTCGCTTTTACTGCTCCGAGGGAATGATGAGCTAAATGAAGTAAAAGCTCTTCATGAGTTAGGTGCTAAAGAGATGCGTATGGCTACAGAAGAAGAAGTTGTTGACCTGTTTGGAGCAACACCAGGTTCTATTGGACCGGTCAACGTGAACAATGTACCTATTTATGCAGACCACCGCATTCACGGAATGGAAACCATTGCTTGTGGTGCAAATGAAACTGGCTACCACTATGTGCATGTAGGGCCTGGGAAAGATTATCAAGCTACCGCGTACAAAGATTTGCGTACAGTAAAAGAAGGAGACCCCTCTCCTGATGGACAAGGAACCCTTCAATTTGCAGAAGGCATTGAAGTAGGTCAAGTCTTTAAACTTGGTCGTAAATACTCTGAATCTTTACAAGCCAAATACCTTGACCAAAACGGCAAAGCGCAGACGTTTTTAATGGGCTGCTATGGGATTGGCATTTCAAGAACCATTGCGGCAGTGATTGAACAGCATCACGATGAAAATGGGATCGTATGGCCGGTATCTATTGCACCGTTTCTTGTTCACCTGCTAGCCCTTAATGTGAAAAATGAAGAGCAGCAAGCACTAGCAGAAGCGATTTACACAGACTTAAAACAGGCTGGAATCGATGTATTATTTGATGACCGTGGTGAGCGCGCCGGAGTGAAGTTCAAAGACGCTGACTTAATTGGTCTTCCTGTACGAATTGCAGTTGGTAAACGTGCAGGTGAAGGAATTGTTGAAGTGAAAGTAAGAAAAACAGGCGAACAGCTTGAGCTATCAAAAGAAGATCTAGTACAATGGGTAAAGGAATTTGCCAATTGACAGAAGTGGACTGGCCAATCGGTCAGTCCATTTCCTTGCACGGGGGAGTGATTTTTAGTGAACAATGAAATGGGATCAAGAGAAGAACGCCTTCGTTTATTACTTGAACAACTACAAGTCCCGACAGATGGACATGCGTATTTCGAAAACGGTTATATAAAAAAATTGGCGATCACGCGAGAGACGAAATCGTGGCATTTTTATATTCATTTGCAAACGATTCTTCCTGCTGATTTAGCCCAATTGTTTACCTCGAAATTAGAAGTAACGTTTAAAGAGATTGCGAAAGCGACCTGTACAATCACATATGATCATAACGAAATGACAGAAGAGGCTTGGAACAACTACTGGCCAATTATTATGAGTGAGTTTTCCCTATTGTCACCACCTCTTGCAGCTGCACTACAAAAGCAAACGCCAGACATGAGCAAAGGCGCTTTGGCGCTTGTGGCGCAAAATGATGCAGAGGGACAAGCTATGAAGCGGAAACTTGTGGAACCGTTCAAACAGATCTGTACTCGTTATGGCTTACCGACGATTCCGTTGCACATATCGGTGGAAGAATCAAAAGAAGCGTATGATGAATTTGTACGAAAGCGTCAAGAAGAAGATCATTCTAAAGTTGTAGAGGCAATGCTTGAGAAAAAGCGTCAAGAAGAAGAGATGACGAAACAAGTTTCTGCTGCGAATTTATCAATGGGCTATCCGATTAAGGATGATCCAATTCCCCTTGAAGCAATTGTGGATGAAGAACGAAGAATTACGGTTCAAGGATATGTGTTTTTTGCAGAAACCCGAGAGCTAAGAAGTGGTCGAACACTCTTAACGTTTAAAATTACCGATTACACCGATTCAATATTAGTGAAGATGTTTTCACGGGATAAAGAAGATATTCCGATTTTACAAGCTGTGAAAAAAGGGATGTGGATGAAGGTCCGCGGAGGTATCCAAAACGATACATTTGTACGCGATCTTGTGATGATTGCAAATGATTTTAATCAAATAACACCTAAATCTCGTATCGATACAGCAGAAGAGAAGCGAGTTGAACTGCATACCCACTCAACAATGAGCCAAATGGATGGAATGGCTTCGGTTGGTCAATATGTTGAACAAGCAGCGAAATGGGGCCATCGTGCAGTAGCAATTACGGATCATGGTGTTGTACAAGCTTTTCCAGAAGCATATAACGCTAGTAAAAAACATGGAATAAAAGTGATTTACGGAATGGAAGCCAATATTGTCGATGATGGTGTACCGATTGCCTACAATTCAGATCATCGAAAACTACTGGATGAAGAATATGTTGTGTTTGACGTGGAAACAACGGGGCTATCTGCAGTTTACAATACAGTGATTGAGCTTGCAGCAGTCAAAATCAAAAATGGTGAAATCGTTGATACGTTTGAATCGTTTGCTGATCCTAAAGAGCCTCTATCCTCAACGATTATTGATTTAACAGGGATAACAGATGATATGCTACAAGGCGCTCCTGACCCACTAGATGTGCTGAAGCAATTTAAAGAATTTGCAGGCACTGGAACGATTGTTGCGCACAATGCAAGTTTCGATATTGGATTTTTAAATGTTGGCTATAAGAAAATGGGCTTTACAGAAGTGCAAAATCCAGTCATTGATACATTGGAACTAGGTCGATTTCTTTATCCTGAATTAAAAAATCATCGATTAAATACATTATGTAAGAAATTTGATATCGAGCTGGTCAGTCATCACCGTGCTATATACGATACCCAAGCAACAGCCTACTTATTATGGAAAATGGTAAAGGATGCAGCGGAAAAAGAGATTTTGTTTCACGATGAATTAAACAATCATATGGGACAAGGCAATTTTCATCGGCAGCGCCCTTTTCACGCAACGATTCATGTAACATCTCAAGAAGGATTAAAAAATCTTTACCGGCTTGTAACGATGTCTCACGTCAATTATTACTTCCGCACGCCGAGAATTCCACGTTCTGAATTAAACAAGCATCGTGAAGGCTTGTTAATCGGTTCAGCATGTGACAAAGGCGAAGTGTTTGAAGGCATGATGCAGAAATCAGCAGACGAAGTTGAGAACATCGCACGTTTCTATGACTTTCTAGAAATTCAACCGCCGGGTCTCTATCGCCACCTTATTGAACGAGAACTCATTAAAGATGAACAGGCGCTTCAAGAAATTATTGGGAAAATCATTTCGTTAGGAGATCAGCTCAATTTACCTGTTGTAGCAACAGGAAATGTTCATTACGTGAATGAAAATGATGCCATTTACCGTAAAATTTTAATTGCTTCTCAAGGTGGTGCGAATCCATTAAATCGACAAGCACTTCCACTTGTTCATTTCCGTACAACCGATGAAATGTTGGCTGAATTTGCATTTCTTGGAGATGAAAAAGCTTACGACCTCGTTGTGACGAATTCGAATCGTATTGCAAATGAAATTGGAGAGGTTCACCCTATTCCAGACGAATTATATGCACCGAAAATTGAAGGTGCAGATGATGAAATGCGGGAAATGAGCTATGGAAGGGCTAGAGCTATATATGGAAATCCCCTTCCTGACATTGTTGAGGCGCGTCTAGAAAAAGAGCTTAATAGTATTATTGGGCACGGCTTTGCAGTTATTTATTTAATTTCACAGAAGCTGGTTAAGAAATCACTTGATGATGGCTATCTTGTTGGTTCCCGAGGTTCCGTCGGTTCTTCGTTTGTTGCAACGATGACGGAAATTACTGAGGTTAATCCTTTAGCGCCACACTATGTATGCCCGAACTGTCAGCATTCCCATTTCTTTGATGATGGCTCTGTTGCATCTGGATATGACTTACCAGATGCAAATTGTCCTAAGTGTGGATCAGCTTATCAAAAAGATGGTCAAGATATTCCCTTTGAGACGTTTCTAGGCTTTAAAGGAGACAAAGTACCCGATATTGATTTGAACTTTTCTGGTGAATATCAGCCGAGAGCCCATGCGTATACGAAAGACTTATTCGGTGAAGAGTATGTCTATCGTGCGGGAACAATCGGAACAGTTGCCGAAAAAACGGCATATGGTTTTGTGAAAGGCTATCAAGGTGATCACGATTTATTAATGAGGGGAGCAGAAATTGACCGGCTCGTCTCAGGTTGTACAGGTGTTAAACGAACAACTGGCCAACACCCTGGTGGAATCATTGTTGTGCCGGATTATAAAGATATCCATGATTTTTCACCAATTCAATACCCGGCAGACGATAAAAATTCAGAGTGGAAAACCACTCATTTTGATTTCCATTCCATCCACGACAACCTTTTGAAACTGGATATACTCGGACACGATGATCCAACGGCAATTCGAATGCTTCAAGACTTAAGTGGAATTGATCCAAAGACCATCCCAACAGATGATCCAGACGTTATGAAAATATTTGCTTCTCCAGACATTTTAGGCGTAACAGAAGAGCAAATTATGTGTAAGACAGGAACTTTAGGCATTCCTGAATTTGGAACACGGTTTGTGCGTCAAATGCTTGAAGAAACAAAGCCGAGCACGTTCTCTGAACTTCTGCAAATTTCTGGGTTATCCCACGGTACGGATGTATGGCTCGGCAATGCTAACGAGTTGATCTATAATGGTACGTGTGAATTAAAAGACGTTATTGGCTGTCGTGATGATATTATGGTTTATTTAATTTACAAAGGGCTAGAGTCTTCACTCGCATTTAAAATTATGGAATTTGTTCGTAAAGGAAAAGGACTCCAGCCTGAATGGGTTGAAGAAATGAAAAAGCATGATGTGCCGGACTGGTACATTGATTCTTGTACAAAAATAAAATATATGTTCCCTAAAGCCCACGCTGCAGCGTATGTGTTAATGGCTGTACGAATTGCTTATTTTAAAGTGCATCATCCTATCCTTTATTATGCTACGTACTTTACGGTACGAGCAGATGATTTTGAGATGGATGTGATGATAAAAGGTTCAAGTTCCATTCGTGCTAAAATCGATGAAATTAACGCAAAAGGCTTAGATGCCGCGCCGAAAGAGAAAGCAGTCTTAACTGTCCTTGAACTTTCTCTTGAGATGTGTGAACGTGGCTTTGGATTCCAAAAAGTCGACCTCTATAAATCGTCGGCAACTGAATTCATTGTAGATGGCGATACGTTACTTCCGCCATTTAACTCACTAAACGGGGTTGGTACAAACGCAGCTCTTAATATAGTGAAAGCACGAGAAAACGGTCACTTTTTGTCAAAAGAGGATCTACAACAACGTGCGAAGTTAACAAAAACAGTTGTCGAAAATTTGTCTGATCATGGATGTTTACACGATCTACCTGAGTCAAACCAGCTATCACTTTTCTAAGAAATAGAACAAGCCTTGCGCGAGGCTCTATCCTGTGATAAAATCGTTTATGGTAATAGTTAGCATACGGAATGATGAAAGAGTGGGGCAACCCACTCTTTTTGTTCGCAACTCGCTAGGCGCATGAAAAGTTGGATATGCCTGATGACGTATGCTGGTGATAGGCATACGTTTTTATTATGTGAAAAAGGAGGGACAGATGCTTGAGTAAAATTGTCTCTAGTAAAGTGGAACAATTGGTCCTTCCAATTGTAGACGACTTACAGCTTGAACTAGTAGAAGTAGAATACAAAAAAGAAGGGCCGAACTGGTTTTTACGCGTTTATATTGATTCAGATAAAGGCGTTGATCTAGATGACTGCGAAAAGGTCAGTGAAAAACTTAGTGAACAGCTAGACGAAGCGGACCCTATTAAAGAAGCTTATTTCCTTGAAGTGTCTTCACCAGGGGCGGAGCGTCCATTAAAGAAAAAAGCAGACGTGGAAAAAGCGGTTGGAAAAGGTGTTTACATTACAACTTACGAACCTTTAAATGGCGAAAAAACCTTTGAAGGGAAGCTGCAGGCTTTTGAAGATAATCAGCTTACTGTGGATACAAAAGTGAAAACACGTACTGTGACGTACACCATTCCTTACGATAAAATTGCGAATATCCGCTTATCGATTCTGTTCTAGGTTAAGAAAACGAAGGAGGTGCTTTCCATGAATAGCGAATTTATGGAAGCTTTAACAACCCTTGAAGCTGACAAAGGGATTAAAAAAGAAGTCATCATAGAAGCGATTGAAGCAGCACTTATTTCTGGTTATAAACGGAATTTTGGGCAAGCACAAAATGTTCGTGTTGATGTAAACCGTACGAACGGAAGCATCCGTGTGTTTGCACGTAAAGTCGTGGTTGAAGAAGTGTTTGATAAAAGACTAGAAATATCAGAAGAAGAAGCACAAGGAATTAATCAAAACTTTGAAGTAGACGACGTCGTTGAAATTGAAGTTACGCCAAAAGATTTTGGTCGAATTGCTGCGCAAACGGCAAAACAAGTTGTCACACAGCGTGTGCGTGAAGCAGAGCGTGGCATCATTTATTCAGACTTTATTGATCGTGAAGAAGACATCATGAATGGAATTGTGCAAAGGCAGGATCACCGCTTTATTTATGTCGATCTTGGTAAAGTAGAGGCACTATTACCATTAACAGAACAAATGCCGAATGAAGTATATCGCCACAATGATCGTATTAAGGCGTATATTACGAAAGTCGAAAAAACAACAAAAGGACCTCAAATTTTAATTTCTCGTACGCACCCGGGTTTATTAAAGCGGTTGTTTGAGCTAGAAGTACCAGAGATTTATGATGGAACCGTTGAAATTAAATCGGTATCACGAGAAGCTGGTGACCGCTCGAAGATTGCCGTTCACTCTGAAAATCCTGAAGTGGATTCTGTTGGTGCATGTGTTGGACAACGAGGACAACGCGTTCAAACTATTGTGGACGAACTTAAAGGGGAAAAAATTGACATTGTTGAATGGTCTGACGATCCAGTTGTTTATATTGCAAATGCATTAAGCCCAGCAAAAGTGATGCGTGTGAATGTAAACGAAGAGGATAAAATGACTCAAGTGATCGTACCCGACTATCAGCTTTCTTTAGCGATCGGGAAGCGTGGTCAAAATGCGCGTTTAGCAGCTAAATTAACCGGTTGGAAAATCGATATTAAGAATGAAACAGAAGCTAGAGAGTTAGGTTTACTTGACGCTGAGGAAACCCTAGATGAAGATCTTCTTGGACAAGAGCAAGATTAATCGAATAAGGCGGGGGTCAAGATGAAGCAACGAAAAATACCGCTTAGAAAATGTATCGTCACTAATGAAATGAAGCCTAAAGGTGAACTGATTCGAATTGTCCGAACACCTGAAGGAACCGTAGAGCTAGATCCGACTGGAAAAAAGAACGGTCGTGGAGCCTACTTATCACACGATGAAGATGTATTTGAGCTGGCGAAAAAAAGAAATAGTTTGACACGACACTTACAAGTGAACGTAACGGCTGAAGTGTATGATCAGCTTTTAACTGATTTAAAGAAGGTTAAAAAGAAATGAACCCTAACCAACACTATTTATCATTACTCGGGCTTTGTATGCGTGCAGGCGAGCTTGTAACAGGTGAAGAATTAACGTTAGAAGCAGTCCGCAAAAAGAATGTAGCACTTGTCTTACTAGCTAGTGATGCAAGTGAGAATACAGCAAAAAAAGTGCGGGATAAATGTAGCTATTATCATGTTCCTCTTTTTGCAGTTAGTGATCGTTACGAACTCGGTTCTGCAATTGGGAAAGAAGCACGTGTTGTAATAGGCATACGAAGTAAAGGGTTTGCTAAGAAAATTGCTGCATTACTGAACCAATAATGGAGGTATGTATATGTCAAAAATGCGAATTCATGAATACGCAAAAGCAAATAATGTTCAAAGCAAACAATTAATCGAAAAGCTAAAAGCGATGGGTGAAACTGTGTCAAACCATATGTCGACTGTGGAAGAGGAGACATTAAAGAAAGCCAACCAACAAGTACAGGCTTCTGGAGGAAATGGAGATCAAAAAAGTATGAACAAAAAAACAGATGATCGACCGAACGATAAAAAACCAGCAGGCCAAGAACAGCGCGGCGCGCAAAAGCAAGGAAACGCGACTCAAGGTGGAAACCGTGGTCCAAATAACCGTGCCCAAGGGCAAGGAAATCGTCCTGGTGGTGGCGGAAACCGCAATCAAGGACGACCTGGAAATAACAACCGACGTAATCAAGGTCGTGGGAAGAAACGTGGCGGACCACAAAACCGTCCAAATCACCAACAAATGCCTTTACCTGAAAAAATTATGATTTCAGGTAGCTTAAGTGTAAGTGAGCTTGCAGCGAAACTACACCGTGAAGCATCTGAACTAATTAAAAAACTAATGAAGCTTGGTGTAATGGCCACTATCAATCAAGAACTCGATAAAGATACAATCGAATTACTTGCTGCCGATTACGGCGTAGCGGTGGAAGAAGAAGTGTTTGTGGATGAACTTGATATTGAGCTATATGATAGCGAAGATAAAGAAGAAGAACTGCAAGAGCGTCCGCCAGTTGTCACCATCATGGGTCACGTTGACCACGGGAAAACGACATTACTTGATTCTATACGTAATACAAAAGTAACAGCAGGTGAAGCTGGTGGTATTACCCAGCATATCGGCGCGTATCAAATTGAGCAAAACAATAAAAAGATTACGTTCTTAGATACACCTGGACACGCCGCATTTACAACGATGCGTGCACGTGGTGCGCAAGTAACCGATATCGCAATTATTGTTGTAGCAGCTGATGATGGTGTGATGCCACAAACAAAAGAAGCGATTAGTCACGCAAAAGCAGCAGAAGTACCAATTATTATCGCTGTTAATAAAATGGATAAAGAAACTGCCAATCCTGACCGTGTTATGCAAGAATTAACAGAATACGAACTTGTGCCAGAAGCTTGGGGCGGGGATACTATTTTTGTTAACGTATCCGCATTGAATGGAGACGGCATTGACGAGTTGATCGAAATGATTCTACTTGTTTCAGAAGTAGAAGAGTTAAAAGCAAATCCTGATAAGCTTGCTACAGGTACTGTTGTTGAAGCACAGCTTGACAAAGGTCGTGGCCCTGTTGCAACACTTCTTGTTCAAAGTGGTACGTTAAACGTTGGAGATGCGGTTGTTGTCGGCAGCACATTCGGTCGTGTCCGTGCATTGGTAAATGATCTTGGTCGCCGTGTGAAAACGGTTGGTCCGTCTGCGCCAGTCGAGATAACAGGGTTAAATGAAGTTCCACAAGCAGGCGATCGTTTCCAAGCATTTAAAGACGAGAAAAAAGCGCGCCAGGTTGGTGAAGGCTTAATGGCTCGTTTCCGTGAACAAAACTTGTCTGAAACATCAAAAGTCAGCTTAGATGATCTCTTTAATCAAATCCAACAAGGGGATATTAAAGATATTAATGTCATCATTAAAGCGGACGTTCAAGGGTCTGTTGAAGCAATGAAAGGATCACTTGAAAAAATTGATGTCGCTGGCGTAAAAGTGAATATCATTCATACAGGCGCTGGTGCTATTACCGAGTCGGATATTATTTTAGCTTCTGCATCAAATGCCATCGTTATCGGTTTTAATGTTCGTCCTGATGTTAATGCGAAGCGGGTAGCTGAAGCCGAAAATGTAGATATTCGTCTACACCGTGTTATTTACAACGCAATTGATGAAATTGAACAAGCGATGAAAGGTGCACTTGACCCTGAGTTTGAAGAAAAAGTCATTGGTCAGGTAGAGGTGCGTACAACGTTCAAAGTATCGAAAATCGGTACCATTGCAGGTTCGTATGTAACCGAAGGGAAAATTACCCGTAACTCTGCTGTTCGCTTAATCCGTGACGGAATTGTTGTGTATGAAGGTGAACTGAACGCATTAAAACGCTTTAAAGATGATGCGAAAGAAGTTGCTGCAGGTTATGAATGTGGTATTACCCTTGAGAAGTTTAACGACATTAAAGAAGGCGACATTATTGAAGCCTACGTGATGGAAGAAGTTAAGCGCTAATGCACGTAGCGGTTGTCCGTTGTGAATGCTTTATCTTTATGGCGCAGTCATTAAAGGATAAACGATCTGTTGTTAAAAGCATTGTAACGAGAATGCGGCAACGTTTAAATGTTAGTGTTGCAGAAACTGACCATCAAAATGTATGGCAGCGAGCAGAACTAACCATCGCGGCAGTCGGTTCATCTAAACAAAGCGTTGAAACAGAACTGCAAAAAGCCCTCGATCTTCTTGATCGGCATGACGAGGCAGAGCGTACTTTAACCGACTGGGAATGGGTTTAATCTGTCCTAAAAAAGGGCACTCCATGGAAGTAGGATCGAATCAAACGGATTCGATGAATAGTCAGATTGATAGAGGTGAAAGTCATGGCGAACAATCGTGCTGAACGAGTTGGTGAACAAATGAAGAAAGAACTTAGCGACATTCTTCTACGTGAAATTAAAGATCCACGAGTTAAATTTGTCACCATAACAGGTGTTGATGTAACTGGTGATCTTCAACAAGCAACGGCTTTTATTACCATTCTTGGTGATGAAGAAGAACAAAAAGCAACGCTTGCTGGATTAGAAAAGGCAAAAGGGTTTATCCGATCAGAGATCGGAAAAAGAATCCGTCTTCGAAAAACGCCAGAGCTAAGTTTTTCAATTGATGAATCAATTCAGTACGGAAATCGAATTGAGTCGCTTTTACGAGAAGTCAAAAGCGATAACGAAAGTCAGTAAAAAAAGTGGGGGTGGCAAACATTGCTATCCTCATTTTTTACATAACTTTAAGCGAAGGGAATCGTCTTAATGGATGCAGGAATAGTAGCTTTGTATAAACCAAGGGGAATGACATCACACGACTGCGTGAATCGTATTCGTCGGTTGTACAAAACAAAGAAAGTTGGTCACACAGGGACCCTAGACCCAGAAGTTGATGGGGTACTGCCTATTTGTATTGGCAAAGCGACAAAAGTGGCTGAGTATATGTCTGACTTCGATAAAACCTATAAAGGAGACGTTACATTAGGATTTACGACGACGACTGAGGATGCTTATGGAGAAGTAGTAGAACAACGTCCTGTTCTCCAATCTGTCTCCAAGAGCCAAATCGAAGCAGCCCTCACACAATTTCAAGGTGCTATCATGCAAACGCCTCCTTATTATTCGGCTGTTAAAGTAAATGGGAAAAGATTGTATGAATATGCAAGGAAAGGTATTGAAGTAGATAGACCGACGAGGCAAGTGAACATTCATGAGCTAACCTTAACACATGTAGAAGAAGCGAAGGATGACACCCAACGTTTTTCTTTTCATGTACGCTGCAGTAAAGGTACGTATGTACGTACGTTAGCAGTGGATATTGGTGATCTGCTTGGTTTCCCTGCCCATATGTCTTCTTTAACTAGGACGGCTTCCGGCTCATTTGAGCTAGCCAACACCATCACCTTTGAAACGTTAGAGAATCTAACGTTAGAAGAACGGTACGAGAAGCTGTTACCGTTTGATCATGCGCTAACAAACTTTCCAAGAAGAACGGCTGACCGTACTCTCGAAGAACGAATAAAAAATGGCGCTGTACTAGCGAACGAAGACCAAATTTTTGGAGACACGCGTTTTTTATTTTATAATGAGGATGGAGAATGTCTAGCGCTTTATCAACCTCACCCGACAAAAGAAGGATTGATAAAGCCAGTAAAGCTTTTCTCTCAGGCAGCAGGACTTTAGGAGGCTTATGGAATGAAGCTTATAAAAATTGATTTAGATCAAATGAATAAACAAGAGTGGACGAGAGAAGCCACTCGTTCTGTTCTGGCAATAGGGTATTTTGATGGTGTTCATAAAGGGCATCAAACTGTTATAAAAAAAGCAATAAACGAAGCAAACGTACGAGGAATTGAAGCAGCAGTTATGACGTTCTTCCCTCATCCTAAAGAGGTTCTTGGAAATCCAGAAGTGCCTATGCGCTATTTAACTCCATTTGATTCAAAGATTGAGCGCTTAAAAGCTCTTGGTGTCGACAGAATTTATGCGGTTCGTTTCACGCCATCATTTTCTAAGTTAACACCGCAGCAATTTGTCGATGACTTTATTGTTTCCCTTCAGGTTGAGCATGTCGTTGCAGGGTTTGATTTTACATATGGTGTAAAAGGTGCTGGAACGATGGAGCAGCTCGGCGCCTATGCAAACGAGCGCTTCACATATAGTACAATCCAAAAAGTAACGGATGAAGACGAAAAAATTTCATCGACACGTATTCGCCAAGAATTGGAGGAAGGCAACGTTCAAAAAGCATCATTTCTCCTTGGTTATCCTTATAAAGTAAAAGGAGAGGTCATCCATGGCGATGCAAGGGGACGTTTACTTGGCTTCCCGACTGCAAACGTGAGTGCTGCTGATCGCTATCATATACCGAAAACCGGTGTATATGTTGTTGCGTTTTATGTAAAGGGGAACAAGTATAACGGTATGGCTAATGTTGGTTACAAGCCGACTTTTGTAGACAATCTACCAGAACCAAGTGTGGAAGTGAATCTTTTTCATTTTGCTGAGGATATTTATGGAGAAATAGTTGAAGTGGAGTTCCTTAAGTGGATTCGAGCAGAACAGAAGTTTAACGGTATTGATGAGATCAAAGCTCAGCTCACCCGTGACAAAGAAACGAGTTTGCGATGGCTTGAGGAGAACATCCACTAAAGCACTTGCATTTTTACGAGCAACCGTCTATAATAACTAATGTTCGCTGAAGTTTTCAGTGGACAGCCCGCTTCTTGGCAAAGCGATTCACCAACGTTTGCTCGGAAACTAGGGTTACATTACAAGGAGGTGGCTCTAATGGCTTTAACACAAGAGCGTAAAAATGAACTAATTGCAGACTTCAAAACACACGACACGGACACTGGTTCTCCAGAAGTTCAAGTGGCGATTTTAACAGAGCAAATTAATTCATTAAACGATCATTTACGTACACACAAGAAAGATCACCACTCACGTCGCGGTCTTTTGAAAATGGTTGGACAACGTCGTAATTTGTTAACGTATTTGCGTAAAAAAGATGTTACGCGTTACCGTAACTTAGTTGACAAACTTGGCTTACGTCGATAAGGTTTGTAAAAGCGGGGGATGTTCTCCCGCTTTTTTCTTCATGTGAAAAACAATGGAATCTAAAAAACATTGAAACAGCTGTAATTCGCTCTTTTAAACTTAGGCTGTTTCGGTCATAATAAAGAATGAGAATTTTTTTAGATGTACGAGAGGAGTACACATACATGGATCAAGAACGTCACGAGTTTACAATCAACTGGGCTGGACGTACGTTCAGCGTTGAAGTTGGTCAACTCGCAAAACAAGCAAATGGTGCAGTTCTTGTCCGTTATGGTGAGACTGCGGTTTTATCGACAGCAACAGCGTCGAAGGAACCTAAAGATCTACCATTCTTTCCACTAACGGTCAATTATGAAGAACGTTTATATGCAGCAGGAAAAATACCAGGAGGGTTCATTAAACGTGAAGGGCGTCCAAGTGAACAAGCGATCTTAACAAGTCGTTTAATTGATCGTCCCATTCGTCCATTATTCCCCGATGGGTTTCGAAATGAAGTACAAGTCATTAGCATCGTCATGAGTTCTGATCAAAGCGCATCGTCTGAAATGGCTGCAATGATTGGTTCATCTCTTGCTTTATCTGTTTCAGATATTCCTTTCGGTGGCCCAATTGCTGGGGTAACGGTTGGTCGTATTAATGGTGAATTTATTATGAACCCTACTCCTGCTCAATTAGCAGAGAGTGATATTGAACTAATTGTTGCTGGTACTAAAGAAGCCATTAATATGGTTGAAGCAGGTGCAAAAGAAGTACCTGAAGAAGTGATGTTGGAAGCGATTCTAGCTGGTCATGAAAATATTAAAGAAATGATTGCGTTCCAAGAAAAAATTGTGGAAGCATGTGGAAAAGAAAAAAGCGAGCTGAAATTAAAAACATTTGATGCTGAGCTAGAAAATGCCCTTAGAGAAACTGTAGAGGCGCAAATTAAAGAAGCTGTTCGTGTGGAAGAAAAGCACGCTCGTCAAGATGCGATTGACGCTGTTATTAAAGCACAAGTAGAGCGTTATGAAGAAGACGAAACAGTTGAAGTAAGTGAAGTCAAAGGCATTTTACAAATGTTTGTAAAAGAAGAAGTTCGTCGTCTTATTACTGTTGATAAGGTTCGTCCTGATGGTCGCGGTGTAGACGAAATTCGCCCACTTGATTCACAGATTCATATGCTGCCACGTACACATGGTTCAGGTTTGTTTACACGTGGACAAACTCAAGCGTTAAGCATTTGTACTTTAGGTGCATTAGGGGATGTTCAGATTTTGGACGGCCTTGGCATTGAAGAAACGAAGCGTTTTATGCACCATTATAATTTCCCGCAATTTAGCGTTGGTGAAACAGGTCCTATTCGGGCTCCTGGACGTCGTGAAATTGGACACGGTGCATTAGGTGAACGAGCGCTTGAGCAAGTGATTCCTTCAGAGCAGGAGTTTCCTTACACGATCCGTCTTGTGTCAGAAGTGCTTGAATCAAACGGTTCAACGTCGCAAGCAAGTATTTGTGCGAGTACTCTTGCGATGATGGATGCTGGCGTTCCAATTAAAGCACCAGTAGCAGGTATCGCAATGGGTCTTGTGAAGCAAGGCGACCATATGACTGTCCTAACAGATATTCAAGGGATGGAAGATGCCTTAGGCGACATGGACTTTAAAGTAGCAGGTACAGCAACTGGTATTACTGCATTACAAATGGATATCAAAATTTCTGGTATAAACCGAGAAGTACTTGAACAAGCCCTTGAGCAAGCAAAACAAGGTCGCTTGAAAATTCTTGATAATATGTTAACGGCTATTCAAGAACCACGTAAAGAACTTTCGGACTATGCACCGAAAATTTTAACATTAGCCATTAATCCTGATAAGATTCGTGATGTCATTGGGCCAAGTGGGAAAGTCATCAATAAGATTATTGAAGAAACAAATGTAAAGATTGACATCGAACAGGATGGCACGGTTTACATTTCTTCCCTTGATGCTGAAATGAATCGAAAAGCAAAACAAATTATTGAAGACCTTGTACGTGAAGTTGAAGTTGGAAAGACGTATACAGGTAAAGTAAAGCGAATTGAAAAATTCGGTGCGTTCCTTGAAATTTTCAAAGGCAAAGATGGTTTACTGCATATTTCACAAATTGCGGAAGAACGAGTAAACAAAGTTGAGGACATCTTAAAATTAGGTGATGAGCTCGACGTTCGTGTAACGGAAATTGATAATCAAGGTCGTGTTAACTTGTCTCGCAAAGTTCTTTTAAAGGAACAGCGTGAGAAAGAAGAGAAAGCTCAAGAAGAACAATCAAACGAGCAAGAACAGTCGTAATAGATGGACTAGGAAAATTCCTAGTCTTTTTTGTTTGCTCATTCTAGTTGCCCTTCTTAAAACATAGACATGCTAAGAGAAGCATTTCCATGGTTAAGGAGGGGAATAAATGAAGCACAAAGTTATTCATGTTATCCTTTGTTCTATCGTTGTTATAGTAGCTCTTGTTGCAATCCAAAATCCATTTTCAAATCAATATGTAGAAACGGTTAAATTAAACGCATCGATGATGGTTGAAGCCATTGAAGATCCACTTTACGAAGCCATTCTTGAACACGCCAATAAAGTGAATATTCCGGCGATTGATGCGAGAATGGATCGTGTTTGGAAGGCAATGCCTGGATACAATGGACTAGAGGTTGACGTTGAAAAATCCTATGATAAGATGAAAGAATCTGGCACATTTAACCAATCGATGCTGATCTTTAAAGATGCTAAGCCAGAGGTACATTTAAGTGATTTAGACCCTGCACCCATTTATCGAGGAGTGTCAGAGAAACCAATGACTGCCATGCTTATTAATGTGGCTTGGGGAAATGAGTATATACCTGATATGCTTCAAACGCTTCGTCAGCACCAAGTCTATGCCACGTTCTTTTTAGATGGTTCTTGGGTAAAGAAAAATCCCCAATTAGCTGTGATGATAAAAGAAGAGGGACACGAGATTGGGAGTCATGCTTATTCCCACCCGCAAATGAGTAAACTAAGTATAGAAAAAATAGACGAAGAGCTAGAAAAAACAACAGAAGTAATTGAAGCAACAGTAGACGAAACACCTAAGTGGTTTGCCCCGCCTAGTGGTGATTATAATCAGCTTGTTGTTGATCGTGCTCATGCTCACGGTATGCATACGATTATGTGGACAGTCGATACGATTGATTGGAAGAAACCTGAGGTTCAATCAATGGTCAATCGAGTTGTGCCAAAAATGGAAGCTGGATCAATGTTACTCATGCATCCAACAGAGTCATCATCACAAGGACTCGACGCGATGATAAAAGGGATCAAAGAGAAGAATTTACTAATAGGGACGGTTTCTGACTTGATGAGCGAAAACCGTTTACCGCGAAACATGGAAGTAGACATCAATGGGGGTTCAAGTAGTGATTAATAAAAGAGAGCTAAGTAACGGTGTACGAATTATGGCTGAAAAAAATAATACAGTTCGTTCAGTAGCAATTGGCATATGGGTGAAAACAGGTTCTCGTAATGAAGACAATGAACAGAATGGTATTTCTCATTTTATTGAGCACATGTTGTTTAAAGGAACAAAAACGAGATCCCCACAAGAGATAGCAGAAGCTTTTGACCGTATAGGCGGACAAGTAAACGCCTTTACTGCAAAAGAATATACATGTTATTACGCCAAAGTGCTAGATGAACATGCCCACATTGCTGTAGACGTATTACAAGATATGTTTTTTCACTCTGTGTTCGACGAGCAAGAAATAGAACGAGAAAAAAATGTCGTGTTAGAAGAAATACGAATGGTAGAAGATACGCCAGACGATCTTGTTCATGAGCTGTTAAGTGAAGCATCGTTTGGTCAGTCGACTTTAGCAAATCCGATTTTGGGAACAGAAGAAACCCTTGCTAGCTTTACTAGAGAGCAAATTTTATCGTATATGGACAACTACTATGTAGGTGAGCGTGTTGTGATCTCGGTAGCCGGTCATTATCAAGAAGATTTGCTAGCGCAATTAGAAGATACGTTTTCAGCTGTACCTTCTGCTAATAAGCAACATCAGACCCGGAAAGCCATGTTTCTTCCTGTACAAAAGCATTTGCAAAAAGAAACAGAGCAAGCTCACCTTTGCTTAGCCTATCCCGGTCTTGAAGTGGGCTCAGATCAAATGTTTAATTTAATTTTATTAAATAATGCTTTAGGTGGAAGTATGTCGAGTCGTTTGTTTCAAGAAATAAGGGAAGAGCGAGGATTATGTTATTCTGTGTTTTCCTATCACTCTGCCTATGAAAACATCGGCTCGGTTACTGTGTATGCAGGTACACAAATGAATCAGCTTCAAGCTTTATCTGAATCAATGAGCAACGTATTAGTGCAACTGCAAGCAGGTGGGTTAACAATAAAAGAATTAGAGAATGGAAAAGAACAGCTAAAAGGCAGTCTCATGCTAGGACTGGAAAGTACAAGTAGCCGTATGAGCCGGAATGGAAAAAACGAGTTACTCTTAAAGAAACACCAAAGTTTAGATGAACTACTAAATCGAATTAACGATATTTCTTTAGATGATGTGAACGAATTAGCTCATCAACTATTTAAAGATGCTCCTGCTTTATCCATTGTTTCACCAAGCGAAACAATGCCAGATACAATCTTTACGAGATAGTCTAGAATAGCGACAAGCCTCATACGATGAAGAAAGAGGTGAGCGTGATGCGATTAAGCGAAATTGCCAACAAAGAAATTATTGATTTTGAAAAAGGGGAACGGCTCGGCATTTTAGGTCAAACAGATGTGTTGTTAGATGAGCAATCAGGTGATATCCATGCGTTTGTTGTTCCGGTTTCCAAGTGGTATCAATTTAATCGTAAAGATAAAGAAGTGACCGTTTACTGGCAGCAAATAAAAAAGATCGGTCAAGATATGATTATTATTGATACACAATCCTTAAGAAATTAAATACTTGAGCTACGACGTTTCCTTTAAAAGCGTTGTAAGAAAGCTAGAAGTCTGTCATTCGTGACAGGCTTTTTCTGTTTGCACGGAATTGTTTTTCAAGACATATGGTAGAGAAGCACGGATAAATCGTGACGGGTAATCGAACGAGTAGGAGGGCCAATCATGCTTACAGGAATTCATGTTGTAATGATCGGTGGCGACGCAAGGCAGATTGAAATTGTTCGAAAACTATCAACATTGGATGCACGTGTTTCTCTTGTTGGATTTGAACAGATAGAAGCTGGCTTTATCGGGGTTAGTAAAGAAGAGATGGATGATATTGACTGGAAAACCGTTGAAGCGATCTTGTTACCGGTAGGAGGCATCGGTAATGATGGTTTTATTAATAGTGTATTCTCCTCCAATAAAATCAAGCTAGAGGCTAAGCATTTAAAGCAAACACCGGAGTCATGCACCATTTTTACAGGAATTACGTCTAATCGATTAGAGAAAATGGCAAGCCAAGCAAAACGAGAGATTGTGGTACTCATGAACAGAGATGATGTGGCAATCTACAATTCCATACCAACAGCAGAAGGTGCTGTTATGTTTGTTATTCAGCATACGGATTCAACCATTCATGGTGCCAATGTCGCTATATTAGGACTTGGTCGAATTGGAATGACCCTTGCTACTACATTTAAAACGTTAGGTGCAAACGTCTCTGTAGGCGATAAAGAGTCAGCATCACTTGCGAGAGCCTTTCAACTAGGTATGAAGCCGTTTCATTTAGATGACATAAAACAGGCACTAAAACAAGCAGACGTAGTCATCAATACAATTCCAGCAAAAATTGTAACCTCAAGCGTATTAACTGAAATGATGCAGCATGCGTTTCTATTAGATTTAGCGTCAAAACCAGGTGGCATTGACCATGATTATGCCCAAAAACGAGGATTGAAATCCATGATTGTTCCAGGGTTGCCAGGTATGGTAGCGCCAAAAACAGCTGGAAAAATTCTTGCCAATGTATTGAGTGATTTATTGCTTGAACAAACACGCGCCCAATAAGAAGGAAAAGGAGTTTAAAACATGTTAAAAGGTAAACATATTGGATTTGGTTTAACAGGCTCCCACTGCACATATGAAGCTGTGTATCCTCAAATTGAAAAACTCGTCCAGTTAGGAGCAAAAGTATCCCCTTTTTTAACTTATACGGTTGAGCATACGGATACAAAGTTTGGGGATAGTGAAGATTGGATGAAACGGTTAAAAAGCATTACACAAGAACCGTTCGTCAACTCTATGGTCAAGGCAGAGCCGTTCGGACCAAAAACACCGTTAGACTTAATGATTATTGCACCAATTACAGGGAATTCAATCTCTAAATTTGCAAATGCCATGACTGATTCTCCTGTTCTAATGGGGGCCAAATCAACCCTACGAAATGGTAAACCGGTCTTATTAGGGATCTCGACAAATGATGGTCTTGGTTTAAATGGAGTGAACATTATGAGGTTGATGGCAACGAAAAATATTTTCTTTATCCCTTATGGTCAGGATGACTATAAGAAAAAACCTAATTCTCTTGTTGCAGACATGAATCAGCTTGTTCCAGCGGCGGAAGCAGCGCTTTCTTACACTCAACTTCAGCCCGTTCTAACGACGGAACCACAAAAATAGGCGCAGGACAGTTGCGTCTTGCTCTTAAATCCCGTAAAGTTTAGTAGAGGACAAAGATAAAGAAGATCCACTGCTGAACTTTAGGGAGGAAGAATACCATGACGAACAAATCTTATCAATTAGCCGTTGTCGGTGCTACAGGTGCGGTTGGACAACAAATGTTAAAAACACTTGAAGAGCGTGATTTTCCAATATCCACTCTTAAACTATTATCTTCAAAACGATCAGCTGGTAAAACAATTACGTTTCGCGGTCAGCCGTATACAGTTGAGGAAGCAACACCAGCATCATTTGAAGGGATCGATATTGCACTTTTTTCTGCTGGCGGTTCTGTATCAAAAGCATTAATTCCAGAAGCCGTTAAACGCGGTGTTGTTTGTGTAGATAATACAAGTGCGTTCCGCATGGATAAAGATGTACCACTTGTGGTTCCAGAAGTGAACGAACACGATTTACAGTCGCATCAAGGGGTTATCGCCAATCCAAACTGTTCAACCATTCAAATGGTGGTTGCCCTTGAGCCTATTCGCCAAGCGTACGGCTTAAATAAGGTAGTTGTTTCAACTTACCAAGCGGTTTCAGGCGCGGGTCTTGATGCTGTAGATGAGATGGAAGCTCAAACAAAAGCGGTACTTGCTGGAGAAGAAGCGTCTGCATCGGTATTGCCCGTTTCAGGTGATAAAAATCATTATCAAATTGCCTTTAATGCCATTCCACAAATTGACTTGTTTCAAGAGAATGGATTTACCTTTGAAGAAATGAAAATGATCAATGAAACTAAGAAAATTATGCATTTGCCTTCTCTTGAAGTGGCAGCGACTTGTGTGCGATTGCCAATTGAAACAGGTCACTCAGAGTCGGTCTATTTCGAAACAGAAAAAAGTGGTGCATCTGCAGCAGAAGTAAAAGAACGGTTAAGCAATGCTCCTGGTGTCACGTTGCAAGATGATCCGACTAATCAAGTTTATCCAATGGTTACAACAGCGGTTGGTAAGCCTGATGTATTCGTTGGTCGCATTCGTAAAGATTTAGATCGTGATAACGGTTTTCATGCATGGATCGTATCTGACAATCTATTAAAAGGTGCTGCATGGAATTCTGTTCAAATTGCGGAAAGTCTTATTAAATTGAATCTGATAAAAAAGCAGGCATAAGTATGAAGAAGATCATTGTACAAAAATTTGGCGGCACATCAGTAAAATCCAAGGAATCACGAGATCTTGCGATAAAACATGTTCAAAATGCAGTAAATGATGGCTACAAAGTCGTTGTGGTCGTATCGGCAATGGGACGAAGTGGTGATCCTTATGCAACGGATACCTTGCTTTCATTAGTTCATAAAGCTCACATTTCAAAGCGTGAGCAAGACATGCTCGTATCGTGTGGTGAAACCATTTCAGCGGTTGTGTTTTCAGAGCAACTAAACGCTCACGGTGTTCAGGCAGAAGCGATGACTGGGGCAAAGGCTGGTTTTGTAACAAACGAAGAATTCCAAAATGCAAAAATAAGAGAAATGAAATGCGACCATTTGTTAAAGACATTAGAGTCGTGTGATGTTGCGGTTGTAACAGGCTTTCAAGGTCAGTCTAAGAGTGGTGAAACGACGACCCTTGGTCGTGGAGGTAGTGACACGTCTGCTACGGCAATAGGTGCTGCCATCCAAGCCGATTACGTTGATATCTTTACGGATGTTGAAGGGGTGATGACAGCTGATCCTCGTATTGTTAAAGATGCTCGAGCGCTTGAATCAATGTCTTACAATGAGATTTGTAATATGGCATATCAAGGCGCAAAAGTGATCCATCCAAGAGCAGTAGAGATAGCGATGCAGGCGAAAATTCCAATTCGTGTTCGGTCTACGTATTCTGATTCAGAAGGAACGTTAGTCAATTCAGGGGTTTTAAATCATGGAATGGATATTCATGAACGAATGATTACAGGTATCGCTCATGTGTCTAATGTAACGCAGATTAAAGTTTCGGCCAAAGAGGGACAATTTGATTTACAAGAGAATGTGTTTAAATCGATGGCGAAAGCGGGAATTAGTGTTGATTTTATAAATATAAGCCCTAGCGGCGTTATGTATACGGTCTTAGACGAAGCGGCAGACGATGCTTTACGAATCTTAACAGAGTTAGGCTACAAGCCACAGCTTCAGCGAGGGTGCGCAAAAGTATCCGCTGTTGGGGCAGGAATGACAGGTGTGCCTGGTGTTGCTGCGCGTATTGTTTCAGCTTTAAGCGGGGAAAACATTCAAATCTTACAATCCGCTGATTCGCACACAACCATTTGGGTTCTCGTTAAAAATGAAGATATGAGCAAAGCAGTGAATGCTCTTCACAAAATGTTTCAGCTTAATGAAGTCATCACGTAATTCCGTTAGCGCGTAAATGGAGGGATTGCAAGTGAAACCTACTGGGAAGTATGGACCACTCTGGACGGCGATGGTAACACCGTTTCATGAGAATGGGTCAATTGATTTTAAAGCGTGTGAATCGTTAATAGATCATTTAATAGCCACCGGTACAGATGTACTTGTGGTTGCTGGCACTACGGGTGAGTCCCCGTTTTTAACCCTTGAAGCATGCGAGCAGTTATTTCGCTTTTGTGTGAAGTATGTAAACGGTAGAGTGCCAATCGTCGCTGGTACAGGAACGAATTCGACTAAAACAACAGTTGAACGATCGCTAATGGCGGAAGAAGCAGGTGTAGATGCAATTATGCTTGTGACACCTTACTACAATAAGCCTTCACAAGACGGGTTGTATGCTCATTTTCAACATGTGGCAACGAAAACGTCGCTACCAATTATGCTTTATAATGTTCCAGGCCGCACAGGTTGTCATTTAGAAGCTGAAACAGTCATTCGATTATCGACTATTGACTCAATTGTTGCCATTAAAGAAGCGAGTGGGGATTTGGAACAAATAGCGGCGATCATTGAAGGAACGCCAGACTCATTTGCAGTATATAGCGGCGATGATGGACTAACATTACCCGTTCTAGCCATTGGTGGAGACGGCATTGTGTCTGTTGCTTCCCACGTGCTTGGACAGGAAATGAAACAAATGGTTAACGCATTTCTTACAGGACAGAAAGAAGATGCTGCAAAGGCCCATCGACAATTACTGCCAGCGATGAAAGCGATGTTCTTAGCTCCGAACCCTAGTTGTGTTAAATATGCTCTAAATCAGCTAGGTGTAAACGTTGGTGATGTACAGCTGCCGTTAATTCCACTAAATGAGCTGGAAAAGAAACAAGTGGATTATGCATTAGCATCTTTCGCAACGATGAAAAATAAAGCAGAATTGAATTAAATGTGAGGCATGTGGAGCAAATCATTTCTTGTTGCTCTGCATGTCTTTTTTTGTTTAGTAAATGGGAGAGTGTGCGCTTGTCGAAAAAAGAAACCATTTGAAAAGGATCGATAATTTTTGTCGGAGAATCGGTGTTCGAGGAAAGGCTCTTGTTTTTAACTAGAAAATTAAGGTATACTAGTTTTCAAGTGATGCGTTCGGGTAAGGTGAGAAGATCACCATCTATTCTTTTTTTCATTGTTGACGGGGACTGTACGAAAGACTGTGTGTCTATCTTTTGAAGCTTGTGTAGTATGAATATTGCCATTCATTTCAGGGACATTAGGCAAATGCTGATGAGCGGTTCAAAAGGTTTTTAGCGCTGTGCTTTCTAGATGTTTCTTTAACGGTGACCTAATAATGAACCTAGTATACGCGTGATTACGTTCTGATCAACAAATAAAATAGAGAATCTAACCAATTATTTAGGAGGATAAATCATTGTCTAAGCAAGAAATAGAAAACGGAAAAGTCCGAGTGTTTGCCCTCGGAGGTGTAGGAGAAATTGGAAAAAACATGTACGGCATTGAAGTCGATGAAGACATTATTGTTGTTGATGCTGGGTTAATGTTCCCTGACGATGACATGCTTGGTGTCGACATCGTCATTCCAGATGTTTCGTACTTAGTAGAAAACGAAGAACGAGTAAAAGGAATTATTTTAACACATGGTCATGAAGACCACATTGGTGGCTTGTCTTATGTGTTAAAGAAAATAAATGTGCCTGTCTATGGTACAAAATTAACCCTAGGTTTAGTAGAAGAAAAATTAAAAGAAGCAGGCATTTTAAAAGAAACCACCCTTCGCTTAATTGATTCTAATTCAAGAGTAAAACTAGGGAAAACACCTGTATCATTTTTCCGTACAAGCCATAGTATCCCTGATTGTGTAGGCGTATGTATTGAAACGTCTCAAGGTGCAGTGGTTCATACGGGAGACTTTAAGTTTGACCAAACACCAGTTGATGGAAAACATGCTGAAATTGGTAAAATGGCGGCAATTGGTCAAAAAGGTGTACTCTGCTTACTTTCAGACTCAACGAACGCAGAACGACCAGGAACGACGAAGTCTGAAGCAGAAGTCGGTATTGGTATTAAAGATGTATTTGCACGAACATCAGGACGTTTAATTGTTACCTCTTTCGCTTCAAATGTGCACCGCTTACAGCAAGTGATTCAAGCGACAGCTGCTGCGAACCGTAAATTGTCAATCGTTGGAAAGAGTATGGTTCGCGTCATTACCATTGCTTCTAAGTTAGGCTATTTAAAGATGCCTAAGGATCTGGTTATCGATATTGATGAAGTCAATCGCTATAAGCCAGAGCAAGTTGTCATTTTAACTACAGGTAGCCAAGGGGAGCCAATGTCTGCTTTGACACGGATGGCAAGAGGCGCGCACCGTCACATTACCATAACAGAAAATGACACGGTTATTATTGCGGCGTCTGCGATTCCAGGGAATGAAAAAAGCGTTTCTTCTGTCATTGATCAACTTCATCGGATTGGTGCTGATGTTGTTTATGGGTCGCAGGCTGTACACGCTTCAGGTCATGGTTCTCAAGAAGAACTCAAGCTAATGCTTAATTTAATGAAGCCGAAATATTTCTTGCCTATTCACGGTGAGATTCGTATGCAGCACGCTCATAGAGACCTAGGAATGAACGTTGGTATAAAGCCGGAGCGTATTTATATCGTTGAAAAAGGTGAAGTGGTCGAGTTTTCAAACAATCAAGCACGCCGCGCAGGGAAAGTTCCTTCTGGACACGTCCTTATTGATGGTCTTGGGGTTGGTGACGTTGGTAATATTGTGTTAAGAGATCGTCGTTTGCTTTCAAAAGATGGAATTCTTGTTGTTGTTGTTACATTAAACAAAAAGACAAGTACGATTGTGTCTGGTCCAAATATTATTTCTCGTGGTTTTGTATATGTACGTGAATCGGAAGCCTTGCTTGATCAGTCTAACGAGTTGGTGTCGTCGATTTTACAAAAGTGTGTGACGGAAAATGTAAGCGAGTGGTCTAGTTTAAAGAGCAACATTCGCGAAGGGCTAAGCCGATTCTTGTTTGAAAAAACAAAGCGTCGTCCAATGATTTTACCAATTATTATGGAAGTGTAATAAAAGGAAGAGGCTGGGACAAAAAGTAGATAGACAGACCAAAATGACGAACATTCCTGAAAATAGGAACGTTCGTCGTTTGTTTTATATGGAAATTAGCGGAAGGAGAATACGAAGACTCCTGGGGGATCAGCACGTGTCTGAAGACTCTGAAGTGGCGGTTTTCCACGGAGGAGGCTAAGGCCGTGTCCCCGGAAAGCGAAGGATTCTCCTGTAGCGGTGCTACTCACATATTTAAAACTATTCGTCTTTTCAAATACGACTTTTCGTTATGTCCCAGCCTCTTTTTCGGTTGTCTGTCACATATTCCATTAAAAGCAGACCATACTACTCTTAAGACTAAAAGGAGTGTGGAACCATGTCAGACGAACAGCAACCAGCACCAGATACGGCAAAACCAAAAGAGGAAAAAGGTTCGTTGGTGGAGAAAATACAAGCGTTAGGTCAGACTAGTGTACCAGATATGGGACCGACAAATATTCATTGCATGACGGTCGTTGGTCAAATTGAAGGTCATATGCAGCTACCACCACAAAATAAAACGACAAAGTATGAACATATGATTCCTCAATTAGTAGCTGTTGAACAAAACCCGAAAATTGAAGGGTTGCTCATTATTTTAAATACGGTTGGTGGTGACGTAGAGGCAGGGCTTGCCCTTTCTGAGATGATTGCATCTCTTTCAAAGCCAACAGTCACGCTTGTTTTAGGTGGTGGTCATTCAATAGGTGTGCCAATTGCAACAGCTGCTAACTATTCGTATATTGCTGAAACAGCGACAATGACGATCCATCCAGTTCGCTTAACTGGTCTTGTAATAGGTGTTCCGCAAACATTTGAATATTTAGATAAGATGCAAGACCGTGTAATTAATTTTGTGACAAACCATTCTTCCATAACGGAGGAAAAATTTAAAGAGTTAATGTTCTCCAAAGGAAATTTAACGAGAGATATTGGGACGAATGTCATTGGAACTGATGCAGTCGAATATGGATTAATTAATGAAGTTGGTGGGATTGGGCAAGCAATTAAGAAGTTAAATGAGCTCATCGATAAACAAAAATCTTCGGAGGTTGTGCAATGATTTTATATACGACCGTCCCTTTAGAACAACTGTACCCAACAGATCAAAGTGATTATGAGAAACAAATAACCATACCGTGTGAAGCAGGCTCGTTAATGGTGGAGCAACAAGGAGATGGTGACTATCGGATCATTCGTTTGCTCTCGAGCGATCCCCATGCTTACTTAAATCCCGCCTATGAGCCTGGTACAATTTTATCCAGTACGTTACGCTATTAAAATACAGATATGTTATACTGGTAAGGATGAAACAAGCAGTCTAACTTATAGACTGCTTGTTCGAGTATGACGTAGAAGGTGACAGGATGGCAAAACGAAAGAAACGAAAAAAAACACAATGGAAGTCTCAATTAACGTTTGAACTAATTGGGTTAGGTCTGCTCGTCATCGCACTTGTAACACTCGCTCGTTTAGGAAGTGTAGGAGAAGCATTTGTACGATTGTTTCGCCTGTTTCTTGGTGAGTGGTTTATTTTACTGGCTTTAGGTTTTTTTATTACAGCCCTTTACATTATGATTAAGAGGAAAAGGCCAACCATTTGGAATCGTCAATTGAGTGGCATGTATACAGTTGTACTAGCACTCGCTATTATTGCGCATGTTAGTTTATTTCGACAGCTTACTATTGAAGGCACACTTGAAAATGGCTCAGTCATTCAAAGCACGTGGGCATTGTTTTGGCAAGAGCTAACAACCGGACAAACAGAAGATTTAGGTGGCGGTATGCTAGGAGCGATTGGCTATGCAGTAAGCCACTTTTTGTTTGATAATGCTGGAACTTATCTGTTATGTCTTATGCTTATTGTCGTCGGGGCCATTTTAATCTCTGGGCGTTCATTAAGCGATATGCTAGGTAAATGGTATCGACGAAGCTATTTATTCGTAACAGATTTTGTGAAATCAACTTGGTCTGACTTTACTCAGTGGCGAAATGAAGCGAAAGAAAAGATGGATGACGAAAGACGTAGTAAACAAGCGCGAACAAAGAAAAAAGAAGAGATTGGACCTGAGGAAGAAACACGAGAAAAAGATCGTTGGGACAGTAAGCAAGAGCCTGAAATTGTTGATTTCTCACAAAGAGAGCAGACTAAAGAAGAGACAATAGTTGATCAACGTCAACAGCCTGCTCAAGAAGTCTCAAACGATAATGAAAAAGACGCTAAAGAAGTGGAGTTAATTCCAACAGAACTGGTAAATGAAGAGACAAATGAGTCTTATTTATTACCGGATCTTGATCTATTACATACGCCAATTAAGCCTGATCAGCTTACAGAAAAGCAACAATTAACGTCGAATGCACGGAAGCTTGAAAAAACGTTAGAAAGTTTCGGAGTGAACGTTCGAGTGACAAAAGTACACTTAGGGCCAGCTGTTACGAAATACGAAGTGAATCCAAGCGTTGGTGTAAAAGTAAGTAAAATTGTTAATTTAGCAGATGATTTAGCATTAGCATTAGCAGCGAAAGATATTCGTATTGAAGCCCCAATTCCAGGGAAATCTGCTGTTGGAATTGAAGTGCCAAATCAAGAAGTAGCCATTGTATCACTGAAAGAAGTATTAAGTGGATCAACTGATCGTCAACATGAAGTTCTTTCTGTTGGCTTAGGTCGAGATATTTCTGGTGAACCGGTTTTGGCACCGTTAAATAAGATGCCGCACCTTCTTGTTGCAGGTGCAACTGGAAGTGGAAAAAGTGTATGCATTAACGGCATTATTACTAGTATATTAATGAAGGCGAAACCTCACGAAGTCAAGATGATGATGATCGACCCTAAAATGGTTGAACTGAATGTATACAATGGCATTCCTCATTTGTTAACACCCGTTGTTACTGAACCAAAAAAGGCATCTCAAGCACTAAAAAAAGTCGTTGCAGAAATGGAGCGACGATATGATTTGTTTTCACATTCAGGAACGCGTAATATGGAAGGCTATAATGACTACATTAAGCGTCAAAATGAACTACAGGATGCGAAGCAACCGACGTTGCCGTATATTGTCGTCATTGTTGATGAACTTGCCGACCTCATGATGGTTGCGTCTGGAGACGTTGAAGACTCAATAGCAAGACTTGCTCAGATGGCTAGGGCAGCAGGTATTCACATGATTATTGCGACGCAACGCCCGTCTGTTGATGTCATTACAGGGGTCATAAAAGCAAATATTCCTTCAAGAATTGCTTTCGGCGTTTCATCTCAAACCGATTCTCGAACGATTTTAGATGGTGGAGGAGCAGAAAAACTTCTTGGACGAGGGGATATGTTGTACTTGCCGATGGGAGCAACTAAGCCAACAAGAATACAAGGAGCGTTTCTTTCTGATGAAGAAGTAGAGAAAATTGTTTCCTATGTTGTCTCTCAACAAAAAGCCCAGTATGTAGAAGAAATGGAGCCGACAGTCGTCGAATCGAAAGAAAAGGCACCAGAGGATGATCTTTACAATGATGCAGTAGATCTTGTGATAGAAGTCGGTACAGCATCGGTGTCCATGCTACAGCGTCGTTTCCGTATTGGGTACACGAGGGCTGCTCGAATAGTTGATGAAATGGAAGCAAGAGGCGTTGTTGGTCCCTATGAAGGTAGTAAGCCGCGTGAAGTGCTTATAGGGAATAGATCTGATGAAGAGGCGACATCCTAAAAGTAGAACGATTGACGGAAGGAAGATGAAAATTGACGGATTTACAAGTGAAGTCGACGGAACAGAATGGGTTACATCTCCATTTAGGTGCCACCGATAAGTTTAAAACGATCAGCATTATGTTAATGGTGAATGCACCACTTCGAGAGGATACCGTAACAGCAAGAGCGTTAATCCCTCATGTTCTTCAAGGTGGGACAACGGATTATCCAAATCGTAAGCAATTAAAACAAAAGCTAGAAGAAATGTATGGTGCTACGTTAACAGCAGATGTGCAAAAAAAAGGCGATGCTCAAGTGATTACATTTCGGATGGATGTTGCCTCAGAGCAGTACCTCAAAGATTCCGTTTCGTTAGTGGAAGAGGCTTTAACACTTTTACACCAACTCCTTTACCAGCCTGTTCTGGAGAATGGGGTGTTCGTTTCCGAAACAGTGGAACAAGAAAAACGTTCGTTAAAGCAGCGAATTGCTTCTATTTATGATGACAAGATGCGCTATGCCAATGTCCGTATTACAGAAGAAATGTTCCAACAGGAAGCCTATCGATTGCCTCCATATGGAAGAGAAAAAGATTTGGATCAAATACATTCGCAAACCTTGTATGAGGCTTATCAGTCAATGCTTAAACAAGATCGATTTGACTTGTATGTTATCGGTTCATTTCAAGAAGAAGATGTTAAACAAATTGTAAGCCGAGTGTTTACTGAACAGCACCAAACTGGAAAAACAATTGAGCCTACAAAAGCGAATAAAAGGATTGAACAGATTCACATTGTTCATGATGAACAGCAAGTGAAGCAAGGGAAGCTTCATTTAGGTTATAGAACCCATTCTACTTTTTCAGATGATGACTATGAAGCAGCTCGAGTTGGAAATGCATTATTTGGAGGATTTCCTTCTTCGAAATTGTTTATAAATGTACGTGAAAAAGAAAGTTTGGCCTATTATGCAGCTTCGCAAATTGAGAGCCATAAAGGGGTTTTAATGGTCATGTCAGGTATTGAATTTGACAAATATGACCGTGCTGTTGAAATCATTCAGGAACAAGAAAAAGCTATGAAAAACGGTGAATTCTCAGAAGCCGAAGTAGAGCAAGCAAAAGGCATGCTTTTAAATCAAGCGTTAGAAGCGTTGGATGCGCCGAGAGGAATTGCAGAGTTATCCTACCATGAAATTGTAGCAAATCATCGTAAGTCCATTCAAGAGCGAATAGAGAAGATAAAAACCGTTACGAAAGAGGATGTCGTTCGAGCTGTTTCCAAATGGGAGCTCGATACGATTTACTTTTTAACAGGACAGGGGGGGAAAGTATGAAGCCGATTGAATACAAACAGTTGGAGGAAACCTTATACCATGAACAATTAGACAACGGATTAGATGTGTATATCTTGCCGAAAAAAGGGTTCCACAAGACGTTTGCAACGTTCACGACAAAGTACGGCTCCATTGACAATCATTTTAAGCCAATTGGAGAAGACAAGCAGGTTCGCGTCCCTGATGGTATTGCCCACTTTCTTGAGCATAAAATGTTTGAAAGCGAAGAAGGAGATGTCTTTCATACGTTTGGCAAACAAGGAGCTTCTGCCAATGCTTTTACGAGCTTTACTCGTACCGCTTACTTGTTTTCAAGTACAAACAATGTAAAGGATAATTTAACAACGTTAATGGATTTTGTACAACATCCTTACTTTACAGATCAAACTGTGGAAAAAGAAAAAGGCATTATTGAACAAGAAATTACGATGTATGATGACAATCCTGACTGGCGTGCTTATTTCGGAACCATCGAGAACATGTATAAACATCACCCTGTTAAAATCGACATTGCGGGTACTGTTCCTTCCATTAATAAAATTACAAAAGAAGATTTATATACGTGCTACCATACTTTTTACCATCCGAATAATATGTTATTGTTCATTGTTGGTTCCGTGGAGCCGGAAGAGATCATGGCACTTATCCGTGAAAACCAAGCACGTAAATCGTTTCCAGAACCAGAAAGCATTGAACGTACGTTTCCAGACGAGCCGATGGAAGTGGATAAGCGGACAAATATTATCCATATGCCTGTGCAAACGCCCAAAGTGTTCATTGGCTATAAAGAAGCGAATGCTAGCCGTCAAGGGCAAGATTTGCTTCGCTACGAACTGTCACTCAATGTACTCTTAGACTTAATGTTCGGACCAAGTTCAGAAGCATATGAGAATATGTACAAATTGGGCGTTGCAGATGACTCGTTTTCGTTTGATTTTACTGCTGAAAAAGGGTTCGGTTTCTCAATAATTGGTGGTGAAAGTCAGCAACCGGAGCAACTTATTACAAAAGTAGAACAGACGATTGCAGCTTTTAAAGCAGGTTCCCTGAACGAAGAGGATACAGCTCGTGTGATAAAAAAGAAAATTGGTGGATTTCTTAAGGCGTTAAACTCGCCAGAATACATTGCGAATGAGTTTACTCGCTACCGTTTTAACGATATGGATTTGTTCGCCGTATTGCCAACTTTAGAAGAGCTTACAGTGAACGACCTTGAAACAGTCTTACATGCACATTTTACTGATCAAGCAAAAACAACGCTTATTGTTAAGGACGACGAATCCCGGTCATGACAAATGTCTTAGTAACTGGGGCGACAGGGGCAATTGGGCAAGCCGTCTGTCGCTCTTTTCAATTAGAGGCAAGCAACATCTACGTTCATTATTTTCGTAACGAACAGAAAGCAAAGGACTTGTGTATGTCCTTGAAATGTGATGCCATTCCAGTCTATGCTGATTTGAAGAAAAACGACGGTGTTTCCACACTTATGGACCAGCTTCCAAATATTCCGGATATTGTGGTATACTGCGCTGGCACATCCGAGCCGCAGCTCATTCAGGATGTTAGTGCTTCACAATTAGAAGAAACCATAGCATTGCATTTAACAAGTGTAATGAAACTGACACAAGCGGTGCTGCCACAAATGATACACCATCAAAAAGGGGTTATTACACTCATCACCTCCATTTGGGGGCTGGAGGGCGCCAGTATGGAAAGCGTTTATGCAGCTGCAAAAAGTGGTGTTCATGGCTTTATGAAGAGCATCGCTAAGGAAGTGGGCCGCAGTAAGGTGCGTATGAACGCGGTGGCTCCGGGAGCTATTAACAGTGAAATGTTATCCATTTATAGCGAACAAGAACGAGCCGAATTGGCTGATGATATTCCAGCTGGTCGACTAGGACGTCCAGAAGAGGTTGCAGACGCGGTTTGGTTTCTTAGCCAGGAGCGGTCATCGTATATTAATGGACAAATACTTTCAGTGAATGGTGCGTGGCATTGTTAGCATGTATATTTCCGTTTGACGAAGGCATACTAGGTGTGAATCTTTTTTAAAACTTAGAGGAGGGATTCACATGTCTGTATTAGATAGCTGGGATCATTGGAAAGAATTTTTAGGTGATCGACTTGATCAAGCACAACACGAAGGAATGAACGAAAATATCGTGAGTGACGTTGCTTACCAAGTTGGTGAGTATTTAGCTGAACAAGTAGAACCTAAAAACGAGCAAGAGCGCGTTCTTGCTGAACTTTGGAAAGTGGCTGATGAAAAAGAACAACATGCTATTGCAAATATGATGGTGAAATTAGTCGGTCATAAATAGGATAAACTGCTTGTTCGTATACACGAACAAGCGGTTTTTCTTTTTGTAGTTTTGTGGTTTCTAAAGGAAAATGCTTTTCTTTTAAAAGTGAATCCTATATCATAGAGCCAAGAAGATTAGCTTTATTTGTCAATTTATTAGAGAAAGGGAGTGGCACGGTGAAAGAATGGTATTTTGAGTACCAGCTACACGAAAACCGGCCAGGGATACTTGGAGATATATCTTCTCTTCTTGGTATGCTTTCTATAAACATTGTGACGATTAATGGGATTGACGATACGCGTCGAGGCATGTTACTTCGAAGTACGGACGATGACAATGTCAAGCGATTTAAAGCAATCTTACATACCATTGGCAGTGTGACTGTAACAAAATTTCGTGAACCAAGGGTACGAGACCGGTTAGCAATTCGACATGGTCGCTACATTGAGCGAAATGTAACAGAAAAAAAGACGTTTCGATTCATTCGCCGTGAATTAGGCTTACTCGTTGATTTTATGGCGGAAATGATGAAAAGAGATGAACACTATTTAATTGGTATTCGCGGTATGCCCCGAGTAGGAAAGACGGAGTCCGTTGTAGCAGCAAGCGTTTGTGCGAATAAACGATGGTCATTTATCTCTTCCACATTGCTTAGGCAAACTGTCCGCAGCCAGCTCGCTGAAGATGAAATGGATGGAGATAACATTTTTATTATTGATGGCATTGTTTCAACTATGCGGGCAACAGAAAAACATCGTATACTAGTTGATGATATTATGCGTCTACCAGCTGTAAAAGTTGTAGAGCATCCGGATATTTTTATTCGAGAGACAGAGTATGAGTTAGAAGACTTTGACTGTATTATTGAACTACGTAACGATGATAATGAAGAGATTACGTACGATGTGGTTGAATCGGGTTTTTCTTCATTCGATATTAGCTAACGTTACTAGGTAGGTGTAAAGATGTCAGAACTAGGGAATTATTTAAAAGAAAATCGTGAAGAAAAACAACTTTCACTCGATGATCTTCAGCAACGAACAAAGATTCAAAAGCGCTATTTAGTAGCAATTGAAGAAGGGAATTTTGATACGCTTCCAGGTATTTTTTATGCAAGAGCATTTGTGAAGACGTATGCGGAAGCAGTCGGCTTAAATGCAGAGGGAGTATTAACAACGTATAAGAATGAACTTCCCAGCCCACAAAGCGAAAACGTTGATTTGCCCTCTCGAGCGGAGCGAGTAAAGCCACCAAAACAAAAAGCACCAGCTAAAAGCGGAAATCGATCCATTGGAACGATTCTTATTCCAATCTTACTTGTTATCGTTATTGCGCTAATTCTTTATTTTGTTTGGAGTGCAGGAGATAGTCCGAATACAGATAATACAGCGGAAGAACCGCAAGAAGGCTCTTCTTATGATGGGCCAACTGCTGACGATGATGAAGACGATGGTGATGAAGAAGAACCAACAGGTGAAGATGAGTCTCAAGATGAAGAAGCGAATAATGAAACGGAAGATAATGAGGCTGAATCAGAACTCGTTTTAGAGAATGAAGAAGCGACGACAAAAACGTATACCTTAACGAATGCGGATTCTTTTGATTCGCTATTAATTGAAATGAACAATGAAGGTACGTATGTTGAATTGCGTGAAAATGAAGGCTCAGGCACGATCGAACAAAATTACCCACCGTTCAATGAAGACTTTGAACCCGACGTCTCCGATTTAGAATCGCTTTACGTTCGAATTGGCTTCGGTGCGGAAGTGGATACGTTTACTGTGAATGGATTCGAAATTGATCTTTTAGATACATCAAGCGTCCAAGTGATTGAAGTGTTGCTTGAATCTGAAAATGAATAAAGGTGATTTCCGTCTAAAGGCGGAAATCATTTTTTTTGAGTTCGTTCTTTTTCAGTACAGACGTGACTGTGGTACAATAAAAAAGGATTCGCTTATCGTAGTTGGAAAGAAGGGAAGAAATTGAATTTACCTAACAAAATAACAATCGCACGGATTTGCTTAATTCCCCTATTCATGCTGTTCTTGCTTGTTGATCTACCTTTTGGTGAGCTCGAAATGTTCAATGATACCATTGCTGTGTCGCTACTAATTGCAGCGCTTATATTTGTTATTGCCGCTGGAACGGATTGGCTAGATGGGTATTACGCCCGTAAATTAAATCTTATAACGAGCTTTGGAAAGTTTATTGATCCACTGGCAGATAAATTGCTTGTAACGGCAGCTTTAATTGGGTTAGTGGAAATTCAACTTATTCCAGCTTGGATTGCCATTGTTATTATTAGTAGAGAATTTATTGTGACGGGCATTCGGTTGGTGGCAGCGGCTGAGGGTGATGTCATCGCGGCGAGTAATTTAGGGAAATGGAAGACATTAACGCAAATGGTTGCCATTATCGCGACACTCCTACATAACATTCCTTTCTCGGCGATTTCGTTTCCTTTCGCTGATTTAATGCTCTATGTTGCAGCCATCTTGACAATCTGGTCTGGCGTTGATTATTTTGTTAAAAACAAACATATTATTCTAAAGTCAGTATAGGGGTTGGTCCTATGAATGCGGAAATCATTGCAGTTGGTTCAGAGTTGTTGCTTGGCCAAATTGCCAACACAAACGGCCAATACATTTCAAAGCAACTTGCAAGTGTTGGTGTTGACGTTTATTCACATACAGTGGTTGGTGATAATGAAGACCGGCTATTTAAAACGATCAGTGAGGGATTTGCTCGTGCAGATTTGCTTATTTTAACAGGCGGGTTAGGCCCGACTAAAGATGATTTAACAAAAGATACGGTGGCAAAGTTTTGTGAGCGAAAGCTTGTGTATGACCGAGAGGCCCTTGATCATATTGAAGCATACTTTAAACGACACAATCGGACGATGACGCCAAATAATAAAAAGCAAGCATATGTTATAGAAGGTGCTCATGTTCTGGCCAATCGCCACGGAATGGCACCTGGAATGGTTGTTCAGCTAGCTAACGAAAAGCGAATTGTTCTATTGCCTGGGCCGCCAAGTGAAATGAAGCCTATGTTTGAAAAAGAGCTTTTACCTTTTTTGTTAGGAGCAAACGATCAAGCGTCAATTACGTCGCGGGTACTTCATTTTTTCGGTATTGGTGAATCCCAACTTGAAACCGATCTGGAGGATATTATTGAAAACCAACAAAACCCGACAATTGCACCGCTTGCAAGTGACGGTGAAGTGAAGTTAAGGCTGACGGTGAAACATACAGATAAAAATGAAATTAAGCGATTGCTTGATGAAACAGAGTCAGTCATTATGGATCGTGTAGGGGATTATCTTTACGGCTATGATGAAACAACGCTTGTTAAAGAAGTGTCTCGCTACTTAGATGAGCAAGGGCTTACTGTTGCCTGTGCAGAAAGCTTTACAGGTGGATTATTTGCCAGTGAACTCGTATCTTTGCCAGGTGCATCATCGATCTTGACAGGGAGTATTACAGCTTATACAGAGGAAGCTAAGACTGCTTTGCTCGGTGTATCTCAAAAAACCCTCCAAGATCATGGGGTAGTAAGTGAAGCATGTGCAGCTGAAATGGCTCAAGGAATTCAAGAAAGGTTACAAACCGATGTAGCCATCTCGTTTACCGGGGTAGCAGGACCTGAAAAGCAAGGAGATTTAGAGCCAGGTACGGTTGTCATTGGCATTGCCTTTCCACAACAACCTGTACGAACCATTCCACTCTCATTATCTGGTGGGAGAAATGCTGTACGAATGCGTGCGGTTAAATACGGATTTTTCTATTTGTTGGACGAATTAAAAAGGAGAAATGGTAGTAAATGACATTTTTTTCAGACTTCGAGATTTCAGACCAAGTAAAACAAGCAATTAAGGAGATGGGATTTGAAGAACCTTCTCCGATTCAGGAAAAAGCCATCCCGGCTATTCTTACTGGAGGCGACGTTATTGGCCAGGCTCAAACAGGAACTGGGAAAACAGCGGCTTTTGGTATTCCTGTTGTGGATAAAGTAACAAGTGATCGGGCCATTCAAGCGCTTATTTTAACGCCGACGCGTGAGCTTGCTATTCAAGTGGCAGGCGAACTACAAAAATTGTCTATGCACAAAGCAATTCGCACGCTACCGATATATGGTGGGCAGTCAATTGGTCATCAAATTAAAGCACTAAAACAAGGTGTTCAAATTGTTATCGGAACACCAGGTCGAATGCTTGACCACTTGCGTCGGGGGACTCTAAAGCTTCAATCTGTTCATACAGTTGTACTTGATGAAGCCGATGAAATGCTTGATATGGGTTTTGTTGAAGATATTGAAGCAATTTTAAAAGAAGTGAATGATGTAAGACAAACGCTTCTATTTTCAGCGACAATGCCACCAGCCATCCGTAAGTTGTCACGAAATTATATGAACAACCCTTCGACTGTAACGATTAATAAAGGAGAAGTAACGGCTCCTTCAATCAATCAAGTGTATTATAAAGTACTAGAACGTAACAAAATCGACTCCCTATGTCGGATCATTGATAGCGATGATGTTGATCTTGGCATTTTATTCTGCCGTACGAAAAAAGGAGTTGCTGAATTAACAGAAGCCCTACAGGCAAGAGGATATTTAGCAGACGGTTTACATGGAGATCTTACACAGTCTCAGCGTGATGTCGTGATGAAAAAATTCCGTGATTCTTCCATTGAATTTTTAATTGCAACAGATGTAGCAGCTCGTGGAATCGATGTTGAAAACGTAAGTCACGTTATTAACTTCGATATTCCACAAGATCCAGAGAGTTATGTTCACCGCATTGGTCGAACAGGTCGTGCAGGTCGCACAGGTGCCGCAATTACGCTTGTTACGCCTAGGGAAATGAAGCACTTGCGTTCAATCGAAAAAGAAATTAAAATGTACATCCCATCTCAAGAAGTACCAACAATTGAAGATGTAGTCGAAAAACAACAAACGTCATGGAAGAATTTGATTAAAGAAACGATTGAAACTGGTGGAAAAGAGATGGAATTATTCCGTCCACTGGCTGATCAAATGCTAGAAGAGGAAGTCGATGCAAAAGAAATCATTTCTGCATTATTGAAACTGAAGTTCTCAACTGAAACAGCAAGTGAGGATGCAGGCTATAGCTTTGGTGAAACAGGTGGAGCAAAAGGAATGGTTCGTTTCTTTATTAATGTTGGTCGCAACGTTAATTTAACGCCGAAGATTCTAGGTGATGAAATTAGTCGCTTAATTGGTATTCCAGTGAAAACAATTGGCCGAATTGATATTTTTGATAATTTCTCGTTTGTCGATGTACCGGAAGAGAGCGCCCCATTTGCATATGAAGGGTTGCGCTATTCGAGAATTAATGGTGCTAGAGTAAACTTAGAGCCGGCAAAGCCACGTCCTAAGCGCGAGCGTCGTCCTCATGCTGCAGGTCGCCGCTCTTAAAAAGAAGATCGGGTTATGCCCCGATCTTTTTCTATTGAAAAAAACCGAATAAATGTTCGTAAAACCTATTGGCAAACGATCAAAAAAGAGGTATGATAGAACAAGAACGATAGCTAACGATGAAACAAGATATAGAACGTTCTATGTCTCAACAATACATGAAGATGATTTAAAGGAGATGGAAGAATGAGTGATCGGAAACAAGCGTTAGATATGGCTTTGCGCCAGATCGAAAAGCAGTTTGGTAAAGGTTCTGTCATGAAATTAGGAGAGAGAGCGGAGCAAAGAATCTCAACTGTTTCAAGTGGTGCGCTAGCTTTAGATATTGCTTTAGGTGTTGGCGGCTATCCAAAAGGTAGAATCATTGAAGTCTACGGACCAGAGTCTTCTGGTAAAACGACAGTTGCTCTTCACGCTATTGCTGAAGTACAGCGTCAAGGTGGTCAAGCTGCATTTATTGATGCAGAGCACGCGTTAGACCCCGTTTATGCTGGTAAGCTTGGTGTAAATGTAGACGAATTGCTTCTTTCTCAACCTGACACAGGGGAGCAAGCATTAGAAATTGCTGAAGCGCTTGTACGTAGTGGTGCTCTGGATATGATCGTTATTGATAGTGTGGCTGCTCTTGTTCCAAAAGCGGAGATTGAAGGCGAAATGGGAGATTCTCACGTCGGTTTGCAAGCTCGTTTAATGTCTCAAGCGTTAAGAAAATTATCTGGTGCGATTAATAAATCGAAAACCGTAGCGGTCTTTATTAATCAGATTCGTGAAAAGGTCGGCGTGATGTTCGGTAATCCTGAAACAACACCAGGTGGTCGTGCGCTTAAGTTCTATTCTTCTGTTCGTTTAGAAGTTCGACGAGCTGAGGCACTGAAACAAGGAAACGATATAGTCGGAAACCGTACTAAAATTAAAGTTGTGAAAAACAAAGTGGCGCCTCCATTCCGTCTTGCTGAAGTGGATATTATGTATGGAGAAGGAATTTCAAGAGAGGGATCTATTCTTGATATTGCTACGGATTTAGAAATTGTTGATAAGAGTGGTGCCTGGTATTCTTACAACGGTGATCGTTTAGGTCAAGGTCGTGAGAACTCGAAACAATTCTTAAAAGAAAACGTAGAAATTACAACTGAAATCGAACGGAAAATCCGTGATGAGCACAATCTTGATGGAGAAGCAAAAGTAGAAGAAGCCGATAAAGAATCTTTTGAAGATGTTCCTCTTGATTTAAAATAATGATAGATAAAAGACTTTCCTGCTTGTTAAGGAAAGTCTTTTATCATAATGATAGTCTTTAAACAAAGAAATAGTTTAGCAATGAAAGGAACGAAGGATAGAATATGATATCATTCCTCTACTTTACTGATACCCATATACGTGGAACAACTCCGAAAAATCGTTTAGATTCGTTTCCTGATACTATTAAAGATAAAATTGATCAAGTAATGGCTTTAGCTAATGAGCATCAGGTTGATTTTTTACTCCATGGTGGAGATGTGTTTGACCGACCTGATTTGTCTCCGAGCACAGTTGGTCAGTTTGCGCAGTTATTTAGGAAGGCTAAAGCGCCTATTTATGCAATAGCGGGTAATCATGATACATTCGGGCATAATCCTCTAACCGTAACACGAACGATGCTGGGGCTACTTGATGCTTTTGGTATAATGACTCTTATTCACCCAGATCAACCAGTAGTAGTAGAAAAAGAGGGTGTTCGACTTCAGCTATCTGGACAGCCTTACCACTATGATCTTGATCAACGAGACCCAAAGCTGGATTATTACCCTATTAATGAAACGAATGCTACCTATTTGATTCACCTCGTTCATAGTATGCTCGTTGAAAGAGCGTTACCAGAAGGAGTGTCTCATACCTTAATTGATCATATTTGGGGAACAACTGCAGATGTCATTTTCACTGGACATTTTCATAGTGGATTTGGGATTAAGGAAAAAGACGGTACATTTATTTGCAACCCAGGGGCACTTGCGCGAATAAACAACCATTGGACAGAAATTGAGCGGATGCCAACTGTCATTCTTGGTGAAGTAGACAAAGCTGGAATTAGACTAAAAGAGATTCAGCTGAAAGCACAAAAGGGTGAAGCTGTTTTAGACCGATCCTACGTCGAAAAAGCGAGTCACCAAGAGGAAAAGCTCCATGCCTTTGTTCAACAAGTGAAAGAAAAAGCAAATTTTGAAACGCTACAAATGGGTGACATTATTCGGGAAATTGCAGCTATGTCTAATGTGGAAGAAAAAGTAAGAGAAGAAGCATTAAGACGTATGACGCTTATAGAAGAGCGATGGGAGCGTGATGAAACTGAGTAAAATGGTTTCCGTCCGGCTTGAAAATTTTCAATCTCATTTAGATACAGTACTGTCTTTATCAAAAGGGTTAAACGTTGTTGTCGGACAATCAGATAGTGGGAAAACAGCAGTGTTGAGAGGGATTCGCTGGGCTCTTTTTAATCAACCACGAGGGACAGATTTTTTAAAAGTTGGAGCGGACTTTGTAC
Source organism: Shouchella oshimensis (assembly GCF_004375095.1). NCBI lineage: Bacteria > Bacillati > Bacillota > Bacilli > Caryophanales > Bacillaceae > Shouchella > Shouchella oshimensis. The sequence continues at coordinate 289,702 of NZ_SNUX01000001.1, read as the reverse complement.
GGGTAACAATCGAATTTGAAAACGGTCATACACTTGTGCGTGAACGAACATCATCAAAAAATCGCTACATCATTAAAAAAAAGGGTGAAGAGGATTTAGTGTTAGAAGGATTCGGTTCATCTGTGCCTGAAGAAGTCTTAAATGCTCATCAAATGAGACCGTTTCGAATCGATGCGGATCATGAGTGGCAGTTGCAAATTGCCCAACAATTAGAAGGACCGTTTCTACTAGAACAAACTGGTTCAATACGAGCAAAAACCATTGGTCGAATGAGTGGCGCTCATTATTTAGATATGGCTATTCGTGACACATCTAAAGACGTTTCTCAGTTAACTCAAAGAGTGAAGTGGAAAGAACAAGAATTAGAAGCAGCGGAGAAAGAGTTGGAACCATTTAAGCCTCTCGATCAAGCGAAGCAGCAATTAGACGAAGGGTTTCGTTTGCTTGAACGAGTAAAGGATCAAGCAAAAAAGGTTCAAGAACTAAAGCGTCTGAGTGAACAGTTTAAGCAATTGAAAGGTCAAAAGAGTCAACTAGAACAAACGATTCACAAGATAAAAGATCTCGATACATGGGAAGTGCTTTTTTTAAACTTACAGCAACTAACAGCGAAGCGCTACCAGCTTTCTTCTGTCCAAAGAGAGTGGCAACGTATTGCTAAAGACCTTTCAACCTGTCAAAAGTGGCTTACAAAAACAGAGTCCATTGAGGAGGCTGAGCAGCTAGCGAGAGCTTTAGCAAATCATGTATCTCAAACTCTTAAATTGCAACAGTTTAAGAAGAGTGAAGAATATGTAAAAGAGAGTATAACAGCATTAAACGCCCGCTTAGAGCGTACGCATTTTTTACAATCGTTTAATGAAGAACATGTAACGGATGTACGCAACAAAGTACTTAAAACCCGACAGTTACGAGAACGTTTTGAACGGCTGCAAAGAATGACTGACGAAGAGAATGCGTTATTGAAGAAAAAGCAACGTGCACATAAGGTTCTACAAGCGTACCCGTTAACGGAAAGTGTTGCCCAAGCATTTGAACGCACTCAATTGCTTTCACGCTACCAAGAAAAAATTGTTCTTTTAAAGAAGCGTTTAGAAGAAGGGGCGGCGTTCGTAGCACATTCCAAACAACAAGAAGAAGAACAAGTTGCTCGTTATACAGAAGCATTAAACACGTTACATCTTTGTCCCACATGTGGACAACCAATACAGCAGAAGGAGGAGTTATCATGAAACAAGTGGAGCAAGACTTAGATAAAATGAAGCAAGCCATTGATAAAGCAAAAGATCTGCGTTATCGAGCAGAAGCGAAACTAGAAGAATTAGAGAATCAAAAAACACGTTTGCTTGAAGAGCTAGAAGAGTTAGGTGTGAAACCAGAAGACTTAGATGATGAAATTGTAAAGTTAGAGACAGAGATTGAGCAATCAATGGAACGGGCATGGTCGCTTATTCCGAAAGAATTGATGGCACGTGACTAATCATGAATCCATTGTTGCACTTGAGCGTGCATTAAGAGAGAAAAACGATCAATGGACGCGCTTAGATGAAAAGAGAAATGTTATTCTTGAGACCATTCAGCAAGCTAAAGCGGCTTTAAACGACTATGAAGAAACCCTCGACACATATGAAAAGGCAAGAGTTCTCTTACAGCAATCAGCAGAGTATGCACGAAAGCAAGCAAAACAACAAATGGAAACATTAGTAACGAACGCACTTCAATATGTATTTGGGCCAATGATTGCTTTTGAAATTGAACTTGAAGAACACGGTAATCGAGCGGTGGCAGAAATGTTTGTTGTCTCTAATTTCGATGGTATGAAAATAAAAACGAAACCTCAAGACGCTAGAGGGGGTGGGGTTGTAGACATTGTCACTCTTGCTTTACGTGTCGCATTAATGGAAACAACTCAACCAAAGCAATCAGGTCCGATACTCTTAGATGAGCCGGGGAAACATGTGTCAGGTGAATATACACATTATTTATATGAGTTTTTAAAGTCCCTTGCGACAATGTTTGATCGACAGATACTTATGATTACACACAACCATCATTTAACGGAATCAGGAGATAAAGCATTTATCGTTACCATTCGGGATGGAATCAGCCAAGTAGAAGAAGCGACGAGCCCTTGACATTAAAAGATGTGAAGCGTAAAATAATGGATGATACACAATGTATCAAGGTTGAATTTTTATGAATATATTCATTATTGATTAACAAATGTGAAACATTTAAACCAACAATTGGATAGCAAGGGAGGTGTAACGATGCCAAGCATTGAATTAAATCTCTTGGTTCTAAGCCTCATTGTACTTGCTTTCTCTGTAGTTTTTGCAGTTGTTGGATATCTTGTTCGAAAATCAATCGCTGAACGGAAAATTTCAAGTGCGGAGCAAGCAGCAAAGCAAATTATTGATGATGCGACGCGTGAAGCAGAAACGAACAAAAAAGAAGCGATTCTCGAAGTGAAAGACGAGGTTCACAAGCTAAGAAGTGATGCAGAACGCGACGTACGTGAGCGAAGAAATGAGATTCAGAAACAAGAGCATCGTTTGGTTCAAAAAGAAGAGATTCTAGATCGGAAAAGTGAAACTCTCGATAAGAAAGAAGAGTCATTAGAAAAACGGGAGGAATCTCTCGCCAAAAAACAACGACAAGTTGAAGAGATGGAAAGTAAAATGAGCCAGCTGCTGCTGGACCAAAAACAAGAATTAGAGCGGGTGTCTGGCTTAAGCCGAGAAGAAGCACGAATGATCATACGCCAAGAAGTTGAGCAAGAAGTAGCTCAAGAATCAGCACTTCTCATTAAAGAGAAGTTAGCTGAAGCAAAAGAAACGGCGGACAAGCGATCGAAAGAAATTCTTTCTCTCGCTATTCAACGTTGCTCAGCAGATCATGTTGCCGAAACAACAGTTTCAGTAGTGAATTTGCCGAACGACGAAATGAAAGGCCGCATTATCGGACGCGAAGGTCGTAACATTCGAGCTCTTGAGACGTTAACGGGTATTGATTTAATTATTGATGATACACCGGAAGCGGTTATTCTTTCTGGCTTTGATCCAATTCGTCGTGAAATTGCACGATCTGCGTTAGAGAAGCTTGTGCAAGACGGTCGAATTCATCCAGCTCGAATTGAAGAAATGGTCGATAAATCAAGAAGAGAAGTCGATGAAACGATTCGCGAGTATGGGGAACAAACAACATTTGAAGTAGGCGTTCATGGTCTTCATCCTGATTTAATAAAGATTTTAGGTCGACTTCGTTTCCGCACAAGCTATGGTCAAAATGTCTTAAAACATTCAATGGAAGTCGCTCATTTAACCGGCTTAATGGCCGCTGAACTTGGTGAGGATGTTAAATTAGCGAAGCGTGCTGGTTTATTGCACGACATTGGGAAAGCTATTGATCATGAAGTGGAAGGAAGCCATGTTGAAATTGGTGTTGAGCTTGGAACGAAGTACAAGGAGCATCCAGTTGTGATCAACGCGATTGCTTCCCACCACGGCGATGTAGAAGCGACATCCATTATTTCTACGCTTGTTGCAGCAGCAGATGCATTGTCAGCTGCTCGACCTGGCGCTAGACGCGAAACCCTTGAAACATATATTCGAAGATTAGAGAAGCTAGAAGAGATCTCTGAATCATTCGATGGTGTTGAGAAGACGTTTGCCATCCAAGCCGGTCGAGAGGTACGCATTATGGTAAGACCTGATGTGGTGGATGACGCGCTAGCTCACAGTCTTGCTAGGGACATTACGAAGAAGATTGAGCAAGAGCTAGATTATCCAGGACACATTCGTGTGACCGTCATTCGTGAAACTCGCGCAGTTGAATATGCTAAATAAAGTGGCGAAAGCCACTTTATTTTTTTGGAAATCAAAAGGAAAGTAGGGGTTTTTTGAAGATTTTATTTATTGGTGATGTTGTTGGTTCTCCTGGTAGAGAGATGATCACTGAACATATAAAAGGGTTAAAGCAAGAGCATCGACCGACAGTGACAATTATAAATGGCGAAAATGCAGCCCATGGAAAAGGGATTACAGAGAAAATTTATAAAGGGTTTTTAGCTGAAGGAGCCCAGGTTGTGACACTCGGAAATCATTCTTGGGATAAGAAAGAGATCTTTTCGTTTATAGATGATGCAACGGCTCTCGTTCGTCCAGCAAACTATCCTGAAGGAACACCAGGTGTTGGCTATCGAATCATTCAAATTAATCAAGTTAAGCTGGCTGTAATTAATTTACTTGGACGAACGTTTATGAACCCGGTTGATTGTCCATTTAAGAAAGTGGATGACATTTTAGCTGCAATCAATGGTGAAGCTGATGTTATTTTTGTCGATTTTCATGCTGAAACAACGAGTGAAAAACAAGCGATGGGTTGGTATTTAGATGGTCGTGTAAGTGCTGTAATCGGGACACATACGCATGTCCAAACGGCTGATGAACGGATTCTTCCTCAAGGGACGGCCTATTTATCAGATGTTGGTATGACAGGCCCTCTTGATGGAATTTTAGGGATGGATCGTCACGCTGTCCTGCATAAATTTCTAACGAGTATGCCGGTTCGCTTTGAGGTCGCAGAAGGTAAAAGACAGTTAAATGCATGCATCATTGCTATTAACGATAAGACGATGAATGCAACGAGCATTAAGAGAATTACACGAACGGACGAACAAACCATTTATTAAGGCATATCTGTCCCTCTAAGCAAATATAGATGTAATAAGGCAGACAGCCTGTTAGACATCATCCATTCGATTTTGAATTGATCGAACTGTTATTTGCTTAAGGAGGGGTAGAAATGGAAGTGTTAAAAGTATCAGCAAAATCGACACCAAATTCAGTAGCAGGAGCTTTGGCAGGCGTTATTCGTGAGCGAGGTGCCGCAGAGATTCAAGCGATTGGTGCAGGCGCACTCAATCAGTCTATAAAAGCAGTTGCCATTGCAAGAGGATTTGTTGCCCCGAGTGGGATTGATCTCGTTTGTATTCCGGCATTCACGGATATAGAGATTGAAGGGGAAGAGCGAACAGCTATTAAGCTTATTATTGAACCGCGTTAAAAAGAGAGGAGGTGTCCATGACATCTCCTCTCTTTTTTTAAGATAATCTTGTTTGATGGTTTGTTTGGATCGTAATGGCAGAATCAAGAGACGTTCGTGGTGTATAGCCACTGCTTGAAAAGGTACGCACAAAAGTAAAGTTTAACCGTGTTACTTGAGGAAGTAAATGAGCCTCGGTAGTCGCACCAGGACGTCGCATACGATTTAAATGATAGATGATTTCTTCAGATGAACGAATAGCAATGCCGTGACCGTAATAGAGATTTTCATTGAGCTTTATAACATTTTCTCCACGCCACACTGAGTGCTGAGGTGCAAAATCAGGGTTATCAAAATAAAGACAATCTCCGATTACATAGTCTGTTCCTGCTCGTGTTTCTAACTGCAAATCTTCATCATGCTCCCATGAATATAGGTAGAGTTGCTGAAACAATTGATCAAAGGATCGTTGATCAATGGAGTCTTTTACTGCTTTATAAAAAATAATAATTATGGCGGTTGCACACTCAAAGCCATATAGCTGCCCATTTTGAAAGATATCCTCTATTGCGTCAGACGGGCGGACATAAGGATTCAATTGAAAAGCCCCATTCGGCATTCGTCTCCAAAAGCGAGGATTACAAGTTGAGCGCATAAATGATTCAAAACGGGCTCCACTTTGCAACAAGCCAATAGAAGCTTGAATCGTATGTTTTCGTAACGCAACTTCGAAACTTAATTCTTGTAAAGATGCATAATTGTATGAGACGCTTTGACTAGCCAAACTTTGAATAATAGCCGTTTCGACTTGGGATAAAGCTGGTAAAGAAGATGTATTTAACGGTTTCTCTTGAATGGTTATCATCGTAGATCCCTCCAATGATGTGTGCACGATTACTATTAATCAATGATTCATTAAACGAAATTATGCGCATGAAGCGCGATTGAAAAGGAAAAGAACGGTTGTCATTGTGTTCTACCGCTTTGCCACGTATAATATGGAGGGAATGGATTGTTGGCACGAAAGGAGAGCAATAGAAATGTCTGATCAAAAGAAGGCGAAAGATTACAGCCATTACTTTGATTTTAGTGATGCACGGATTATATCAGAAGATGATGAAAAAAAGGTAGTTAAAATAAAAGGTAGAGACATTACAATTTATGATCAACCGAACTATCGCTCTGGTCGTAAACGAAAGCGTGAAGAGGTTCAAGTGATTCGACCGGATCACATTGTGCCATCTGAGCTGGCGAATCTCGGAAAAGGGAAGAAATTTCTGATTCGTACATACGGTTGCCAAATGAATGTACACGATTCAGAGAATATGTCAGGAATGCTGTTGGAAATGGGCTTTGAAGAGACAACTGAAACGACTGAAGCGGATGTTATTCTTCTTAACACATGTGCCATTCGTGAGAACGCTGAAAACAAAGTGTTTGGAGAGATTGGTCATTTAAAGCCGTTAAAATTAGAGAAACCTGAGCTTATAATTGGTGTTTGTGGTTGTATGTCACAAGAAGAATCGGTTGTCAGTCGCATTCTTCAGAAACATCAGCACATTGATTTGATTTTTGGTACGCATAACATTCACCGCTTGCCTACTCTTCTACAAGGAGCCATTTTTGGAAAAGAAATGGTCGTTGAAGTATGGTCAAAAGAAGGCGACGTTGTGGAAAATATGCCGCGAAAACGGCAAAATAAAACGCAAGCTTGGGTAAACATTATGTACGGGTGCGATAAATTTTGTACGTACTGTATTGTGCCTTATACACGAGGAAAAGAACGAAGTCGTTTGCCAGAGGATATTATAAACGAAGTACGTGACTTAGCTCGCCAAGGATACAAAGAAGTAACATTACTAGGGCAAAACGTGAACGCTTACGGCAAAGATCTTCCTGGTGACTACGGTGGTCTTGGAGAACTTATGGATGCGATCCATAAAATCGATATACCTCGGGTTCGGTTTACGACAAGCCATCCAAGAGACTTTGACGATCATTTAATTGAGGTTTTAGCTCAAGGTGGAAACTTAGTTGAACATATTCACCTACCAGTTCAACACGGCAATACAGAGATTTTAAAACTAATGGGAAGAAAGTACTCACGAGAGCAATATGTGACCCTTGCAAGCAAAATTAAAAAAGCCATTCCGAATGCTTCGTTCACAACAGATTTAATTGTTGGGTTCCCAAATGAAACAGACGAACAATTTGAGGACATGCTGACATTAGTCGAAGAGATGCAGTTTGATGCAGCCTTTACGTATATTTATTCTCCTCGTGAAGGTACGCCTGCTGCACGAATGGAAGATAATGTACCGATGGAAACGAAAAAGAAACGTCTCGCGCGTTTAAATGCTCTTGTAAACAGCATATCTGAGAAACGAAACTTAGATTATCAAGATCAAGTAGTTGAAGTTCTTGTAGAGGGCGAAAGTAAGAAAAACCCTGATGTATTAGCTGGAAGAACGCGAACAAATCGATTAGTAAACTTTGTTGGTCCTAAATCTGTTATTGGTGAGATTGTCTATATTCAAGTAACAGAGGCTAAAACATGGTCTCTTAATGGAAAAATGATTGAAACAGCGGAGGTGCGTGTGTAATGAGCACACTGTATACACGAAAAGACATTCGGGAAAAAGCAAAAGAACTGGCAACGATGCTTGCACAAACAGAAGAGGTTGATTTCTTTAAACGAGCAGAAAAGAAAATCAATGAGCATTTGCGTGTGCAAGAAATGATCGCTGAGATTAAAAAGCACCAAAAGGAAGCTGTTAATTTACGTCATTACGGTAAATTAGAAGCAATGAAAGAAGTAGAAGCAAAAATTGATGAGCTTCACAATCAAATTGATGAAATTCCGCTCGTTCAAGAATTTAAACGTAGCCAAATTGAAGTAAATGAACTACTACAAGTGATAACCAACACCGTTTCCAAACGTGTGACAGATGAGATTGTTCGTTCAATGGACGGAGATGTTATGCGTGGCACAACGACGAAAAGCCCCTTTCATCAGTGCTAACCTAGGAACACCCTAATAATTTTTATTAGGGTGTTTTTTGCTGGTCTAAACAAGTCATGGTGCACATAGCTTAATAGAGAAGCGTGTATCTAAAGCCACGCAGAACGGATAAAGAGTGCTGACTGCATAGGCTTTAGGTGAATTGTGAATGGAGGGAACAAGATGGCAGATCCAAGAAGTTCATCAAGTTATCGTGAAATTATTACGAAAGCGGTCTGTGGAAAAGGACGGAAATTCTCTGAAGCCACTCATCATATTCGACCGACAGAGCGTCCTTCAAGTATTTTAGGGTGCTGGATCATTAATCATACGTATAGTGCAAAGAAACGTGGAGACAACATTGAAGTAAGCGGAACGTACGATATTAACGTCTGGTATTCATATGGAAACAATACAAAAACAGAGGTAGCGACTCAAACCGTATCTTACACGGATATTGTTCCTTTATCGATGAAAGATGAGAATGTCATTTCTGAGGAGCTTGATGTTGTTGCAAAAGCTGTCCAACAACCAAACACATTAGAAGCAGTCATTAGTGAAAATGGTCATTCCGTAGATGTTCAAGTAGAGCGAGAGTTTGTAGTAGAGTGTATTGGAGAGACAAAAGTAGCTGTTGCAGTGAATCCAGAGGGAGTGATTGAAGAGTATCCACTAGATGCTTTAGGCAGTGACTTATCTGATGATGATTATGAACAAATTGATCCGAATTTTTTACAAGAAGAAGTTGATAAATCCTAAGCCGAGCTGCATGATACAGCTGGCTTTTTTTTTCTTGAATGAAGGGAGACCCTTTACTATGATATAATGACGTAAGATTTTAGGATTAACGGAGGCACGTATAGAATGACGCCAATGATGAAGCAATACTTAGAGATAAAAGAACACTACCAAGATGCGATTCTCTTTTTTAGATTAGGTGACTTCTATGAAATGTTCTATGAAGATGCTCAGACAGCAGCGAAAGAATTAGAAATTACCCTAACAGGTAGAGGTCAAGGAGAAGATCGTATCCCGATGTGCGGTGTCCCGCATCATTCAGCTGATAATTATATGACCCAATTAATTGATAAAGGCTACAAAGTTGCCATTTGTGAGCAAGTAGAAGACCCTAAAATGGTTAAAGGCGTCGTTAAACGCGAAGTGACAAAATTATTAACCCCTGGAACACTCATGAACAGCAAGCTATTATCAGAAAGAGAAAATAATTTTTTAGTTGCGATTGCAGTTGCAGACGATACGTTTGGAGTAGCTCGATGTGATTTATCGACTGGAGAAAGTGATGTCACGCTTATTAATGGTACGTTGGATGATTTATTAGATGAGATTGCTACAAGTCGCTCTAAGGAAGTTGTTGCGCCTTTTGAAGTGGAAGAACTGTTGAATGCTTCTTTCGCTCATAATCGTTCTATGCTCATTTCTTATCGGCAGTATGAAGAGCCACTAGATGAATATCAACATCTGCTTACGAACATTGACCATCCTGTTTTACAGAAAGCATACTATCGGTTACTTCATTATTTAGTAGAAACCCAGAAGCAATCTTTGCACCATCTTCAACAAGCTACATTCCTATCAACAGATGATTATTTGAAATTGGATATTCACGCAAAACGAAATTTAGAACTAGTGGAAACGTTGAGAGAAAAGAAAAAGCAAGGATCGCTCTTGTCTGTTATTGATCAAACGGTTACGTCCATGGGGGGGCGCTTAATGCGACAATGGATGGACCGACCACTTGTGCGACCTAGAGCAATCCGAGAGCGCCAAGAGATTGTTGAGCAATTTTATCATGCTTTTTTTGAACGGGAAGCGCTAAGGGACTTATTAAAAGAAGTGTATGATATAGAGCGTTTAGCTGCTCGTATTGCCTATGGAAGTGTAAACGCGAGAGAACTTGTACAGCTTAAGCGATCTTTAAAAAAGCTACCTGATATAAAAGCCCAATTAGACAGTTTAGCGATTAATAAAAATTGGCTACAATCTATTGAAACATATGAAACTCTTGTTCAGTTATTAACGAACAGTATAGTGGAAGACCCGCCAATTTCGCTAACCGATGGCGGCATTCTTATTGATGGCTATAATGAAGAGCTTGATCGCTACCGTGATGCGAGTAAAAATGGAAAACAGTGGATTGCACAACTGGAACAACAAGAACGAGAATTTACTGGAATTCGCTCATTAAAAGTCGGTTATAACAAAGTCTTTGGCTACTATATTGAAGTGTCACGAGCGAATACCCACCTATTACCAGAAGGAAGGTATGAGCGTAAGCAAACGTTAACAAACGCAGAACGCTATATTACGCCTGAACTTAAAGAGAAAGAAGCATTAATACTAGAGGCAGAAGAATCGCTTACAGAACTAGAATATCAATTGTTTATCGATATTCGTACAATTGTGCAAGAGTATGTACCATCTTTGCAAAAACTGGCTACAGAAATTAGTGAAATGGATGTACTTGCAAGCTTTGCGATGGTAGCCGAAAAACAACAATACGTAAAACCAAATGTAACGGAAACACGTCAAATTGATATCATTCAAGGCAGGCACCCAGTGGTTGAAACCGTGATTCAGCGGGGAACATATGTTGAAAATGATATTGATTTAACAGATGAGCGAGATATGTTGCTTATCACTGGACCGAATATGGGTGGTAAATCTACTTATATGCGTCAGCTTGCACTTAGCGCTATCCTAACTCAAATTGGAAGTTTTGTACCTGCGAAGAAAGCAACGATGCCAATTTTTGATCGGATCTTTACGAGAATTGGTGCCGCAGATGACTTAGCGAGTGGGCAAAGTACATTTATGGTCGAAATGATGGAAACAAAGGATGCCTTAACAAAGGCGACAGCAAATAGCCTGATTATACTAGATGAAATTGGTCGTGGAACATCAACGTATGACGGGATGGCTTTAGCACAGGCTATTATCGAATACATCCATGAATCTATTGGTGCAAAGACGTTGTTCTCCACTCATTATCACGAGTTGACGGACCTGGCAAAATCCATTCCAACATTACGAAACGTCCATGTTTCTGCTGCTGAAGAAGACGGTACAGTCGTGTTTTTACATCAAATTATTGAAGGTGCAGCCGATCGTAGTTATGGCGTATACGTTGCAGAACTGGCTGGCTTACCTGATTCTGTAACAAAACGAGCAAATGAATTGTTGCTGACGTTTGAAGCAAAACCAACAAATGCTACACAACAGCACACAGTCACTCACGAAGAAGTGGCTGCCACTTACGAAGAGGCCGAGCAATTAAGTTTGTTTCAAATAAAAGAAGAGAAAAAGGATGGCAAAACAAAAAAAGAACAAAGCGTTTTAAAGGCGTTACAGGAATTAGATTTGTTGCACGTCACACCATTTGACGTCATCAAAAAGGTGAACGACTGGCAAATGCAGTTAAGAAAGAAATGAGGTGTGTGCAGTGAAAGTCATTCGCCAGTTACATGATTCTTTATCAAATAAAATAGCCGCTGGGGAAGTGGTTGAACGTCCTGCCTCTATTGTGAAAGAACTAATAGAAAATGCTATTGATGCGGGTGCAACGGACATTTTGATTGAAATTGTAGAGGGCGGTATGGAATCGATCCGTATTGTTGATAATGGACATGGCATTCCTTCAGATCAAGTGGAGACGGCATTTTTACGCCATGCCACTTCAAAAATACAAAACGATCGCGACTTGTTTTCCATTCGTACGCTAGGCTTTCGAGGAGAGGCTTTGCCAAGTATTGCGTCGGTATCGACTCTAACCGTGCAAACTAGTACGGGAACACAAGGAGTAGAGTTAACCTTACACGGGGGTGAAGTGATTCAACGACAGCCATCGAGTGCGAAAAAAGGGACAAGCATCGTTATTAAAGATTTATTTTATAATACACCGGCACGATTAAAGTATTTAAAAACAAAATTGACTGAATCTGGTCATGTAAGTGATGTTGTCAATCGAATGGCGTTGGCCTACCCTGCTATTTCTTTTCACTACACAAGTGATGGGAAAACGATTTTAAACACAACTGGAAACGACCGACTCTTACAAGTTGTGGCTGAAGTGTATGGTCGTCAAACTGCTTCAATGATGGTGCCGATTGAAGGGAAGTCCCTTGATTATACAGTGTCTGGTTATGTGGCTAAGCCAGAACTAACTCGAGCGAGTCGACAATACATGTCCATCTTTATTAATGGGCGCTATATTCGTAACTATAAGTTGGCGCAAGCCATCCAACAAGGATTTCATACGTTGTTGCCGATTGGCCGTTATCCATTAGCAATAGTGAAAATTGAAATGGACCCAACATTAATTGATGTGAACGTACACCCATCGAAGCTTGAAGTGCGGCTCAGTAAAGAAGAGGCACTTGGCGACGTAATGACGACTGCAATTAAAGAAGTATTTTCACAGGAAACATTAATTCCACAATCACCAAAGCCGGTAGTCGAGAAGCAAACGTCACAACAACTGGCATTTTCCTTACGCTACCAAGACCGAGCAGAAGTGCCACAGGAAACACATGCAGCGGTTCATGAAGAAACTGATTCGTATAAAGAGAAACCGTCGAGTCATGTTGCTTCGCTGAGAACGACTGCCAAGACTGAGGAACCAGTTGCGATGCCAGAACAGCACTTCCATCAACAAAAGGAAGGTCAAGCTGAAAAGGAGCAATTGCTTGAAGCAACGCCAGTGGTTCAATCTGAAGTCAATCAAGATGTACCTGAAAAAACAATCAATGCGTCAACCATTCCGCCTTTGTACCCAGTTGGACAAATGCATGGAACCTACATCGTTGCACAAAACGATAAGGGGATGTACTTAATAGATCAACATGCCGCACAGGAACGGATTAAATATGAATATTTTCGTAAAAAACTAAGTGAGCCATCGCCAACGTTACAAGATTTACTCGTACCACTGACACTTGAATTTACCGCCAGAGAAGCAGCTATGATTCAAGAATCACAAGAGAAATTAGAAGCGGTAGGGTTATCCCTTGAGCCATTTGGTCATCATACGTATGTTGTGCGGTCCCACCCAACCTGGTTTCCAAAGGGAGAAGAAGAGTCGTCTATTCGGGAAATTATAGACCAGTTGCTTGGGACTAAACGAATTGACTTGTACCGGTTACGTGAAGAAGCAGCTATTTTAATGAGCTGCAAAGCGGCAATTAAAGCGAATCGGCATTTGCGGCATGATGAGATATTTGAACTGTTGGAAACATTAAGACGATGTGAAGAGCCTTATACATGTCCACATGGTCGTCCGATTTTGATTCATTTCTCCACCTATGAACTAGAAAAAATGTTTAAACGTGTAATGTAAGGGGCAAACAAACGTGATTGTAACAACAGCAAGAAAGCAAGTGGATCGTTTAAAAGAGGAAGCGATGTCTTATTTAACATCACTTAACGGTACGTTTATTGATCGAGATGATCGCGCCATCGAAGATTTTTACTTAGAATTTGGTGAACAGCCCTTGTTAATTGTTGCGAAAGACAAACTAATTTTGCATAAACAACAAGGGGCCGAGCCGTTTTATTATCACCCGAATGGTGCTTTTCTACGCTACAAACAATGGCGAAACTCAGGCAATGATCCTTTTCTAGCCGCAACAGAGTTACATCCAGGAGACACCTTTATTGATGCTACACTCGGTATGGGAGCAGATGCTACAATGGCACAATTGGCAGTCGGTCACAACGGAAAGGTTGTTGGATTAGAAGCCAATCCTTATGTAGCATTTGTCGTCGGTCATGGTCTTGCAAATTGGCGTGGAGGCGATGATCGTTTTAACGATGCTCTAAGGCAGATAAACGTCACGAATACAGATAATCTCTCTTATTTGCAAAATAGCGAGTCTAAAAGTGTGGATGTTGTTTACTTTGATCCGATGTTTGATGTTCGTTTACACTCTCCTGGTATAGCAGGGCTAAAACAATTTGCATCCTACCAATCGTTAACAGCCACTATGGTTGAAGAAGCAAAACGAGTTGCGCGAAAAAAAGTCGTTTTAAAAAACCACACGAAAAGTGATTTGTTTGCAACGTTCGGTTTTTCAGTAGAAAAACGAGCAAATGCATCGTTTCAATATGGGATTATTAATCGATGAATGAGAGAGTGGAAGGAAGTATTTTATTGAATAAAGAGCCATTAATTGCAGTTGTTGGGCCAACCGCAGTCGGAAAAACCGAATTAAGTATTCGTTTAGCCGAGACGTTACAAGGTGAAATCATTAATGCTGATTCTATGCAAGTGTATCAGGGTATGACGATTGGAACGGCGAAGCCAACTGATGCAGAGAGAGCACGTGTACCTCACCATTTAATTGATATGCTGCACCCAACGGAGCCATGGACAGTTTCGAGCTTTCAAGACCGTGCACTAGCAGCAATCTCGAATGTAAAGGCCAAAGACAAAATGCCAATCATGGTTGGCGGTACAGGTTTGTACGTCCAAGCTATTACCCATCACTTATCGTTCTCTAAAGCCGAAAGTGATCCAGCATATAGACAAGAGCTTGAAACATTCGCTAAAAAACAGGGAGGGACTGCTCTATTTCAGCTACTTGTAGAGAAGGACCCAAAAGCAGCTGAATCCATTCATCCTCACAATGAACGACGTGTCATCCGTGCTTTAGAAGTCCTTCACACTACAGGTTGTCGTTTTTCTGAAAGGGAGGAAGAACAATCGGTGCCTCGTTTTCATAGTGCGTTAATTGGTCTAACAATGGATAGAGAGCTTCTTTATAGTCGTATAAATCAGCGTGTAGATCGTATGATGGAGCTAGGGCTTGTTGAAGAAGTAGAGGCTTTGTATAAAGCAGGCATTAAAGGTCAAGCCATTCAAGCAATTGGGTACAAAGAATTGTATGCTTACTTTAATCAAGAACAATCATTGTCACAAGCGATTGAGCAAATTAAAACTCGATCGCGTCAATATGCAAAAAGACAACTCACTTGGTTTAAAAATAAAAGTCAGGCAGAATGGTTTGATGTTACGTCCCAAACAATTGAAGAAATTTTACCGAAAGTCGTCGATTTTTCTTGCAGGAAATTCAAGAATGGACTCGAATAACTAAGATAGAAACATATAGAGAGAGAGGGGCTATCGTTATGAAGTCAACGGTGAACATTCAAGATCAATTTTTAAATCAATTAAGAAAGGAATCGATTCCAGTCACGATGTTTTTATTAAATGGGTTTCAGCTTCGTGGCACAATAAAGGGATTTGACAACTTTACAGTCATTATTGAAACAGAAGGAAAGCAGCAGCTTGTATATAAGCATGCCATTTCAACATTTGCACCGCAAAAAAATGTCCAATTAAAAAGTGAAACGGACGTATAAAAGAATAAAAAAGATCTCTGAACCATGGTTCAAGAGATCTTTTTTATTGATTTGGAAGTAAAAGCGCCTTTTCTTTTGTCGTTAATCGGGAAACTGTCAGTACATAACGGCGAAGAGACAACGGGCTTTTTAATCCGAGTTTACGCTGTAGCTGATGATCATGCCCAGAGTGGAGCAATGATCGCAGTAAATACGAATTACGAAAATGCTGTGCAGAAATGCCTTTCCGTAAATGGGCACGTGCAACTTCTGTGCGAATCATTTTTTGAAGGGCAATGGCAGTTAACGCTTTAGGGCGATCGTTTTCATAAGACCAGTGATAGGTTCGCCTTGTAAAATCAAATGCAACAAAGAATGAGTCATCTGTATGCATGCGAGGGCGAACAGGTTCTGGCATGCTACTCCAATAAACATAAAGTTGTTTAGCGTGGTCATCCTCTAACGTTAGTGTTCGTTTGGATGCATCTAAACCCACAATAATGGTTTGTTGAATAAAAGATGTATCCCTCATTGTTAGCGCACATGCTTCACTTAATGTGATGCCATAATTCGTTAAAAGCAGCAAAATGGTATAATTTCGTTCTGTTAATTGTGGTCGAGCTATCCGTTGGTTCTCTGTTAACCCTCGTTCTGAATGGCTTGTTTTAAGCAGAATGGATGTTTCCTTTTGACTAATCCACTCATTCCTATTTAATGGTTCAAGGTTTAATAATGGTGGTTCGTGATGAAGTAACGGGTGATCTTGTAAGAAGCCTTCTTCAAGTAAAAACAGCGCAAAGCGACGAAGTACAGAAGAGATTCGGCGGATTGTGCGTACTTTATATTGACGTGACATCAGCAAGTGATGATAGAACGCTTCCACTTCTTCTGTTGTTAACGTATGAAATGGCTTTTCTTCTAACCATTGAAAGAAATCAAGCAAATCATAGTCATAGCGACGAATCGTAGCCTGTTTTCTCCCTTTTAGAGCAAGTTGATCTAAAAACACGTTTTTCCACGACAATAGATCCATCCAACTCCCCCTTTTCTTTAAATTTTAACAAAGATCGTGTAAATGTCTATGGGAAGGATTAGAGGCATGGTTTTTCTGCTGTAGCCATAAGATAAAGAAGAGGATGCATCGTTTGGGTGTTTATCACGCATTGTCTTCTTACACGTATAGTAGTAGGAGTGATAAGGTTTCAAGGGAGGTCTTACTAGCCATGTCAAATCATCAAATGAAGAATAATGCGCGGATTAACGTCGTGTTAAATAAATCTCCTGAAAAGCGTGCGAGCACAGATTGGTTTGTGTCAGTTGACGAAAAAGAAAAGCATGAAGTTCTCGTTCGATTTGAACAGAAACTTGCAAACTATATCGGCTTAAAAGAGATAAAAGCGCTTGTGAAAGAACTGTACGCATGGATTTACATTAGTGAACGACGAAAGGAAGTTGGCTTAAAATCACCGAAACAAGTGTTGCACATGATTTTTAAAGGCAATCCCGGCACTGGCAAGACAACGGTTGCTCGGCTTATTGCTTCTTTTTTACATGAAATGAATGTTCTTTCAAAAGGGCACTTTATTGAAATGGAGCGAGCTGACCTTGTTGGTGAGTATATTGGGCACACTGCGCAGAAAACAAGGGATGTCTTAAAGCAAGCTCAAGGAGGTGTTCTTTTCATTGATGAAGCGTACTCTCTTTCTAGAGGCGGGGAAAAAGACTTTGGCAAAGAAGCGATTGATACACTCGTTCGAGGAATGGAAAATCATGCAAATGAATTTGTGCTTATATTAGCTGGTTATTCTAAAGAAATGGATTTCTTTCTGTCCTTAAACCCAGGCTTGCCGTCTCGTTTTCCAATCTCAATTACGTTCCCTAACTATTCGGTAGAAGAACTTATTGAAATGCTCATTGGAATGGCGAAAGAACGAGACTATACGATTGAAAAAGAGGCATTGAACCGCTGTCGTGAGCATATTAAAACGGTGCTAGTAGAGGAAACGTATGCGTTTAGTAACGGACGTTATATAAGGAATCTGGTGGAAGAAGCCATTCGTCTTCAAGCGGTTCGGGTGTTAAAAGAAGATAAGTTTACAAAAGCAGAACTTGAGACATTACGAAAAGAAGATTTCACATTTAGGAAATAAGATGCGTGTCATTGCGCCATTTTATTTCTTTCTTTTTTAGGACGTGATAAGCTTAAGAGGATTGAATTTAATTAGGAGAGACACAACGTATGGAATCATTATTTTCAAAAGAAGTTAGTGCGCTTGTCAAACGAGCAGAAGACAAAATAAAGTCGATTCATGAACAGGTGGATGACGTTGCTCTAGTTAATCAGAACCGAGTGATGGAAAGTTTTGCGACCCATCAAGTCGCCGATTTTCATTTCACTCCTTCAACAGGTTATGGATATGATGATGCAGGGCGAGAGACGTTAGAAGCAATTTATGCAGATGTGTTTGGAGGAGAAGCGAGTTTAGTCCGCCATCAGCTTGTTTCTGGTACACACGCCATAGCTGTAGCGCTTTTTGGTCTATTACGTCCTGGAGATGAATTGCTATACATTAGCGGAACGCCTTATGATACCCTCGAGGAAATTGTCGGTATTCGAGGAAATGGTAAGGGCTCGCTGCGTGATTATTCAATTGGCTACAACAAAGTTGATCTTATGAACGGTAAAATGGACAAGCAAGCTATTCGAAACGCGATTCATGCACAGACGAAAGTAATAGGAATTCAGCGTTCACGAGGGTATGGAGATCGTCCCTCCTTTACGATTGCTGAACTAGCAGATATTATCGCTTACGTAAAGTCAATAAAAGAAGATGTGATCGTGTTTGTAGATAATTGTTATGGAGAGTTTGTTGAAACAAAAGAGCCTTGTCACGTTGGTGCTGATCTAATGGCAGGTTCGTTAATTAAAAATCCAGGTGGCGGCATCGCTAAATCTGGTGGGTACATTGTTGGGAAGCAGAATTTTGTAGAGTTAGCCTCCTATCGTTTAGCTGCACCGGGCATTGGTGCTGAAGGAGGGGCGACACTTGGGACACTTACAGACATGTATCAAGGCTTCTTTTTAGCCCCACACGTGGTCGCCCAAAGCGTGAAAGGTGCTCATTTTACAGCTGCTTTATTAGAGGACGTAGGGATGAAGACATCACCTCGTTGGAGTGAAACACGCACAGATTTAATTCAAGCGGTCTATTTTGATACAGCTGAGCAAATGGTTGCCTTTTGTCAGTCCATTCAGCACACATCTCCTGTGAATGCCCACGTCACACCAACACCGAGCTATATGCCAGGTTATGAAGATGATGTGATTATGGCGGCAGGTACATTTGTTCAAGGTGCAAGTATCGAATTAACCGCTGATGGTCCACTGCGACCGCCATTTACTGCTTATGTTCAAGGTGGCTTAACCTATGAACATGTAAAGCTTGCTGTTACGAAAGCAGTAGAAAAGACGTTTAGCAACCACTGGGAAAAGGAAGACAGGAAATAAGGACTTTTCTTGACGAACAAAAAAGCCTTTAGTACGATACGTACATAGCTTATCGTTTAAAAGTCATGTAAAAAGGAGTTTATGTCCTTTTCTACATATAAAAACAGAGTGAGAGGAGCAAATGCGTTGCCAAATTATTCAAGAGAAGACATTGTTCGCATTGCACAAGACGAAAATGTACGCTTTATTCGTCTACAATTTACAGACTTACTAGGAACGATTAAAAACGTAGAAATTCCAGTGGACCAGCTTTCAAAAGCGCTGGATAACAAGATGATGTTTGATGGATCTTCTATCGAGGGATTTGTAAGAATTGAAGAATCAGATATGTACCTTTACCCGGATTTAGATACGTGGGTCATCTTCCCATGGACACCGGAAAAAGGGAAAGTAGCACGATTAATTTGCGATATTTATCAACCAGGTAAACCAGGAGAAGAGCCAACACCATTTGATGGAGATCCACGTGGAATTCTTAAGCGGGTGTTAAAACAAGCTGAAGAATTAGGCTTCACAGGTTTTAACATTGGCCCAGAGCCGGAGTTCTTCTTATTTAAAAATGACGAAAAAGGCGAGCCGACGCTTGAGTTAAATGATAAAGGTGGCTACTTTGACTTAGCACCAACTGATCTTGGTGAAAACTGTCGTCGTGACATCGTATTAGAACTAGAAGACATGGGCTTTGATATTGAAGCCTCTCACCATGAGGTTGCGCCTGGTCAGCACGAAATTGATTTTAAATACGCCGATGCGATTACAGCATGCGACAACATTCAGACGTTTAAGCTTGTCGTTAAAACCATTGCTCGTAAGCATGGTCTTCACGCAACATTTATGCCGAAACCGTTGTTTGGTGTTAACGGCTCTGGAATGCATTTAAACATGTCGCTCTTTACGAAAGAGGGCAACGCGTTCTATGACGAGAAAACTGAAAGTCAGTTAAGCAGAACAGCTATGCAGTTTTTAAGTGGGATTTTGGAACATGCTGAAGGGTTTACAGCCATTACGAATCCAATCGTTAACTCGTACAAGCGTCTAGTACCAGGCTACGAAGCACCTGTTTATATTGCTTGGTCAATGCGTAATCGTTCGCCACTTATTCGAATTCCGTCTTCACGCGGTGTATCAACACGTATTGAAGTACGTAGTCCAGACCCATCTGCTAACCCGTATTTAGCGATGGCTGTTATGTTAGCGTCTGGTTTAGATGGTATCAAGCGTAAAATGACGCCTCCAGAAGCGACGGATCGAAACATTTATGTAATGAGCAAAGAAGAGCGTGTAGAAGAAGGCATTAAAGCATTGCCGGCTTCACTAGGCGAAGCGCTTGAGAGCTTAGTAAAAGACGAGACCCTCGTTCAAGCACTAGGTGAGCATGCAGTTGAACACTTTATTGAAGCGAAAGAAATTGAGTGGGATATGTTCCGTACCCAAGTCCATCCGTGGGAAAGAGAACAGTTCATGCAGAACTACTAAAAGAGGAAGCCCTTAACACATCTTGTGTTGAGGGTTTTTTACTATATATGGAAGAAGGCACTTCGTTGACTTCGATCATATGTTCGCCTATAATAGTAGGTACGAGAACAAATGAAAGAGGCGGGTTTGTTATGGCAAATGAAAATTTTAAGTTGCCTGAGCCATATCGGGATACGTCACGAAAAATCATTCACATTGATATGGATGCTTTTTTTTCATCTGTAGAGGAACGGGATAACCCGTCTTTAAAAGGAAAACCTGTTATCATTGCAAAGCACCCAAGAAAAACAGGAGGAAAAGGCATCGTTTCCACAGCAAATTATGAAGCTAGGAAGTACGGCATTCATTCAGCCATGAGCGCTTATGAAGCGTACAAGCGCTGTCCAGAGGGGATTTTTATATCGGGCAATTATAAAGCATATCAAGTGGCGTCTTTGCGCGTTCGTGAGGTTATGCTTGCATACACCGATTTAGTAGAGCCGATGTCAATTGATGAAGCGTATTTAGATGTAACAACAAATCGTTTAGGAGAGGTAAGCGCAAGTAAGTTAGCTCGGCATATTCAACGCGAGATTTGGGAAAAGACCGGTCTGACAAGTTCTGCTGGTGTTTCTTATAATAAATTTCTTGCTAAGATCGCTTCCGATATAAAGAAACCGGCTGGGTTAACGGTTATCCCACCTGATCGAGCACAAGCGTTTATAAAAGAATTGCCAGTTGAAAAATTTCCTGGAATTGGTCCGAAAACAGCTGCAAAAATGCATGGTTTGCACATTTATACAGGAAATGACTTGTATCAGTTATCCCAACTTGATCTTGTTCATCACTTTGGTAAAGCAGGTCTTTCATATTATAAGCGTGCAAGGGGAATTGATCATAATCGGTTAAAAGTACACCGGGATCGTAAATCAGTAGGGAAGGAACATACGTATTCTCAACCTTTAATGACAGATGAAGACGTCTTGTTAAAGTTACGTGTGCTTGCTGAAGAAGTACAATCCTCTCTTGAGCGCGTAAAGAAACAAGGAAAAACCATCGTTATTAAAATTCGCTATCGTTCATTTGATACGATTACACGACGTATTAGCTTGCCTGATTACGTTCATAAATGGGATGATCTATACAGGTATGCACAAGAACTATGGCTTTCTTATGGAACGGTGGATCGTCAAGTACGACTGCTTGGCTTAAGTGTCACAAACCTTGTTGAAATTCGGTATCGAACCTTATCCTTGTTTTAAAATGACTTGTTCAATGACGCCTTTAAAGTAGTTGAACGCTAACTATAGGTAAAACAAAATAATGCCAACAATAATTAATAAGATAAACAGCACAAGAATGGTAATGAGTAACACCATTTCATCTGAGAGATCCATTCCATTCGCCTCCTATGTAGTGGTTACTAATAAGTTATGTCTTTTTTCAAGATGTGTGAAAAAAGAATAAAGAGGAAGGAAAGTAGCTGTTTTAATCCTTTTTTTACGGATTTAGCCCGTAAAAGAGGTTTGACGGCTGTTTTTTTTTCGCATATATTTAGAGTTGCGAAATAATAAGGAAGATCCTTATGTAACGAAGGTGATCGGTATAAAAGCAGAAAAGCGTAACTTACTTATTATGTGGTTTGCCAACCTGTTTGTTGGTGCAAGCATGACGATGGTCATCCCTTTTTTATCCTTGTACATTGAATCGTTCGGACAATATTCAGGTGAAGATGTACAAAGATGGTCGGGTTTCGTGTTCGGTGTTTCTTTTTTAGTAGCGTTTCTTGTTGCACCGATATGGGGTAGAATTGGCGATCGATATGGACGAAAGAAAGTATTAATTGGAACAGGATTCGGCATTGCCATTTCTGTCTTTTTAATGGGCTATGTGAATTCTGTTGAAGCGTTGTTTGTTTTGCGCGCCTTTATGGGCTTAGCAACAGGCTTTATTCCTGCTTCTATGGCGTTAATTGCCGCTCAAAGTAGTAAACGTACAGCTGGAGAGACTCTTGGAACGTTGCAAACCGGAACTGTGTCAGGAGGTTTACTAGGACCACTTTTTGGCGGGCTAATTGCAGACACTGTTGGTATGGAGCTAACCTTTATTTTGACGGCTTTAATCTTGACTTTAGCTTCGTTTTTAGTCGTTTTCGGTGTCAAAGAAGTGATTTATGAAGAAAAAGGAGAAAAGAAAAAGCGGTATTCTGCGAGAGAAGTGATCCAGTTTATCGTGGGGTCCCCGATCCTTCTCATGGTAATGGTCGTTGCGCTCATTATCCAGATGGCGTTGTTTAGCATTCAACCATTACTTGCTTTATTTGTAAATGATTTGACCAGTTCAACAGAAAATATGGCCTTTTTAGCAGGAGTGGCTTTTTCGATTACAGGGCTCGGTAATTTACTATCGACAAGAAAGTGGGGACAACTAGGGGATCGTATTGGCCATGAAAAAGTCATGCTTTTACTTTTAATTTTGTCAGGCCTCTTTTTTATCCCTCAAGGCTTTGTGGATTCTTTGTGGCAGTTAATTGTATTACGATTTATTTTCGGATTAGCAGTGGGTGGCTTAATTCCTTGTACAACCGCATTTATTCGTCAAGCGTGTCCAATCTCCATGCAAGGGGAAGTGCTCGGTTATAATCAAAGCTTTCGTTTTTTAGGGAATGTGTTAGGTCCAGTATCAGGAGGATTACTCGCAGCTAGTTTTGGTATATCCTATGTCTTTATTAGCGCAGGCGTGTTATTTTTGCTAACAGCTGCGGTACTGAAATGGTTGTTAGCACAGGAAAAGAAGAAAGAAGAGCAAGGAAAAGAGTCGGTAAATGAACAGTAAAAAAGCACTGGGACCTCCCAGTGCTTTTCTTATTGGATGGTGCGAAATACACCAATGACTTTTCCAAGAATCGTACAGTTGTCCAAGATGATTGGGTCCATTGTTGAATTTTCTGGTTGTAAGCGAATGTAGTTTTTCTCACGGAAAAATCGTTTAACAGTCGCTTCATGTTCGTCAGTCATGGCTACTATAATATCACCATTATCTGCTGTTTGCGTTTGTTTCACATATACTTGGTCCCCATCCAGAATGCCAGCTTCAATCATACTTTCCCCTTGAATAACAAGCGCATACACTTGTTCATGACCAGCCATATGATCTGGAAGTGGAATATAGTCCTCCACATTCTCAATTGCCGTAATTGGACTACCGGCGGTGACTTTCCCCATAACAGGAATGTAGCGGGTTTTCTCACGAATAATTACCGCTTCATCTGCTGCTGCTTCAAGGGAAAGAACTTCGATTGCTCTTGGCTTTGTTGGATCACGGCGAATGTAGCCTTTCTTTTCAAGTCGTGCAAGGTGGCCATGTACAGTAGAGCTTGATGCTAATCCAACTGCTTCTCCAATTTCACGAACGGAAGGTGGATAGCCTTTCTTTTTCACTTCGTCTTTAATAAATAATAGTATTTCTTCTTGTCTAGTAGATAATTTAGACACTCCTCATCACCCGCTTTTTCTATGTATTCGTATCCTTACTGTAGCACATCGAACATACGAACGCAAACATAAGTTCTAAAAAGGGTTGACACGAACAATAGTTCGAGTTATTCTCATGTAAGAACAAATATTCTTACGAACGGGTGATCTTATAGTGAAGAATAATCAAGAAAAAGGTATTATTATTGCAGGGGTTATGACTATTTTATTTATGTTCAGTAGTTTGCTATCTTTTGATATAGATCGAGATAATAGAGAACAAGGTGAAGACCACCATGATCAACTAGAGAGTCCAGAAGTTTTATATGATTATGAGGGGTATTCGTTTGAGTAAAAGGGGAGCAGCAGTATGAAAGGGAAGAAAGCCATTTTATATTGTCGTGTAAGTACAGAAAAAGATCAACAGCAGTCTTCTTTAGCGCGACAGGAAGAGGAACTTTATGAAATGGCTCGGCAACATCAATTAGAGGTAAACGAGTGTTACCATGATGTAGCGAGCGGCTACGACTTAGATCGAGACCAACTACTTCTTATTTTAGATCAAGCAAAAAACGGATCTTTTACCCATTTAGTCGTAACCGATGATACGAGAATTGGTAGAGGAAGAGCAAAAACAGCTATTTTATATCAATTAAAAAAGTATGGTATTACTGTATACACGTGCCATGATCAAGGTACTATCCATCTGTCTGAAGCAGATGAGATGGTGTTCGAAATTGTAGCTATTGTTGAAGAGTATCAGCGAAAACTACATAATTTGAAAATTAAGCGAGGCATGAAGGTGGCTGTTAAAAATGGCTATCGACCAGAACGGAACTTGAGTGGTGGTAGTCCTGGAGGCCGAAGCAAGAAAGACCTTCCAATAGATGAAATTATTCGTCTGCGAGATAAAAAATTAACGTTCCATGAAATTGCCTTAACCTTAAAAGGGTTAGGGTATGATTGCTCAAAAGCGACTGTACACCGGCGGTTTCAACAGCATATACAAGCAGAAACCGATCATTTGAACTAAAGCATTGAAGATGCTATGATGGCAACAAAAGGATAGGTGATTGTCATTGTTACCAAAAACGAAGCTAAACCGTATAAATGAGCTTTCTCACTTGGCGAAAACAACCGGCTTAACGAAAGCCCAAAAAGAAGAACAACAAGCTTTACGTAAAGAGTATTTAAGTACATTTCGTTCAGCGTTTAAAAATCAGCTTCATTCTGTAAAAGTCGTAGACGAAAAGGGTAGCGACGTAACGCCACAAAAGCTAAAAGACAGTAAAGCACAAAAGCAAACTCGACTTCATTAATGTACAAGCTTCTGTCAGGCTTGTACATTTTTTTTATTTTGTTTATGATGGAGACGTAAGAAGAATGAAAGGGTGTTACATATGAATAAAAATATTGAAGAATTAGCGGTAAATACGATTCGAACACTTTCCATTGATAGTATTGAGAAAGCCAATTCTGGTCACCCAGGTATGCCTATGGGCGCAGCTCCTATGGCGTTGGATTTGTGGGCGAACCACATGAATCACAATCCAGCGAATCCAAACTGGACAAACCGCGATCGTTTTGTTTTGTCAGCTGGACACGGTTCCATGCTTTTATATAGCCTATTACATTTAACAGGTTATGATGTAACACTTGATGATTTAAAATCGTTTCGTCAGTTAGGAAGCCGTACACCAGGACACCCTGAATACGGTCATACACCAGGTGTAGAAGCTACGACGGGGCCCCTCGGTCAAGGCATTGCCATGGCTGTTGGGATGGCAATGGCAGAGCGTCATTTAGCAGCAACATATAATACGGCAAATCATGAGATTGTGGATCATTATACGTACGCTATTTGTGGCGATGGGGATTTAATGGAAGGGGTATCAGCAGAAGCGGCGTCATTAGCTGGTCACTTAAAGTTAAATCGTCTTGTTGTACTGTACGATTCAAATGATATCTCACTTGATGGAGATCTTCATGAGTCATTTTCTGAAAGTGTGGAAGATCGATTCAAGGCTTATGGCTGGAATGTGATTTACGTAAAGGATGGCATGGATTTAGTAGAAATTAATAAAGCGATTAAAGAAGCAAAAACATCTGATCGTCCAACATTAATTGAAGTGAAAACAGTTATCGGGTTTGGTTCACCTAACAAATCAGCGAAATCAGCTTCTCATGGTTCACCATTAGGGTCAGATGAAGTGGCTCTTACAAAAGAAGCGTACAAATGGACATATGAGGAAGATTTTCATATTCCTGAAGAAGTAAGTGAATACTTTACGTCTGTTAAAGAGCAAGGACAAAAGCATGAAGATGAGTGGAATGAATTATTCGCTGCCTATAAAGCAGAAAATCCGGAGCTCGCAGCACAATATGAGCGTGCCTTTGCAGGAGATTTACCAGAGGGATTTGATCAAGCGTTGCCGACTTATGAAGCAGGAAAAAGCTTGGCTACACGTGCTTCTTCTGGAGAAGCGTTAAATGCGTTAGCGGCTCATGTGCCTGAACTATTTGGTGGATCGGCTGATTTAGCTGGTTCAAATAAGACAACCTTAACGAACGAAAGTAATTTTGGTAGAGACAATTATGCAGGACGCAAC
The DNA here is from genome assembly GCF_004375095.1 of Shouchella oshimensis. Classification (NCBI taxonomy): domain Bacteria; kingdom Bacillati; phylum Bacillota; class Bacilli; order Caryophanales; family Bacillaceae; genus Shouchella; species Shouchella oshimensis. The sequence goes on along the minus strand of NZ_SNUX01000001.1, from coordinate 263,254 downwards.
ATTTGGTTCGGTGTTCGTGAGTTTGCAATGGGGTGTGCATTGAATGGAATGGCGCTCCACGGTGGTCTAAAAGTATTCGGTGGTACATTCTTTGTTTTCTCTGATTATGTTCGTCCCGCCATTCGTCTATCCGCTCTCATGGGTGTTCCGGTAACGTACGTATTAACTCATGATAGCATCGCTGTTGGTGAAGATGGTCCAACCCACGAGCCTGTTGAACAGTTAGCTGCTTTACGAGCAATGCCAGGTTTATCTGTTGTTCGTCCTGGAGATGGAAATGAAACTGCAGCAGCATGGAAACTTGCGCTAGAGTCTCAGAAAGAGCCAACTGTACTCGTATTAAGCCGTCAAAATGTTGATACACAAGAAGAAACAACAACGAAGGCATATGAAGGTGTGAAAAAAGGTGGATACGTACTTTCAGAAGCTAACGGTGAACCAGATGCCATTTTATTGGCAACAGGGTCTGAAGTACAACTTGCAATGAAAGCGAAAGCAGCACTTGCACAAGAAAACATTGATGTTTCTGTTGTAAGTTTGCCTAGCTGGGATCGTTTTGAAGCTCAGCCGAAAGAATATAAAGATGCAGTGATTCCAAAACACGTTAAAGCACGTCTCGCTATTGAGATGGGGGCATCCCTAGGATGGGCAAAGTACATCGGTGATGAAGGAGATACTCTCACCATTGATACTTTTGGTGCTTCTGGTGCTGGCGATGAAATTATTGCCGAGTACGGTTTTACTGTTGAAAATGTAGTAAGCAAAGTAAAAGCATTGCTTTCATAAAAAACGCAGCCTATGATTGACTAGATTAGTGAATCATAGGCTTTTTTAAAAAGAACAATAGAGACGAGCACAATAGGTGTTTTTCATACGGTATTCGACAAAACTAGTGAGGTTCTTCACGACAAATAGACAGCATCTTTTTGAAAAATAAGTATAATGAAGATAGATTCGAAATTTTCATTCTGCTGAAGGAGAGAAGAGATGAGATACTATGAATTATTCAATGTCACAGAAGATGTAGCATCCTCTTATCTTGGTAAAGAAATGAAATTATTTCAGTTATTCGAAGAACGAGAACAAGCGCGTAAGCATACCCAGCCGATTTATGATCGCCAAATCAACTATATAACAACATCGATGCCGGAAGAAGAAATTAAACAAATCTTTTTATCTCGTTATAAAGAAGAAGATGCAAATCGCTTTGTTGCAGCTTCTGATGGAAATCCAAAAAATCAGTGCGCGCTTATGCTAGATGCAAAGAAAATTTGTCTGCAAGCAGAGGGAGATTTACAGGCGGAGACCGATGTGTTTGATCTGTTAAGGGAAGTAAATGGCTTCTTTTTTGCAGTAAATGTAAACGATCGACGGTTTGGCTGGCTGAAACCATATGAAAAACAAAGCGTGCTCTAAGCATGCTTTTTTAAGTGCTTTAAAATCGATGCCTGCTCGTGTATAATAGATAAGGTTCAATAGAAGTAGAACGTGTGAGAAGGAGGTTTAACATTGATCTGGCATATTATAGGGTATACTGTAGCGGTTCTAGCAGGTATAGCAATTGGCTTTTTTATTGCTCGTAAAACCATGATGTCTTACTTGAAAAAGAACCCACCGATTAATGAGCAAATGTTACGGGTGATGATGCAACAAATGGGACAAAATCCATCACAAAAGAAAATCACTCAAATGATGAAGGCTATGCAAAAGCAACAGGGGAAGTAAGAAATCCTCTGATAATCATGAAACGGAAGAAATCACTTTATCGTAGGGACCGTAGCGTCGTGGATAAAGTGATTTTTGTTGTATGTAAACAGGTTCGTAATAGGATTGTAGATTGTTTAAATCTGCTCTAAACGGCTGTACACTATTGAATAGAAATGTGGTATCTTTTTGAGACGAGCAACTAACAATTATTAATTCATTTTTTTGAAAAAGAGTTAGACAACAAGAGTAATGGGGGAAGGCTATGCGTGTTTTTTTAGATTTAAGCTGGTTTTTCAAGAAACATTGGAAAGCGTATGTATTTGGGACGCTGGTTTTAGCACTCGTTTCATTTTTGTCGTTAATTCCTCCACGAGTGATTGGGGAAGTTGTCGATTTTATTGATACTGATACACTTACGCAGTCGGCATTATTTCGATACATTGGACTTATTATGGGGATTGGTGTGCTGTTATACATTCTCCGTTTTTTGTGGCGAGTGCTCATCTTTGGTGCGGCTTTTAAGTTGGCAAGACAAATCCGAAATGATCTGTATCATCATTTCACAAACATGCCGAAATCATTTTATCAAAAGCGCACTACTGGGAATCTAATGGCAATTTCCACAAATGATGTACGGGCTGTTCAAGCAACTGCCGGGGAAGGCGTGCTCACAATTGTTGACGCCCTCCTACTTGGAGGAATGGTTGTTGCGACGATGGCGTTGACCCTTAATTGGCAGCTAACAGTCATAACATTATTACCACTTCCGTTAATGGCGATTTTAACGAGCTATTATGGATCGCTCTTACATAAACGCTTTGGCAGTGCACAAGCCGCATTTAGTGTATTAAATGATACGGTTCAAGAAAATATTAGTGGAATGAAAGTAACAAAAGCATTCGGACAAGAAGAAGAAGAAAATCGCCGCTTTCGCCAGCAATCGGCGCTAGTTGTAGACGAGAATGTAAAAGTAGCGAAAATAGATGCATTGTTTGATCCGACCATTAGCGCAGTTATTGGAACCTGTTATTTGCTAGCGATAGGTTTTGGAGCAGGGTTTGTCGTATCAGGTGAGATGACTATTGGAGAATTAACGTCATTTGTCGTTTATCTTGGCTTGTTGATTTGGCCGATGCTTGCGTTAGGAATGTTTTTTAACGTCATTGAACGAGGAAGAGCGTCTTATGATCGAATTCGTGAAGTATTGCAAGAAGAGTCAGAGCTTAAAGAAGTCGATGATGCAGTTGAAGCACCGATTGTAGGCGATTTAGATGTTGCTATTGATACGTTTTGTTATTCTGAAGATGGACCATCCGTGTTAAGAAATGTACACTTCTCCTTGAAGAAAGGTGAAACACTTGGCATTGTTGGGAAAACCGGCAGTGGTAAAACAACCTTACTTTCCCTTTTACAGCGGGAGATGGATGTGACGAAGGGGACTATACGTTTAGATTCCGTACCCATTGACCAGTTTAAACGAGAACGTGTGAAAGCGGCATTTGGTATAGTACCACAAGAACACTTTCTTTTTTCGGCGACAATAGGGGAGAATGTTGCATTTGCAAAGCCTGATGCCTCGATACAAGACATTATTCGAGCCTGCCAACTTGCAAGTATTCACGATGACATACGTCGTTTCCCGAATGGGTACGACACAGTTGTTGGAGAACGAGGTGTAACGCTCTCAGGTGGTCAAAAGCAGCGAATTTCGATTGCTCGTGCGATACTGAGCAATCCCGCCATACTCATTTTAGATGACTCCTTATCTGCTGTAGATGCGAAAACAGAAGAGCAAATTTTAGGAGCCCTTCGAGAAACAAAAACCGAGCAAACTCTTATTATGAGTGCTCACCGATTAAGCGCTGTTAGCCATGCTTCACTCATTTTAGTGATGGAAGAGGGGACGATCGCTCAGGCAGGGACTCATGTAGAATTAATGGCCCAAGGCGGATGGTACAAAGAGATGTATGAGCGTCAGCAGCTTGAGACGATCGTGGAGCAGGGAGGTTCATCATGAAACATACCGATGAGATATTAACTGGAAAAGAGCAACGCGCGATTTTTATACGCTTGCTCGGTTATGCCAAGGTTCATTTTAAGAAACTGCTGCTTGCTTTCTTTATAATGCTTCTAGCTGCAGGAGCGGAATTGTTGCAACCTATTTTGATTGCACGCTTTATTGATGACTATTTAACCCCTCAAGCATTTCCGACAGACGTTCTTGTGATGCTTGCGTCATTTTATATTGGCTTACTTGTTCTTGCGGTTATTTGCCAATATGTCCAAAGTATTTTATTTCAAAAGATTGCTTTGCGAATTGTGCAAGCGTTACGTGTTGATGTATTTAAAAATGTTCAAAAGCTCGGGTTATCGTTCTTTGATCGAATGCCTGGAGGTGGTCTTGTTTCGAGGATTACGAACGACACCGAGTCTATAAAAGAGCTTTACGTTAGCGTGTTAGCGGTATTTGTTCAAAACGGAATGTTTATGATTGGGACATTTGTTGCTATGTTTTACTTAAATGCAACCTTGGCTCTTTATTGTTTAATCTTTTTACCTTTGCTTTTAGTTGTCATTCGTTTATATCGGTCTATTAGTTCTCGCTTTTATGAGCATGTTAGCGCAAAAGTGAGTGAAATTAATGCGAAAATGAGTGAGTCCGTTCAAGGTATGGCGATTATTCAAGTGTTCCGCCAAGAAAAGCGAATGCGCAAAGAGTTTGGACGAACGAATGATGAGCATTATCAAGCGGGAATGAAAGCGATGAAAGCAGATGCCCTTTTGCTGCGTCCAATTGTCGATATTCTTAGTTTAATTGCTATTTCAATTGTACTTATTTATTTTGGTTTTCAATCATTTATTGGTCCGGTTGAGCTTGGTGTGCTGTATGCGTTTATTAATTATCTTGATCGCTTTTTCGAACCAGTTAATCAAATTATGCAACGCTTATCCATTTTTCAACAAGCCATTGTGTCAGCAGGTCGTGTTTTTCGCTTAATGGATCAGCGTGAGTACGCTCCGACAAAAACGGGAACAGAAACGCCAACAATTGAAAAAGGAACGATTGAGTTTAACAATGTTACCTTTTCTTATGATGGTTCTACCCAAGTGTTAACTAATATTTCGTTCAAAGCGGAAAAAGGGCAGACCGTTGCATTAGTCGGTCATACTGGAAGTGGGAAAAGCTCCATCATTAACCTTTTACTACGGTTTTATCCACTTACGAAAGGTACGATAACCATCGATGGTAAACCTTTACAAGTTTTTAGTGAAGAAGAGTTTCGGTCTAAAGTGGGCCTTGTGCTGCAAGATTCCTTTTTGTATAGCGGAACAGTCGCTAGCAATGTCACATTAGGTAGAGATGGATACGAGCGAGGAGAAATAGAGGCGGCATGTGCTTTTGTTGGCGCAGATACGTTTATTCAGAATCTTGAACACGGTTACGATGCAAAAGTAACCGAGCGTGGCGCAACGTTTTCTAGTGGAGAAAAACAGCTGCTTTCTTTTGCGCGAACGATGCTGGCTGACCCGGCTATTTTAGTGCTTGATGAAGCAACAGCAAGTGTTGATACAGAAACAGAGGAATCGATTCAGCAAGCGTTAGAAAAAATGCAGCGAAATCGAACGACGATTGCCATCGCGCACCGCCTATCAACGATTAAACACGCCGATCAAATTCTTGTGCTGCATCAAGGAGAGATTGTTGAACGAGGCAATCATGAACAACTATTAAAACGCCAAGGCTTGTATCATAAAATGTATTTATTACAGGCAAGAGAAAACGTGACAGCATAAAAAAGGCGCATTTGCGCCTTTTTTAGCTGGATTGTTTTCGTTCAACTGCCTCTTGGAGCTCTCTTTTGCTTCTGGCTTTTGATTGGCGGTCAAGTAGATGTTCATAGGGTGTTAAATCAATATCTTTTTGTTTTAATTTCTTAATTAAAAAACGGTGATCTTTTTTAGGTGTTGCTAAAATATATCCACGAATAATCGTATCTAATGTAAGGGTAGTTGCCTGTTCATTTAAGGCAATCTCACTAATTTTACCGGCGATTTTCTCTTTAGCCACGTCACGAAAGAGTTCTGGTACTGGTTCTACAAGTTCATTTAACAATTGCCTCTGTTCATCTTTCCATAGAGGTAAAGCCTTGTTTATGTAGTATTCTTGCCAGTCTAAGATGGATTTCCCGTCTTCTTTTGGCATTCGCTTAAGGAATTTTCTAAACATGAAGAACCCACCGATAAACATTAGGCCAAGCAAGATAAAGGTCCATAGTACAATCATATTCATAAACCAGTCACTCATCAACACCCCTCCTTTTTGCTTGTTCTTTGCTGTTACTTTAGCATAAAATGGGGTGTGTTGCTATGGAGGGGGAGAAAAACGTGTCTCAAATTGTTCTTTTTGCGACGCATATGTTTACATCAATCGTGTTGTTCTTATGTATTCCGCTGCCATTTTTGTATTATGCAGCGAGGCTTGATGACGGGGAACGCTTTAAGATGAGGCTGATAAAGGTTTACCGTGTCATTCTTGTCATTGCCCATATAGGGTTACTCCTTTTAATTGCTACAGGAATTCCTCTGTTAGTCGAGTGGCGATCGTGGTGGACATGGGGCGTCGTTCTGCTAACTCTTGTAATTGGGGCTAGTTTAGGAATAACTAGTAAGAGCCTGCGTTTAATGGCCAGTGGTGAGCAAGAGTATGAAAAGCCATTTCGAAAGGCGAGTCTCCTTTTAGCTTTTAGCATTGGAGCGATGTTTTTGTTGAAATATAGCCGTTATCTTATGTAAAGAAAAAAAGGACTGCGATGCAGTCCTTTTTTTAGAACCAGCTTGCTCCGACAATTACTAAAAGAATAAAAAGAACAACAATTAAAGCGAAACCACCGCCTGTTCCAAATCCACCGCTCATTGTGTAACCTCCTTTTTATCAAGGTATGATTACAGTCTATGCAGGGGTTCTAAAAAGGTTTGGGCGAGTTAACCTTCTCCGTTCGTTTGGCTAACATGGTTGGCTTTTTTTGTTTTATGAGAGCCGCTTTGTTTTTGTGGTTGGTTACTATCTGGATGCTGTGGTTGGTTGCGTCTAGCTTTTGAATTTCCTTTCATTTTCTTCACCTCGCTTTTCTTTTTTTAGTATGTGAAACGTTTTTTTTCTTATCCTTTTTAAAAAATGTCGAAAAAAGATTTAAACTTTCGTCAACTTTTGCTATTCTAATGAAGGGCAATTGTATCGCTTACATTAAAAGCGCTTACTCAAGTGCGTTCCTTAGACAAGAAAGGAACAATGCGATATGATGAAGTTGATAAGGAGGGTCTTAGATGTCAAAAAACTTAGATGTGTTTAAAGCGCGGTCTTCTTTTGAGTCAAACGGAAAAACGTATCATTACTATGCATTAGATGCGTTAGAGAAAGCAGGTTATGGGAACGTTAATAGGCTACCATATTCTGTGAAAGTATTATTAGAATCAGTGTTACGTCAGTATGATGATTATGTCATTAAAAAAGAGCATGTTGAAAATTTAGCGAAGTGGGGAACACCTGAACAAAAAGAAATTGATGTTCCTTTCAAACCTTCTCGTGTTATTCTACAAGATTTCACTGGAGTGCCAGCTGTGGTTGATTTAGCAGCGCTAAGAAAAGCGATGGCGGACCTTGGTGGGGACCCAGATCAGATTAACCCTGAAATCCCTGTAGATCTTGTCATTGACCACTCTGTACAAGTAGATAAATTCGGTACAGATGATTCATTGCTTTATAATATGAATCGCGAGTTTGAACGGAATGGCGAGCGTTATGAATTTTTAAGCTGGGCAAAGAAAGCGTTTGATAATTACAATGCGGTTCCTCCAGCAACTGGTATCGTACACCAAGTAAACTTGGAGTACATAGCAAACGTCGTTCATGCAGTTGAGAAAGATGGCGAATGGTTAACGTTCCCTGATTCACTTGTAGGAACAGATTCTCATACAACGATGATCAACGGCTTAGGTGTTTTAGGCTGGGGCGTTGGTGGTATTGAAGCGGAAGCGGGCATGCTTGGACAACCATCTTACTTCCCAGTACCAGAAGTTATTGGTTTAAAATTCACTGGTTCTTTACCAAGTGGCACAACAGCGACAGACGTAGCGTTAAAAGTAACTCAAGTCCTTCGCCAAAAGAACGTTGTTGGAAAATTCGTTGAGTATTTCGGTCCAGGTTTAGCAGATATGCCACTTGCTGACCGTGCAACAATTTCCAATATGGCTCCTGAGTATGGTGCAACATGTGGATTCTTCCCAGTGGATGAAGAAGCAATGAACTACATGCGCTTAACAGGGCGTTCTGAAGAACAAATTGAATTGGTTCGTGCTTATTGTCAAGCAAACGGACTATGGTATATTCCTGGTGAAACACCAGATCCAACGTATACAGATGTGGTTGAAGTCGACTTGTCTCAAATTCATGCAAATCTTTCTGGACCAAAACGCCCACAAGATTTAATTGAATTACCAAAAATGCAAAAATCATTCCAAGATGCGGTTGTTGCGCCTCAAGGAAACCAGGGTCTTGGTCTTGACCAGTCAGAATTCAATAAAACGGTTGATGTAACGTACAAAGATGGTCGTACAACAACGATGAAAACAGGGGCTGTAGCTATCGCTGCTATCACAAGTTGTACAAATACATCGAATCCATATGTGCTTGTAGCAGCAGGTCTTGTTGCGAAAAAAGCAAGTGAATTAGGGCTCCAAGTACCTGAATATGTGAAAACATCACTTGCACCAGGTTCAAAAGTCGTTACTGGCTATTTAAATGATTCTGGTTTAATGCCTTATTTAGAGGATCTTGGCTTCCATCTTGTTGGATATGGCTGTACAACATGTATCGGAAACTCTGGGCCACTAGAGGATGAAATTGAAGAAGCAATTTCGAGTAACGACTTAACTGTTACGTCTGTATTATCTGGTAACCGTAACTTTGAAGGACGTATTCATCCGCTTGTGAAAGCAAACTACTTAGCATCACCACCACTTGTAGTAGCCTATGCACTAGCAGGAACAGTGAACGTTGATTTATTGAACGATCCAATCTCTACAGATAAAGACGGTAAACCTGTTTACTTTAAAGATATTTGGCCATCAACAGAAGAAGTACGTACAATTGTTGATCAAACGGTAACGCCAGAGTTATTCCGTCGTGAATACCAAGATGTCTTTACAAGTAACGATCGTTGGAATCAAATTAATACGACGGATGACGCCCTATACAAATGGGATGATGAGTCAACATACATTGCAAATCCACCATTCTTTGAAGGATTAGCAAAAGATCCTGAAGCTGTAAAGCCGCTTTCTGATTTACGTGTAATTGGTAAATTCGGCGATTCTGTTACGACAGATCACATCTCTCCTGCTGGAGCCATTGGTAAGAACACGCCAGCTGGTAAGTTCTTAATGGAAAAAGGTGTAGAGCCAAGAGATTTCAACTCATACGGTTCACGTCGTGGTAATCACGATGTTATGATGAGAGGAACGTTTGCGAATATCCGTATTCGTAACCAAATTGCACCAGGTACAGAAGGTGGATTTACAACATACTGGCCAACAGACGAAGTAATGTCCATTTATGATGCGGCGATGAAGTACAAAGAGAATGATACAGGTCTTGTTGTTCTCGCTGGTCAAGATTATGGGATGGGATCTTCTCGTGACTGGGCTGCAAAGGGTACAAACTTACTAGGGATTAAAACAGTTATTGCTGAAAGTTACGAGCGTATTCACCGCTCTAACCTAGTATTAATGGGTGTTCTACCTCTTCAATTCAAAGCGGGTGAAAATGCTGAATCTCTTGGTCTAACAGGTAGAGAAAGCATTTCAGTTGCAATTGATGATACAGTGAAACCGCGTGATTATGTCACCGTTACAGCTGTAGCTGAAGATGGAACAAAAACCGAATTTGAAGCGCTTGTTCGTTTTGATAGTGATGTTGATGTTGATTACTATCGCCACGGTGGAATACTTCAAATGGTTCTTCGTGATAAGCTGCAGCCAGCTTAAACAAGATAGAGAAACTTGCTTGATCCTTCGAGCAAGTTTTTTCTTTTGGGCAAATAGTTTAGGGGTCTAAATTGTTTTTGCTTGATTTTTAACCTTTTTATTGTGTAAGGTGTGTATAGATAAAAAGACATGACATGATGGAGGAACCAACGTGACAAATTTTTCAATTCGCAGGCCCGTGTTTACCATTGTCGGAATGATTTTCTTTATTATAATGGGGATTGTTTCACTTACACGGTTGCCACTGCAGCTGCTACCAGAGATTAATCCTCCAGTTGCAGCAATTGCTACAAGCTATCCGAATGTAAACCCTCAAGAAGTTCAGGATCAAGTAACCATCCCAATTGAAAATCGCATGGCAAGTATTTCAGGTTTACAAAACATGACGTCAAATTCTCAAGAAGGATCTTCTATTATCCTACTTGAATTTGATTGGAGCTCGTCCATTGAAGATGTAGAACTAGACATTATTAATGCACTAAGGCAAATTGATTTGCCTGATGGCGCTGGGGAACCAAGCTTTTTAAAGTTTGATCCATCCATGTTTCCAATGATGCAGCTCGCAGTCACGTCCAATGATGAGATTGAAGCATTTCAAGATGATGTAATGGATTTAGAACAAGAAATTCTTCAAGTCCCTGGGGTTGCTAGTGTGAATGAATCAGGGACCATTAGTGAAATCGTTTCGATTGAACTCGATCAGGAAGACATGATTGATGCAGGTGTTACGCAAGATACAGTTGTGAATGCTTTGCAAGCAAACCAAATTACGATGCCAGGTGGCACTGTTGAACAAGATGATTTTAGCTTAACAACAAGAATCATCCATGAACTAACGAGCATAGAAGATATTGAAGAATTGGTTGTTGGCGTTAATCCAGAAACCGGTGAGGAGATTACGTTAACGAGTATTGCAAGTGTTGAAATTAGTTCAGAAGAATTAGAAACATTAACCCGAGCAAATCAAGAACCGGCTATCAGCTTATCGATTATGCAAGAATCAAGTGCGAATACGACGCAAACATCAAATGATGTAAATGAGCGCTTAAATGAATTACAAGACGATGCTGATTATGAAGACTTAGATGTTGTGGTGCTTTATGATGAAGGTGACTTTATTAACTCAGCGATCCAAAGTGTTGCTACTGCATTAATTATTGGTGGCGTACTCGCCATGGTTGTGTTGTTTTTCTTCTTACGTAACCTTAAAACACCTCTTATTATTGGGTTAGCGATACCATTCTCAGTTATTGTTACATTTGCCTTTATGTATTTCTTAGATATTGGGTTAAACATTATGACATTAGGTGGTTTAGCTCTTGGTATTGGCTTAGTTGTCGATAATGCGATTGTTGTTATTGAAAACATTTATCGTCATTTAGCAAAAGGAAAAGATTCGAAGCAAGCAGCTTCTGATGGGACAAAAGAAGTAATGGCTGCGATCTTCGCATCTACGTTAACGACTATTTCTGTTTTCCTTCCAATTGTCTTTATTAGTGGGATTGTTGGAAACTTGTTTAGAGAATTGGCGTTAACCGTTTCATTTAGTTTATTGTCTTCCTTTATTGTAGCGATTACCGTTGTACCCATGATTGCAAGCCGAGTGCTAAAACCGTCTCAGGCAAACGATGAGGCGAAAAGACGCGAATCTAGAACGATGCGTGGATTAGAAAAAATGACCCACTGGTCTTTAGGCCACCGAAAAACGGTTATTGCTAGTACGTTTGGATTGCTTCTTATCGGTGGAGTTGGTCTAAGTACGGTTGGACTAGAATTAATTCCAGAAAGCGATCAAGGCTCTTTTACCGTCGACGTTGAAATGGAAACAGGAACAAGTTTAACCCGAACAACAGAAGCAGTTGAGGAAATTGAAAATGTTCTCGCCGATTATCAAGAAGTAAATGATTATGTAAGTGTAATTGGTTCAAGTGATCAGCCTGGTCAATCTGGAGGATCACATACTGCACAAATTACGGTGGCGATGATTCCATTAGAAGATCGCTCTGTCTCTACAGCAGAATTTATTGAAACAATTGAACGAGATCTTGAGCGTGCTGATGACGATGCAGACGTTCGTGCTTTTACACAGACAGCAGCGTTAAGTGGAGAAGCAAATACGGTTCCATTTACTGTAACTCATTCTGATCGTAACGCATTATACGATACAGTCTACGAACTTGAAGAAGAGTTGTTGGACTCGTCTCTCGTTCGGGAAGTACAGCTGAGTATTGAAGATCAAGTACCAGAAATTGTCGTTGATGTGAATGCAGAAGATGCTCGAGCAGAAGGGCTAACGCCAGCTGAAATCGCGAGCCAAGTTAATAGTGCTACACGCGGAGAAACGGCGATGCTCATTCAACTGACCAGTGATGATACATCCCAAACGTATGAAGTGCATGTTGGTCTTGCGTCAGAATACACGGAAACGATAAATGAGCTTGAGAATTTACAAATAGTCTCTCAAGAAGGAACAACCATTTCGTTAAATGAAGTAGCAGACGTAACAGAAGGCGAATCGCCAGCCTCTATCCAACGAGCAGATCAATCAGAAGCAGTTGAGGTAACGGTTGGTTATACAACAGAAGCAACGCTAAGTGACGTTTCAACATTAATTGAAGATTCAATTGCTGAAATTGAATTTCCTGAAGGTGCTAGCTACTCCTTTGGAGGCGAGCAAGAAATTCTTGAAGATGCCATAGGCAGTATGATTTTAGCGCTTGTTCTTGCGATTATTTTCATTTACTTGATTATGGCTGCGCAATTTGAGTCGTTTAAACTACCGTTTATCATGTTAATGACTGTTCCACTTGTACTAATCGGTGTTACCCTTGCTTTAACACTTACGCAAACAGCGATTGGTGTAACAACGTTTATTGGGATCATCATTTTAGTGGGTGTTGTAACGAACAACGGAATTGTCATGCTTGATTTTGTAAATCAGCAGAAGCAAAAAGGGATGTCAACGTATAACGCTCTAGTTGAATCTGTCCAGCTACGAACACGACCAATTGTAATGACCTCCTTGACCGCTATTTTAGGAATGGTGCCAATTGCGTTTGGCTATGGCGAAGGGGCAGAATTACAACAGCCGATGGCTATAGCAGTTATTGGTGGTTTAATAAGTAGTACAGCGCTAACGTTAATCTTTATTCCGGTTCTTTACAGTTTGTTTGACAAAGAAACCCGTTCTAAAAACCGTACACCACGAATGGTAACAATCGATGGAGAGTATTACGAAGTCGATGAAAACAATCGAGTTGTGAAAGCATTACCTGAAGGTGAAGGGCAAAATAGCTCACAGGAAACATCCGAGCGTGTTGACCTGAATGACAGCGAACGGGAACAACATAATGCGGAATTTAAAAATGAATTAAGTCGAGACGATATCGTCGAGTTACTTGATTCCATTGTTGCAAGAACAAAAAAAGACGACGATAAAAAATAACGTGTACGAAATCGACTTCCCGTGCAGTGAACAAAGAAGACATGGTCACTGCTGACGGGGAGTCTTTTTATGTGCAGATAGATGCTATGATTGTTGATTGGCTGTTTGAGTACAAACCCATTCAAGCAACTGTTTCTCCTCATTCATTAGTGGTCGCTGTAATTTGTTTTCTATTTCCAAAGACAGTTGTTCTAAGTGAATCACTGTATTCACCCCTCTCACTAAAGGCTATGTGCAAAATTTGTTGAATATTCATCTTTTTACATCGAAAGAAGGTTTAAAACAGTTGTAAAGGTGCAATACTGTATATAAAAACGAGGTGACTGAGGATGAGAAGAGTTGGAAGATTACCGTTTGATCAATTAGTAAAGCAGAACAAAGAGCGATTAATTCAAGATCAGGCTGAAATTAATCGTTTAGAAGAGCGATTTGAACAAAAGCATGCATTGCCAAAATAAGCTAACGTAAAAACCCCTCATTTGTGAAACACTATCCATAAGGAGGGATGTTTTGTGAGTGAAAAAAACCGATTTGCCCAATTTACTCCAGACCATTTAGGAACACAGCCGCGAAAATCGAACCGAAATAATGGAAAGAAAGTCGCGACGAAATCAAATCGCCAGCCAGACTATATTCCTCCTAAAGGATAAACCGTCGAGATCTCGACGGTTTTTTGTCGATTTAGTAAAAAGTAACTAGAACAGCTCTCTGCCTGTTAAAATAAAGTGGAATCGTTTAGTAGGGGAGAACAATATGACGGAAATGATCTTAAATGCTCTTATGTATACAAGCTTAGCATTGTTGGCAGGCTTACTCGTTATTCAAATGGTGCCAAAAGGAAGAGGTATTGAAGGTACGCATCACCCATTGTTTTTACTTAGCGTTATACTTGCTGTTCCACTGCTTCAATTTGGAAACGTCATCGTACTTGGGTCAACGTATGCGACGTTTTTTGATACGTCGCTTTTAGACGGAACGCTGACAGCAATGGGAGAACATATTTTAGGAACGAGCTTTTTACTCGTTCTTCTGTTTTCAAGCGTACAGCTTGTCCTAGTGGTTTTAACCAAAAAATGGAATCGATACGTGGTTTCAAGTTTGCAGCTACTTTTCTTTATAGGCATTATTGGAGCAGTAAGTTTGTCCAGCCATAGTGCGTCTTTAACAGAAGGCTATGCAACAGGTGCACTATCAAACGGTATTCATTTATTGGCGATGTCACTCTGGGTGGGTCCATTATTTATCGTCAGTCTTTATGGGACGCGATTAGAAGACGGACAGAAATTTCACCAATGGTTTTCTGCACTTGCTGTGTTTAGTTTGCTTCTTGTTTCAACGAGTGGATTTGTCATGATGGGAGAAATTGCACCTGAATATGTGAATAGTTGGATGCTGACATACGGCCAGCTATTACTTATTAAGAACATCCTTATTTTTCCTTTGTTGCTTTTCGGGTTTCGGCATCTTGTTACCCTTAGTGGAAAAGGCGTGTCATTATCTGCACAGGAACGCCAACGCTCGTTTTGTGCCGAATCTTTTTTTGTTTTAGCTGTTTTTATTGTAACAGCGTGGTTAACGGAAACAGAACCACCTCATAATGTGCTGCGCACTTTGCAAAACGAGCCATTTAATCCTGTAATGCAGTTTTTCTTGAATGAACCACTGATTGAAAATCAATTAATTGCATTTTCTCCTTCTCTTTGGTCTGGCTTATTGCTGGGGCTTTCCGTTTTCGTCTTTTTCCTCGGTCTATTTGTTGCCTGGAGATGGAGACGAACGATATATAGTGTAGGGGCAGCCATTTTATTTGTGGCCACATTTTATCTAGGTTTAATGACTAGTACAGCTCCTGGTGAAATTCCTGTTAATTTAACTGTCCACGACAGTGTAGAAGAGGCTATCGCTGTCAACAGAGAAACGAACGAGCTTGATATTTTGGCAACATGGTCAATCGACGAAGATTCTTTTGCCGTTGTTTATCAGGAAAATGAACGCCATCTTATTGCGGAACGATTAAAAAAGGAGCCTGACGGGTATCGGAAATATTTAGATGCTGAAGTAGAGATAGAGAATGGCTTTCTAACAGGTGGTGAACAATTTATGGATACCTTCATGTTTATAGAAAATGATTGGGTAGATGTTGAAACGATAAGTACGTACGTGACCCTCGGCTATGTCACAGAAGATATTGAACAAGTACGTATCCAATTTTCAAATGGATCTGTTGAAGTACCTGTTGATGATCACGTATTCTTCTATATACAGAGCATGAATGGGACATTAGAAGAGCCCCATCAATACGAATTACTCGATGAAGATGGACAAAAGGTTCGGGTTATAGAAAAACGCCAGTTTGTTCATGAAGGTCATGTTCATTAGGAGGAAAGCTATGGGGACAACAAATGAGAAATTAGTAGAAGAGGCACAACTTTGGCGAAAACGTTTAGAGAACGACGAGGGTGAAAACAACCGAAATGAACTTGCTACACTTGTTTCGTTGCGGTTTGAACGTAAGCAGAAGATGGATTTATTTACTGAGAAATGGAAACAAGAATTAGAGGAAGATGGCTCTTTTAACGACTTTTTAGACGAGCTAACCGAAAAACAGCTACTCGTTTCTTGGGCTCAAGATGAATGGATTCGTCGTTCGTGGCCACAGCTTAGAGAAACAGACCAAGCCCGAGTAAAAAAGCAAAAAGTAGAGCAGATCATTACACGTAGTCAAGACTGGATCACTCAAGTAGAAGGAAAAGAAACCTCCCTTGCGAAAAAGCATGGTAGCATGCTCTTAACTAATATAAAAGAGTTAAATGATCGCAGTCAGCAGTTTTTAGCCAGCTTTCAAGGAAACTATTATTCAAAAAGTCAGTTCACCCAATTGAAGAAGCAGCTTGATAGTGTGAATGAACTGCAAGAAAGAGTAAACAAAGAAATGGATGAAGCTCTTGGAGAGAAGCAGACATCCGCACTGGCTCAGCTAGAAGAAATGATTGGTTTAACTGATGTAAAAGATCGAGTTAAAAAGCTCTATGCGTTTTTAAAGTATCAAAAGAGTCGTGAAGAAGTTGGTCTTTCTTCAAACAATCTGTTAAACCTGAATATGGTCGTAACAGGGAACCCTGGTACAGGTAAAACATCCATTGCTCGTTTACTCGCTTCCATCTACTACGAATTAGGAATGCTTGCAAAACCAACTGTGTATGAAGTAGATCGTGCTTCTCTTGTTGCTGGCTATGTTGGTCAAACTGAAGAGCAAACGATGGCAGCTATTGAGCGAGCGGTAGGGGGGGTGTTGTTTATTGATGAGGCTTACAGCTTAAAGCGTGAAGGGCAGTCAGGAAATGATTACGGTCAAGCGGTTATCGATACCCTTGTATCAGCGATGACGAGTGAGACGTATGCAGGAAAGTTTGCTGTTATTTTAGCAGGCTATCCGCAAG
This sequence comes from Shouchella oshimensis, assembly GCF_004375095.1. Taxonomy (NCBI): domain Bacteria; kingdom Bacillati; phylum Bacillota; class Bacilli; order Caryophanales; family Bacillaceae; genus Shouchella; species Shouchella oshimensis. The sequence goes on along the minus strand of NZ_SNUX01000001.1, from coordinate 246,619 downwards.
AAATGCGTGGGTTCATTCGTGCAAATCCTGGTTTAGCAAGTCGATTCCCTGAACAAAACCATTTTGATTTACCAAATTATACAGAATCCGAACTCTTACAAATTGCTGAGAAAAAAGCACTTGATGTTGATTTTGTGTTCACAAATGCTGCACTGCAAAAAGTAAAAGCAGAAATAGAGCGTTTGGAAATTGATCAGTCGTTTGGAAATGCACGTGTCGTTGAAGACATTGTAAAAAAAGCCATTTTTGAAAAAGGATCTCAAGGTTACCATACTACCGAGCGAGACTTTGTTTTAATAGAGGAGCAACATGTGCAAACAAAGCAATCTGCTAAATCAGGACAAGCCCTACAAAAGCTTAACGAACTTGTCGGGCTTGAACAGGTAAAAGCAGAATTGAATAAATTAACTTCTTTTGCAAAAGTAAAAGAATCGCGTAGACGCATGGATTTACCTGTTCCACCGATGCCGCTTCATACTGTATTTAGCGGACCACCAGGCACAGGGAAAACAACGGTTGCCACACTTTATGCAGAGGCGTTAAATGAGATTGGCTTATTAAAGCGAGGTCATCTCGTCACGGTTTCTAGAAGTGATTTAGTAGGAGGCTATGTCGGTCAAACCGCCATTAAAACAAATCAAGTCATTCAAGATGCGCTAGGTGGCGTTCTCTTTATCGATGAAGCTTATGCACTTGCACAAGGTGGAGAGAATGATTTTGGCAAGGAAGCGATTACGATGATAACTCAAGCAATGACCGAACATGAAGAACATCTTGTCGTTATATTTGCTGGCTACCATAATGAGATTCAGACGTTGCTAAACAGTAATCCTGGCTTGCGTTCACGTATTCGAAAAGAAATTGAGTTTCAGCCATATACATCAAATCAATTGGCAGAAATGTTGAAGCAAAAGTTCACTGTGTATGGCTATACATGGTCAGACGAAGCGTTTAACGCAATCGAAGATCATTTTTCAAAAGAAACCATTGCGGGAAATGGACGTTACATTGACTGGTTTTTTGAGGAAATTATTCAAGCTCATGCTTTGCGAACAACAGAGGAATCGGATATAGCCCTTACCATTGAAGCAAAAGACGTAATTCAGGTATTCAATTCAACGAAAGGAAACGATGGTCCTGAAAAGTCACCTTCTTAAAAGCACCGTGCTTCTTGTTTAAGAGGTCGTTGTGCTATACTAAGAGTGTATACCAAGTATTAGGACAAGGTATAAAAGCGATAGAGTGAGAAAGGTGAGGATAGGCATTGCCATATCAGGTTAAGAAGTTCATTACGCCCCAATACGCAGATACCGATATGATGGGTGTTGTTTATCACGCAAACTACATTAAGTTTTTTGAATTAGGAAGAACGGCGTATATACAAGAAGCAGGCTATAGTTATGTTGAAATGGAGCAAGCTGGCTATTATGCACCTGTGTATGACGTCTATGCAACATATAAAAAGCCTCTTGTTTATGGAGATGAGGCTATCATCACAACATGGTTATCCCTAAATGATGGTGTGAAAACAATTTACCAATATGAAATAAAAAATCAGCATGATGATGTCTGTGTAACAGGTTATACAACGCACGTGATTGTGAAAAAGGATACCTTTAAACCAGTTCCGTTTAAGCGAGCTTTCCCTGAATGGTATGAAACCTATAACCGTTTAATGGAGGAGCATTAATGGCGTTTGGAATTAACCGACGTGAATTGACAAAGTGGAAACAGGAAGCTAGAAATGGTAAAATTGCTTTTATCACGCACTACTGGTATGATGCGCGCTTTCCAAATGCGACAACTGTAACAAAAGTGGCTTGTGAAGATCGAGAGAAATTAATACATTGGGGTAAGCAATATGGTTTAAAAAGAGAGTGGATTCATCAACGGGATGAACTTTCCCACTTTGATTTATTAGGAAAGACACAAGAAGCCATTTTGCAGAGCGAAGGGTTATTAACACAGCTTTCTCAATTCAATAGACGGATGGAGTGTGCACAGATGGACGTTAACCAAGATCGTATTCGAAAAGACTTATTTTCAAAAGAAACCATTGACCCAAGAGAAGAGATTCGTAACCGTGTCGAATTTCTTAAATCATATGCAATTAAAACCGGAACCAAAGGCTATGTGCTTGGTATATCTGGAGGTCAAGACTCAACTCTTGCAGCAAAACTTGCGCAAATAGCAGTAACGGAACTACGAGAAGAGAAACAAGATGAAAGCTATCAATTTTATGCAGTTCGCTTGCCTTACGGAGAACAGCATGATGAAGAGGATGCTCAGCTTGCTCTTTCTTATATTGAAGCAGATCATGTGTTAACAGTGAATATAAAGAATGCTGTTGACGCATCGGTTCAAGCATTTCAAGAAGCAACACAGTCTCAATTGTCAACTTTTTTAAAAGGAAATACGAAAGCCCGAGAACGAATGAAAGTTCAATTTGACTTGGCGGCTCACTACCATTCTCTTGTTATTGGAACCGACCACGCAGCAGAAGCTGTAACAGGCTTCTTTACGAAATTCGGTGATGGTGCGTGTGATGTTGCACCTTTGTTTGGTTTAACGAAGCGTCAAGGAAAACAGTTACTCGAAGCGTTAGCGGCACCAAAATCTCTTTATATGAAAGTTCCAACAGCGGACTTAGAAGATGACAAGCCTGGTTTACCAGATGAAGAAGCACTGGGCATTTCTTATGAGCAAATTGATGATTACTTAGAAGGAAAGCAAGTGGATCAAGAAGTTGCTCAACAAATCGAGTCACGCTACGCTATGACAGAACACAAACGGCAAACACCAGTTACAATCTATGATCATTGGTGGGAGTAATAAGTCTTATTTACTCTTTTACTAAACATATGTATGATTAACCAGTTCCGAGCATAGGGTAGAGAAAGAAATTTGTACATATGTTAAGGAGAGGGAACGTAATGAAAGGCAAAATCCTTATATTATTAAGCTTACTTGCATGTTTACTCATCATTTTGGTCGTAACGGTAGGAGTGACGAACGATTCAACAGAACCGACGGCTTCCGATCATCAGGATGAATCGGAAACCCAGGAACTCAACGGTGTGTACGTTACGCTTAACGGTGTTAGTGTCACAGAACATAGTGATACAGAACAACTAGTGAAAGTTGATTTAACAGCAGAAAATACGCGAGAATCAAGTATTAGCTTTCTGCCGGTCAATCTTACGTTAGTCGATGAGGAGCATTATGCATACAGTCATGCTGAGCGGATTGAAACAAAAGGGATTATTGGTGGACAATTAGAAAGCGGGCGCTCTGTATCTGGGGAAATTGCATTTATCGTTCCAAAAGATACAGCGCTTGAGCTTGTTTACAGTGATCACTTTCGTGGCGGGCAACTGATGTTTCCACTCGAAGTTGACTGAAAAAGTACGACTAGCGCGATACTGAAATAGAAGGCAAGACAAAGAAGCGCTTTTGCGCTTTTTTGCTTGTTTTTTCTTAGTTCATGAAGCGCTTTTGTTGAAATTAGAAAATTCTTACGGTAAGATTAATGAAAAATCGAAATAATGGGTTCGTTTAGGAGAGACGTTTTATGCCAATTAAAATTCCTGATCACTTACCAGCAAAGGAGAAGCTGTTAAAAGAAAATATCTTTGTGATGGATGAATCACGTGCCTATCAACAAGATATTCGACCTCTGAAAATTTGTATTTTAAACTTAATGCCGACGAAGCAAGAGACAGAGACACAATTGATTCGTCTTCTTGGTAATACGCCACTTCAAATAGATGTTTCTCTTTTACATCCGAGTAGTCACGAGCCAAAAAATACATCAAAAGAACATTTACAACAATTTTATAAAACGATTAGTGAAATTAAGTCGTTGAAATTTGATGGCATGATTATTACAGGGGCGCCTGTGGAGACCTTACCTTTTGATGATGTCCACTACTGGGACGAAATGAAATCCATCTTAGATTGGACCACAACAAATGTGACATCAACCCTTCACATTTGCTGGGGGGCGCAAGCTGCACTTTACCATCACTACCAGATTCGTAAACGTCCATTGAATACAAAACTGTTTGGAATTTATAATCATACGGTAAACGTTTCGAATGTGAATTTACTTCGTGGTTTTGACGACTATTTTCTTGCTCCTCATTCTCGTCATACAACGATTCACCGCCAAGACATAGAAGAAATATCAGATTTAGAAGTACTTAGCTCATCAGATGAAGCAGGTGTCTACATTGCTTCTTCAAAAGACGGAAAACGTATTTTCGTTATGGGACATGCTGAATATGATGCACATACGTTAAAGAAAGAATACGAACGAGACATCAAGCAAGGTGGGGCATGCCAGATGCCCATAAACTATTTTCCAGATGAAAATCCGGAAGCGTTGCCACCACTTCAGTGGAGAGCTCACTCGAACTTGTTGTTCTCAAATTGGTTAAATTATTATGTGTACCAAGAAACCCCTTATCATTTAGACAAATCGTAAGGTTTTGATTTGCCGTTTCTCGTACATCCTAAGTGTACGGGAGTGAATCAACATGCCAAAACGGGTACCAAATCGAGCGTCTTATTTGCATATTCATGAAGCAAGCATCTATTATGAATGGTTTAAAAGCACAAAGCCTAAAAAAGGAACGTTGTTACTGATTCATGGTATTTTTGCTTCAGTCACAAGTTTTTACCGTGTTATTCCATCGTTGCGTGAAGAGTATGATATTATTTGCTGTGATTTGCCAGGCTTCGGTCGTAGTTCGAAAGGAAATGGATCTGTCTATTCCTTTTCTGCTTATGCGGATCAGCTTGGGGAATTAATGAGCCAATTACATGTGGACTCCTTTCACGTAATCGGACATTCAATGGGGGGACAGATTGCCCTTTACCTCGCTTACCGCCAGCCGGACAGAGTGATAAGCATCTCATTACTCGCAAGTTCTGGTTATTTAAAGTCGGTAAAGAAACCATTTCAAGTTGCTACATATTTTCCTTTAATCGAAAGAAGTTTAAACTGGGTCATGCACCATCGAAAACCGCAAGTTCGACTCTTCTTACAAGACGCTGTTTACAATAAACGGTGCTTAACCGCAGATATGATTGCCAATTACGAGGGGCCGCTTTCAGATCCATTATTTATAAATGGATTAATTCAATTAACTCGACAGCGTGAAGGGGATTTGTCGCAAGCACAGCTTCAACAAATACACCAACCAGTACTCATTCTTTCAGGTGTAGAAGATCCCCTTATCTCGATTGAAACAAGCTATGCCCTTCATCGAGATCTGCCCAATAGCCGTATACACGTTATTAAGCAGTGCGGGCATTTACTTCTAGAAGAAAAGCCAAAGCAAGTTCAGAAGAGAGTTAAGCATTTTTTACTTTCCATAGTTTAATAAAGACACTTACTTTCATAAAAAGGAGGCGATCTTGTGGACCCTCTTGATATTATGATGAATAAAGACCGTGTGGTTCCTTATTTCTTACCTATCATTAGTGCAGACACACAGAAAGTTATTGGTTACGAAGTAGAGGCCTATTGGATTGAGAACAATAAACCGATGAACGTAACTTGGTTTTTCGATGACCATGACATTCCACGAGAATATCGAATTGAAATGGAAGATCATTTGCAAGCTAGAGCGTTTGAAACATTTGAGACACAGTTTAATACAGAACAGCCTGTGACGTTGTTCTTTCATTACAATAGCAAACTACTAGAGGTTGATAATGGAGAAACGCTACTAGGGCGATTAACGAAAATGAAAGATAACGGCATGCCTTTCCAACAAATTGTTGTCATTATTGGCTTTGACCGCTCATTAGAAGAACTGTTTGATGTGAAGCATACGATTATGTATATTCAAAGTTTAGGTATCCAAATCGCCCTCGATGCTGAAGATACCACTACATCACAGCTAGAATTTATTAGTCAGATTCGTCCCAATGTCATTCGTGTAAGCTGTGGTTTTTTACAAGAAAATGCCTTGCCTAGTATGTATAGTGACATTCATCATTCGCTTTCATCATTGGCACGAAAAATTGGCTCAACGCTATTATTTAATGGAATTACGTCTTTCGCCCAACTTAACTATGCATGGCGAAACGGAGGACGTTACTATCAAGGCAGTTATTTGCAGAAAGCGGTCCCTACTAATCCTAACGAGCCAATAGAGCAAGTTCAACTAATGAAAGACATGAACCACTTTATTGCTTTCGAGCGAAAGAAAGTGGAAGCTCAGTTGACCTTATCCAATGAGCTTACATTATCGTTAAAACAAGTGTTAAAAGGAATTCCTCAAAATGAGTCTCTTGATGGTATGGTATTAACCATCGCAAAAGCGCTAACGAATTACACATTCCGTGTTTATATTTGTAATGAAAACGGGTATCAAGAGTCAAGTAACGGTGAAAAAGACGAATGTGGCAACTGGTATTTACGAATGGAAAGTAAGGCGAAAAACTGGAGCTGGCGCCCGTATTTTCTTGAAAATATCGTCCGAATGAACGTGGAAAAAAAAGGGATTTTATCAGATCTGTATACAGATATAGATAAAGATGAACAGATTCGGACCTATTCATATCCATTGTCTGACGCGCTGTATATCTTTATTGACATTCCGTATCGATATTTATTTGACCAGAATGACTTATTATGAGGTGAGAAAATGGAAATTAACGTAACGTCTGAAGCAGTAGCCCACTTAAAAGAGAAGCAATTCTCTACAATTCGAGTGGTTGCTCGCGATACGTATGAATGCAGTACGATGATTGAGTTTTATTTGCAAGAAGGCACCGAACAGGAGGGAGATCAAAAAAAAGAACTAGACGGAATAACATTCCTATATGATGCAAAGGCTGAAGAGGAAATTGGGAAGTCTATTAAAATTGATTTTGTTCATGCTCAAGGACTAAAGTTACTCGCACCTAGAGGTACACTTGCCTATGCTCAAAAGGTTAAACGTCAATGACCATAAAGGTAGGGAGATCCCTACCTCTATGGTTTAAAAAAGCGACCGACTTTCGATACAATGGGTGTCACTTGTTGAAACGTTTTAACAAATTGGTCAACTGAAGAAGCAGTTCTCGAAATATCAAATCGTCCCTCTGAATTAGTGAATGGTGCTGACCATGCACTTCTTTTTTTCGGTTGCTGTCCTTGCCATTGTGAAGGATGAAATTGCTGAACATCATTGTATCTCGGCTGATGTTGAGGTGGTCTACCTCTTCTTACCTGGGCGCGTGGTGGTTGCATCATGTCATGTGAGTGGCGTCTTTGCTGGAACATTCTTTTTCCTCCTTTAATCAATGAGAATAGGTTTTTCATTCTTTTTTATCGTGATGATCAGTTGACCGTTAGTATAGTGAGCATGGATATCCGTTTCGCTAAAGGAAAAAGGTATTGGAACACTTCGCTCTCGAATGGAAACGGATTGTTGCTCAGACAGTGTTTGCCCCTTTTCATCTAAAGTCGCCATTTGTTCTTTCTCTTCAATAGTAATCATAAGCGACTGATAATGGCTACGCAGATGGATGGCCTTTTTTTCAATGCCAGGCAAATCAGCAATAATGGTGAAAGTGCCGGCTGATTCTTCTATTTTTACGGGAATAATCTTTTCTGTAAAAGATCGTGGTAAATGGCTTAACGTGTGTTGGAAGAATTGATCAATAGAGCCTAATAAATTTGGTTGCTGTCGATCTCTTAAAAACAAGTTTTTCATAGATAACCCTCCTAAAAGCCTAACAACGAGTCAGATGGTTTATCATATGTGTAAGAAAGGGAAAGGTGAAACGATGAATGTAGTTGATGCTCACTGTGATGCCCTGTTAAAGCTTTGGAAACGCCCATCTCTTTCATTTCTTAATGGCGAACTGGACACAAGCTTTACACGATTGAAAGCTGGGCAAGTGAAGGTGCAATTTTTTGCCATATGGGTGCCAGAAGAAGTGTCAGAAGAAAATAAATTTTCCGTTGTTCAACAGCAAATTAATCATTTCTATGAACGAGTCTTAATGGTACCTCAGATGGTTCATCTTCGTTCTTTAAGAGACATGGAGCATTTAAAAGAAGGAGAGATTGGGGCTGTTCTCGCTCTTGAAGGAATGGACGCAGTTGGCCATGACCTAGGCAAATTGCATTGGCTCTACGAACAAGGTGTCCTTTCTATTGGGCTGACTTGGAACGGAGTAAATGCATGTGCCGATGGAATTGGGGAGAAGAGAGGGGCTGGACTAACCCGGTATGGAGAAGAAGTCATAGCACTCAACAATCGTTATCAAGTATTAAACGATGTCTCGCATTTAAGTATCCAAGCATTCTGGGATGTTATGGATCTTTCTCACTTAACAATGGCAAGCCATTCGAATAGCTATGCACGCTGTCCACATGATCGTAATTTGCGGGACGAGCAACTCACAGCACTGATTAAGAAAGATTGTTTCATTGGTTTAGTTTTCTTCCCGAAGTTTGTAAAGGATGAAAAGGGGGCAACGATGAAAGACTTACTAACTCATATTGATCACATTGGTAGTTTAGGTGGTATTGCTCATATTGGTTTTGGTTCGGATTTTGATGGCATTCATTCCCATGTAAAGGGACTTGAAAATGCAAGCAAGTATCCGGCATTGCTGGAACAATTAAGCCGGTACTATAGTGATCATGAGCTAGAGGGTTTTTTTTATCGGAATTTTTATCAAAAAATGGTTTGTAAAATTGACCCTCTTGCAGTTGGTTCACGAAAATAACGGAAAGCGTGAGCATGTGCTAAACACTTTCAGCCTAGCAACCGATATAAAACAGAGATGACTATATGAGTACGGAGGCTGAATACCGTGGCACAACCAATTTTTACAACCCAAGAAAATAGATATGATCAAGAAATTCTTGTCTTCCTTTTAAATAACCAGTGGTATGGGTTAAATGTGTTAAAAGTGAAAGAAATTATACGACCAATGACTATCCATATGTCGCCAAATCAAAACACGATGGTTGAGGGAATTATCCGTCTACGGGATCAAGCTGTTCCTGTATTAAATACGTATCAGCTTCTTCAAATAGAAGAGGAGTCAGCTAAGTATTTTATTATCATTGAACATGGAGACAAAACGTTTGCTTTAAAAGCAACAGATGTATCAAAGATTGAACGAATTCAATCAAAGGACATGCATATTCCAGATGCATTATCCCAGGAGAAAGATGCATTTGTATCAAGTGTTGTAACATTTAATGAAGAACATATCTTGTATCTCTTCGATGTGGAGCAAGTTATTCATGTTATTCATCCTACTCATTTTGAAGAAGATTTTATTGAAGAGTACCAGTCCGAGCGATCACGTTTTTCGTTAGTACTTATTGAAGATTCACCAACCATGCAGCTAATTATTTCTGAAGCACTTCGAGATGCTGGCTATGAGCAAATCACGATCTTTGCTAATGGGGAAGAAGCGTGGCAGTATGTTGAGGAACAGGAAGAAACAGTTGATTTATGTATCACTGATATTGACGTACCGCTATTAAATGGATTTGATTTCACAAAAAAAGTGAGGAACGTGCCTTTAGCTTTACCGATCATTTCGTTCTCCTCTTTACATGCACATGTAATGTTGCAGAAAGGGAAGCAAGTAGGAATTAATGAGCATGTTCAAAAACCAGATATTAAGCAATTGCTACGCACACTGGATACATACTTAGTTCATCAATAAAAAGACTTATCATCATGCGGTAGCTCGTATGATCGATAAGTCTTTTTATTGGGATGGAAGAGTGGGCTTAGAACTAGTCATCTTTTGACATCTGTTTTTTGTAGTCTTCTACTTGTTTTTTTGTTAGTAGTTTTAATTTTGAAAATAAATAAACATAGGCGGTTGTATTTTGTTTAAGCATCTTGTTGTCTCCTTTTTGCTATACTATGCACAAGAACAACTAAAGTTGCGTTAGGGAAACAAAAATGGCTTAAAGACACAAATGAACAAGATATTTGTATGGTCTCTATATTTACTGGTAAAATGGGAGCTACATAAGGAGTGAGTGAGATGATGAACGTAGAAGTAACAAAACCAGCAATCAATTGGTTTAAGGAAGAATTTGGAGAAGATACATCATTAATTCCCATTCGCTTGTACGGGCGCTACGGTGGCTGTGGTTCGTTGCAAAGTGGCTTTTCACTTGGGATGAGTCAAACGGAACCTGTAGAACCGATGTTGCAAAAAGAAGTTGATGGCTTTTTGTTTTTTGTTGAGGAGCAAGATCTATGGTATTTTAATGATCACTCGGTAAAAATAAAATATAGCAGAAAACATGATGAAATTGAGTTTGTTTACGATGAGGCGTAAAGCAAGCTTTTAAAGGAGTAGCTTAAATGAGATTTGGTTATGCGTGTTTGAACCTAACCCTTGAAACTAAAATGCGAACGTGTCGTTTGCAAACAATGAGAAACGAAGGCATGGCTAAAATTAAAGAATTAACGATGCACAATTTGGATTTAGTTCAAGAAATGGTCAACTGGAATGAAGCCAATCACATTACTTTTTTCCGTTTATCTAGTGAGATTATTCCGTTTGCAACACACCCTGAAATGGACTGGGCTTGGGATAAAGATAAAGACGTTTTGCAGCGTTTAGAGGGAATCAAAAAAATAGGTAAGCAAGGCGGTATGCGTTTTTCCATGCACCCAGGACAGTATACCGTCCTGAACTCACCAAAGGAGCAAGTCGTAACAAATGCAGTAAATGATTTACTTTACCATGAGCGTTTCTTAAGCCTTGTAGGAGGAACCGATATTATTATCCATACTGGTGGTGCATATGGGGACAAGGAAAAAGCAAAAGCGACATTTGCGAAAAGTTATAAACAATTGCCTGATGCTGTGAAAATGAAAATTCGATTGGAAAACGATGATAAGACGTTTCACACAAGAGACGTACTTGACATTCACGAACAGTGTGGTGTCACCGTTGTGTTTGATATTCATCATGAGAGATGCTTCCATACGAAAGAAACTGAACTTAAAAAGCTGTTTAAGCACGTGTGTGAAACGTGGTCAATGAAGCCTAAACTTCACATTAGCTCCGGTCGCTCTGGTGAGGCAGACCCAAGACACACCGATTATATTCGAAGAGAGGATTATGACTTACTTGTCCGTGTACTTGACGGAACGGATGCGGATGTCATGATTGAAGCAAAAGCGAAAGAAAAAGCGCTACTTTCGTTAAGAGAAAGCATTATGGAGGGGAAAGAGGAATGAAACGAGAGAAAGCGACATTTGCAGGCGGTTGTTTTTGGTGCATGGTTCAACCGTTTGATGAATTACCTGGGATACAGTCGATCTTATCAGGGTATATGGGAGGAACCGTTGATCATCCAACCTATGAGCAAGTGAAAACAGGAGAAACAGGACATTTTGAGGTTGTACAAATTACGTTTGATTCCGAAACGTTTTCATATGACCAATTATTAGACTTGTATTGGCCTCAAATTGATCCGACTGATGATGGTGGTCAATTTCATGATCGAGGTAGTCAGTATCGAACGGCAATTTTCTATGAAAATGAGAACCAACGAATAAAAGCAGAAGAAACAAAAAAGAAGCTTCAAGAAAGTAATCGCTTTAAAAAACCGATTGTAACAGAAGTCTTACCAGCATCGACGTTTTATGTAGCTGAAGACGACCACCAAGACTTTTACAAGAAACAGCCGAACCATTATAAACAAGATCGCAACGAGAGTGGGAGAGACACGTTTATTCAATCTCACTGGAAGCAGGGATAAAGAGGGTTTCGTTTATTTACTGGTAAGGAGACTGTTAAAACCATGACTCGAAAACAAAAAGTCGTCTTTAGCATCGGATGGTTATCACTAGCGATCATTGTCTTGTTACTTATAGTAATGGTTATTGCACAGACTTGGCGCTATACAGAGGCAGGCAAGGTTCCGTTAAAAACCGGTGTCATTTTACATGCAGTGAATGAACAGCTTCTTCCAGAAGGATTGTCGACACCTTCTTTTTTCGTAAATCCTGTTGCGCCAACGATTAAACGAGCCGACCTTATATTGGAAACAAGGGATGGAGAACCGATTGCGATGCGCTTGTATACACCAACACAATCAGGGCCTCATCCGGTTATCCTATACTTTCACGGCGGTGCATTTATGGAAGGATATGGGAATGTCGATACCCATGATAATATTCTTCGTGCTTTAGCAAATCGTACGAACGCCATTATTGTTGCACCGAACTATCGATTGGCACCGAACTATTCGTTTCCTACAGCCATTCATGATAGCTTTGATGCTCTAAAATGGGTATATGATGAAGCAAAAGAACTAGATGCAGATACAGAGAACATAGCAGTTGCTGGTGATAGCGCTGGTGGAAATATTGCTGCTGCTGTTATAATGAAAGCAAATGAAGCAGGTTATTCTTTGAAGAGTAGTGCGTTCTTATATCCGTTAACAACATTTGAAGATACTCCTTTTCCTTCAAGAGACGCTTATTCCAGTGGCTATTATTTTTTATCTCGGTCAGTTATGGAACGAGCTCGTGCTGCTTACACACCCAATCAAGATGACTGGATAAATCCATATGTTTCACCACTATTAAGTGATGCGTTACGTGACTTTCCAACGTCTTTAGTTGTAACGGCAGAATTTGACCCGTTAAGAGACGAAGGAGAAGCATTTGCAGAGAAGCTGTATCATGCAGGAAATGATGTTGAGGCGGTGCGTTTTAACGGGACGATGCACGGTTTTCTTTCGTTTTATGAAGTGATGGGGAGAGCGGATTATGCATTGTCCTATGTCGCACACTTTTTCAATCGTTCATTTGAAACAGATGAAACGAGTCAAAAACAACCATTTTATGTAAAAGAACTAGATGAAGGCGATACTGTTCAAGATGAGGTGGAAGCCTATGGAATGAGTGTGTATCTTCTTTGGCAAAAAATAGTTCAATTGATTAAATAGCTACTTACGTAAAAACAGACTTTGGCCTATGCCAAAGTCTGTTTTTATCATGAAAGGGGACTATTTTTAGCGAAAGCAATAAAGGTATCTTCTGCTTCATTTAAGCCACAAGCCCCGCACTGTATACGGATTGTTGGTCCGTTATAATGCATATGGATAGGGGTTAGCTGCTGTTCATTATAGGTTTCAATAATTTCACCATTACGTGGGTCGAGTTTAACGGGGATCGCGTCTTGGCTAATTTGATGAAACCGCGTACGATTTGTTTTGCACTTTGGACATAAATAAGCTTCTGTCATCAAAAGCACCTCCTTGTGTTTACTATTCACCAATTAAGGGTATTTCATGATTGCGCTAACAAGAAAGTCTTGGCAAAGATGTGTCTGCTTCGTAACTTTTTTTTGTCTAATTTATGATAATTTCGGATCAGAAGCAGTTATTTCCCCCATTCTTGATTGGAAAGTGGTAGGATGGAAGCATCAAAGTTGCACGTTCATTGTTTCACATAGTTAGCGCGCAATGATTTTATTATGCCAAAAGAAAGGTGATTTTATTGGGTATGCCATCCTCTATTTTTAAATGGATTTCACTTGCGATGGTCGCTGTCTTTCTAAGTGGCTGTGGAAGTTTAACGGTACTTGATCCACAAGGGCCAGTCGCAGCGCAACAAAGTAATTTAATCTGGCTATCAATTTGGTTTATGATCTTTATTGTTTTAGTTGTATTTGTTCTATTAACGATCATGTTAGTAAAATACCGTGATCGTGGAAATAACGACAACTATGATCCTTCAATTGAAGGTAGTCACAAACTTGAATTTGTCTGGACCATTATTCCAATTGTTATTGTTACAATTTTATCGATTCCAACTGTCATTACCATTTATAGCTTGGAGGAAGCTCCTGAAATAGAAGAGGTCGATGCACAGCAAGAACCGCTTGTCATTCATGCAACAAGTGCGAACTGGAAGTGGATTTTTAGCTATCCAGAAGAAGGAATTGAAACCATCAATTATATTAATATTCCAGTTGACAGACCCGTTCTGTTTAAACTGACGTCTGCTGATTCAATGGCGTCGTTTTGGGTTCCACAACTGGGAGGCCAGAAGTATAGCATGTCAGGAATGGAAACCGAATTATTCTTGGCAGCAACAGAAGTTGGTCAATACGAAGGACGAAACGCAAACTTTACTGGTGAAGGATTTGCGGAACAGCGCTTCACTGTAAATGCACAGACAGATGATGCCTTTAATGAGTGGGTTGAAGACACTCAAGAAAACGCACCTTCTTTATCCGAAGATGAATACGTACATTTGATGGTTCCAGGTCATGCAGAAGAAATGACCTTCTCTTCAACACACCTTGAGTTTGTCAATCATGCTTATGATGCGACATATTCATTAGAAAAACGAGCAGAGCTTGGTTATGAAGCGCATAGCCCTCATTCCAGAGAGGGGAAAGCATTTGATTTGCCAGTCTTATCTCAGCCAATTAACACAGATAAAACGTATGAAGTGGAGTTGGATGATGAATAAGATGAATCGAGCGCAAGAGAGGGGATATACCGTTGAGGTGGGATGAATTTATTGTAACGGGCGACCCGTTTATCCTAGCTGCGCAAATCTCTATCGCGCTTACTAGTATAATCGCTGTAATTGCCCTCACATATTTTAAAAAATGGAAGATGTTGTGGACAGATTGGATCACAACGGTTGACCACAAAAAAATTGGGATTATGTACATTGCCTGTGCGCTACTCATGCTCTTCAGAGGTGGCGTTGATGCCATGATGATGCGTACCCAATTAGCAGCACCAGAACTAGATTTCTTAAGTTCTCAGCACTATAACGAGATTTTTACGACACACGGCACAATTATGATCATCTTTATGGCAATGCCGTTTTTAATTGGTTTAATGAATGTCGTTGTTCCTTTGCAAATTGGAGCTAGAGATTTAGCTTTTCCATTTTTAAACAACTTAAGTTTCTGGACATTCTTTTTCGGAATGGCACTTTTCAATATTTCTTTTGTTATCGGTGGTTCACCGTCAGCAGGGTGGACATCTTACTTTCCACTTGCATCAAACGATTTTAGTCCAGGTGTAGGACAAAATTATTATGCACTTGGTATACAGCTGTCAGGTATTGGTACCCTTGCAACAGGAATTAACTTTATTGTTACGATTCTGCGTATGCGTACAAAAGGCATGTCGTTAATGAAAATGCCAATGTTTACGTGGACAGTATTTATCACATCATTAATCATCGTGCTAGCATTCCCTGTTTTAACAGTTGCTTTAGCTATGATGACATTTGATTTATTATTTGGCACTCACTTCTTCACCCTACAAGGTGAAGGGTTAGATATGCTATGGGCGAACTTATTCTGGATTTGGGGTCACCCTGAAGTTTATATTGTTGCGTTACCGGCATTCGGTATTTTTTCAGAAATTATTTCAACATTTGCCCGCAAAAAGCTGTTTGGCTACAATGCAATGGTTGCATCCATTGTTGTCATCTCTGGTTTGAGCTTCCTAGTATGGGTTCACCACTTCTTTACCATGGGGAATAGTGCGGCTGTCAACTCATTCTTCTCCATTACAACGATGGCAATTTCTGTACCAACAGGGGTAAAAATCTTTAACTGGCTTTTCACACTGCACAAAGGGAAAATTCGTTTTACGACACCAATGCTTTGGTCATTAGGATTCATTCCAAACTTTGTTATTGGTGGTGTGACAGGTGTTATGCTTGCGATGGCAGCGGCTGACTACCAATATCACAATACGTACTTCCTAGTATCACATTTCCACTATGTATTAATTGCTGCAACGGTTTTTGCTTGTTTCGCAGGGTTAATTTACTGGTATCCTAAGATGTTTGGTCATCGTATGAACGAGCGTATTGGGAAATGGGTATTTTGGATTTTCATGATTGGGTTTAACGTTTGTTTCTTCCCGCAGTATTTCTTAGGTTTAGATGGGATGCCTCGTCGAATTTACACGTATTTAGAAGGAGACGGTTGGTTCTCATTAAACTTAATTTCAACATTAGGTGCGTTTATGATGGCAGCAGCCTTCGCGCTATTCGTGTACAACATTTACTACAGCTGGCGCTATGAAAAGCGTGATACAACAGGAGATCCTTGGGATGGGCGTACACTTGAGTGGGCAACATCATCTGCGATTCCGCCGCATTATAACTTTGCGCATCAGCCAGAAGTAGTGGAGCGAGATGCATTTTGGGATATGAAAGAAAAGGGTATTGATTTAAACGCATCAACAGACTATCAAAAAATTCATATGCCGAATCATACATGGCTTGGTCCTGTAATGGCATTCTTTATGTTTACTGCTTCATTTGCCTTAGTCTTTAGCTGGTGGATTCCTGCTATTCTAAGTGGTGTAGCGATCTTCGTTTGTATGATTATTCGTTCTTTTGACTACAACGATGGCTACTATGTAAGTGTAGAAGAAATTGAAGAAACTGAAAGAAAAGCGAAGGAGGCGTAACCGATGGCAGCAAATGAATCAATTGACCCGAATCAGCCCCTTGAATATCAATCGGCTGAAGGAAAAAACAATATACTCGGTTTTTGGATTTTCATCGGCGCTGAATTTGCTTTATTTTCAACGCTATTCGCTTCTTATTTCGTACTCGTTGATCGGAATGCATCAGCTATTACGTCAGCTGAGTTGTTTGATTTAAACCTTGTATTAGCGATGACCTTCCTGCTTTTAACAAGCTCTTTTACAGCAGGAATTGCGATTCATGAGATGCGGGCAGGTCGTGTGAATCGTATGCTTATCTGGATTGGTTTAACTCTATTACTAGGACTTGGATTCTTAGGATTTGAAATTTATGAGTTTGTACACTATGCCCATGAAGGTGCGACTTTATCTGCCAGTGCTCATTGGTCAACGTTCTTTGTTCTTTTAGGAACACATGGACTTCACGTTGCCGTTGGTGTTGGTTGGATGGCCGTGCTTGCCATTCAAATTAAGATGCGTGGTCTAACAAAACGAACAACGTCAAAATTCTTTATTGCAAGCTTGTACTGGCATTTTCTAGATGTTATCTGGATTATTATCTTTACTGGGGTATACTTGCTCGGAATGGAGTGGATGTAATTGGCGAATCAAAATGAATCAGCTTCCAATCATCACGGGTTTCCATGGCAACACGTTGTAGGTTTTGCATTATCCATCGTTTTAACGTTACTGGCTGTATGGGTAATGTCGCAAACAAATCTTGCGTGGAGCGTGCGAGTCATCATTATCTTTGCCTTTGCCTTTATTCAAATGGGTGTTCAGCTTTTCATGTTCATGCACATTGGAGAAGGAAAGGATGGAAAATGGCAAATTGGTCACACGGTGTTTGCTATTGCCATTGCGGTCATTATTGTAATTGGTTCGTACTTTGTCTTAATGACTGGTCATTTGTAAAAAAAAACGGATCTCCTTATAGGGAGATCCGTTTTTATTGTATTTATTCAGATGTACCTGTTAGCCGCTTTGCTTTATTTATAACCAAAGGTGAAGTGTACAAAATAAGCGCAGCGACATGAGCAATAACTACATTAATAAGCACGGCAATGACAAAGGTCGATTCAGTAATATGGAATAAGAAACCTTCGAATAAAAAGGCAATGGCTAACAACCACATGATTAAAATAAATGGAATGCTACTGATCGCAATTTTTCTATGCTCTAGCCATAAAAATAACGGAGTGGCGCTTGCGACAAACATATAAGCAAAAAACATATCCATTGATGTCACTCCTTCTATAAAATAAGTGTATGGAACGTATCGTTAGTTTGTGTCTGATTTGTGTCTTTTTATTATAGTATCACAAAATAGTCACAATTGGAAGCGCTTTAGATTTTATTTTGTATGTTTTCCTTTTATGAAAATCGGGAATAAGGCGTTTGAGGTGAGTATGTATGGATAGGTATGGTTTAATCGTAGAGGGACGTGTTCAAGGTGTTGGATTTCGCGCGTTTGTTGAGCAAATTGGTCATCGTCATAATATGACTGGAACAGTGCGGAATTTGACGAACGGAAATGTACAGGTTGAAGTGCAAGGTGAGAAAAAGGCATTTGCGATGTTTATGTCTGATTTAAAACAAGGAAATCATTTTTCGCATATAACAGCTATACAAACTGAAGAATTAGATGTGAAAAAAGATGAACATCGCTTTCGAATTGTTTATTAAAGAGAGGAAAGCGTGTAGATGGCAAAAAGAAAGCTAAATAAAGAAGATATTTTTGCGGCAACCGACGCTTTGCTAACGGAATCAGGCTATGAAGGGTTTCATTTTAAACCATTAGCTATGTCATTAGATGTAGGCAGAAGTACAATATACGAATATTATCCAAATAAGGAAGAATTATTAGCGGCTTATATGTCACATATTATGGAAGCGTTTGTTCATGATCAAAAGCATATCTCTCAAGCAGAGACGTTTTTTGTTCAATTAGAAAAACTCATTTACCTATTTATGAAGCACGATCGAATCTTGCTTGCCATCGATTTAACACCACATATTGAAAAGAAAGCAAATGAACGTGTTAAAGTGGTCTTAAAACAACTATGGGCTCATCATCACCAAGTGTTTGATTACATTCGCAGGTTAGTGGCTGAAGGAATTGAATCTGGAGAAATACGTCAGGATGTACCTGCTCATCTTGTAGAAACGCTGATCTTCCAATCTATTTCACTCAATAAAGCCCGAAAAACAGAAACAAAAGAGGAGTGGGCATCAGCGATTAGCGAACTTATTGTTAAAGGTATTCGCTCTACCTAGTGTGAACATGAAAAAGAGTAAAGACACATATGTGACTTTACTCTTTTTAAGTCATTAAATAGCCCATTCACCGTTCCGGAATACGGCTTCTTTTGTACCATCTTGATGAATGCCATCAATATTCATTTCTGCTGATCCCATCATAAAATCGACATGAGTGATACTTTGATTAATACCAGCATCGTTTAACTCTTCCTCGTTCATATCTTTTCCACCTTTGATATTAAACGCATAGGCACTACCTAGAGCTAAGTGATTAGATGCATTTTCATCAAACAGCGTATTGTAAAAAATGAGGTTCGTATTCGAGATAGGAGAGCGATGGGGGACAAGCGCTACCTCACCAATAGATCGAGATCCTTCGTCTGTCTCTAATAAGCGCTTAAGAGTCTCTTCGCCTTCTTCTGCAGAAAAATCGACGACTTGCCCATTTTTAAAGGTCAGGGTGAAATTCGTAATCAACGTTCCGCCGTAATTGAGAGGCTTTGTACTTGCTACCGTCCCATTCACGCCATCTTTTTGAGCCGCTGTAAAAACTTCCTCTGTAGGCATATTGGCAACAAAATCAACGCCAGCTTTACTTGTTGATCCTCCTGAAGCCCAAATATGTGTTGGTGGCAATTCAATGGTGAGGTCAGTCTTATCAGACGTGTAATGAAGAGCATGGAAACGCTTTTCATTTAAAGTAACCATTTTTTCATCCAATAAAGCAAGATGATCTTGCCATGCTACTATCGGATCTTGCTCATGAATACGAGTCGCCGCAAAAATAGCCTCCCACAATGCATCAATCGCTTGTTCTCCTTGTTTATCAGGGAATACTTTTTCAGCCCACTTTTCAGATGGTACGGCAACAATAGACCAGCTCACTTTATCAGATTGAATGTATCGTCTAAACGTACTATTAGCTTGACCGGATGCTTTGTTTGCTGCTGCAATGCGTTCAGGATCAATTCCTTTTAGTAAGTCAGGATCGGACCCAGCAATGCTTAGAAATGCTGCATTATGCTCAGCTTCTTTTACGAGGACATCTGCTTGCCACTGCGGAAATTCTGAGAATGCTTCTTGAGGTGCATGTTGGTATTTAATTTTTGTCAGTTCCTCATCATTCCACTCAACGCGTACGTGCTTAGCGCCTGCCTCATAGGCCTTTTTTGCTACAACTCGTACAAATGCGGCAGCGTGCATCGGTGTCCGAATATATAATGTTTGATCTTTTTGAATATTTATGCCGACTCGAACAGCTAGATCAGCATATTTCTCTATTTTTTCATTAAAGCTCATTAGTTCACCTCATTGTCAAATTCGTGAAGATCTATATGTAGAATAACGGAGAGAATGATGTTTTGCAAACAAATGAGCTGGCTGAAATGGTACAATAAAGGTTCAGCAAAAAAGAAAGAGGTTCGCGAACTCCCTCTATAAAAAACTATGCAAGTACAGGAGTGATCGAATGCTCGTTCTCAAGAAAAGGAGAAATGAAGCATGAAGAAAGAAAAAGCCATTGTTGTGTTTAGTGGTGGACAAGATAGCACCACTTGTCTTTTTTGGGCTCTCGAACAATTTACGGATGTATCGGTACTCATTTTTGACTACGGACAACGGCACAAAAATGAAATTAAAGTGGCAAAATCGATTGCAGTAGAGGCTGGTGTGAGAGCAAAAGTAATTGATTTACAAGTACTTTCGCAGTTAAATGCCAATGCACTAACAAACCCAACGATTGCCATTGAAGAAGGACAAGAAGGCGAATTACCAAACACATTTGTACCAGGAAGGAATCATTTATTTCTATCTTTTGCAGCGGTAGTGGCGAAAGATCTTGGCGCAAAGCACATCATCACAGGAGTTTGTGAAACGGATTTTAGCGGTTATCCAGATTGCCGAGACGTGTTCGTTAAATCGTTAAACGTCACGTTAAATTTAGCAATGAATGAACAATTTGTGATTCATACACCTTTGATGTGGCTTAATAAAGAAGAGACATGGGCGATGGCAGATCAGCTAGGAAAACTTCGCTTTATTCGTGAGAAGACATTAACGTGCTATGAAGGTGTAATCGGAGATGGGTGTGGAAGATGTCCAGCTTGTAAATTAAGAATGAATGGTCTTCAAGCTTATTTGCAAAAAGGGGAGGCATCTGTATGATCCAACAAATCTATCCAACTACCCCCCATTCATATGCATTTGAATTAAATAAGGATATGCAGCTGGCAACGGCTCATTATATCGATCATGAAGAGGCTGGAAAATGCCAGCGGGTTCATGGTCATACGTATACGATCAATATTACCATTGCTGGGGATCATTTAAATGATACTGGGTTTCTTGTGGATTTTAAGCAGTTAAAACAACTCGTTCACGATCGATTTGATCACCAGCTTTTAAATGAAGACCCTTTATTTCATAATGTGCTGCCTTCAACAGAGAATGTGGCTAAAATCGTTTATATGATAATTGAAGACTTACTAAAAACAATGGCAAATGCGCCAACGTGTATACAAGTATTTGTTCGTGAGACGCCAACGAGCTATGTGGTTTATCGTCCGAAAAGAGCGCATCATGAGTAGTGTCATTCCCGTACTTGAAGTATTTGGCCCTACGATACAAGGAGAGGGAGCGGTCATTGGCCAAAAGACCATGTTTGTTCGAACAGGTGGTTGCGATTATCGTTGCTCTTGGTGTGATTCAGCTTTTACATGGGACGGAACAGGAAAAAGTGAAGCCTTAACAGCTGAAGAAATTATTGAGCGTTTAGATACACTTGCCCCTGCCTCTTACGGTCATGTCACCATCTCTGGTGGAAATCCATTGTTGCATAAGGGAATCGGCCAATTAGTGAACCTTTTGCAAGCAAGAGGTATTCAAACGGCGGTAGAAACACAAGGAACGTTTTGGCAAGATTGGCTCAAACAAATTGATGCCGTGACAATCAGCCCTAAGCCTCCAAGTTCTGGAATGAAAACAAACTGGGAAACATTAAACAAGTGCTTAACGCAACTCGATACAAGACAAGTAAGTTTAAAAGTAGTCGTCTTTAATAAAACAGACTATCGTTTTGCTAAAGAAGTTCATCATCGTTTTCCGGCATATGAGTTTTATTTACAAGTTGGAAATGAAGATCCAACAACGGCTGATCAGCAGAAGCTAATGCAGGATTTATTACAACAGTATGAACAGTTAATTGACTGGACAATGAATGATAAAGAAATGAATCGTGTTCGTGTGTTACCGCAGCTACATACATTGCTGTGGGGAAACAAGAGAGGCGTGTAGGAGGAAGAAAGTAGACATGACAGGAAGAAAAGAAGAAACCTTAACGAATGTAACGCTACTAGGAAACCAAGGAACTGAATATGCGTTTTCGTATAATCCTAGTGTGCTAGAAACCTTTGACAACCAACATCCAAATCGTGATTATTTTGTTAAATTTAACTGCCCTGAGTTTACGACGTTATGTCCAAAAACCCATCAACCAGATTTTGCAACGATTTATATTAGCTACATTCCTGATGTGAAAATGGTTGAAAGTAAGTCACTTAAACTTTATTTATTTAGTTTTCGAAACCATGGTGACTTCCATGAAGACTCCGTTAACACAATTATGAATGATTTAATCCAACTGATGGACCCTCGTTACATTGAAGTATGGGGAAAATTTACGCCAAGAGGCGGTATTTCAATCGATCCTTATTGCAATTACGGAAAAAAAGAAACAAGATTTGAAGAAATGGCGAACTATCGCTTAATGAATCATGATATGTACCCAGAAACAATTACGAATCGATAAGTAAAAAGAGGCTGGGACATAACGAAAAGTAGTATTTGAAAAGAGTAGCAGCGCTACAGGAGAATCCTTCGCTTTCCGGGGACACGGCCTCAGCCTCCTCCGTGGAAAACCGCCACTCCAGAGTCTTCAGACACGTGCTGATCCCCCAGGAGTCTTGGATTCTCCTTCCGCTAATTTTATATAAAACAAACGACGAACGTTCCTATTTTAGGAATGTTCGTCATTTTGGTCTGTCTATCTACTTTTGTCCCAACCTCTTTCTAAAGAAATGGAACCTTTAGGATAAGATGATTTCTTATAGCAGAAGATTGGCAGGCTATAAAAATAAGGACTTTTTTAAAAAAGTCCTTAATAAAGGTTTAGATGTAGAGATATCGGGAATATTGTCTAGGAGTGTCGATGATTACAATTACGGATGTGTCCGCATGAAAGAAACAAATTATTCTATTAAACATACTTCACATGCTATTAAACGAATGTACTGAGAAATTGAGTCAAAATGTAACATGTAAAAAAAAAGAAATTTTATAAACGTTAGCTAGAGACACCAAGACCTCTTCTTTCTAACTCTTCTTTTAAAATGTCTACAAAATCACGATTTAAATTTCGTTCTTCAGCAAGCTCACAAGCCTCGATTAATAATTGATCATTTAATTGTTGTAACATACTTCAAATCCCCCGCTCATAAACATTTTTACAGTATACGTTCTCTTTCCCCCTCTGTCTGATTTGAAACCTTTTTCAGAAAAATAATTTAGTTGAAAGTCTGCTTAACAATTTGACAGTACTATTTTTAGCCTAGCAAATGTACGACCTTATTAAAATGTTCTTGCTTTCTTGGGTTTTAATTACTCCTTTTTATTATCGTACAAGTCCACTACTAGTGTTAGCTATTTTGAAAAGAAGGAGGCACTTTTTTAGAGGGATTGCTCGCTTTCCAATGAGCGTGCTATGCTAGAACTATTCCGAAAGAGATGACTAGTAAAGGAAGGGACTGTATTCTATATGGTGCATCATTTTTATCTTGAATGTAGCTGGAATGGAGGTAGGAATAGTACAGGGGTAATAAAAACCGGTGCATTAGAGTCTACAATCTCTATTCCTAGCGAGATGAATGGGCCAGGGAAGGGAACAAACCCTGATGAGATGCTGTTAGGTGCAGCAGCGACATGCTTCGTTATTACGTACGCAGCTATGTTAGAAAGAGCCAATATCGAAAAAGTTTCATTAACACTTTCCTCTGAAGCAAAAGTGGATGTGACAAATAATGTTTTTACGTTTAAAGAAATTATTCATCGACCAATTGTCACATTAAAGAAACAGAGTGATCAAGAGCGAGCAGAAAAGATCGCGCATCAGGCAGAGAAATCGTGTATGATTTCAAGAGCATTGGCTGGCAATGTTAACATGGTGGTGGAGCCAGTTGTACAACTGGCGAATTAGAAAATGGATCCTTGTTAGTGGAATTCTGTCAATGTTAATCGTAACCGCATGCGATTCGGACAACGATTTAATCGGTTATAAGCAAAAGCCAGACGGCTATATTCCCTCATCACCTATTGAATTTGTTAAAGAGGAACCAGTTATAGCTCAATAAAAAGCAGTCCACCCAAGTCTTTTTATGACGATGGTTGGACTGCTTTTTTTCGTTTATTTCGCTTCATCTGCTTCTTGTTTACCATAGAGTTGTATAGGATCATAATTTTCTTTATAGGTTTCAAAATAATGCATCACTTCCTCTACATATGCATCACTTCGATTGTAAGAAAACAACGCATCTTCATAGTCGCCGTCTACTGCCCCATGCTCTGAGAGAAAACGAGCTGCCGCATAAGCTGAATCGTGCAAATTAAAAGGATCGGCTTCTCCGTTACCAGTAGCATCTGTACCATAACCGTTGTGCTCTTCAATTAACTCAATGTCTGTAATGTCTACATCGTCAGCTACATTGCCAATGTCATCTACACCGGGATACGTCCAACCAACCCAAGTTCTAGGCATAAATTGAAAATGACCTAGAGCACCAACAGGGCTTTCCATTGGTTCCATTGTAGAAAAAATCGTCTCTACTCGATGAACAGCAGCAAGAAGCTCCCAAGGAATACTATACGTGTCTGCAGCTTCATGATAAACAGGGATATAGTCTTCTGGAATTTGATTTTCTGCAATGATTGCTTTGTAAAGACCTTGTCGAAAACGATCATTTTGTTCAAAAAGAAGAATCGCTATACCAACAAAGACAACCATCAAAATGAGAATGGAATAGAGCCATTTTTTCATTGTCTAACCTCTTCCACTGAAAAAGTACTTGTCCATCTTACCACGAGTAAAAGCGTTGTAACAATGGCTATCGTTTGGTTTTATAAAAATAAGGGAATGTGCATGGGAGTAAATGAGGTGAGAAGATGAAAACCCAAGTATTCATTGTTGGTGGAGGTGTTGCTGGTCTTACCGTAGCACTAAAGTTAGTAAAGCGTGGTATAGATGTCATCATGGTGGAAAAAAGCCCTCACCTTGGTCATGCGTATAAAGGCGAGCTTATTCAACCAAAGACAATCCAATTGTTTGAGCGTGCAGGTATTTATGAATCATTCTCAACTGCTTGGACGACTTTTTCTACGATTGAAACGTCTGAACTGAATGTGCACTTACAGCCGATGTTGCGATCCTCAATGGATTATAAACAGTTACCAGCACCTTTCCAGTACGCTGCTATGCTGCCCCATAGTGACATTAAGCGGTTATTGCTTAAAGAAGTTAAACGGTATGACACTTTTACTCTTCTCCAGCCTGCAACATTTGAGAAAATGGAAGAGAATAGAGCCTTTATTAAACAAGGGAAACAAAAAAGGACTGTAGCATTTGAGTATATTATAGGAGCAGAAGGCGTAAATTCACGAGTGCGAGAACAAGCTGGAATCGAACGGAAAAGGCACGTATACGAGCATGATTTTTTAACGGTATCCTTTCCTGCTCCTGATGTAGTAAAGCATGGACATTTAATAGCAACGAAAGATCGTTTCTTAGGCTTATTTCCATTACCGAATGGGTATGTGCGAACGGTTTACCTCATTCGAAAAGGGGAATATAAAGCGTGGCGAAAGGAACCACTACAATTGTTCTATGATCATTATGTCTCGCTATTTCCAGCATTAGATGGACATGTACAAACCGTGAAAGAATGGAGAGCCATTCAACTCATGGTCCCAATTCGTCAACATGCCAACCACTATGTAAAAGACAACATTGCGTTAATTGGGGATGCAGCTCATAGTGTCCATCCAATGGCAGGTGAAGGCATGAACTTAGCGATTCAAGGTGCTGATTGTCTAGGTGAATTATTAATTGACTTATATGAAAAACGAAAGGGCAATGAATTTTTAACCTATTATGAATCTGTTCATAGAAAAAGAGTGAAGGCGATTATGAACCTCTCTCATTTAGGTGGACTAGCGTATGGAAAAGAAGGGAAAGCGTGGCAAAGAAGTCGAACCTTTGCGTTAAAACAACTTTTAAATAATGAAACATTATTAGCAAAATATTTGTTTAACATATCAGGGCTCGGTTTTTGGCCGTTTTCAGTTAAAGATAGTGTCACATTAGTAAAGCGTAGTAAAACCACAAGGGTTGTAAACCAAATGGAGCAGTATCAATACGGACTAGACGACGATTACCCTTGGAGACAACAGATGAGGTGAGAGAAGTGGAAAATATTCATTTAAGAAGAATGTGGCATGCACGAAAATGGATGAAGCAAACCGAACCCTTTCTTATGACTTGGCATGCTCACCTAGGCTACAGCTTAAACTTATTTCAATACTTTAAAAAGCCAGAGACAGTTGAGAACATAGCAAATAAGTACGACTTAGATGAAGTGTTGCTTAGCCGATGGGTTGAAGTAGGTATAGCCGTTGGTCATTTGAAGAAAAAGAGCAAAAAAAAGATACAAAGTAAACGAGAAATGGTCACGTATCTAACAAAAGAAAGTGAACGATCAGTCGGAATCTTACTGGAGGAAATGTTTGAACTGCACATTCCCACGTTACTAAACTATAAAAAAGAACTTGTTCGACAAGAAAAAACTATGTCAACACCTGTCGCAAGCATGGTAGCAGAAACGTCAAAACTTCTGGAAGCCGTTACACTTCCAAAAGTCGCATCCCTCTTAAAAAAGCAAAAAAGCAAGACGGTTCTGGACGTAGGATGCGGCTTAGGTGGCTATATAATGACGTTGGCAAAGCAGTTTCCAACGATTCAATTTCACGGTGTTGAAATTGATCAAGATGTCTGCCGACGAGCGAATGAGGAGAATTCATTCGAAAACGTCAGCATCGATCAAGGAGATTTTAAAGAAATGCGTTTTAGAAAAGGCTATCACACCGTCATGTTAAATAATATTTTGTATTATTTCACAGTTGTAGAAAGGCTTGCTCTTATTAAAAAAGCAACGGATGTGTTGAGAAAAAAAGGAGAAATGATCCTCATCACACCACTTGCAGATGGAAAGCATGGCAAACGCTTTGCCAGTGCGTTTAATAGCTTTATGACGGCTCATAATGAGATGCACCCTTTGCCTACAAGGAAAGAAGTCGCCTATATGGCAAAACAAGCGAACGTAAAAGTCGTCGAAGAACGGGCATTAATTAAAGAAGGTGGTTGGTATTTGATTCGGTTAAAGAAGAAGTAAGTTCAGACAACATCGTTTGAAAAGCCTGTTTGTCAATAAAGTCCTCCGCCTTCCACTCTTGCTTCACCCATTGTAGGAGAGCGTGTGTTGAGTCAAACACCGCTCCACTTGTATCGAACGTACGTATCGCATATCGGTTTGATTCATTATCATTAATGACATAACAGGGAATAGTGCTATGGACAGAGTGAAGCTCGAATTCGTACATCTGATCACCTCGATAAGTAGTATCCACAACTAGGTCGTTAGTATGTTCAATTTTCCCGAATTACACACACGCTCTTTTCTTAAAAATAAAGGGAGGGCTTGTTTTACTGCAGTCGCTAAAAAGTATGTTTTTTCGGGATCGCTTCACCGACTGTTTTTGAGGAGTGAGTATGCTTTTGCTTCGAAATTCTTCATTTTCAATAAAAAAGAAAGCGCTTTTTGGCGAAATTGCAAGAATCATCGTTAAAAAGGCTAGATTTTATTGCGCAAAAGCGCTAAAATTTAGGTGACCGTTTTTTACTGGCGCAATAAAATAATCCAATGCGAATGTTTTGAGTAAACCAGTAGGAAATGGTACTATATTTCTGTAAGCGCTTGAAAATAGACGTTTGCGCTTTTGTGATGCAAACTATTGTTTTAGGAGGTCTATCACACATGTCCAGCAAGGAAAACAGCCCGGAAAAACCTTGGCAAGGATTTTATGGTCCGAACCTCGGAGTTGTAATAGAGCTGTATGAGCAATATACGGAAGATCCAAATTCCGTAGATGAAGAAACAAGAGCACATTTTGAAAAATGGGGACCACCTTCTTTAGAAGAATCTGTTAGTTTCACTAAAGATCGTGTGAATCAAGAAATAGGCTCGGACATGATAAACGCCGTTGTCGGTGCTGTGAAGCTGGCAGATTTTATTCGTGCCAAAGGTCACTTAGCATCGGACATTCAACCAATATGGAAAACTCATAAAAATGATGACCTTATTAGTTATGAACGCTTTAATGTTACTGAAGAACAACTTAAGAATGTACCAGTGGACTATATTTGTCCACAAGCTCCATCGCATGTCAAAAACGGTTTGCAAGCTATCGAACATTTACGCAATGTTTATTCCAAAACAATGGCATGTGAGTTTGGTCATGTACAAGACGAAACAGAGCGAAAGTGGTTAAGAGACAAGGTGGAATCAGGAACGTTTGCAGATGCTTTGTCTACAGAGGAAAAACGGAGCTTACTAGAGCGATTAACATCCGTAGAAGGCTTCGAAAAATTTATTCACCGTACGTTTGTAGGGCAAAAGCGTTTTTCCATTGAAGGGGTAGACTCATTGGTGCCAATGTTAGATATGGCGATTAATGAAGTCCGCAAAGAAAAAACCGACCATGTCATGATTGGTATGGCACACCGTGGTCGCTTAAATGTGCTTGCACACACTTTAGGAAAACCGTTTAAAGCCATTTTTGCTGAATTCTTGCAAGCGCCAAACAAATTAATCGCGCCATCTGAAGGACTTGGTGAAACTTATTCGGGCTGGACAGGCGATGTAAAATACCATTTAGGTGCTGATCGCCAAATTGTCGATGATGAGCGTTCTGAAACAATCGTTTCACTAGCGAATAATCCAAGTCACTTAGAGTTTGTTTCACCGATTGTCGAAGGGTATGCTCGCGCAGCTCAAGAGGATCGTAGTAAGCGTGGTGAACCGACACAAGATACACGTCGTGCATACTCCATCTTAATACACGGAGATGCAGCTTTTCCTGGACAAGGAATTGTCACTGAAACGTTAAATTTAAGTCGTTTAAATGGGTATCAAGTTGGTGGTTCCCTTCATATTATTGCAAACAACAATATAGGTTATACAACAGAAGCGTACGATTCTCGCTCTACTACATACGCAAGTGATCCTGCAAAAGGTTTTGAAATCCCTATTCTCCACGTGAATGCAGATGATCCTGAAGCGTGTGTGAAAGCAATCCAGTTCGCTGTTGAATACCGTAGAGAGTTTAAGAAGGATTTCCTAGTCGATTTAATTGGTTATCGTCGCTTCGGCCATAATGAGGGAGACGAACCAGCGGTTACACAACCGGAGCTTTATACTATAATTCGTAAACACCCTACAGCAAGAGCCTTGTATGCTGAACAACTACAAGCAGAGAATGTGTTAACGAAAGACGAAGTAAAGAAACTCGATACAGATATGTATGATTATTTACTTGAAGAATACAACAAGGTCAATGCTGATAAAGCCGAGCGAAACTACGA
The DNA here is from genome assembly GCF_004375095.1 of Shouchella oshimensis. NCBI lineage: Bacteria > Bacillati > Bacillota > Bacilli > Caryophanales > Bacillaceae > Shouchella > Shouchella oshimensis. The sequence goes on along the minus strand of NZ_SNUX01000001.1, from coordinate 217,136 downwards.
ATTAAGTCCACCTGATTTTATTGTAGACGGCTTACCCAAAGTAAAAACGAATGTAGAAAAAGACAAACTACAATCTTTTAATGAACAGCTACTTGATTGGCCGGAAAGCTTTAATCCAAACGAAAAACTAAAGAAAATCCTGCAAAGACGTGCGAATGCGTTTGATGGAGACGGTAGTGTTGACTGGGGATTAGCGGAAGTGTTAGCTTTTGCGTCTATCATTCACGACGGTACACCAATTCGTTTAAGCGGTCAAGACACGGAGCGAGGTACGTTCGCTCACCGTCATCTTGTCTTACATGATCGTGAAACAAACGAAACGTACACACCGCTCCAATCGTTTGATGATGCAAATGCTTCCTTTGCGGTTTACAATAGTCCGTTATCCGAGCAGGCATGTGTAGGCTTTGAATACGGTTACAATGTCTTTTCGAAAGAAACGTTAGTCCTGTGGGAAGCTCAGTTCGGTGATTTTGTCAACGGTGCACAAGTAATGTTTGACCAGTGGGTATCTGCTGGACGGGCAAAATGGGGCCAGAAATCTGGATTAGTTGTTCTTTTACCACACGGCTATGAAGGAGCTGGACCAGAGCATTCAAGTGGGCGTGTAGAACGATTCTTGAATTCTGCAGCTGAAAATAACTGGACGATTGCTAATTGTACGTCGGCAGCCCAGTATTTCCACATTTTGCGACGACAAGCAAAAATTTTGCAGAAAAATACAGTCCGTCCTCTTATTATTATGACGCCGAAAAGTTTATTGCGAAATCAAAACATTGCTTCCACAACAGCTGAATTTGCGGATGGCGAGTTTAAGCCTATTTTAGAAGAACCGATTTTAGGAAAAGATCGTCAAGCAGTGAAGCGAATTATCTTAACAAGTGGAAAATTGGCGATTGAACTGCAAGATCATATTAAAAAGCACGACGAGGATTGGAGCTGGCTCCATATCATTCGAGTAGAGGAACTTTATCCGTTCCCACGTCGAGCCATTCGTGAACTATTAAAAGAGTTTCCTAATTTAGAAGAAGTAAAATGGGTGCAAGAGGAGCCGAAAAACATGGGAGCGTGGTCCTTTATGGAACCACGAATCTTAGAAATTTTACCGAAAGATGTCCCGTTAAGTTACATTGGACGTACATTCCGCTCAAGTCCAGCGGAAGGCGTATCAAACGCTCATAAAGTGGAACAAAAACGAATCATCACAGAATCGGTGACGCGCAAAAACTAAGGAGGCATTTTACATTGACTGAAATTAAAGTACCAGAGCTAGGTGAATCGATTACGGAAGGAACCATTTCACAATGGTTAAAAGAAGTAGGCGATTACGTTGAACAAGGTGAGTTTATTGCTGAACTTGAAACAGATAAAGTAAATGCTGAAATCCCGGTAGAAACATCCGGCGTTATAAAAGAATTTAAACGGGAGCCAGGCGACACAGTAGAAATTGGTGAAGTCATCGCTATTATTGATGAAGGTGGCCAAGCTGGAGGCAGCTCGTCAACGAGTGAAGACACAAACGAAAAGCAACCGGCTACTGAAAAGCAGGCAGACACGAAGTCACAAGAGCCTGCTAAGCAAGAGGAAGAAGCACAATCGACAACCAATCGTCCTTTGGCTTCACCTGCTGCGCGTAAGTTAGCACGTGAAAAAGGCATTTCCCTTGATGCCATTACACCAACAGATCCTACAGGTAAAATTCGTCGACAGGATGTAGAAGCGCACCAAGACAAACCAGCGCAATCAAAAGCGGCATCTCCACAGAAGCCGGCACTAACGCAATCAGCGGACGATCCAACGAAGCCGACTGAGCGTGAGAAAATGTCTCGTCGTCGTCAAACGATTGCTAAACGTTTAGTAGAAGTACAGCAAACGTCTGCAATGTTAACAACATTTAACGAAGTCGATATGACAGCCGTTATGGATTTACGTAAACGTCGTAAAGATGCGTTTTTAGACAAAAACGGTGTGAAGCTAGGATTTATGAGCTTTTTCACAAAAGCTGTTGTTGGTGCTTTAAAAGAATTTCCATTGCTTAATGCGGAAATTCAAGGAGATGAGCTCCTCATTAAAAAATACTATGATATCGGTATTGCCGTTTCAACGGATACTGGTTTAGTTGTTCCTGTATTAAGAGATGCAGATCGATTAGGTTTTGCAGGAATTGAGCGTGGCATTGGTGATTTAGGTAAGAAAGCGCGTGATAATAAACTGCAGCTAAACGATATGCAGGGTGGTACATTTACGATTACAAACGGTGGAGTCTTTGGATCACTTTGGTCAACGCCTATTTTAAATGCTCCTCAAGTTGGTATTTTAGGTATGCACAAAATCCAAATGAGACCGGTAGCCATCGATAATGAACGTTTTGAAAATCGTCCGATGATGTATCTTGCCCTTTCATACGACCATCGAATCGTTGATGGAAAAGAAGCAGTTAGTTTCTTAGTAAAAGTTAAAGATATGATCGAAGACCCAGAACAATTGTTATTAGAAGGGTAATGGAAAGAAGGCTAGCATGCTAGCCTTCTTTCTTGTACAATAAACGAGGTAGAGGAGGAATGAAGTCATGATACACCAGCAATGGACTGACACACCGACACTTCGGATGTTAACTTGTGTTCATACAGATGCAAAGAAATATGTTGTAAATGAAGTATTAACAGTAGGAAAGCAGTATGAGTTAAAGAACGAAACCGACGAGTTTTATTTTGTCATTGATAACACTGGCAAAATGGCTGGTTTCTATAAAGAGTATTTTGAAGGCTAGCACTAAAAAACCAGGATGGAGATAGCCCATCCTGGTTTTTTAATGTTCGCGGAAAAACGAAAGCGCAAGCTCATCAGGGACTTCAGCGACGGTCTCATACGAATAAACTGGTTTATGAGATTTATCAATTAAGATCGAATACACCCCTTCATAGAAATCGTCACACTGAAGAAAATGCTTAGCCAAGGTTTTATCGGTTTCAAACGTTTCCTCAAGTGAAGACGCTTTTGATTGCTTCAAATGCGCAAGGGTTACTTTTAGAGACAACGGCGATTTACTCTCCAATAATGTGTACGTATCTTGAGCGAATCGACTTGAATCATTATGGAGCGACGTTAAAATGTCTTCAATCGTTTTAAAAGAAAAATGTTTATGGATGTCATCTTTGTTCATCATAAGCTCACTTTGTGTCGGTTCTTGAATAAACGACTGCAAAAATAAATGCACGCTTTGAGAAGTGACTTCTTCATAGTCGTCCCAATGGTGGGTTACGAGTTCTTGTTTACATGTTTCTAGTGTGTCACTTTCTATATAATAGTCTGCGCAACCAATGGAAATCGCGTCAGAGGCAGTTAAGACAGACCCTGTTAATGCAGCATATCGTCCTGTATAATCTGGTGTTTGGCTAAGAAAATAACAGGCACCAACATCAGGAAAAAAGCTAATATTTACTTCAGGCATTGCCCATTTTGTACGCTCTGTAACAATACGGTGACTTGCTCCATATGATAAGCCTACTCCGCCTCCCATTACAATGCCATCCATAAGGACTACAATTGGTTTAGGGTAGTTCGCTATGTAGAGATCCAATTCATATTCAAGGGTAAAAAAGGCTGTTGCTTGATCAAATGCTTGTTTATTGTTCTTTGCTTGATAGAGGGCCTTAATATCACCCCCAGCACAGAATGCTTTAGTTCCTGTGCTCTCTAAAAGAATGACACGTACGTTCTCATCAGTTTCCCACCGCTTCAGTTGTGTATAGAGCGCTGAAATCATGTCAAATGTTAACGAATGTAGTGCTTTTTCTCTAGAAAGTGTCGCAATTCCAACTCCATTTTCTTTTTTTGAAAACATGATCTGTTCAGTCATTTTTATCTATTCACCCCACAAGAATGAAATCGTTTACTCTCTTATTTTGACCTATCTTTATAAGAAAAGCAACGAAATCGAACGAATAAACCATATTTTTCAAATAAGTATAGCTTCTAACAACGTATGCCTTGCATTTTTATTTGACCGATGCTATGATCAAATCGAGTTAGCGATCAATGAACTGATAGCTCTGTAGTAGGAAAATTGGTAGACTTCTCGGCAGGAAACTACCGTATATTGTGATAGGTCGCAGTTTACAGAAGCAACGAAAAACAGATAGAAAAGCCGCTTAAACTACTGATATATATGCATTTAAGCGACTGCAATGAACTATGATAACAAGACAACTAAATATACTTAACTTCGGGGCAGGGTGAAATTCCCTACCGGCGGTGATAAGGCTAAAAGCCTTTTAGTCCGTGACCCGTATTTTTTATACGGTGGATCTGGTGAAACTCCAGAGCCGACAGTGAAAGTCTGGATGGGAGAAGTTTAACGAGAATACAGTCGAATGGACGTTTATTTGTGTATGGGATTTTTTGTAATCCTAAGCAATGAGTGTCGTTTTATTTAGTGAACCCCCGAAGTAAAAGCTTTGGGGGTTTTTTGTATGGAGGAGGGGTTCAATGTTCACTGGTATTATTGAAGAAAAAGGAACGATTACAGAAATAAAAAAACAAAATCAAGGAATGAAATTGAGTATTAAAGGGGTAAAGGTTCTTGAAGATGTGTCGTTAGGGGATAGTATTGCTGTTAATGGTGTATGTCTGACAGTCACTGGATTTAACGACCAGGAATTCTCTGTTGATGTTATGCCAGAGACGTTTCAAGGGACTACGTTAAGTCAATTACGTACGTCTACACCGGTTAATCTAGAGCGAGCCATGTCGCCGCTATCCCGATTTGGCGGGCACATGGTTTCTGGTCATATTGATGGAAAAGGAACCGTTGTTCGTAGAAAGCAAGTGGATAACGCCGTTTACTTTGATATTCAAGCACCTAAACGTATTTTAAAATATATCGTTCAAAAAGGTTCAGTGGCGGTTGACGGCACGAGCTTAACGGTATTTGGTCTTAAAGACAGTCATTTTACGATTTCGATTATTCCGCACACACTGGATGAAACCATTATGGGAACATTAGCAATTGGCGATGAAGTAAATATTGAATGTGATTTGATTGGAAAATATGTTGAGCGATTAGTAACGGTATCTGACGAATCTGCTCCTAAGCATAATTTGGCTGAACTGCTACAACAGAATGGGTATATGTAAAGAGGAGAGTGCTTATGTTTCATACAATAGAGGAAGCCATTGAGACGTTAAAAGCTGGCGGAATTATTATCGTCTGTGATGATGAGGATCGTGAAAATGAAGGTGATTTTGTCGCTCTTGGGGAGCATACCACTTCAGAAACCATTAATTTTATGGCAACCTATGGGCGCGGGCTCATTTGCACACCAATCTCTCAAGAAAAAGCACAGCGACTGCAGCTAGAACAGATGGTCAGCCAAAATACCGATTCTCATGGGACTGCTTTTACTGTCAGTGTTGATCATGTTGCAACAACAACGGGCATTTCTGCACAAGAGCGTGCGTATACAGTACAAGCTCTTGTCAATCGAGAGGCTACTGCAGCTCATTTTAAACGCCCTGGCCATATCTTTCCACTTGTTGCAAAAGACGGAGGTGTTTTAAGACGAGCAGGACACACGGAAGCGGCAGTTGACTTTGCTAGAATTAGCGGTGCTGAGCCAGTTGGAGTCATTTGTGAAATTATGAATGATGATGGCACGATGGCACGTGTCCCCCAGCTTAAAGAGATTGCTCGAAAACACAAGCTTCCACTTGTAACGATCAAAGATTTAATTGCGTATCGTCGTAAACAAGAGTCTGTTATTAAACGTGAAGCAGATCTTGCCTTACCAACTGAATTTGGAACGTTTCGAGCAGTTGCTTATACAAACACGTTAGATAACAAAGAAAGCATTGCGCTAGTTAAAGGCGATATAACGAACGAAGAACCTGTGTTAGTACGTGTCCATTCAGAATGTTTAACAGGGGATGTCTTTGGTTCAAAGCGTTGTGACTGTGGGCCACAGCTTCACGCAGCTCTTAAACAAATCGAAGAGGCTGGGAAAGGCATTCTTTTGTACATGAGACAAGAAGGGCGAGGTATTGGACTTATTAACAAGCTCAAAGCTTACGAACTCCAAGAAAAAGGGTTTGATACTGTTGAAGCAAATGAAAAACTAGGATTCCCAGCAGACTTAAGGGATTATGGTGTTGGAGCGCAAATCTTAAAGGATTTAGGTGTGACACAATTAAAGTTACTGACGAATAATCCGCGGAAAATTGCAGGCTTGCAAGGCTACGATCTAACAATTGTAGAGCGAGTACCACTTCAGCTGGCAGGCTTTGCTGAAAATGAACGCTATTTAAAGACGAAAAAAGACAAATTAGGGCATATGCTTCATTTATAGGAGGAGTAAACAAATGGGAAAAGTATTTGAAGGTCATTTAGTGGCAACAGATTTAAAGATTGGAATTGTAGTAGGACGTTTTAATGAATTTATTACAAGTAAATTATTAAGTGGTGCGCAAGATGCATTTATTCGACACGGCGCTCAAGAAAGTGACGTTGATGTTGCTTGGGTTCCAGGTGCATTCGAAATTCCATTTGCCGCGAAACAAATGGCGGATTCAGGAAAGTATGATGCAATTGTCACACTTGGAACGGTTATTCGAGGCTCAACCCCTCATTTTGACTATGTATGTGGAGAAGTGTCAAAAGGGGTCGCTCAGTTAAATATGACGAGTGGTATCCCGGTTATTTTCGGCGTTTTGACTACGGATTCCATTGAGCAAGCAGTAGAACGAGCAGGCACGAAGGCAGGGAACAAAGGTTGGGAAGCAGCGACTGCGGCAATTGAGATGGTAAATTTAGCAAAGCAATTTTCAAAATAAATGATTTCATCTATACTCTTTGCAGGTAATCTGGAAAGAGTATTTTCCATTAAATGGATTGCGGAAATTGTCATATTCTCGTTCTCATTAAGGATAATCCTACGCTACAATAAAAAATGGTCAACTAAGAGAAAGTAGGGGAGAACGATTTACAAAGAAACATTAAATGAACTTATCACATTAGCTATAAAGAAAAAAGCGTTGCTGGCACATAGTAAACTAGCGTTTTTCTTATCGGCCATGCTGGCAGGAGGCTATGTTACAGTAGCAGTTGTTTTAGTCTATATTATTGGAGACCCGATTGTTCAAATTCTTCCTGCATTAACACCCCTTGTAATGGGGTTTGCTTTTGGAATTGCGCTGTTGCTCGTTATTTACGCAGGCTCTGATTTATTCACAGGCAGCATTCTTTATTACACCGTATCAACGCTTCAAAAGAAGACAACGTTAAAAGATACGTTGTGGAATTGGCTATGGACGTATGGCGGCAATCTTGTTGGGGCATTGTTTATAGCCTGGCTTGTCTATATGACCGGTATTTTTTCGGGAATGACAGAAGGGCATTACTTACTATATGTAACTGAGAAAAAAATGACGACCGATTCGCTTGAATTGTTTTTTAGAGGCATTTTTTGTAACTGGCTCGTTTGTTTAGCGATTTGGACACCAATGCGTTTAAAGAACGAGATGGCGAAGTTGTTTGTTGTGTTTATGATTATTTTTGCATTTTTTGCATCTGGTTATGAACATAGTGTCGCCAACATGGGCTTATTTCACTTAGCGCTCCTACACAACCCTGGTGTTGAGGCGATTTCTCTATCAGGCTATGTTGCTAATCTTTTTCCTGTGACGTTAGGAAACATCGTTGGTGGTAGTGTCTTTGTAGGGATGGCTTATTATTATATTTCTAAAAAAAGTGAGCCCACTAGTGACATAAAATGAAAAGTTAGGAAGAGAACCTAGTTGGGTTTCTTCCTTTTTTCCTTTTTGTTATGATGATAACGGTGTTTATGAACGAGTTGTTCATATGTAAGGACAGAGGTTTGTTTAGAACGTTTTGCTTGCTGGATGATGGCTATTAAGAAAGGATCACAAAGTGGTAAGTCATAATCAGTAAACGTTGCTTGACCAACTGAATGAGAGCGTTCGTGCATGTCTTGCTGTACTTGCTTCTCATTTATACCTAAGTCTTCAAGGTGAAAACAGCGCTCCCTTAAGCGGTTTTCAACTCGACTATAGAGAATTCTTGCTCCTTTTTCGTTTCCGCGTCTTTCATGATAAAGGCCAACTGCAATTTGTATGAGGATCACCCATGGAGATAAACGATCTGGATCGGCTTGTTTTTTCCATTCTAACTCTAAGACTTCATGACATTCAAAATAGTCACGTTCAACATGAAAATAGGTAAGAAATGCTATATAATGAGGTGGATACACGAACATTCGACTCCTTTCGAGTTTATTCTTGAAAAGGTACAAAAAATTGATTATGGTATACTTAACATAAAATGATTGGTGAGAATAGACATGACGATTTATAACGTAAAGACGCCATTATTTGAAGGCCCCCTCGATCTATTGTTGCATCTAATCTCACAGGCTGAGGTGGATATTTACGATATCCCAGTCGCAACCATTACAGATCAGTATTTAGAGTTTATTCACACGATGCAGGAGCTTGAGTTAGACATTGCTAGTGAATATCTCGTAATGGCGGCGACGTTGTTACAAATCAAAAGTCAAATGCTACTTCCAAAGCCAGAAGAGCTATTTGATGAAAGCGAGCAATGGGTAGAAGAGGATCCTAGAGACGAGCTTGTTGAACAACTTATTGAATATAAGACATATAAAGAAGCAGCGAAACATTTAAAAGATCAAGAAGAAGTACGCCATTCTTTACATACGAGAAAACCAGAAGAATTAGATCACTTTCTAACAGACGAAGAAGAGAGACAGCTGCAAATTCAGCATGTTACTCTTGTTGATATGCTTGGAGCATTTCAAAAGATGCTTCAACGAAATGCGTGGAATCGTCCTAAAACGAAAGTGGTACATACAGAAGAGCAGTCTGTTGAACAGCGTATTGTTGAGTTACTGGATAAACTAGATGAGATGTCTGGTCCGACACGTTTTTCAGATTTAGTTGAACAGGATGATCGCTCATCAACAATTGTGTCGTTTTTAGCTATACTAGAGTTAATTAAAACATCTACCATCTATTGTGTTCAAGATCAAAGCTTTGATGAAATTACGATTTTTTTACGGGACGGAGACAAGCATGAACGCTGAATTATTGGCAAAAGTCGAAGGTCTTTTGTTTGTTGTTGGAGACGAAGGAATTTCTTTAGCAGAATTAAAAAGCCTTATAGAATCAGAAGAAGAAGATATTCTTGCTTGTTTAGAGCAACTTAAGCAAGATATGAACCAAACAAACCGCGGTATTCGTTTGGCAAGACTAGGAAATCGTTACCGTTTGACTACAAAAGTGGAGCATGCTGATTTGTATAAAAAGTTAGCAGCCTCACCTATTCAAGGGGGATTATCACGCGCTGCCCTCGAAACGTTGGCGATTATCGCATACAAGCAACCCATTACGAGAATTGAGATCGATGACATTCGAGGCGTTAAATCGGATAAAGCGATTCAATCCCTTCTGTCAAAATTATTAATCGAAGAACAAGGTCGTGTATCCGGTACAGGACGAGCAATTCTTTTTGGGACAACACGTTATTTTCTTGATCATTTTAATTTAGAATCATTAGAAGATTTACCTAGTCTAGCAGAACTAGATTTGACAAGTGATCGTGTAGAAGAAGATACCGATCTCTTCTTTGAACAGCTCCATCATTTAGAAGATGAATAAACGATAGTCAGGATGAGTCTCTTTAGAAGGGACTCATCTTTTTTATAAAAGGATAGGCAATGATCACAGGAACGAGCTATTGCGCATATCGTTTTAGTGAAAAGGTAGGTGAAGACGTGTGGATACACATTTACAAGCTGTCCGACAGTGGTGTGACCATTTAGACCATCTTTGGGGAGAGCAACAGCAGGAGTTAGTGAATCGAACGAATCGGGAATTGCTTGAGCAGTTTTATCATGCGAGAGCACAGCTACACGAAGCCATAGTAGGAAATGACCCATCTGTCGATCAAGCGGCTGCTGTTGTATATGAAGTCTGGCAAGAGATGAATGAACAATGTCCTGTGACGCTTCGTCATCGCTCAGGAAATCATGTATTACCACCATTGCCGTACCCTTATAATGGATTAGAGCCCTATATTGATGAGGAAACAATGCGTCTGCATCATCAAATTCATCATAAAAGCTATGTAGATGGCTTAAATAAAGCTGAATTGGAACTAGTCAAAGCGAGAGACACCGATCAATACGAGTTAGTTAAACATTGGGAGAGAGAGCTTGCTTTTCATGGTGCAGGGCATTACTTGCATACATTATTTTGGGAAGTGATGGCACCGAATGGTGGTGGAAAGCCAGCTGGAACACTATTAGAGGCGATAGAGGCTTCATTTGGATCATTTGAGAAGATGCAAAAACACTTTACAGCTGCTGCGGCTAAAGTCGAGGGGAGCGGCTGGGCCATGCTAGTATGGGCACCTCGTGGCCAACAGCTAGAGATTTTACAGGCTGAAAAGCACCAGCAATTATCTCAACAAGATCAAATTCCACTTCTTGTGCTCGACGTTTGGGAACATGCTTACTACTTAAAGCACCAAAATAAACGAGAAGCGTATATAAGTGATTGGTGGAAGGTCGTTAATTGGAAAGCTGTTGAGGAGAGGTTTAGAAAAGCAAAGGAACTGAAGTGGAAAAAAGCATAAGGTTAGCTTCAGAATTGCTCTCCAACGTCACTATTGAGACGTTGGAGAGCCGATTTGCTTTAGTTAACATATCCAAGCGAGTTTACAGGATCTTTACCTATAAAATGGGCGAAAGCAGACGAGAGATCGATTCCTTGAACCGCACACGTTTCCCTCGAGCTTCATAGAGTTCTGTTGTAACAAGTGTGGACACATTTACATCTTCAGCGAAATCATGGATGAGCTGTCTAGCGATAGAAGAATCATATATAAAGGCGTTTACTTCGAAATTTAGTTTGAAACTGCGTTGATCAATATTCGCGGTTCCAACAGAGCTAACCCGTTCGTCTACAACAAGCACCTTGTTATGAATAAAACCATTTTCATAAATATAAATTTTAGCACCGACTTTTAACATTTCACCAATGTGTGATGTTGTTGCCCAATAAACAAACATATGATCCGGTTTGTTCGGGATCATAATTTTGACTTCAATTCCAGTTTGGGCTGCCACTTGAAGGGCATCAAGTAGCGTCTTATCAGGAATAAAGTATGGTGTTTGAATAATGATCGATTTCTTAGCATCCATAATCATTTTTAAGTAACCATTTTTAATTTGTTCAAACTCAGAATCAGGTCCACTTGATACAATTTGCATCGCTGATTGACCATTCGGAGGGATATCAGGAAAATAGCGACTGTGATAGGAAATATGATATTCCTTTGCTGCCTGATTCCAATCTAATATAAATCTTGTTTGAATCGCTGCAAGTGCAGGCCCTTCAATCCTTAAGTGGGTATCACGCCAGTAGCCAAATTTTTTCTTCTTACCTAAATATTCGTCACCGACATTAAACCCACCTACATAACCACATACACCATCAATGTTCACAAGCTTACGGTGGTTCCGAAAATTTAATCGTAAGTTTACGATAGTAAATCTTGAAGGAAAGAATACCCCAACTTCTCCACCCGCTTCACGAAACGCTTTTAAGTATTTTTTTCGCATGGATCGAGATCCTAGATCGTCATACAAAAGCCTTACTCTTACGCCTTCTTTCGCTTTCTCTGTAAGGGCATCAATAATCTCTTTACCGATGCCATCGTACCGAAAAATATAATATTGAATGTGAATAAACGTTTTTGCGTTACGTATATCCGTAAGCAGTTGATTGAACTTTTTTTCTCCATCAGTGAAAATGTCGATGTGATTTTCTTTTGTTAAAATAGCATCATTGTTCATTAAATGCATATAGATGAGGTCACGGTTTTCATCCACTGTATTACTTTTAAAACGAAAATTGGCATCAAGTACGTCTTTTTTTTGTTGTTCAATGAGGTGATCGAGACCGACTTTTTTAATCCCTTCCCATTGAAAAATCTTTCTTCTTGTCAACGTTTGACCGAGTAAAATATAAATGATGAAGCCAACAAGAGGAATAAAAAACAAAATAAGTAGCCAAGCCCACGTTGCTTGTGCATCTTTTCGTTCAATAAAGATAAGAATGACCGCAAATAAAATATTGACAACAAGCAGTGCTGCAAATAAATAAGTTGGCATTGCAAATTCAATAACCATAGTATCAACCTTCTACTTTCTCTTTGTATCTAAAAACGACCAGATCGAAAGATGGCCCAAATAATCCAAAGGAACATAAGTGATGTAATCGTTAAACCAACTTCAATTGCAGGAATTTGTAATAATATAGTTGGTTCAGCTGTTAATGATCCTCCAATAATAACCCCGGTCATAATAATACTAAAAGACAATAATACAACCGAAAAAGCAAGCTTGTTGCTGATGCGGTCAACTTTTTTTATTAAATCTTTTATCTCTCCGATTGAGATGGAAACTTTTAACTTCCCGTCTCGAATTTCTTTTAATGTCTGACTTAAGTCTTTTGGAAGAAGGCGAATGGTTTCAAAGCTCTCCTGTGACTCTTTTTGCATTTTACGTGCAAATCGTCTCGGATCGTAACGCTCCTTAATTAACATTCTCCCGAAAGGTTCCACAATATCGATAATCGCAATGGAGGGAGCAATATGGGAAACAATCGATTCGACTGCCAATAGCGCTTTTCCTAGCATCGTCAAGTCTGGAGGAATTAAACAATCATGCTGGTTAGCGACGGCGAATAAGTCTTGAACAGCTTCTCCGATAGAGATCTCCGCCATCGGAACATCATAGTACTTTAAGCGAAGATAATCTAAGTCGTCATGGAGGCGCGCTTGATCGACTCCTTCATGAACAATATCCATTGCAAATAATGCTTTCATCACTCGATCTGTATGTCTACTCTTTAATCCTTGAACGAGTAGCGCAAGGCTATGACGCATGTCATCTGATAATCGACCGACCATACCAAAATCAATTAAGATAATATCATTGTTTTTAGTGACAAAGATATTACCTGGATGAGGGTCACCGTGAAAGAATCCATGAGCGAAAATTTGTTCAAACATACCAGTGGCAAGTCGCTCAGCAACAAGTTCTTGGTCATAGCCTTTTTCATATGTAGCTTCAGTAATTTTCGTTCCTTCAACCTTTGACATAGTGAGCACTTTCATAGATGAATAAGCCGAATAAATGACAGGAAAGTACATGGTTGGTTGATTTTTAGATTGACGTTTTAAACGCTCAGCATTTTGCGCTTCGTTTTTATAATTAATCTCCTCTTTTAACGCATTTGCAAATTCGTGAAACAAGTCAATGAGACGGAATTTTTTTACCCACGTAACCCGTTCCTCAGCTAGTAGAAGCAAGTCTTCTAAAATAGCCAAGTCTGTTTCAATAATACGTTGTATATAGGGGCGACGAATTTTGACAACGACGCTTTCTCCTGTCGGCAGCTCCGCTTCATGTACTTGCCCAATAGACGCTGCTGCTAAAGGCTCTTTGTTAAAAGAGCGAAATAATTGTTCAATGGGAGTGTCCAACTCTTGCTCAAGAATTTCTTTTGCGTCTTCATAAGGAAAACTCGGCACATTATCTTGTAACGCTTCTAATTCATTTAACACGTGCTGAGGGAAGAGATCAGCACGTGTACTAGCGAGTTGACCAAGCTTAATAAAAGTTGGACCAAGCTCCTCTAGCAATAAACGAATTCGCTTTGCTACAGAGAGGTCAGTGTCTTTCTTTTTCTTAGAACGTTTCGGTTTACGTCTTTCAAGCAAACCCATGTCTCGGACAATTTGACCAAAGCCATAGTGATAAAGAGCTGTAATAATATCTTGATACCTTGATAGATACCGCATTCTTTTTTTTAGCATTGGTACGGTCCTCTCTTGCTATTTAATCATCATTTGAGTGCACTTGATTTTGTTTGTCCAGGGTCTTTTCAAGAATAGCGACTCTCGCTTTCAGTGCATCCACCTCTGCTTGAGTAGGAATATCCATGGAAACTAGGTACTGTTTTACCCGCTCAGTAATCATTGATTCCACTTCTTTTTGCGCTTTTTTACCTTTTTCCATTAAGTCGTCAACAAGCTGATTCGATTCTGAACGTTTTACCTCTCCTCGTTGAACAAGTTCGTTTACCGTTCTTTCGATTTGCTCTTTACTAGCAGATGCCGCTCCAACCCCTAAAGAATAAACATTATTTAATACATCTCTCATTGCCATCGTTGTTTCCTCCTTATTTCTGTCATCTTATTTCTATTGTATACAAAGAAAGGAGATGAACACAATTATATTCTCGTTACTACCCTTAATACGACTTTTTCAATCAAAAGTTTCAGCTGAATTTATGGTGTATAGTTCTGCATGTAAATGGAGTGATCGTCTAGCCACTCTGCATAAAAGATTGTTTTATGAGAAGGAAAGCCTCTCTTTTGAATTTGCTCATGTAGCCAGCTTTCGTTTTTTTTGATTTTTTTAAGCCCTTCATAAATAATTTCACCGTCCATAATGAGAGGAATAGGTAAGCTTTGATCAACACCCTTAATCGCCATCTCTTGGTTAGATGGTGAACGGAAGGCATGTTTAAGCTGGATATTGACCGTTCCATTTGTTTCTAAGATCCCATATTGAACTTCTCGAATTGAAAAAACGCCCTTCTCTCTTAATAAGTGTTGAAGCTGATTTAAATCTAATTTGTTTTTGCGTAGCTCATCAAATTGAATACGACCCTTTGCGATAATAATGGAAGGAGACCCCTCAAGCAGACCTCTTGTAAATCGAAACTTTTGCGTAATCATTTCAATGGAATAGATGAGGGAACCCCAAATAAAAATCGCGTAAAGCACATAGACAAGGTGGATGTCGTCATCATAAATGGCGTTTCCTAATAGCTCGCCAATGACCAGTGCGGAAATGAAATCAAACGGTGTTAGCTGAGTAATTTGATTTTTACCGAGAACTTTAGATAACACTAATAGTGCGAAAAAACCTACAATCAGTTCGGTTGTTAATGATATATAGCTTTGCATGATGCTCTCACCCTATGTTAGTAACATCCTTTCTACTGTTAGTGTCTTACCTAGTCTGGCTGCTATTCCATGAAACAATTGTCAATAATTTCATGTGTAAATAAATGTAACTGATACACCCTAATAAGCGAAAAGCTTGAATACTTGGAGGTGATGACATGTTTAAAAAAACACTAGCCATTATACTTATTACGCTACTTACAGCTTGTACAGCTTATGAAGATGAGCAAGGGAAAGCATTTATGCTACAGTCTTCTGCTGGTAAAGAACAAGCAGAATCTGATCGTGTAAAGGAAGAATTGCTGAAAATGGACGAAGTTGTAAGTGTGCGAGGCATTCAACACGAAGAAGATATGATTATGGCACTTCACATAAAACAGAAGGATCGTTTCCATTTGAAAAAAGTACGTAAAAAAGCATTTGATTCTGTTAAAGCACTCTATCCGAATGCGACTATCCATATTTCAACAGATAAAAAAATTTATAAGGAATTAGCTAAAGCAGAGGAAGCGATTAAAACCGATCATTTAGCGAAATCAGAAGTAAAAAAACAGTTAAAACGGATTGAAGAACATTTAAAAGAGTAAGGAGGGAAATGAGTGGCTAAGAAAAAGCAATCACCAGAGCAAGAACAGTATCAAAAGGTAGCAAAAAAATACGAGAAAAAAAGGCCCGTATTAAAGAACTGTATCATCGCATTTTTCGTTGGCGGTGCCGTTTGTGTCATTGGGCAGTGTTTACAAGTATTTTATTACACATTCTTTGATTTTACAGAAAAAAGCGCTAGTAATCCGACTGTTGCCACATTAATTTTTATTGCGACTTTGATTACAGGTCTTGGATTTTACGATCGTATTGCCCAAGTTGCAGGTGCTGGAACCGCTGTGCCTGTTACAGGGTTTGCCAATTCGGTTGCGTCCGCAGCCATTGAGCATCGAACAGAAGGTTATGTTCTCGGCGTTGGTGGCAACATGTTTAAGTTAGCTGGTTCCGTTATTGTTTTTGGAACGGTAGCTGCATTCGTTATTTCATTAATAAAAACCCTTCTTATTAATGCGGGGGTGATCTAATGTTAGTTGGAAAACAAAGTTGGCGATTTGATAACCAGCCTGTCATTATTTCTACTGGAACGGTTGGTGGTCCATTCGAGGGGAACGGCGCTATTCCAGAGGCATTTGATTTGGTACATGATGAACTGTGGATTGGCGAAAAATCATTTGAAAAAGCGCAGACGATTCTTGTAGAAGGCGCTGTTACAACAGCATTAAAGAAAGCATCTGTTAAAAAAGAAGATGTAAATTTTCTATTAGCCGGGGATTTAGTGAATCAATTAACCCCGTCTAGCTTTGCAGGTCGATCATTAGCCATTCCTTATTTAGGTATGTTTGGTGCTTGTTCCACCTCGATGGAAGGGCTTGCGCTAGGCTCATTTCTAATTAATGGAAGTGGTGCTCATCATGTCGTAAGTGTCGCATCGAGCCATAATGCAGCAACGGAAAAACAATTTCGTTACCCAACTGAATACGGGGGTCAAAAACCACCAACAGCTCAATGGACAGCAACGGCTGCAGGTGCAGCACTTGTGGCTAAAACAGGTGATGGTCCACGAGTGACTGGGGCGACGATGGGAAAAGTGATTGATATGGGTATCTCTGATCCATTTAATATGGGTGGAGCAATGGCGCCCGCAGCAGCCGACACGATTGAGACTCATTTCAAAGAGTTCCACCGAGGTCCAGATGATTATGATCTTATTGTCACAGGTGATTTAGGTCAAATCGGACTGCCGATTTGCCGGGACTTGCTCAAACAAAAAGGCTATGAATTAGGGCACGATCGCTTTCAAGATTGTGGGTTAATGCTCTACAAAGAGGATCAGCCTGTATTAGCCGGGGCAAGTGGGCCAGGTTGTTCTGCAGTTGTGACGTATGGACATTTACTAAATAAAGTGAAGTCAGGAGAGATTCGCCGCTTGCTCGTCGTTGCTACCGGCGCACTTTTATCACCACTATCGTTCCAGCAAAAAGAAACTATTCCATGTATTGCTCATGCTGTTGTTATTGAATCACCAAAAGGAGGCGCATTATGATTTTTTTGTGGGCGTTTCTTGTTGGAGGAGTTATTTGTGTCATTGGTCAGTTGTTAATGGATGTCGTCAAATTAACGCCAGCTCATACTATGTCCACTTTAGTTGTTAGTGGAGCTGTTCTAGCAGGTTTTGGTCTATATGAACCGTTAGTTGATTTTGCAGGAGCGGGAGCAACTGTGCCGATCACAAGTTTTGGTAATTCCCTTGTTCAGGGTGCAATGGAAGAGGCGAATCAAGTTGGTTTAATTGGTATTATCACAGGTATTTTTGAAATAACGAGTGCCGGTATTTCGGCGGCAATCATTTTCGGTTTTATTGCTGCTCTTATTTTTAAACCAAAAGGATGAAAAAATAGACATAGGCTAGTTCAAATGGGTTAACTGTTTGGACTAGCTTTTTAATGTTTTTGTCGAAGAAAAGCTCGATAAAGCTTAACCAGTACGTTCTAAACCGCATATCGCTTTATCATTCAGTAAGTTAAGTAGAAAGATGCTAGTCATAAATAAGGCTTGGCCGCATAAATTTCTATATAAACTGTGCGGGAGTTGAGCGGACTCATGATAAAAAAAGGAACGGTATGTTTACTTATTTGGTGCTTTTTACTTTACTTACCGATAGACAGTATGTATGGAAAAGAGCAAGTGACATTTCCTATATCTGGACAGGCTGCAATCTTAATGGAGCAAGAGTCAGGACGTGTCCTTTATGGTAAAAATGAACACCAGTCATTAAAAATAGCTAGTATCACAAAAATCATGACGGCAATTTTGGCTATTGAATCAGGCAAATTAGATGAGACTGTTCTTGTTTCAAAGCATGCAGAAGGGACAGAAGGATCTTCTCTCTATTTAGTTTCAGGAGAAAAAATGAAGCTAGAAGATTTAGTTTACGGGTTAATGATGAGAAGTGGAAATGATGCAGCAATTGCGATTGCTGAGCACGTTGGTGGCAGTGTAGATGGATTTGTTTATTTAATGAATGAAAAAGCAAAAGAAATTGGCATGTCTAATACGTTATTCCGTAATCCCCATGGATTAGATACGCACGACGACCATTTGTCTAGCGCTTATGATATGGCCATATTAACCCAGTATGCAATGACAAATGAAACGTTTCAAACGATTTCATCTACAAAAAAATACCGCTCTCAAGGTGAACATGTACGTGTATTTCATAATAAGAATCGGTTGTTAACAGAGAAGTATGATTATTCTACAGGAGGAAAAACAGGTTATACGAAGCTTGCAAAACGTACTCTTGTTTCTACAGCTAGTAAAGACGGACTGAACTTAATTACGGTTACTCTCAACGATCCAAACGATTGGGACGATCACATGAACTTATTTAACTGGGGTTTTAAGCAATTTAAGCTACACACTTTAATCGAAGCTGGGCCGCTTAATGTAAGGGCAGATGCATTTTATGAAGATCATCTCACTGTAAAACATCCACTGGTTTACCCGTTAAGTGAAAATGAAAAAACGGCGATAAAGCCTAAACTTGAACTAAAAGCTCCTCCTAAAGAAGGGTTTACAAATGAAGAACTTCAACATCCTGTAGGGAAAATGATGTTTGTGGCGAATGGAGAAGAACTAGAAAGTACCCCTCTTTATTATGAAGAAGGGGAGAAAGAAGAAAAGCGTTCGTTTTTGCAAACCATTCGACAGCTGTTTACGGTTGTTATTGGAGCTGGTACTACGTGATTAACTATATTTGGGCAGGAATGTTACTCATTGGCTTAGTGTATGCAGCGATAAATGGAACGATGAGCGAAGTAACCGAAGGGGTTTTTACAGGTGCAAAAGAAGCGGTTGCGATTTGTATCGGACTAATAAGCGTCCTAACTTTCTGGCTAGGATTAATGAAAGTAGCCGAAACAGCAGGTATTTTAAAGCAATTAGCCAAACTCGTCCATCCGCTTGCCCGAAAAGTCTTTCCAGAAGTACCAAAGGATCATCCAGCAATGGGCTACATTTTGTCGAACTTAACTGCTAATGTATTTGGATTAGGGAATGCAGCTACACCGATGGGGATAAAAGCGATGGAAGAATTGAAACGATTGAACGGAGGGAAGGACGAAGCAAGTCGTTCAATGATTACGCTCTTGGCTCTTAATACGGCATGTTTAACTCTTGTTCCTACAACTGTCATCTCCATTCGGATGTCGTATGAATCTGAAGCGCCGACAGATATCGTCAGCACGACTATTTTTGCTTCTGGGTGCGCAATGATTGGCGCGATTTGTATTGATCGGTTTTTTTATTACTTACGTAGCCGAAAGGGGCGGTCCTCTTAAATGGAATGGTTAACGGCGCTATCGGTGTGGATGATCCCTGTACTTATCGGTGCGGTTATTCTTATTGCTACACTTCGAAGAGTTCCTACATACGAGACGTTTGTTTCAGGTGCAAAAGAAGGCTTTGGAATGTCTGTTTCTATTATTCCTTACCTAGTGGGTATGCTCGTTGCTATTTACGTATTTCGTGCTTCGGGCGCAATGGAAGCTCTCGTTTCGGCGATGGCGCCATTCCTGTCTTGGTTTGGCGTTCCTGCTGATATTGTTCCTTTAGCGTTGTTAAGACCCATTTCTGGTACAGGTGCACTTGGGTTAATGACGGACTTAACCGCTGTACATGGACCTGACTCTTACATTGGGCGACTAGCAGCGACCTTACAAGGAAGTACAGATACGACTTTTTATATTCTCACGGTCTATTTTGGAGCAGTAGGGATTAAAAAGATGGGTGATGCGTTAAAAGTAGGTTTACTTGCAGATTTAGTAGGCATTATTGCCGCTATTTTTATTGTCAGCCTTATTTTTGGATCGTAATATTTAGATGAAACGCGTTTGAAGGAAGCTTGCAAGGAGGCTTCTATCTAACGCGTTTTTTGTTTTTTGAAGGCGTATTCTTTTACGAGCTACTTGTAACAGTAAAGAAAAGTCGTTATGATGATGCAAGAGGTGAGAAAGATGGAACGATTACAGAAAGTTATCGCTCAAGCAGGCGTGGCATCAAGACGAAAAGCAGAAGAGTATATTACGGCTGGTCGTGTACAAGTGAACGGCAAAAAGGTGACAGAATTAGGTGTGAAAGTAAATCCAAATAAAGATCGAGTTGAAGTAGACGGTGTTCCCTTGGACAAAGAAGAGCCTGTTTATTATTTACTTTATAAACCCACTGGTGTTATCTCCACATCAAACGATGAGAAAGGACGAAAAAAGGTAACGGATTTAATTGATGTATCCCAGCGTATCTACCCTGTTGGTCGTTTGGATTATGACACATCAGGGTTATTGTTATTAACAAATGACGGCGAATTTGCCAATTTATTAATGCACCCAAAATTTAAAATTGAAAAAGAATATGTTGTGAAAGTTAAGGGCATACCTGATCGAAAAGAGTTAAAACAGCTTGAAACTGGCATAAAGTTAGAAGACGGGGTAACAGCTCCTGCAAAAGTCAAAATGCTATCAAGTGATCGCAAAAAAAACACCGCGATTATCCGTATCATTATTCATGAAGGAAAGAATCGACAAGTTCGTAGAATGATGGAAGCCCTCGGTTACCAAGTAGAAAAGTTAAAGCGAGAACGGTTTGGTTTTTTAACATTAGGTAACTTAAATTCAGGTGACTATCGCGTCATTAAACCAATGGAAGTCAAACAATTAAAAGAAATGGCTGTCACGAAACCGTCATAAAAAAATGTTAATTCATTTCTGTCCCACGTTATAATAGAACTGTACGAAAACGTTCACAAATGGAAAGGGGGGCGCATCCGTTGAGTAAAAAAAAGCGTTCAATCACTCGACTAATGATTTTACTAATCATTGCGGGTGCAGTTGGCTATACGTTTTATGCCAATTCTCAATCAAACGATGGGGTCGTTCGCGCAGGAGATCAAGCTGAAAACTTTGCTTTGCGGGATTTAGACGATAATCGCTTTGAAATGGCACAGCAAGAAGGAAAAGGGGTCTTTGTTAATTTTTGGGCCACTTATTGTGAACCATGTGAACGAGAAATGCCTCATATTGAAAATGTATATAAAGACTATAAAGGTGACGTTGAAATGATTGCCATCAATGTGGACGAGTCTGAGTTAACAGTCGATACATTTGTATCTCGCCATAAGTTATCGTTTCCCATTGCTATTGACAGAAGACAAGAGGTTACAAGAGCTTATGGTATTCGACCTTTGCCAGCAACACTGGTCATTGATGAACATGGTGAAGTTCAACACTATTATCAAGGTGAAATGACAGAGGTAATGGTAAGGGAGTTTTTTGAAAAGGTAGTACCCGAGGGGTAAGACGGGGGTGAAAAAATGAAAGACAAACTTAAAACGTGTGAATGCGGTCATATTCATAAAGAAGGAACAGACATGTGTGCAGCTTGCGGAAAACCTCTAACAGACGAGGCCAAATCCGAAGGTGTTAACATGCGCTATGAAGGGGCAGCCATCCGTTCTAAAAAACAAAGACGAACGATACTGGATCAGATTTGGGCTTTTTTTTCATCAGTAAAAGTCGGTATATGGATTATTATCATTCTACTTGTAGCTTCAGCAGTAGGGACGTTGTTTCCTCAGGAAAATCTCCGTCCTGGTATAGAAGATGCTGCGACCTTTTATGAGCGAGAATATGGATCGATTGGTTTACTTTATTATAATCTAGGATTAAACGAACTTTACAGTTCTTGGTGGTACATAGCTTTAATCGTTGCTTTAGCGGTTTCCATTGTTGTGGCTAGTTTTGACCGGGGCATTCCGTTATACAAAGCATTAAAAGCTCAGCGAGTAACACGTCACGCTCATTTTATGACACGTCAACGTCTGTTTGCTGCAACAAAAGCGTCAGCATCAACCTCAGACGATTTAGAAAAAGTGACTGTAGCGTTAAAGAAGAAGCGTTATACTATACGCGAAGAAAATGGCAATTTATTAGCTGAGAAAAATCGGTTCGCTCGTTGGGGCCCTTATGTCAATCATGTAGGCTTAATTTTATTTTTAGCTGGTTGCTTAATGCGCTATTTACCAGGTATGTATGTGGATACGACGATGTGGATTCGTGAAGGAGAGCGTGCGCCTGTTCCGGAGGCGTCGGAGTATCTCGTGGAAAACCGTGGCTTTTCAATTGACTATTATGACCCTGAAGATGATCGTTTCCAAGATGCATTCGCCAACAGTAATGGACTTGTCACAGAATCATTTATGACCGACGCAGTGTTATACAAGAGATCGGGAATTCTTGGGGATGATTCAATTGAAAAAGTAGATGAAAAAAACATCTTTGTAAACGATCCGCTAAAGTTTGATTCCTTTTCTCTTTATCAAACCGACTATCGTGAAAATGAACTGCATGAAATGACGTTTACATTGGAACAAAAAGAAACAAATGAAACGTTTGGCGAGTTAACGATTAACCTTATTAATCCAGAAGGAACCTATGATTTAGGCGACGGCTATGAAGTACGGCTAGTAAACTATTTCCCTAATTTTTATATGAACTCAAATAATGAGCCGTCAACCCGTAACAATATTCCGGATAATCCGTATTTCATATTTGAAATGATAACACCAGACACGCCTGAAGGAGAGACAAGTGTTGTTGGAATTCAGCAAAACTTAGAGCCATTGCAGGAAAACGAGTACAAAATGACATTTGTTGATGTGGAATTAGCGAATGTTAGTATTTTAACGGTACGAAAAGATCAAACATTACCTCTATTAATTGCAGGTGGTAGCATTTTTATTATTGGTCTTGTTCAAGGCTCCTATTGGGCACATCGACGTGTTTGGATTCAGCAAACAGATGGAAAAGTATGGATTGCAGGTCATACGAATCGTAACTGGCTTTCTTTTCAAAAAGAACTAAGTGAAAGTCTTGAAGATACGAACTTGTTAACTCCGATGGATCAAGAAGAACAAAAGGAATCAGATGGTTCAGCGGACGTTTCGGGGCAAAAAGGAGATAAACATGCTTAATCTAAGTTTTAATTTATTGCTATTTGCTTTTTTTGCTTTTTTAACGGCAACGGTTTTATTTGCCTTATCATTAGCAAAACAACGTAAAGAACAAGAGCAAAAGCAAACAAAAGCAAGCAAATGGGGTTTGGTGTTTTCTTTACTTGGTTTAGCGCTTTCCCTTGGCTACTTTTTTGCTAGATGGTCGGTTTCTGGTCATGCACCTGTGAGCAATATGTTCGAATACATGACAGCGCTAGCTATTGCCATTTCCCTTGCATTTTGTATTATTTATTTTATTTATCCAGCTCGTGCCGATGTGGTAGGGTTGTTTACGATGCCAACAGTGATGCTACTCATTGTGTATGCGTCAACCTTCTCAACAGCTGTTGCACCACTTGTGCCATCACTGCAAATGCCACTCATGTTAAAGTTACATATTATTACAACCGCAATTGGACAAGGGTTGCTTGCAATTGGTTTTGCAGCGGGATTAGCCTATTTAATTCGTACCCTTGATTTAAAGCAAAAAAGTTGGAAGCCACGTATTATTGAGCTTATGATGTACGGGCTACTATGTGTAGTTGCTCATTCTCTTGTTGCCCACGGCTTTGCGGCAGCAGATTATGAAGTAACGTTTAGCTATATAGATGAAAATGAACAAGAGGCAACGATGGTATATGAAGTACCACCGATTGTAGGACCAAATCAATGGGAAAGTCAGACAGAAAATGGAATGGATCCATTCTTTGCTGTACCGGGCAATATTGAAGCAAGTGATTTTAACACATTAATTTGGGCGTTTGCCATTGGTGCCGTTCTGTACTGGGTGATTCGTCTTCTTATTCGTAAACGGATTAGTTTAGCCATACAACCGCTATTAAAAGTAACAAATCCTTTAACATTAGATGAATTTAGCTATCGCGCTATTGCGATTGGATTCCCTGTCTTCGCTCTCGGAGGATTAATCTTTGCTATGATCTGGGCACAAATTGCTTGGTCACGTTTTTGGGGTTGGGATCCAAAAGAAGTATGGGCATTAATTACGTTTTTGTTCTATGCCGCCTATCTTCACTTACGCTTAAACAAAGGCTGGCACGGAGAAAAATCCGCTTGGCTATGCGTTATTGGATTCGCTATTATTATGTTCAACCTCGTTTTTGTTAACTTAGTTATTGCTGGGTTACATTCCTACGCTTCGTAAGGAAACGAATGATGACGGAATTGTTACAAATGATTTGTAGCAATTCTTTTTTTTGTGGAAAATTGCGCTTCAAGATTGGCGATTTGTTTTTCAACCGTGGTAGACTAAAGAGGATCGTATACTAAAACAGCTCCAGCATGTTCATAATGAATAAAGATAGGTATTGAGGAGGTCTATAATGGATTATCAACCAAGTATTTTAGTTGTAGATGATGAAGATCGTATTCGACGATTGTTAAAAATGTATCTAGAAAGAGAAGACTATCAAATAGATGAAGCAACAAACGGTGAAGAGGCTCTCGCTAAAGCACTTGAAGTGGACTATGATTTAATTTTACTTGATGTAATGATGCCTGGTATGGATGGAATCGAAATGTGCCAACAGCTACGACTATCAAAATCTACTCCGGTTATGATGCTAACAGCAAAGGGAGAAGAAGCAAATCGGGTACAAGGATTTGAAGTTGGTGCAGATGATTATATCGTTAAACCGTTTAGCCCACGGGAAGTTGTGTTGCGAGTAAAAGCAATGCTAAGACGAGCTTCTGCTACTCAATTTGTTCAAACAGATACGCAAACAAAGGATTTGCTTGTTTTTGGTCCGTTATCAATTGATAACGATGCCCATCGTGTAAGTGTAAATCAACAAGAAATTAATTTAACACCAAAAGAATATGAACTGCTCTATTATTTAGCTCAATCGCCAGACAAGGTTTTCTCAAGAGAACAGCTATTGAAGGACGTCTGGAACTATGAGTTTTTTGGCGATTTGCGAACAGTGGATACCCACATTAAACGCTTACGAGAGAAATTGAATCGAGTGTCACCAGAAGTTTCAGCCATTATATCAACGGTTTGGGGTGTCGGTTATAAATTTGAGGCAGTTAGCGGCTAATGCTCTGGCAAAGTGTAGTAGGGAAGCTTTGGTTGACCATTCTTTTACTTGTTACGGTCGTATTAACGGTTTTAATGGTGATGATGCTTCGCTTTACGGAAACTAGTACAATTGAAGAGGCTGAAACAAGGCTTAATAGCTATGCAAATATGGCTATTTCAACGCTAGAAAGTCACGATGGTCTTGATGGTTCATATGAGTATTTAGAAACGATTAGTCAGGAGTTTTCGGTTGATCTATTGCTTGTAGATAGCCAAACAGGAGTATGGAGTACAGCTGCAGGTCGCGAAGGCGAAATGATTGCTTCTGAATTAATTGAAGGATGGTCTTCTTTCGATGAACGTGTGATTGAAACCGAAAGTTACTCACTTGCTGGAGGCGAAGATGACAAAACAGAAATGATTATTTTAGGAGCACCTGTGCAAACAGATGAACTAGACGCCATGATTTTTCTCTATCAGCCTTTATCGGCTATTGAAGAAGCGGCATCTGAAACGCGTAGACTCATTTATTTGTCCGCAGGTATCGCGCTTATTTTAACAACAATTTTTGCCTTTTTCTTATCCTCACGTATCACGGCTCCGATACGAATTATGAGGCAAGCTGCGTTAGAAGTAGCTCAAGGGAAGTTCCATACTAAAGTACCGATTTTGACTCAAGACGAAATTGGTCAGCTTGCTATTGCCTTTAATCGGATGCGTAGAGAATTGAATCGCAACATTTCTGAGCTAAATCAGGAAAAGGAACAGTTATCGAGAATTTTATTAAGTATGGCTGATGGTGTCATAACATTTGATAAACACGGTTTAATTCGAATTACCAACCCGCAAGCTGATCATGTCATCCAAATGATGCTGTATGAGGAAGGCGAGGCGGACGTAGGGTCAAAAGTAAAAGTACCAACACAATTGCGACCTCTTTTTGAACGTGTTGTTGAACAAGAGCATGAAGAACTGCTTGAAAAAACAGTTCAAGGAAGAAGCATGGCTATTTTAATGGCGCCATTATACGAAGGTCAATATATCCGTGGTGCTGTAGCTGTTGTGCGAGACGTGACAGAAGAGCGTCGACACGATAAGTTACGTAAAGATTTTATCGCGAATGTTTCACACGAATTACGTACGCCTATTTCTATGCTACAGGGGTATAGTGAAGCAATCGTCGATGGCGTCACATCTACGGAAAAGGAACAAAAAGAAGTAGCACAAATTATTTACGATGAGTCGTTACGAATGGGGCGGCTAGTCAATGAATTACTAGATTTAGCTCGAATGGAAGCAGGGTATATTGAGTTAAATATGGAGGAAATGGGGCTCCAGGATTACTTAGAGCGAATCGTCCGTAAGTTTTCTAGTTACGTAAAATCTGAAGAAATTGATATCCAGCTATTGTATGAGCAAAAAGATACAACCGCATTATTTGATCCGGATCGCATAGAGCAAGTATTAACGAACCTCATTCATAATGCCATTCGTCATACTGAGAAAGGCGGCTATGTGCACCTTAGCTATGAACGAGATGAAAAAGCGAACATTTTCTCTGTACATGACTCAGGTTCTGGGATTCCTGAAGAAGATTTACCTTACGTATTTGAACGGTTTTATAAAGCGGACAAGGCACGGACTAGACAGCGCGGTGGTACTGGACTAGGTTTAGCAATAGCAAAAAACATTGTTGAAGCCCACGGCGGTACGATATCAGTCCAAAGTAAAGTAGGGGATGGTACAGTCTTTCGGTTCACGATTCCTCGAAAAATGAATAGAGATGGCGAATAAAGACGATCTTTTTTGTTTCATAAGAAACAAAACCGTGGTAGTCTAAAAGAAACCAATAACGTCTAAACGGATACAGCCTAAGCGCTGTCTAACAGGGGAAGATAGTGAAAATCTAGCACGGACCCGCCACTGTAAATACGTACTCGTATAAGTCAGACAACCTGCCGTTATGTAGAACGTAATCTTTCGTGGACTAAAGAACCATTGTTAAAAGTAGCAATGTTGAAGCAGCACATACGTTCATATGTGCTGCTTTTTTTGTCTTGAGGAAAGCAAGGAGTGAAAAATGAAAGCTCACACGACGTGGATAAGGACGATAGGACCTTACCTTTTCTCTATTTGTTTGGTTGTCATTATTTTTCTACTCGCTATAAGCTTAGGGAGTGTACATATCCCAGTACGAACCGTTTTTTTAACGATTGTTCAAGAAGGGGCGCGTCTCCCACTTGGTGTCGAGTTGACGGATAGTCATACACAAATTATTATGCAAATCAGACTGCCACGGGTGCTGCTAGCGTTTCTAGTCGGTGCCTCTTTAGGAATTGCAGGAGCTGCTTTTCAAGGGCTTTTACGAAATCCGTTAGCAGACCCTTTTACGATTGGTGTTTCATCAGGTTCGGCACTGGGAGCTGTCACGGTTATTTTTTTTCAACTTAGCTTTATCGGCATATGGACCTTACCGGTTGTTGCAATCGTTTCTGGCTTTGTGACCCTATGCCTCGTCCTGTCTTTCACTCGTCTTGTGCAACGCTCGCTTGCAACAGAAACCATTATTTTAACAGGTATTATTGCAAGTTCTTTTTTAGGTGCTTGCTTATCATTAATGGTGGCTCTTTCACAAGAAGAGCTTCGTCACATTATTCATTGGCTCATGGGCAGTGTAGGCATGCGCGGCTGGTCTTATGTGTATTTAATTTCACCATTTTTAGCACTTGGATTTATACTTGTTTGGTTTTGTCGGAATGAATTAAATGCGCTAATGTACGGGGAAATGAGTGCCCACTATTTAGGTGTTGCTGTTAAGAAAAAGAAATTTGTTATTCTTTTAGCGGCAACGCTTTTAACCGGAAGTGCAGTAGCAGTATCCGGAACAATCGGTTTTGTTGGGCTCGTTATACCACATATGGTTCGACTTTTATGGGGTTCTAATCATCAACATGTGTTGCCTTTAGCAGGAATAACAGGTGGTGGGTTTTTAATTCTTGCTGATTTAACAGCTCGAACAATCGTGGCACCAGCTGAACTACCAATTGGTGTGATTACGGCACTTGTTGGTTCTCCTATTTTTGCTTGGATGCTTTATCGGCAAAATAAACGAAAGCAGGGGGCTTAATATGTTAGATGTTCAAGAGGTGAGTGTTCGCTACGGAGATCGTACAGTGTTAAACAATATTTCGTTTTCTGTGAAAAAAGGAGAAATGGTGGGCATTTTAGGTGAGAATGGCAGCGGAAAAACAACTTTACTTCAAGGGATAACAGGAGTTAAGTCGTTTCAATCAGGCCAAGTGCTTTTTAATGATGAGCCCCTTGAAAGAATGAAGGCAAAACAGCGAGCGCGTAAACTAGCTGTTTTAACTCAAGAACCTTTTTCCGCTTTTCATACAACGGTTCAAAGTGTTGTTGAGTTGGGGCGTTATCCATATTTACATGGTTTGCTCCCACAGCTTTCTAAAGCAGACCGAATCATGATTGACCATGCGATGAAAGAAACGAAAGTGAACACCTTAGCACATCGTTCTATGCTGACACTCAGTGGAGGAGAACGACAGCGAGTGTGGCTTGCGCAAGCTTTAGCGCAAGGACCCGAACTTTTATTACTTGACGAGCCGACCAATCACTTAGATCTTGCGCACCAAGTAGTGCTTATGGATTACTTACATCAGCAAGTCAAAAAAAATGCTTTAACCGTTGTCTGTATTTTACACGATGTGAATTTAGCTAGTTTATATTGTGATAACGTCCTGCTTTTAAAAGCAGGAAATGTTCAAGGTTATGGCGAAACACAGCAACAACTAACAAGGGATAGGTTGAGGACCCTTTATGGGACGCCGTTTTCAGAAACAATCGAACAGCATTCAGGTCGTAAACAATTTAGTGTACTACCCTATTATGTAGATGGCGGAGGATGAAAACATGAAGATTTACACTCGAGGTGGCGATAAAGGAAAAACAAGCGTTTTAGGAGGGCGACTGAATAAAACAGATAATCGAATTGAGGCGATTGGTGCAGTCGATGAATTAAATAGCGTCATTGGCCAAGCGATCTATTGTGCACATCAGGAGCATTTATCAAACATCTCAACAGAATTAATGATTGTATCCAATCAATTATTTGATTACGGGACTGATTTAGCAAACGTAAAAGAGACGATCCCGTATAAAATCACTGCTGCTCACACCGAAGAATTGGAGCAACGAATTGATGCGCACACAGAGTCAATGGAACCACTTGAGTATTTTATTTTACCAGGAGGATGCGCCACTGCTTGTGCACTGCATGTTTGTCGTACAGAAGCAAGGAAGGCAGAGCGACGAGTAAATCAACTAGAATCGGGTATTCATCCAGAACTTCAAGTGTACATCAATCGCCTATCTGATTACCTCTTCACTTTAGCTCGCTTAGCAAATAAACAAACAGGAGTAGTTGATGTAGCTTATGAAGGGGAGAAGCATTTCGATTCATAAAAAACAAATAGTTTTCATATAGTTCCCATGGAGAAAAAAAGTGGGAGGCTTTTATGGCATCAATGGTTGATTTTGTTAAACGGTTTAGCATTGTGTTTATGCTGATGTTCGTTATCGGGTTACTTTTCTTTAGCGTAAAATGGATGATAGAAGAAGAACGAATCGTTAGAAGTGACGAATATAATAGCGTGAAGAGTATTTCTTTAATGGATGATGTGTACGCATGAAGAATAACGGTCCACGCATGATAAGCGTGAACCGTTTCTTCATCTTTATAAATCAATCACATGCACAAGTTTAATTTCATCGAATTTTACAAGTTCCTCTACGATTCCATCTTCAACATGTTTGTCTACATTTACGAGCATTATGGCCTCGCCACCAACAGATTTCCGACCAACTTGCATTGTTGCAATGTTGACATCGTGCTGCGCTAGTAACTGCCCCATTTTGCCAATAACACCTGGACGATCAAAGTGCTGAATATAAAGAATATGCCCGTGGGCGACAATATCAACAGAAAATTCGTTAAGAGAAACAATACGAGGACCATAATCTTTAATATACGTTGCTTTTATTTCAAACGAACGTTCTTCACCAACCGCTACAGCATGGATAAGATTTTCGTAACCAAAATGATCGGTCAGCTGCTTTTCACCATAATTAATGCCACGCTCTCTAGCAATTAATGACGCATTGACATCATTGACAGCGGCATCCACTCGTGGCTGTAAAAAACCAGCCATTAAGCTTCTTGTTAAAATGCTCGTATCTCCTTGAGTTGTTGACCCGCTGTAGTACACATTAATTTCTTGGACAGGAATGCGCATTAGTTGTGATAATAACGAACCCATCGTTCTTGCTAAATCATACTGAGGTTTAATTTGTTCATAAAGCTCTTTTGATAGAGTGGGCAGATTAATGGAATTTCTTGCTGGCTCTCCTTGAAGAAAAGCAAGAACCTCTTCTGCCACTTGTGACGCCACATTTAGCTGTGCTTCTTTTGTAGAGGCTGCAATATGTGGTGTTGCGACAACGTTAGGATGTTTAATAAGCGCTTGATCTGTTACTGGTTCTTCTGTAAACACATCTAAAGCTGCTCCGGCTACGTGGCCAGTTTCTAGAAAATGATAAAGGGCCTTTTCATCAATAATGCCACCTCTTGCACAGTTGATTAAATAAACACCTTTTTTCGTTAATGGGATGGTTTCCATATTTAATAAACCTTTTGTTTCTTTTGTTAGTGGTGTATGGACAGTAATAATATCCGCTTTCCGTAAAACATCGTGTAAATCTGTTTTTTGAATGCCTAATTTCTCCGCTCGTTCCACTGTTAAGAATGGATCGTAAACCACTACTTCCATCTCAAATGCTTTCGCGCGACGAGCAAGTTGCGTACCAATTCTACCGAATCCAATAATACCGAGCTTTTTTTTATTTAATTCTGCTCCTTGATACAATTTGCGTTCCCATTTCCCATCTTTTAATGATGCGTTTGCTTGAGGGATGTTACGTAATAACGAGCACATCATCGCAAATGTGTGCTCTGCAGTTGAAATCGTGTTTCCATCAGGGGCATTGATGACGACAACACCGTGCTTAGTAGCGGCTTGCACATCAACGTTATCAACACCTACACCGGCTCTGGCGATGATTTTTACATTTGGCATTTGTGCTAGTGTTTTTTCTGTTACAGTTGTTCCGCTACGAATTAGAAGGGCATCATATTGTGCTAGATCGTCTGCATCTTGAATACTTCTTTGATCAACACGAACGTCTGATGCTTGTAATAGTGGTGCTAACCCTGCTTCGCTCATACTGTCTGCTACTAAAACGCGATACTGTCTCTCTTTGTCCATTTCTGTTTCTCTCCTTTTAAAAAAAAATAAAAAAAACACAGCTTTCCATTGAAAGCTGTGAGGGGCGATTAAGCGCGGTACCACCCTCATTTATGTAAATACATTCATTACATAACTCAATTCATAACGGAGATTCCGGAACTTACCTACTGTTATTCGATAAGCCTACTCAGAAGTGCTATTCAAGAAGGTATCACTGATTTTCACCAACCATCAGCTCTCTGCATCAACCGTTATCTTGTCATCTCTTCATCATTGTATTTAAACGATTCAGTTTTTAGTACTGTACCATATAAAAGGTTTGAACGTCAACCACTAATTATTCGTCATTTGATATTAATATTGTAAAAAACAAGTTCTCTGAAGAATATTTTGCTTATATAACGAAAGATTTCACATTCTATGTTTATTTCATTCGTATTTCATTGGGTCTCCATCAAACGGTGCTGATGCAATTTTAATTGAATCCGTTGGGCACCCATTTTTCGCATCAATAACATCGTCTACAAGAATATCCGGGATTAACGCAGATCCAGTATTATCGTCTATGTAGACATAAGCCAGCCCTTCATCATTGTAATCATAGATATCAGGAGCAACAGCACCGCATGCACCACATGCAATACATGTATCCATATCTACAATGGTAAAGCATTTGTTTGTCATCCTTTTACTCCTCTTTGACTCTAATGGATTCCATTGTAGCAGATATTTAGTTTTTAACAATGAAAAAAGCAAAAAGCTTTGCTAAAATAAAAGGATGGACGGATGGAGGTTACTTATGAGAGAAGACCTAATCGTTACAGCACTTGCGTTATTCCGAGGGAAACGTTCAGCTATGGCTGCGTATCATCTTCTACAAGGAAAGCGAACGATACAAACGGTTCAAGATGGCACGTTTTTTAATCAACTCTATCTTTTTGGCACGTTGCCACAGTTAACAAAAGAAGCATTCCAACATATACTTGAAACCCTAGAGACGAATCAAATCATTACGTTTGAGAACGAAGTGTGTGTGCCAACGAAAAAGGCAGAGGCTCAAAAAGATGCCTATCTTCGTGGGCATTCTTATTTATATCAATTAAACGGGTGGATGTTTGGTAAAGTGGAACGCCGTTTTTGGGAACGGTTCTCATTGCTCATTCAATCACTTAATCACGTATATGAAAAAGCGCCATTTGCGCCAACAACTCATAATGTTTGGAACCAACAATGGGTACGTGGCATTTTAAAACAGTATGAACATGATGTAACGCCATTAAACAATCAACTTTATTGGGAATGTGACACCATTTTACGTGAGCAGTCTACACTAAACGCTGAACTATTTGTTCGACAGCTTTCTAGACCAAAACGGGTAGGCCTAACAAAAGCGCAGCTTGCACAGATTTATAAGCTTGACGCGTTAGAGGTCCAGCTTCGTACTCAGGCGGTCATTCATACGTTTTGTTCCTGTGCATACAACCAGCATGATACCTATCCGGTTTTATCGCAATGCTTTGCACATAATGAAGTGAGTCGATTAACTGCGTCTGCAAATAAAACAAAGCAGCTATTAGATCAAAATATGAAACTAGAACGCATCGCAGCGATTCGAAAGCTAAAACCAGCAACAGTGGAAGATCATGTTGTTGAAATTGCAATGAGTGACAATCAATTTTCAATCGAGCCGTTTGTGCATCACTCTATGCAAAAGCAAATTGAAACGGTTTTGCATCAGCAAGCCGATATGAAACTTAGAGACATACGAAACAAAATGGGGGAGCACGTAAGTTATTTTCAAATTCGCCTCGTTTTAGCAAAGAGAGAAAGGAATCAGTATGTTAGAGCGTGACTTACAACGATTGTTTGGTTTTCAGTCATTTAAAGAAGGCCAAAAAGAAATTATTGAAGCGTTCATGGCGGGTAATGATGTGTTTGCCATGTTACCTACTGGTAGAGGAAAGTCTTTATGCTACCAACTTCCTGCATTTTTAGCGGAGGGATTAACAATTGTCGTTTCACCACTACTTTCTCTTATGGAAGATCAAGTGGCACAATTAAAAAAAGCAGGTCGCAAACAAGTAGTAGCGCTTAACAGTTTTTCTTCAAAACAAGAACGGCAAAAGCTTCTTCAACAAGTGAATGACTATAAAATTGTCTATTTGTCACCTGAGATGCTCCAAGCACAAGATGTACTGAACGCGCTAAGCAAGCAGCAGATTTCGTATTTTGTTATCGATGAAGCGCACTGTATTTCCTATTGGGGGCATGATTTTCGCGCAGATTATTTACGGTTAAGAGAAGTGAAGGCGCTGCTTGACCATCCACCGACTTTAGCCATTACAGCTACCGCTGATGAGACCGTTCGCACAGATATAAAAAATCAGCTTCAATTACGAGAGCCAGTTGAAATTCTCGATCGTGTGAATCGTGAAAATATCACTTTATTTGTTGAAAAGTATGAAACGACTGAACAAAAAGTAATTCGACTCAAACAGATTGTTCAACAATATGAGCTACCTGGTTTAGTATACGCGCAAACAAGAGCACAAGCTGAGTGGTATTGTGAACAACTTCAGCGAGATTGTCCAGAGCTTTCAATAGGCTATTACCACGGTGGTATGGATAGCATGGATCGTATGCTCGTACAGGAGCAGTTTCTTTCAAATCAGTTAGATTTAATCTGTGCAACAAATGCTTTTGGAATGGGTGTAAACAAACAAGACATTCGTTTCATTATTCATTTACAACAACCCCTTGATGTTGCATCTTATTTACAAGAGATTGGTCGGGCTGGGCGAGACGGTTTACCAAGCTTAGCCCTCGTTCTTCTTTCGCCTGAAGATCCATTTTATGCATCTCGACTTATTCAAAATCGAGTTGAAGAGAGGGGGTCATTAGAAGCATTGCCGCACATTCTTGCAATGCCTTTTACCAATAAAAGTGAATTGCGAATAAGGCTTGAGCAATCGTACGGTGAGCAAGGTCAGATGATTTTATTTTTACTTGAAAAATGGGGCGTAATCGTAGATGATAAAGGAACATGGAAGAATCAACACGAAACCATTACTAAATTAAAAGCGTACTTTGAAAAACAAGAACAAACAAGGCAACAGCGTCTTGATACGATGACGGTATATAGTGAAAATTACGATCAGTGCAGACGTAACCTATTGCTTCGTCCTTTTGATGAGCATGCAAGGTTGCAGGCCAATTGTTGTGATATTTGTGGAGCGACCCTCGATTCGTTTCAAAAACAAAAGAAACAACCAGCTAAGGGTCTCTTTCAATGGGATGAAGAGCTTGCCTATATCTTTAATCAACCGTATATAGAAAGGGGTACAAAAGGTGAATGAGGTAAAAATGGAAGAGTTTGAGGAGTTAAGTGAAGAGAATCGGCTACCATCTCGCATGAATGCTCAAAAACGCAAACGAAGCAAAACAACGAAAAAGAAGCCACTATTTTTGCCGAGAATTTTGTTTGCCCTATTTTTTAGTTTAGTTGGAGCAATTTTAGTCATGGCGTTTCTCTTTTTAGTCTAATTTGCACTTGTAAGACATACCTTTTACAAAAAGAGGTGATAGAGTGCAACAGGTAGATACAGTAGGGCACATGACACAGGAGCTCGTTAATCGCAAGCGGATCCTCGAACGTTTTGAAAAGAAAAGCAAGCGTTATGCAGGAGCAACTCTATGTACAAGCTTATTTTTTGGTATTAGTATAAGTCCGCTTATCCAAACAGGAGCATCCTCATTTTCAACCCTACTTATTACGCCAGTTCCTTTGATGTTACTCGTATGTTTAATCGTTCTCATTGGCCAAATGCTGAACTGCAAGAAAAAAACAGACAAAAAAGAATCTGAATTCGAGACTCTAAGACAAGAATGTATCGATCGTTTAGATGAAATAATGCCTGACCATTTGTCCCATAGGGAAAAAGAAGCTTATTTAAACGAAATGGAACAACAATTTTCTATTAACCTCTATTTTCGCTCTTAAAGAGTCGCCACTACTTATTTATTCTTTCGTAAGGTTTGTAAATGCTCACGAAGCAACTGTTCTTCATTTTCCGTTAAATCAGGTTCGTACAAAAAGGCCGGTTTTCTCCGGTCAGTTCGACCAAAAAGGTAGTCAGTCGTCACACCAAATACATCAGCAATGCGGTTAATAGTATCTGTGTCTGGCGTTCGATTACCATTTTCATAGCCTGAGATTGATACCTTTGTGACATTGATAAGCCGCCCAAGCTGTTCTTGTGTCAATTTCTGTTCTTTACGCAATTGCTTTAATCGCTTAGAATCAATCGCCATCACATACACCCTTCCTTCATTTCGTCTCTTTCATTATAAGTTAACAGATCGCTAACGAAAACAATTGTTAACTAAATAGAAACTTATGATTTACAGCATTACCAATTAATAGTATAATCTAGTTAACTTGTGGTTAATTAATTAGTGGGGTGATCAGATGCAGCGGACTAAATTAAGAAAAGTGCGGTTAGAACATCATATGACTCTGGAACAAGTAGCAAAACAGATTCATGTCAGTACACCATTTTATTGGCAAATTGAAAATGGAAAAAGAGGGCTATCATATGAATTAGCAGTGAAAATTGCCAATGTGTTTACGATGACTCCTGATGATCTATTCCTAGATGAGATAAATAAGTAACAGCTTAAGACCTTTTTAAAGGTTTTTTTATTTTAATATTATTTTCAGAAAATGATTTATTAATTATTTTTTCAAAAAAAGGTAGGAATTCTAGATTAGAGCCTTTATAATCAGATTTAAAGAATATTTTTCCAAAAGCAGAGTGCCTGCTTTTTCCTAATGTCAGGAGGTTTTAAAAATGAAAGGGGAAATCGCTCGGAAAGTTCGTCATCTTCGAAAAAAAAATGCTTTGACGCAAGCGGAACTTTCAAAAAGCATTTGCACACAAGCACAAATTAGTAACATTGAGAAAGGTGTACTAAACCCTTCTAGCATAACGCTCTTTCACATTGCCCAACGTTTAAACGTCGACATGAATTATTTCTTCGAAAACCAGCTTGAACATGCTCATTGTTCTCAAACGACTAAAGATCAAATAAGACTTGATGCAATGAAAGGTGAATACGAAAACGTTCGGGAACAATTAGAAGCCGCTAATTTATCCTCAGATGACCCTTTTTCCCTATGGCATGAAGCGCTTTGTGCACATTACACGAATCAAGCAACAGAAGAGGCTATTGCTAAATTAAAAAAGGCTTATGATACAGAGGAAACAATGTGTAACAAACTTTATATGCTTGCTGATCTAGGTGCTATCTATGATCAGGTTGGGATGGAGGAAGATGCGTATCATTGTTTTCAAACATTGCTTCATCGGTTAGATGAACAATCGCCTCACGTTCATTACGTTTCTTTGTACATCCGCGCTTACCTCGGTAACGCCGAATACTTATTTAAAAAAGGTAATTATGCTGAAGCAGAACACTATTGTTTAGCTGGAGAACAAATGTGTTTGGACTACCAAGTTCTTATTGGACTAGCTCAATTTTTCTTTATATATGGACAATGCCTATTAAAACGATTTCATTATCATGACGCACGTATCTATTTAAAAAAAGCAAAAAAGTTGCTTTATATCGAAAAGAATCGAGTGAAAATGGATCAAATTGATGCGTTGTTAGCTTTATGTAGGACTTAGGAGAGAGGATGCTCACCTTTGAAAGTTCCTTGTCTTATGCTATACTAAGGAAGAGAAGAAAATGCTTTCAAGGAGTGAAAGGAAAGATGAGCATGAGCGCGGGTCAATTAATTGCAATTTTAGGAATCGGTTTAACGGCTGTCGTACTTGCGGTAGTTATGGCTATTCTGTTACTTAAAATGTCCCAGAATTCTGATTGATTCTGTATAGATGTAATGGGCGGTATTCCTATAAGGGATACCTTTTTAGTTATAAGGAGGAAAAGAAGAATGCTGAATGACATACTATCTCGATTAGACGAGCTTTACCCAGAAATGATTGAATTAAGACGAGAATTTCATGCTGAACCTGAATTGTCTTATGAAGAGGTACATACGCCAGCGAAAATAGCAGAATATTTACGAAATATTGGTATTGACGTGCGAACCGAGGTAGGTGGTAGAGGCGTTGTCGGAACGTTAGTGGGAGGAAAGCCTGGTAAAACTGTGGCCTTGCGTGCGGATTTTGATGCATTGCCAATTCAAGAAGAAACCGGACTTCCGTTCGCTTCGAAACATCCTGGCAAAATGCATGCTTGTGGCCATGATGGACATACGGCTACATTACTTGTGTTAGCAAAAGTGCTTGCTGAACGAAAAGCAGATGTAGAAGGAACGATTGTGTTTATTCACCAGTTTGCTGAAGAACTAGCTCCTGGTGGAGCAATTGCAATGGTTAATGATGGCTGTTTAGATGGCGTAGATCGCATTTTTGGAACCCACTTATGGACGCCAATACCAAAAGGAAAGGTTGGGTATTCCTATGATCGTTTAATGGCAGCCGCAGACAAATTTGATATTAACATTACAGGCTTTGGCGGACACGGAGCAATGCCTCATCAAACGGTTGATGCTGTTATTGTAGGTTCAGCAGTTTCCTTAGCTTTACAGCAGGTTGTCAGTCGGAATGTGGACCCCCTCGAACCGGCAGTTGTTACAATCGCTTCTTTTCATGCTGGTGGTGCATTTAATGTTGTAAGTGAGGTAGCCAATTTATCTGGAACAGTACGGACCTTTAGTAAAACCGTTCAAGAACAAATAATAAAGCGAATGGAAGATGTTATAAAAGGGGTATGCGATGCATATGGCGCCTCGTATGAATTTCATTATAGTAAGGGGTATCCTGCAGTTATTAACCATCCAGAGGCAACAGAGTGGTTAAAGCAGTCATCGGAGTCATTTTTTGATTCTGCTAATGTCTACGAGGTTCCTCCTGTCATGGGCGGTGAAGATTTTTCCTACTATTTGCAAAAAGTGCCAGGTGCCTTTTTCTTTACTGGAGCAGGAAATGAACAAGAAGGCATCACGTATCCCCACCATCATCCAAAGTTTACGATTGACGAGGAATCTATGCTTATTGCAGCTAAACATTTAGGGGCAGTTGCGTTATATGCATTGGCTGAACTAAATGCTGCTACAGAAGCGGTAAAGTAAGCACGTCAAAAAGCAGATCCTATTCGATCTGCTTTTTTTTGCACGTCTATTTACCGCTGAAAGCTGCGTGTATTTCGAATCGTAGCCATTAAAGTGCATGTGTGCGTGGTTTGAATAGAGTGTGGTATGATA
This sequence comes from Shouchella oshimensis, assembly GCF_004375095.1. Lineage (NCBI taxonomy): Bacteria > Bacillati > Bacillota > Bacilli > Caryophanales > Bacillaceae > Shouchella > Shouchella oshimensis. Next base: position 178,316 of record NZ_SNUX01000001.1, on the reverse strand, counting down.
CTGCTATACCTTTTCGTTAAGAAAAGATTTCTGTAAAAGGATTAACCTAATGAAAAAAAGGATATATAGGATTGAATATTAGCAAACAGTCGAAAAACTAAACAGGCAACTGGTTGAACTAGTAAGGAGCGAATTGGATATGACCTTTAAAGAAGGGAATTATAATATAAAGGCTGTGTCAAAGAAGCTCGGGATTAGACCTGGTACGTTAAGAGCTTGGGAACGTCGCTACCATGTGGTAGCTCCTTTTCGTAATGAAAGTGGTCACCGTTTGTATAGTGAAGAACACGTACTAAAGCTCCAGACGCTTATCGAAAGAGTAAACGAAGGGTTTACGATTAAACAAGCAGTGGAGTCTTTAGAGCGTAATGGAACGGATTTAGACCATGCCTCTGAAGGGCACCATTATATTGTTAAAATAGCGAGAGAAATTGCTGATGCGCTCATTAGCTTTGATGAAGATCGAGCGCAGGCGGTGTTAAATCAAGCCTACAGCATCTATTCGGTAGACCGAGTAACCATTGATCTGTTTATGCAAGTGGAAAAATTAATAGTAGAAATGGACAAGCAGCCGTCTATGACGCCCATTCATAAACAATATATGCTTCAAATACTTGGTGCAAAAGTGAAGAATGTCATGCTAAGTATTCCAAAAAATAACCAAATGCCTAAAGCGTTATTGTTTTCGTACGAAAGCGATTCCTATTCCATGTTACTTCGTGTTTTTTCGTTTTACTTAAAACGGAAAGGTATGGATGTGATTTGTTTAGATGCAGGGATTCCAGTCGAAGATGTTGAACTAGTAATGGAGCAAATACAGCCTGAATTAATCATTGTTTCTTCAATGAAGAGCGTGCATTTTGAGCAAGCCGTTAAGTATGTACGCTATATAACTGAAAAGTCATCGATTAAAAAAAGTGGTATGATTGGTGAGGCATTTAACGGTTTAACGGATGAGCAAAAAAAGGAGTATGCGCATCTCTTTGTTGGAAAATCAAGAGCAGATTGGGAATTATGGCTAGAGCATATGAATTAGATTTAATTTTAGATAAAAACGTTGAACCATCTAATGCATGCAAACATAAAGTATCGTATAAATGTTTGAGATGGGATAGCCTGGTCATAAGGAGGTATAGGAATGCGATTAGAGCGTTTGGCGATTGATAAGTTTAAGGTTTTTTTAACCTTTGATGATATGGAAGAAAGAGGAATAACAAAAGAAGATTTGTGGCAAGATGTACCGAAAGTACATGACTTATTTCGTGATATGATGCTTGAAGCAGATGATGAATTAGGTTTTAAAGTAGATGGTCCGATTGCGGTTGAAGTATTCGCTATGCCAGCGCAAGGGATGGTCTTTATTGTAACAAAAGGTACGCAGTCAGATGAATATGATACAGAGGATTATGAAGATGGCTTTATTGAAATGCAGTTAACGTTAGATGAAATTGATGATATTTTTTATGAGTTTAAATCTTTTGAAGATGTTGTTGGCCTCATACCTCGTTTAAACGCAATCGACATGGATGGAGGAGAACTTTATTCTTATCAAGATCGTTTTTTTCTAAAGCTATCCGACGACGACCTAGAACAAATAAATGAAGATGCATTAGTGGCCATCTTGTCTGAATTTGGTAGTCCTGCTACTATTTCATTTCATCGCATCGCTGAGTACGGAAAGAAACTAATTGAATCGAATACGATTGCGTATTTATTCCAAACCTTTTATGCACCCAAGTAAAATGAAGATCGTGCAAAGCTTGTTGACGATACAGTCTACGAGCTTTTTGTATGGGTTTCATTCCTTAGTGAAAAGTGAACGACTGGAAAAGAACTATATTTCATTGCTGAAATTTGGTAAAATAGAATTAAAAATTGCACATGAGGTGGGACTATGGATGTGCTTTTAGTGGAAGACGATAAAGCAATAGCAACAATTATTACAGATTATTTAAAGAAAGAAAATTTGTGCGTCACATGGTGCGAAGATGGAGAGACTGGATTAAAAAAGCTAAAGGAGCACGCATATAAAGTCGCAATTATTGATTTAATGCTCCCCAAAAAAGATGGATTGTCGCTATGCAAAGAAGCGCGAACCTTTTCAAGTGTTCCCATTATTGTCGTTAGTGCAAAACAAACAGATGTAGACAAAATACAAAGTTTAGAAATTGGCGCTGATGATTATGTAACAAAGCCATTTAGTCCATCTGAACTAGTGGCTCGTGTGAAAGTTCAATTACGTCGACATTCTCCTGTTCAATCGCTACAGGGAGAGAACGAGCTTCAGTTTCATGAAGTAAAAGTTGATCGTAGAGGAAGGCAGCTGACGATTCAAGATCAACCACTGGTTTTAACAGCGAAAGAGTATCAGTTATTTTTATTTCTAGCAGAAAATAGAGGGACTGTATTCACGAAAGAGGAATTGTATAATCAAATTTGGAACAGTGATGGATTCGATAGCCGCACTGTAACTGTACATATTAAAAACTTACGAGATAAGCTAAATGATCGAAAAAAAGCACCACGATTCATTGAGACGGTTTGGGGCATTGGTTATAAGTTTATCGCTACACCTGGCGCATGAAGCTCCGAGGACAATTAAATTTACTACTAATTCTTACGGCAATTGTTCCTTTTATCACAACTAGTTTATTTAGCATACAAATTAATCGCGCAGTTCAAGGGCAAAGTGAGCTTTATGTTGAAGCGATTGCAAAAGCAAAAGCAATTGGCAGCGGTCTTGCTAGACAAGCAGAAGCTATTAAGACAGATCCTGAAGCAGTTCTGTTGCAAACGCAACACCATCATGGTGAGGTTGCAGACCTTGCTCTTTACTCTGCTCAACGGATACTTGTTTCCCAATCGGAGCCTGGACTGTTTGCATCTTATTTAAGCCCAGCTGATATGATGAGTAACCTTTATGAACTTCAAACACGGGAGGGTGCCTTTATTTATAAGGAACCACTTTTTATTGAAGATACGTTGACAGGGTATTACGAAATACGCTTACATCAAGGCGATATCCAACAAGATGCATCCTTGATTTATTTGTTAACGTTTTTATTTTTTGTATGTAGTAGCGCCATTACGTTTTACATTGTTCAACACTGGTTTAAGCGAAATATGCTTGTGCCTTTTACTTGGATGAAAGAACAGATGCAGCATATTGGTGATGGAAAAAGAGAGATTAAACTACATGGCTCCACTCATAGGCGAACGGAAGTAGGGGTGTTGCTGGATGATTTTGCTATTATGACGGCTCAACTAGTTGAAACCGAACGAGAAAAACAGCGAGTGGAGGGGAATCGGCAAAAACTTATTGCTTCTATTTCTCATGATTTACGAACACCATTAACTTCTATTCGTGCTTATGCAGAAGGGTTAATAGAAAGTGACGATAAGAAAGATGAGTATGCGTCTGTTATTTTAACTAAAACCCGCTATATGCAGCGATTAATTGGTGATTTACTAATGTACTCCCAAATCCGTGCAACAAGTTTTTTGTTGGATTTACAACAAGTGGATGCAGAAGAGCTTGCCGATACGCTTTTTGATGGGTATAAAGATCAGTGGAAAAACCACCAATTTACAATTGACATAGATTGTTCTCATGCAGAACTTCAAGTTGACGTGGATCGATTAATACAAGTCGTAGATAATCTTGTGGCTAATGCAGTGAACTATACACCAGAGGGTGGAAGGATTACATTACTTGCTACCACGCAGGAAAAAAAACTCGTTTCTCACTCCATAGCGTACGAAGAAGCGCATGTTTACTTTATCGTGAAAGATACAGGAAAAGGCATTTCACTTGAGGAGCAGACACTTGTTTTTGATTCGTTTTACCAAGTAGAAAAAGCGCGAAATCAATCAAATGAAAGTGGGGTTGGTTTAGGGCTCTCCATTTGTCGAGAGCTTATTCAAAAACATGGAGGGAAAATGGGGGTTCAGTCATCGTTAGAAAAAGGAAGCACCTTTTATTTTATGCTTCCATTAGCTCATCGTAACAAAAAAGGGGGGATAGAGTGAAGGGACGGTCTATCGCAGGGGCAGTGATGCTTTTATTCATGGGAGGCTGCTTTTATTCGTCAATGGATGCAAACGCCTTGTTAGAGGAGGCATTTAATCAAGAAAGTGAATTTTTGCCGTTTGAACTGGTTCTAGAAGATGAGGAAGGATGGAAAATGCATGTTTTCGCTGAAAGTGAGGGAAGACAACGAGTTGATTCCTATATAGACGATTCGTTGCTTTATTCAGAGCTTTATGATGGTCAAAAATTATTTGAAGTTGATCATCAAACAAAAGAAGTGTACGAATATGAACGAGAAGGACTTATTTCAACTGGTCGCAACTATTTAGTCAACGAGATTGATTACCTTTCCTCGACCCACGACATTCGCTTTAGTGAAAGTAAAAACAATAAGTTGTTAAAACGAAATGTCTTTCATGTGGAATTTTATCAGGATGACGTTTTAGAATATGAGCTTTGGGTTGACAAGCAATCGCTTGTTGTTTTAAAACAAACGGAACATGTAAATGGTGAACAAATTGGACTTGAAGCAAGTTATTTTAAGATTCACCCGGTTATTCCAGAAGAAGTATTCATTCTCGATGAGCAAACCTATCACTTTGTAAATGAGGCTGAATAAAGGTTGGCTGTCAGGTGAATGGTGAGCATATAGGAATGCTGCTTACGAAGATTGAGAAGGTTAATATGTGGAATAGAGAATAAAAGAACGACATCGATGATGAATTGGACAAAATAAGGGTGGCATTCCCTGTCCTGTTTCATTATCATTAGAAGTGTTAAATGAAAAAAGGAAAATTCCGTGAGGTGACAGAATCAATGGACGAAAGCGCGAATCGAACAGGTACGAATGATGTTCTTGCGTCAACTCAATCCATTATACATACTGCGTTAAGTAAATTAGGATACCCGGAAGAAATGTATGAATTATTAAAAGAACCGATGCGTATGATGACGGTTCGTATCCCAGTAAGAATGGATGACGGATCGACTAAGATCTTTACTGGTTATCGAGCCCAGCATAATGACTCTGTTGGTCCAACGAAGGGAGGCGTTCGCTTCCACCCTGATGTAACGGAAAAAGAAGTGAAGGCACTATCGATTTGGATGAGCTTAAAAGCAGGTATTGTGAATCTACCGTATGGTGGAGGAAAGGGAGGCATTGTTTGTGACCCTCGAACGATGTCTTTCCGGGAAGTAGAGCGACTAAGCCGAGGTTATGTACGTGCCATTAGTCAAATTGTTGGGCCAACGAAAGATATTCCAGCTCCAGATGTGTTTACGAATTCTCAAATCATGGCTTGGATGCTTGATGAATATAGTCGCATTCGCGAGTTTGATTCACCAGGATTTATTACAGGTAAACCACTAGTACTTGGTGGTTCACACGGAAGAGAGTCTGCTACGGCTAAAGGTGTAACTATTTGTGTAAACGAAGCAGCGAAAAAGCAAGGCATTGATATGGACGGAGCGAAAGTCATTATTCAAGGGTTTGGAAATGCAGGTAGCTTTTTAGCAAAATTTATGTCTGATGCAGGCGCGCTTGTTGTAGGGATTGCGGATGCATATGGAGCCTTGTATGATGCAGAGGGACTTGATATTGACTATTTACTTGATCGACGAGATAGTTTTGGAACAGTGACTAAGCTGTTTAAAGATACGATTACGAATGAAGAATTGCTAGAAATGGAATGCGATATTTTAGTACCTGCTGCAATTGAAAATCAAATTACAGCTCGTAATGCTGGGAACATTAAGGCATCCATTGTTGTGGAAGCTGCAAATGGACCAACAACACTAGAAGCAACGAAGATTTTATCGGAACGTGGCATTCTTCTTGTTCCTGATGTTTTAGCAAGTGCTGGAGGGGTAACGGTTTCCTACTTTGAATGGGTGCAAAACAATCAAGGTTTTTATTGGTCAGCGGAAGAAGTAGAAGGAAAACTTCAAACCGTATTAGTAGAAGCATTTGACCATATTTATCAATTAGCGAAAAGGCGCAAAGTAGATATGCGATTGGCCGCCTATATGGTCGGGGTTCGCCGAATGGCAGAAGCATCTCGTTTTCGTGGTTGGGTTTAATTTGATATACTTTTCCTATGAGAACCCTTGTGATCGTTTTTTTGCGCACAAGGGTTTTGGCTATGAATGAGCGTTGAAAAGAGGTTGATCAGTGTATGTATGATGTAATTATTATTGGAGCAGGACCATGTGGATTATCAGCAGCAATTGAGTGTGATAAAAAAGGGTTGTCCACCTTAATCATTGAAAAAGATAATATTGTAAATGCCATTTATCGGTACCCTACACATCAAACTTTTTTCAGTACGAGTGAACGATTGGAAATTGGAGACGTACCTTTTATTACAGAAGAGAGAAAACCAGTACGTAACCAAGCGCTAGTGTATTATCGCATGGTTGCGAAGCGTAAAAAGGTAAACGTTCACGCTTATGAGGAAGTACTACATGTAGGAAAAGAGAACAATGTATTTACTGTAAAAACAACAAAGCAACAGTATAAAGCTCAAAATATTGTTGTGGCTACTGGCTACTATGATTCCCCTAATTATATGAATGTTCCAGGGGAAACGAGTAAGCATGTGATGCATTATTTTAAAGAAGCTCACCCTTTCTTTGATCATGACGTTGTAGTGATTGGCGGGAAAAACTCGGCTGTAGATGCAGCCTTAGAGCTTGAAAAAGCAGGGGCTCGCGTTACAATGCTTTACCGTGGAGATGAGTACTCGAAAAGCGTGAAGCCTTGGATTCTACCCGAAGTGATTTCTCTCGTTCATAATGGTCGTATTCAACTAGAGTTTGGTGCACATATTACAAAGATTACGGAGAAAGCCGTTCATTATAAACAAAATGGACTAGATCGTATTGTGAAGGCAGATTTCGTCTTTGCCATGACAGGCTACCACCCAGATCATTCATTTATTCGAAGTATGGGAGTAGAAGTAGACGAAGCAACAGGACGCCCGAGCTTTCAAAGCGAAACAATGGAAACGAATGTTGCCTGTCTATTTATCGCTGGCGTTATAGCAGCAGGGAATAACGCCAATGAGATTTTTATTGAAAATGGCAGAGAGCATGGGAAGCAGATTGCTGCCGCTATTATCCAAAAGCAGAAAATGGAGGAAATGCAGTGAGGCACGTCGTACTTTTAACTACAGGTGGAACAATTGCGAGCACAACTAGTGAAAACGGCAAGCTAGTGGCAGGTGAATTAACAGGGGAAGAGCTTGCAGAGCTATGTGGCTTGCCAACGGATATACAGGTAACGGTGCGGTCTGTTTTACAAAAACCAAGTGTGCATCTTATACCAGAGGATTGGCATATACTGGAAACAGAAATTAAACAAGCCTTTCAATCGGAAGAGGTGGATGGCGTTGTCGTTACACATGGCACAGATACGTTAGAGGAAACAGCTTATTATGTGGATTTAACAAATACAGATGAAAGGCCTGTTGTTGTAACAGGGTCGCAGCGAGGACCAGAAGAAACGGGTAGCGATGCTTTTATGAATCTACGACATGCCATTTATGCAGCATGTGAACCAGATTTAAAAGGGACAGGTTGTGTTGTTGTTTTTAATGAGCGCATCTTTTCTGCTCGTTATGTGAAAAAGGAACATGCATCAAATATTCAAGGTTTTAATGCGTTTGGTTTTGGATACTTAGGAATTATTGACAATGATGTTATTTTTACGTATCAAAAACCAATTCGTCGGGAAATGTATGAATTAACGGAACCTCGCTTTAAAGAGATTGGTATTGCTAAAATATATTTAGGTATGTCTGAGAAAACACTACGTGCAATCATCGCAACAGTTGATGGACTTGTATTGGAAGCTGTAGGACGTGGACAAGTTCCCCCGCAACTAGTGGCGCCGATTGAAGAGGCCATTCTCGCGGGAAAACCAATTATTTTAACAACATCATCGGAAGAAGGGAAAGTGTATCCAACGTACGATTATAAAGGAAGTGCACATCATCTTGAGCAACTCGGTGTTGTTTTAGGTTCAGATTATGATAGTAAAAAAGCAAGGGTAAAAACCCTCGTATTAACTGCTGCTAAGAAAGATGTTATGCTTGGCTTTTCATAAGGGATGTTACTTGAGTCTCATCAGTGTGAGGCGTATACTGTGAGTAATTAGTGGACTTCCTTTTTAGAGAGTGGGTCGACAAGCCTTGATTTCTTTTGTGATTGCAGCTCTGGCACCAGCCATGGCGTTGTTCTCCTATGTTTACTTGCGTGATTCTTTTAGCAGAGGGGCTATGTTTTTAGTTCTGCGAATTTTTATTATTGGTGCTCTCCTCGTTCTTCCGATATCCGTCATTCAATTTGCGTTAACGGAAGAAGAAATGATTACGGAACCGTTTGTAAAAGCTTTTTTGCTTTACGGATTGATTGAAGAAGGGTTAAAATGGCTGATGTTGTTCATATTTGCCTATCAACACGGTCAGTTAAGACAACCCTTAGATGGAATTGTTTTTGGTGTAGCGCTGTCACTTGGATTTGCAACAGTTGAAAACAGCTTATATATGATTGCTTACGGTTTCGATCATGTCCTGCCACGTACTTTATTGCCAACGACTGCTCATGCTGTGTATGGAATTGTAATGGGCTACTATATTGGAAGGGCAAAATACCATCGATCTAAAAGGCTGCTTTTTCTTGGATTCGCAGCTGTTCTTCCAATGATCTTACACGGAAGCTATGACTATATTCTAATGGATTTTGGACATTATTTTTTACTTTTAATGATTCCTTTTATGGTTGGTCTTTGGCTATTGGCAATATGGAAAATCAAAAAAGCGAACAAGCTCAATGAAAATGAGAAGAGTCAGATGGACTAAAGGAGGAGTATAGCGTGACAACAGCGAATCGCTATCGAATTGTCATTCGTTGCCCTTTATGTGGAGAAAAATATATTTTACGTGGAAAACGCAATGAGAACGGAGACTATGAAACAGGATTTAAGCAGTGTGTATGTGGGAACGAAGATCAATTAATTATTGAAGCGTCTCCTGAATAAACATGAGAAAACGTACGGCTACAATAGCCGTACGTTTTTTTATTCGATAAAAATAAAATGAATGACTTGCAGAATCGTATCTTTTGCGTTAAAGTTGTGACAATACAAAAAAACTTAATAGATCTTATCAAGAGAGACGGAGGGATATGGCCCTGTGAAGTCTCAGCAACCAGCCTTATAGGCAAGGTGCTAAATCCAGCAGTAATCTGCAAGATAAGAGAAATGTCAGCAACCTTTCTTCTTATTATCTTGAAGAAAGGTTTTTTATTGTTTTATAAGAGGGAAAAAGGGGATGGCAACATGACACATGATCAATCAATACTCGCGCAAATTGGTAATCGCCGAAAAGATGAAACAGGGGCGGTTAATACACCGGTCTATTTTTCAACGGCTTTTCGACATTCGGGTATACAGGAATCAACTGGTTATGATTATGCACGGACAGGAAATCCGACTCGAGAAGTTCTGGAACAAGCAATTGCAAGTCTTGAGCATGGAGAAAGAGGCTTTGCCACAAGTTCTGGGATGTCGGCAATTCAGCTTGTTTTCTCACTCTTTGAACAAGGTGACCATATTCTATGTTCAGATGACTTATACGGTGGTACATATCGACTTTTTGAAGGTGGCTGGAAAAAGTGGGGCTTAACGTTTGATTATGTTGATATGTCCGATTTAGAGGCCGTTCAAGCATTACGAACAGCTAATACAAAAGCCATTTTTGTCGAAACACCTACCAATCCACTGATGAAAGAGGCTTCCATTGCAGATCTAGCGGCATATTGTAGAATCCATAACCTGCTTTTAATTGTTGATAATACATTTCTAACGCCTCTATTGTTAAAACCGTTAGAAGAAGGAGCAGACATTGTTGTTCATTCAGCAACAAAATACTTAGGAGGCCACAATGATGTAGTGGCAGGGCTTGTCGTTGCCAAAAGCACACAAATAAGCGAACAGCTCGCTTATTTTCATAATGGTGCGGGGTTTATCCTTGGTGCATTTGACTCCTGGCTCTTAATGCGCGGCATGAAAACATTAGCGTTACGAATGAAACAACACGAAGAAAACGCAAAACGGTTGGTGGAGGTTTTAAATGAGGAATCCATTGTAAAAGAAGTTCTGTACCCTGGTAAAGGTGGAATGGTGTCGTTTAGGGTAAGGGATGAAGCTCTTATTAATCCAATTTTACAATCGTTAAAGCTCATTTCTTTTGCGGAAAGTCTTGGTGGTGTTGAAAGTTTAATGACCTATCCAGCAACTCAAACCCACGCGGATATTCCTGAAGAAATTCGAATCGCTAAAGGTGTTGATAATACATTACTCCGCTTCTCCGTCGGCATAGAGCATTGTGAAGATTTAATAAATGATATACAACAAGCTTTTCAGGCAGCGGAAAATAAGAAGGGATGAGTCGATTGGATTTAAAAAAACTATTAACATCCTCTGTGACAGTAGCAGATGGAGCGATAGGGACTTTGTTGTATGAAGCAGGCTATGATTTATGTTTTGAAGAGCTAAACGTAACGAAGCCAGAAGAGATTTATGCGATTCATCAAGCCTATATAGAAGCTGGTGCAACCATTATTCAAACAAATTCCTATGCTGCTAATGCACAAAAGCTTAAACGTTACGGTCTCCAAGAGAGTGTAGGGGCCATAAATCAGGCATCTGTTCAGCTAGCCCGTAAAGCGGTTCAAGATAGCGGGAAGAAACAGGTATTCGTGCTCGGAACTGTAGGTGGCATTCAAGGCTTCCAATCGGAGCAGCTTGATCATAAAGAAAGTATGCAAGCATTAGTGGAGCAAGTAGACCTACTCTTACAAGCAGAGGTAGATGGTCTTTTGTTCGAAACGTTCTATGATTTCTCGGAAATTAAACAACTAGTTATTGAGTCGAGAAAACGAACGCAGCTACCTATTATTGCAAATGTGTCTCTTGGTGATATTGGTGTCTTAAAAGGAGGTATTCGATTAAGCGATGCGCTAACAGAATTATATGAGGTAGGTGCTGATGTTACAGGGTTAAATTGCCGAATGGGTCCATACCACATGTTACGATCCATTGAAGAGCTTGAGCTCCCGTATGACATTCCGCTTGCATGCTACCCAAATGCAAGTTTACCAGGTTATCGTGATGGTCGGTTTGTGTACGCTTCAAATACAGACTATTTTACATCAATGTCTGAACGGTTTATTAACGAAGGTGTCCATCTTATTGGAGGTTGTTGTGGAACAACACCGGCTCATATAAAAGCAATAAAAGAAGCAGCAAGCGGTCGAAAACCAGTAAAACGTAAAATTCGGCTACAGTCATTAAAAACAGAAACGATTGAACGTTTCCACGAGCAACGTCCATCAATTAAAGATTTAGTAGAAGAAAAGCAGACCATTATCGTTGAACTAGATCCTCCAAAGAAATTGCATATTGATCCTTTTATTGAAGGGGCAAAAGCAATTCGAGATGCAGGGGCAGATGCATTAACACTTGCAGATAACTCGCTAGCAAGTCCGCGTATTGATAATCAAACATTAGCGATGTTGTTGAAAGAAGAAGGCATTCGAAGTCTTGTTCATTTAACGTGTCGTGATCGCAATTTAATTGGTTTACAATCCCATTTAATGGGGCTTGATTTAGCAGAACTAAATGATCTTTTAGTCATTACAGGTGACCCGAGCAAAATTGGTGATTTTCCAGGAGCCACTTCGGTATATGATGTATCATCAACGAAGCTTTTGCCACTGATTAAACAAATGAATGAAGGGATTTCGTTTTCAGGTAAGTCATTAGGAAGAGCAACAAACTTTACAACAGCAGCTGCATTTAATCCGAATGTGAAACATCTGGATAAGGCTGTTCGTCGCTTAGAGAAAAAGATTGAGGCTGGTGCTCATTATTTTCTTACACAGCCGATTTTTGACGAAAAACAGTTTGAGGAGGTCTATGAAGCGACCAAACATTTATCTGTACCGATATTTGTCGGCATCATGCCGTTAACAAGTAGTCGAAACGCTGAGTTTTTGCACAATGAAGTACCGGGTATATCTTTGTCAGATGATACAAGGGTACGTATGGCACGAGCAGGTGAAGATAAAGTGAAAGCAGAACAAGAAGGGCTTGCTATGGCCAAATCATTAGCAGATGCAGCGGCTACTTATTTTAATGGTCTGTATTTAATTACACCGTTTTTACGCTATCGATTGACGGTAGAATTAACCCGTTACTTACGCACACACACAACAGCTCCGTTGTCTAAAGAGAGGAAGTTACAATGAGACAGAATGGATTAATTGAACAACTAAAGAAAAAAATTATTGTGCTTGACGGTGCAATGGGAACGATGATTCAAGATGCGGACTTACATGAAGATGATTTTGGTGGTGCAGACTTTGATGGCTGTAATGAGTATTTAAACCTTACTTCTCCGCACGTGATAACAAAGATTCACCAGGCTTATTTACAAGCTGGAGCAGATATTATTAGTACGAACACATTCGGGTCATCGAGTATTGTTCTTGATGACTATGAGCTTGGACATCTTGCTTATGAAATTAGCCGTAAAGCAGCGGAACTGGCTAAGAAAGAGGCCGATAAATGGTCTACAGCTGATGAGCCTCGATTTGTTGCTGGTGCAATGGGTCCAACAACAAAGTCTCTTTCCGTTACAGGTGGCACAACCTTTCAAGAGCTTATTGGCACTTATGAAGAGCAAGCAAGAGGTTTAATTGATGGTGGAGCCGATCTTTTGCTTCTAGAAACTAGCCAAGATATGCGTAACGTAAAGGCAGCATCAATTGGTATTGAGAACGCATTTGTTCAAACGAAAACAAAGCTTCCATTAATGATTTCTGGCACAATTGAGCCGATGGGGACGACGTTAGCAGGACAAACGGTTGAAGCGTTTTACCTTTCCATCGAGCACTTAAAACCATTAGTTGTAGGCTTGAACTGTGCAACAGGACCAGAATTTATGCGTGACCATATTCGTTCGTTAGCGGAAATGGCAGAGAGCTATGTAAGCTGTTATCCCAACGCAGGTTTACCTGACGAAGAAGGACATTACCATGAAACCCCACAATCATTAGCAAAGAAATTAGAAGGCTTTGTGCAAAAGGGTTGGTTAAATGTCATCGGTGGGTGCTGTGGGACGACACCTGCTCACGTTCGGGCGCTTAAAGATATGGTCAATCACTATGAATCAAGAGAAGAAACGACAAGGGAACAGCATGCGGTCTCAGGCTTAGAGGCACTTTTCTACGAAGATTCAATGCGGCCACTATTTGTCGGCGAACGAACAAATGTGATTGGATCACGTAAATTTAAGCGACTTATTGAGGAAGGGAAATACGAAGAAGCTTCAGAAATTGCTCGGTCGCAAGTGAAAAAAGGTGCTCATGTAATTGATATTTGTTTGGCTGATCCGGATCGTGGCGAAGCAACAGATATGGCTGCTTTTTTATCATTTGTTACGAATAAGGTGAAAGTGCCATTAATGATTGATTCTACCGACGAAGCAGTTATTCAAGAGGCTCTTACTTACTCACAAGGGAAGGCCATTATTAATTCCATTAATTTAGAAGATGGTGAAGAGCGGTTTGAAGCCATTTTACCGCTTGTTAAACAATATGGAGCAGCCCTTGTTGTTGGCACCATTGATGAAACGGGTATGGCAGTTTCCGCTGAGCGAAAACTAGAGATTGCCGTACGCTCGTTTAAGCTGTTAACTGAAAAACACGGAATTCCAGCTCATGACATTATATTTGACCCTCTTGTATTCCCAGTCGGTACAGGTGATGAACAGTATATTGGTTCAGCAAAGGCAACAGTGGAAGGAATAAAACTTATTAAAGAGCATTTACCCCATTGCTTAACTATTTTAGGGGTTAGCAATGTGTCGTTTGGCTTGCCTCCTGTAGGGCGGGAAGTGTTAAATTCGGTTTATCTATACCACTGTACACAAGCTGGTCTTGATTATGCCATCGTTAATACGGAGAAATTAGAACGATTTGCGAGTATTTCTGAGCATGAAAAACGATTAGCAGAACAACTGCTTTTTAAAACGGATGACGCAACTCTTGCTGAATTTACAGCCCATTACCGTGGTAAAAGCGCAAAAAAAACGATTGAGTACGAAGGGCTAAGTTTAGAAGAACGATTAGCGATTTATGTAGTGGAAGGTACAAAGCAACGCTTAGAGCAAGACTTAACACTCGCCTTGCAAAGCTATGCAGAGCCATTAGACATCATAAATGGTCCTTTAATGAATGGGATGGACGAAGTAGGGAGATTGTTTAATAACAATGAATTAATTGTTGCTGAAGTATTGCAAAGTGCGGAAGTGATGAAAGCGGCCGTTTCATTTCTTGAACCGCATATGGAAAAGAGTGAAAATGAATCTCGAAAAGGAAAAATTTTATTAGCAACAGTGAAAGGAGACGTACATGATATCGGTAAAAATCTAGTCGATATCATTTTAAGTAACAACGGCTTTGACATTGTTAATCTAGGCATCAAAGTAACATCAAATGAATTAATTGATGCAATAAAAAAAGAACAGCCGACTGCTATTGGATTATCCGGGCTATTAGTTAAATCCGCTCAGCAAATGGTATTAACGGCCCAAGATTTGAAATCACAAGATATCTCGATTCCTGTACTAGTAGGCGGTGCCGCTTTAACGAGAAAATTTGTGGACACGCGCATTGCGCCAGAATATGAAGGTCTTGTGATTTATGCGAAAGATGCAATGAATGGGTTAGAGCTGGCTAATCGAATTACGACAGATGAAAAGCGTGAACGACTGGCACTAGAGCTAAATGAGCAACGCCAGTTAAAAAAAGATTATGTAGCAAAACGAATAAAAAAAGAAATGGTTCAATCGTCTGAACCGATTCAATCATCCATAAAACATACACACCCAGTAGTAAAACCAGCAGATTTAGAGCCTCATATTATAAAACAGTATAATATTGAACATATTTTTCCTTACGTGAATATGCAAATGCTTCTAGGTAGGCATTTAGGCGTTCAAGGAAAAGTGGAAAAATTGCTGGCAGAAGGTCATGAAAAAACAGTTGAATTAAAAGAAAAAGTCGACGCTTTATTTTCTGATGCGAATCAATTAAAAACGTTACAGGCAAACGCTATGTATCAATTCTTTCCTGCTCAATCAGATGGAAATGATTTGATTATTTATGACCCTATGAATCCAACAACGGAGTTAGAGCGGTTCTCGTTTCCAAGACAGCAAGTAAAGCCTTTCTTATGTTTAGCTGATTTTGTTCGGCCGGTTGGTGGAGAAATGGATTATGTGGGCTTTCTAGCAGTAACTGCAGGCAAAGGTGTGCGAGAATTAGGAGAAGCGGCGAAGGCAAGCGGCGAATTTTTAAAAAGCCATTTAGTGCAAGCTGCTGCACTAGAGACGGCAGAAGGGTTGGCTGAACGAATTCATGAACAGATGCGCGATCGTTGGGGATTCCCTGATACACCAGAAATGTCGATGTCAGACCGTTTTTCTGCAAAATACCAAGGAATTCGTGTTTCCTTTGGCTACCCAGCCTGTCCAAATTTAGATGATCAACGAAAGCTATTTGATCTATTAAAACCAGAGAAAATTGGAATTGAACTAACCGAAGAATGTATGATGGAGCCAGAAGCTAGCGTGACGGCACTTGTTTTTTCTCATCCGGAAGGACGTTATTTTAACGTACTATAGATGCAAAACATAATCGATTTACAGAGAAGTAGTACATACTAGACGACTAGTGTGTACTACTTTTTTGTGTTACCACATCCAATCATTCAAGAACGCAACAGTGATGAATGTTCTGAATAAAAGGTATGGATAGAGGGTTAACGCTCTCTAACGTTCATTGCAAGGAGCCCAACATTAGTAGAAATTTCTGCTGTATAAAATAAAAGGAATAACAAAGACTAGCGGTAGCTAGAAGAAATCAATACACATAACAAAGGAGGATGAACCTAGCATATGCGTAAGAATACAGTTTTAAAAACCAGTCTTATCATTGTTATCGGACTACTCTCTTTCCTGACTCCAGCGTCAGATGCAGATGCGTTCTCAGAACAGGTAATCCAAAAAGGCGCAACGGGAGAAGATGTCGTTGAATTACAAGCTAGACTTCAATATGTAGGGTACTACAATGGGAACATTGATGGTGTGTTCGGATGGGGTACATACTGGGCTGTTCGCAATTATCAATATGAATATGGTATTGATATTGATGGTTTAGTTGGCGAAAATATGAAAGCAAAGCTGGTAGAAACAACGAATTTTGATAAGCAGTTTGTGACAAATGCACTTAATGAAGGGCGTTCTGTTACACATTATGGTGGCACTTCATTAGAAAAACAAAAAGGAAATCAATCTAATAATGGTACGTCAAATAATGGTTCGAATGAGCAAGCAGGAAGCGATAATGGTGAACCAATTATTGAAAAGGCACAGAACGTTCCGTCAGGTTATTCAAGTAATGATATTCAACTAATGGCACAAGCGGTTTATGGTGAAGCTCGAGGAGAACCATATGAAGGGCAAGTAGCCGTTGCTGCTGTCATTGTGAACCGTTTGAATTCACCTACTTTTCCAGATACTGTTGCTGGAGTTATTTATGAAGAACGTGCGTTTACCGCCGTTGCAGATGGACAAATTAATTTAGGTGCAGATGAGTCTTCCCGAAACGCTGTACTTGATGCTTTAAACGGTCAAGATCCGTCTAATAACGCCCTGTACTATTTTAACCCGGATACCGCCACATCAGCGTGGATTTGGACGAGACCACAAATTAAACGCATTGGCAAACATATCTTTTGTTACTAATTTTTTTCGGAGGTGGAATAAGTGATTCGAAATCTAATGATTGGAGCCCTTGCCGTTGCGGTAGTCGGAACAGGTGTATGGGGTTACCAACAAAAAAACGATAAAGAGCATTTAGCGCAAGCAGCAGAGAATATGTATCAACGTGCGTATCATGATTTAAGCTTTCATATTGATCAAATTGAAGATGAATTAGGCAAGACGTTGGCGATGAATAGTCAGAGGCAGTTATCTCCAGCTTTAGCAGACGTATGGCGAGTAACTAGTTTAGCTGAAAAAAGTTTAGCAGAGCTTCCTGTACAAGGGTTAAGCATGGAAGATACAGAAAAATACTTATACAAAATAGCTGACTTCTCTTACCGGACTTCTGTAAGAGACTTAAACCAAGACCCATTGACTGATAAAGAGTATAAAACACTAGAGCAACTTTATGAGCAATCTGCTTCCATTCGCCAATCAATGCGCGAAACACAAGCCATGATGATGAATACAGATATGCACTGGTTAGCTGAGCGAGAAAGAGAAGATAGTGAGCCAGCTCAAAATTCATTTGCGGATCATTTTGAACGAATGAATAAATCTGTTCAAGGCTTTAGCGAAGTAGAGTGGGGAGCAACAGACTCGGCGATTCGTAATTTAAATGGCGAGTTAAAGGATGCACTAGAGGGACGAGAAGAGATATCAAAAGAAGAAGCGAAGCAAGCTGCTCTTGAGCTACTTCAGTTAGGTAAAGAAGCAACGGTTAGAGTTGATGATGCCAGTGATGCTCTTGACTACCCTGCTTATTCTCTTATAATTGATGATCCAGAAAATAAAGCCAATTACAATATGGACATGAGCGTTGAGGGCGGCGAGCCAATATGGTTTATGCAAAGCCGCAAAATTGATAAACAAACCATCGGTTTAAATGAAGCTGTTCAAAAAGCAGATGCGTTTTTAGAGCGTGCAAATAAAGAAGGTATGGTGCTCGTAGAGAGTACGCAATACAATAATCGCGCTGTTCTTGAGTATGCTTATGAAGAGGATGGAGTCCGAATTTACCCAGATTCCATAACCCTTGAAGTAGCTTTAGATGATGGGGACATCGTATCCTATGTTGGGCGTGGGCATATTATACACCATCTTGACTCAAGAAACTTGCCAAATCCAGCTATTTCGAAAGCCGATGCTCAAGGGATGATTAATCCACGAATTGAGGTTATGGAAGACCATCTAGCAGTAATTGAAACAGATTTAAATGAAGACGTCCTTGTCTATGAGTTTTATGGAACAAAAAACAACGATACGTACCGCATTTTCATTAATGCCCAAACTGGTGATGAAGAAAAAGTAGAACGAATGAAAGATACAGAACCTGATTATAGTAACGAATAAAAAGATCGAACTCTCGGTATGTTACGGGGGTTCTTTTCTTTACAGGATGCTTGCCATCTTTTAAAAGTATGAGATAATAGGGGCAGATAAAAAACAAGTTTTAAAAGAAAGTGTGTGAACGATTCATGACGAGTTTTAATGTGGCGATTGATGGTCCTGCAGGTGCGGGAAAAAGTACGGTAGCAAAGCAGGTAGCCGAGAAACTAGGATTTCTTTATATCGATACAGGAGCTATGTACCGAGCATTAACACAAGCTGCTTTGGCACGAGAAATCGATGTAAAGGATGAAGAGGCTTTAATTCAATTGTTGAGAAACAGCAATCTTGAACTGGCGCCATCCTCTACTGGCACCACCGTCTATTGGGATGGAGAAGATATTACAGAAGACATACGTTCAAACAAAGTAAATCAAACCGTATCGCTTGTTTCTAGCTATAAGCAAATACGTTTATATATGATGGAAAAGCAACAGAAGCTAGCTAGTGAAAAAAATGCTGTGCTTGATGGCAGGGACATCGGTACCCACGTCCTTCCAGACGCTGACGTAAAGGTATTTCTTACAGCTTCTGTTGAGGAACGAGCAAAACGCCGTCATACCGAACAATTAAACAAGGGGCTTACATCTGATTTAGAAGCTATTAAGCGAGATATTGAAAAAAGAGATGAGTTAGATTCGAATCGTGCATTTGCACCGCTTAAACAAGCAGACGATGCAGAAGTTCTTGATACAACATGTATGGATATTAATCAAGTGACAGGCGCTATTCTTGATCTTGTAAAGGAGCACTCGGTTTAAATGAAGCTGTATCGTTTTGGACAAGCAGTTTGTCGTCTTGTTTTGCGAACACTATTTAAGGTGGAGATTAGAGGGAAGGAACATATCCCATCCGAAGGCGGTGTCCTTCTTTGCTCGAATCACATTAGCAATTTTGATCCTCCTCTATTAGGTGCGTTTATCCATCGACAAGTGCGCTACATGGCGAAGAAAGAATTGTTTGATAAAAAAGGAATTGGGAAATTATTAAAAGGCTTAGGCGCTTTTCCTGTTAAACGTGGTGGAAATGATCGGGAATCATTGCGTACGGCTTTACGAATTTTAAAAGAAGGCGACATGGTTGGGTTATTTCCTGAAGGAACACGTTCCAAAACAGGTGAAATCGGGAATGGATTAGCAGGCGCTGGTTTTTTTGCAGGAAAAAGCGAAGCATACGTTATTCCTTGCGTCATCATTGGTCCTTATCGATTTCGTAAACGTGTTATTTTAGCATACGGGGAACCAATAGATATGGAAGCGTATCGTCAGCAGCGAGTATCCGCACAAGAAATAACAGACACCATTATGACTGAAATTCAGCGTTTAAAAGACATACACCAGTAATGAATCGTGGGCTGGTAGAATAAACCCTATGAGGAGGAATTGGCAATGGCTGAAGAAATGAATGTGTTTTCAGTAGGAGACCTTGTAAAAGGAACAGTAACAAAAGTTGAAGATAAACAAGTCTTTGTGGACGTTGGTTTTAAAGTAGACGGGATTGTACCAATTAGTGAATTGGCGGCGCTGCATATTGAAAAAGCAGGTGATGTTGTCGCTGTTAACGATGAATTAGAATTACAAGTGACAAAAGTGGATGATGATGAGTTGGTTCTGTCTAAAAAAGCAGTGCAAGCTGAAAAAGCATGGCAGCATTTAGAAGAGATCCAACAAAAAGATGAACAAATGGAAGCCACTGTTGCAGAGGTTGTAAAGGGTGGACTTGTTGTCGATGTTGGTGTCCGTGGCTTTGTTCCTGCTTCTCACGTTGAGCGTCATTATGTAGAGGATTTTTCCACTTATATTGGTCAAAAGCTTCAATTGAAAATCATTGAATTGGATAGAGCTAACAACAAGCTTATCCTCTCCCAACGTGCAGTACAAGAAGATGAAGTCGAACAGAAGAAGAAAGAAACGCTACAATCTATTGAAGTGGGTTCAACTGTAACGGGAACGGTCCAACGCTTAGCGACATTTGGTGCATTTGTCGATATTGGTGGCGTTGATGGGTTAGTTCATATTTCACAACTTGCTCACGAACGTGTCGAAAGTCCTCAAGACGTTTTAAGTGAAGGTGAGACGGTAACGGTTAAAGTGCTTTCTGTTGATCTTGATAACGAACGAATCTCGCTATCTATTAAAGAGACACTTCCTGGACCATGGGCGAATGTTGGTACATCATTAAACGTGAACGATATCGTGTCTGGAAAAGTAAAGCGTCTTGCTAATTTTGGAGCTTTTGTCGAAGTACTTCCTGGTGTGGAAGGGCTTGTTCATATTTCACAAATTTCAACTCGTCACATCGGAAACCCGGCTGAGGTACTTGAAGTTGGACAGACAGTTGAAGTGAAAATTCTTGAAATTAATGAAGCGGACAAGCGGATTTCACTAAGCATCCGAGAAGCGCAGGAACAAGAAATTCGCAACGAAACGAAAGCATATGAAAAAGAGCACCAAGAAGAGTCATCTGGATTCTCTTTAGCAGACATGATTGGTGATCAATTAAAAAACTATCGCCCGTAATCGTTCATTTTCGTGAATGATCGAAACGGCTGCATGTCTAATCTAGTAAAAATCCGTCCATAATCATCATAGAGGTGATTTATAATGGACGGTTTTTATTTTTATTGGCTTGGGTGGATCGTGTTTGGACTTATGACGTTTTTTATGCCAAAAACCATCTTTCGCGCCATTGGTAGCGTGATTGTCTTAGCGTTGTTGCTATTCGTACCATTAACATGGACGTATGCCCACTATTCTTTCAGTGTTGGCTTTGTCTTTTTGCTCGTTTGTTGCTACGCGGCAATTGGTCAAAGAGCAATGAAACAGCTGATCTATCCTCTATTTGTTTCGATTGTTATTGCAGCCGTTTATTTTGGTGTTCAAGCTTTTATCCGAATGGATCCAGTTGTTTTATTAGTTGGACCTTATGTCGTTCAACTTATTCTACCAGTTTGTGTAGCGCTTCTTCTACTTCGTGGGTATAAAAGGTCCATTGTTCTTGTAATCGGGATGATGCACGGAGAGGTTTTTGTACAAATTCAACAGTCTCAGGGAATGCCAGTTTTAATCGGATCACTGGCTTTCTGGGACCTTGTTGCCTTTTCTTTTATTTTCAGTGTGAGTATCACGTGGATTACAGTGGTCATTCAGCAGCTTGAAAAGCGAACTGTTAGACGTCATATTCCGCCATCATCCATCGGAAATAGGATAGACAAGCATGCATGAGTTTAGTAAACTAATTGAGTTAGACAAAATTTATAGAAGCACGAAGTAGGAAGGGTGTGAGATTGTGACAAAACCAGTCGTTGCAATCGTTGGAAGACCAAACGTAGGAAAGTCTACGATTTTTAACCGGATTGTCGGGGAACGCGTTGCGATAGTGGAGGACATGCCAGGCGTAACGAGAGATCGACTTTATAATAAAGCGGAATGGTTAAATCATGAGTTTAATATAATTGATACAGGTGGAATTGAACTTGGAGACGAGCCGTTGCTTGCGCAAATGCGCCAACAGGCGGAAATTGCTATTGATGAAGCCCATGTCATTATTTTCTTAGTAAGCGCAAAAGAAGGAATTACTGCAGCCGATCAAGAAGTGGTGAATATGTTATTCCGTTCTAAAAAGCCAGTCGTTTTAGGTGTAAATAAAGTGGATAACCCTGAAATGCGTGACCAGCTTTACGAATTTTATGGCTTAGGTATTGGTGAGCCGTTTCCCATATCTGGCGCACATGGATTAGGCTTAGGAGATTTACTTGATGCTGTTGTTGATCATTTCCCTACTGACTTAGAAGTGGCATATGGAGAAGAAGCGATTAAGATGGCATTAATTGGCCGTCCAAATGTTGGGAAGTCTTCTCTCGTAAATGCTTTACTTGGTGAAGAGCGAGTCATCGTCAGTCAAATTCCAGGTACAACTCGGGACGCAATTGATACATCGTTTACAAAAGATGAGCAAGAGTATGTCGTGATTGATACTGCTGGAATGAGAAAAAGAGGAAAAGTGTATGAGGCAACAGAAAAATATAGTGTTCTTCGTTCATTAAAAGCAATTGATCGTTCTGATGTCATTTTAGTCGTGATTAACGGAGAAGAAGGCATCATTGAACAAGACAAAAAAATTGCCGGTTACGCCCATGAAGCGGGACGAGCAATTGTGATTGTTGTGAATAAATGGGATGCTTTAGAAAAAGACCACAAAACGATGCAACGTTTTGTTGAAGACATTCGTCAGGAATTTCAGTTCCTTTCGTATGCACCCATTGTCTTTTTATCTGCAAAAACAAAGCAACGCCTTCATTTATTATTACCAGAAGTGAAGAAAGTGTCAGAGAATCACCACTTACGTGTGTCAACACATGTATTGAACGATATGATTATGGATGCAGTAGCAATGAACCCAACGCCAACAGATAAAGGAAAACGTTTAAAGATTAATTACGTAACGCAAGTAGCTGTTCAACCACCAACATTTGTCTTTTTTGTGAATGAACCGGAACTTATGCATTTTTCGTACCGTCGCTTTCTAGAAAACCGTTTGCGAGCTACGTTTAACTTTGAAGGAACGCCGATTCATATTATTTCTCGTAAGAAAAATGATTAATGGTGTGTGTAAAGGGGGAAGCACATGATTATCACAACCATTTTTTTCGTGTTGTTCAGTTATTTACTCGGTTCAGTAAGTTTTAGTTACCTTATTGCGAAGAAAATTAAAAAAATTGATATTCGTAAAGAAGGAAGTGGGAATGCAGGAGCAACGAATACGTTGCGGGTTTTAGGGGTAGGACCCGCTATTACAGTGCTTTTGCTCGATGTGGTGAAGGGTGTTTTACCAGTTCTACTGGCTATGCTCTTCACTGATGCTGCGTTTGTTCACGTACTCACGGGCTTTGCTGCTATTCTCGGACACAATTGGCCTATTTATTTCGGTTTTAGAGGCGGTAAGGGAGTAGCAACCTCCATGGGTGTACTCGTTAGTCTTGTATTCCTTCCAGCTTTGCTTGCAGGAGTTGTGGCCATTGCGAGTATTTTCATTACTAGATATGTGTCGCTAGGTTCCTTATTATTTGCTGTACTAACTCCTGTAGCACTCGTATTATTAATGCTTATCCCAAGCTTTTCCTATCCATTTGAATACATGTTGTTTACCGTTATATTGGCGGTTATGTCGCTGTGGCGTCATCGCACGAACGTGAGCCGACTTTTATCAGGGACAGAAAATAAAATTGGCAGAAAGCATGCATAGGAGTAGATAAAAATGAAGCAAAAACTAGCTGTAATTGGTGCAGGGAGCTGGGGTACTGCCCTAGCTGTCGTTCTTGCTGATAATGGACACGATGTTCGATTAGTTGCAAGAAGACAAAGTCAAGTAGATGAGATTAATCAACTTCATACGAATGAGAAATATTTAGGACAAGTACAGTTACCTGAGTCATTAACGGCTTATCTTGAGATGGAAGAAGCGGTAAGGGATGCAGATGCCATCATTCTCGTCGTTCCATCAAAAGCGATGCGCGAAACGGTTCAAGGGCTTGTCGCAATTCTAGAACAACCAGTTCCTATTATTCATGCGAGCAAAGGAATTGAACCAAATACATATAAACGAGTGTCAGAAGTTATTGAAGATGCTGCAGGAGGATCACCTCATCTGGCTTCTATAACGGTATTATCAGGTCCGAGTCATGCAGAAGAAGTAGCCCTTCGTCAACCGACCACGGTAACGGTAGCATCACGTACTGAATCGGCTGCTGCGTACGCGCAAAAGTTGTTTATGAATCAGCAGTTTAGAGTGTATACAAATCCTGATTTAATTGGCGTCGAAATTGGTGGCGCTTTAAAGAACATTATCGCCTTAGTTTGTGGTGTGACAAACGGTCTTGGATATGGAGATAATACAAAAGCAGCCATTATGACTAGAGGCTTAACCGAAATTTCTCGACTTGGTGTTCATATGGGCGCGCAGCCTCTTACGTTTTCAGGTTTAACAGGATTAGGCGATTTAATTGTTACCTGTACAAGCGTACATTCTCGAAACTGGCGTGCTGGACATATGTTAGGAAAAGGAAAATCAATGGAAGAGGTTCTTGAGGAAATGGGAATGGTTGTTGAAGGGATACGGACAACGCAAGCTGCTTATGAACTCGCCAAAAAAGAAAACATTAACATGCCGTTAACAGAGGCGCTTTACGCTGTGTTGTTTAATGGCGTTGATCCAATTAAAGCGGCTGAAGATTTGATGGGTCGTGTGAAGCGAAATGAAGTAGAGGAATTGTACCATCTCGATTAACGGCTTCCACGTTCGCACATTTTTTCTCCCCCATGCATACGATGAAAGGAACGTAAGCATGAGGAGGGATTGGATGTTTAAGAAAAATGATTCATTTTTTGATCAAGTTCAAAAAAACACAAAGGTTCGCCCGGATGAGCTTTTAAAACTAGCAAACTCTGTTAGTCAATCAAACTTAAAAGACGAAGCAACGTTGCGTGATTTAATTAGTCGTGTTGCTGCAATGGCAAACAAACCTGTTTCAAAAGAAAAAGAAGATCAGATTGTTTCTGCGATTTTAAATAATAACATGCCAACGGATTTGTCGTCTTTGACAAAAATGTTTAACAACAAAAAGTAGAGAAAATAGTCAAACATCCAAACAAAAATTCGAAGCCTGCATATACTGCAATAGAACACCTACTATTATAAGGGCAAGAAAAAGGATTTAGTCAAGCTAGAGAGGAGAGCCCCACTCCTGTCTAGCTTTTTAGCTGTTGTCACAGAATTTGATATGCTATACTTGAAAGGATGGAAGGATAAGAGAGGTGTATAAAATGTCCTTAGCTATGCTAAATATGTACATATCATTTGGTGGAATTATTTTAATGTTTGTATCAGCCGGCACAGCCTTTTTGGCTAGAACAAAATTAAGTGGATTTTTAGCGAGAATTGTTTTAGCGTTTTCATTTATCTGTATGGTTGTGGCTGGTTTAATTGTCGCCTATATTGTAATTGGTGGACCCACGTCAAACTTCATGAGATAAAGGGGTTATAGAATGAAACGCTTGACCATTTATAGTGTTGCCATTGTGTTTTTGTTAGCGGGCTGTATGCTACCCAACGAACAGCGAGTTGAAAATCAAGTGCCTTATGCCGATCAAATGGCAAGTGTACAAGCAGCAATTGATCAATTTCAAGAGGAAACTGGGGTATTGCCAATTAAAACTTTCGACGAAAGCACGAACTTATATCAGCGCTATGTCATTGATTTTAGGCAGCTTATCCCAACCTATATGCAAGATGCACCAGGGTCTTCGTTTGAAAATGGAGGAGTTTATCAATATGTCCTAGTAAATGTAGAAGAAGAGCCTGAGGTAAAAGTTATTGATGTGCGTATTATGAATGAGATCAATAGGTTAACTCAACGAATTAATGATTATCGACGCGAGCATACCTATGCGCCTATTAAAGAATCTCTTGATTATGACTTGTTTACATTGGATTTTGAAGCGCTTGGTTATAAAGAAGAGCCTTATATTGATAGTCCTTATAATCAAACTCGCTTGCCATTGCTTTATACAAATAGTGGTGACATTATGATCGACTATCGATTGGATTTAATTGAATTACAATCAGAGATGGATGGATCTTTTGCGACTGAAACGGATTTGCGAACTTATCTGTATGAAGATGCACCATTTGTTCCTGTGTTCTCTGTTCCGTATACGTATTCAGAAGCTGACGGGATTCAATACGATACAAAATTCTATGAAAATGAATAAAATAGGTCTAGATTGCCCTTTCCACTCGTAAGATAGAATTGGAAGGGGCATTATCTTTATCGTCTCCCCTTTCAAGAGTGGATGCAGAAAAATATTCACCGTAGTCAGTCATATTAATAGGACAATGTCATAGAATTGGTAGTGGTTAGAGGTATAAGACTCGGCTGCATCATATTTTACTTGACCGGGAGGGGAATGATCTTGTTGGAAAAAGTAGATATCTTCAAAGATATCGCGGAGCGAACAGGTGGCGACATTTATCTCGGTGTCGTTGGAGCGGTTCGCACGGGAAAATCGACCTTTATTAAGAAATTCATGGAACTTGTGGTGCTTCCTAACATCGAAAATGAAGCAGATAAGAACAGGGCTCAAGATGAGCTTCCACAGTCCGCAGCAGGTAAACAAATCATGACGACGGAGCCAAAATTTGTACCAAACCAAGCCGTTTCCATCCATGTTGATGAAGGGCTTGATGTAAATATTCGCCTCGTTGACTGTGTTGGTTATGCTGTACCTGGAGCAAAAGGCTACGAAGATGAAAATGGACCTCGCATGATTCATACACCTTGGTATGAAGAACCGATTCCATTTCAAGAGGCAGCAGAAATTGGGACGAGGAAAGTAATTCAAGAGCACTCTACACTTGGTGTTGTTGTGACAACTGATGGCACAATTGGGGACATTCCAAGGAGCGATTACGTTGAATCAGAATCACGAGTTGTGGAAGAGCTTAAAGAAGTTGGTAAACCATTTATTATGATCGTTAACAGTGTAAGACCACATCACCCAGAAACAGAGCAGCTTCGGTCTTCGCTTTCAGAAGAATACGATATTCCGGTACTGGCTATGAGTGTTGAAGGCATGAACGAGCATGATATTAATAGTGTATTAAGAGAGGTTCTGTTTGAGTTCCCAGTACATGAAGTGAATGTGAATTTACCTAGCTGGGTAATGGTACTGAAGAACGACCATTGGCTTCGAGAAAGTTATGAAGAGTCGGTTCGTGAAACGGTTAAAGATATCAAACGTTTGCGAGACGTTGATCGTGTTGTTAGCCAATTTACAGAACTCGAATTTATTGATCAAGCCAAACTAGCCGGTATCGAAATGGGGCAAGGTATTGCCGAAATTGATTTGTATGCCCCGGATGAGCTGTACGATCAAGTATTAAAAGAAGTAGTCGGTGTAGAAATACGTGGTAAGGACCATCTTTTATCTTTAATGCAAGACTTTGCTCATGCAAAAACCGAATATGATCAAGTGGCTGATGCCTTGCGAATGGTTAAGCAAACCGGTTATGGCATTGCTGCACCGTCACTAGCCGATATGAGTTTAGATGAACCTGAAATTATTCGTCAAGGGTCACGTTTCGGTGTTCGGTTAAAAGCTGTAGCGCCGTCTATTCATATGGTGAAAGTGGACGTAGAATCAGAATTTGCCCCTATTATTGGAACCGAAAAGCAAAGTGAAGAACTCGTCCGCTATCTCATGCAAGACTTTGAAGAAAATCCACTTTCAATTTGGAATTCCGACATCTTCGGGCGATCACTTAATTCGATTGTACGTGAGGGGATTTCGGCAAAGCTCTCGTTAATGCCAGAAAATGCGCGTTATAAGTTACAAGAAACCCTAGAGAGAATTATAAACGAAGGTTCTGGTGGGTTAATTGCGATTATTTTGTGAATAAAAGAACTCTCTCCCTTAGGAGTGAGTTCTTTTTGCTTTTCCTTGATACTTTTGCTAATCTTTATAAGAGATTCGAAGTGGATAGCACGATGATGGAGGGACAAGAATGGTTGATCAACATAAAATAGAAACCGCAGTAAGAATGATTCTAGAGGCAGTAGGTGAAGACCCAGAGAGAGAAGGGCTTATTGATACACCGAGACGCGTTGCAAAAATGTATGAAGAAATGTTTAGTGGATTGCGCGAAGATCCGAAAACCCATTTGCAAACGGTCTTTACGGAAGATCACGAAGAGCTTGTGCTTGTTAAAGACATAACGTTCTATTCTATGTGTGAGCATCATTTAGTTCCTTTTTTCGGAAAAGCTCATATTGCGTACCTTCCAAATGAAGGAAAAGTGACAGGGCTTAGCAAACTCGCTCGTACCGTAGATGGTATTGCGAGACAGCCTCAAGTTCAAGAGAGAATGACGAAAACACTTGCTGACGCACTTGAAGAAACGTTAGGGGCAAAAGGTGTCATGGTAGTTGTTTCAGCTGAACATATGTGTATGTCGATGAGAGGTATTAAAAAACCTGGCTCTAAAACAGTTACAACAGCTGCTCGCGGTGTTTTCAAAGACGACCCAATAGCAAGACAAGAAGTTTTGTCATTTATTTAAGTGAGAACCTCTAATAAGAGATGGTTGGTTTTATTCGTTCATATGCAACGCAAAAAATTCGTTTAATAGTGGAGGGGAAAAGATGAGTCAAAACGCTGATTTTTTTGTTATTAAAGCAAGGGAAAATGGTGTACAAGTCATTGGTTTAACACGTGGTTCTGATACACGTTTTCATCACTCGGAAAAACTTGACAAAGGTGAAGTCATGATTGGGCAATTTACAGAGCATACGTCTGCGGTGAAAATAAGAGGAAAAGCTGTTATTCAAACAAGTCATGGCACTATGGACACAGATGAAGAGTAAATTAGCAGGATGTAGTGTTTATGAATGGTTGCTGTGCTATACTTGATAGAGATCATCTGTATAGCAGGCGAAAGAAAGGAAAGTTTGTATGAGAGATAAAGGAGCGGTCGATATTTCAACTGCTACTGAATTAAAACAGCATTTTGACCAACTAGTGCAACATGATTATTTACAACAATATATTGACGACACTCGACCGGACCAAGATGAATTGTGGCTTGCTTACCAACTCATTCGTGAAGTGGAGCCAGAAGAACGAGCTCTGGCCATATCGCTGGCTTGGGGCTTTGTTCATGCTGGTGTCATGATTCATGATCTTGTTTCGTTACATAATGAGGACGACGATCGGTTAAAAAAGAGAAGGCAGCTAAATGTACTTGCTGGAGATTTTTATAGTGCGCGTTACTATCAATCGCTAGCAGGTGTGAATGCAGTCGATATGGTTGAATTATTTGGAAGCACGCTTCAAGAGATTTACGAATTGAAAATGGCTCATTACATGGACAAGTCGTTAACAGTAGAAGTACTATATGATCAAAAAGCAACGGTCGATGCTTTACTCTTGCTAAGAATTATTCAAAAAGAGACGGATGAAGCGTATGTAAAGCGACTGGAGAGATTCTTTTTAACTAAAAGAGTGAAGAGGGAATTACAAGCGACTGTCGATAAAGAAACAATCAACGTGTTACAGAAAAAGCTTGTCCAGACGGAGCAATCACTACAGTCGTTCCTCAATAGCCAACGCAATGATATTCTCGATCAGTTTTTTTATGGGAGGCTTACAACATGAGTCAGTCTAAGGAGGAGCGCGTTCACAGCGTTTTTCAGTCTATTCATAAGAGATACGATTTGATGAACTCTGTCATTAGCTTGCAACGGCATAAAGCATGGCGTAAAGATACAATGAAACGCATGGCTGTTCAAAAAAACAATTCTGCTCTAGATGTTTGCTGTGGGACAGCCGATTGGTCCATTGCTTTAAGTGAAGCTGTTGGAGACGGTGGACGAGTAGTGGGTTTAGACTTTAGTGAAAACATGTTAGAAGTTGGCAAGGAAAAAGTAAAGCAATACGGCATGAAAAACATTGAATTGATTCAAGGGAACGCCATGGATCTACCGTTTGAAGACAATACATTTGACTATGTCACAATTGGGTTCGGACTTCGAAATGTACCAGATTACATGCAAGTCTTGAAGGAAATGGTACGTGTAACGAAACCAGGTGGAAGAATTGTGTGTCTGGAAACATCTCAGCCGACTATTCCAGGTTTTAAACAACTCTATTTCTTTTACTTTAAACATGTCATGCCTCTTGCTGGAAAACTGCTAGTTAAAAAATACGATGAATACGCGTGGCTACATGAATCAACGTTAGCATTCCCCAATCGAGAGAAGTTAGCGAGTATGTTTCGTGAAGCAGGCATGATAAACGTTGAAGTCAAGAGTTATACTGGCGGTGTTGCCTCTATGCATTTAGGACAAAAGCCGCAAAAGGACTCGTAGAAGGAGTTATCATTAATGGGGATAGCAGTAGGATCTAAAACAAAAACGTTTATGCGAATGATTAAAATCGAACATACGATTTTTGCACTTCCATTTGCATTTTTTGCTATGTTATTAGGCAGTCTTGTAGTGAACGGCCATTTTCCAACGTTTGTACAATGGTTTTGGGTAACGATTGCCATGATCGGGGCTAGAAGTGCAGCTATGTCGTTGAACCGTGTGATTGACGCTACAATTGATAAACATAATCCAAGAACCGCAAATCGTGAGATACCAGCAGGATTACTTTCGAAAGCAGATGTATGGATCTTTATTACCGTATCGTTTGCCCTTCTATTTCTTGCTGCGTTTAATCTTAATCTATTATCTGTATATCTATTACCAATTGCTGTTTTTTTTCTCGTATTCTACTCTTACACGAAACGATTTACATGGCTATGTCATGTTGTACTAGGTGTGACAATTGGAATTGCTCCGCTTGGTGGCTGGGTTGCCGTTACAGGTGAATTATCATTGATGCCTTTCGTGTTGTTTGGCGCCGTCCTTTTTTGGTTAGCTGGATTTGATACCGTTTATGCCACTCAGGATGCCGACTATGACGCTTCAAACGGGTTGTATTCAATACCAAGCCGTTTTGGGGTTGCAAAAGCTCTTGTAATCGCGAGAGGTTTTCACATTGTTAGTTTTCTTTTTTTTGTTTTACTCTTTTTCTATTCTCCACTTAGTTGGTTTTATTTAATCGGCGTACTTGTTGCAGGCATGATCATGATTTATCAGCACTCCATAGTGAAGAAGGATGATTTATCTAAAGTGCAACTTGCATTTTTTCCGATGAATGGTACCCTTTCTGTCATGCTGTTTGCCTTCGCTTTTGTTGATATGTTGTTTTTGCGATATTTTTAAAAAACGGGCTGACGAAGGCAGATAGATTTAGGAAAGAATGAAAAAAACTTTCTCTTATACGATAGAGAGGGGCGTAACCATCCCGTATCACTAGTGAGAAAAAAGAAAACCATTTATAAAACGAGCAGACCTTTAGGCTGCATAAGGGTGGCGTTCATGAAGTTAGCAGAAATATATAAAGAGTTTCAAACAGATATTGAATACATTGAATCCATATTAGAACGTACACTTTCAGCTGAACACCCCGTTTTAAACGAAGCATCGACGGATCTCTTAAAAGCGGGTGGTAAAAGAATTCGTCCAGTTCTTGTTCTTTTAGCTGGAAAGTTTGGAAACTACGACTTGGAAAAATTAAAGCATATCGCTGCATCGCTAGAGTTAATTCATATGGGTTCTTTAGTTCACGACGATGTAATTGATAATGCTTCATTAAGAAGAGGAAATGAGACGGTTATGGCAAGATGGGATAATCGTGTTGCCATGTATACAGGAGATTATATTTTTGGTCATGCCATTGAAACAACGAAAGCGTTTCAAGATAAGCGTGTACATGTAATTATTTCCGATGCAATGCATCAAATGTGTCTTGGCGAAGTTGAACAAATTAGAGATCAATACAATTGGGATCAAACCATTCGCACATACTTTAGGAGAATAAAACGAAAAACTGCTCTTTTAATTGCGGTTAGCTCTCAGTTAGGTGCGATTGCAGCGAATGTAGAAGAAGAGCTACAACAACAAATGTATTATTTTGCTTATTTCCTCGGCATGTCTTATCAAATTATGGATGATATATTAGATTTTGTCGGGACAAAAGAACAACTCGGAAAACCAGCTGGTGGGGATTTACGTCAAGGGAATGTAACCCTTCCTGCATTGTATGCGATGGATACGAATCCATCGTTTAAAGAAAAGCTCAGGAAAGAATTAACGAAAGACACAGCGAAAATGATAACGATGGAACCGTTCCTGAATGATGTACGTAACTCTGGCGGAATCGAGTATGCGCAAGACTTAAGTGACCGTTATTTAAGCAAAGCGTATGCGCTGCTAAATGAATTCCCTAATTGTGAGGCGAAGACCCATTTAAAACAAGTTGCCGCTTATATTGGTCGACGGAAGTATTGAGTCACGTTATAAAAAGCCGGTTGAGAACCTTCCTCATCCGGTTTTTTTGTGGATAATAGTGGGAATATTCTCTTTACTAGAAAAGTGTCAACGTGCGAGGAAAAACGAATATTTTCGCTATTTTTATTGTTAGCGCTTACTTCATTTGCTATACTAAAAGAGTTAACGAATAAACTAGATAAAGTGGGGTTGGAATGTTGGAACGTACATATGTGATGATTAAGCCTGATGGAGTTCAACGTAATTTAATTGGACCAATCGTTTCTCGTTTTGAGCAAAAAGGATTTAAACTTGTGGCGGGTAAACTTGTAACGTTAAGTAAAGAAACAGCTGAGACTCATTACGGTGAACACCGTGAAAAGCCCTTTTTTAATGAGCTTGTTACCTTTATTACATCGGGTCCAGTGTTTGCAATGGTTTGGGAAGGTGAACAAGCTGTGAAAATCTCTCGCCATTTAATCGGCGCGACGAATCCTGCTGAAGCTACACCAGGTTCTATTCGTGGGGATTACGCCATTCAAGTTGGTATGAATGTGATTCACGGCTCTGATTCTACTGAAAGTGCTGATCGTGAAATTGGCATATTCTTTTCCGAAGAAGAGCTTTCAACATATGAAAAAAATACAAACGTTTGGGTGTAAGTGTCATGCACAAGCGTTAGAGGGTACGGAAGGATGTCTTTTCATCCTTCCGTACTTTTTTATGTTAGACAAGATCCTTCTAAAAGGTCGAATGTACCCGATTTAAGCATTTTCGTGGTACACTAATAGGAAAAATGAAAGAGATGGAGCGTTTGAATATGCACGATCAAGATGATTACGAAGCCTTTTCTGATCTTTTCGCAACGTTAACAGGCATTCACTTACAAGCGTATAAACGCTCGCAAATGGAACGCCGTTTACGGTCATTAAGTGTAAAACATGGAATGAGTAGCATGAAGGCATATGGAGAGGCACTTAAAAAAGACCCGGCTCTTTTGTCTGAATGTAAAGAAAAAATGACAATTAATGTTACTTCTTTCTTTCGAAATGCAGATCGCTGGGAACGTGTAACAGATTGGCTATCTACTCGCCACCAGTTGACAAAAAAACCATTAGCTATTTGGAGTGCTGCCTGCTCTTCAGGTGAAGAGGCATATACTGTAGCGATGCTATGTAAGCGAAACGGTTTACCCCTAGAGAATAATCAGGTGCAAGCAACAGACTTAGATGAACAGATGATTCGTAAAGCTAAAAGTGGCCGTTACTCGGCGCAAGCAGCACAAACCGTTTTAGGAGAAGAGATGCTAAGTCGCTTTTTTCAAAAAGAAGACGTTGATTTTTGCGTCGTAGACGAGATTAAAGAAATGGTTTCATTTTCTACTTTAGATTTGATCCATGACGATTTCCCAAAACAGATGGATATGGTTATTTGTCGAAATGTATGCATTTATTTTACAGAAGAAACGAAAGAACGTATTTTTATGAAACTAAGTGATGCTTTAAAAGAAGGAGGGCTTCTGTTTGTAGGAAGTACAGAGCAAATTTTTCACCCTCATACATATGGATTAACAGCGATAGCTCCTTTTTTTTATCAGAAAACAAATTGAAAAATTGCGATATAGTTGGTATAATCGATTATAATTTAGCGCGTAAAAGTGATAAAGCAATTGGTAGAAGGAGTGGACAAAATGAGATTTCTTACAGCTGGTGAATCCCACGGCCCGCAATTAACAACTATTATAGAAGGTGTTCCTGCTCAAATACGTCTGGTGGAAGAGGATATTAATCGTGAGCTTTCACGCAGGCAAGGTGGATATGGTCGAGGTCGCCGGATGCAAATCGAAAAGGATCAAGTGAAAATTATGAGCGGGGTTCGACACGGCTATACAACTGGTGCTCCGATTACGTTCGTTGTTGAAAACAATGATTGGAAAAACTGGACAAAAATTATGGGGTCAGCGCCTATTTCCAAAGAAGAAGAAGAGAAGATGAGACGTCGCTTAACCCGTCCCCGACCAGGACATGCAGATTTGAATGGAGCAATCAAATACGGTCATCGCGACATGCGTGATGTATTAGAGCGTTCTTCAGCAAGAGAGACCACCGTTCGTGTAGCTTGTGGGGCGCTTGCAAAAGTTATTTTAAAGGCCATTGGCATTGAAGTAGCTGGTCACGTTCGAATAATTGGTGGTATCGAAGCTAAAGTGGGAGAGTCCCTTCCTATTAAAACGATTCAAGAACGTTCGGAAGCGTCTCCGGTTCGCTGTCTTGATGAAGAAGCGGGCACGAAAATGATGGCAGCCATTGATCAAGCAAAGCAAGATGGTGATAGTATTGGTGGCGTTGTGGAAGTAGTGGTCGAAGGATTGCCAATCGGATTAGGAAGCCATGTTCATTATGACCGAAAACTAGACGGGAAAATTGCCGGAGCGGTCATGAGCATAAATGCCTTTAAAGGTGTTGAGATCGGTCTAGGTTTTGAAGCGGCGCGAAAACCTGGTAGTCAAGTTCATGATGAAATCATTTGGGATGAACAAACAGGTTATAGTCGGAAAACGAACCGTTTAGGTGGTTTTGAAGGTGGAATGACGAACGGTATGCCAGTCGTTGTAAAAGGTGTCATGAAGCCGATACCGACCTTATACAAACCACTGAAAAGTGTGGATATTGATTCAAAAGAGGCGTTTGATGCAGGTGTTGAGCGATCTGATAGTTGCGCAGTGCCAGCCGCTTCAGTGGTGTGTGAAAATGTCGTGGCTTGGGAAATTGCAAACAGCCTGCTAGACACGTTCCCGGCAGATCAACTTTCAGATCTTCAAGCGGCTATAGAGCGACACAATGAAAAAGCAAGGCTGTTTTAATCATGAAGGTCCATGTGCAAACAGAGCATAAAAGCTACGATGTCATAATTGAACAAGGCATCCTAAATCAAGCCGGATCGATTATTGAAAAAGTTGCCCCTGCTTCGCGTTACATGCTCATTGTCGATGAACAGGTCGCGACTCATTATCTTCAAACGTTTCTTCAAACGTTCACACACACAGCTGTACATGTGTCAATTGTTCCAAGTGGAGAACAGTCTAAATCGTTTGCTCAATATGAAGATTTATTAAATGATTGTTTTAACTATCAGCTTGATCGCTCATCGGTCATTATCGCATTTGGAGGCGGAGTTATTGGTGATTTAGCTGGCTTTGTAGCAGGTACCTATATGCGTGGTATTTCTTTTGTACAAGTACCAACGACATTATTAGCCCATGATTCAAGTGTTGGCGGTAAGGTAGCCATTAATTTAGAGAAGGGTAAGAATATGGTTGGGCTGTTTCACCAGCCGGAGCTGGTTCTCTATGATCCCCAGCTTCTAAAAACACTCCCTGAAAAAGAATGGCGTTCAGGCTTTGCTGAAATTGTCAAAATGGGATTTATCGCGGATCATGATTTCTTAGTATGGCTAGAAGAGGAGATTGATTCGCTGGCGTCTATTAGCGACGAGGTGCTTGAACGTATGATTGAACGAGCCATAGCGTTAAAAGCGCGCATTGTGCAGCAGGATGAACAAGAGCTGGGCATTCGTGGGATTTTGAATTTTGGTCATACATTAGGTCATGCCATTGAAGCAGAGCTAGGTTACGGTAAGGTGACACATGGTGAAGCTGTTATGGTCGGAATGGCTTTTGCATTGAAGTTTAGTGAACGTTACCACAGCATTGATCTTGCTTCTGATCGGTACGTAGCGTGGATTCAATCTCTTGGGTATACTGTTGAAATTCCTACTTCGTTAGGGGTAGAGGATTTAATTTCGCGTATGATGAAAGATAAAAAAGCACGTCACGGTACGCTTCATTACGTATTATTAAACGCATTAGGTAAAGCGACAATTGAACCGATTACTGCAGAAGAGTTAGTAGCAGAATTAACAGTAGAAAAAGGAGATCATTGATTATGATGCGAGGCATTCGTGGGGCGACGACAGTTGAAAAAAATGAAGCAACAGAAATTGAACGTGAGACTGAACGCCTCCTTCGAAAAATGGTAGCAGATAATGAGATTCAACCAGAGCATATTGCGCAAGTGCTTGTCACTGTAACAGATGATATTGATGCTTGCTTCCCAGCCAAAGCTTTACGTAATTTAAAAGGGTTTGATTTTGTACCAGTTATGTGTGCCCAAGAAATTCCTGTGAAAGGAAGTTTGCCTCGTTGCATTCGGGTGATGATGACTGCACAAACCGATCAAGATCAGCAAGATGTTTGTCATACTTTCTTAAATCAGGCGATCACGCTTCGACCAGATCTTCTGCAAAAGGGCTAGGTACTTAATGGGTTGACGTCAATGGTTTTTTGCGTTAGACTACGTGCAAGCAAGATTAGATGAGTAGAGTTTAGAGTAGAGATTAGTTGAGAATGAGCAGAGCGGAGAGAATGTAGACGAAGTAAAAAACCCTTCCTATAAATATATTTGGAGATGCGTCAATCCTCCAACCGCTCTTCATTTTCACGTCACAAGGAGTGAGTGGTAAATGAAGAAAATAAATCCCCTTAATGATCAAGTGAAGAAACGTACAACAAGTAAGAAGCAGACGGGTAATCAAGATATGCCAATGCTTCACCTTTCTTTTATTCCACTATCCAATTTCATGTCGCGCACTCGCTATGTATGTAGGTATCACCTTGTTGCGTTTACAAAAGTAGGTGTATGCCATGATTAAAGCGATGTTACACCGCTGTTTAGACAATGGTACACTAAGCGAACAAGAAGCAGAGTTGCTTATGGGCGAAATCATGCATGGACGATTAGCAGACAGCCAGATTGCTAGTTTTATGACGTTGCTTCGATTTAGAGGAGAAACAACAGATGAACTAGTTGGCTTTGCTCGGGCAATGCGAGGGATGGCTGAACCATTTCCTGTTCAATTAGAACGGACGATTGATACATGTGGGACTGGTGGGGATGGACTTGGAACGTTTAATATTTCCACTGCAACTGCCATTGTCCTTGGATCAATGAATATACCTGTAACGAAACACGGCAACCGCTCTGTGTCTTCAAAAACAGGAAGTGCCGATGTGTTTGAAGCGCTTCATATTGATATTCAAACATCTGTGACAGAAGCAGCAACTATGCTAACAGAGCAATCACTATGCTTTATGTTTGCCCCTCTGTATCACCCTTCTATGAAACATGTAATGAAAACGAGAAAAGAGCTAGGCTTTCGAAGCATTTTTAATCTTTTAGGTCCGCTAACAAATCCAGCGGGCGCTAAACATCAGTTGGTAGGCGTTAATAGCCGTGCAACCGCTGATCAATTTGGACACGTATTGCAGCGACTCGGTACAACACACTCGGTTATTGTTAGTGGTGCCGATGGACTTGATGAATGTGCGATTCATGGTGAAACGTACCTTGTTGATGTGAAGGAAGATACAATTGATGCCATTACTATAAAGCCTGAAGACGTTGGTTTTACCTGTGGATCTTTAGCGTCCATCCGAGTCCAGACCCCTGCTGAGAGTGCTGCTTTAATTCATCAAGTACTCCTAAATGAGGCGCCACAAGAAGCAATTGATATTGTAGCGTTTAATGCAGGTGTTGCTCTATACGCAGGTGATTATGTATCTTCCATTCATGTTGGTATAGAAGAAGCAAAGCGGACTATTGCAAATGGTCAATCCCAACTTTATTTGACCTCGCTACAATCTAAGAAGAGAGGGATAAAACATGCTTGATCAGATTATTGCAACCAAAAAAGAAGAAGTCCGTCTGTTAGAAATGCCGGCTCCTGTAGCGGTAAAGCGAGTCAGTTTAAAACAAGCTTTATTGGAGTCAACTTTTGACCTAGGTTTAATTGCAGAAATTAAGCAAGCGTCTCCTTCAAAAGGTCTGTTAGTTAAGACCCTCGATGTTAAAGGGATTGCCCGGTCGTACCAAATGGCTGGTGCGTCTGCTATTAGTGTGCTAACCGATTACCCCTATTTTAAAGGCAAGAAAGAATATATCAAGCAAGTAAAAGACGCCGTTGACCTTCCAGTCTTACGGAAAGACTTTATTATTGATGCCAAGCAAGTGGAAGAGTCCTATCGACTTGGAGCGGATGCGATCTTGCTGATTGCAGGCGTTATGGAATACAATCAGCTACGAGAGCTCTATGAACAAGCGTATGAATTAGGGCTTGAATGTCTAGTAGAGGTACATGATGAAGAAGAAGCGCACACATTGCTTCAATATATCAAACCAGAAATTGTTGGTGTGAATAACCGAAATTTAAAAACGTTTCAAACGAGTATTAACCAAACAGAATTGATTTTACCATCCCTTTCAAAAGAAGCGGTTATTGTGTCGGAAAGTGGTATCCGTACAAAGGATGACCTTATTTACTTAAAAAATTTAGGTGTTCATGGTGTGTTAATGGGTGAGACATTAATGAAAACGACAGATCGTTCTAAAGCCATTGAAAGCCTGTTTGCAAATGAGCGGACAGTGAGATGAAGACGAAATATTGTGGCATTCAATCGAAAGAAGATTTAGAAGTTGTCGCTCACTCATTATGTGATTACATTGGATACGTTTTTGCGAAAAGTAAACGTCAAGTGTTTCTTGATGATGTAATGGGTTGGATTCAGTCTGTTCCTCATCAAAAGAAAAATGTCGCTCTCGTTGTAAACGCAACAATAGAACAAATAAAACCCCTTTTCGAAGCGAATATTTTCCACGTTCTTCAACTTCATGGAAGTGAGTCAGTGGACACTGTTAAAGCCATTCGACATGCTTATCCAACTATTGATCTTTGGAAAGCCATCCATGTTGATGATCGTACAGTTGAGCAGCTTCACTGTTATGCTCCTTATGTAGATGCTCTTCTGCTTGACACAAAAAGCGCACAAGCGTGGGGTGGAACAGGGCAAACATTTGAGTGGAGGCATATTCCTACGTTTATCGAAATTGCAAACCGTTATGACACGCCTCTGTTTATTGCTGGTGGAATAAACAAAGACAACATCCAAGATGCACAACACTATAACGTGTTTGGTTTAGATCTATCCAGTGGGATAGAGCAAAACGGACGAAAAAATAAACGAGCAGTGGAAGAGCTTGAAGAGGTGATCAAAAGAGATGAAAACGGATCTTTATCCAACTGAACAAGGTCGTTTCGGTGAGTACGGCGGGCAATATGTACCAGAAACAATTATGAGTGCACTAGAGGAATTAGAGGCGGCTTTGGATGAAGCACTAGCAGATCCTGCATTTACAAGTGAATTAACAACATTGTTAACACAGTATGCAGGCCGAAAAACTCCGATCACATATGCCGACCAGCTTAGTAAAGCATTAGGAAATGTCTCGATTTATTTAAAACGAGAAGATTTAGTGCACACAGGCGCACATAAGCTGAACAATGCCCTCGGACAAGTATTGTTAGCAAAGCGAATGGGTAAAAAGAAAATTGTCGCTGAGACAGGCGCGGGTCAGCATGGTGTAGCGACGGCAACTGTAGCCGCGAAGTTTGGCATGGACTGTTTAATTTATATGGGCGAAACCGATATGGAGCGACAGCAGTTAAATGTGTTTCGAATGGAGCTTCTTGGTGCGAAAGTGATCCCAGCTAAGAGTGGAAGTAAAACGTTAAAAGATGCAACAAATGAAGCCATTCGCCATTGGGTAACGAATGCCGACGATACGTTTTACATTATTGGTTCTGTAGTGGGTCCTCACCCTTATCCAAAAATGGTTCGTCAATTTCAACGTATTATTGGTGATGAAGCAAAAGAGCAAATGCTCACTGATTACGGAAAATTGCCTGATACTATTATTGCGTGCGTTGGTGGAGGAAGTAATGCGATTGGCATGTTTTATCCATTTATTGAAGACGATGTTACGTTAGTTGGTGTGGAGGCAGCCGGCCTTGGCGTCGATTCTTCTCATCACGCTGCAACGTTAACAAAAGGAACAAAAGGGATCATTCACGGTTCTCTAACGTATTTACTTCAAGACGAGGTAGGTCAAATTATAGAGCCATATTCTATTTCAGCTGGTCTTGATTATCCTGGAATTGGTCCAGAGCATGCCTATTTAGCAGATTCAGGTCGTGTTACGTATGAAGCGGTAACAGATGAAGAGGCTCTCTCTGCTCTGCGTATGCTCGCTGAACACGAGGGCATTATTTGTGCCCTGGAATCAGCACATGCTGTTGCTCAAGCGATTAAACAAAGTAAAGTAGGAGAAAATGAAACAATTTTAATCTGTTTATCCGGACGCGGCGACAAGGACATGCATACCATTTACAAAAATGTTGAAGGAGGTTCTTCCCATGAATAGGTTGGCGCAAGTTTTACAAAAGGATGATTTGTTCATTCCGTTTATAACGGCGGGAGATCCTTCTCTTGACGTGACGATTGAGCTACTGCTTTCATTACAAAAGCAAGGGGCCGATGTTATTGAACTAGGTGTGCCGTACTCTGATCCTTTAGCGGATGGACCTACTATACAAGCAGCTTCTATTCGAGCTATTAAAGCAGGAACCACACTACCGCAAATTTTAAAGATGATTCCATTAGCTCGAAGCAAAGGTGTCCATGTACCCATTATTTTGTTTACGTATGCAAATCCTCTTTATCAATACGGATTCGAAACTTTTGTTGAACAGGCATCGACGTTTGAAGTAGACGGTGTTCTCGTTCCAGATTTACCATTTGAAGAAGCCCAGACATTGGCCACATTATGTAAAGCAAATGGCTTGTCTTTTATATCAATGGTAGCCCCCACTTCAAGAGAGCGGATTAAAAAAATTGCTTCATCTGCAAGTGGTTTTTTATATTGTGTATCAACGACCGGGGTGACCGGTGCTCGTGACCAATTGCCTGCTGATTTAAAAAAGTTTATTGATACAGTAAAGCAGCACGCTCAGGTTCCTTGTGTGGTTGGATTCGGTATTCATAAACGTGAGCAAGTAGAAGCTATTCAACAGTACGCTGACGGAGTTGTAATTGGAAGTGCGATTGTGAAAGAAATAGAAAAGCGGGGA
This sequence comes from Shouchella oshimensis, assembly GCF_004375095.1. Classification (NCBI taxonomy): domain Bacteria; kingdom Bacillati; phylum Bacillota; class Bacilli; order Caryophanales; family Bacillaceae; genus Shouchella; species Shouchella oshimensis. Next base: position 137,053 of record NZ_SNUX01000001.1, on the reverse strand, counting down.
AAACAACTTCTAATTGAAAGAGAAAAAGAAAAGGCTCTTGCGGAGATTGAACACTATATTGGTGAGCTTCAAGGAATAAATACAGTATCTCGTTAAAAAAATGTTGAAGAAAAAGCTCTTTTTTCGTAGGATAACTAGTAAGATTATTGAAAGTAGGTGTGGACATGCTCGTTAAAAAACAAATTCGTGGTCTACCTGCGTATGCACCGGGCAAACCAATTGCTGAGGTGAAGCGCGAATATGGATTAGATCATGTCATAAAAATGGCTTCAAATGAAAATCCATACGGAGCGTCACCAAAAGTAGCAGAAAGAATTGCGATGGTTGCAAGCGAAACGGCTATTTACCCTGACGGCTATGGAACAGAGTTACGAGAAGCTTTAGCATCGAAGCATCAAGTAAGTGAAAAGCAAATTATGTTAGGGAATGGATCCGACGAAGTGATACAATTTCTATGTCGTGGGTTTTTATCGTCTAATACCAATACGGTTATGGCGACGCCTTCTTTTTCACAATATAAATTAAATGCAACCATTGAAGATGCTCAAATTATAGAGGTTCCTGTTACAAGCAGTGGAGATCATGACTTAGAAGCGATGCTTGCTGCGATTAACGAGCAAACGCGTATTGTTTGGATCTGTAATCCAAATAATCCTAACGGTGTCGCGTTAAGTCGTGAAGCATTTAGACACTTTTTAGATCGTGTTCCAAGAGAGTGTTTAGTCGTTTCAGATGAGGCTTACTACGAATATGTGACAACCGATGATTATCCTGATAGCGTATCATTGCTTTCTCACTATCCACAATTAGTTGTGTTACGTACGTTCTCAAAAGCGTATGGATTAGCTGGTTTACGAGTAGGATATGGCATTGCGAGTGAGAGCGTTGCACAAGCGATTGACCCTGTTAGACCTCCGTTTAATAACAATGCGATTGCGCATCAAGCTGCTCTAGCCGCACTAGAGGACGAAGCGTTTATTCGATTGTGTAAAGAAAAAAATCAGCAAGAAAAGCAGCGTTTAAGAGCGTATTTTGAGAAAGAGGGTTTCTTTGTGTATCCCTCCGAAACGAATTTCCTTTTAGTTGAGACAGGCATTCCAGGGAATCAACTTTTTCAAGCATTCCTTGAAAAAGGGTTTATTCTTCGTTCTGGTGAAGCGCTAGGGTATCCAACCGGTATTCGTATTTCTATTGGTAGTAAAGAAGAAAATGATGCTTTCTTAGAAGTGGCACCGACCATTTTTAACACATGTAAAACGTAATGAAGTAGTGCAGGGAGGACCACAGCATGACGAACATCTTTATAATTGGTATGGGCCTAATTGGGGGGTCATTGTCCCTTGCTTTGAAACAGGATTTAACTTTTCATCGAATAGGCTTTGATATTTCAGAGGATGAAACGAATATGGCTCATCAGTTAGGGATTATTGATGAGCGTGTAACACGTTTAGAGGATGGGGCTGAACGTGCTGACGTTATTATTATTGCCACGCCAGTAGGTGTGACCATAAAGATCATAGAGCAGCTAAGCACAATGTCCTTGAAAAAGGGTGTTATTTTAACAGATGTAGGCTCGACGAAACGAACGATCGTTGAGCAAGCTGAGCAGCTTTTACCATCTGTGTGCTTTATTGGTGGGCATCCAATGGCTGGTTCACATAAATCAGGAGTGACGGCAGCACAAGAACATTTATTTGAAAATGCGTTCTACCTCTTAACACCAACGGCAAAGACACCTAGGGACCAAATGATATCGTTAAAAAATATTTTGAAATTGACGAAAGCGCGCTTTATTGAACTTGATGCAAAGCGACACGATCGACTTGTTGGTGTTGTCAGTCATTTTCCACATATTGTAGCAGCCGGACTCGTTCATCAACTTGAAAAGATGCAAGCAACAGATGATCAAGTGACCGCGCTTGCTGCTGGCGGCTTTAAAGACATTACAAGAATTGCTTCAGCAAGTCCTATTATGTGGCGTGATATTTTAGTACATAATAAAGAAGAAATGATTCGATTAATGAATGAGTGGCAGCGAGAGATGGATGAAATCCGTGAATTCATTGAAGAAGAAGATCATGAGAGCATTTATTCATTTTTTGCAGGAGCTCGTCAAATTCGTGAGGGGTTACCGCAGAAATCTCGTGGAGCAATTCCAGCGTTTTATGACTTATATGTTGATGTTCCCGATCACCTCGGAGTAGTATCAGACGTGACCTATGTTCTTGCAGAAAATAAAATTCATTTGACCAACATTCGCATTCTCGAAGCAAGAGAAGACATTATGGGTGTTTTACGGTTAAGCTTCCGCTCAGAAGAAGATCGAACGCACGCTCGAACAGTTTTAATAGAACGCCATTACCAAATTTACGAACAATAGTAAGAAGCGTCTGATTGAACAGGTCAGGCGTTTGTATAAAAAAACCCCCTTGAAAACGCTTACGCTTTTCAAGGGGGTTTAGCTATTAAAGCTAAAATGTATGGATAGGAGTGGAGAGAAACCATACGCTAATTAGATAATAAAAGAAAACGCTTACAAAGTCAATACTATTCATAAAAATCTTTTGTTTTTTTTCTGAAACAGAAAGGTTGCCCGTATGACGAATGATCATATAAAATATACGTATACCGTTTGTTATGAAAAGGAGCAAGAACATTTATGTTGAAAGAACATGTTTTTTCTAAAATAGAGGCTGGAAACATTGAAGCTGCCTTAGCGTATATAGCCGAACATGCTTTATCAGATAACCATCAAATTCGGTTTGAAGCGGCTGAGCTCTATTACGAACTTGGGCATATTCGAGAAGCACGAACCATTGTTGAAGAGCTTCGTTCCCTTTATCCAGATGAAGGCTCCTTAGCCATTCTTTCAGCGGAAATGATGATTGATGAAGATCAAGAGGATGAAGCAATTGAATTATTACTAGAAGTTGGCGCAAAGGATGACAGCTTTGTACAAGCGCAACTTTTACTTGCCGATTTGTATCAATTACAAGCTCTTGATGAAGTCGCCGAACAAAAGTTACTTGCGGCATTACAAAAAGACCCTGAAGAAATGATCCTTATCTATGCGCTAGGTGAATTTTATCTAAATCAAGGGGCATATAATAAGGCAATACCGTATTTAAAACAATCTCTTCACGCTCAATTAGGTGAAGTGAACGTTGGGTTATCACTGGCAGAAGCATATAGTGGGAATGGACAATTTGAAGAGGCATTACACTTATACCATCAACAAGAAACAAATAAAATGACCCCTGACCAATTATTCAGCTTTGGCTTTACTGCTTATCAACAGGGTGATTACCCAGTTGTAATTGAACAGCTCGGTGCAGTAAAAAGTTTGGACGCTGATTTTACAAGTGTTTATATGCCACTTGCAAAAGCTTACGAAGCCGAAAATCGTCTAGATGAGGCATTCGAGACGTTAAAAGATGGGATTCGAATGGATGAATTTAATGACCAGCTCCCAATGATGGCTGGTCAAGTGCTGACAAAAATGAACGATCTTGTCGGTGCTGAGCAGTACTTTCGTCAGGCTTTGGCACTAAATCCCTCGAATATGACTAGTATTCAAGCACTTGCTGCACTGTTAAAAGAAGACGAGAGAGCTGAAGAACTACAAGAGCTTGTTGAACACGTTCAAGAGTATGGAGAACATGACCCTGTACTAACGTGGTACCACGCTTTTTCGAAAGCACAATTGGAGTCTTATGAAGAAGCTCGTTTGTTATATGAAGAAGCTGAACCGTTTTTTAAGGAGGATGCCGACTTTTTAATTGAATACGGCTATTTTCTCCTTGAAGAAGGGAAACGAACGAAAGCAGCTGAGTTATTTGGACAAGCGCTTCACGTTGATCCGACAAGAACAGACTTAATTGAGCTGATTGACCAGCTCCAACACGAGGAATGACAAGATTTGTTGAAAAGAATTCAAGTCAATAGAAAAGGGAATGCTGTATCTTAAGGCGAAATGTACAAGAGAATCTTATTTGGTGCTTTTATAAAAGGAAAGGGGAGAAAGCAATTGGGTAGTATTATTCCTGTAATGGATAAAAAGTCTTTTTTGCGTAGTTTCCTCAAACGACATCAATTAAAACGCCGTGAGTGTGCTTGGTTGCTAAATTATTTAATGAACGATGATGGCTTAATGGAACGAGTGCATTTTTTAGACCGTTCCGATGAAACGCCAAAGGCACTTATCATTTCTACTCAAGGAATCGACACCGTTCCATTTTCGTTTCGAAAGCAGCACCACGTGACAACAGACTGTGAAAAAGCGTTTCACGATATTCGCTTAAATCATACAGAAGAGATTTACATTGAACTTCATTTTAAGGATCAAGAACTTCATGCGCAGTACCTAGCGGTACTCGAAGACAACCCATATTTACCAGAAACAAAAGAACGAAAGCAACGCTTTGAATCAGAGGCCAACGTTGTCTTATCTGAGAGCATTCGCCAATTTCAGTTGAACAAAATAAATGATGAAATTAATCAAGCGTTAGATGCACATGATAAAGAAGCGTTTCTCGCTTTAACAGAAAAACTAAATCATTTATTAAAAAACTCCTAAAACAGAGCCCGAAGGCTCTGTTTTTTTTGGTATACTAAAAAAGAGGAAGGAAGTGGTCAGATGCGCTTTAGAACCGAAGACACCGATACATATTTACAATCCCGAGATTACGTCGACACAGCCATTGTACCCCTTGTAAAGGTATCGTTAACGGCAGACATTAAGTCAACTATTCAAGCGACTGAATTTACAACAATTTTAAGTGAGGAAATGGAACGTCAATTTCGAGGACGGGTCATGCTGTTTCCGCCATTTAGCTACAATGATACCGAATCAGCTGAAGCAAAAAGAGAGCGTCTACAGATCTGGCAAACCGAATTAGGGGATGCTGGATTTCACTATATCGTTTTGTTAACATCAGATGCGAATTGGAAGAAGGATGAACAAGCATTAGAGCCGTTGCAATTAGTGTACGTGCCATCCATTGCCCTTGAATACATTGAACAAAAAAACAGAAAAAAAGTCATGGATGATCAAATGCAACAAATTTTGCCGTTAATTACAGGGTTATGGCAAAAAAAACGCTGAAAGCGCTATTCTAACTCATATTGCTTAATGTATGAGGTTATAGTATGATAGTAACGTCCTAGTATTAATCTGTATGATACCAAGCTAAACTTGGTCGATTTTGAACTGTTAGGAGGTTTAGAAGTGAGCGAAAGAGAGCACAAAGTTTCGAGACGGCAATTTTTATCGTACACGCTCACAGGAGTAGGTGGATTTATGGCTGCAGGTATGTTAATGCCTATGGTTCGTTTTGCCCTTGATCCTGCATTAAAAGCAGGCGCTGAGTCTTCGTTAGAAGCGGTATGCGAGCTGGACGATTTAACAGATACGCCTCAGCGATTCACATGGAGCTTTAACCAACAGGATTCTTGGTATGAATCAACTGTTGAGCAAGAAGCTTACATCTATTTAGATGGTGACGACGTTGTTGCGCTTTCATCCGTTTGTACACACTTAGGTTGTACAATTGCTTATAATGAAGATGATAGCGAATTCGCATGTCCATGCCACGGTGGTCGATTTACAGAGGATGGTACAAATGTACCTGGTACACCACCACGTCGACCATTAGATGTGTTTGAAGTTAGTGTTGAAAATGGAACCGTATACCTTGGAGAGGTAAACCGAAGAGACTAGGAGGGACGCGAAAATGCTGCAAAAAATTTATGATTATGTGGACGAGCGTCTAGATATTACTCCTATGTGGCGTGATATTGCGGATCACGAGGTGCCTGAGCACGTTAACCCGGCTCATCACTTTTCGGCGTTCATATACTGTTTCGGTGGATTAACATTCTTCGTAACGGTCATTCAAATCTTGTCAGGAATGTTTCTGACAATGTATTACGTACCAGATATTGTTAATGCCCATGCATCCGTATATTTCTTACAAAATGATGTAGCAATGGGGCAAATTGTTCGCGGTATGCATCACTGGGGTGCGAGTTTAGTTATTGTCATGATGTTTCTACATACTTTACGTGTATTCTTCACTGGTTCGTATAAAAAACCACGTGAGTTAAACTGGGTTGTTGGTGTGTTGATTTTCTTCGTTATGCTTGCGCTTGGTTTAACAGGTTACTTGTTACCTTGGGATATGAAAGCATACTTCGCAACTGTTGTAACACTTGAAATTGCAGAAAGTGTACCGATTATCGGTGATTTCACAAAAGCGTTACTTGCTGGTGGTGACATCGTTGGTGCTGCGACGTTAACGCGTTTCTTTGCCATTCATGTATTCTTCTTACCAGCGGCACTACTTGGACTATTAGGTGCCCACTTTATTATGATTCGTAGACAGGGAATCTCTGGACCTCTATAAGAGAACCCATATTTGATAAAAAAGGAGGGAATTTCATGCATCGAGGCAAAGGGATGAAATTTGTCGGCGATTCTCGTGTAAAATCAGACGGACGTAAAGTGAATGTGCCAAAGGATTACTCGGAATATCCGGGTAAGACGGAAGCGTTTTGGCCGAACTTTTTACTTCGAGAATGGATGGTTGGTGCTGTTTTTCTCATGGGGTTTCTTTGTTTAACCCTAGCCCACCCAGCTCCTCTTGAGGCAATTGCCGACCCGTTAGAAGCATACATACCGTTACCGGACTGGTATTTCTTATTTTTGTATCAATTACTTAAATATGAATTTGCTTCTGGAAGTTTTAATACATTAGGAACGGTTGTCATTCCTGGTATTGCATTTGGTGCCTTAATGCTTGCGCCATGGCTGGACACATCAAAAGAGCGTCGTCCGCACAAACGCCCAATTGCAACAGCGTTAATGTTGCTTGGTGTTGCATCTGTCATCTTTTTAACGTGGGAGTCTGTTGATCAGCACGATTGGGAAACAGCAGCACAACAAGGGCAGCTTGTTATTGCGGAAGATGTTGATTTTGATACCGAGGCTGAAGGGTATGAAATCTATACAAATAACGAATCTTGTATCAGTTGTCATGGTGATCAAATGACTGGTGGTGCAGGTGCTCCAAACCTCTTAGAGACAGAGAAATCTGCTGAAGAAGTGATGGACGTTATTGTAAATGGTCAAGGCGCTATGCCAGGTGACTTGTTTGAAGGAACCGATGAAGAGCTCGAAATTTTAGCAGAATTCATTGCGAACCACGGACAAGATTCTGAGGAATAAGATTAGAGAGAGCCACCTTAGAGGTGGCTCTTTTTACATAGGGGTGTAAAGATGCTTGCGTATTTATTTGGATGGTTAACAAAAAGATCCACGTTGCTACTATTATTGGTCGTAAATGCTCTTGGGACGATCTACGGCTTTTACTGGTATGGGAATCAACTGGCACAAACACCTTGGCACTTTATCCCATTTGTACCAGATAGTCCAACAGCCAGCCTGTTTTTTGTAGTAGTACTAGTTGCATTTCTAATGAAAAAGAACGTAGGTCTCATAGAAGCGTTAGCCGCAGTTACATTGTTGAAATATGGGATTTGGGCGGTTGCGATGAATACGTTTCAAGTAATGGAAGGCGCACCGATGCATTGGCAAATTATCATGCTCAATTTTTCTCACGCTGGTATGGCCCTTCAAGCACTTCTTTTCTTACCGTTTATGCGGATTAAAGCTTGGCACCTTGGAGTTGCTCTTACTTGGACAGTATGGAATGACGTGATTGACTATGTATTTGGGATGCATCCATGGATTAGCCGTGTCATTATGCCTTATATAGATCAAATTGGTGTATTTACATTTTTATTAGGGTTGGCTTCGGTTATGCTTGTTTACTTTTTAAATGTTCGCAAAGGTGCCTTTCGGTTAAACTTGCCTTAACACAACTGGTCTACTCTTGTCCCTCTTCTCATAGACTAACAATCAGAGGAGGGAACGAGCGATGTGGCGAAGAATGTTAGTAGCAGTGATCTTGAGCGTCTTGTTGGTGCCTGTATTTAGTGATGCGGTAGAGGACAAGAACCCAACTTGGAATGAGTTTGATGGCTTAGCCGGTCAATTACTTCAACAACTAAAGCAAGGAGATATAGATAACGCGAAGCAAACCGCTTTAGTGCTGTCAAATGAAATGAATGTCTATCCTTTTTCTGAAGAAGAATGGACTCTTTCATCAATGCGCACACTAGTAACGACATTTGAATCTGCTTATGAGGCGCTGTTTGCAGAGGATGTCACCACGGAGGAGCAAGTGCGCTTAGCAATGGCTCTCAGGCTTAGCACCGATGCTGTTCAACAAGTAAATCAACCGTTGTGGAATCAAATGGATCGACAATTGCTGGATAGTTTAGATCGAATTAGTGCAGTGAATGACCCATTTCAATCGCAACAATACATGTATGAGGTCAATCGTACGTTGCAACTATATGAAACAGTACGTCCTGCTGTATTAATTTCGAAGGGGTATGAGCAAGTAAGTGAGCTTGATGCCATGCACTATAAGCTTCAAGAGCAACAGCTGTCTCAAGTTGAAATTGACAATCATCTCGATGCAATGCGCCATGAGTACTTAACGTTATTTGCTTTCTCCTCAGTTGAAACCGTTGACCCAGGTTTATATGTCGTGATGTTTATGATCGGCACACCGGTATTCTTAACACTTAGCTATGTTGGATTTCGGAAATTTAGGGGGCAACGTAAGAAAGTAAAACAGAACGAATAGAGTGAGCGTCTAGTTTGACTTATTTTGACGTTCATTTTATGATAGAACTATATTTATTAAGCTAAAGAGGTGATTTCATAGTGAGTTTAGGTGGTTATTTAATATACCTCGCTCTTCTTCTTATTATTCCGATGATCGCACAAGGAAAAGTGAAAAGTGCATACAATAAGTATTCAAAAATTCGTAATTCGTCTGGAATGACAGGGGCAGAAGTAGCAAGAAAAATTTTGAACGATAACGGATTACATGATGTAGCCATTGAAGAAACCAAAGGGGAACTTTCTGATCATTATGATCCGAAAGCGAAAACCGTTCGATTGTCTACAAATAATTATCATAAACCTTCTGTTGCTGCAGCGGCAATAGCGGCTCATGAAGTGGGACACGCTATCCAAGATGCCGAGGAGTATGCTTTTTTGAAATTTCGTAGCGCCCTCGTACCAGCAGCTCAACTTGGAACGAGCTTAGGACAATGGCTTATTATGATTGGGTTGCTCATCACCCTTTTTGGATCAGCATCACCAACCATTTTACTAGCAGGGATCGTCATGTTTTCAGCTGCTGTGCTGTTTCAAATTGTGACGTTGCCAGTTGAATTTAATGCTTCTAACCAAGCAATGGCTCAAATGGTATCAAGCGGTATTATTCGTAATGATGAAGAGCGGGAGACAAAGAAAGTATTAAATGCCGCAGCGATGACGTATGTTGCTGCAGCACTTGTAGCAGTTATGGAACTTGCTCGTCTCATTTTAATTTATTTGGCACAGCGAGATTAATTTTAAAGATGCTAAGAAAAAGACGCTAGCGACTGTCGCTAGCGTCTTTTAGTCCACTCGTAAAGGCATCTTGTTATCGTCGAGGGTAAACCCTTCACCAGCTGCTTCCGTTACATCATTTATTGCCATAAACGCATGAGGATCGATGCGATGAACGATCGTACGTAAGCGAACGGTTTCATTTCGTGCAACAACACAATACAAGATTTCTTTATCGTTCCCAGTAAACGAGCCTTTTCCTTTTAATGCGGTAGCGCCTCTCCCCATCTCTCGCAGAATCGCTTCCGATATTTGTTCTAAATCATCTGATATAATAAAAGCAGCCTTAGCGGAGTACGACCCTTGTTGTATGAAGTCAATCACTTTAGCAGCGATAAAAACATAAACGATTGTATACATGGCTTCTCTAAGATCAAGATATAGAAGAGAAATGACAATAACACAGGAATCAAATACTAAGAAAGTTCTGCCAATGCTCCAACCAAAATAGCGCAAGCATAGCTTTGCAATAATATCAGCTCCACCTGTTGTTCCACCGAAACGAAAAACGATACCAAGACCAACTCCAACAATCGCGCCTGCAAATAAAGCAGCCAGCATGAGATCATCAGCTAGTGCTACGGAGAAAGAAATACGTTGAAATAAGTCTAAAAAAAGCGATAAACTAAACGTGCCAATGAGGGTGTAAAAGAATGTTGTCCGACCAAGCATTTTCCAACCAATAAAAAACAACGGGATGTTAATAAGTATGTTTGAAATAGCGGGATTAAACTGAAACAAAAAGTAAAGAAGAAGCGTAATGCCTGTAACGCCTCCATCAGCTAAATTGTACTGCATATTAAAATAAACGAGTCCAAACGCCATTAATGCTGTGCCGAGCAAGATAAATACAATGTTCTTAATGTGCTTACCCATAAAACAGTCTCCTTTACAATCGGTGCTCTACTAGTGTACTCAAACGAAGGAAAAAAAGATAGCAGGCAATGAATTTTAATTGCGGATTTAGCGCGAATTCGCTAGGATAAGGTAGAAGGGAAGTGGACGTATGGATAATCAAAAAACAATGGCCCACATGCAGCAAGAAGTCGATGCCTATATTAGCCAATTTAAAGAAGGTTATTTTAGTCCACTCGCTATGATGGCGAGGCTAACAGAAGAACTTGGTGAACTAGCACGAGAAGTAAACCATACATATGGTGAGAAGCCGAAAAAAGACACAGAAAAAGAAAAAGCAATGGAAGAGGAGTTAGGCGACGTGATGTTTGTTTTGATTTGCCTCGCCAACTCGTTGAACATTGATTTAGAGGAAGCACATACACGTGTCATGAATAAATTTACGACTCGCGATGCAGATCGTTGGACAAAGATAGAAGAAGGAGATCAACAAAATGATTAATATTGTTGTAGCTGGACCGAGAGGAAAAATGGGCTATGAGGCTGTTCAGCTTTGTGAAAGAGATCAAGACTTACATCTTGTTGCAGTCGTTGATTCAAAACATAATGGAAGAACGTTAAATGAGCTAGAAGGCTTTGGTAATCAGGAGGTACCGATTTATTCCGATATGGAAGAGTGCTTTAGCGATCATAAAGTCGATGTGTTGGTTGATCTAACTACCCCGGCTTTCGGTAAAAAACATATGGAGATTGCTCTTACTCACGGCGTACGACCAGTAGTCGGTACAACCGGATTTACAGACAAAGACATTCAAGAATTAACACGGCTTGCTGAAGAGAAAGAGTTGGGAGCGATCATTGCACCAAACTTTGCCATCGGAGCGATTTTAATGATGAAGTTTTCTCAATTAGCTGCTCGTTACTTAACCGATGTTGAAATTATTGAACAGCATCACGATCAAAAATTAGACGCCCCTTCTGGAACAGCAATCAAAACCGCTCAACTGATTGCAACTGAAAGAAAAGAGAAGCAGCAAGGGCATAAAGACGAAAAAGAAGATCTAGCTGGTGCTCGTGGAGCAAATTTTGAAGGCATGCGAATACACAGCGTTAGGCTTCCTGGTAGAGTCGCACACCAAGAAGTGCTGTTTGGCGGCGAGGGTCAACTATTGTCTATTAAGCATGATTCGTTAAATCGTCGAAGCTTTATGCCTGGAGTAAAGCTCTCCATCGAGCATGTGCTCAAACTAGATACCCTTGTTTACGGACTGGAAAATTTAATTGACTAAGAGGTGATAGAGTTGAAAGTTGCGTTAATTGCTCACGATAAAAAAAAGCAAGACATGGTTAACTTTTGCGTTGCGTATGAACCCATCCTAGGAAATCATGAGCTTTATGGAACGGGTACAACTGGTACACGAATTATGGAAGCTACACAGCTACACGTGACGCGCTTTAAATCTGGTCCCCTTGGTGGTGATCAGCAGATTGGAGCACTTGTCGCAGAAGATGAATTTGATCTAATCCTTTTTTTCCGTGACCCGTTAACGGCCCAGCCTCACGAGCCAGACGTAACCGCTCTGATTCGGCTTTGTGACGTGAAAGCCGTTCCGCTTGCAACTAATATTGGTACAGCAGAAGTACTTATAAAAGGACTTGAGCGTGGTGATTTTGAGTTTCGATCTGTTCAAAAAAACAATCGACCAACATTGTAATGTTTCCATTTGTAAGAAAAAGGGATAGATACGCTCTTCCCTTTTTTTCATGACGATAGAAAGGAAGAATAGCATGGCCGAGTATCATTGTGATTTATTAGCAGTAGGTGCTCATCCAGACGACATCGAAATTGGCATGGGTGGGACAATTGCAACATATGTAAAGAAAGGCTATCAGTGTCATTTTTTAACGTTAACACGAGCAGAACTATCCTCCAATGGTGATGTTCATACAAGGCAAAAGGAAGCAGAGGCAGCAGCAAGCATACTTGGTGTTCAACATCGCTTGCAATTGAACGTAAAGGACCGGGGATTAAAAAGCATAACTGAAGCAGACAAAGAGGAGCTAGTGAGACTAATTCGAGCATGCAGACCACGCTTTATTTTTGTTCCTTTAGCAGATCGTCATCCGGACCATGGTGAGTGTGCAACGATTATGAAGGAAGCTATTTTTGATGCTGGGATTAAAAATCGCTTACCAGATAGCGAACCGCACAAAATTGATGCTTGCTTTAGCTATTTTATAAATGGCTTTGCTAAGCCGGATTTTGTGATTGATGTTGGCTCAGTCTATGAAGAGAAAATGACTGCTCTACAAGCCTATCAAAGTCAGTTCCATCCACAAGATGGCGTTTTAACACCGTTAACCGATGAGTATCTTGAATCAGTCATGGCGCGAGATCGCTTGTTTGCAAAAGAAGTTGGTTTAACCTATGCAGAGGGGTTCAAAACGGATCAGCCTCTAAAAATGGCAAATTTATTTGAAAGGTGAATGGACATTGAAACCAAAGAAAATTGGCATTAGCTGTTACCCTACAGTTGGTGGTTCAGGAGTAGTTGCAACAGAATTAGGCAAGCAGCTCGCCTCAAGGGGACACGAAGTTCACTTTATAACAACAGAAATCCCGTTTCGTCTTGACGATAAAGTTTATCCAAACATCTTTTTTCATGAAGTTGAAGTGAATCAATATGCTGTTTTTAAGCATCCTCCTCACGATTTATCGGCAGCAAGTAAATTGGCAGAAGTCATTCGCACTCATGAACTTGACTTCTTACATGTTCACTATGCTGTTCCGCACGCTGTTTGCGCCATTTTGGCAAAACAAATGAGTGGAAGAGGGATTAAAATTATGACGACGTTGCATGGCACAGATATTACCGTACTAGGTTTTGACCCGTCTCTTCAACCGTTAATTCGTTTTGGGATTGAACAATCAGATTGTGTAACTGCAGTCTCGCATGATTTAGTTCGTCAAACGAAAGAATTAGTGGAAACGACGAAAACCATTGAAACGGTATACAATTTTGTGGATGAAGACGTGTATTATCCTAAACCGGTGGAAGGGCTCGCTGCTCATTACGGTATTTCAAAGGATGAACGCGTTCTTATTCACATTTCAAACTTTCGACCAGTTAAACGTATACTCGATGTGTTAAAAAGCTTCTCCCTCATTCTAAAGAAAACAAAAGCGAAATTACTGCTCATTGGAAACGGACCAGAATTACCAATTGCAAGACAATACATAAAAGAACATGGACTTGAGAAACATGTTCTTGTGTTAGGTAATCAAAAACATATCGCCGAGCTTTTATCAATGAGTGACGTGATGCTTTTATTAAGTGAAAAAGAAAGCTTTGGGCTTGTGGCATTAGAAGCCATGGCTTGTGGTGTCCCTGTAGTCGGAACTGCAATAGGTGGTATTCCAGAAGTTATTGAAGATGGAGAGAGTGGTTACCTCGTTCCTGTAGGAGACGTAGAAGCTGTTGCAGATCGAGTGCTTCGGTTGCTACAAGATCAAACAATGCACCAACGCTTTCGAGAGCGTGGGTTAAAGCGGGTAAAGCACGAATTTTACTCGCAACGAATTGTTAGTGAATACGAGCGATTGTACGAAAAGATGTTGCAGGAAGATGGAACCTTGGATGAATAAGCATGTTGAACAATGCCTGCAAAAACTACATGAAAAGGGGTTTGAGGCATACCTCATTGGAGGAGCCGTCCGTGATCATCTACTAGGGCTTGAGCCAAAAGACTTTGATATTACCACTAATGCTTCACCTGAACAAATTGAAGCGTGTTTTCAAAAAACGACACGAATCAATGAGCGATTTCAAACGGTGCTTGTGTATCAGAGCAATCGGCAAATAGAAGTATCGACGTTTAAAGGAGACACTCTTCTCGACGATGTTGAAGCCCGTGATTTTACTATAAATAGTTTAGCGTACAGTCATGAAGAAGGCGTAATAGACTTGGTAAATGGAACAACTGACTTGTCCAATCATTGTATTCGTTCCTATCGTCCAGATGCGACGATGCAGTCTGACCCGCTCCGCATTTTTCGAGCAGCACGATTTATTAGTACATTTGGCTTTGAAGTCGAAGAAGCAACATTACAAGCATGTCAAACGTATGCCAATGGCCTTCGCAGTGTTGCAAAGGAGCGAATAGTAACGGAATGGATTGGATTATTAAAAGGTCGTTATAAACAAAAAGCATTTTCCTTTTTGGAAGCGATTCGATTAGAAGAAGTACTGCCTTTTTTTACCCTTTCTCCATTCGTCTATCATGTATTCAAATCAAATAAGTCTATTTCATGGGATTCGGACGTAAGAGCGCTAACGGAATATTGCTTAATTGCTGGAACAGTAGATGTACTAACTGCTCTCCCGTTTTCAAATCAGATTAAAAAACAAGTGAAGCAGCTTTATCGTTTGTATCATAATCGTCTAAATCAACACTGGACGAATTGGACGTTGTATCAGGCTGGACTAAGCTCGGCAATAGAAGTCGAAAAGATTAGGGAAGACCGAGAAATGGAATGTGAAACAACGGAGAACATAAAGAGTCGCTTTCGAGAATTGCCTATTCAATCAAAATCAGATTTACAACTAACAGGAAAAGACTTAATTGAGGTGGAAAACAAAAAGCCAGGTCCCTGGGTAAAAAGAGCTTTAGAACAGCTAGAAAAGGCTGTAATTGAACGAGTTGTTCCAAATGAACAAGACGCTCTAATCCATTACTATAAGCGAGAGAGTGAATAAAATGAAGTCATTACTTTTGCGACTGCTATTAGCAGGTGATTATGTATCCGGCGAAGCCATTAGTGAACAGTTACATGTAAGTCGCACGGCAGTCTGGAAGCAAATTAACGCATTAAAAGAACAAGGGTACATGATTCAATCAACTACCAATAAAGGCTATAAACTACTGCAGGCCCCAGACACAGTCAAAGCACACGATATTGAAGCAAGAGTTCAGACAAAAACCTTTGGCAAAGAAGTGATTGCGTACGAATCCGTATCATCGACTCAACCTAAGGGACACCAAGCTGCAACAAATGGTCGTCATGAAGGCACGCTAATTGTAGCAAATGAACAGACAGAAGGAAGAGGGCGCTTAGGAAGAGAATGGGTAGTCGAAAAAGGACAGAGCATATCAATGTCTCTTATTTTACGACCGACAATTCCACTTACCCGTGCTCCTCAACTGACTCTTGTTGCTGCTGTTGCTGTTGCACGTGCTATTGAAAAGGTAGCACCTCTTGAGTGTGAAATAAAATGGCCGAACGATTTAATGGTGAATGGGAAAAAGCTTGTTGGTATTCTAACGGAAATGGCAGCAGATCCAGATCAACTTCATTATGTTATTGTTGGAATGGGAATAAACTGTCATCAAGGGGATACGGATTTTCACGATGAAGTGAAAGACGTTGCAACGTCTATTTATGCGGAAAGCAAACAAAAGATAAACCGATCCACATTGATTGCGGAAGTGATGAACGAATTTGAATGGCTTTATGAAAGCTACGTGGATGATGGTTTTCAAGCGATAAAAACATTATGGGAAGCAAGGGCCATTTCGTTACAGCAACGAGTGATTGCTCGTACCCCAAAAGGAACGATTTCAGGATTTGCTTACGGTATTACAGATGAAGGCCAGTTACGATTACGGGAAGAAAATGGACAAGAACATTTGATCTATTCTGCAGACATTGAACTCGACACAACCTCTTAACCCTTGTTATACTGTTGGAGCAAGGGCTGTATCTGCGAGAACGGCACCCAATAACGGATGGGCAAAAAAGCGTCTGTTGCTTCGATTCTTTTAAGAACGGGGACAATAACGATGCTTTTTAACCCCCCTTGCTATTGCAAGGGGGGTTACGCCGTTTCATGCAGTTCAACATCTGAACACATGAAACCGGAGGATGAGACATGAAAACAACAACACACTTTTTACAGATGAAGAAAGATCACGAACCTATTGCGATGCTTACGGCATATGACGCTCCTTCTGCTAAGCTTGCTGAACGTGCTGGAGTTGATATGATCTTAGTTGGTGACTCCTTAGGCATGGTAATGCTTGGTTATGATTCTACGGTTCCAGTGACAATGGATGATATGGTACTACACACAAAAGCGGTTAAAAGGGGCGCGAAAGATACCTTTGTCGTGACTGATTTACCGTTCTTTGCGTACCATAGTACGTTTTCAGAAACAGCTGCCAACGTACGTAGATTAATGCAAGAAGCAGGTGCAGATGCTGTTAAACTTGAAGGTGGAAAAGAAATCGTTGAGACGGTTCGCTTACTTGTGCAAGCTGGTGTGCCTGTTGTCGGTCATATTGGCCTAACGCCTCAATCGGTTGGTGTACTAGGCGGCTACAAAGTGCAAGGAAAAGATCAAGAAACGGCAGAGCAGTTAGTGGAAGACGCAAAAGCGATTGCTGAAGCAGGTGCCTTTGCCATTGTTGCAGAATGTATTCCTCATCAGCTAGGTACAATTTTATCAAAACAAGTAACAGCACCAATTATTGGTATCGGGGCTGGAAATCAAACAGATGGACAGGTGCTCGTTTATCACGACGTCATTGGATACGAA
The DNA here is from genome assembly GCF_004375095.1 of Shouchella oshimensis. Taxonomy (NCBI): domain Bacteria; kingdom Bacillati; phylum Bacillota; class Bacilli; order Caryophanales; family Bacillaceae; genus Shouchella; species Shouchella oshimensis. The sequence goes on along the minus strand of NZ_SNUX01000001.1, from coordinate 120,073 downwards.
TCACCTCGTGTACCGAAATTTGTTAAACAGTATGTGTCTATATCATCGGTTATTGAGGATGGACTTAGTCAGTACGTACGTGAAGTAAAAGGAAGAGATTTTCCGGCACCAGAGCATCAGTACACAATGAAAGATGATGCCTGGTTAACACTCTATGGGGGAACGAAGTAATGCTTGTTGTGACCACCATAAAGGAATTAACGCAAGTACTTGCTCGGTATCGTTCTACCAATCAAACGATTGGCTTTGTTCCAACGATGGGAGCTTTGCATGCAGGGCACCAATCCCTCTTCTCTGCGGCTAGAGAGCGTCATGATGTTGTGGTTGTGTCCATCTTTGTTAATCCGCTTCAATTTGGACCAGGGGAAGATTATGAAACGTATCCAAGGCAGCAATCCCTTGACGAACAAGTAGCAAAAGAGAGCGGTTGTGATGTGTTATTCTGCCCAACTGTTAAGGAAATGTATCCTAGTGGCTATCCACAAGTGGTTCATGTTAAGCAAGGAGCAGACGTGATGTGCGGAAGAAGTCGCCCTGGTCATTTTGATGGAGTAGCGACGGTTGTTTTAAAATTGTTTTCTCTTATCCAACCGAATGAAGCATTTTTTGGTGAAAAAGATGCCCAGCAGCTTGCCATTATTAAGCAACTTGTAAAAGAATTTTTCTTACCAATAATCGTAACAGGTTGCCCTACAGTCCGAGAAGAGGATGGGTTGGCAAAAAGTTCTCGAAACGTTAACTTAACAGCAGAAGAGCGTCGTTATGCGCCTGTGCTTTATAAGGCATTACAAAAAGCAAAAGCATCTAGGAAAAGAGATACATCGGTACTCGTATCCGATGTTCTCGCTACGCTTACGTCTATTCCGGTTGGCGAGATTGATTATGTGGAAGCCTACGAATACCCATCACTAAAGAAAGTAAATGAAGCCAATGCCCTTGTGATTGTGGCGTTAGCGTATCAGTTTCAAAAAGCACGACTAATTGATCATATTGTAATTGATTTTAACAACTGAGGTGAAACACCATGTTCAGAACAATGATGAAAGCGAAATTACATCGCGCTCGAGTAACCGAATCTAATTTAAATTATGTTGGTAGTATTACCATTGATGAAGATTTACTTGATGCAGTTGACTTGTTAGAAAACGAAAAGGTTCAAATTGTTAACAACAATAATGGTGAACGGTTTGAAACATATATAATTAAAGGAGAGCGAGGAAGCGGCGCCATTTGTTTGAATGGCGCTGCAGCTAGAAAAGTACAGCCTGGTGATGTCATCATTATTTTAAGCTATGTTCTTCTTAGCAACGAAGAAGCCCATGAACATTCGCCAAAAGTGGCCATTCTAGACGAACGTAATCAGATTGTAGAAATGTTAGGAACAGAACCAGCTTCTACCGTTTACTAATTCGAATATTCCCTCCTCGAAACATGCAAACTGTTAGTAACGCATGAAAATGGGAGGGGATTTTTTGAAGGAATGGATAGATGAGTGGTACAGCCTTTACCAAGCTGTTTGGGAACTACCGCTTGATAATCAGGTAGAGGTATTAGAGAATAAAACACAGGAATTACTCATGACGTGGGGATCGTTAGATGAGGCGCTTCAACAGTTGAAAAAGAAGTTGAAAGCTGAAAATGGTCCCTATGCATACCAGTCACAAGGGACGTATTTATTTGATCAAGGTGAATTTGATCAAGCTTGTTTACAATTAAAACAAGAACAGGGTGAAGAAAAACAAGAGGCCGTTCGCTGTTTATATCTTGGATATGCTTTACTTTATACAAATGATTTCATTGGAAGTGAAGAATACTTCCGCTATGTACAGTTCATCAGTACGCAACCGTTGATTCTTCATCTTGTTTACCAAGGTTTAGGTTTAGTTGCTATGCTTCAAAATAAATTGGAATTAGCGATTCAGTATTTAGAAAAAGCACAACCCTTAGCAGAAAACCACGAAGTCATGTATAATTTAGGTGTCTGTTATTTTACACTAGAAAATTACACGTATGCGGTTACGTGTTTTAGGCGATATGCGTACGTTAAAGACGACAGTGATGGTCTTTATGCATTAGGGTTAGCGCTTTTGCAAACGGGTGAAATCGAAGAAGCTAGAGCCGCATTTTTAGAGGTGATTGAATCCGTTGAGCAAGAGGCTGATTTACTAGCTGTTGCCCAGTTAGTAGAGTGGATTGGGGAACATGAACTCGCCTGTTATGCCTACGAGCATTTAATGTTGCTAACAGGTAAAACCCCACGCTGGCTACATGGATTTGCATGGAATAAAGCATTAGCGGGAGACAAAAGAGCGATTCACTTATTAGAGGAGCTTGGTCAAACGGATCCAGAAGCAAAAAAATCATTTGAATGGATACAAGCAACAGTAAAGTAAGAACGGGGTGTCAGTGTGTCACAATCTTATGTTGTGCTTGATTTGGAGACAACAGGAAACGCTCCAGAGCAAGGCGCGCGAATTATTCAAATTGGAGCGGTTAAGGTGGAAGGTCACAAAATAACGGATCGATTTTCAACATTTGTCGATCCTCAATGTGAGATTCCGCCTTTTATCACAGAATTAACCGGTATAACAGAAAAGGATGTTAGTGGCGCACCACTATTTGAAGAGGTTGCTGAAGAGGTATTGACCTTTTTAGATGGTAGTCATTTTGTGGCTCATAATGTCCCATTTGATAAAGGTTTCTTAAAGAAACAGTTAGCGCTTGCTGGCTACCAGTTTCCGAACTGCTATTCTTTTGATACGGTAGAGTTAAGTCGAGGCTTGCTACCTACATTAGATAGCTACAAGCTTTCAGATCTAACTGTTTACTTTGATATGGATCATTCTCGACCACATCAAGCAGACAGTGATGCTGAAATGACAGCTGAGCTGTTTATTTATTTACATAATAAAATCCTTCAACTGCCGTTGCCCACTCTTCAAGCGCTAAAGAAAATTACGGCATCGTTAAAGAGTGACTGGGATTTCTTGATTGAAGAAGGGATTCAACAAGCTCTTAAAAAATCACAGTTTGAGGATGCATCAATAGATGTGTTTCGACAGCTCGCGTTAAAGCGCATTGAAGACGAGGAAGAAGAATTCATTGAAGAAGAGCTGCCTGAAACCTATTCAGTCTTTGAGCAAGCGTATTTTTCTGAAAAAGGAAAACTAGCGTCTCAATTCGAGCAATATGAAATACGTGAAGGCCAAAAAGAAATGGCTTCAGCTGTATATGAAGCCTTTTCCGATCACGCCCATACACTTATAGAAGCAGGAACAGGTACTGGGAAAACCCTCGGCTATCTAATTCCCAGTGTGTATTATGCGAAGCAAACAAATCAAAAGGTTGTGCTTTCAACGTATTCTATACCATTACAAGAGCAATTACTCCGTAAAGATTTAGCGCTAATGAAGCAAGCGTCAGGTATACAGGTCCGTGTGGCAGTATTAAAAGGAAGACAACATTATTTAGATTTAAGAAAATTTGAAGAGGCAGCATTGTATAGTGAAGAAGGTTCATACGATGTACAGCTAACAAAAGCTCAAATTTTAATTTGGTTGTTGGAAACGCAAACGGGAGACGTAGAAGAATTAAACTTATCTAGCGGAGGACAATTATTCTGGCAAACGATACAGAGTGATGCTTCATCGGATTTAGGTCGATTTAATCCTTGGTTTACACGCTGTTTTTATCATCGATCGCGTAAACAAGCGAAAGAAGCAGATATTATTATTGTCAATCATGCTTTATTAATGACGGATGTACATCAACGTAGAGCCATTATTCCAACGTATAGCCATGCTGTTATAGATGAAGCACATCATTTAGAGGAAACAGCCATTGATTATTTTGGCTTGGCAGTGAATTATTTATCCATTGGCTTTTCTTTGTCTCGCTTAGTCCAATCTGTTACTCAGAATAAGTCGTTTATGAATGAGTCAGAAGGGTTTATTAGCGTGTTAAATGAGATAAAGGAAGATGTGGAAGAATTATTTAGAATGCTTCATGCGTTTGTAAGTGAACGACAAACGGAAGCGACAGACGTTGGGCGCATGAGCTATGTGTATCGTAGTTTTCAAGAAGAGGGCGTTTTATGGCAAGGTATTTTGGAATGTGCCATGCGGGTGCAAATGAATAGCTCTTCTGTTATTGAACAGCTTTATTCGGCAATCGATAAAGAAAAAGACAATGAGCCTGCTTATGAAGAACGTTCCTTTATCGCAAACGTGAAATCAATGGTCGCCTTATTTGAAGAGGAAGTGACACAGCTCTACGAATTACTTCTAGAGTATGACGAAGAATTTGTTTATTGGATAGAAGCTGAGCCAAAAGGCGCCAAAAATGCAATCTATTTATATGCAAAGCCTATACGAGTGAACGAGAGGTTAGCGGATGACTTTTTTGCAACGAAACAGAGTGTGGTGTTGACGTCTGCAACATTAACCGTTAATCAATCATTCGACTATGCGCAAAAACGACTTGGATTAGAGGATTTTGGCGTTCGGACAAAAAAAATCCCCTCTCCATTTTCTTATGAAAAACAGTTGAAAGTATTTATACCAACCGACATACCAGACATACGCGGTCATAATGATCAGTTGTTTATTCAAGATGTGGCGATTAAATTATGGCGCTTAACTGAATCAACGAATAAAAAAGCACTTGTACTTTTTACGTCATATGACATGCTAAAGCAAGTTTATCAGTACGTAAAAGACCTTGATGATGAGGGGCAAATTACGCTTATTGGCCAAGGGGTTACGAGTGGATCACGCTCTCGCCTTTTAAAACTGTTTAGACAAGCAAATGGAGCGAGTATTTTACTTGGAACCAATAGCTTTTGGGAAGGGATTGATTTGGCTGGTGATGCACTGGAGCATTTAATCATTGTACGGCTGCCGTTTGCGCCTCCTAATCAACCTCTTACAAGAGCGCAAATTAACGCAGCGAAGGCAAATGGGGAAAATCCGTTTACAGACCTTTCTTTACCACAAGCGGTTATTCGATTTCGACAAGGGTTTGGACGTTTAATTCGAACAGCGAAGGATCAAGGCAATTTCTTTATATTTGATCGACGTGTTGTCACAACGAGATATGGAAAAACGTTTTTAGCTTCACTACCAACTACACCAGTGTACGAAGGGAAGTTCGAACACTTTTTGGAAGCTCATATTCATAATCAGGAGGAAGAGTAGTGGATACACTGATTTATAACGCAACCATTATCACAATGGATGACGAAGAAACGGTTATTGACCGTGGCTATATACGGTTTAATAAAGAACGTATCGTAACCATTGCAGAGGGAGAACCAACGCAAAAAGAAAAAGAAGAGACGACGCAAATGAATGCCAATGGAAAATGGCTTATGCCTGGACTTGTTAATACACATGGTCATCCAGGTATGACGCTTTTAAGAGGAATTAGTGATGATCAGCCATTGCAAGAGTGGCTTGAACAATCCATTTGGCCAGCAGAGCGGAAATTTGATGAGAAGACTTTACATGTTGCGCGAGATGTCAGTATGATTGAAATGATTGCTTCCGGAACAACGGCATTCGTCGATATGTATCATCTCGGGTTACCGTCTTTTGCTAACAGAATAGAGGAAGTCGGTATACGCGCAACGTTAATGCGTTCAGTCATTGGACTTTGCTCTAAGGAAGAACAAGATGAAAAGCTAGCAGAGTCTCTTTCGTTTGCGACAGCCTTCCACGGTCAAGCAAACGGACGCATTACAACAATGTTAGCTCCTCACGCGCCTTATACGTGCCCACCAGATTATATTGAGCGTATTGTCGAAGCGGCTCGTGATGCCAATTTACCTGTTCATATGCATTTGGCCGAAACGAGAAAAGAAATTCATGATTTTATGGATCAACACGGCATGCATCCACTGGAGTTATTAGAAGAACGTGACTTGCTGGCAGGCACAAAATGGCTGTTTGCCCATTGTGTTCATATGTATGAGCAACATTTTGAACTCATTCAACAAAGAGGAGCTATGGTTTCGCACAACCCAATGAGTAATATGAAATTAGGATCAGGGATAGCTCCAGTTGCATCTATGCTAAAGCACGATATCCCAGTATCAATCGGAACAGATTCAGTTGCAGCAAATAATCATTTAGATTTGTTTGAAGAAATGCGCTTTGCAGTTTTATTGCAGCGTGGTGTAAATGAGCAAGCGGATATTGTCAAAACTTACGATGGTTTAAAGATGGCTACAATAAATGGGTCCAAAGCAACGTATGTCAATCAAGTAGGTGCGCTACAACCTGGTAATGAAGCAGACTTTATTATGCTTTCTCCAAATCAAGCTCATTTATTGCCTGAACAACGTGTCTTATCCCATCTCGTATTCTCTGCTAAAGGAACAGATGTGACAGATGTGTTTGTTCAAGGAAAACCATTGTATCGAAACAAAGAATTCGTTACGATGGATAAAGAAAAAATTATGGCAGAAGCTCGTTCTATGTCAGCGGTTAATAAAAAGCTTATCGACTAAGTCGATAAGCGGAACGCTGTTATAGCAGCGTCAATGAGGTGTAGGTAGAAGGTTTTTAATCGATATCAGCCTGCATATCCTCTGCACTTACAGATAGTGGATAGAACACAGCAGGAAACGCTGTTTGCTTTAATGGAAAACAGCATATGTCCTCCAACGTTTGGTTTCCTCTGTGAAGCAAGGACCATTCGTCCTTTTGATGCTGAAACCAATCGGCCAAGCCGTGTTGTTCCATATAAACGCCCCCCTTCTCCTGGCGTATTTGTATTTTGCCACGAACAAAGCAAGCTATGTTTAGTAAAGATTGTGGAGAAGTCTATAATTTGGTTGGTATACTTTAATGGAGAGGCGAGTGAAGAAAAATGGAAAATACCGATATGAAAATGAAAGTATTATCGACAGTGACAATTGATCGTACAGATGATTTTTATAAAGTCGTTGATCAATTAAATCGAACATTAAAAGAAAAAGGATTAACATTTGGTTTTGCTCTTGATGCAAAAGACTCCGAAAAAATTGTTTTTACCATTTATGAAGTGTAGAGGATAAGATGAAGAAAAAAGGAATTATGATTTCGTTAATCGTTAGTTTGTTCTTAATAAGTGGCTTAAGTATTTGGCTGTACAGCACAATACGCTCACCGTTAGCAGCAGAAGGGGAAGACGCACGCTCAGTTGCGCTAAACCATGATCTATTAACGACCGTAAGCGATGTCTCCCATTACTATGGCGGTGACAGTTATTGGGTCTTGGAAGGCACAAATGATGACGGTGAAGATCAATTGTTATTTTTACATGAGGATTATGAAGAGTCAGATGAATATTATTTGCTGTCACCTCATGAGGGTGTAGAAAAAAGTGAAATGGTTGATACTGTATCACAAGAGTTAAACGTAACGTCATTTGAATCAATCCGACTTGGTGTTGAGAATGGACAACCAGTGTATGAATTTACATACGTGACAAATGGTTCTAGAGTTTTTTATTATACACTGTTTGAAACAGGTGCATATTTAAAGAGCTACAGTATTCACACAGCAGCTTAACAGCGAAGAGTGGGCTTCTATCGACTTTCATCCCGCGGTCAGTTATAATGTTAGTCGGAAAAAGAAACGTTGAAAAGAAAGACGTTCAGGAGGAATGACAGTTTTGAAAACAACGATTGCCCAAGTAGGTCAATATGTAGACAAAGAAGTAACCATCGGTGCATGGCTTGCAAATAAACGATCAAGTGGAAAGATCGCTTTTCTGCAATTACGAGACGGTACAGGCTTTATTCAAGGTGTAGTAGTAAAAGCAGAAGTAGCAGAAACACTCTTTCAACAAGCAAAATCATTAACCCAAGAATCTTCGCTTTATGTTACTGGCATTGTTCGCAAAGATGAGCGTTCATCATTTGGCTACGAGCTGACAGTAACGGATCTTAATGTTATTCATGAAGCAGAGGGGTATCCTATTACACCTAAAGCACATGGGACAGAGTTTTTAATGGACAATCGTCACTTATGGATTCGTTCAAAAAAACAGCATGCTGTGATGAAAATACGGAATGAAATCATTAAATCAACGTATGATTTCTTCTTCTCAAAAGGTTTTACTAAATTAGATTCACCTATTTTAACAGGTAGCTCCCCTGAGGGTACTTCTGAGTTATTCCATACAAAATACTTTGATGAAGATGCGTTTTTATCCCAAAGTGGACAGCTTTACGCTGAAGCTGGTGCAATGGCGTTAAATCGCGTATTCACTTTCGGACCAACCTTTCGAGCGGAAAAATCAAAAACGAGACGCCATCTCATTGAATTTTGGATGATTGAACCAGAAATGGCTTTTGTTGAGCATGAAGAAAGCTTAGACATACAAGAAGAATATGTGTGTTATTTAGCTGAACAGGTACGAAAGAATTGTGATCTAGAGCTTGATCTTTTGGAAAGAGACAAAGAAAAGCTTGCCGCAATTAAAGGACCGTTTCCTCGAGTGACATACGACGATGCGTTAGAGCTTTTACATGAGAAAGGGTTTGACGATATTGTCTGGGGTGACGACTTTGGTTCACCTCATGAGACTGCGTTAGCAGAGCATTACGATAAACCAGTATTTATTACCCGTTACCCGAAATCTCTGAAGCCGTTTTACATGCAACCAGCTCCAGATCGAGATGATGTTGTATTATGTGCCGATTTAATTGCGCCAGAAGGTTACGGTGAAATTATTGGTGGGTCCGAACGGATTCATGATTACGACTTGTTAAAACAAGAAATCGAAGCCCATGGATTACCGTTAGATGCTTATCAGTGGTATCTAGATTTAAGAAAATACGGTTCAGTCCCACATTCAGGGTTTGGATTAGGATTAGAGCGTACTGTTGCTTGGCTTTCAGGCATTGAACATGTCCGAGAAACAATAGCGTTCCCGCGCCTGTTAAATCGTTTGTACCCATAAGTAAAAACAAAAAACACCTTACCGCGTATTAGCATGTACGTAAGGTGTTTTTTTGTTTGTAAAAAGAGTGAATTCCTTTTAATCACGACTTGTTTTCTACTGCTTCAAGAGAAGTAAACGTGTTATACTAAGAGTTGTTAGAGGTGGTAGCTGTGGACGATACAGTCTTATTAAAATGGGTTCAGCAAAAGCAAGTCACTGTGCCCCATTTACTGTTAAAGCATTACACAAAGTTAAATATGAACGAGACGGAGCTCGTTCTACTAATACAAATTCAACGATTAATTGATAATGGTGATTCGTTTCCAACTCCGCAAACGTTAAGTGAACAAATGACGCTGTCTATAGAAGAATGTGCTGAAAAAATTGGCCAGCTCGTACGTAAGCGGCTATTGTCAATAAAAAATAAGCGGGATGATGAAACGAATATGGTGTATGAATATTGTTCACTTGACCCGCTATGGCTCCAATTAATTGATTATGTAGAGACTGAACAAAGTGAATATGAAGGTACAAAAACAGAAGAAGTTGAAGGACAACTGTTTCAACAATTTGAACAAGAGTTTGCCAGACCACTTTCACCAATTGAAGTGGAAACCATTTCGATGTGGATTGATCAAGATACCTATACGATAGAGCTCATTCAAGCTGCATTAAAGGAAGCCGTTATTTCGGGCAAATTGAATTTCCGCTACATTGATCGGATTTTGTTTGAGTGGCAACGCAATGGCGTTCGAACGGTAGAACAGGCTCATGCCCATAGTGAACGGTTTAGGCAGAAAACCAACTTACCGATCAACAAGGAAAAACGACAAACGGCTAAGCAATCAGAAAACATACCGGGATTCAATTGGTTAGAAAATTTATAAGGAGAGCACGATGTTATCGAAAAAAGATACCCAATTTGTCATCGATAAAATGGGAGACATGTTCCCTGAAGCGGAGTGTGAACTAGTTCACGCTAATCCGTTCGAATTACTCGTTGCAGTGATGCTATCGGCACAATGTACTGACGCATTAGTCAATCGGGTAACACCAAGTTTGTTTGCTAAATACACATCACCTGAAGATTATTGTGCAGTTCCAATTGAGGAACTACAAATGGACATACGTTCAATTGGATTATATCGAAATAAAGCAAAAAACATAAAAAAAATGGCGCAATCGTTACTCGACGATCATAACGGAGAGGTTCCGTCTGCTCGAGAAGATTTAGAAGCACTTGCAGGTGTTGGAAGAAAAACTGCCAATGTCGTTACAAGTGTAGCATTTAATATTCCAGCTATTGCTGTTGATACACATGTGGAACGTGTATCAAAGCGACTTGGTATATGTCGTTGGAAAGACTCTGTTAAACAAGTAGAAGAAACACTTGAAAAGAAAATTGAGAAAGCTGATTGGTCTGATGCCCATCACCGAATGATTTTCTTTGGTCGCTATCATTGTAAAGCACAAAACCCCCAATGTCAGCAATGTCCATTGGCCTTTATGTGCAGAGAAGGGAAAAAACGATTAAAAGGAGTGAAGGACCATGTATAAAAAGGTTCCTTCCTCTTTCTGTGTAGCCCCCTTTTATCGTGATGGAGAAGAGGTTTATGTAGACGAGGGACAAGATTTTATAACGCGCCAGCTAAGCTATCCCTTTATGGAAGATATAACGGCATTTACGAAGCCGTGGCAAGTCAATACAACAGAAGCAATCCGTGAGCTCCAACGCACGTTTACCTGTCAGAAAGATCAGCATCTGGCTTTACTTAAAGAAGGAAAGGGTAAAGAAATCGCTCATGAACAGCTAGTTATGAAAGCGTTTATGCTACAAAGCCTATACTGGTTGAATGGCCAAAGAGTAAAGTTAACGCAAGTAGCACATGATGTACATACGTTTACTCATGCACCCTTAAATGCAGCGGATCGTGTATTGTTTATTTTACATGGACAAGGAGACCGAGGGTTTGTTCAGCTTTGCTCCTTTATGGAAGATCTGAACAAACTGAATGAGCGGGTCGATCTGTTGAAGAAATTGTCAAAGAGAGGAAGTCAGCTGTGAATGACGTAAAAGAGCATGCGAATTTAACAGACAACGAACAGCTTCAGTGGGAACGTATTCAAAGTAAAAACACGTTATCCATTGCGTTAAGTGGACATTTTTCTGCTGGAAAGTCATCTTTAATCAATCATTTAACAGGTGTGCCCATTTTACCTACAAGTCCAATACCTACAAGTGCCAATCAAATTACGATAGCCCATGGTGATCTGGAAGTAGTAGTTGTGCATACAGATGGTACGGAAAAGTCTTTCCGAGGAACGATTGACTGGGCGGCGATTAAAAGGTACGCCATGGATGGGGCAAATGTTGAGAAACTAATGATCTATGCGCCGATACCGTTTTTGCAACATGCGGGTAGCTTAATTGATACACCAGGTGTTGATTCAACTGATCCAACCCACCAACATGTAACATTAGATGCGCTTTTCACGACTGATATTTTACTCTATGTGATGGATTACAACCACGTTAAATCAGAAACCAATCTAGGTTTCTTAAAGCAACTTTCTGATGAGGGAAAACCCCTTTTTATTGTTGTCAACCAAGTTGATAAACATCGTGATGACGAATTATCTTTTCAAAGCTACAAACAGAGTATTTTAGATACACTTGCGGAATGGGGAATTGCGTATCACGATTTGTTTTTTACAACGATTAAAGAGTCACCACATGATGAGCTTGAACGTTTAAAAGCCGTTTTAATGTCGCTATTTTTTTATGGAAATGAATTAGTCAAAGCAGGGAAAACAAAAATTGAACACAGTTTTTATAAATCGATTCAACGAAGAGTAGAGGATGATTGGGCTGAGGAACGGGCCAGTTTTACTGAAACTCTTCAACATAAGGGATATCAGTTAACTGATATTGAGAATTATGAGGAGCATGTAGAAAAAGTAGCACAAGCTGAACAAGGTTCAGTGGCTCGTCATCAGCACTTTTTACAGGAATGGGACAATTTGTTTCGACAAGCAACTGTATTCAATTCAATCTTAACTGAAAAAACAGCTAACTGGCTTGACGCTATGCGCCCGAATTTTAAAGTGGGTCTCTTTGCATCGAAGCGAAAAATGGCACAAGAGAGAATACATCGTCAAGAAGAGGTATTACATGAGCTTAATGATCAAATTAACAAACAGCTTGTGTTTCATCTAAGACAATCTCTGCAATCGCTTCCTTTAGAAGAAATGACAAACCAATCTATATTTTTAGACGCTATTCAATCCCTTTCATTTACGGCAACGCCATCTTTTCTAGAGGAAGCCGTGCCGAAGACAACATTCGCTGATTCATTTGTCTACCAGTATACAAAAGAGCGAACAGAAGACATTAAACGGCAGTTAAAGAAGCAAGCACTTGATGTACTCTCCATTGCAGAAGAGCAATTGCGGGTTTACGATGAACAGAAAAAGCAAGAAGCACATAAGAGGCGACATCAACTTGAAGCGATGAAGCCTTATGTGTCTCACTATTTATCTGCAAGAGAGCGAAAAGAAACGGTTATTCGTGAAATAATGAAGGAAGCAAACCGAAGAGATGATAAAGGGGCTTTTTCGAATGCGTTAAAGGAAATAGTGACAAAAAAAGTTCATTTTGAAGAGAGCCCGTCATCGTGGAAAGAGCAAGTGAAACAAAGCACTGAAGCCTCTCTTCTACCAACGATTAAAACAGAACGTCGATTGACCAATGAACACATTCGCGTAACAGATGAAGCGATTGCAGCGTTGCACAAAACGATGAATCAATTTGAAAAAAAAGCGTATACGCAAGATTGGCATGAACAGCTTGAGCAAGAGATTGCACATATTCAAACAGAGCAATTTACCTTGTCATTATTTGGCGCGTTTAGTGCAGGAAAATCAAGTTTGGCGAACGCATTATTAGGGGGAAAAGTATTACCAGCTTCTCCTCACCCAACAACAGCGACGGTGACAACTGTAACTCGTCCCACATCGGGTTATGCAAACGGTGATGTCTTTGTCCAGTACAAGACATATGAACAATTACGCGGGGAATTAACTTCGATATCCCAGTTATTAGACGTGTCGCTTACGCTTGAACAGTTTCAGCGCTTTCGCACGAAAACGTATCAAGCCACAACGGCAGCAAAAAAACAAGCTTTGTCATATATTGAAACGTTACAGAAAAGTATGAAACGTTTTGAGTCCTTTATTGAGCAAGACGAAGTGGTGTCTCTGGCTGATTTAAACGAGAAAATCGTGAACGAAGATGTTGCTTGTTTGATTGCCAATGCGACAATTTATTATGAGTGCGAATGGACGAAAAGAGGCTTGACTTTAGTGGATACGCCTGGGGTCAACTCTATTAATGGACGACATACAAATGTTGCGTATGAACAAGTAAAAGCCTCTGATGCCATATTGTATGTAACGTACTATAACCATTCATTTTCACGAGCGGATGCCCAGTTTATTGAGCAATTAGGTAAAATGAATAAGCAGTTTGCTTCAAAAAAGCTATATTTTATTTTAAATGCAATTGATTTAGCGGCAAATGAACAGGAGCGCCAAGGTGTAGAATCATTTGTCATGCGATCACTTGAAGAAGCAGGAATTGATGACCCTGCCCTGTTTTCTCTTTCAAGCAAAAATGTATTTGAAGAACAAGCCTCATCAACAGATTTTGATTACTTTAAACAAGAGCTTTATGGACCTTTATTAACGTCTTTAAAGGAAGCAAATCGAACGTCATTTGTAGCAAATGTAAACCAATATGTACTGTATTTACAGGAAGCGGAGTTGTTTACAGCGCTTTCTGATGAAAAAAAGCAAGCCCAACAACAACAATTTGAACAACAGCTAAGTACGATGCTGGATTCGTTTAAGCAAGATTACGGGAAGTCATTCCATATGAAAGTGGAGCAAGAGGCGAGTGAGTTATTTGCTTATTTACGTGAGCGCATTCCGTATGTGAGCCGTGATCGTTTCATTGAATTTGTCAATGTGGCTACGATTGTTGGCCCATCTCGAAAAAAACAGAAGGAAATGCTAGCTGCCCAGTTAGCAACATGGAATGAAGATAGTGTTTTTTATATAAATCAAGAGTTAAAAGCAACGATGACCCGCATTAGTCTTATGCTTCAACGGGCATTTGAGCAGTGGAAAAAAGAATGGCAACAGTCTGTTCAAGCTACCGTACCTGGTTTTCAATTTCCGCATGCAAAACAATCGATCCAATTAGAGACATTGCAAGGAACGCTAACAACAACACTTTCTATTGAGTCAAACGTTGGGTCATTTCAATCTCTGAAAGACTTTTTTGAAGGCAGTCGAGTGAAACAAGTGAAAGAAACGTTAGTAGAAGAGCTCGTTCAGCAAATACGTGCAGGTCTAAGGAAAGAAGAGGAACATACTCAACAAATGTTACAAGAAATAAGTACAAAATTGTTTGAAAAACAAGCCAAGCTGTTAGAAGCAAAAGTTGTGGCAGAGATCACGAAGCGGCGACAGCTTTATACAGCTACGATTCAAGAAAGCATTCAAGCAGAACGTAGTGCCTTACAACAATGGGTAAATGAAAAAGCATAGGGATTAATCCCTATGCTTTTTTGCTATTCTTGATCGTCATCATTTGTATTTTGTTGGTCAGAGTTCGAATCAGAATCATCGGTTTCATTCCCAGGGTCAGCTGGCTCTCCAGAGCCTGTATCATCACCATCGGTTGAACCATCATCTGTAGAAGAATCATCATTCGAAGAGTCGTCATTTGAAGAATCGTCATCTGATGAACCATCGTTGTTTTCACCGTTCGTGTCATCATCATTACCATCTTCATCTTGAGATGGCTCCTCTTCTGCTGGTTCCTCTTCACCTGGGTCATCCTCTTCAATTTCTTCTTCCTCGTCATCATCATCATCTTCGTCTTCAATAGTAGCTGTTATTGAAACTGAGGAACTAGCTCCACTCGTTCCGTCAGTTGCCCGGGCACGAATGCTAAAGGTATAGCTTCCAGGACTTACGCCGTTAACAGTAGCAGTTAACGAGTCAGATGAAACATCTAATGAACCTGAGCTAATGGAAGTTTCAAACTCAACATCATCTAATAAATCAGCAGGGTAGGACCAAGAGAAGGTTAGGGTGCCAGCTTCTTCATCGTAACTGTAATCAAGTCCGCTTGGGTCAGGAATATCTTGAGCAAATTCTTCCGATACTTGAGAAGGTCCTGTTCCACGAACAAATAATTCAGAGACAATTTCGCTACTTGGCGTTCCTGCGCTTGGTAACTGTCCTGTTCCACGTTCGACGCTAATACGTTCCACCGAATCGGGCATGGTAAAGTCAGATGCTTGAACACCTTGGTGGACACCCGTCATAATGTGACGGAATAAATTACGCGTAATTTGATTGTGGTCGTTTGTTAAATAATTATCTCCCCGTCGATCAGTAAAGCCAATCCATGTGGACAGTGTATATTCTGTACTGTAACCTGTAAATGCTGACGTTGGATAGACAGTAGTACCTGCAGCAGCATTTAAATTAGCAATTTCTGCTTCTGAAAAGTTTGATGTTCCTGTTTTTCCAGCTATTGGTACATTTGGCACTTGTGCACTCGTACCGGTTCCGTCTGTCATGACTGATTTCAACATATCCGTAACCATATAACCTGTGTAGTCTTCCATTACCTGTTCTGTTTCAGGCTGAACGTCAATCTCGCGTCCATCAGGATAGACGATTTTACGAATCGTGTACGGTTCAGTATAAGCACCGTTGTTTCCGAAGGCAGCGTACGCTGCGGCAATTTCTTTTGTCGATCCTTCTGCTGGTCCTAATATACCAGACTCAACTTGCGCCCCACCTGGTACAAACATGCGCTCTAAAAATTCGTATGCTTGTTCTTGACCAACTTCATTTAACGCCTTAACGGCAGGGACGTTTCGTGATTCTGCTAACGCTTGACGCATGCGCATATTTCCTTTAAATTGGCGGTCAAAATTTCGCACAGGCCCTTTTTCGCCGGTTAAGTAGTTATAAGGTTCATCTGCAATAATATGACCTGTTGACCATTGTTCTTCTTCAATAACTGGTCCGTAGCCAAGTAGAGGCTTCATAACCGAACCATGATTCGTTTGAATAGAAGCGTAGTTGTTTACCCGAGCATCATTTTCTTCTGTTCCATTTCCCATAGCGCGGACTGCACCTGACTTCGTATCAAGTAATGTGACACCAACACGAAAATCTTCGTTATCAGGGAATGGTAGGCCTTCATACTCTCCAGATTTTAAGACAGCGTCTACTAAGTCCTGGGCTTCAGTGTCAAGTGTCGTGTACACTTTTAATCCTGAATGGTAAATTTCATCAGTTGTAAAGCCAAGGTCATCAAGTTCTTTTAACACTTCATCATAAAATGTATACCAACCTGAGTTTTCTGTTTCGGTATAATTAATTTGATCGTTTATATCTGTAGTACGTGCTTCTTCAGCGTCTTCAGCTGAAATAAACCCTTCTCGTTCCATTCGGTCAATAACGACGTTACGACGTTTTTCATTCGTTTCTGGGTTTCTTACAGGGTCAAAGTCACGTGGACGTTGTGGAATCGCAGCGAGTACGGCAGCATCTGCTATCGTTAAGTCTTGTAAGTTATCTTTGCCAAAATAAGCTTCAGCAGCAAGCTGAACACCGTAACCTGCAGACGGACCTAAGTTAATTTGATTTAAATACATTTCTAAAATCTCGTCTTTTGAGTACATTCGTTCAAGTTGAATCGCTAAATACGCTTCTTGAATTTTTCTTGTTAACTGTTTGTCTTGCGAAAGAAATAAGTTCTTTACTAACTGCTGTGTAATGGTCGAACCACCTTCAGCACCAAAGCCTTCTCGAAGATTGGCAAGTACGGCTCCACCTAAGCGGCGGACGTCAACACCGAAGTGATCACGAAAGCGATGGTCTTCAATTGCTAAAAATGCATTTTGAAGGTGGTCAGGCATATCGTTAATGTCCGCATTAATCCGATTTTCTCCGCCGGTTAGCGTGAACACAAGCTCATCGTCCATATCATGTACTTGTAAAGATTGAGGAAGCATTAGCTTTTCTCTTTCAATATCAGGGGCGTTTGCAAGAATAACGCCAACGGTAACACCGCCACCGATCAAACCGATACCGAACAAAATAAGACAAACAAGTACAATTTTCTTTACTAACGATCTTTTTGGCTTTTTGCCACCAGTGCCACCGTCTCCAGCTGATTTTTTACTTTTTTTACTCGTTGTTTGCGCAGTTTTTCGCTCTTGGCGTGATTTGTATTCATCTGCCATCTTTTTCTCCCCTTTGATGCTTACTTAATATAGAGTTCGTCGACCGTTCGTAAATAATCAACAAACGGCTGATATCCTGTATGAACCATATGACCGTATGTTTCGATATCTGCTTTTTTTATTGACTTTCGCTCTTTTTGGTTATCATAAAACGAAATCAGTGTAGGTGCATCGAGCAAATAGACTTCTTGTGTATAGAAAAAACGAATCAATAAAAAGCAAATACCATTTTGCTGAACAACCGTTCGCATATGATTGACTTGGTGTAAGTGAATATTTTGCAAAGGAAAGGACGTCTTGTTTTTTGTTTCCTTCGCTTCAAAATCAATGTAACGACCTTTATATACGCCATTATAATCGGTGGTAGATGCTTGTTTAAAATAGGCCTCTTTAATAACGGCGGCACTACGCTTTGGGTAGTCTACTTGTACAATTTGAATAGGCGTTGGTTTTTTATGAATAACAGCTTTTTCTTTCATTAAGTAAAATTGATTCGATTCATCGATGTCCGCTTCAAAAGACATACCTCTTCCACCATAAGCAATAGATGCATTTGGCTTATTTAATTGTTGATTCGTCCGATAACGTTTTCCATTAGGATATTGAATAGACAAGTTCTCACAACCTTCCCGGTAAAATTGTTCGCATGGTTTTGAAGATATCGAGGAAAGGTAATTAGTAAGCCAATCTATAGTTTAACATACAATGGAAAAAAGTAACGGAAGAGAACACGCGATCTGTTGAAAAATTAATGAAAAAATGAGGGAAAACATGAAATGGATCGACGAGTAGCTACTTTTAATGTTGACAATATAGCACGAACAAAGGCATATGAGCAATTTGGACGTAAGCACCCAGAAATTCGTTGGGCACGTTTAGCCGGGATGGTGTCTCGTAATGCGGGCTGGAATTTAACAGATTTAACCATTGAACCCTTCCGTTCTTTATTATCTCGTTCAACAAGACAGAACATTGCTTGGATTTATGAACGGGCAAACTGGCTCATTTTTCGAGACGCTTATCCTCAGCTTTTAATGTACGAAGCGTATAAACGAACTGGAAAATGGCAGGTGTTATCGCTACAAGAACATGGTGTGTCTATTTTTATGATACGAGAGTGGAATCGATTTTTAGAAGAAAAGGATGAATGGCGTCTTTTAATTGCATTGATCATTAATGAACAAATGATGGTGGAGGAGCGGTTGTTTCAACGATCAAAAGTAGAAGCATTTTTTCAATCGGCTTTATATAAAATGGAGTCTTACCTTCATTTTAGCCATGTTCTTTTCCCACAGTTACCGTGTACGGTGAATACAATGTATGGTGAATGTATCAAAAATTTTGCAAACCCGATAAAAAGAATTGAACTAGGAAAACGGTTAGCTCATTTACTGTATCACCCAACACTACAGTATTCATTTCATCAATTTATGGATGAAGTAGAACCAACTGGCTCAAGAGGCGATTATGGTGTCACGAGAAAAAGTTTACCCCTTCGAGTCGTGTACCCTCGATGTTCACATGCTAACGTTGAACAAACGGATTGGTATGAGTCCCAGCAACCAGAGAAAGTAGAGCGGCTTTTTACACCGCTGGAAGTATGTAAGCCGAAAAAAGTCAATGTGTACGTAGCTCAAATGGAACTAGCTTGGTTGAACTGGCTAACAAAAGACAAATAAAAAAAGCTGTGTGATACAGCTTTTTTATTTATTCCGCTGGTCGATTTGGACCACCTAGTTTTTTGTCTAAATCCTTAGTGGCATGCTCTCTTTTCGTGGTTTTCTTTGATTCTTTTTGTCGTTGTTTTTTCTCTTTCAACAAAATCACCCCCTTAGCAACAGTATGAGGCAACAAATCGCAAATTATCCGTCGAATAAATGGGGATAAAATGGATTTCTACAATCTTTGTTGAATGAAAACTAGTTTTGTCAGCCTTGTAGGAATAACAGAGTGAAGGGAGAATGTGTATAGCAACGACAAAAGGTTGAGGAGTGAACCGAAAATGGCGAGTTATAAAACAAAGGAAGTATCAATGGAGCTAGGTGTCAACCCAACGACCATTCAACGATGGACAAAGTTTTTTAAGATTTCGTGCGATGTAAACGAGCAGGGACATTTTTTATATACAGATGAACATGTACCATTATTTCGCTCTATACAGGAACAGTTGCGAGCAGGAAAAAAGTTAAAAGACATATCACTTGATTCGGATTCGAAGCACAAAAAGGAAAAGCGTATCCCATCAGTTCCAAAGAAGCAATATGACGCAAAGTTAGAGCAAATGTACCAGCAAGTTCACGTACTTGAGCAACGATTAGAGACGAAAGCGGATGATGTTGTTAGCTATCAGCTTTTAAAGCATCGTTCAGAACTTGATGATATGATGAAGGTTTTGGATCGGCTTGAAAATCGTTTAATTCAAATGGAAGAGCGATATCAACAAGAAGACGATGGCAATGGTAGACCGTTTAAAGAGCCAAAGCGTTATCCTCATCGGACATGGAAAGCCATTCTTTCTTTTTTTAGCTTTTAAAATTCGTTATTCCTTGCTACACTAACAGTCGAGGTGTTACGAATGGACAGGTTAAAACAGACGACGGAAGCGCTACGCGCGCTTACAAAAGAAGCAGAAACTTTCTATATTGATGTTGTAAAAAAGGATCCTGCTTATGAAGTTGATTTTTATGGAAAAGTAAAACCCTTTGCTGATCAAGTACAGCCACTCGCACAGGAATGGGCAAGCCTAGTAAAGCCTTTTCTGATGCAGCATTATACAAAGCTTGTTCACGTGAGCCAAGTAGAACAAACAGTTGAAAATTTAGACGTAGTTGCGATTAAGTCTTTTTATCCATCCTCTGGAATGAGAAGGCAAAGAGAAACGTTTAAATCTGTTACGTTTGTACTTGACGCAGTTTTAGAAGAAATTAAGCATGCAAACAACAAAACCATCTAACGACCATTCGTTAGATGGTTTTTTGCGCAAAAAAACCAATTAAGTATACTTAATTGGTTTTAATTACGATCAAAAATAATTAAATACGACAAAAATCCTAGAGTAGCAATAGACAATATATTTAACGTCCATCGTAACATCGTATCCGGACTATCGCCTTCACTAGCTTCTGCAGCAGCTGCTAAAGCAGTTGGTTCATAAACAAGAACAGAAAGAATCACAATCATAATTAGAGCAACAACGCTTTTTTTGAACACGACATAACCTCCTTTAATGACGGTTTACAACTATGTATAGGGACGTGCAAACGTTCACACCTTCTATTATAAGAGATGAATGCAGCTTGTGCAAGAGCACTATTCCATTTCTATTTGTACGACACTATGGTAAGATTATTTCATTATAAGAAGTATTTTATGTGTAAATGTTTAAGCTGAAAGGACGTAGTAAAATGGCGACAACCCTACAAGATATTATTCGAGCAAATCAAATGCTTAAAGACATTATTACTCATACGCCATTGCAAAAGGATCAAGTACTTTCAGAGCGGTACGGTTGTACGGTGTATTTAAAACGTGAAGATCTTCAAGTTGTCCGTTCTTTTAAAATTCGAGGAGCGTACTATCAAATTTCTTCGCTGTCAAAAGAAGAATTAAACGCTGGTGTAGTCTGTGCAAGTGCAGGGAATCATGCCCAAGGTGTTGCGTATTCTTGCCAAGCATTAAAAATTAAAGGCGTTATTTTTATGCCCTCAACAACACCGAAGCAAAAAGTCGCGCAAGTAGAATTTTTCGGCAGAGATTACGTTGATGTTCGATTAACTGGCGATACGTTTGATGATTCTTATGCAGAGGCTATGCGCTACCGCGATGAACACAACCTAGCGTTTATTCATCCATTTGATCAGGATCACATTATCGCTGGTCAAGGAACAGTTGGCTTGGAGATATTGAATGATATGGAAGAAACCCCTGATTTCATTTTCTCATCCATTGGCGGTGGGGGATTGATTAGCGGCATTTCAACATATATTAAAAGCATTAGTCCCGCCACTAAAATGATTGGCTGTGAACCAGCTGGCGCCGCATCGATGAAAGAAGCGATCAAGCAAGGCGGTGTAGTGGAGCTCCCTGAAATTAATAAGTTCGTGGATGGAGCTGCAGTTAAGCGTGTCGGTGAAAAAACGTACAATATTTGTAAACAATACTTAGATGATATTATTTTAGTCCCTGAGGGAAAAATATGTACGACGATTCTTAAACTGTATAATGAAAATGCGATTGTTGCCGAGCCTGCTGGTGCGATGCCAATAGCAGCTTTAGATCTTTATGCGGATAAAATCAAAGGGAAATCCGTCGTTTGCGTGGTTAGCGGTGGAAATAACGATATTGGTCGTATGGAAGAAATACGCGAACGCTCTCTCGTATATGAAGGATTACAACACTACTTTATTATAGAATTTCCTCAGCGGGCTGGAGCGTTAAAAGAATTTATTCTCTATGTACTTGGACCTGAAGACGACATAACCCGCTTTGAATATACGAAGAAAAACAATAAATCAAGCGGACCAGTGTTAATTGGCATCGAGTTAAAGTCGAATAAAGATTATGATGGGCTCATTCAGCGAATGAACGAGCTAGGCTTTGGTTACGAAGAAGTAAATAAAAATGAAAGTCTATTTTCATTACTAATTTAATGGAAGAAGAGGAGACAATATGAGGTTAAAAGGAAAGAAAATTATCGCTGCGGTAGATGAAGAATTTGAAGACTTAGAACTTTGGTATCCAATTCTTCGCTTACAAGAAGAAGGTGCCATTGTTGATCTTGTAGGACATGAGAAAGGAAAGACCTATATCGGTAAGTATGGAGTACCAGCAACGGCTGCGTACGAATTTGATGAAGTGCAAGCTTCTCATTATGACGGTATTTTAATTCCAGGTGGATGGGCACCAGATAAGTTACGACGCTATGAAACCCTGCTTTCTATTGTGAAGGAAATGGATCAAGCTCAAAAGCCAATTGGACAAATTTGTCATGCGGGCTGGGTATTAATTTCGGCAAATATCCTACAAGGAAAAAATGTAACTAGCACACCAGGTATTAAGGACGATATGGTTAATGCAGGGGCTACATGGCACGATACAGCCGTTATCGGTGATGGACATATTATCTCAAGCAGACGCCCACCAGATTTACCACCCTATGCTAAAGCGTTTGCGGATAAGTTGGCGGAACAATAAGCGATGGAATTTCATTTTTTAGGAACAGGAGCAGGTGTTCCGGCAAAAAAGCGAAACGTTAGTGCACTTGCTTTACGGTTTTTAGAACAAAAAAGAGGTGTCTGGTTATTTGATTGTGGGGAAGCTACACAGCATCAGTTTCTTCATTCAGCATTGTCAATACCGGCCATTTCGACGATTTTTATAAGCCATCTTCACGGTGATCATGTGTATGGATTACCTGGATTATTAAGTAGTCGCTCTTTTCAAGGTGGGAAAACACCATTAACGCTCTATGGCCCTAAAGGTATTAAAGCGTATATAGAGCACTCTTTAGCGGCAACGAATACAGCTTTAAAATACCCGTTTACCATTGTTGAATTGGCTGGCTCTTGTCAATTCGAACATGAAGACTGTGCTATTACGGTGTTCTCTTTACAACACCCTGTTCAAAGCTTTGGTTTCCGTATAGAAGAACAAGCGAAGCCGGGAAAGCTCGATGTAGAGGCATTAAAAGAGAAAGGCGTTTCACCTGGACCTTTGTATGCAGCGATTAAAAAAGGTGAGCATGTTCAACTTGAAAACGGAGAGTGGCTTGATGGCTCTCTTTACGTCGAGGAGCCAATCAAAGGTAGGACGGTGGTTATTTGCGGAGATACGGCTCCGGTGGAGGAAGTAAGTGTACAAGCTAAGGAAGCCGATGTACTCGTTCATGAAGCAACATTTGCTTCTGATCACCAAGCCCATGCAGGAGACTTTGGACATTCAACCATTCAAGATGTGGCAAAGCTGGCGACTTCTGCCCATGTAAAACACCTTGTTTTAACCCACATCTCATCACGTTATGCCCAAAATGAAACGTTTTATCTTCATGAGGCTAAGACAGCATTCCCTTCAGTCATTGTGGCAGAAGACATGCTTGTATTGAACTTATCTAAGAAAGGTGAATTAACAACTCATGATTGAAACTTCCATTGTAGAGCTTAACAAGCGGCTACAACAGAATTGGACAGGTTGGGTTTATGTTTCCTCACCATTTTGCGGAACGTGTCAACTAGCAGAACAAATGCTTCACGTTGTTGAGAGCCTTCAAGAGTTTACAGATCCTATTTTAAAACTTAATCTACAGCTTGCGCCTGAATTTGCGATGAGCAATCGAATTGAAAGTGTACCAGCGATGATTTATTATAAGGATGGAAGAAAGATTCGCTTATCGTATCAATTTAAGTCTGTGATCGATTTGCAGCACCATTTAAAGGAGGTTACTACTAATGTCAACAGCATATGAAGAATACATGCGCCAAGTCGTTTTACCGATGAGAAAAGAATTAACAGACGCTGGTTTTGAAGAATTAAAAACAGTTGATGAAGTGGACACGTTTATGGCTGATGCAGAGGGAACAACACTAGTGTTTATTAATTCTGTTTGTGGCTGTGCGGCAGGGCTTGCACGTCCATCAGCAATTTATTCATTAAAACATGATCGCACACCTGATCAACTGGTGACCGTATTTGCTGGTCAAGATCGCGACGCGACAGCGCAAATGCGTGCGAAGTTTCCAGAGTATGCGCCATCATCTCCTTCAATGGCATTGCTGAAAGGAAATGAAGTGGTTCATTTTATTCCTAGAGAAGAGATTGAGGGAGCAGAACCTGAAGCCATCATTCGTAACTTGGCGACAGCATACAACGAACATTGTTAAACGTTCTTTTTACAGAGAACGTTTTTTTCTTAGAGGTGTTTTATGAATTTTAAATTAAACAAATTAGGTAGTGGAGAACGTTGGGAATTGGAAAAAGAGGCGAAAGGGCGTCCGGTTATGCTCACTTTTTGGACGTCTTGGTGCCCAGATTCTTATAAAGATCTAGCTGCTAAAAGAGCACTCTATCAAACGATGGACCAAGATCAACTTTGTTTTGTCACTATCAATGTAACAGGGCGTGAAGGCGAAGTCGATTTGCAAGAGTGGCTCAAACAGCACAATCACCATTTCCTCGTGCTAAAAGATGACGGAACAACTGTATACGATCAGTTTGGCTGTGAAGGTGTACCGACAACCGTATTGTTAAATAAAGAACTACTCGTTGTGAATAGGTTCGGAGAAAACGCTTCGATAGCGTCCATTATGGCTAGTTTAACAACGATTGTTTAAAAAAGAGACGTCGCTTGTCCACAAACGGGAAGCGACGTCTCTTTTTTATTTTGGCTGTACTGCGTAGTAGATAACTGCGCCCATTTCTTCAATGTTTGGATAGCCACTTTGCTTATAAATTTCTACAACGTGCTCACGGTTGTACGGAACACGTTTTAATTGAATGGAATGATTCCCGTCTTCAATATCAATAATGACATAGGATGAGAGTGGGTGACCATCAAATGGCATCCCTACTGAACCAGTATTAACAACATTTTTGCCGTGGATGCTACGAATGTAAGGGTGGTGCGTATGGCCATAAATGTAGATATCTGCTTCATCACGAATCATAATGTCATTTTCAATTTTAGCCGTATCATCAAGTGGAACTGCATCAAATAAACTAGCTGGTGTTGCGTGAAAGGCGTGAACGATTAAATCTTGCCCATCGTCAATAAGAAATTCTGTTGGAAGGTTTTTTAAGTAGTCAAGATCTTCTTGATCTAAACGGCTTAACGTCCAGTCTCTCTCTTTCTGAAACAGTTCAAGACGTTCCTTCGGGATTTCTCCATCTTTAAATCCACGAATTAACCATTCGTCAGCGTTGCCTTTTAGAACGTTTGCTCCAGAGCCTTGTACAAGCTCAAGAACACGCTTCGGTTCAGGCCCTCTAAAACAAAGGTCACCAAGTATGTAAATCTGATCAATGTGTTGTGTTCGCAAGTCATTTAAAACCGCTTCCAAAGCTGTTGCGTTACCATGGATATCTGATAAAAAAGCAAATCTCATCGTAATGAAGCCTCCTTTCTTGTATTGTAACAGATGGACCAGCAGTTAGGGAACTAGAATGATAGAGAGAGGCGTTCGACTGGTAAAGGCACAATAGACATGTTAAAATTTAGCTGAGAATAAAGCCTCAAGGAGGAAACGTACGTATGCATATTCGTTCTATTGAACCGACACCAAGTCCCAATACGATGAAATTGAATTTAAGTGAAGCACATGACGGAGCTAGCACCACTTATAGCGAAAAAAACAAAGATCAAGCACCGTCATTTATTCAAGCTATCCTAGCTGTAGAAGGCATAAAAGCTGTTTATCACGTAGGTGATTTTTTAGCCGTTGATCGATTCCCAAAAGCAGATTGGAAAGTTGTTTTACCTGAAATTCGCGCATTATTTGGTGAAGCGTCAGATCAGAATCAAGAAGCATCTGTTCAAGAAGGCTTCGGGGAAGTCCGTGTTCAAGTACAGATGTTTAAAGGAATTCCTATGCAAGTAAAAGTAACAGACGATGAAAGAGAAGTAAGAAGAGCGTTACCTGACCGCTTTGTGCAAGCCATTGGTCATGCTGAACAAGAGGGGGACAACGTCGTACTTGAGCGGAAGTGGGATGATCAAGCACCCCGTTACGGTGAGCTAGAGCACGTAGCTGATGAAGTGACAGCTGAGTTAGAGGCCGCTTATTCAGAAACACGGTTAGACAGCTTAGTGAAGCTTGCCCAAGGCGAAAAAGAAGCCGCTGAAGCGTTTGCTGCACGTTTTAAAGAAGTAACGAGAGAAATGCTTCAAGATCCAGATTGGCGCAATCGTTATGCATCTTTAGAACAAATGGATCCAAAAGAAAAAGACCTTCCTGTTTTAGAGCTTGCTTTACAAGATGATAAAGCGTCCATTCGTCGATTAGCAACAATGTACTTAGGGATGATTGAAACAGAAAGTGTATTACCTCTTCTTGAAAAAGCGTTGAACGATCCTTCTGTAACGGTACGACGTACAGCTGGCGATTGTATGTCTGATATTGGTTCAGAAAAAGGGATTCCTGCTATGATTGCTTCTCTACAAGATTCAAGTAAAATTGTTCGCTGGCGCGCTGCCATGTTTCTTTATGAAGTTGGAACAGACGAAGCAATTCCAGCTTTGCAAGCAGCGGAAGATGACCCTGAATTCGAAGTAGCGCTACAAGTGAAAATGGCGTTAGAGCGTATTCAAGGTGGCGAAGAAGCAAAAGGCTCTGTTTGGAAACAAATGACAGAAGCACGAAACAAATAAAAGGAGTTAAACCATGACACCGATGATAAATGCTCTAAGAGAGAAGCTAGAGCGAGAAGGTAAAGAAGATATTGTTGAAATTATTGATGATGCAGCAAAAGGTCATTTAGAAGAGGTCGAGATCGTTCCCTCAATCGGCTTATTGTACGATCAAGAAGAAAATAAACAATTGTTAACGTGGTTAGAAGAGCAAGGTGTAACGATCACTGAAGTGACTGATGAGGAGGAATAACATGTCGCAATGACATGTTATTCCTTTATTAAAAGAGGGAGGAATGGTATGCGAAAGCAACCTGAATTACGATTACCGAAAAAAGCAATTCAAGTATGGCGTATTCAGAATTTATTTGATACATTGTTTTTTGCTCTTGTTCCAGTTGTCTACTTTTTTGTGCAGGCATACATATTTGAACGTTTCTTTACTTGGATTACGTGGGTATTAGCCGGTTTGGTTATTGTATATGGTGTAACGCGTATCCTCATTTGGCCAACCATTCAATGGTACCGGTTTCGATACGAAGTGTTTGACGATGAAATTGATATTCAACAAGGTGTTTTAATCGTGAGAAGAACGCTTGTGCCAATGGTTCGGGTACAGCACGTTGATACAGAACAAGGTCCAATTTTAAGACGATACAAAATGGCAGCGGTCTCGATTACAACAGCCGCAACAACTCATCAAATTCCAACACTTACTATAGAAGAGGCAGATGCATTGCGAGATCAAATTGCGTCTCTTGCATCGGTGCATGAAGATGAATGAGGTAAAGCGGCAACATGTAGCAGCTATTTTTATTAATGCTGCTAAAGGACTTTTTCAACTTGCAGTTCCGTTTGCGATTGTGGCTTTTTTTCAAGGCTTATTGTGGCTTTTTTTCTTAGCGTTAGCTGGATTAATCCTCGTATCAATTGGCTTTAGCTGGTTGAGCTGGTATAAGTTTCGCTACTCTCTTGAAGAAGGCGAACTTTACGTAGAACAGGGTGTTTTTGTAAAGAAAAAGCGGTACATTCAAAAAAAGCGTGTGCAAGCCATCAATATTTCGGCTGGCGTTTTACAACGCATTTTTGGGCTTGTGAAAGTTAATATTGATACAGCTGGTGGTGGTATGGAAGCAGAGGCAGAGCTTGTTGCTGTTACAAAAAAGGAAGCAGATTCGATTCGGACGCTTCTTTTAAAAGAACCACGTGCAGCGACTCAGCCCAATGGTGAAGAAGAAGATATGAATGATGAGGGAGAACCACTTGATGAAATCGAACAGACTCCCCGTACTGTTTGGCAATTAGGTAAAAGGCGATTAGTGTATACTGCTCTCACCTCAAGTAGTGTTGGTCTTGTTTTATCTGCTGTTATTGCGTTGCTCTCGCAAACAGCTCAATTTATTCCAGATTCTATATATGAAGATACCTTTGAAACAGTCGTTAGCTTAAGTATGCTATTGTTAATTGGCATGGCTATTGTGGTTCTAATTCTATCTTGGTTCATTTCAAGTATTATAACCATTGTTACCTATGGAAACTTTCATATTGAAACGTATGATAAAGAAATGGTCATTCAAAGAGGTTTGTTAGAAAAACGGCAATTAACACTAGCGTATAGTCGAATCACAGCGATTCGAGTCATTCGAAGTGTGATTCGACAGCCATTTGGTTTCGTTTCTGTATATGTGGAGTCGGCAGGAGGGGGAAACAACAATGAACAAGGATCGACCTTGCTCGTACCCCTTATCCATAAAAGGGATTTACAAGGTTTTTTGGAAACCGTTGTTCCTGACTATGCCATCGACACACCGTTAACGGCAGCTCCAGCTCGTGCAGCGAGACGCTTTTTTATTCGTATGCTAATCATTCCAGTGCTGTTAACCGCTGCTGCAGTATACTTCTGGGGATGGATCGGTTCTCTTGGACTGATTGTTATCGCTGTTGCAAGCATCCTTGCTTGGTTTCAATACAAAGATGCAGGTGCAGGGGCTGAAGGTGAATTTGTCTGGCTACGCTACCGGACAATTGGGCAATCGCTTATCATTTCACGTAAAAGAAAAATTCAGTCCATTGCAAAACAAGTTTCATGGCTACAAAAGCGTAAAGAACTAGCAACGTTTGAGTTACACGTGCAATCAAGTATGGCAGGGAAGTCTTTTGCTGTAAAAGATATTAGTCACGATACGAGTCATGAGCTATATAAATGGTATTCTTATCAAGAGAGCCATGATTCAACAAGAAAAGTGTAGTCCTCATGGGACTACACTTTTTATTGGTAAGCATTTGTATAAAGGGCGATTGTTCGTTTTCCTTTATCTGTTGTAAATTCAAATCGATCGTAGACAGTGTCCTTTGAAGGCTGTTGTTGTGAACGAAGCTCTCTTTTAAAATGATGTTGTACTAAAACAAACTGATCATCCGTTTGATACGTTAAGAAATTAACTCCTCGAAATGTTGTGGTTGATTCAGAATGAAACAGTTGATCAATAAGAGCGTTATAACAATGAATCAGATCTTTATGAGATACATGATGCAACGCTAAGTTGTGCTCAAAACCTTGTAAGGCAGCTGGCTCTAATTCCGTTTGGAAAATAGAGTACGGATTAAACTGTTCTTTATCAATGAGAATCAGATCACCTTCGTTTGGGATAAATCGGCTACCGTTTTCTCGAATAAAGATACCGTCACCTTCGTAGCGGCCAGTAACAAGCTGCCCTTGTTGGTTCCAAGTATAGTGAAAATGAGAGACTGTTAACGGTAGTTGCTCACCTTTAGAATCCTGAAGAAAATAATCGTCACCTTTTACATGGAAGGTATACTCAACAAATGAAGGCGTTTGCTCTTCATCCTGTTGCTCACTTTTTACGAGACGATTCTTTTTACGTTTTTGACTTGTCATTGTTTTAATATAGACTTCAAGAGCCTCTATCTCTACAGCGGAAGGAGCACCATTATTTTTCAAGCGAATATACCGTTTTTTTAAGTCCGTTAAAATGGAATCAATATACGATTCTACGTGTATATGTGGCGATCTTGTTGTTAAATACTGACTCGCAAACGTATCGACATCATCCTCCGAATAGGGAATTTCATGAATGGCAATCGTTTCATTTTGGAAGATAAATTCAGGCAGCGTTACGACAGATTTAATTTGAATACGTCCGCGCCATGGTTTCTTTGGCTCGGTCAGTACCGATAGTAGCTCACCTAAGTACGTTCCCTTTTCACCGAGATCGATGACGAGAAGGCTGCCAATTTGTTGTTGCGCTTCATATCGATCCATTTCATCCTCACCTTTACCATTAAAATCTTACTGCTATTATAACGAACAGCGCCACACTCCTGCAAGTGTAGCGCCTAAATCGTTATTCTTCATTCTGCTTTTCATTAGCGCCGTAGCGTAATTCTTGCAAGCGCATCACATGGTTCATCCGTTCAATTTTCGTTTTCTCAAGTTCTTCTAGGAGACGGATGAGAGATAATTCCATTTTAGAAAGGGATACAAAAACATTGTCCCTTTGCTCAAGTTGATTTTGCTTAGATAGCGCAAAGAATGCACCCATTAAGTTAGGGATGTCTTCTCGTAATAATCGTCGTACAGTATGTTTATCTTCAAAGTCAAATAGTTGAAAATCGTCTTCCAGTTTACCTACATGCGTTAAAATTCGTTGCAAGCGATTATCGAGCATTGGATCAATTGATAGGGTGTCCATTGCCTGTACATAGCGCTTCGCTTCTTGCACAAGCACCCGAATGTCGTTTGCGTGTTCGCTTTTTAATTGTTGCTCATGACCACTCAAACGTTCTAGTGAAACTTCAGTTGATTTTGTTCCAACATACGCTAGGTCTAATTGATGAATACCATATAATATGCCTTTAAAGTGTGAGACGTTCAAGAGAGAGCGCACATGTGTCCGTCCATCTTTTAAATAATGAATCGTAGCTTCTTTAATTTTCCCCATTCCATTTGAAGACTTAATATACTTTCGGTAACAAACAATTCGTAACCGTTTATGAATAGGAGAACGAGAATTTTTTGTATCAGCTACAATAAGACGAATATAGTTGTAATTAATCTTTACACGAATATCCCAGTCTTTCTGACGTCGCCGGATATTTTTGCGTTCATTTTTACCCGTCGCATTTTCAGTCATTCGTTTTAATAATCGTTCTGTGTCGTTTATTAAGCGAGTCGTTGTCTCGTCTTGTATAATATGATCATCAACAGGCCGCTTATAAGCAGGTGTGAAGAAATCAAGTAGTCCTGTCGTAGAAAAGAATTTCACACATCTCTACCTCCTGCAGTTTTAGCGATTTAGCAATTTTGTTTGCATTTCTGAGTTTAATTTATCCATTTCTTCTATAAACTGCTTTCCGCTTGAAACAATTCGTTCATTTGATTCTTCCGTAAGTTCAATGGCTTTATAGACATTATCGTACGCTTTTCGAAATGCATCAAGAGCAATCGCAGGCTCTTCTAACGTTTTTAACGTTTCTTCTGTATTTTGTTTTAACAGTTCCGCATTTGAGAGCAACATAGACTCTGTTGCTTGATTCACATTTTGGACAGCAGAAATAACCTTTTTCTGATTGGTTAATGCAAGCTGAATGGAGGCTGTTACTGTAATGATGTTTTTTGTCATCGTAATAGCGTTAAAAATGGCTTCTTCAAGTTTTTCGTTATTTTCCATTATAAGGTCAACAGATGCAAGAGATTGCTGCAACACCATAACGGCTTGCTGCATATTTTTCATTCGAGTCGTCACTTTTAATTGGCCTTTTTTCAATTCATTGGCATTATCCGCCCATTTTTCTGACGTCATCTCTTTTTCAAGCATTTCATGCAATTCTTTTCCCATTGAAATTTGCTCGTTTAAATTACCAATGCGCTCTCTTGCGACAACTTTTAGTTCTTTTAACATAACGTTATCTTCTTGCAGTTTATCTTTTCCTGTCAACAAGCCCTCTACAATGTGATCAACTTGTGCTTCGACTGTTTGATAGCGTCGTACGTATTGTTCAATTGGGTTACGACGAATGAGGCGATTGAATAGTTTCTTGATTTGTGAATCTTTTAAGTGGTCAGGCTCAAGCTGTCCGACGACTTCCCGCAGTTCATGTAATTGTTTTGGTAATGTATTTGACTCATCGCCCATCATTTCTCGAACCGGACGTTTTAAAGCTTCTAACGATTCACCAGCTTCACGTTGCTCTACTTCTCCTAAAGTGTCGAGCTTCTTAAATAGGTCTTGTAAATCCGTTTCACTTTCCATGGAAGGGAGATGTGATAATTGATTGTCTATGCCTTCAGAAGACTGTATTGCATCATTTTGGTTATGGTTTTGTAAGGGTTTATCACTCATAGTGGAACCTCCAGCAGGTTAATAGATTCGTTTTCTTTATATACGAAATGGAATGAAAAACGTTTCATTTTTTATCTTTCTATTATGAACGAAAATGCAATGTTAAGCAATTTATTTGCAGGTAAATCGGGAATTATCTTAACAAAAATGCACTTCAATCTTGACGAATAACAAAAAAATCGCTAAACTTCTAACACAGAATAATTTTTTTAGGTTATTTCGAAATGTTCGTCTTTGCAC
The DNA here is from genome assembly GCF_004375095.1 of Shouchella oshimensis. NCBI lineage: Bacteria > Bacillati > Bacillota > Bacilli > Caryophanales > Bacillaceae > Shouchella > Shouchella oshimensis. The sequence continues at coordinate 87,869 of NZ_SNUX01000001.1, read as the reverse complement.
ATTTGTGTGTTGGTGACGGACAGTTCTTTTAGTAAGCAATCATGAATTTTTATGCGGTTATTTTGGTATTTATACAATTTGCTAGTGAAGACCGTTTTACGATGTACTAAACAAAAAATGTTTACTGGAGAGAGTTTATAAGAGAGAGGGTGAAACCATGCGAGTCCCATACTTACCAAAAAAACAAGGGTTATACGATCCGAACTTTGAACATGATAACTGCGGCATTGGTTTTTTAGCTAATGTTAAGGGAAAAGCGACACATAAAACAGTAAAGGACGCGCTTCTGTTACTTGAAAACCTCGAACATCGTGGTGGTCAGGGAGATGAAGAAAACACTGGAGATGGCGCTGGTATATTAACACAGATCCCACATGCGTTTTTTCGTGAAAAAGGACTTATTCAAAGGGATAAAGGCGAATATGCTGTCGGCATGGTCTTCCTTCCTCGTCATAAACAAACGAGAGCCGAAGTGAAACAACAAATTGAAGCGATTGTAGCAGAAGAAGAAGTTGATCTCATTCATTGGCGTGATGTTCCTACTGATTCATCTTCTCTTGGAAATGCAGCTTTGCAATCCATGCCTATTATTGAACAGCTCTTTGTTTCACCAAAAACAAACCTGACTGGCTTAGAATTGGAACGAAAGCTCTACGTAATCCGAAAACGGGCTGAACATGAAGTCCAAATGTCGTCAGAGCATTCATTTTATTTTGCCAGTTTCTCTAGTCGGACTATTGTGTATAAAGGGATGTTAACAACTGCACAATTAACTCTATTTTACTTAGATTTAAGTGATCCGTTGTTTACATCTGCACTTGCACTCGTTCATTCAAGATTTAGTACAAACACATTTCCTAGCTGGGAGCGTGCTCATCCGAATCGCTATATGATTCATAACGGAGAAATTAACACGATCAAAGGGAATGTTAATTGGATGCATGCGCGGGAAGCGAAATTTGAAACGCCTGTGTTTGGGAATGACTTACAGAAATTACATCCTATTATTGATCAGGATGGCAGTGACTCTTCAATGTTTGACAACACGTTAGAATTTTTATCCCTTTCAGGAAGATCCCTTGCCCATGCAGCCATGATGATGGTGCCTGAGCCATGGCAAAATAATGCGCAAATGGATACGACGCGCCGCTCTTTTTATGAATATCACAGCACGCTAATGGAACCGTGGGATGGACCAACTGCCATTGTCTTTACAGATGGAACAAAAATTGGTGCGACCCTTGACCGTAATGGATTAAGACCATCTCGTTATTATTTAACAAGTGACGACATGATTGTAATGAGTTCCGAAGTAGGGGTTCTCGAATTACCGTCTCATACCATTGTGAAAAAAGAACGCCTTCATCCAGGTCAATTATTGCTTATAGATCTTGAAGAAGGGCGCCTTATCCCTGACGAAGAAATTAAGCAATCCATTGCCTCTGAACACCCTTATGAAGAATGGGTGCGTGATGGTTTACGCCATATTGATGATGTTTTAGAAACGGCAAACGTTCCAGAAACAGAATTTGAGCATATTCGTCTAAGACAATTTATTTTTGGTTATACGTACGAAGAGCTAAATAAAATGATTATGCCATTAGTGAAAGAAGAAAATGATCCAGTTGGGTCAATGGGCTATGACTCGCCACTTGCGGTGCTCTCAAAGAAGCCTCAACTTTTGTACAATTATTTTAAGCAGCTATTCGCGCAAGTAACAAATCCGCCTATTGATGCCATTCGTGAAAAGGTTGTAACAGCGCAAGGAACGACCATTGGAAAAGAAGGAAACTTATTAGATCCGAAAAAAGAAAGTTGTCAACATATTCATTTACCTACACCGATTTTAAATAATGAAGAATTAGCAAAGTTACGCTCTAATCAATTAGCTGGATTTGAAGCGGAAACCATCCCAATGCTTTTTCCAGCTAATGAAGCAGGTCTAGCAGAAGGATTAGCAACACTATGCACGAAAGCAGATCAAGCGATTGAGGCAGGAAAAACTCTCCTTATATTAAGTGATCGAGATGTAACGGCTGATGAAGCACCAATTCCTGCTTTATTAGCTGTGTCCAGTCTGCACCATCATCTTATTCGCACTGGAAAACGAACAGACGTCAGTCTCCTTCTTGAATCAGGAGAGCCGAGAGAAGTTCATCATCATGCGTTATTAATTGGTTATGGCGCAGAAGGGATTAACCCCTATCTTGTATTCGATACAATTGATGAGTGGATTCAGGAAGAATTGTTAACAGAGTATCATTATGTTGAAGCTTGTAGCCGCTATGTAAACGGTGTAACAAAAGGATTAATGAAAGTATTATCAAAAATGGGAATTTCAACGATTCATAGTTATAGAGGGGCACAAATTTTTGAAGCAATTGGCATTCACCCTGATGTGATTGACCAACATTTTACTTGGACACCATCTCGTATTGGTGGGATTCAGTTAAAAGACATTGCCAAAGAAGTGCTCGTTCGTCATAGCCGAGGTTTTACGACTCGTGCAGGGGATGATGACCAGTTAGACTCTGGCGATGATTTACAGTGGAGAAGAGATGGTGAGGCGCATCAATACAACCCTCATACCATTCATATGCTGCAACAAGCTTGTCGAACTGCTGATTACAATTTATTCAAACATTATACAAATGCAATTAATACACAAGACGAGAAGCAAACATCTTTACGTGGTCTCTTATCGTTTAAACAAGCAACACCTATTTCAATTGAAGAAGTTGAGCCGGCTTCCTCTATTGTAAAGCGTTTCCGTACCGGCGCGATGTCATTTGGTTCCATTTCAAAAGAAGCCCACGAGACTCTTGCGATTGCGATGAATCGCCTTGGAGCGAAAAGCAACACCGGTGAAGGTGGGGAAGATCCATCTCGTTTTACACCAGATGAGAATGGTGATTTACGTAGAAGTTCTATTAAACAGGTTGCTTCAGGTCGTTTTGGTGTAACGAGTAATTATTTGGTAAACGCAGATGAAATTCAAATTAAAGTGGCACAAGGCGCAAAGCCTGGTGAAGGTGGTCAATTACCTGGGCAAAAAGTGTACCCATGGGTTGCAGAAGTTCGGGGATCGACAACTGGCGTAGGACTAATCTCACCGCCGCCTCACCATGATATCTATTCAATAGAAGATTTAGCTGAGCTCATTCATGATTTAAAAAATGCTAACCCGTCTGCCAAAGTAAGCGTAAAACTTGTAGCGGGTACTGGGGTAGGCACTATTGCCGCTGGTGTTGCCAAGGGAAGTGCTGACGGAATTATCATTAGTGGCTACGATGGTGGAACAGGTGCAGCAGCACGCACAAGTATTAAACATACTGGCTTACCGTGGGAAATCGGTCTTGCGGAGACCCATCAGACTTTATTGTTAAATAATCTGCGCAACCGCGTGACTCTTGAAACAGACGGGAAATTAATGACAGGAAGAGATGTTGTCATTGCCGCACTTTTAGGTGCAGAGGAGTTTGCTTTTTCAACTGCGCCTCTCGTTGTGCTTGGCTGTGTTGTGATGAGAGTTTGCCATCTTGATACTTGTCCAGTTGGAATAGCGACTCAAAATCCTGAATTACGAAAAAAATACACTGGTGAAGCTGATCAAATTGTTACGTTCATGACGTACATCGCGGAAGAGATGCGTGAAATTATGGCGGAATTAGGCGTTAAAACCATTGACGAACTGGTTGGTCGCTCTGACTTATTAACCCAACGTACAACGACAAATGAGAAAGCCAATTCAATTGATCTATCGAGTGTGCTTTATCGTCCAGCAAATACAAGTGAGCAGCAACAAATCAAACAAGTTGAACAAAATCACAAACTAGATCAGTCTCTGGACGTCCGGGAATTACTTGAACAAGCAAAACCAGCTATTGAAAATGGTGAAAAAGTATCCTATCAAACAACTATTCGGAATACTGACCGAGTTGTTGGAACGATTGTTGGTAGTGAGGTGAGCAAAGCTTATGGTTTAGCTGGATTGAGTGAACATACCATTCAATTCTGTTTTACAGGCTCAGCTGGTCAAAGCTTTGGAGCGTTTATTCCAAAAGGTGTAACGCTAACACTTGAAGGAGATGCGAATGATTACACTGGAAAAGGCTTATCAGGTGGTCAAATTAACGTATTTCCGCCTAAGGAAGCGGCTTTTGTAGCGAAAGATAACGTCATTATAGGGAATACGTCTTTCTATGGTGCGACAAGTGGGAAAGCATTTATCGCAGGTCAAGCAGGTGAGCGGTTTGGCGTTCGTAACTCTGGTGCACAAGTCGTAATTGAAGGAATGGGCGATCATGGTCTTGAGTATATGACCGGTGGCATTTGTATTAACTTAGGTAATGTCGGCAAAAACTTCGCAGCTGGTATGTCCGGTGGAACAGCTTATGTGTATGACCCAGAGGCGTGTATTGCGGAAAAGAGCAACCATGAAATGATCTTGTTAGAATCGTTAGCATCAGGTGACGAATCGTTGGTAAAAACACTTATAGAAGAGCACGTTCGTTTTACAAGCAGCACCCACGGAGAAATGATTCTTTCAAATTGGGAAGAGCACAAAGAGCATTTTGTGAAAGTGATCCCTAAAGATTACAAGCAAATGCTTTCTGCTATTGAGCGACGGAAGCAAGAAGGATTAAATGATGATGAAGCGGCGCTCGCTGCCTTTGATGAAAAAATAACGAAGCTATCAAATGTTTAAATAGAAAAGGGAAGAGTGGTTGAGAACCCTCTTCCATTAATCAAGTTAGGTAAGGAGTGAGCAAACGATGGGAAAGCCAACGGGGTTTATGGAATACAAGCGAGAGGCGCCTAGAAAAAAGGATCCAATGGCTCGTGTGAAGAACTGGCAAGAGTTTCAGATTGTTATGCCAGAGCAACAGTTAAAGCGTCAAGGTGCCCGCTGCATGGATTGCGGCATTCCGTTTTGTCAAGCAGGCACAACTATGCCTGGGTCAAATGAAATTGGCTGTCCAGTCTACAACCTTATTCCAGAGTGGAATGAGCTCGTATATCGTGGGAAGTGGAAAGAAGCCCTTGATCGCCTTCATAAGACGAACAACTTTCCTGAATTCACTGGCAGAGTTTGTCCTGCGCCATGTGAGGGTTCTTGTACGGTAGCCATTAGCGATGAGCCAGTTACAATTAAATCAATTGAGTACAGTATTGTAGAGAAAGGCTTTAAAGAAGGCTGGATTAAACCGAATCCACCTAAGGAGCGAACAGGTAAAAAAGTGGCTGTTATTGGTTCAGGGCCTGCTGGCTTAGCAAGTGCAGCTCAGCTTAATAAAGCAGGGCATCTCGTAACCGTATTTGAACGAGAAGATCGACCAGGTGGTTTATTAACGTACGGCATCCCGGATGTGAAGCTTGCTTATACAATTGTTGATCGCCGCATTACACTATTGAAAGAAGAAGGAATTGTCTTTCGAACCAACGTCGAGGTTGGTGTTGATGTTACAGCGGAGGAATTAGATCGAGAGTTCGACGCGATTATATTGGCAACAGGTGCTACAATGCCAAGAGATGTTGATCAAGAAGGGCGAGAGTTATCAGGAATTCATTATGCTATGGATTTTTTAACGGCGAATACGAAAAGTTTGTTAAATTCGAATCATCAAGACGCAAACTACATTTCTGCAAAAGATAAAGATGTTATTGTCATTGGTGGTGGTGATACAGGAGCGGATTGCATAACAACATCTATTCGTCATGGGGCACGTTCGGTTACACAATTTGATATTAATGAGCAAAAGCAAACAATTCGTCACATTGACAATCCATGGCCGCTATTCCCGAATATTTATAGTGAAGAAGATGCTCATAAAGAGGCTAAAGCCGTTTACGGTCGTGATCCACGCAGCTATAAACTGCAAACAGCTAAATTCGTCGGTAACGAAAAAGGTGAGTTAGTCGGCCTTGAAACGATTGAAGTGAATACAACGCTAAAAGATGGAAAAAAAGTTCGTCATCCTGTTTCAGATTCAACAAAACTATGGGAAGCAGATCTTGTTTTACTAGCAGTCGGATTTACTGGACCAGAGCGACAACTACTTGAGCAAATGAACATTAATCAAACCAAACGCCAAACCATTGACGCTGAATATGGTCGTTATCAAACGAATCAAGCTCATGTATTTGCGGCTGGAGATAATCGTCGTGGACAAAGTTTAGTCGTGTGGGCGATTCATGAAGGAAGAGAAGCAGCCCGTGAATGTGATCGTTTCTTAATGGGAAGCAGCCAATTACCGTAATGGGGAAAAATGTTCTAGACCAACCGCTTCGCTCCGTGTCATAATAAGAAAAAAGCCAATGGGATGATGGATATGGTCAGAACGTATTTAAAACATATGATGATGGTGCTCGTTGGCTTCTTTTCTATCAATCTTTCAATTATGGACCCTTGGGTTGAAAAAGCAGACTCTGGAGAGCTATCTACAGCAAAAGCATGGCAGTGGAATGACTCGAAATCAAATGTGTACTTAACAAATGATGAAGAATACACGTTACTCCCGTTTGTTGTCGGTTCACCGACACAATATGAGCATATCGAGCTAGAGTCACACTGGCTGACTGAGATCATGATAATGGACGAAGCATATCGCCAAGGTATGAAGAAATTTGGTCAACGGATTGGAGAAAAAATCGAAGCAGCCTACAAAGATGAAATTTTACCAGAACTGAAACAAGCGGTGGCAACGGTCTTGGAAACGACGGATCGCAATATGTGGCATGAAATTAGTATGACAGAAGCATCGTCTACTGGACGGGGTGAAAAGATTATGCACATCGTTCATGCAAAAACAGGCGATGATTTAATTAGGTTTCACGTTCGCATTGATCGACCGCCAAAAACAGGTCATGTGTTTCAATTCCACTATCACTCATACGAAGATGATTTTAATGAACATTATGAACTAGGCTCAATCTATTGGGGAAAAAATGAACCTCCGCTTTATCAAGCGTGAGGTTCATTTTCTTTAAAAAAGTCGTTCTTTTTTCGCATTTTTGTTCTCTTTATATCGAATCTTTTGGTACAGTAGAGATATACCAACGAAAAAGGAGTATGGTTAATGGAAGCGGAAAACAAAGGCAGACAACAAAGGCCGACTTGGCTAAAGTGGCTTTTACGAATTGTATTTGCCTATATTGGATTATTAGTACTTGTTCTTGCTTCGGCCATTTTAACGATGACCGGAACATTCACCCTAATTGTGCTCGAATTGTTTATGGATAATGATAGCTTAAGAACGATCAATGAACAGTATTTAGTGCCGTCCTCGGAATTTTTATGGGACTTATTTACTCGCCTTGTGCCAGGTTTATAGAGCGTTATGAGTAGTCAAGACATAGGGTTTCTTGCGTTTTTTATTCTTTGCTTTATCGTCGCCGGTATTTTTGGAGGTATTGCGTTAGCGTCTGCCTTAAAAGGCAATAAAAAACCTCTATATTGGAGTATTCCATTGGCATTAGTATGTGTCATACTATTTATTATTATGATGTTTACGTTTCTTTTATAAAAAGGGTAGGTGTAACCATGGAGTTAGTAAAAGCAAAGTACAAAACAGGGATTTACATTGGAGAACTTATTGACGTACAAGAAGAACAAAATCGTGCACTTTTTAAAGTATTGGCCGTGGAAACCCATCCGAAACAGGGAGATTTACATAATCCAAAACAAGTAGACGTTGCGTATTTTCATCAACGAAAAGCGCTTGCTTATTTAGAAAAAGCATGGGTACCACTTACAACGGTTAAGTCTTATGAAGGGACCGAGGCGGCTGACTATGAATCTTCGTTGCGACAGGCATGGCAACGCGCTTATGATACTGTAGCGCAAGATGATTCAGAATGGGCAAGAAAGAGTCTCCACTTATTAGACGATTTACGGCATGATTATTCGTTTTAATAAAGCATAAAAAAGCGTATGTTCATTTGAACATACGCTTTTTAAATTAATTCGCATATAAGGTTGTTTGTGGAAGAAAAGGTTGCAATAGTACGTGAAGTGCATGATTTTCTTCGTCTGTTAACGGAATGAGCGGGAGACGAACAGAACCTGCAGGTAAATTAAATGCAGTTAACGCTGCTTTTACTGCTGTAGGATTAGGCGCCATAAACAACCCTTTCATTACTGGGTAAATACGCTGATGAATGGTTTTAGCGTGCTGGAATTCACCATCATGAAGTGCCTGCATCATTTCTTTCATTTCAAGTCCTACGATGTGAGAGGCAACAGAGACTACACCAGTAGCACCGACTGCCATCATCGGCAGCGTTAAGGAATCGTCACCACTATACACTTGGAAATGATCCGTCGTTTGCGAAACAATCTCGGTTACTTTATCAACATCTCCACTTGCTTCTTTAAGGGCAACAATATTCGGAATCAACGATAACCTTATGGCTGTCTCAACAGACATATCGGCTCCTGTTCTCCCGGGTACATTGTAGAGCATAACAGGAAGAGAGACAGCGGTAGCCACTTGAAGCATGTGCTGGTAAATTCCCTCTTGTGAAGGTTTATTGTAGTATGGTGTAACAACCATAATACCATCAGCTCCGAGAGCCTCCGCTTCCTTTGCCAACTCAATGGTGTGAGCGGTATTATTAGAACCGACTCCAGCAATGACCTTCATTTGTTTAGTGGATGCTTGAATCGCTAGTTTTAACATATCTTTTCGTTCAGAAGCGGTTAGAACAGGTGACTCGGCTGTTGTACCGTTTACAACAAGTGTATCCGTTCCTGTACTCGCTAAATGCTGAATAAGTGAAAAGGTGCCTTCTTTGTCAATGGAACCATCTTGTGAAAATGGGGTAATCATTGCAGTGAGTAATTGTCCGAAATGCATAAAAATCCTCCTTATGAACAGTAGAGAGGAATAAAAAAACAACAATGACAAGTCCATTGCTGCATAGGTCGTACCTACCTTCATGTAGCCCCCCATACAAATGTATGACAGTACTGCTCTTATTCAGAAACAGCCCCAATAAAGAATGAAAGTAGGTCATTCCTTATTTCGGCAATCACACCTTTCCATTCACATCAACAGGCCTAATCCTTCAGTGAATGTACTTTTTGATCATGCGCCTCTACTATAATTCTGTTCAATTAATATGGCTTTACCATACCAAAATTAATCGTATAAAGCAAGGTTACCGATGAAATTTCCCACGATGTTGTTGAAGACAATTTAATAGTGAATCAAGCTCTTGAGAACACTTAACGGTTTTAGTAGCGCCTAAGCCGAATTTTTTTGCGATCATATGCATTTCACTTCGTTTTACTTCTATATCAATATGAATCATGGTTTCACTCCACCTATGGAATTAGTACAAGATGTATTATAGCGTGAATTTCTGTTAAGAAAAAGCTTTATTCAAAACTAGTCAAATAGTTCTTTTCTTAGTCAATTCTCGACATGTCTAGATCTTTTTTCGCTTTAATACCATTCTCGGCTGCTATTGATTGGTATTCCATTGCATAGAGACGAATCGTTAATGTCGCATAACTAGAATGAAGGCGAGCATCATTTACATCTTTTGCAGCAGCTAATTCTTGTAAGGCAATAAGGTAAGAGTGGTGCAAATCCTTTAACGTGTGAAACGGTTCTACTGGTGGAATGGTTTCAAACGTTTCTGCTTCTGTTAAAAGCGTATCAAGTTGTCGTTGCGCACCTTGGCTACCATTTTCGACCTCTGTTCCAAGTGCAGGAAGTAGTGAGTAAACAGTACCTAAATAGGCTTCAATGTTAGTTGCGTACCATTCACTTTCTGTTGTTTGTTCAAGCTTAACGTGATTAACTTCTTGACGATTTGATAATTTCTTTATGTCATCACTTTGTTTTTGAGGTGTTTGTCCCTGGACACAACCAGTTGCTAGTAACACAACCATCATGAACGTGGCGCACACTTTAAATAACCGTGTCATGTAAAAACTCCTCTGTCTCGTTTTTTTTAGTTTGTGGAAAAAAAAGCGGTTTATTCAACAAACGTTTGTTATAAAACAAACAAAAAAACTATTGACTGTTATAATACAATGGCATATAGTAATAGTAAGCACAATTTCAGGAGGAGATACTATGGCAACTGAAAAAGACACGCAGCGTACGGATCAAGAAGAGGATATGACGATTTTAGACATGATTAATAGCTATTATGCCTAATGAGCCTCTTGGCTCTTTTTTTGTTGTGTAGTAATACAGATTCTTATAAATGATTGTTTTTAAAACAGATAGAGCGGGTATAGAATAAATGTCCACGGAAAAGGAGAGGTGCTTTTTGATTTTGCGACTTTACGGCATACATTTTTTTCATTCAAGTGGCTCGGTCTAGGAACCGTAACGATAAGTGAGAGGTAGGGCACTTATTGTTTGAAAAGAATGAAGGAGGAGAAAAGATGAGTTTTACACCTTCAAAAGACGAATACCGTTTTAAAATTGACGAAATGCGAAAAGAAGAAGAACAATACCGACGAGAAGCGTTTATTGAGATTTACGAAGAATACGTCTCTGTTTTAGAAAAAGAAATTGATGTGCTAAAAAATGAAAAAAAGGATTAGTCTGAAGGCTAGTTCTTTTTTTATTGAGTACAGTTTAGTGGTAAACTATTGGCTTCTTTGTTATAGTGTAGGAAATCATAATGCGTATGGAGGAAATCAATAATGAGTGAACATAAACATGTGTACCAAGAAAAAGAAAACGGTGGACCAACTTTTGTGCTGCTCCATGGAACAGGTGGAAATGAAAATGATCTATTGCCTCTTGCTAAGATGATTGATGAAAAAGCGAATGTGCTAGGTGTTCGTGGCAATGTCCTAGAAAATGGCATGCCTCGCTTTTTCCGTCGCTTGCAAGAAGGTGTTTTTGATATGGAAGATTTAAAGAAGCGTACAGATGAATTAAATGATTTTTTACAACAGGCAGCGTCTCAGTACAAATTTCAAGATCAAGATGTATATGCGATTGGCTATTCAAACGGTGCTAATATTGCCGCAAACCTTCTATATGAACACGGTTCTGTTTTTAAAGGCGTATTTTTGTTTCATGCAATGGTTCCACAACAAAAAGAACAATTACCGAATCTAAGTGAAACAGCGGTGTTTGTTGGCGCAGGCAAGAATGATCCGATGATTCCAGCTGACCAAACGAACATCCTCATTACAGATTTACAACAAGCAGGTGCATCTGTTGAAAGCTATTGGACAACAGGTGGCCATCAATTGTTACGTGAGGAAGTAGACGAAGCGAAACGTTGGTATGATACGTTACGCGGCTAATTCAGTTTGCCATGTATGCAAAAGCCTTTCTTATTAAAAGTGGACAAGAAATCAAATCTTCGTTAAACTGCTTTTAAACGATAAGCAATAAAGAAAGGTTGAATGTAGGTTGAAAGAACAAAGAAACAGTTGGCTTTATGCACTCGCTGGAGTGGTTTTAGTCGGTGTATTTTGTTTAGCGCTACTGAGCCATTTATGGTATCAAATTGTCGTCCTATTTGCTTTAATCGCTTTGTTTGTGTTTCTTGTTTTAAAAACAAAACGATTAGAAGAGAAGCTCGATCAATTTATAAAAAAAGATGAAGTTGAAAAAGTAGAGCTCGATCATGAGCACGAAAAAACAAAAGAACATGATCTTGTTGCGTTACAAGAAAAAGAATATCAACTACAAAAGCTTGATTTGGATCGAACTCAATTGTTTGAAGAGCTGTTAAGTAAAACAGAGTTAGCAGAGCTTGAAAAAGAAAAAATTCGTGAACGTCTTGAACAAACCGACACTGAAACATCGCGGGTTCGTCAAGAATGGCTCAATGCCTCCAATCGCTTGATGAATGTTGTTAAAGGCACAAAGAAGTTATTTATTAAACAATCGCCAATGCGGGAAATTGCGGCTTCAATGGACCCGGCCATTTTAGAATCAGGCTCATTTGCTGCTCTAAATGAAGAAATTCAACGTTTACTCCCACGTTTATCAAAAGAGAGTAATCAATCACTTGCCAGCTCGAACTATATTGATGAAGAAAATCAACTAACACGATCTGGCTATAAAGCACTGCTTCAAGCAAACGAAGAAGATAAATAAAACGGGATGCATATGCATACCGTTTTATTTATTTATAGCTATTTTCAAGGTCTGAAATAAGAGAACCGACATACGCAACGGCATCTTGAATCGTTTCTTTCTTTTCCATATCAACTCCAGCCACTTTAAACAGATCAAGTGGCTGAAGCGTGCCGCCGGCTCGCAGCATTTTAAGCCACTGGTCAATGACTGGTTGACCTTGCTCTTGATAGAGGGTGTAAGCTTTCGTTGCCGCCGTTAACCCAGCAGAATAAGTGTATGGGTATAGACCCATATAATAATGAGGTTGACGCATCCATGTTCGCCCAGCTCGTTCTGTAATTTCGACCGCATCTCCCCAAAAACCAGAGAGAACCGCTTGTTTTGTTTCCCGCAATGTAATGGCAGTTAATGGTGTGCCACTCTCGGCAAGTGCATAAACCCTGCGTTGAAATTCACCTTCTAATAAGTGGGTGACGAAATTATGGTAGTATGTTCCGATAAATTGAAGAATTACCCAACGTCTCATTCGCGGATCGTCAGTTGATGCTAAAAGATGATTTCCAAGAAATAGCTCATTCATTGTAGACGGTGCTTCAATACAATATGTTGATGGACGTGTTGCATGTAGCGGTTGTGCATCGTTTGCGTTATAAAAATGGCCAGCATGTCCAAGCTCATGAGCTAAAATAAAGGCCCCGCGCATTGTATCTTTCCATGTTAATAAAATATACGGATGATAGCCATACGGACTTGAGCAAAAGGCGCCAGTAGCCTTGCCAATATTGTCTGCTCTGTCTACCCACCGTTCATTCTTAGCACGCATAAGCATATGGTTATACGCTTCGCCAAATGGTTTGAGGGCTTCTATAATCGTCTCATATGCTTGGTCGTATGTTGTAGGCGGTTCAAATTCAGGGTCGAGAGGGGCTTTTAAATCAGAAAAGCCAAAAGATTCAAGACCTAAAACATCTTTTTTTAATTTCGCATAGCGCTGCATATGTGGTGCTAGTTCTTTATAAATAATATCTATCTGGTTGTGGTACATCGTTGGGGTCACTTGTTGACTGTGCAATAGCATATGCTCAACAGAATCATAGCCACGTAAGCGTGCGAGTGTTACTTGTTTCATTACTTCTCCAGCATAAAGTTTCGCATATGTATGCTCGTACTGCTGGAGGGTATCATCAAATGCAATAAAGGCATTTCGTCGCTCTTCCGTGTGAGCAGAAAGCTCATATTGGTCTTCAAACCTAGCAAAAGAAAGTGGTTTTTGTTCTCCATTTGCACCAATGAAATCTGGAAAAGTCATATCAGCAGCTTTACTAGTTAAATAAGTAGAATAAGGATTTGTTAAAATAGGTGTCAGAGAAGCAAGCACTTCTTCGGTTTCAGAAGAGAGTGAAAAGGGTTTTGATTCAATTAACTTTTCCAAAAATACGTGGAAAGATTGAAGTTGTTCGCTCTCTTGTTGAAACTGTTCAATGACAGCTTCAGGTAGTTTAATGATCTCTGCTTCAAGCTTTGCTAATTCAGCTTGGACAAGAGCTTGCGTGCTTTGAGCAAGGCTTGCGTTTCCTTGAGCGGATGAGCTTGTTCCATCGCTTGATAAAGATAACGTTGCATAGGTGATAACCGGTACTAGCTTTTCCATTAAGGCTTCCCTTGCCTGCAAAGCATTCGCTAGATTCTCTGCCCGTTCACCAATTTTTTCTGTAAATAAAGATAATTTCTCTGCTTCTTTTTCGACATGCTGACGTGCTTGTTCCCAATCTTCATCTGATAAGAAGAGATCGTTTAAATCCCACATTTCCTCGGCTGGAATCGCTTGTCGTTGTGTAAGTGTCATTGTGCCTACCTCCTTAAATTTCGTAAATCGAAATATCTATTAGTATACAATAAAGAAAAACCATTTACACTAGTTCAGAAAAAATAGAGTGATAAATTGCTAGTAGCCAACAGAACAACCATTCGCTAAAATAGAGAAAGAAGACGTTTTTGAGGTGGATCATGTTTAAAAAAACATTACAACAAAAATTACAGGAATTAAAGCAAGATAAACAGATCACATATTGGCATGAAATAGAGGCAAAAGATGCAAAAACAGAGCCGTTTCCTGAGTGGCTTGATATGAGTATTTGCCATGGCTTGCGTAAACGAGGAATTAGTGAACTTTATAGTCACCAAAAGGAGGCTCTTGAGTGCAGCCGTAAAGGAGACCATTTTGTTACTGTGACACCGACTGCATCTGGAAAGTCACTCTGCTACCATCTTCCGGTGTTGACATCTTTTTTAAAGGACTCGTCTAGCCGTGCTCTTTACTTATTCCCAACAAAAGCGTTGGCACAAGACCAAATGGCAGAATTAAATGAAATGATTCGTGATGTTGGGGTTTCACTAAAGTGTCATACCTATGACGGTGACACAGCGCCCCAGATTCGTTCAAATGTGCGACAGTCTGGCAATGTTGTTATAACAAATCCCGACATGCTCCATTCAGCGATTTTGCCTCATCATACGAAATGGGTTGCTTTTTTTGAACGCTTAGATTATATCGTCATTGATGAGCTCCATACATATAGAGGAGTATTTGGAAGCCACGTAGCAAATGTTATTGGGCGACTGAAACGAATTTGTGCGTACTACGGTTCGAATCCAACTTTTATATGTACATCCGCAACGATAGCCAATCCAAAGGAATTAGCTGAAACATTAGTTCGTGAATCGTTTCACGTTATTAATCAGAATGGTGCACCTTCTGGAAAAAAACATTTTCTGTTTTACAACCCTCCAGTCGTTAACGAACCATTGCAAATTAGGCAAAGTGCGATGCGTTCAGCACAAGAATTAGCAGAAGGGTTTCTCCGTGAAGGGATTCAGACCATTCTATTTGCTAGAAGTCGAGTAAGAGTAGAACTCATCTTAACAAAGTTACAGCAAATGATTAAGCATACGTTCGGAAAAAAAACCATTGCTGGTTATCGTGGTGGCTATTTACCTAATCAGCGACGAGCGATTGAAAAAGGGCT
Source organism: Shouchella oshimensis (assembly GCF_004375095.1). Classification (NCBI taxonomy): domain Bacteria; kingdom Bacillati; phylum Bacillota; class Bacilli; order Caryophanales; family Bacillaceae; genus Shouchella; species Shouchella oshimensis. Next base: position 72,775 of record NZ_SNUX01000001.1, on the reverse strand, counting down.
TCGTAGTGGTGAAATCATTGGTGTCGTTTCCACAAATGCTCTTGAGTTAGGTGTGGATATTGGTCAACTCGAAGTATGTATCTTGACCGGGTATCCAGGTTCAATAGCGAGCGCCTGGCAGCAAGCTGGTCGAGCTGGCAGAAGACAAAATGAAGCGGCAATTATTATGGTCGCGTCGTCTTCACCAATTGATCAATATATTATAAACCATCCAGAATACTTTTTTAATCGTAACCCAGAGACAGCACGAGTAAATCCTTTAAATTTGATCATTTATTTAGATCATTTAAAGTGTGCAGCTTATGAACTGCCATTTCAAGTTGGGGATTCATTTTTAGGTGAAGTAGTCGACGACTATTTAACCTATTTAACTGAAAAGCAAGTGCTTCTACAAAAGAAAGATCGCTGGTACTGGATGAGTGATGCTTTTCCTGCCCATGGCATAAGTCTACGTTCTGCCTCTCAAGAAAATGTTGTGATTATTGATCAAAGTGATGTAACAACTCATAAAGTAATTGGGGAAATGGATCGGTTTAGTGCCATGACATTATTACACGACGAAGCCATTTATCTGCATCAAGGCATTCAGTTCCAAGTAGAATATTTGGATTGGGATGAAAAGAAAGCGTTCGTGCGAGAAGTAAAGGTTGATTATTTTACGGATGCCAACTTAGCCGTCTCTTTAACTATTTTAGAAGAGGATGCATCTAGCCAGCGAGGATTGGCGCTGCTTTCCTATGGAGATGTATCAGTGACAGGGAAAGTTACGATCTTTAAAAAAATTCGGTTAACAACGATGGAGAACGTTGGTTCTGGCCCTGTCCACTTACCTGAAGAAGAGATGCACACGAACGGAGTGTGGCTAACGTTTCTAGCAGAATTTGCTGAACCTAAAGAGATAGAAGATATCCTTATGAGCTTTGCAACGTTGCTCCATCATGTTGCACCTCTTCATCTAATGTGTGAACGAAGTGATATTCATGTAACCCCACAAGTGAAAGCAGATGTATCAGGAAAACCGACTGTGTTTATTTATGACGCGTATCCAGGAGGTATTGGACTTGCTAAAGAAGTATATGACCGTCTTGATACAATTTTAAATCATATGAGTAAGCTCATTACAAGTTGTTTGTGCGAACAAGGGTGTCCAGCATGTGTTGGAGAGGTAAAAGAAGACAGACGATTTAAGAAAAAATTGATGACAATCATAAGCGATTTGTAAAGAAGAGTCTCATAATTTCACATACCGTATTTAAAAAAGAAAGGAGAATTTATGTCACTAAAAGCAAAGTTAAAACGAATAGAAGTCCATATGAAACAAGAAACAAAGCCTGTGATTGAACAACATGAAGCGAATCATTCAACTTCGAAGAGCTGGGCATCACTTGCTACTGTAGCCCATACATTTGATGAGCACGTTTGCTATATTCGTGAAGTAAGACATTCGCTTGATACACAGTATGGTTTTAAAACCTTCCGCACATATAGAGACGACCTAATGCAATGGGACAACCAATCGTTTTCTCATCCGCTTTCAAGTAGGTCTGTTCCGATAAATAAACTAATCTTCTTTGATACTGAAACAACTGGTTTAAGCGCAGGGGCAGGGACGCAAATGTTTTTACTTGGTTTTGCTTGTTTTGAAGAACATGAAGTGGTGGTTCGTCAATACCTGCTACCATCTCCAGACGCAGAGTCTGCTTTATATCACTTTTTTTTGAAAGATGTTGGTCAGTTGGAACACCTTGTTAGTTTTAATGGTAAAGCATTTGATTGGCCACGCTTAAAGACACGTCATGCTTATTTAAGAGAAACAGTTCCACAATTACCTCAGTTTGGTCATTTTGATTTGCTTCACAGCGCAAGACGATTGTGGAAGAATGAACTACCGTCATGCAAACTGAGCATATTAGAAGAAGAGAAGCTTGGGATTAGGAGAGATGAGAATACTCCGTCTCATCTCGTGCCATTATTCTATTTTGATTTCGTTCGGGAACAAGATCCTGCTCTAATAGCGAGTGTATTTGAGCATCATGAGCAAGATGTACTTTCGTTAATTGCTCTCTATGCTCAAATAACAGAAACCGTTATTAAATGGGAAGAGCGGACTTCTCTTAATGAGAGATTGGAACTAGCAAAATGGCATCAACTGAATGGGGAGTTAGAAATGGCTACGACTATGTTAACAAGTAGCATTCATCATCTGCAGGAGCAAGGTAGTGCAAAGGCCGAAGCTTATTTCTATCGAGGCTACATCTTTAAGAAAAAGAAATTATATAAACAAGCGATTGAAGATTTCAAAGAAGCCCTTAAGGTTGACACGTTTCGTTTTAAAAGTGCGATTGAATTAGCGCTTATGTATGAACATTACTTAAAAGATTTCGCAAAGGCATGCACGTATGCGAATCAAGCGTTATCGTTTGCAACTGTAGAGAAAGAGCGCCTACAGGCACTTAAAAGAATTCATCGTTTAAAGCGGAAATAATCATTATTTCCTGGGGAAGCGCATAAGTCGACGTTTATCGCGAGGAATAACAGATAAATCGACTTTATTCATCGGACAATGATAAAACACCTAAAATTGGGTTAATCAACTAGTACACGTGGGTGGGGAGATACATAAGGTAATAGTGACTTAAAATTAAAGGAGGACTTTAACTATGTTTCATAAAAGACCAAATCACTGTTGCCCCCCAAGACCAATGTGTGATCCATGTGGTGGAAATCATAAGCCGAATATGACGATGCCGACATGTTCACAAGAGCTACCAGCAGTTGTTCATCCAACTCAGCATAATGTAGTAGAAAGCACGCAAGAGTATATTGTTCCTGAAATTCATCCTACACACACTACTCACGTGAAAAATCACGTTTATAAGCACGTTCATCATTACCCGCACACTGACAGCGTGCAAGAGAATGTTATGAATGAACAATATTGCGAGAAGCCAATGAACAATATGCCATCAAATGTATCTCCAGCGAATATGAAGCCGAACAATATGGCACCAATGAATAATGTTGCACCAGCGAACAACATGAAACCAACAAACAACGTAAAACCGACAAACACAGCACCAACAAACATGAAGCCGTCTAATGTATCGCCATATAGCGGCTTTAAGAAATAATCTTAAGGAGCGAGCAAAAAGCTCGCTTTCTTTTTTAGGAGAGGATCAAACGTGAATGCCGTCCTCGTCACAGGCTATAAAATGCATGAGCTTGGCGTGTTTAATGAGTCTCATGAAGGGATTAAATGGATTAAGTTTGTTTTAAAGAAAAGAATGATAGCACTTATTGAAGAAGGTGCAACTTGGTTTATTACGAGTGGTCAGCTAGGTGTTGAACAATGGGCAATGGATGTTGTCGATGAATTAAAGGAAATCTATCCTCACATTCAATTAGGGCTATTAACGCCATTTGAAGAACAAGAATCAAAATGGAATGAGCGATTGAAGGAGCTCTACCATGAGCGTGTGAGTAAAGCAGACTTTGTTGATTCAATTTCGAAGCGACCTTATGAAAACCCCATGCAATTAAAAGTGAAAAACGATTTTTTAGTGCAGAAAACAGATGGTTTGCTCGTATTGTTTGATGAGGAGAAGGAAGGCTCACCTCTTTTTTATATAAAAGTTGCTCGATCAATGGACAAGCCTATTTTTATTATCTCCCCAGAAGAAATAGAAGAAGCAAGAAGGGAAGCATTAGATGATTTTTAGTAGATTTCTTAAAAATAACAAAAGCACCGGGTTTAAATTGACTTTATAGCAGACTTTTGGAAGAATAGGATGTAACGGGAATTGAACATGAGGTGATAGAAATGAGTTCAGTGGAGATTAAGTTAAATGCCAAGGAAATTCTAGATAAAGATTTCAAGACTGGCATGAGAGGGTACAATCAAGATGAAGTAGACAAATTTTTAGATGTTGTCATTCAAGACTACGAAGCATATCAACGCAGAGTCGATCAATTATTGAAAGAAAATGAAGAACTTAGACAGGAAATGAAGCGACAAACAGATCGACCTACTCGAAATCAAAGTGCACCTCAATCAGCAGGGAGTACAAATTATGATATTTTACAGCGTCTTTCTAATTTAGAGAAAAAAGTCTTCGGGAGCAAAATGTACGAATGAACCGAATGTCAATTGATGGAGCTAGCGCAGGAGACCCGGGCCCTTCTGGTATAGGGATCTTACTTGTATTTGATAACGGACAGACGGAAGAATTTCGCTACCATATAGGATTGCACAACAATCATGAAGCGGAATTTGAAGCGTTTATCGTTGCCCTGACAATTGCTAAGCAAAAGCAGTTAGGCCATTTACTCGTCCAAACCGATTCTCGTTTAGTGAGCGAAGCAATTGAAAAGCGTTATGTGAAGCGAAAGCAATTCGATCCGTATGTGAAGAAAGCACAGGAGCTTATAGAGGCATTTGATTTGTTTTTTATTAAATGGGTTCCGAGTAAGCAAAATAAAAAAGCGGACGAGTTAGCTCGATTAGCCATTCGTGAGCCAAAGCGAATCTTTAAAGAAGCATTGTAATCTGTTACATTGTACGCTATAATGAACAAGTCGTTTATGAATGAGCATGTCATGAAACAACCGCTGCACTTAGTGTAGAGGAAAGTCCATGCTCGCACTGGCTGCGACGCCGGTAGTGATCGTGCCTAGCCAATTCATAAGCTAGGGCAGTTAGTGATAACTGACGGCAAGAGGCTTCCCTAAATCGTTAACGACATGGGATACACTCTTTGAAAGTGCCACAGTGACGGAGTCTACTTGGAAACGAGTAGAGTGGAACGAGGTAAACCCCACGAGCGAGAAACCCAAACAATGGTAGGGGCATTTTATAGTCCGAAAATGAACGGAGCTATAAGGACGATTATTCGTAGATAGATGGTTGTTACTGGAGTACGAGGTTCATCACCGTTTGCAGTACAAAAGAACAGAACATGGCTTATGACTGGCATGCAGATGGATTTATAAACGAGTAAAAACCCTTTTGAGGGTTTTTTTATTTTGTTTCTGGTACACTAACAAAAAAGACAAGAAAAGAGGGATTGTCATGTCACAAGCAAAGGTAATGTACGGGCTTGGAGCCGTGTTATTTCTTTTAAATGTAATTGGATTTGCCATTCAAGGGTATTTAATTGGTTTAGGGGGCATTTTTTTAATAGCCGTATTTGCATTATATATGCTTGCAGTATTTCTTTATCACCGTTCAGCCAAACGTCTAGCTACTTTACTTGCCCTTATATTTGGTTTAGTCGCCATCGTTGGTGCGTTTATTGCTGAAACACAAGGTGGGGGCTACTTACTGTAACAATAAGGAGTGAACAGAATGAATAAAGTAACATTAATTGCAACAACGACGATGGGATTAGAGGCAATCTGTGCAAGAGAAGTAAAAGCACTTGGCTACGAAGACGTTACAGTTGAAAATGGACGAGTCGTATTTACATCAACTGTTGACGCCATTCCACGTGCAAATTTATGGTTAAGAACGGCAGATCGGATAAAAATTCTTGTCGGTTCATTTAAAGCGTTCACGTTTGATGAACTGTTTGAGAAAACGAAAGCATTGCCGTGGGCGGACCTATTGCCTCCCCATGCAGAATTCCCTGTTATCGGACGCTCAGTTAAATCAACGTTGTTTAGTGTTTCCGATTGCCAAGCTATTGTGAAAAAAGCGGTTGTTGAAAGCTTAAAAAAACAGTACAAACGTGGCTGGTTTGATGAAGATGGACCTCTGTATCGAATTGAAGTAGCTTTATTAAAAGACCAAGCGCAGCTAACTATTGATTCTAGTGGCGTCGGATTACATCAAAGAGGATACAGGGCCTTACATAATCAAGCTCCGTTAAAAGAGACACTAGCGGCTGCAATGGTTCAGCTCACAACGTGGAATGTGGATCGCCCATTTGCTGATCCATTTTGCGGATCTGGAACCCTTGCTATCGAAGCAGCGCTTATTGGACAAAATATCGCACCTGGGTTTAATCGAGACTTTGTATCAGAACAGTGGCATTGGATTGGTCAAGAAAAATGGGACCGTGCTCGTCAAGAAGTAGAAGATTTAGCAAAGTATGATCAATCCCTCGATATTGTTGGATCAGATATTGATCATCGCTCTATTGAACTTGCGAAAAACAATGCAGCAGAGGCAGGATTTGCCGATCTTATTTCCTTTAAGCAGATGCAAATTCGAGACTTTAGCCATCGTGCTCAGTACGGTGTTCTTGTTGCTAATCCACCATATGGAGAACGAATTGGTGAACAAGCTGAGGTAGAAGAGATGTACAGAGACATGGGTCAGGTAATGAAGTCGTTTGAGACATGGTCAGTATATGTATTGACTTCTCATGAGGGTTTTGAAGCCTTGTACGGCAAGCAGGCAAGTAAGAAGCGTAAATTATACAATGGCAATATAAAAACCGACTACTATCAATTTTTCGGTCCTAGACCTCCAAGAGCATAAAAAAAAGCGTGTGAAAAATAGGCCATTAAATGGGCACATACATGTGAGTAAAAGGCGAAGAGACTGATGACAGATCATCAAACTTTTCGCCTTTTTCGAGTGAACGAGTGCTTAATCATTATATAATTTCACTTACCGTATTGATACACATAAAATAAAAAATAAAAGATAAACTAACAATAAAGAGGTGTAGACATGGTCAATGACGGTACATGGATCTATCTTCAAAGAGGCATTCAGCACGTACTCGGTTGGATCGAAAAAAATCCTGCCTGTATTTGCCGTGAGGGTATGTATCAAACGTATTTTTTTTATACAATAGACAAGAGACGATCAAAAGAACCGATTTTAATATACTACAAAGACATCATCCCTGTGGAAAGTCATTTAGAAGATATAGATTATCACGCATTGCAGCATGTTGCGCTGGAAAGTGGTGATTCAAAATGGTTTTATGACTTAGGGGCAAAACGGATGCTTTAATGTGAGGAGACTGAACATGTATTCCATTGCCATTGATATTGGTACCACAAGTGCTAAAGTTGTTTTATTTTCAAAAGACTACCGTTATAAAGCTGATCACGAAACGGCTTATCCATTACTCCAAGAAAAACCATCTTATGCAGAACAAGATCCAATTGTCATTCGTGATGCTGTTTTACATAGTTTGCAACAAATATTGCGGCAAACAAGTATTGAATCTAAAAACGTAACAACGATATCTTTCTCAGCCGCCATGCATTCATTAGTGGCGGTTGATGAAGAGGGCCGCCCATTAACACAGTTATTAACATGGGCAGATACTCGTGCTCAATCAATCACAACGATGTTAAAAGAAACCGATCAGGGAAAGCAATTCTATGAAAAAACCGGCACACCCATTCATCCTATGTCATGGATCGGAAAAATGAAATGGATGGAAGAGAATTGGCCAGATCTCTATACGCAAGCATATAAATTTATATCAATTAAAGAGTTTATATGCTTTCATTTATTTGGAGAATACGTTGTTGATCAATCGATTGCAAGTAGCACAGGGCTATATAACTTAAAAACAAAAGATTGGGACGATAGTATTCTAGCATTCTTGCACATAAACACAGAAAAATTATCAACGGTGGTTGGAACCGATTATTGCTTTACAACACCAACAAACGTCATGCAGGCGTTTTCTTTCTCGCACAATTGTATATACCATATCGGTGCTAGTGATGGTGTGCTCGCAAATGTTGGAGCAGGAGGTTTATTGGACCAGGTTGCCACACTGACAATAGGAACAAGTGGGGCAGTAAGAGTGACGATTAAAGAACCGTTAACGGATAGCGCTATGCGTACGTTTTGCTATGTTTTAAATGAGTCTACATGGATCGCCGGCGGAGCAACAAACAATGGTGGCATTGCACTGACTTGGTATATCGAGCATTTTGCGAAAGGAGCCACTGTAAGTGAGATTATTGAAGAGGCCTTCACAGTTAAGCCAGGTGCGGAAGGACTACTCTTTTTACCTTTTATTAATGGAGAGCGTGCACCGTATTGGAATGGTGAAGCAAGTGGGGCGTTTATCGGCATGAGACGAACTCATAATCGTGCGCATTTTAGTCGAGCCGTTCTTGAGGGAATTCTTTATAGTTTACAATCTGTCTTAACATCGTTAGAGGAGTCTGTCGGGCCAATTAAGCGAATTCATGCATCAGGAGGTTTCGCAAGGTCTAAGCAGTGGGTTCAACTACTCGCTGACATTTCAGGTAAGACCGTTCGAATCCAAGAAACACATCATGCGTCATCATTAGGTGCCATTCGACTAGCTCATAATGACTTGGAACAGGGCGAACAAACATTTATGGCTCAATTTGAACCAAATAATCGGGACTATCATGTGTATAAGAAAAAATGTGAACTGTATCAAGTCCTTTACAATCAGTTAGAGCCAGTATTTCCAGAATTAGTCGTTGACAATTAAGTTAACCATAATTTTATTATGTAAACTAAGTATAAAGCTTACCTTTTTTGTAAATAGTAAAGCAAAAAGGGAGGTTACATAATGAGTTATGAAGATGGTTACAAAAATTTAGAACAAATTGAACTGGCGATAAAAGCTGCACAACATATGGTTGGCCAAGCAACTCATAGTATGGATAGTGAGCAATTACAAGCAGCAACAGCAGCTCTTGAGCAAGCTGAAGCACAATTTAAACAAGCACTTGCTTATCAAGGAAATATAGATGAAGCCTTTTTCGCCCATTCTTCTGCACTTTTAGACCAAGCCACTCACCAATTAGAAGAGGCACAAGATGACTATCGTTAAGAAAACGTGAGCCAAAAAAGGCTCACGTTTTTTCTATAAATAATGGATGGTCAAGATTGTCAAATTTACCCTGTTTAAACAAAACCATATCTAAGTCGTCATTATAGTCAATGTGCATGCCATCAATGTACCATAAATCATCTTTTGATACGTAAAATAAAATGCCTTCTTGCTGAATGGTTTCGTAATCAAAACCTTCTATTTCTCTTGTAACACCAACAGAGAAACCACCAGAACCAACACCACCAACACGAACAAATAATCGAAGCTCATCGCCATCTACTAAATGCATTTCTTGACGATAAAATTGAACAGCTTCTTTCGTTATTAGTACATTCATTTCATCACTCCTACAGAACTAGTGTATCATATGAAGCTTCTTTTCGTCTTAGGTGTTGTTTAAACTCGTAAATGCTAGTATGCTGAGAATGAAAGGTGGCGAACCAATATGAAACAAGCAGAAGAAAAATTTACTGATTATTTAAAACGAAAAAACCACTATGAGCAATTAGTAGGTTTGATGATATGGGATGCTCGGACTGGTGCACCTACAGGGGCAGTAGAGCAGAGAGCAGATGTAATGAGCACAATTTCAAGCGACATCTTTTCAATGACGACATCTCCTGAATTAAAAGAGCTTATCGACGAATTGAAAACCAAGAAGGATCATTCAGCTGTTTTAAACCGAGCAGTGGAAGAGGCAGAAAAAGCATACAATCGTAACACAAAAATTCCAGCTGATGAATATGCGGCATTTGTGAGATTACAGACGAATGCAGAAGCAAAATGGGAAGAAGCAAAGCGAGAAAATGATTTTGATATTTTCAAACCGTACTTAAAAGAATTAGTAGCGTTTAAAAAACGTTTTATTACTTATTTGGGGTATGAAAAGCATCCTTATAATACACTTTTAGATGATTTTGAACCTGGGGTTTTTACAGATACACTAGATGCGGTCTTCTCAGAGTTGAAAAGCCACCTTATTCCACTTATTCAACGTGTTTCTGCTTCAAAGCATCAACCAGAAACCACATGTCTATTTAAGCACTTTCCAAAAAGTGATCAAGAGAAATTAAGCATTTCGTTCCTTAAAACAATGGGCTATGACTTTACAAAAGGACGCTTAGATGAGAGCGTTCATCCATTTGCCATTGGTATAAATCCTTCAGATGTGCGGGTAACAACAAAGTACAATGAAAACGATTTCCGGGTTGCATTACTAGGAACGATCCATGAAGGCGGACACGCACTTTACGAGCAGCATATTGATGAGAATCTTATCCCGTACAACCTTGCAAGAGGGACTTCAATGGGGATTCATGAGTCTCAGTCCCTTTTTTGGGAAAAATTTATTGGTCAGTCGTATTCGTTTTGGGAAGTGATGTACAAAGAACTAGCAGCTCATGGAACAGGTCAATTTGATCAGGTTCCATTAGACGATTTTTACTTTGCACTAAACGAAGCAAAGCCATCAATGATTCGAATTGAAGCAGATGAGCTTACTTACTGCTTACATATTATTCTTCGTTACGAATTGGAAAAAGGGTTATTTGAAGGAACGATTGAAGTGGATGAACTACCAAAGCTTTGGAATGACAAAATGGAAGAGTATCTTGGTATTCGACCAGATCATAATGGAGAAGGGGTACTACAAGATGTTCATTGGTCATCAGGAGACTTTGGCTACTTCCCTTCCTATGCACTAGGGTTCATTTACGCGGCTCAAATCAATCAAGTAATAAGAAAAGAGATTCCAGATGTTGACGATCTCATCCGTTCTGAAAATCTTGAACCGATTAGAGAGTGGCTAACAGAACAAATCCATCAGTATGGAGCTGTGAAAAAACCGAAAGAATTAATCGCAGCAATGACTGGTGGCGGGATCGACCCACAGCCATTGATTCACTATTTAACAGAAAAATATACACGCTTGTATCAACTATAAGAGAAGAAGGGTAATTGGCTATCAAAGGCCAGTTACCCTTCTTCTATGAATTAAGATGCACGTTGATCAATTAATTGAATGACATCCATAAAACCGAATAGCAGCATCTCCAGAGCAAAAAATGTTAACAGAAGCCCAGTAAATTTGGTGAGAAAGAATAAAGAACGGGTATTCATTTGGCCGTATATCCAACAAACGAGCAGATGTACAGAGTAAGCGACACAGTAAACAATAAAGAAAGCAAGGTAAGTCACATAAGCGGTTGCCGATTTGGGTTGATCTGAAGTTAGCTCCTTCACAGGGCGAAACATGTCTTTCATTCGAGTAAACCCAATCTCAAAAGAATCCATACCAAACCATTCATTCCAGCTTAATGTGACGGGACTTTTTTTACGCATTAATGTAATCGCTATAGATAGAATAACGACGCCTCCAAGTATTTGCATGAATCCAATCGGGATATATGTCCAAGAAAAGGCGACTTGACCGACCAAAAGAATGAAGATACTAATTGCAACTGTAAATAAGACTGTTCCAGATACAAATTCTTCGCCTTCAATCGTTTTTTTTGGCTTACTCATATGGTTAAAAAAGATGGGATAAGTGACAGAAAAAATGGAGGTAAATGAATGAATGAAAAACGAAAACATGAATCTCACTCCTTTGCTCGCTTAAACAGTATTTCTAGCGGTTGTGTCGTAATTTGCTTGTAGTTTATCCGAGAAGAGGAAGACTATACATATTTTCTTAGAATTTGGAAAGGGAAAATCATGAGGAAATGTGTAAAAATAATTATTAACGTAATATATATTATGTAAACAAAACAAGGTGAAGCAATTCGATCTTTTTACCATGATTGAATTGCTTTTATTTTCGCTTCGTAATCAACGTGTGCATACACTTGAGTGGTAGCAACAGACTCATGACCAAGAAGTTGCTGTAACGTTAACACATTTACTCCGTTTCGAATTAAGGCCGTCGCAAAGCTGTGGCGAAGCTTATGTGCAGTGATCGTACGATTTTGGAGAGATGGTATGACTTTTTTAGCCCGTTCAAACAGACGTTGAATCATTTTCTGAAGGGCGCTAACGCTGATCGAGTGCGTATACGTCATCGTCCGAAAGTCAAAACCGACTAACAGAGTATTGTCTTGTTTCGGTTGAATCGTATCAGGTAAAGACTGAATATAGTGTTGAATAACATCAAGCACCTCTTCTGTAAGTGGGATGGTTCGTTGTTTATTGCCCTTACCAAGTACCTGTATTTCTTTTCGATCAATATGAAGCTGTGAACGCTTTAAAGATGCTAGTTCTGATACACGCAAACCCGTGCGAACGAGTAGAGTAATAGCCGTTAAGTCTCGTAAAGCTAATAAACGGTGGTACTTTTTTTGGCGTAAGGTTAAGCCCTCATCATTAAGAGTTAGCGCCATAACAGCTTTCATTTCTTCAATCGATAAATAAACAGGCTCTCTTTTTTTTACTTTTGGTCTTGTGACCGCTTGAACAGGGTTTTCTTTTAAATGATATTGCTTCATTAAATAATGAAATAATGATTGAAGGGCTGATAACTTTCGATTAATTGTCTTTGCTTCATTTTCCAATTCCATTGCTAAATAATGAACATAGTTTTCAATTCCTTGTTGGTTAAGTTGTGAAAAATCGGAGAGGGTACTGTCTTTAGCTCTAAACGATTCTTCTCCACTTTGACGTTCAACAAAGTGGAAGAAATCAAGGAAATCATAAATGTAGCGTTGAATGGTCCCATGGCTGTACCCAAGAGAACGGATGTGTTGAATGTACGTCTGGATAAAAACAGGCAAGTCGTCAAGTCGACGGTAGGGCTGCTTTTCAATAGAATGTTGTTGCTTTTCATGAGAACGTTGATGCTGATTAATTTTTGCAAAGATTGACATTGGATCACCTCTTTAGTAGTTTACCGCAAAATAAACGTTCTGTGAAATGATTATTTCATAGAACGTTTATTTTGCAATGAAAAAAGATGGTTTGGATAACCTTGTTGCTCAGCGCAATGTAGATTAAATGAAAGAACAACTAGATTTTTATTGTGTAAACCCTTTCATTATGACGTGAATTTTTGCATAATAAAGAGGAGGAGAACGGCTTGCTATGAGGTTGGAGGGAAAAGCAGATGAAGGAAGAGATCATTGTTGTCACTGGCGGTAGTAGCGGTATGGGTAAAGCGATGGTACGACATTTTGCAAATGCTGGTGCTCGAGTTGTTGTTTGTGCACGTAACGAAGAACGATTGATACAAACGAAGCAGGAATTAGAAACATTTCCTGAGCAAATTACGACCTTTGCCTTAGATATTCGAAATCGAGGGGATATAGAAGCAATGGTCAACGACGTGTACGAAACAGTGGGCCCAATTACAGCTGTTGTCAATAATGCTGCTGGAAATTTCCTTTGTCCATCTGAAGACTTAACTGAAAATGGATGGCATTCGGTTATTGACATCGTCTTAAATGGTACATGGCATATGACTCAAACGGTTGCGAAGCGATGGATTCAAGAAAAGCAAGCAGGCGCAATGGTGAATATTGTGGCAACTTATGCTGATACAGGTGGACCTGGTGTTGTTCATTCTGCGAGTGCAAAAGCAGGGGTACTTGCCATGACAAAAACACTTGCGGTGGAATGGGGTGCGTCCTATGGTATACGCGTCAATGCTATTGCCCCTGGACCAATTGAGGACACAGGCGGTGTAGACAAGCTAATTCAAAGTGAAAAAGCTCATCAGATGGCATTAAAGAGCATTCCGATGAAACGGTTTGGCAAAGGAGAAGAGGTAGCTCGGCTTGCCCATTATCTTCTTTCAACAGAGGGATCGTATATTAATGGTACATGTATTACCATTGACGGAGGGCAATCAATTGGTCAATCAGGCTTCTTAACAGGAGCGGCCGCATTTCAACAATAACACGCGTTTCTTATCGCGTGTTTTTTTTATGCGATTCAGGTTAAAATAGGCACAATAACGGGTATGAATAAAGAGCGTTTTTGTATAAAAGGAGTGGCGAAAGAGTTGATCACATTTAAGCAAGTATCAAAGCAGTACGAAGACGGAACAAAAGCGGTAGCAAACGCCAATTTCACAATTGATAAAGGTGAGTTCTTTGTTTTAATTGGACCGAGTGGCTGTGGGAAAACAACAACATTAAAAATGATTAATCGTTTAATCCCGCCTACAGCAGGAGAAATATTCATTAATGATGTCAATACGAGCAAAGTCAATATCGATCAATTGCGATGGAACATTGGCTACGTACTTCAACAAATAGCGTTGTTTCCGCATATGACCGTTGCTGCTAACATAGCTATTGTCCCAGAATTAAAAGGTTGGGATCGAGACAAAACAAATGCCAGGGTTGACGAACTATTATCGTTAGTAGGACTAGACCCAGAAATTTACCGGCATCGATTACCAACGGATTTGTCTGGAGGTCAACAACAGCGAGTAGGAGTAGCTCGAGCTCTGGCAGCGGACCCTGACATTTTATTAATGGATGAACCGTTTAGTGCGCTCGATCCAGTAGCAAGAGCTTCGCTGCAAAAAGACATTAAGGCACTACAACAAAATATTAAAAAAACCATTGTATTCGTTACCCATGACATGGAGGAAGCAAAGTTCTTAGGAGATCGCATTGGGATGATGGAAGACGGACATGTGCTCCAAATTGGCACAGTACAAGAATTGATTGAAAATCCAGCTTCTCCATCAGTCACCCGCTTCTTACGCCATTCCGATGGAGTAGAGCAAACATCAATGCCAACCGTTGGCTCGATTCTTACTCCTATTGAAGATAGTGAGTATGTGACATCAGGAGAACATCAATCCAAGAATGAGCTACAATTTGTTCTTTCGAACGATAATCAGCTAAAAGATGTACAGTATCTTGGAAAATCCATTGAACACTATCAAACCATTAATGATAGCGATACTCTTGAACAAACGTACCATCAGTTAGAACAATGTCCATTTCCGGCGCTACCTGTTATAAAGGGCGATAAATGTATAGGCGTTGTTTCTTATCAAAATCTTGCTAAGTTAGCTATTCAACCGGCACTACATCACGCATAACCCTAATGTAATGGAAAGGAAAAGTGAATCGTCAGGGTGCGTGATACACGTTCGATTGCACTTATTTTGTTATGGAATCTTTTTGGTCATCTTATTTTACACTTTTTGAAGAACGTTCAGATTTATTATTGCAATCGTTTTGGGAGCATTTACAGTTATCTCTTATCTCATTACTTATTGCTGTAGCGATTGCCATACCAATTGGAATTGTACTTACCCGCTATACACGCTATTCTGAGTATGTTATTGGCATCGCTGCTGTTTTGCAAACCATACCTTCGCTTGCATTACTCGGGTTTCTTGTTTTATTTGTTGGAATCGGAACAACGCCTGCCATTATAGCGTTAACAGCTTACGCACTTTTGCCTGTTCTTCGAAATACATACACAGGAATAAAAGAAGTGGATCCTGCGCTTGTGGAGGCAGCAAGAGGGATGGGAATGAATTCTCGTAAACGTTTATTAAAAGTAGAGTTACCCCTTGCTATGCCTACGGTTATGGCAGGTATTCGTACCTCCATGGTCTTAATAGTTGGAACAGCAACCCTCGCTGCTCTCGTTGGAGGAGGAGGACTTGGACAAATTATTATGCTTGGTATTCAACGAACGAGTAACGAATACATTTTATTTGGCGCACTACCTGCTACGCTGCTCGCACTCTTTTTTGACTTTGTTTTACGCTTTACGGAGCGACGTTCGGAGAAAAAGGGAACGGGGTCCTATAAGCCTATGTTAGCGGTTGTGTTAATTGCCCTCCTTATTGTGACTGTCCCTCCAACTGTCAATGCAGTACGAGGTGTTGGCCAAGCAGATATCGTTATTGGCGGGAAGATGGGGCCGGAACCACCTATCTTAGCCAATATGTATAAAGAGTTAATTGAACAAGAAACCGATTTAGAAGTCGAAGTCATTGCACCACTGGGCACAACAAGTGTAAACTTTAATGCATTAGAAGTTGGTGATATCGCCATCTATCCTGAATTTACAGGGACTGTATTGGCTGATTTATTAAACATTGAGAACTTTAGCTATGATGAACGGGAGTCTTTTGAACAAGCACGAGACGAAATGTACGAACAATTAGGGCACACGCTGCTAGAACCAATGGGTTTTCAAAATACGTATGCCATTGCCATGCCTAGAGCATTAGCAGAGGAGCTTGAAGTAGAAACAATATCGGATTTAGAACCTTATGCAAACGAGTTAGAAGCTGGTTTTACATTTGAGTTTGCCGATCGAGAAGATGGGTATGCTGGATTTGAAGATGTGTATGGCTTTTCGTTTAGCAACGTAACAACGATTGATGTGTCCACTCGGTATCAAGCCATTTCCAATGGTAGTATTCAATTAAGTGACGTGTTCTCAACAGATCCACAAATTGTCGAGTACGATATGGTTGTGTTAGAAGATGATGCAACATTGTTTCCACCTTATCAAGCAGCTCCGCTGGTAAGCAATCATGCTATAAGTGAATACCCAGAGCTTGAAGCCATTTTAAACCAATTAGCAGGAATAGGCTCAGAAGATGAAATTTCTGAGTTGAATTATCGCGTTGATATTAATGACGAAGATCCAGCCGCAGTGGCTCGTGATTTTTTAAACGAAAAAGGACTACTTACCAATTAAAAAGGAGAGAATCAATGATGAAAAATCCATCAGATCAACGAATAAAAGAAATTCTTCATACAAAAAAACGTATTGCTGTAGTTGGGCTTTCAAATAACCCAGATCGAACAAGCTACATGGTTTCTAAAGCAATGCAAGACGCAGGGTACACAATCATTCCAATCAATCCAAATGTGGACACCGTTTTAGGAGAAAAATCATATGCTTCCATCTCGGATTTAGATCAAGAGGTAGATATGGTGAATATTTTTCGTAGAAGCGAATTTTTACCTGAGCTTGCAAAAGAAACCGTACAAGCAGGTATCCCTATCTTCTGGTCACAGCTTGGTGTTGTGAGCGAAGAAGCCTATTCGTTTTTACAAGAAAATCATGTCGAAACCATTATGGATCGCTGTATTAAAGTAGAGCACGCTAAATTTAAATAAGGCTATTTCCGTACTGCAAACGTGAGCAGTACGGTCTTTTTTGTGGAAAAATTTGCAGAGACGAAACAGGCATGATAAGGTTTTATTAGAAAAAACTGTTGCATCAAGGAAAACATTGACTAAAATAAAGATGGAGTATATTCTTTTAACAGAACACTTGTACTTATGTGTGTAAGGGTATTAGGAAGGGGAACGGAATGGCAAAACAACATGACTATAATGATGATTCCATTCAGGTACTAGAGGGGTTAGAAGCCGTTCGGAAGCGACCAGGAATGTATATTGGTTCTACAGATACCCGTGGTTTGCATCATCTTGTATATGAAATTGTCGACAACGCAGTCGATGAAGCGTTAGGAGGTCACGGTGCTTCAATTTATGTAACCATTCATAAAGATGGTAGTGTCTCCATTCAAGACGAGGGAAGAGGAATGCCTGTCGGGATGCACCGCTCTGGTAAACCGACACCTGAGGTCATTTTTACCGTATTACACGCAGGGGGGAAGTTTGGGCAAGGTGGTTATGCTACAAGCGGAGGATTACACGGTGTTGGCGCTTCTGTTGTGAATGCGCTCTCGTCGTGGCTAGAAGTCGACATTAAGCGTGACGGCTATCGCTATACCCAGCGATTTGAAGACGGTGGTAAGCCAGTAACGACCCTTGAGAAGAAGGGAAAGACGAGAGGTGCAGGTACGCTCGTTCGTTTTATGCCAGACGACTCGATCTTTTCTACGGTGAATTTTAATACAGAAACCTTGTCGGAACGTTTACGAGAAGCCGCGTTTTTATTAAGAGGTGTCGCAATTACGTTAAAAGACGAACGACCAGGAAAAGAAATGGAAGAGCTCTTTCAGTTTGAGACCGGACTGGAAGCTTTTGTTGACTATTTAAATGAAGGGAAAGAACCTCTCCATCCAGTTGTATCATTTTCAGGTCAAGCAAACGAGATTGAAATGGACTTCTCGTTTCAGTTTCATGACGCTTATACGGAAAATGTGCTCTCGTTTGTAAATAATGTTCGTACACGGGATGGCGGAACTCATGAGCTAGGAGCGAAAACGGCAGTTACTCGAATGATGAATGAGCATGCTAAAAAAGTCGGCTTGTTAAAAGAAAAAGACAAAAAGCTTGATGGCTCTGACATTCGTGAAGGCTTTACAGCCGTTATATCGGTTCGCGTTCCAGAAGCAAAACTTCAGTTTGAGGGACAGACTAAAAGCAAACTCGGTACTGCTGAAGCACGCTCAGCTGTTGATGCGATCATATCCGAAAAGCTCTCGTACTACTTAGAAGAAAATCCAATGGTCGCTACAACCTTAATTAAGAAATCAATTAAAGCAGCTCAAGCCCGAGAAGCAGCCCGAAAAGCCCGGGAAGACGCGAGAAATGGCAAAAAAAATAAACGGAAAGACGTTCTATTAAGCGGAAAATTAACACCTGCTCAGTCCCGCAACCCAGACCGAAACGAACTGTATTTAGTAGAGGGAGACTCTGCTGGCGGTTCTGCGAAGCAAGGACGAGATCGAAAATTCCAAGCGGTTCTTCCGTTACGCGGGAAAGTCATTAACACTGAAAAAGCAAAGCTCGATGATATTATGAAGAATGAAGAGATTCGGACGATCATTCATACGATCGGAGCTGGCGTTGGAGCAGATTTTGATTTATCTGACTGCAACTATGACAAAGTGGTCATTATGACCGATGCGGATACAGATGGTGCCCATATTCAAGTGCTATTATTAACCTTTTTCTATCGCTATATGAAACCACTAATTGACGCTGGTAAGATTTATATTGCCTTACCACCGCTTTATAAAGTAAGTAAAGGCTCAGGAGCAAAAGAAAAAGTCCAGTATGCGTGGGAAGAGACGGAACTTCAACAAGCATTAAAAGCAATTGGAAAAGGATCAACCGTACAACGGTACAAAGGATTAGGTGAAATGAACGCCACTCAGCTTTGGGAGACAACGATGGACCCTGAAACGAGGACCCTTATCCGAGTTCGATTAGAAGATGCCGCGCGAGCAGAAAAGCATGTGGCTACGTTAATGGGTGACAAAGTGGAACCACGTAGAAAGTGGATTGAGAGCCATGTAGCATTTGGTTTAGAGGAAGAAACAAACATCCTAGAAAATGAAAACCTTCATGTAGGGGAGGAATCCTAATTGGCAAAAGCAGAAAAGTATCTTGATCTCCCCTTAGAAGATGTCATAGGAGATCGATTTAGTCGCTATAGTAAATACATTATTCAAGAACGTGCACTTCCTGATGCGCGAGATGGATTAAAACCGGTACAACGACGTATCTTGTACGCCATGTACACAGATGGTAATACGGCCGACAAACCGTATCGTAAAGCAGCGAAAACCGTTGGGAACGTGATCGGAAACTATCACCCACACGGTGATAGTTCTGTTTATGATGCCATGGTACGGATGAGTCAAGAATGGAAAGTACGTCAGCTTTTAATTGATATGCATGGAAACAATGGATCGATTGATGGCGACCCTCCAGCTGCGATGCGTTATACCGAAGCAAGGCTTTCGAAGATAAGTGCTGAGCTTATGCGTGATTTGGATAAAGGAACGGTTGATTACATTCCGAACTTCGATGACTCCATAGAAGAACCTGTTGTATTGCCAGCCATGTATCCAAACTTGCTGGTTAACGGTTCTACGGGTATCTCTGCAGGTTATGCAACCGATATTCCACCTCATCACTTACCTGAAATCATTGATGGTGCCGTTCGTTTAATGGAAAAACCGTCAACAACCATTGATGAACTTCTAACCATTATAAAAGGGCCAGATTTCCCAACTGGCGGTATCGTTCAAGGCTTAGATGGAATTCGGAAGGCGTACGAGACAGGCAAGGGAAAAGTTGTCGTACGGGCGAAAACAGCATTTGAAGAAGTTCGAGGTGGGCGAACGCAAATTGTTATAACGGAGCTCCCTTATGAAGTAGTAAAAGCAAACCTCGTAAAGAAAATGGACGAAATCCGCTTTGATAAAAAAGTAGATGGGATTGCAGAAGTGCGTGATGATACTGATCGAACTGGAATGCGCATTGTCGTAGAATTAAAAAAAGATGCAGAAGCAAATGCTATTTTAAACTATTTGTTTAAACATACTGATTTGCAGGTGATGTACCATTTTAATATGGTTGCCATTTATAATAAAACACCACAATTGATGGGGTTAAAAGCGCTTCTTCAAGCTTATATTGATCATCAAAAAGATGTTTTCACAAGAAAATCACAGTTTGAGCTTAAAAAAGCGCAAGAGCGTGCTCATATTGTTGAGGGGTTAATAAAAGCAGTTTCAATTCTTGATGAAGTGATTGCTGTAATTCGCGGTTCAAAAGATAAAAAAGACGCAAAACTTAATTTGCAAGAACAATTTGCGTTTACAGAGCCTCAGTCTGAAGCAATTGTAAACTTGCAACTGTACCGTTTAACAAACACGGATATTACGACCCTTGAAAAAGAAGCGGACGAACTGAAAAAGCGAATTGCGGAATTAGAAGCCATACTAGCAAGTGAAAAAAAGCTTATTCAAGTTATAAAAAAAGAATTAGTCCAAGTAAAAAAGCAGTTTCATTCTGAAAGACGAACGGTCATTAAGGAAGAAATAGAAGAGTTAAAGATCAATATGGATCAACTGGTGGCAACAGAAGATGTACGTGTGACGATTACTCACGCAGGCTACGTCAAACGAACGAGTATTCGTTCGTACACAGCATCTAGTAAAGATGCTCCTGGAATGAAAGCCGGTGATACAGTGCTTCAATCTCTTGTTGCGTCCACCACTGACGTCCTTCTTCTTTTTACAAAGAAGGGAAACTACTTGTACTTACCGATTCATCAGCTGCCAGATATTCGCTGGAAGGATGATGGTCAGCATATCGCCAACATCATTCCCATCGATTCTGATGACGAATTAGTAACAACCCTTGTTATCTCTTCTTTTGATACTGATGAGTCACTTTTGTTTATGACCCGAAACGGGATGATCAAACGGACCGAGTTAAAGCTTTATCAAGCACAACGTAACTCTAAACCACTAATGGCTTTAAAGATAAAAGAAGACGATTCTCTCGTATCAGTTGAAAAAACGAATGGAAAAAAAGAGTTATTTGCTGCCACACATTTTGGCTATGGGCTCTGGTTCTCAGAAAATGATATCTCCCTCGTTGGTCAACGCGCAGCAGGTGTAAAAGGGATGAACATTAAGCCTGGGGACTACGTCGTTGGCTTTGAAACTTTCGAATTAGAAGATACAGTCGAATTCCTCTGTGTCACGCAGCGTGGCTCTGTTAAACGAATGGCCATTACTGAATTTGAAAAATCAAGTCGAAATAAACGTGGATCGGTTTTACTTCGTGAGTTGAAATCAAATCCCCATCGCCTTGTTGGGTTTAAAAAAATCACTCCGGACACAACGTTGTTTTTAGTAGAAACCGATCAAGATGAACAGATTTTTGTTGATCCGACTAAGTATCGAAAAGCGGATCGCTATTCGAATGGATCCTATGCATTTGATGAAAACGATCGCGGGAAAGCGCGACAATTAAAAGTGGTCGTGGACACCACCGATCAGGAATAAAACATAGCACTGCTATCGCTTTAAGGGTAGCAGTGCTTATTTGTTTTCCTTGTACCTGTTTAAAGTGCGCATTGTAAGGGAAAGAGTAGGATAACGAATGATTGGAGGAACGATGATGTCATTAACAAAGGATCAATTAAACTATTTGAAAAAAGAATTACATTCGATGAAAGAGTCAATAGAGAAGCGAACGTCTACACCTGAAGGGGAAATGTCAGAAATGAGAGGCGATATTGCTCGCGGAGTAGACAATCACTTAGCAGAAACAGCGTCAGAATATGAGGATCGAGTACGAACACAAACCATCAATGAAGCCGATGAACATCGATTAGCCGAAATTAATGAAGCTTTGGAGCGAATGGAAGATGGTAGCTACGGTACTTGTATTGATACAGGCAAGGAAATTCCATATGAGCGATTAGAAGCATTGCCGTATGCGAAACGTACAACAGAAGCTCAAGAAGAAGCGGAAGAGCCTTTTGCGGATAGTAGTGAAGAAGATCGTGCTGTTGGTTTACATCATGCGCAACTGGATCGTGACACAGAGACCACTAGAGAATTAGCCAGAGAGCAAGATGCCGACGAACATTCTAGTGAAGTCGATGCAGAACATCATTATGATGAGAAAACAGATGAACAAAGCAATCAATAGTTAAAACCTCTATTCGTTCTTCAACGAATAGAGGTTTTTTATTTACTTACTATTAGTATCCTCAAAACCAAACCGTATAAAGTAAATGACGGTGCGGAAAAAGCCAATGTCATTTAAAATAACGATGAGCACCAGCAAAACAGGACCTAAGAACAGACCAAAAGCGCCGAACAATTGTAATCCTGCAAAAAGTGAAATGAGTACAGCAACTGGATTTAAGTTCATATTGGAAGAAAGAACTTTTGGCTCAAGCATTTGACGAACAATCACGATAATGACATAGAGAATCGCAATACCAAGGCCACCAGACATATCTCCTGTTACAAATAGGTAAATGAACCACGGGATTAAAATAGTGCCTGTTCCAAGATAAGGAAGTAACTCTGCAATCCCTACAACAATGGCTAGCATCCATGCATTTTCAACATTAAGAATGAGCAAGCCAATAAAAACAATTAACGCGGTAACAACCATTAATATTAGTTGAGCACGTATAAAGCCAAATAAACGAATACGAGTCGCTTGGACAAATTCTTTCCCTTTAGAACGAACTTTACGAGGAACATGTCGATCGTAAACAGACTGATAAAAACTCCAGCTTTTCCCCATGAAATAAATACTTAAGATGATAAATAGAAACGCAACAAGAAAACTAGGCAAGCCAATTAAGATATTGGCTACCACATCCAAAGCAGCCTGTCCGATGTTCCCAACAATATTGCTAATTGACGTTCCAAGCTGATTTATTCCCTCTGATAGTGGGCTTGTGCCGCCTGAATCAAACTGATCGATTGTGCGAAGAAATTCATGCCATAATGGCAAAATGGTCTCGTTAAAGTAAAGCTGAATTTTA
The DNA here is from genome assembly GCF_004375095.1 of Shouchella oshimensis. Classification (NCBI taxonomy): domain Bacteria; kingdom Bacillati; phylum Bacillota; class Bacilli; order Caryophanales; family Bacillaceae; genus Shouchella; species Shouchella oshimensis. The sequence continues at coordinate 49,781 of NZ_SNUX01000001.1, read as the reverse complement.
GCGGCCCCTTCTTCTATCCACATAGGGACTTGTTCAAAAAACTCACGCAAGCTAAAGTAAACAAGAAAAACAATACCAGTTAAAACAGCACTTATCGCTAATATGCCGCCAAGTAAACCAAATAGACTGGCAAACCCTTTGTTAAATTTCAACTTATACTGAAAAAATCGTGCTACAGGCTGGAGCATCCATGCAAACAAAGCCGCAAACCAGAATGGATATGTAAGTGAAAAGACTCTAGCAACAAGCCAACCAAAAAGTATAAGAAATAGGATGATGATGAGTGTTCGTAACGCCATCCAACCAACTTCTTTAGACAAAGACACACCTTCTTCCAACATCGTGTAAGCTTTCTTTCTATCCTTTATTGTATAAGAGTGCTTATTTTACTGTCAAATCCAGACAGGTAAGCAAAACACCGCACGTCAAAGGAAACGTAGCGGTGTGAACAATACTGACATCTTTATAGAGCTGGTTCAGCAAGGTTTTCTAACGGGAGAACAAGAACTTCAACGCGACGGTTCTGTTCTCTTCCTTCTGTTGTTTCGTTAGTAGCAACAGGGTGGTATTCACCGTAGCCTGAATAGGAAAGCTGACCGGGCTTTAAATAGTCAGATTCTAAGAATAGCTTCATTACATTATATGCACGTGCTCCACTTAAATCCCAATTTGATTCAAAATTTGCGCCACCCATCGGAACATCATCAGTGTGACCAGAAATTTGAATATAGCGTGGGGGATCGGAAGCAAGCATAGCGGACAATTGGTCCATTAACTCATGAGAATTCTGTCTCAATTCGGCACTACCAGAATCAAAAAGAATGCCATCATTAATGGTAATAAGCAGACCTGAAGCACCAAGTTCTGTTTGTAACCGATCAGCAAGTGCTTTCTCTTCAATATACCCATTTAGGCGGGATTGTAACTCTTCTAACTCCGTTTTTTCAGTTTCTGCTGCTTCACTTAGTAAAGCTTCAACCGATTCTGTCGATTCTTGTGTCGGACTTTCGTCTTCAACAATTGAGTCTTGGTAATCAAGAATACCTTTTCCACCTAACGTTTCTGAGAGAACAACCCGGAGCTCATCGTATTTAGCTTGATCGACTTGACCCATAGCAAATAAAACAATAAATAGAGCAACAAGCAATGTTAACATATCTGCATAAGGGAGGAGCCAAGATTCATCCACATGTTCCTCCGACCGAGATTTAAATCTCCGCTTCTGCGACATCGTCTCTTCTCACGCCTCCTTTTCCTCGTTGTTGTTCCTTTTCTTCTAGATATACACTTAAATATTCTTCAACTGAACGAGGAGAACTTCCTCCAATAATGGCAACTGTGCCTTCAATAATCATGTGCTGATGCAATACTTCCATAGTTGATTTTCGCTTTAATTTGTTTGCAAAAGGATGCCAAAGCACATATCCAAAGAAAATACCGAGTAATGTTGCCACGAACGCTGCCGCTATAGACTCGCCTAACATAGTAATATCATCTAGGTTTCCTAGCGCAGCAATGAGACCTAAAACAGCTCCTAACACACCAAGACTGGGAGAATATGTTCCGGCTTGACTAAATATCGCCGCTCCAGAAGCATGACGCTCTTGCATAGCGTCAATTCGTTCATGTAAAGAATGACGAATGTAATCAGGATCTTGTCCATCAATCATCATTCGAATGGCTTGCTTAAAAAAAGGATCTTCAATCTCATCAATCTTTCCTTCTAACGCGAGCATACCGTCTCGTCTCGAAATCGAAGCATAATCAACGAACTGTTCGATAATTTCCTGCTGAGTCATACCCTTTCTATTTGAAAAAAGAACCCGAAATAACTTAGGGATTCGTTTTATATCTGCAAAAGGGAATGCAATAAAAACGCAAGCAAATGTTCCTAGCACAATTATGACAATGGCGGCAGGATTTAACAAAACCTCAAGACTTGAACCTTTTAAAAGCATACCAAGCACGAGTGTACAAATACCAAAAAATATACCAATGAATGATGACTTATCCATGTATGTCTCCTTTTAATGTTAATTTAAGAATACGTCTCACCATTTAAATCGGTTGAAATGATTCCACATTGAAGGTTCATACTTGATTTCATTGTTTGTTCACAAGAATTGAGTCTAAAGAATGACGATAATATGGGTAAAATTGCATAATAATTCTCCAATTGTCCATAGTAGAGGAGAGGAAGAGGTGTATACAAATGGTTTATTTCTCGTTACGATGGCTATTTGTTGTGATTGGAGCTATCATTGCTGCTGTTGCAATTGAATTATTCTTGTTGCCGAATCATATTATAGATGGCGGAATAATAGGCATATCGCTAATTCTAAATCGTCTCTCAGCAATCAATTTTGGACTACTCGTTTTTATCATCAACCTTCCTTTTTTATACATTGGTTATAAACATTTAGGGAAAGGTTTTTTTATTTACTCTCTACTAGGTATTGTCGGACTAGCCGTTACAGAGGCAATTTTACATCAGTTTCATTTTGCTCCAATTACTGATACACCTTTATTAGCAACAATCTTTGGAGGGTTGTTATTAGGAATTGGTGTTGGGATCGTTATACGAAATGGCGGGGCCATGGATGGAACTGAAATCTTATCATTAATTCTTACAAAACGATTACCGTTCACTGTTGGTGAGTGCGTTCTTGTTTTTAACCTTTTTGTTTTTGCTTGGGCGGCCTTTGTTTTCGGAATTGAGAACGCTATGTATTCCGTTTTAACATATTATGTTGCCGCAAAGGCAATTGACACAGTTGTTGAAGGGCTAGATGCAACAAAAGCGGTGATGATTGTGTCGAGTCATTACGAAGAATTAACAACGATTATTACACAGCGGTTAGGAAAAGGGGTAACACGCTTAAAAGCGCAAGGAGGTTACGAAGGGGATAAAAAAGATGTGCTTTATGTTGTTGTAAAACGAATGGAAGTTATTCAGTTGAAAAAAGCGATCTATGAAGTTGATAAACATGCTTTTTTCACTATTATTGATGCCCATGAATCAAGAGGCTCAACCTTTAAACAAAAAGAGGATCACTGAATATGTGATACAGTTCCAGCTCTTTCCTCTTGTTTGTTTATCCGTTTCAGAACCTACGAAATGGTTGTTTCAAGTCCACCCAGTAAAGTTAAATGTTTGACCGATACGATCGATACGTTCTTCCTTTCCAAAATAAAAGCAAAGCTATTAGTAGCCCAATGACAGAAAAAACGAAAATAATCGTTTGAATGTCTATTCCCCTTGATACTAGAAGTGTCACCCCTGCATATGCAAGTGGATCAAAGCCGTTCATAGCGAGAAAAATAATGCTCATTACTCTCCCCATAATACGAGGATCCGTATCTTCTTGTGCAGAAGAAAAGAATGGAATGGCGACAAACGTCATGGTGAATCCAAGCATAAATGCCAAAATGGTTACAGCTATTAAATTAGGGATTTGGCTAAAGGCTAACGCAACAATCAATGTTGCGATCAATCCGAGGATTGATGTTAACCCTCGGTTGCGAAGTTTAACGGTGCCGATTATGACTGTGCTTACGAGCATGCCAATAGCTAAAGAGGCTTCAATATAGCTAAGGTTAATGGGTGATCCTCCATACGTTTCAACTAAAATCGGTATGGCAATGGAAATCGCACCGAAGGCAAAAAAATTTAACGTAATTAAAATGAAGATTCCTGTTACTAAAAAGGAATTTGCTTTTACATAAGAAAAGCCTTCAAGAAGATCTCTAAAAGGTGTTTGCTTAACGGTATTTTCAACAGGACCCTCTTTTAAAAATCGTGGAAACATAAAGAAAGCCGACAAAAAAACGATGATCATTGCTGTTAAGTAGCTCGAAGTGATACCACCAAACTCCATGATGGTTCCTGCAACAATAGGACCGACTACAAAGCCAATTTGGCCTAATCCTTGGATAATGGCATTGGCTTGTTTGATTTGATTTTTCTCAACCATTTTTGGTATTAATGAGGTTCCTGCTGGCCCTGAAAACGCATCTAACGTGCCAAATAAAAAGCCTATTATCAGAAGATAGCTAAAACTTAGTTGGTCCGTAGCATGCAACAAAAATACGATCAGTAAGAGGAAGCCTTGAATGGTACTCGTGCTAAACATAATCGTGGTTTTTTTAAATTTATCGGCTAGAACCCCTCCAAACGCCATCATTAAAATACGTGGTACTGTGATCGCAATAAGAATAATACCGAGAGAACTCGCTGAACCTAGCTCAGCAATAACAAACCATGTTGTGGTCATAAAAAACGTGCTAAAGCCAATAATCGCTAAGCAACTGGCAATAAATAAAAAGATAAAGGGGGAATTTTTAATTAATGGTTTTTCCATGGAGAATCATCCTTTTCAACTAGAATACAGTTCATTCTAAATGGTGACGGTACGTCTTATGCAAGGGATCTTAATGTTTTTTTTCGTCTTCTTAACGTCTTATGGTAATCTTGTAAGGGACATTCGAATAAAACAGAATGTAAAAAGGAGAGAGTAGTCAGTGGAAGTAATTTATTTTGCAGGTGGCTGCTTGTGGGGTGTGCAAGCATTTATTAAAACATTACCAGGTGTATACGGAACAGAAGCTGGGAGGGCAAACGGAACAAGTCAATCTCTTAAAGGACCCTATGATGGGTACGCTGAATGTGTAAAAACGATATTCGATCCTACTGTTGTATCTGTGAATGACTTAATGGATTATTTCTTTGAAATCATTGACCCGTATAGTGTGAATAAACAAGGTATAGATAGTGGAGTGAAATATAGAACAGGTGTCTATAGTGAAAAAATCGAGCATGTAAATGAAGCACGAAAATTTATTGCCGCAAGAGCTGATGCTAGTCGAATTAAGGTTGAAGTAAGCCCTCTCCAAAACTATGTAAAGAGTGCTGAAGAGCATCAAGATCGATTAGACAAACATCCGAATGATGAATGTCACATACCGAAAGCGTTGCTACACAAGTATAAGTAAAGCCCTTTTCCTGTTTTATGGAAAAGAGCGTATGCTTAAGAGAATGAGGTGTTCCATGAAAGACAAACGATTTTCTACGTATCCTATAAGCGCGGAAATCAAGCGCGCATTGACTTCTTTACAGTATATAAACCCGACAGCTATACAGCAGAAAGTGATTCCGTTGGTCATAAGAAATGAAAATCAAGATTATGTTGTGCAATCCCAAACAGGTAGTGGAAAGACCGCTGCATATGGAATTCCACTATGCGATAAAATTGATTGGGACGAGAACAAAGTCCATTCATTGATTCTAACACCAACGAGAGAACTTGCCGTTCAAGTAAAAGAGGATCTAACAGCTATCGGTCGATTTAAACGACTTCAAGTAAAAGAAATTTTTGGGAAGCAGTCGTTTGAAAAACAAAAGTGGAGTTTAAAGCAAAAAACCCATGTTGTAGTTGGAACCCCTGGGCGTATCCTCGATCACTTGCAAAAAGGGACGCTGGATGTATCAAAACTACAGTATCTCGTTATCGATGAAGCGGACGAGCTGTTTAATCGTGGTTTTCTTGATCAACTAGAGGGAATTATTCAATTTTTACCAGAAACGCGAACAAACCTGCTGTTTTCAGCAACCTTTCCAGATGCATTGCAGCAGTTAATAGAACGAGCATTAAGTGAACCACACTTTCTTGTAAATGAAGAGAAAGAAGCGACTCCGGCCATTCACCATGCAGTTGTTGAGTCGACTAAACCGATGGACATACTGATACGCCATGTACTTAGCGCTGAACGACCGGATCATGCACTAATCTTTTGTGAGACACAAAGAGACGTTGATCAACTTTATCGTACGTTACATACTTCTATTCCTGCTTTGGCAAAACTTCATGGTGGGATGAGGCAAGAAGAACGACTACAGGCTATGTCTCAATTTAAAGCAGGTTCGTGTCGTTATTTAATCTCAACCAATTTATCGGCTCGCGGAATTGATGTACATGGATTAGACCTTGTCATACATGCAAGTTTTCCACAAACGGTTGAAGACTATATTCACCGAACAGGCAGAACTGGAAGAAACGGCGCTATAGGTAAATCCATTTTATTAATGAAACCTGTGGGAAAGGAAGCTCGTCTATTACTTGAAGAAGAGCTTGGTTTTTCATTTGTTGAACAAGTGGAGCCGATTGTCTCCGTGGAACAGCAATTGAGTTTTTACCAAGAGAAAAAGAACGTTCACGTTTCGACGAATAAGAAGCGGATTGACGAAGGGATTACAAAACTTTATTTAAATGGTGGAAAACAAAAGAAGATTCGTCCTGGAGACATTGTTGGTACCATCACCTCTATACCAAACGTAGATGCTAACGATATTGGTGTTATAAGTGTTGAACAAACAGCAAGCTTTGTTGATATTCTAAATAATAAAGGGACTTATGTTCTTGAGCATTTACGGACAGCAACGGTGAAGGGGAAGAAGTTAAAAGTCCATCGGGCGAAAAAGGAATAGCGGGGGCTTAGATGATTCAATACAAGACAGGCAATCTAACAGTGTTCCAAAGTGCACTATATAAGACAAACGCGGCGATTGTGGAAACGAATGATGCCATTATCATGACAGATCCAAACTGGTTACCGACTGAAGTGGATGAAATAAAGGATTATCTTAAACTCAATTTTGGAAACAAACCACTCTATATTATTTATACTCATAGTGATTTTGACCATATTATTGGTGCTGGAGCATTCCCAGAAGCAAAAGGAGTAGCGACTAGTCAATTTGTCACCAACCCAGAAAAAGAAGCCATTTTAGAAAAAATAATAGCGTTTGATCAAACGTATTATTTAAACCGGAGCTACAAACCTACCTATCCTACCATTGATGTTGTGGTAACACATAATAAACAACAGTTACGATTAGGTTCACAAACAGTAACATTTTATCACGCCCCTGGTCATACAGGTGATTCTCTTTTTACCGTTATTGAACCAGAAGGGATCTTTCTTTCTGGAGATTACTTATCTGATGTTGAGTTTCCCTTTATATTTAGTAGCTACCAAGACTACCTGCAAACAATGGTGTTAGCTGAAACCATTTTAAATCAGCATACGATAGCCATTCATGTACCTGGGCATGGTTCAGTTACTCGCAAAAAAGAGGAACTTGATAAAAGATTGCGTTCCTCGAATAGATATTTAGCTCAGCTTACTAAAGACGATAAAGAGTTTGAAATGACTTTACGTCAAGAATATTTATTTTTTGAAGGTATGAAACACATTCATGCTATGAATAGACAAATGGCCAAAAAGGAAAAATAAGTCTCTTATACGAGTTTCATTTTAAGTAGAAAAAAAAGACCAAATCAATGGTCTTTTTTTTCAATAAGCTCAAGAGCATGTGAAACGGCTTTTTCAGCATGGAGTTGTGTCGAATCAAATAATGGAAGTGCACAATCGTTTTGATTAATCAGTAGTGGTATTTCGGTACAACCAAGTATCACACCCTCTGCGCCTTTTGCGGCAAGCTGATCAATAACAGATAAGTAGTACTGCTTAGAATTTGGACAAATTGTTCCAACGCATAGTTCGTTAAAAATAATATCGTGGACCTTTTTACGGTCGTTTTCATTTGGAACTATTAGTTCAATACCATGCCGAGCCATTCGTTCACGGTAAAAAGGTTTTTCCATTGTGAACTGTGTACCTACTAAACCAATTGATTTCAAATCCTGTGCTTTAATGGCTTCTGCTAGTGCATCAACAATATGAATTACAGGAAGACTCGTCGCAGCTTCTACTTCGTCAGCCATTAAATGCATGGTATTTGTACAAATAACAAGCATGTCGGCTCCACCTGCTTTTAATTTATTCCCTGCTTCAATCATTCGCTCAGTCGCTTCTGCCCATTCTCCAGCTTTTTGTAAATTAACGATCTCTTGAAAGTCAAAGGAATACAATAAGCATTTTGCAGAATGAAGCCCGCCGTATGTTTTTTTTACATATTGATTAATATATTGATAGTAAGAAACCGAAGATTCCCAACTTAAGCCCCCAATTAAACCGATTGTTTTCATCAGTCGTACGCTCCTTTTTATTCATCTTAATCAAAGCGTACCATGATATACTGGACCAATGAAGATCCACATCTAGCTTAGTTTAATAGTACCAGAAGGAGAATGCCATGCTTTGGTTTGCATTAGCACGAAACGAAGAACAGACACTAGCTGTTCAAATTGAAGAAGAATTAAGAAAAAGAATATTGGCTAGTCAACTGCGTGAAAATGAAAAACTACCATCTTCACGAGAATTAGCACACTCATTAGGTGTATCACGTAATACAGTAAATGAAGCATATGAGCAACTGCTAATGGAAGGCTATATATACCGTATTCCTCGGTCAGGAACGTACGTATCTAAAGGGCTTGCATTTAAAAAAGAGCGAAGACAAATACCACAGTTTGAAAAACAAATTCATCAGTCGGAAGAAACAATGATTGACTTTAAAGCGAGTCAGCCAGCCCTCGATTATTTCCCAAGACAAGCGTGGGCAAATACGTACAAACAGGTATGTCTTACAGCAGATGAAACGGTATTTGGTTATCAGTCTGCACTTGGCCATGTCCAACTCCGAGAGGCGATTGCTAACTACCTCGGGCGCTTAAGAGGTGTAGAAGCACTACCTGATCAAATTGTTATTACAACAGGAGCTACACAGGCACTTTCATTTTTAACAAAATTGCTACAACCAGTTGGAGAAAAGGTTTGTGTGGAAGACCCGGTTACAGAGGAAATGCGAAGCATTTTCACAGAAGCTGGTGCCCAGATTGAACCGATTCAAACAGATGAATACGGAATTAAACCAGTTCAACTTCCGAAAAATCATAAACCACGATTTGTTTTCACTATTCCATCGCATCAATTTCCCCTTGGCGCGATATTACCAGTAAAGAGAAGAATTGAGTTAGTTGAATATGCACGAAAAATGAAAACCTATATTATTGAAGATGATTATGATAGTGAATTTATTTATGAAGGCACACCTGTTCAAGCGATGCAATCCCTTGATACAGAGCATGTTATCTATTTAGGCACCTTTAGCAAGATCTTATCGCCAAGTTTGCGTATTGGTTATATGGTTTTACCATTTCACTTAGTAGAATCTGCAAGGAGGCAAAAGTGGTTTACGGATCGTCACACGTCTTCGTTAGAACAAGTAGCATTAGCCACTTTTATTCAGGAGGGGTTATTTGAAAAGCATATTAGACGAATGAAAAAGTTGTATGCTAAGAGAAGAAAGGTCCTTGTAGAGGCAATTAACGCCACCTTTCCACAGTGTGACATCTTAGGCCAAGCAGCGGGGATGCACTTAGTCGTTCGCTTTAATGATCGCAAACGAATTCAGGCGGATAAATTAGTAAAACACCAAGTGAATGCCATCATAGTAGACGATTTTTCAATCAAAAAAGGTCACCATTTAAACGAGCTAGTGCTAGGGTACGGTCATTTACATGAAGAAGACATACAAGAAGGTATTAAGCGATTAAAAAAAGCACTTACTTTATGTAATACCGAATAAGGAGGGGATTGGTTGGTAACGAGGAGCTTTTCACCTAACGTAAAAGCGCTCGTTAAAAACAACCATCTGTCTAAGAAAATTGTAGAACAAGTCCTATTTATTAAAAAGGTGGTCGATTCCGTTGTTTAAAAAATTTGATCCATCTATTGAATAAAATACTTGACAATCTAAACCCGAGTAAATATATTAGGATTATTGGATAATTGACTGACTCGTCAATCAAGAGAAAGGATTAGACATGAACACGACTGAAAATCAACAAGTATTAATGGATGCAGCTTTGCCATTGCTGGCACAAAAAGGGTTTCATAAAACAAAGGTATCGGACATTGTTAAAGAAGCCGGTGTTGCTCAGGGGACATTCTATTGGCATTTTAAGAATAAAGAAGCGATTGTTCTACACATTTTAAAAGAAGGGGAACGCTATTTATTAAACGTCATTTATTCTGGTTACCGAAAACAAGTCGGAACGTTAAGCGACATGACAGCTTCCTCACAAGATTTAATGATAACGCTATTCACGTATGCAAAATCAAATAAGGATTATATGCAATTGCTTTTAAAAACGGGGCAAGATAGTGATGAAAAGATTCGTAGCCAAATTGCGTCTACGCTACAAGCGATAGAGCAAGCATTTGCGAGCAACATTGCCCGTGCTCAAGAACTACATATGCTTCCTACCACTTATTCTAACCAGACGTTAGCTGCAATGCTTGCTAGCTTAGTGTTCGGTACAATTGAGCGCTGGCTTTTTCATGAAGGTGATGCGGTTACGACATTAACTGCAGAAGAGGTAGCACAACAAATCGTTTCATTTGAATTTTTCGGACTACGAGGGTTTCCGTCGTCTCATTCTCATTAAGGGAGGTGGATGAATGTCATTATTAAAGAAAGTATTTCTGCAAGTCATCCCAAGCGTACTCATTTTAACCTTTATTATTTTTTGTCTTGTTTATGTTGCCGGTGATCCTGTTTCTATGATGCTCCCTGAAAATGCAACTGCCGCTGATCGCGAAGCGTTAAGAGAATCACTCGGATTAAACCAACCTTTTCTTACTCAATACATCGGTTTTTTAGGGGATTTACTTAGAGGTGATTTTGGCATGTCGCTTCAATACCAGCAGCCAGCTAGTGACTTAGTGTTTAGCCGTTTAATAGCAACACTTACACTTTCCTTTATTGCAATGGTCATTGCCATTTTGATTTCAATTCCCCTTGGTATTTATGCAGCATTAAAGCGAAATACGGTGTTAGATTTTCTGATTTCTGGGGTTTCTATAATCGGAAAAGCTATGCCAAACTTTTGGATTGGCATCATGCTTATATTATTTTTTGCTGTTCTGTTTCCAATTTTTCCTGTATCAGGAGCCGCATCTCCTTTGCATTTTGTATTGCCTGCCTTTACGTTAGGCATTGCACTTGCAGCAGAAATGACCCGGTTAACTCGTGCAAGTGTACTTGAAGTAATTGAACAAGAATATGTTCAAACTGCTCGAGCAAAAGGACAAAAAGAAAGGATTGTTATTGGAAAACATGTCTTTCTTAACGCACTTATTCCGGTAGTGACGATCATCGGTTTGCAATTCCCTCAGTTAATAGGAGGAGCCATAGTAGTCGAAACGGTTTTTTCTTGGCCTGGTATTGGGCGTTTATTGCTTACAGCAATGGAAAACAGCGACATGGCTGTTATTCAAGCGATTGTTTTTGTCATAGCACTCATTACGATTGTGATCAATTTACTTACAGATTTACTATACCGGGTGCTTGATCCCCGTATTAAATATAACTAGGAGCGATGAATATGGCAGCTTTAACAAAAACAAATGACACAATCCGCCGTCGCTTCTTACTTTCTATCTCGCCACTTGGTCTACTGGGTTTACTAATAATAGGTTCTATTGTCTTATTAGCGGTGTTTGCGCCTTGGATTGCGCCTTATGATCCGGCGCAAATTACAGCGACGTCGCGCTTAATTCCACCTTCTTGGATGGAGAATGGATCCAGTGCACATTTACTTGGTACAGATCATTTAGGTAGAGACATGTTTAGCCGTCTCATTTTTGGGGCGAGAGTTTCTCTTTTAGTTGGTGTTATCTCTGTTATGATTGCTGCTCTAATTGGGTTATCCCTTGGACTGGTTTCTGGTTATTTCGGGGGCTGGATTGACGCATTAACGATGCGAATAGTAGACGCAATGTTAGCCATACCAACGCTTTTGCTTGTTCTTGTTGCGATGGTCATGCTTGATGCAAATTTAATTACCCTAATACTCGTTATCGGATTGACGAGCTGGGTGAATTATACGCGAGTCGTTCGTGGAGACGTTCTTGCAGTGAAGGCAAGGGAATATGTACAAGCAGCTCAAACACTTGGTGCGAGTAGTATGTACATTATTCGCAAACACATATTGCCGAACGTTCTTTCATCTTTCACCGTTATCGCTACAATCGGTGTCGGTACAGCTATTTTAACTGAATCGTCATTAAGTTTTCTTGGTTTTGGTGTACAGCCACCAGGTATTACGTGGGGAAGTATGCTTAACGATGGACGAAATTACATCGCCACAAGCTGGTGGATTGCTACATTTCCAGGTATTGCCATTACGATAACGGTTCTTGCTTTCACATTTGTTGGTGATTGGCTCCGTGATTATCTTGATCCACGCTTGAAAAAAGGAGGGGATGATAATGAAGCCGCGTGACCCTTTGCTTTCCGTAACAAATCTATCGACTTCTTTTCGCGCAGGAAAACGAGAAACAACTGTCGTGAAAGACATTTCTTTCCATGTGAATCCTGGTGAAGTCGTTGCGATAGTTGGCGAATCAGGGAGTGGTAAAAGTGTAACCTCTTTATCCATTATGGGGTTATTGAGAAAAAACGCTACAGTAAGCGGCTCTATTTTGTATAACGGTCAAGAGCTAAATGCATTATCTTCGAAGGAAAGACGGTTGCTACGTGGGACCGAAATGTCGATGATTTTTCAAGAGCCAATGTCTTCATTAAATCCTATGTTACGTATTCAGTCTCAAATTGGGGAAGTTTTAACCATTCACTACCCATCGATATCAAAAGCGAAAATAAAAGAAAAAACGATCGATTTATTAACACAAGTAGATATTCCCAACCCAATAGAAACAGCAAGGCGCTTTCCTCATCAGCTGTCAGGTGGCATGCGTCAACGAGTTATGATCGCGATTGCATTAGCATGTGATCCTAAATTGCTTATAGCAGACGAGCCGACAACAGCACTTGACGTAACAACACAAGCACAAATTTTATCGTTAATAAAACGATTGAATGAACAAAATGGCACAGGAGTTGTATTTGTCACCCACGATTTAAGTGTGGTAGCGACAATGGCTGATCGTGTTCTCGTGATGTATGCGGGCAGAATTGTTGAAGAAGCAACGGTACATGAGTTATTTGATCGACCGAAGCATCCATATACAATTGGATTAATGGAAGCCATGCCGACCCTTGATACAAAAAATGAGCGATTACATGCCATTCAAGGGAATCCGCCTAACATTGTAAACCTGCCAATCGGTTGTTCGTTTCACCCACGATGCCCGTGGGCCACAGAAGCATGTAAAGAAGCCGTACCTGATTTAGAAGAAAAAGCGGCGACTCATTACGTGCGTTGTATTCACGTGAAGAAGGAGGGGATTGAATGACGGAACCGTTATTAAAAGTGGACCAACTGAGCAAGACGTTTTCAATTAGCAGTAAACGTCAGAATGGAACGATTCAAGCCGTTCATGACGTCAGCTTTAGCTTGTTTAAAGGTGAAACGCTTGGGATTGTTGGTGAGTCAGGTTCTGGTAAATCAACGATTGCAAAAATGATTTTACAACTTCTTCACCCAACGAGCGGTTCTATCTATTATCAAGGAAAAGAGATTAGCACGTTATCAAAACGAGAACGAAAGCAGATGAAAGCCAACGTCCAGGCTGTTTTTCAAGACCCGTATGCCTCCCTTAACCCTAGGATGAAAGCAAAGGAAATTGTGACAGAACCATTAACCATTCACCAGGGACTAGCGAATAAAGATCGTGCCGAACGTGCTCTCGGTTTACTTGAAGAAGTAGGTCTTGGTAGCCAGCACTTAAATCGCTATCCTCATGAATTTAGCGGTGGTCAGCGACAAAGGCTAAGTATAGCTAGAGCCATAGCGTTAAAGCCGGATGTCATTGTATGCGATGAGGCGGTTTCTGCTTTAGACGTTTCAACGCAAGCACAAATAGTAAATTTATTAAAAGAATTACAGAAAAACCATGGACTTTCCTACCTTTTTATTGCCCATGGTTTGCCTGTTGTCAACCATATTAGTGATCGAGTTGCCATTATGAAAAGTGGTGAGCTTATAGAAATTGGGCAAACTGAACAAATATTCCATGAACCAACTGAAGCCTATACGAAATTGTTACTACAAGCTGTGCCACCGTCGCACCCAAAAGATCGACACAAAACAATACTATCGGAGGTTAATACAAAATGAAAAAAGTGATTCTATCAAGTACCTTGTTATCTATTCTTGCGTTGTCTGCATGTGGTTTTGATGATCCTGATAATGGAAACACTTCAGAAACAAATGAAGAAGCCAACGGTTATGAACTGATAACGATTGCAAATCCAGCAGATATAACAACATTTGATCCGCATAACAATAGTGTTATTACAACATCGGCTGTTTTAGTTAATCTTTACAGCAAACTTGTACAAAGAGATGAGTCAGGTGAAATCGTTCCAGATTTAGCAACAGAGTGGACGCCAATTGATGAAACAACATGGGAATTTGTTCTTCGTGATGATGTGACATTTCATAACGGTGATGCTTTCACTGCTAATGACGTTGCTTTTTCACTTGAACGCGTTGCAAATGACACTTCGCTCCAGCAGCATTCAACGTTTAACCAGATTGAAACGGTTGAGGTTGTAGACGAATATACAGTGAGAATAACAACAGCGGAGCCTGATCCTCAGCTACTTAATCGCCTTTCTGTTCCAGCTGCAAGTATCTTACCGAAAGACTATTTTGAAGAGGTTGGGGCAGAAAGCTTTTTCCAATCGCCAGTAGGAACAGGTCCATTTCAATACGAAAGTTGGCAGCAAGATGAAGCTGTCGAATTAAGCAAGTATGCTGATTACTTTGAAGGGGAACCAAACTGGGAGCGTGTTCGTTTTAGCGTTGTGCCAGAAGATTCTACTCGAGTGTCAGAGCTTTTAACAAATGGGGTTGATATTGCTTTCAACATTCCTACAGCTGATATGGATCGAATTGATAATAATGAAGGGACCCATGTAGCCCTTGAGCCAATTCAACGGGTTATTCAACTCTGGCTGTCAAATGAAGAAGGAGAGCCTACTTCTGATCCTGCTGTAAGAGAAGCAATCGATTTAGCCATTGAAAATCAAGTCATCATTGATGAAATCTTAAATGGAAGTGCAACAGCAACTCGTACTCATATTACACCAGGAAATGTTGGGGCAGATGAATCTTTATACGATACGTATGAATATGATCCAGATCGAGCAATAGAACTATTAGAAGAGGCTGGCTACGATGATGGTGTTACCATTAACTTGTCTGTCAATAACTACTATACAGAAATGGCTGAAGTGGTGGGGGGCATGCTTTCCGATGTCGGCATTACCGCGAACATAGAGCTAATTGAACAAAGTCAATTCGCAAACCGCTTGTTTAATCAAGAATTAGATGAGGCGATCTTTGTGGGCTGGGGAAATGATATGTTTGATGGTAGCGTACTGGAATTTTTTAAAGATGGTGGTGTTGCTCCCTACACAAACCCAGACATTGATGAATTGTTAGAAGAGGCTGCTTATAATATGAATGAAGCTGAGCGTACTGAACAGTATCAGGAAGTACAACAATTATTAGCTGAGGATCGTGGAGCGGTTTATTTATTCCAACTTCAAGGGCGTTATGGTGTCAATGACCGGTTAGACTATACACCGAGGCTAGACGAGTTATATGATGTGAACGATATTGAATTAACGGAATAGAAGGGACGAAATAAAATGACGTTACCCGCCATATCTCAATGGAATGCGTTTATGATTGAAACACTCCGTGCGAATGGAATGAAAAATGAAAAGCTTCTAGAACTTCTTAAACACGAAGACACGGAAGGGTTAAATGAATTCGACCAAACCTTTGACTATCATGACCTTGTTGAATATGCTACTGAAAACGCTACGCAGATAGAAGAAGCTATTCAAACGGGCTATAAAATTAAATTTGCCTCTAACTTTGGAATCAAGCGCTTGCTTAGATTAAAGTATGGGTTAGAAGAAGGTACGGACTACAAAATGACAGAATCGCGTTTTGACGATATTCTCTTAAGTCAAGAACAACTACAGGAATTTACATCAATGCTTTCACCTAATTGGACTATTGTGAGCGAACAAACGAAAGACACGACCGTTCGGATTCACATCCTCCATGCGACACTGGTCAATTAAAGAATAAACAAGACGAAAAGGCTTTAGTATTTACAAATCTAAGCCACCCTAATTGTGCATAACGATTCAGGGTGGCTTTTTACTCATTTTTTTATGTCCATTTGCGCATGACTATTTCAATAGGACCACGACGAAATCGTAAGCGCCAGTAAGTAGAAAAAAGAATGCTTGCTGCGAAAAAGACACAAGCGTAAAGAACGGTAAAGGAAAGAGGCTGGCTTTCAAAACCATTAAAGAGAACGACTTTATCAAAGATCAGCAGAAGTCCAATGCCGATGACCACATGACTTACATAATGAGTTAACGTTAGTTGCCCAGTAAAAATAAGTGAACGAATAAACCAATTGTCAGCATAGACTTCAGCTATATATAAGGATAAAACAATGATGACAAGTGCTGTAGCTATGTTTGAAAGTAAATAAAAGAGATTTGGAGGGATGGGGCCAGTTGCAAATAGAAATGTTGCGCTCGTCACGTCAAGTAAGGTATCTGTTGTGAAAGAAATAAGTAGACGAGACAATAGTTCGGAAATAATAAACAAAGTCGTACTGTAAAGCAGTATCTTATTTCTTATTTTGTTGTCACGTAAGTTTAATCTTCCGATTAACAAACCAATCATTAAGAAGCAGATCCATGGAAAAACGGGATGGTAGCCATTTAGAAATAAATTCCTTAGAAACCCACTTAACGTCCAAAAATCGAGATAGGCTAGAAATGGATGATCAGGATGCCATCCGTTCATGTAATTGAAAAAAATTTGATAAAACTGAGCAATACCTGCAAAAACAATTGAAATCGTGATAATGGTTTTTGGTGATGAGAAAAGAATAAGTACAGTGAATGCCATATATACACCGTAATAATGCAAGATGTCTCCGTCCCATCCAAGTGTGTATAAAAGCATGCCAACTATATATAAGAAAAGAGAACGTTTCACTAAAGAAATCTTATTATTTTTACGTAACTGTAGATCTGAAGTGACTCGAGCTTTTTTTGTCATAAGAGAGATGCCGATGCCTGCTAATGTGACAAAGGTTGCTGCTGCACGGCCTTCGACTAAATTTGTCATGGACACTAAAAGGAAGTGTCCATTCCCTTGTGCACCTGTAACAACGATAAAATTCATAATAAGCATGCCGAACATCGCGAATGATCGAGCTAAGTCTAGTCCGTCTAATCGTGTATGACGACTATTGCTCATTCTATTCAATACCTCTTAATGTATTATCTACAGCTTCTTTCCAAATTTTTTTATAGTCTAGTTCCATACCAGTTAAGATGTAATTTGTGATGTTATCAAAAAGTAAAGCAAGTACTTGTGATTTAATTAAAATCGCCTCATCCTTAATAGCATTAATCTGGACTGCATGTTTGAGTGCATCATAAAAGGTATTGAAAAAATAGTGTTGAATACGAACAAGTTGATCTGCATAATAAGCGTCACGTGAAGCAAGCAAAATGTAATGATTAAACAATTGATTAAATGATCGCTCTTTTTCTTGCCGATCTATCGCCTTTTCTCCAATATCGTACATCAGCTCTTTAATATTTTGAGCAGTCATGTTTTCTACCTTGATTAACGTAACGGATTGAATATCTTTTACGAGTGTGTCAAACAACGTTTTAATTAGTTCATCCTTCGATTTAAAATAATAGTATATTGCTGGCTTCGAAATGCCTACCTCTGTGGCAATATTGGTCAAGCTCGTTTGATCAAAGCCTTTTTTTGAGAACATCTTAAAAGCAGTCTCCATAATATCTTGATACGTTTGTTCTTTATTACCCATAAAAAGCCCTCCTCTATTATTTACCTACCGGTAAGTAAATAATAGAGGAGGTATGCTTTTTTTGCAAGCGTTTTTTTAAATTTATTATTTTATTATCAGAAAAAAGAGAAAAACGGACTAAAATTGGGCTAATGGTGTTCCACTTAAACCAGATTTTCATAAAGATAGATGAAAAAGGTTTTTCAAGGAGATTGGTATGATGAAGTATAAATTCTCAAGATACAATTTTGGCAACCCTTGTTCGAACATTCAATATTTCATGCGAACAGCCACAAACGGCGGTGATGGTAACTTAATTGGTCCAACAGGACCTACTGGACCTACTGGACCATCAGGTGGAATAACCGGTATCACCGGACCAACTGGTCCAACAGGGCCTACTGGACCAGGAAGTGGTATCACCGGGCCAACTGGACCTACAGGAGCGACTGGATTAGACGGTGTTACTGGCGCAACAGGAGCGACTGGGTTAGCTGGCGTCACCGGGCCTACTGGAGCAACAGGATTAGACGGTGTCACTGGTGCTACAGGAGCAACAGGATTAGACGGTGTTACTGGCGCAACAGGAGCGACTGGATTAGCTGGCGTCACGGGGCCTACAGGGGCAACAGGATTAGACGGTGTTACTGGAGTTACTGGCGCAACGGGAGCGACTGGGTTAGACGGCGTCACGGGGCCTACAGGGGCAACAGGATTAGACGGTGTTACTGGTGTTACTGGCGCAACAGGATTAGACGGTGTTACTGGTCCTACAGGAGCGACTGGATTAGACGGTGTTACTGGTCCTACAGGAGCAACAGGGTTAGCTGGTGTTACTGGCGCAACGGGGGCGACTGGGTTAGACGGTGTCACTGGGCCAACAGGAGCAACTGGGTTAGCTGGTGTTACTGGCGCAACGGGGGCGACTGGGTTAGACGGTGTCACTGGGCCAACAGGAGCAACTGGGTTAACTGGAGTTACAGGCGTAACAGGACCAACGGGATTAACTGGCGTGACTGGAGTTACTGGCGCAACAGGAGCAACTGGGTTAACTGGCGTGACTGGACCTACAGGAGCAACAGGATTAGATGGTGTCACTGGTGCTACAGGGGCAACAGGAGTAACTGGGTTAACTGGCGTGACTGGACCTACAGGAGCGACAGGTTTAGATGGTGCAGGTGCAATCATTCCATTTGCATCTGGATTACCAACGGCATTAACAACAATCGCAGGTGGCTTAGTCGGTACAACGAGTTTAGTTGGATTTGGAAACTCTGTTACGGGGTTAAGTTTAATTGGGGGTAATACCATTGATTTAACTGGAGCTGCAGGCACATTATTAAACTTTGCATTTTTAGTACCACGAGACGGTGTGATTACCTCTTTATCAGCATTATTTAGTACTACTGCTGCTTTAACACTAATTGGCACAACCGTTACAATAACAGCGCAAGTCTTTCGTTCGGCTGGGCCGGCAGCAACAAATACCCTTACAGCAATACCGGGAGCCTCTGTTACTCTAGCGCCAGCGTTAACGGGTACGTTAGCGATTGGAGCGATTTCAACAGGGAATGCAACTGGTTTATCTATCCCAGTAACGACAGGAGACCGTTTATTAATCGTCTTTTCGGCTACTGCGGCCGGAGTTACGTTATTGAATACTGTAGCAGGGTATGCAAGTGCAGGCTTGTCTATAAATTAAATAAAAAAGAGAAAAGGAGAAATGTTTCTGAAACATTTCTCCTTTTCTTTTATGTTTCCATTGCATCTGCCTTTGTAGGCTGAACCGTTCCAAAGGGATGATGGGGAGGTGCATAGATTGAATACAATTTAAGTGGAACAGGACCTGTATTAATGACATTATGCCACGTGTTAGCAGGAACCATAATAGCACTATCAGCGGATACACCAGATTCAAAATGAAGGTGGTTTGGGTTACTCCCCATTTGAACAAGACCTTGACCTTGTTCAATTCGTAAAAATTGATCTGTATCTGGATGAATTTCGAGGCCGATATCATCACCTACATTTATACTCATTAATGTCACCTGTAAATGCTCTCCCGTCCAAAGAGCTGTTCGATAATACTGATTTTGCTTAGCGGCGTCTGATATATTTACTGTAAAAGGGGAGTTTCCGAAGTCTGTCCTTGTTTGATACGAATATGAAGGCATGCCCATCCTATAAGGTTGATGAAAATGAGGCAAGCGTGAAGATCTATGATGGTTATACATAATTTATCGTCTCCTTATTTTAATTTCTTTTATACTATGAAGTAGGCTAATGGAATGTTCAAATTAGCCTATAAATGGAAGTCTACAATCGGCAGTTTAAGACTTACTTGAATTTCAGTAGATGTTGTAGCAGTAATCCTTCATAATAAATAAATATCTTTAAATAAACATGAAATGAGAAAGGGAGGAAATTTAAAGTGGGATATGAGCAGGAGCTACGAAAAGCTGGACGAGCGTTTATGAAAGCGCAGGGAGTCGATCAGATTCTTCATGTTTTGACTAATGCAGTAGCAACGGTTATTCAAGATACAGATATGGTATTAATTTATACGTACGATAAAAAAAGTCATGTCTTACGTTTGAAGAGCAGTATAGGAAATCATTCACCACAGCTTTATCAAGTAGCCTTTTCTCCTGGAGAGTCGATAACTGGTTCAGTGTACAACGAACAAACACCGGTACTTTTCCTGAAACCAACAGAAGTAGAGCGAGCCATGTCAAACATCTCAGATGTTAATAGAAAATATTATCTTGAAGGCGTTGCTTATCAGACCGTTTACAGCTCTATGAGCATACCCATTGTTCTTCATGGAGAGTGTTTTGCCACATTAACAGTCAATCGTTGTCAATCGTTGTCTTCATTTACCTTACAAGATCTATACCTTGTATCCGAGTTGCTAGAGTATGCGCTTATTGCCTTAGAAAAAGAAGAAGAATTTGAACATCATAAACGTAAGCTTCATACGTACACGGTAAAACAAGAGGCAAAAAATTATTTTTATCAAGTTCTTCACGAAGGTGGGAATCTAGAGAAAATTGTACGGCGTTTATCTCGTTTACTACAAGATCGTTCCGTACTTTATAATGAAACTGCAATGGAGGGATATGTCTCATTTCCAATAAAAAGCTACCATTCTCATAGAGGCTGGCTATTAATGAAACAGCAGCCCACAGTTGAGGAGCTTTATTATATTGAAGAAGCTGCTAAAGCTATTGGAATCCTTATGACCTATGAGGATAAACATTTGACGACGAAACTAGCAAAAAATGAAGACCGGTTCAAACATTTTTTAGAGACGAATGATTATGCTGAAGATTTTTGGGGAATGACATCTGTTACTTTGGTAACGTGTGTCGTTTGGAAAAAGCAAGAACGAAATTTGTATTCCCAGCATCAAACTATTCAATCATCTGTATCGACTTTCTCTAAACAGTGGAAACTGATTTCGTATGACCAATGTTGGGTTCTCTTTTTAGAAAAAAAGCAAACGGTTCCAGATGCAATATTAGGTAAGCTGATAAAAGGTGACAGTGACAAATTAGGAATCAGTCGTGTTGCACCAATCATGCTTTATAAACAACTTTTTCAAGAAGCGATGAATGCGTGGAAATTAGCGGGAAAGGGAGAAATAAAGTGTTACCAGTTACTCGGTCTTAATAGACTTTTAACACAAATAGAAGGGACCCACAAACGATCGTTTGTCTGCGATCATCTTGGAACGTTACATGACTACCCTATATTAATGGAGACGTTGGAGATGTTTATTTATCACAATCGAAACCGAAAAGAGACAGCAGATGCTTTGTTCATTCATCCAAATACGTTATACCAACGATTTAAGAAAGTCGAAGATCTTACTTATAAATCCATTGACGTTGAAGAGGATTGGTTAGATCTAGTTGTTGCATTGAAATTATGTAAATTGCGAGAATAAACCGTTGTAGATGATAAATGATTATACTTGTTTCTGCAATGTGGACGTTCCTATAGATCCGTATCTTTTTTTGTGACGATCTCTATACATCTTATTTAATTTGAATATTACGATAAGTGTATGTTTAATTAGGAGGTTGTGAAACGAATATGGCAGATACATATCATAATTACATAGGAGGAAAATGGATTCCTTCAGAAAGTGAAAAAACCTTTGCTAGTATCAATCCTGGAAACACAGACGACATTCTTGGCTACTTTCCCGATTCTACTGTAAATGATACCCGCGTTGCTATTAAAGTAGCAGAAGAAACGTTCCCTTATTGGCGTTCGATTACACCAATACAGCGCGCTGATGTTCTCTATCGACTTATACGCTTACTAGAAGATGAGAAAAAAGACGTAGCCCTTTTAATTTCAAAAGAAGTAGGTAAGACGATACACGCAGGTGAAAAAGAAGTAGATGCTACAATTCAAGCTTTAAAACATTTTAGCGGTGCTGCGAATCGCCTAGCAGGAGAAACTCTTCCTTCTATTGATCCGGATTATTTCACCTATACTCTTAAAGAACCATTGGGTGCAGTAGGAGTCATTACGCCTTTCAATTTTCCATTAGGTATAGGTGTCTATAAAATTGCACCGGCTATGCTTGCAGGGAATACAGTGGTTTACAAGCCGCCAAATGATACGGCGCATATTGCCGCTAAGCTAGTTGAGCTATTTGAACGAGCAGGTATGCCAGCGGGAGTATTAAACGTAGTCTTTGGTGATGGGAATATTGTTGGTAAAGAAATGGGCGAAAACACTTCATTAAAAGCAATTTCGTTTACAGGCTCCACAGCAGTTGGATTAAAACTTGGACAAACTGTATCAGCACGTGGTGGGAAAATGCAAGCTGAACTTGGAGGGAAGAATGCAACGATCCTCCTAGAAGATGCCGATCTTGATGAAGCCATTAAAGGCATTATTAGTAGTGGTATGTATAACAACGGCCAAAGCTGTACAGGAACAAGCCGAGTAATCGTGCTAGAGGAGATTGCAGAAGTCGTGTTACAAAAGCTTAAAGCAGCCGCTCAAGCAGTGCGTGTTGGATATGGACAAGAGGAAGGAATTGATAATGGTGCCGTTGCCAATGAAAAACAACTGCAAACCTATTTGCACTATATTCAGAGTGCGAAAGAAGCAGGGGCGAGGATCGAATGTGGCGGTGAACGACTCACTGAAAATGGGCTTGATAAAGGATATTTTGTAGCGCCTACTGTTGTCAGTCACGTAACAAGTGATATGGCGATTGCTCAAGAAGAAATATTCGGCCCTGTAGTGGCTGTCATGATTGTTCAAACGTATGAAGAAGCCATTCAACTTGCGAATAATACATCATTTGGTTTATCTTCATCCATCTATACAAATGATTTAGCGAAAGCTCAAGCATTTATTAAACAAATTGAAGTTGGGGTTGTTCATGTAAACATACCATCAAATTATTATGAAAATCAACTTCCTTTTGGCGGAAAAAAACAGTCCAGTATTGGTTTACGTGAACAAGGTAGTACAGCTCTTGATTTTTGGTTAGACACAAAAGCAGTTTATATGAAACCTTAAGGGAGGAAGATCATGACAGCTATTGGAATGATTGGTTGTGGTGCGATGGGTGCTGGTATGGTGAAAAACTTGCTAGCAGCTAATTATACAGTTTATGTAAGTGACCCAATGTGTAAGACCCAAAAGGAGTTAGAATCGTTAGGCGCTCACTTTGTTTCGAGTACGAAGGCATTTGCAGCAGATGTTCGTGCGGTTTATCTTTCACTACCAACGCCAAAACTTCTTGTTGATAGTTTAAGTGGAAAAGACGGACTTTTTGCTCATCTTTCCTCAGACACTTTTGTATTTGATGTAGGGACGTCGGACACGGATACAGCGAAAAACCTACAGCAAGAAGCAAGTGCGTATGGCGTTCATTTTCTTGATTGTCCAGTTAGTGGTGGACCAGCTGGAGCTCAAGCTGGCACATTGACGGTGATGGTCGGTGGAAAGAAAGAAGCCTATGAAGCTGCTTTGCCCTATTTAAAAGTAATCGGTGAAGAGATTCGTTATATAGGTTCATCTGGAGCAGGTCAGACGGTTAAGCTTTGCAATAATATGATTGTTGCAGGCATGATTAGCTTGCTTAGTGAAACAATGGTTGTAGCAGAGGGGCAAGGGGTAGAAGCCTCAACATTATTTTCTGTATTAGAGGCAAGTTCAGGACATTCCCGTGCTATGGAAGTGTTTGGTGAGAACTTAAAGGACGAATCCTTTGATAACGTCTTATTCTCGTTGGCACACATGGCGAAAGATCTTGAACTTTACATGAAACTATCGAATCAATCGACTACCCCACAGCCTGTATCTTCAATTGTAAGTCAGCTTTATCGCCTGGCATTGCAACAAAAAAAAGCTTCATTGGATTCAACTGCTGTTTATTCACTTATTGCAAACGAAGTAAGGAGGTAGGTTGATTGGCCATGATGGACCTTATTAAAGATTGGCGACTTCACCTATTAGTGCTAGGAGTCGTCCTTATTGCAGAAACTATTGGTACCATTCGTATCGAGATCGGTCCTGGTGTTATTATGCTACTCCCTATGTTGTTTGCTATTGTAATAGGTTTACTTCTTTTCTTCACACCTCTAGTGAAAGAAGAACAATCCAAACATGCTGAACCAATTATTACGTTAAGTGTAACCCTGCTTATAGCAAAAATTGGTGTAACGATTGGACCTGGTCTAGCAGATTTAATTGCCGCAGGTCCAGCCCTATTGCTACAAGAGGTGGGAAATTTCGGTACCATTTTTTTAGCTCTGCCAATCGCAGTATTACTGTTTAATATGAAGCGGGAAGCCATTGGCATGACCCACTCTGTTGGTCGAGAGCCGAATCTTGGGTTAATCTATGACAAATACGGATTTGAATCACCTGAAGGAAAAGGAGTAACCACAGTCTATATCTTTGGGACAGTATTTGGTGCCATGTTTTATGGGTTAATTGCTGGTTTTCTAGCAAGCTTTACGCCTCTTCACCCACTAAGCCTCGCGATGGCAGCTGGCGTTGGAAGTGGAAGTATGATGGCAGCTGCTGTTGGATCGCTTGTTGGTCTTTACCCGGAACTAGAACCACAAATTGTTGCCTTTGCTGGAGCCAGTAATTTACTAACTTATTCTACAGGCTTATTTGTCAGTATGTTTATCGCATTACCAATGACCGAGAAACTTTATACAGTCTTCAGAAAATGGAAAGGCGGAGAGGGAAAAGAATGAAAAATCTGCATGAATACTTTCTTTTAATGTTTGTAGTTGGCTCGGTCGCTTACGTCGGTAATGTCGTCGGAGACGGAATGGTTTCGCTACAATCTATGGCAGGCATGCTTATTTTAATTGTTATTGCAGGGCTTGGGCAATTATTAAATAAGCTTATCCCGATTAACGTTCCCAGTGTGGTGTATGTCATTGCTATTGGAATCATTGCATCACTACCTCAAACGCCTTGGGGAGAAAGTGTTAGTGCCTTCACAAACGAAATTAATTTGCTTTCCATTGCTACACCGATTTTAGCCTATGCTGGAATTGCAATCGGTCGTTCATGGACAGACTTCGTTTCCATGGGGTGGAGAGCCATGATCGTTTCAACTTGTGTGTTATTTGGAACGTTGATTGGTTCTGCCGTGATCGCACAAATAGTACTAACCTTTCAAGGGATTATTTAGTAACTCTACATTGCCACAATAAAAAATGAACAAAGCTTGTGAACTTCATGTTGACAAGCTTTTTAGCTCTTCAATAAATCAGAATATTTATATTGACAGATAATTCATTGTGTATTATGGTTTTCATATAAAGAAAATATGTTTTCACTATTTGAAAAGAGTGTGGACGATGCAGTATCAAAATAAAAGTTTAGGTAAGGCATTTGATATTATTGAATCGCTATGTGAAGTGCCGCAAACAGCAACTGAATTAGCTAGAGGGCTAGGGCTTAACCAAACCACGTTACACAGGTTTTTAGTTACATTACTTGAAAGTGGTATAGTTGAAAAGTTGCCTACTAATAAGTATCGAATGTCTTATAAGTTTATTGATTTAGGAAAAATGGCCGAAAATCATTACGACCTTGTTGGTGATTCACGTCCTTTTTTGGAAGCGCTTGCGAAGGAATCAGGCGAGAGTGTGCTAATCTCGACTTTCCACAATTTTTCTGTATCCTACTTATCGAAAGTAGAAAGCTCGCAGACCGTTCGAATCGTATTAGGTCCTGGAGATCGAGTGCCTTCTTATACGGTTGCTTCAGGCAAACTATTTTTAGCACATTTAAATGAATCGCTTCTAGAAACGTATCTACGTACAGTGCAGCTTGAGAAAAAGACGAATAACACGATTACAGAAAAACAACCATTACTCGACGAGTTAGCGTTAATTAGGAAGCAAGGGTATGCCATTGATAATCAAGAATATTTGATTGGTTTAAAGGGGATGGCAGCACCGATTTATGATTCGTCAGGTACGGTGGTAGCTGCATTAAGTGTTGCAGGTGTAGAAATGCGGTTAGATCCCGAGAAGACCGAAGCAACCATTAATCAATTAGTCAATTATGCAAAAAAAATATCATACACACTTGGTTGGAGTGATTAGATGTCCAACCAATACGTGACAGTGGAGGATGACAAGCATGGCGGCATTGTTAGGAAAAGTTGCAATCATTACAGGTGCATCGAGAGGAATTGGAGCGGCTTCTGCCATCGCACTTGCAAAAGAAGGTGCACATGTTGTATTAGTGGATCTACTAAATTGTGAGGAGACAGCAGAAACAGTAAAGCAGCTTCAAGAAAGTAGCAAAAGTGAAGTGATGAGTGTAAGTCTTGATGTGAAAAATGGTGAAATGATTAAACAATTAATGAAAGACGTTTATGATCGGTTTGGATCAATTGATGTCGTTGTCAATAATGCAGGTACATGCTCAAGATTAGACCTTGAACAGATGACAGAGGAGATGTGGGATCGAGACATTAATACTAATTTACGTGGAACGTTCCTTATGTCAAAAGCAGCTATTTATCCTTATATGAAAAGGCAAGGCTACGGAAAAATTATTAATGTCAGTTCTATTTCAGGTATTATGGGTGGCCCTTTGTCCTATAATAATGGAAAAAAATCTGCCCGATCTGGTCCTGCTTATGCTGCTTCTAAAGGCGGAGTCATCGCGTTAACAAAATGGATTGCGAAAGAAGTCGGTGAACTTGGCATTACATGTAATAGTATTGCACCAGGACCAATCAAAACCGAAATTACCAAGGACCTTGATTATCCTTTAAGTAATCAAGTCATTAATCGTATGGGAAACCCAGAGGATATTGCCGGTGCCGTAGTATACTTTGCTTCTTCATATTCAGATTATGTCACAGGAGAAGTTCTAAAAGTTTGTGGAGGTTCTGCTATTGGCTAACAATAGGGGGAGGATACACGTATGAGTAGTCAAGTAACGATGAACAATCAAGTCGTATATGGATCATTAGATGTTGCAGAAGATTTAATGGACGGCATCCTTTCCATTTGTAAAGAAAAACACATTCATTCAGGAATGGTTACGTGTATTGGTTCCTTAGATACAACTGGATTTACTGTCTTTAAAGTAAATGAAAAAAATAAACCAGACGGTTATGCGGAACCTTTCATGATTGATGAGCCTGTCGAGTTAATCCAAGCGACTGGATTTATTTGTCAAGATGAGAGCGGCGAGCTTGATATGCATTTACACGGTATTGTCGAGCGGATGGATGGAAGTATTCATGCTGGTCATTTTTTAAGAGGCTACAATAAAGTTTGCATAACTGTTGAATTTACGATCATCTTCTCACATGATGTAACAGCCGTACGTAAATATAATGCTGCTTTAAATTATAAAACCATCTCATTTACTTCTAAATCTACATAAGGGAGGCGCTTTTTTGATAACGCTTTCACAAATAATAAAAAAAACATGTACCCAATATGCAGAAAAAATAGCTGTTGTTGATAAACGACGTGAATTAACGTATCAACAGCTAAAAGAAGAGGCATGTCAACTAGCTTCGGCTTTACTATCTAGAGGCTTCCAAAAGGGAGACCGAATTGGCATCTTGTCAGCAAATCGAGTCGAACATATTGTTATTGATCTTGCTGTAGCCATGACAGGATTGATTAAAGTACCCATTAATATAAAGCTTCACCCAAAAGAGATACAATTTATTTTAGAGAACGCCAAGGCGAATTTAGTTATCGGTGAAATCTCCTTATTAAAAACTATTAACTTCACAGGAGATCGGGTTACGTTCGAAAACGACTATAACTCCTTTTTGGCAAACACCGATTCTGAATACCCAGATTGTTCTGTCATAGATACAGATTCTTTTGCTATTATGTATACATCGGGAACGACAGGTAGACCTAAAGGAGCTGTATTATCTCATCGTGCTATTATCGCTTCTGCACAATCACTCATAATGGCATGCGAGCTGGGTTATGAGGATACCATTGGTCACGTTGCGCCATTAACTCACGGTAGTAATTTCTTAGCGCAATGTGCTCTTTTCTTTGGACTAAAGCAAGTCATTTTCGACAAATTCGATCCGAAATTCATTGCAGATCAGCTTGAAAAAGAGCGAGTAACAACCATATTTATGGTTCCGACTATCGTTAATTTAATGATTCAAGAGGAATCTTTTGAACCTAGAAAGCTACGTTTTCTAAAATCAATCAATATGGCAGGAGCACCAATCGCTTCTGAAAAATTACAAGTGGCTCTTGACAAACTGGGTCCAATATTCGCTGAGACTTACGGGTTGGTGGAAGCGCCGATGGCCATTACGATTATGCCAAAACACAAACTTCCTCATTACCTTTCATCGTGTGGTGCAGTTGGTCCAATGGTGGAAATGATTCTCCGTGATGAAGATGGAAATGAAGTTCATCAAGGTAAAGTTGGAGAAATTACATGTAAAGGACCTTTAGTAATGGATAAATACTGGGCAAATGAAGAGGCAACAAGCAATGCTATAAAAGATGGTTGGTTTTATACAGGGGATTTAGGTTGGATCGATCCTTTTGGGCATTTGCATTTAATTGATCGAAAAAACGATGTCATTATTAGCGGTGGTATGAACATTTACCCTAGAGAGGTGGAAGAAGCACTTAATCTTCATAAAGCAGTAAAAGAGGCTTGTGTCTTTGGTGTCGAGAATGAGAAGTGGGGTGAGTCCGTTTATGCTCATGTTGTTTTAAAAAACAACATGACTGTGGAAGAAAGTCAGCTCGTATCTCACTGTAAGGAGCATATGGCAAGTTATAAAAAACCGGCATATATAGAAATTGTTCCATCTTTACCAAAAAGCCCTTATGGAAAGATCTTAAGAAGAGAATTAAAAAAGTCCTATGAAGAGGGTGTGAAAGGATGACTCGTGTTGCTGTAACCGGTATAGGAATGACGCCGTTTGGGAAAAGCAATGACTCATTGAAAGCCTTGCTTTTAAAAGCATCTCGCCAAGCGATAATTGATGCGGGTAGGCCAAAGATTGACGCCATTATTGTTGGTAATTTTATGGGAGGACCTTTAGAACAGCAAGAAATTTTAGGAAGCATCCTTGTATCTGAATTAGGTTTCGGAAATATTCCTTCCATGAAAACAGAAGGAGCATGCGCTTCAGGTGGAATCGCGTTTCGTCAAGCCTATCAATTACTAAAAGCAGAAGAGTACAAAACGGTCCTTGTTGTTGGTGGAGAGAAAATGACTCATATTCATACGAATCATGTCATCACAGCGATTAATTATGCTATGGATAATAGCACAATGGAGTCAAAAACGGGATTAACGTTTCCGGGTTATTTCGGTGTCGTAGCCAATCGCTATATGTATCAATACGGAGCAACAAAAGCGCACTTAGCCATGGTTGCGCGCAAAAACAGACATTATGCACTGCATAATCCGCTTTCGCAATTTAATACGAAGATAACATTAGAAGAAATTATGAATGCTCGAATGATTACAGATCCTCTTGGTTTATTTGACTGCTCCCCAATAACAGATGGGGCTGCAGCTGTAGTCATTGAGGGTAATACGAAAAACGGAGTTGAGGTCATTGCTTCAGGTCAAGCATCAGGCACACCCATAATGCAAGAAGTGAACGACCTAACACGGATACCAGCTACGTATGAGGCAGCAACACAAGCATATGAACAAGCATCGATTGAACCGAAAGATGTAGATGTGGTTGAATTGCACGATTGCTTTTCAATGACTGAGATTATCGCAATCGAAGAACTTGGTTTTTTTGAGAAAGGTACAGGGTTTGAAGCAATTGAAAAGCAACTAACCGAACATGGAGGGAACATTCCTGTAAATACAAGCGGTGGCTTACTGTCTAAAGGTCATCCTATCGGAGCAACGGGTATTGCTCAAATTGTGCAAATTATAAGCCAATTAAGGGGGGAAGCTTGCAATCAAGTGGAACGAGCGCGGATTGGTTTAGCACAAAATTTAGGTGGTACAGGTGCTTATTCACTCGTTCATCTCTTTAAAAAGGAAGGTGCATAATGAACATTCCTCTCTACGCATGTCTTGATTGTCAGCATGTATGGCTAGAGCAAAAGCTCTATTGTTCAAACTGTTTAAGTGACAAGCACGTTGAAGAACAAATAGATGGAAAAGGAATTGTCTATTCTCATACAACGATTTACGCGGCTCCAGAGAAACTGAAAGCCCTTTCTCCCTATGTTATTGTGTTAATAGACATACGCAAAGGTGTGCGATTGTCAGCTAGATGCACCGACACTACGATTAAGATTGGGGACAATGTTCGTATAGTGGATATAACAGACGGATCTTATCTAACAAAAAAGGAGGACGTATCGTGGGAACACTAAAATCAACCCCGTTTATAGAAAAATTGGTGATGGAGCTAGGTAAGGAAAACGTCTATTTTAATGAAACACAGCGCTCACTTCATAGTAGTGACGAATCTTATCACCAGCCATCCTTGCCAGACGTTGTTGTCTATCCTCAGTCTAAAGAGGATGTTCGTTCCATCGTAAAACTAGCTGCACGTTTTAATGAAAAAATATATCCATATGGTTTGGGTACAAGTTTAGAAGGGCATGTCATTCCCTATGAAAAAGGAGTTGTGATTGATTTTAGCCAAATGAATGCGATTCTGTCCATTGATCCTGAAGATCTGTTAGTGACCGTACAGCCTGGTGTCACCCGTGATCAACTGAACCAGGAATTAAAGAAATACGGCTTGTTTTTCTCTGTGGATCCAGGCGCAAATGCAACTGTTGGGGGAATGACCTCAACAAATGCAAGTGGAACAAATTCGGTCAAATATGGTGTAATGAGAGATCAAGTGAGAGATCTTGAAGTCGTTTTGGCTGATGGAACGGTTATTCATACAGGAAACCGAGCCGTTAAATCATCGTCTGGCTATGATTTAACGAACTTATTTGTCGGAGCTGAGGGGACACTCGGTTGTTATACAGAAATGACGTTAAAGGTCTATGGCATCCCAGAGAAGATTGTCGCTGGTCGTGTACAGTTTCCATCACTTCACGACGCTGTTTCTTCAGTCACAGCTGTTTTACAAGCTGGAATCCCTATTGCCAGAATTGAACTAATTGACGAGATATCCATGATGAAAGTGAATCAGCATAATGAGACACAATTTCCTTTAAGCCCTACGTTATTTTTAGAATTCCATGGTAATCCACAATCGGTTCAGCATGATCTGGCGTTCTGCGAAAGCATCATGAATGACTACAATAGCACTGAATTTCATTATGCTAAAGACAATGCTGAACGAAGCGCATTATGGCATGCACGACACAATGTGGCATACGCCTTTTCACATAGTGAACCAAGAAAGAAATTAATGGTGACAGATGTCTGTGTCCCTCTTTCAAGCCTTGCTGAGGCCATTAAACATGCACAAATAACGGCTGTTGAACATCATATTGAAGCAGGCATTGTCGGCCATGTAGGCGATGGCAATTTCCATGCTTTACTTTTAGTCGACCCACAAGATTCAAATGAGCTAGACAATGTAGCTGCATATAACGAAAAAATCGTTCGTTTTGCCTTACATGTTAATGGAACATGCACAGGCGAACACGGAGTAGGTGTGGGAAAAGTGAAATATTTAGAAGAGGAGCATGGCGACGCATTAGATGTAATGAAGTCGATTAAGCGTGCTCTGGACCCAACTAATTTGTTTAATCCTAATAAGAATATTTTCATATAACTGTTTCGTAAAAACATTTCTCTTATTAGAGAAGGAACTCGTTTTAGTCTCCAGCCGGAGATCGGCAATTATGTAAGCGCTTAAATAATTGCTAGAAAAAGGAGGTTGAGATGGTTAAACAACTCATAAACAAAAGCTTAATTTTGCTTTTTTTCATTAGTTTAGGAGGGTGCACAACGAATGCATCAATGAATGAAGAACGCTACGAATGGAACATGACGGTAACGGTGGGACCAGGTTCAACGTGGTATGCAGGAGCAATAAAGTTTGCAGAGGATCTAGAAAGAGAAAGCAATGGGCGGTTTATAGTAGATGTTTATACGAATGAACAATTATCTGCTGGAAACCCTGAAGCTGGAGTGGAACAGCTAATGGATGGATTAAAAGATTTCTCTTACAACTCTAGTATTATCTATGCAGGAATTGATCCTAGATTTGGGGTTCTAAGTGCTCCTTTTCTAATCAATGACTTTAGTGATGCAGAGCGCGTATTGAATGGTGAGAGTGGGGAGATTCTTAATCAAATGCTAAGGGAAAGAGGGGTAGAGCCTCTTGGTTTTGGAGAGAGTGGCTTTAGACAAATTACAAATGACACTCGTCCCATACGGACTCCTGAAGATCTTGATCATTTAAAAATTCGCGTACCGAGTATGGGGGTTTTTACGAATCTTTACCGGAGTCAGTCAGCAGACCCCATTACAATGGCGTTTTCGGAAGTGTATACAGCGCTACAACAAGGAACGATTGATGGTCAAGAAAACCCTGTAGACGTTACCTACTCCGCAGGTTTAATAGAAGTACAGCAGTACATGACGATGTGGAACTACGTGTATGATGCACTTGTTTTTGGTATGAATAAAGACTTATTTGACTCGTTATCCCAATCAGATCAGGAGCTCATAAAAAAAGTTGCAAAGGAGGCAAATGAGTATCAAATTCGCCTAACACGTCAGAAAGAAGAGGCTCAAATTATCGAACTAAAGGATAAAGGAATGGAAATCTATTATCCAACGGATGAAGAAATCGAACAATTCAGAGAGAGTTCGCAAAATGTGTATGATCATTTTAGAGAGATTTGGGGAGATGCACAGCTAGATACGTTTTTAAAAGAAGCAAATGGGAGCGAGGTCGATGAACGGTGAAACTCGTAGCATACATAGAGAATACCATTGTAATGGTTGCGATGGCGGGGATGGCATGTATTACCTTTGCCAACGTCCTCTCAAGATACTTCTTTGATACATCTTTTGCTTTTGCAGAAGAGATTACCATTAACTTATTTGTATTAGCTACATTTGTTGGTGCTTCCATTGCTATAAAACGCCAAGCTCACTTTGGATTTCACTATTTTTTCACCAAATTCAATCCAACAACTCAACGAGTTCTTGTAATCTTGACTAGCCTGCTCATGTTATTCTTTTTATCATTAACGCTTATTTTTGGTATGGAACTTGTGTTGAATCAAATGGAACGAGGCAGAGTAACACCAGCATTAACCATTCCACAATGGATATTTACAGGGGCGATTCCTTTAGGCTCACTATTATGTATGATACGAACAGTTGAAGTAATGATGATTCGATTAAAGAAAAATCATCAGCTACCTCTTCCAAAAACTGAAGAAGATTCAAAGGAGATGAAGATGTAAATGTTAACAGTGATCATGTTTGTTCTTTTTTTCCTTCTCATCTTTATGAATCTGCCGGTAGCGTTTGCTCTTGGCATTGCAGCCGTCATCGTATTACTTATTGATTCAGGCATGGCCTCTCTCGCGTTATTACCTAGCATTATGTATTCTTCAATTTCTTCCTTTACGTTGTTAGCGATTCCATTTTTTGTATTAGCGGGTGTGATTATGGGCTACTCAGGCATTTCAAGTCGTTTGATTGATTTTGCCTACTTAGCATTCGGGCATCGAAAAAATGGCATTGTTATTGTGACAATTGTAGCAGCGTTTTTCTTTTCAGCCATTTCAGGTTCAGGTCCTGCCACTGTTGCAGCAATGGGGACTATCTTAATACCAGCCTTAGTAAAGAACGGATTCAAAGCAAACTCTGCCTCTGCATTGGTGGCTAGTGCCGGTTCGTTGGGCATTATTCTACCGCCAAGTATTGCGTTTATTATCTTTGGTGTTATTGCGAGTGATATTATTAGCATTTCAATTGGACGATTGTTTATCGCAGGAATTATACCTGGGGTGTTGCTTGCTATAAGTTTACTCATAGCAAGTATGATCGTAAATAAAAGGAACCAAAAACGTCATTTGGATAGTGGAGAAGCGGCTGTGACAATTGAAAAAGCACCAGCTATAGAGGTCATGAAAGCTTTTTTAAAAGCATTATTAGGTCTAATGATTCCTATTATTATATTAGGTGGCATTTATTCTGGTATGTTCACTCCAACAGAAGCAGCCGTTGTGGCCGTGTTTTATTCTCTCGTTGTCGGTTTCTTTTTCTACCGGGAGTTGAAATGGAAACACATTCCGAAAATATTAGTGGATGCTTCTGTTCAATCAGCGGTTATCATGCTTATCATTGGTGTTGCCTCCTTATTCTCTTATATCATTACAACTCAACGAGTGGCTGCTACTTTAACAACAAGTATTTTGGAAATAACAACAAACCCCTTACTTCTATTACTTCTTGTTGCAGTGATTTTGTTACTTGTCGGGGCTTTTATTGATACCATTTCTGCGTTTTATATATTCATACCATTACTGATGCCTGTCCTACTTGAAGTGGGTGTCGATCCAACCACCATTGGTGTTATGATGACAGTTGGTCTTGCCATTGGTCTATTTACACCACCTGTTGGTTTAAATTTGTTTGTGGCAAGCAGTATCTCTGGCGTATCTTCAGAAAGCATCGTTAAAGGTATAGGGTCCTATTTAGTGGCTAGCATTATTGTACTAGTACTCGTGATGTATTTTCCAATATTCTCAAATGCGTTACCAGATTTACTAGGGGTATAGCTTTTTAGAGAACCGTAATTCGTTTAGACGCCTTAAGAAGGCGTTTTTTGCCTTTTTTAAACAAGTTAGACGCTAAACGGGTTTAAATAAAGTACTATAAAATTATGGAAGATTCGTGTACCTTTACTAAAAGGGTATATTTCCTATTATAAAAATCGTAAACTATTTATAAATCGTTTAACTAATTTGAAAAGAGGGATGATGGTGAGCGTCTTATCTGCAGAGCTCGTTGGAGAAAGTTTAGTGCAGTGGCATAGTTGTATGATTAGCGGTGATCTTCAATCTGCAAAGGAATTAAAAAGTGATGTAGAGGCTCTCGTTAAACAAATGGAGCCTGATGACAAAATGTTGGCCTATTATCAGTTAATTGATTTCCGCTTTCAATTATTACGAAATAGATACGAACAAGGTGCTAGTGTCGATGAAGACAGC
This sequence comes from Shouchella oshimensis, assembly GCF_004375095.1. Classification (NCBI taxonomy): domain Bacteria; kingdom Bacillati; phylum Bacillota; class Bacilli; order Caryophanales; family Bacillaceae; genus Shouchella; species Shouchella oshimensis. The sequence goes on along the minus strand of NZ_SNUX01000001.1, from coordinate 14,334 downwards.
CTATACGATGTTTGTGTGGAAATAGATGATTACTTACGGTTTATGTATTATTACGTTTCTGGTCAAGCAGAGTTTATGCACGGACGTTATAAATCAGCTATTCGAACATATAAAATAGCAGAGCGTTTAATTGAAAAAGTAAATGATTCTGCAGAAAAAGCAGAGTTCTATCAAAAGTTAGGTATCAGTTATTATCGGATTGATCAATATACATTTGCTTTTTCCTATATGGAACAAGCATTAGAGTTTTTTGAAAAGCATGACACGTATCGATTGAATGAAATCACGTGTAAACAAGTATTAGCTGCTATTAATACGGAGCTAAGACGTTATGATGAAGCGGAACGTCTTTATGACGAGATTTTAAAAGCATCTATACCATTCCCATACACATATGCATTGAATTTATATAATATGGGTGCAAACCGCATTATGTTAACACGTTTTGATGAAGCGATACGCTATTTTAAAGAAGCACTTACTTATGAAGCCTTCGCTACATCGCCTTTAGCCTTAAAAGCAGAGTATTATTTAACTCATTTGTACATGAGAACAGGGCAATACAAAGGTGGCCTAGAAGAATTAGAGGCTAAAGCCATACAGCATCAATCAAAAGAGATAGTAGCTAAATGCTTCATTTGTCGCGGATTATATCTTACTGATGATATACTCTTGATACAGCAAGGCTTACGAAAACTGGAATCAGAAGAGAACTACTTTGATTGCCAAGAGCTTGGCGAGGAAATAGCGAATTACTTTAAGCAGCAAAATAAGTTCGAAACAGCTTTATTGTTTTCTGAGTACGCACTCGAAATGTCAAGAAAACGAATTATACTAGGAGTTGATCAAACGTGAAGAGAAAAATGTCCATCGTTTTTGCATCTTTTTTCATCGTAGCATCTTTGACACTTCCATCAGCAGGGGTTGAGGCCAGTCCGAAACAAGAATTCGGGTTTTACAGTGCAGATGTTAAATCTCCTCCAAAACAAGAATTTGAATATGACCATGTTCATTCTCAGTCCTCACCAAAACAAGAATTTTAGAGAAAAAGGTACAAAAGGATCTTTTATCCTTTTGTACCTTTTTGATTGTCATTTATCTTTCTAAAGCATCAAGAAGAGGGTGTAGGTACGTCTAAGTTAAGCCAATTGATTTCGTCTTTTGATAATACAATGCTTGCTCCTTGCGCGCATGATACCATTTCCTCTTTATTTTGAGGGCCGATAATAGCAGCTGTTGGAAATGATTGATTTAATACATAAGCAAGTGCAATTTCAATAGTCGTTACGCCTTTCTTTTCCGCTAACTCTGCTGCACGATCAAATCGTTTCCAATTGTCATCATTATAAAAAACACGTACAAGGTCTTCGTTAGAAAAATCGTTTCGATCAAAGCGACCTGTAAAAAAACCTCTTGCTTGTGAGGACCATGAGAGTACAGGAATCGTTGATTGCTGGTGCCATTTAATGTCGGAAGCATCTAAGCTAATGCACCCTGGCCAATAAGCTTCTTTTGCCTTTGCCAGACTTAAATTTGGACTTGAAAACGAAAAGCCGCGTAAACCATGTGTTGATGCATAATCGTTTGCTTCCTCTAAACGAGAAGTCTCCCAATTTGATCCACCAAAAGTAGAGATGTAACCGTCTTCAATAAACTCATTCAGCCATTCTAAAATGTGACCAACAGGAACAGAAGGATCATCCCGATGGAGGGCATATAGCTCAACATGATCGGTTTTTAATCGATCAAGACTTATTTTAAGCTGTTCTTTTAGTTCTGCTTTCGTAATGGTGTGGCCATTTTGGTTCGGGTGCCCACCTTTTGTCCAAATATTAACACGTTCTCGGTTTCCATTATTCAGCCAGTTTCCGATCGCTTGTTCACTTAATCCGCCACTGTAAATAAACGCTGTATCAATTGTATTGCCACCGATGCGTAAATAGTTTTCTATCATTTGACTAGCTGTTTCCTGATTCTCAGGGGTAAAATAATCAGATCCCATAATGAGAGAGGATACAGGGGAAGATAATCCCTCTAATTGAATTGTTTTTAACATTGTTTTACAACACCACTCTTTCCCGTTTTTCTTGTGATGCAAGCGCTCCATCAAGTAAACGCATATTTGCAAGAGAATCTTCAATGCCAAAGCGATTGGCCGTTTCACCCCATACAACATGAGCAAAATAATCGGCTTGCTTCGCGTAATGATTTGTATCTTCTACATCAATTTGACGTTGTTCACTCCCTTGAATAAGTTGAAATCCTTCTAAACCACCTGTAAAAGGATCGGGAATAAGAATGCGACCTGTAGAACCAAGAATTTCAGCATCATTACGGTAGGCTGCCCACATGCCACAATCAAATGTTAGAAAGCGTCCGTTGTTAAATTCAACCAAACCTGCCGCTGACATATCAACACCGTTATGAGAATCAGGTGAATATGAGTGAACCGTAATAGCCTCTGGTTCTTCTTCAAATATCATACGTGCTAAACTAAGTGGATAGACACCAATATCGTACAAACTACCTCCACCAAATTCTTTTTTCATCCGAAAATTATCAAGAGCTCCAGCATTATTAAACGAGAAGGAGCTTCTAATCCCTCTTAAATCACCAATGTCCCCATTTTTAATATGGTTTTTAATAAGTGTATAGCGCTCTTGGTAGCGATACATAAACGCATCTAGTAATAATACATTGTTTTCTTCACATACACGTTTCATTTCCTCAAGCTCTAATTGATTCAAAGAGATTGGTTTTTCGCATAGAACATGTTTCTTCGCTTTAGCCGAACGAATGACCCACTCTTTATGCAAATGGTTTGGCAGCGGTATGTACACAGCATCTATAGAGGGATCTGCTACTAATTCTTCATAGGACCCATATGCTGTAGGGATAGAAAATTCTGAAGCGAATGCTTGAGCTTTATCAAGAGATCGACTTGCTATAGCTCCAATAGATCCTGTGCTGGATTCCAAGATACCTGGAATCATTGATTGTTTTGCAATGGTAGCGGTTCCAAGAATACCCCAAGTTAATTGTTTTGACACCATTAGTCATCTCCTTTTACGTACTATCTACTTTACCCTTTGAAAAGAAACCGGTTTCAAATAAAGGTATATCGAATTTGCACTTTTGTCAATGTTTAAAAGTCATTTTTTGAAAAGAAAGCTTGAAGAATGACAACACATTAAAAAGGAGTTAGTGTTGCCATTCATCACATGAGTTTCTTACTGTCACATACGTTGGGACGATCGCCTCTTTCTCTTGTTCTTCGTGTGCAATCAAACCAATTAATGTCTCGATTGTTTTCTTTGCTAGCATCTGGTAGTTTTGATTAACAGATGTAACACCAGGAGGGAAGTGTTCAGCTAAATACGTATCATCAAACCCCGTTACAGAAATATCACCAGGAACTTTCAAACCAAACTTTTTGAACTGTTTGATAGCTCCAATGGCTACAAAATCATTCATACATAAGACGGCTGTTGGTCGATGATCAAGGTGAATGAGATGTGTGGCATCTTTTTCTCCAGCCTCTATGCTATAACCGCTACTATGAATCCAATCTTCTTTAAAGATTAATCCTTTTTCTAGCATCGTTTCTCGAAAAACACTCACTTTCTCATCAGTAGACGAAACCCCTATCTCCCCACCTAATAAGCCAATCGCTTCATGCCCATGGTGAGTAAGTAGCTCAAGTAAACGTCGCACACCACTTGCTTCATCTGTACGGATTGTATGGGCGTCCACACCATCCATTTTTCCATTAACAAAAACAATCGGTACATGTTTTAGTGCGTCGATCATTCCTGCTCGAAGTTCTTCGGTGGGGTGGGTTTGGTTAATGCGACCACCTAGAAAAACAATGCCATCAACTTGACGGGAAATCAGATTGTCCAAATACGCTTGCTCTATGGTGAAATTTTGCATGGAATTGCACAATAAACACGTATAACCTTTTTCGAGGGCTTGTCTTTCAAGCTCTTTAACAATCATAGAATAGAAGGGATGATCAATATCTGGCAAAATGATACCTAGCATTTTTGATTGTTTTAAATATAAGCTTTGTGCCATTACATTCGGCTTAAAATTATATTTATTAATTAACGCTAAGACTCTAGATTTAGCTGGCTCCCTAACATTTGCGCTTCCAGTTAAGACTCTCGATACAGTGGCAGGCGAAACATTTGCTTCTTTGGCAATCCGGTAAATTGTAACACCGTCTTTCTTCAACATTCGTTATCGCTTCCCTTTTTCATTTTTCTATTAGAAGTATAGAATTGTTTGCGAGTGTAGTCAAAGTGAAGCTCCATTTTTCACTTAAAACGGAAATCATCAAAGTGTCAAAATTGCTTGTTGACAAAAAAGAGTTTCTTTTTTAAAGTTAACTGAAACCGGTTTCTTTCGGTTGAATACTTGAATAGTTCAAAAAAAGAGTGGGTTAGCTGTAATTGTAAGCGATACCAAAAGCATGAATGCGTCATACATATTGAGAGGAGCATGAACATGAAAAAAAACTTACTATATGCATCATCACTAGTAGCGCTTGTTTCTTTATCCGCTTGTGGAGGTTCAGGTAGCAGCGGAACCTCTGATGATCAAACCTTAACCGCGTGGGCTTGGAACATTAATATTCCAGTACTTGAAGAAGCAGCTGCTCAATTTAAAGAAGATCATCCAGATTTTGAACTAGAAATTATTGAAGTAGGAACACCGGATGTTTATCAGCGTATTACAACAGGGCTTCAGGCAAATGGAGAGGGTTTACCTGATATTATGCTCGTTGAAGATGATCGCGTTCAAGGTTATCTTTCAAATTTCAAAGATGCCTTTTTAGACATTTCTGAGTATGATTTTGAAGAGAATCACAATGATAAATTTCCTGCTTTTAAAACGGAATTATTGAACGTTGACGGGGGAGTGTACGGCTTTCCTTTTGATGCGGGTCCTGCTGGTGTCTTTTATCGAACTGACTTGTTTGAAGAAGCTGGTATTTATGCAGACGAAATTGAAACTTGGGATGATTTTATTGAAGCAGGTCATACATTGCGGGACGAGCTAGATGTAGCATTAACTGGTATTGACATCAGTAATGATGATGGTGTTTACCGAATGATGTTAAATCAGCAAGGTACATTTTATTTTGATGACAATGAAGAAGTTGCTCTAGCGTCTGATGAGTCGATTAGAGCGATGGAAGTGATTCAGCGATTACATCAAGAAGGGTTAAATGAGAATTTAGTCGGTTGGGATGCATGGTTATCAGGCTTGGCGAATGGTCAGGTTGCTACTGCGCCAACTGGGGCATGGTTAACCGGTTCGTTAACGGAGCAGGCGCCAGATTTAGAAGGACAATGGGGAGTGTTTCCATTGCCAGCAATGGAAGCAGGCGGCAATCGGGCTTCTAACTTAGGAGGAAGCAATTACATGATCTCAGCACAAACGGCTAATCCTGAACTTGCCTATGAGTTTATGGAGTATTTCTCTACTTCTGATGATGTCCAATTAACGGCAATGGAGAATGGCTTATTTCCTTCTCTTAATACCATTTACGACAATGACGTATTCACTTCTCCAATTGGTTACTTTGGAGATCAGGCCATTTGGGAGCTCTTTTCCAGTATGATGGAAGATATTCCTTCTGTAAATTATACAGGAAATTATTCCATCGCTCGAGATGAAACGGAAACGGCGCAATCTGATGCAGCGAATGGAGCGGACGTAACAGATGTAATGACACGAGCCGAACAACAATTACAAAACAGAATGAATTAAATGATCTTATAAAAACAGAAATCGGTGAAGTCCTGTACGTTGCTTCACCGATTTTAAAGAAAGAGGGCTGTGTCATGAACCGATCTAAGGCAACCCCTTATGTATTTTTAGCACCAGCGGTTATTTTGTTTTTACTTTTTACAGCTTATCCCATTGCTGCTTCCATCGTGCTTAGCTTTCAAAAATTTGAAGGTGGAAGCTATGTCTTTACTGGATTTGACAATTACATACGACTGATTCATGATTCGATCTTTCAGACGGCCCTCGTAAATACATTTATTATTTTCATTTTACAAGTGCCGTTCATGCTACTTTTATCAATGATCTTGGCAAATGTGTTAAATAGCCAGTTGTTACGCCTAAAGGGCTTCTTTCGAGTTTCGTTCTTTTTACCAGCCGTCACGTCGCTAGTTGCCTATTCACTATTATTTTCAGTTTTACTACAAGATAATGGGCTTATTAATGAACTGTTTACAAATCTCGGAATGTCCGCCATTCCTTGGTTAACAGATGGAACATGGGCGAAGATTTCCATTGTGCTTGCTATGACATGGAGGTGGACGGGTTACAACATGATTATTTACCTTGCTGCTTTGCAAAATATTCCCCATGAAATGTATGAAGCAGCTAAAATGGATGGTGCAGGGAAAATTAGACAGTTCTTTTCCATTACGATTCCAAGTTTAAAGCCAGTCATTTTGTTTACTGGGATTTTATCAACAATTGGTACGCTTCAATTATTTGATGAACCATTCAATCTTACAGGTGGGGGCCCAGCTAACTCCACGATGACGTTAGGCTTGTACATTTATGAAAATGGATTTGAATATTTTGATTTTAACTATGCAAGTGCAGTTGCCTATGTAGTTGTCATGCTTGTGGCTGTTCTATCTATTATTCAATTTAAAGTAACAGGTGATAAATAATGAAAACAAAAACGGGACGGAAACATTTGTTAGGTAAAGTAAGCATGTATGGTTTTTTACTCGTCTTTTTAGTGATTTCAGTATTTCCATTTTATTGGATGTTCATCGGTGCGACCAACCCATCTTCTTCCATGTTTTCAAGTCCACCGACGTTTATACCTGGCAGTCACTTTATGGAGAACTTAAGAAACTTAGATCAGAATGTAGGCATTTGGCGGGTATTATTTAATTCACTAGTAGTGGCAAGCTTATACGTTGTGCTTGCATTAGCGATAAGTACCACAGCCGCTTACGCCTTTGCAAAATTTACTTTTAAAGGGCGAAATGTTATTTTTACAGTGTTTTTGCTATCCATGATGATACCGTATCAAGCTACATTAATTCCTTTATTTCAAATGATGGCTAACTTCAATTTATTAAATACGTATTTTGCATTAATTGCGCCTCAACTTTGCTATCCATTTGCCATTTTTCTGATGCGACAAAATTTTTTATCTTTTCCTACAGAGTTATTAGAATCAGCACGCTTAGATGGAGCAGGGGAATGGAGAATTTTTATGCAGATCGTATTACCATCCATGAAGCCAGCTTTAGCAGCCACATCCATTTTCCTCTTTATGTTTCAATGGAACAATTTCATGTGGCCCCTTATCGCCATTCGAACACCTGATATGTATACATTTCCAGTAGCCCTTTCAACGTTAAGCGGGGTATCGTATACGGATTACGGTCAAGTTATGATGGGTATTACAATAGCAACTGTACCAATTCTGATCTTTTTCTTAGCTATGCAAAAGCACTTTATTTCTGGCATGCTAGGAAGTGCTTTAAAATAAGATTCACGTTTAGAGAATAACCATTCATGTTATTCTCTTTTTTTGTTCATAATAGTACTGCTGGAATCTGCGTATAGTTTTTCACAATTGAATTGTACACTTATTGTCTGGTAAAAGCTATTAACACTTTGATTGTTTCCGTTTATACTCCATTTAGGTTATGAGATACTGTGCAAAATTATATTCTGTAAGGAGCAATCTTTGTGGTTCTTGATCAACGACGCATAACCATCTTATCTTATTTACATTCAGCGAAAAAACCGATTGATCCTGCTGAGTTAGCAACGCGTCTTGGTGTGTCAAAACGTACGCTTTATAACGATTTTAATGAAATTGATTATTGGTTGTTAGAAAATCAAGTACATCCTATAAAACGTGAATATCGTAAAGGCATATCTTTAACTTCCGACACGAAGACAAGTCTAGTTAATTTAGTTGCATTAAAAAAACAATGGGATTATCGATTTACTCAAAAAGAACGGCAGTACATCATTGTAGCCAGTGTATTGCTGCAACCACCAAACACAACCGCTAAAGCGTTAATGGATCTCATTCAAGTAAGTCGTGGAACCTTGTTTAAAGATTTAACTGCTGTTTCACAATTTCTCCACGATCATCATGTTGAGCTGCTTCATTCAAAACAAGATGGATATCGTATAGTTGGAGCCGATTATGATGTGTGGCGGGTGATTCAAAAAGTTATATTCGTTATCGCTGATGAAGATTTTATTGAAGTAAGGTCGTTGCTATTTAATCAAGTAGAAGCTGGAATAACGAATACAGAACTACAGTTTCAAAATGAAATTAAACAATTGGAGCAAGCGTTATCGCTAACATTCAATGAGCAAGTAGCAACGTCTTTAAAGCTTACCCTTCTTTTCTTATCTAATCGATCTTTTGAAAAGCTTTGGATAGAAGTAGAAGAACAGCAAGTACTTCTTCATACACAGGCTTATAAGGTTGTTGATCAAATGGCCGAACGTCTTGTTCATCAAGGATTTCGTTTATTTAAGCAACCAGAGTGCATACTATTTGTTATTCGGCTGTTAAGCTCCCGGGTAACGGATATTCATACTCGTGATCGACAAGACGAACAAACGGATGTGTTGACGTTAACAAAAGAAATCATTGAGCGGTTTGAATACCATAGTGGAGTTAATTTTCACGAAAAAGAGCGCTTGTACAAGAATTTAGTGGCACACATCAAACCTGCCTATTACAGATTAAAGTATAATGAACAACTCAATCACCGGTATTTACCGCTTATTGAACACCAACTTAAAGAAATCTATACGTTGACTGAAAAAGCTTTAAAACCACTTGAAGAATACGTGAATCGACCAATTCCAAGGGAAGAAGTTGCCCTTATTGCGATGCACTTTGGTGGGTGGATTAATCGAAAAAGGGAAAATCGAAAAAAAGCGTATAAAGCGGTTGTTGTTTGTGAGAATGGTATTGCTGCGTCATCAATGCTTTTCTCTCAATTAGAAGTCTTATTACCGGAAGTAGAATTTCTTACGTATATCCCAATACGTTTGTTTAACAAGTATGAGAAAAAAGTAGATCTCGCCTTTTCTACAACTTTTATAAGCGAATCCCTCATTCCGATTATCTACGTTCCGGCAATTCTTGGAGATCGAGAAAAGGCACATATCTTTCGTGAGTTACAAAGCTTTTTGGATCCTGAACGCTTAAAACAGTCTGAATTTGAAAGCGTTCTGCATATTATTGAAAAAAATGCTGATATTCGTGATAGACAAGCATTAATTCATCAACTAGAACCATTCTTTCGCCCAACTAGATTAAGACTTGAGGTGTATAAACCGATGTTACATGAGATAGTAGACAAGAGCATGATTCAGGTTCAGCCTACCGTTTCTTCCTGGCAGGAAGCGATTACGATAGCTGCTCAGCCGCTATTACAAAACGAATCGATTGTTGAATCCTATATTCATGCCATGATTAATAATGTAACAACGAACGGACCCTATATTGTGATCGCACCTTCCATTGCGATGCCACACGCAAGACCTGAAGAAGGCGTTAATAAGCTTGGGATCAGTATATTGAAACTAAATGAACCTGTTTCTTTTTCTAATGAAGCCAAACATAATGCACAAATTATCATCGTTTTAGCGGCCATTGATAATGAGACCCATCTCAAAGCGTTATCCCAACTCTCTGAGCTGCTTTCAGAACAGAAAAACGTTCAAGACATTTTGGCAAGTACATCAGCTTCACAAATTGAAACCATTCTTCATAAGGAGAATGAAGGAGGACAAGAACAATGAAAAAAGTATTAGTTGTATGTGGAAATGGATTAGGAAGTTCTATGATTGTTGAAATGAATGCAAAGCAAGTTTTAAAGGATTTAGATAAACAAGCAGATGTGTCTCACACAGATTTAACAACAGCAAAAACTGAAAACGCGGACTTATATATTGGTTCAGAAGAGATTGTTTCCAATTTAAGAGATGGTTCTCGAAACGTAGTGGGCCTAAAAAACCTACTTGATAAAAATGAATTACGAGAAGTCCTAAACCAACATGTATAAGCTAAAGGAGGTAGTCACCAATGGTTGATTTCATCATGAATGATCTCTTAGGTACTCCTGAACTACTTGTTGGTCTTTTTGCACTCATCGGCTTACTTGCTCAGAGAAAAGCAGTTGCCGATGTAGTGTCAGGAACCCTAAAAACCGTACTTGGCTTTGTTATTTTAGGAGCAGGTGCCATGGTCATTACACAGTCATTAGATCAATTTAGTGCGATGTTTAATCACGCATTCGATGTAAACGGTGTCATACCGAATAACGAAGTAATCGTTGCCATAGCGCAAGATGCATTTGGTACTGAAACAGCGATGATCATGTTATTCGGGATGATGGCAAATATTCTGTTTGCTCGTATTACACCCTTTAAGTATATCTTTTTAACTGGACACCACATCATGTTTATGGCTTGCTTGATAGCCGTCATTTTAACTACTGCTGGTATGGCTGGAGTTCCAATGGTCGTACTAGGCGCTATCATCTTAGGATCTTTAATGGTGCTTCTACCAGCTATGCTTCAACCTTTCACTCGTGAGATCACGGGTTCTGATGATATTGCTGTTGGTCATTTTGGGTCTTTCGGCTATTATGCTTCTGCTACAATCGGAAAATGGTTTGGCAATAAAGAAAAATCTACTGAAGATATAAAAGTGCCAAAATCACTTGGTTTCTTAAGAGATACGACAGTTGCTGTATCCTTAACAATGGTTATTTTATTCGTTGTCGTTTCACTATTTACAGGAAGTGAATTTATTGAATCACAGTTGAGTGGCGGACAAAACTTTCTTGTGTTCTCTTTAATGCAAGCATTGGCCTTCGCGGCTGGCGTATACATCATTCTCACAGGTGTACGAATGTTGCTTGGAGAAATTGTTCCGGCTTTTAAAGGAATCGCTGACAAAATTGTACCAAATGCAAAGCCAGCACTTGATGCACCTGCTGTTTTCCCATTTGCAAACAACGCTGTTATTATAGGATTTTTGTTTAGTTTCGCAGCTGGTTTAATCAGTATGATGTTTCTACCACTCTTTGGCTTAGCAGTAATAGTACCAGGACTTGTACCGCATTTCTTTACAGGTGCAGCAGCTGGAGTTTTCGGAAATGCTACTGGTGGAAGACGGGGAGCCATTATTGGTGCTATGGTAAATGGAGTTTTTATTAGCTTCTTACCAGCATTACTATTACCTGTCCTCGGAGATCTCGGTTTCCAAAGTACGACGTTTGGTGATTCAGACTTTGGAGTAGTAGGGATTGCACTTGGCATACTTAGCCAACAAATAAATTCGACTATTGCATTCACGGTTATCGTCTTAGCTATTATCGCAGGCTTTTTCTTAATTGGAATAAAAACGAGGAAAAAACCATCTGAGACAAACCACTCTTAACTAAAAATAAAATTTTTCAATCCACTTTAATTCAAGCTCAGATCCTTTCGTATCTGGGCTTTTTTTGTTTTTACTTTGCAACAAAATTTGGCCCTTTATAAACATGCATGTATACTCTTTAAATCTAAAACGAAAAATCGTCAGGACTTCACCTTGTCCCATTCACAACTAAAAAATTTATGAATACTATTTAGAAAGCCTTTTTTTCCTACATATAAAAATACATTTGTATAAGGGCTGTTTACGATGAAAAAAATTTCTAAATATGAATATTGTATACATCAAAGCATTGTCCAATTTAAAAGGACACCAACAAATGGAGGATCTTTATTTAGCACCTATTGTAGCTATTGTAACGATGTGAGCGGCGTTACTGGGGCCACTGGCGTTACTGGGGCTACTGGCATTACAGGAGCTACTGGCATTACAGGAGCTACTGGGGCTACTGGCATTACAGGAGCTACTGGAGCTACAGGCCCTACTGGAGCTACTGGTGTTACTGGAGCTACGGGAGTTACAGGATCTACTGGTGTTACTGGCATTACTGGAGCTACTGGGGTTACTGGGGCTACTGGCATTACCGGAGCTACTGGTGTTACGGGTGCTACTGGCGGTACGGGTGCCACTGGAGCTACTGGTATTACAGGTGCCACTGGAGTAACCGGAGCTACTGGTGTTACTGGTGCTACAGGAGTAACGGGAGTTACTGGAGCTACTGGTGTTACTGGAGCCACTGGGGTAACGGGTGTTACTGGTGCCACCGGGGCCACTGGACCTACAGGTCCTACTGGAGTTACAGGAGCCACTGGGGTTACTGGGGCTACTGGTGCCACCGGGGCTACTGGTGTTACTGGCATTACAGGAGCTACTGGGGTTACAGGAGTAACGGGAGTTACTGGTGCTACTGGCATTACCGGACCTACTGGTCCTACTGGTGTTACTGGTGTTACTGGTGTTACTGGTGCTACAGGAGTAACGGGAGTTACTGGTGCTACTGGTGCTACTGGCATTACTGGAGCTACTGGTGCCACTGGAGTTACTGGGGCTACAGGAGTAACGGGTGCTACTGGAGTTACTGGGGCTACAGGAGTTACTGGTCCTACCGGAGTTACTGGTGCTACTGGCGTTACTGGACCTACAGGTCCTACTGGAGTTACAGGAGCCACTGGGGTTACAGGTGCTACTGGGGTAACGGGTGCTACTGGAGTTACTGGCGTTACTGGAGCTACAGGAGTAACGGGATCTACTGGTGTTACCGGCGTCACTGGGGCTACTGGTGTTACTGGGGCTACAGGAGTTACAGGAGTTACAGGAGTTACAGGAGCCACTGGGATTACAGGTGCTACTGGTGCCACCGGGGCTACTGGGGTTACTGGCATTACAGGAGCTACTGGTATTACAGGAGTTACTGGAGTTACTGGAGCTACAGGAGTTACGGGTGCTACTGGACCTACGGGTGTCTCAGGAACTACCGGAGTTACAGGAGCTACTGGTGTTACTGGTGCTACAGGAGTAACGGGAGTTACAGGGGCTACTGGCATTACTGGAGCGACTGGTGCCACTGGAGTAACGGGAGTTACTGGGGCTACAGGAGTAACCGGAGCCACTGGCATTACTGGAGCTACTGGTGCCACTGGAGTAACGGGAGTTACTGGGGCTACAGGAGTCACTGGGGCTACAGGAGTAACCGGAGCCACTGGCATTACCGGAGTTACAGGTGCTACTGGCGTTACGGGAGCCACTGGGGTTACCGGAGTCACTGGGGCTACAGGAGTTACTGGGGCTACTGGAGTTACTGGTCCTACCGGAGTTACTGGTGCGACTGGCATTACCGGAGTCACTGGAGTTACTGGAGCTACAGGTGCTACTGGAGTAACGGGAGTTACTGGAGCTACAGGTCCTACTGGAGCCACTGGCATTACTGGAGTTACTGGTGCTACTGGAGCTACTGGCGTTACTGGTCCTACTGGAGTTACCGGAGTTACAGGTGCTACTGGAGCTACTGGTCCTACCGGAGCTACTGGCGTCACCGGAGTTACTGGTGCCACCGGAGTTACTGGTGCCACCGGCGTTACTGGTGCCACTGGTGTTACTGGAGCTACTGGAGTAACAGGAGCTACTGGAGTCACTGGGATTACTGGCGTTACAGGTGCCACCGGCGTTACTGGTGCCACTGGCATTACAGGAGCTACAGGGGTTACAGGAGTTACTGGAGTCACTGGGGCTACAGGAGTAACCGGAGCCACTGGCATTACAGGAGTTACTGGTGCTACTGGCGTTACGGGTGCTACTGGCGTTACTGGTGCCACTGGGGTTACCGGAGTCACTGGAGTTACTGGAGCTACTGGCGTTACTGGTGCTACTGGCGTTACGGGAGTTACGGGAGTTACTGGAGCTACTGGTCCTACGGGTGCTACTGGAGCTACTGGCATTACTGGAGCTACTGGCATTACCGGACCTACTGGTGTTACTGGTGCAACAGGAGTAACGGGAGTTACAGGGGCTACTGGCATTACTGGAGCTACTGGTGCCACTGGAGTAACGGGAGTTACTGGGGCTACAGGAGTAACCGGAGCCACTGGCATTACCGGAGTTACTGGTGCTACTGGCGTTACGGGTGCTACTGGAGTTACCGGAGTTACAGGTGCTACTGGCATTACTGGAGCTACTGGCGTTATGGGTGTTACTGGTGTTACTGGTGTTACTGGGGCTACAGGAGTAACGGGTGCTACAGGAGTTACTGGGGCTACTGGAGTTACTGGTCCTACCGGAGTTACTGGTGCGACTGGCATTACCGGAGTCACTGGAGTTACTGGAGCTACAGGTGCTACTGGAGTAACGGGAGTTACTGGAGCTAC